>JAMPDE010000009.1 GCA_023665825.1 Alistipes senegalensis | reverse complement strand
AATCCAACCGATAAAACAATAACCATTAACAGTACCTATCTGGAAGCCTCTTCCCGAAATCCCGAAATCTTCCAAGAGATTCTCGACACACTTATCCACGAGGGGCGTCATGCCTATCAGGATTACAACATGAACGAACGGGAGGTTCATCCTCGCCGTAGCGAGATCGACAGTTGGCGGGAAAATGAATCTTGTGGTTATTACAGTGGCGATGCAAGCGAACTCGGTGCTCGACTGTACCGTTTCCAGCCTCAGGAAACCGATGCCCGACAATTCGCACAAGACGTTATAGAGAAATTGAATGATAAATTAACCGCATAAATGAATAAGAATACGATTATCTCCGTACTTGCGGAGCGCGGATACAAACCTCGTAATGCCGCACTCGTCGCTGATGATTTAATGCACTTGTCATCTCCGTTAGATGTCGCCTTGCGGCGTTGGCTCGACACCGAAGAAATTGTTGACTTTTCGGCAGAAGGATATTCAGTCGCTCAATTCATGCAACAGTGGGGCATGAAATATCCGGCTGCTCTGCTAACCATGGATTGGATTCTCAAAGAGCCCGAAATCGCAATTCAAGAACTGAAAAAAGGAATAAAATAATGGCTACATTTATTTTAACTGCAAAACAGAATATTGACAGAGGAAACGGATTCCATTTTAATAAAGGTGGCACCGTCGAACTTCACATAAATATGGCTGGGATCAATCCTAACAATTTATTCAGCAGTTCTCGATGTCGAGAACAATTTCTCCGTCAAATGAGCTATGCCGGAATTGACCTACCTAAAAATGATCCGGTACTGAATAATCGAGCCTATTGGGATATTTCAATGCTAAAATAATTTAATGATTATTCTGTTTCAAACAATTGCACAGAGGCCAATTAATTAAGCCGGTAAATCCAATATAATGTAATTAACGAGATATAGAAATTCAAATATTTCTCCCACATAAAACTAATTAACCCATTCCTAGTCTCAGAAGTCATGCAAATATTCTTTCTGGCAACATCGACGAGTGTCCTATCAAATATAAACACCCGATCGAAAAAAGTAAGCTCTAAAATATACTCAAAAATCTAATCTATTGAAAGAATTACTATATTTGCTAATATATTACATAATTTAATATAAAATGGGACACAAATGTTATATCTCGTTTAAAACGGAAGATGAGAATTACAAAAAAGACATCCAACAATGGTGTGATATGGATAAAGTGGACATGATTGACAAATCCCTTAATGATCCCATCGAGTCTGAAGATGAAGATTATATCATGAGAAAAATCCGTGAAGACTATTTATCCGACTCTACGGTTACTATTTTCTTGATAGGACAATATAGCAGCGAAAATCAAGGAGAATACGAACAACGCTATATTAAACGAGAATTGCAGGCATCACTATATAATGGAAAAAATAATTCCCGAAATGGCATACTGGGTGTCGTCCTACCCAGTATGTATGATTGCATCTATAAAGGAATAGAAACATGCACGACATGTGGCGACACTCATTCGATTGTAAATATCAATAATCGGACTACGATTAAAGAATTTCATAGGAATTATTACCTCGATAATAAACATGGTTGCTTCTATGCGGAAGAGGATCGATTTTGCGTGTTGGTTAAATGGGATGATTTCAAAAAACATCCAAATGAATACATAAATCAAGCCTTTGATAAGCGAACACAACCAATTGCAAATAAAGTAATTGTTAGGCCTAAATAAATTCACCATGGAACAACAAAAACCAATATGTTTTATCATAATGGGATTTGGGAAGAAAAAAGATCCCGATACAAATAGGACTATTGATTTAGATGCGACCTACAACAAGATCATTCAACCTGCCGTGAATAGTTCCAATTGTATATGTATTCGAGCGGACGAAATTATTGAGTCTGGAATCATAGACAAAAGTATGTATGCTCTATTATATCGTGCGGAAATAGTAATTGCCGATATATCAACTTATAATCCCAATGCAATATACGAATTAGGGGTTCGACACACTTTAAAACCATATTCAACTATTATCATTCGCGAAGATGCAGGTATGATTCCATTTGATATCAGTCATTGCCGAATATTGAACTATAAACATCTCGGCAATGAAATTTCAGATACGGAAGCAAAAAGATGCACACAGGCATTAAAAACACTTATTACCAATATTCTTGCTAATCCCCAAACAGATAGTCCATTGTATACATATATTCCCCAAATTAATCAGCCTACCTTATCAGATCAAGATATTAAAAATATTATCGGAGAGTTGCGCAATAAAGAAAATACAATTTACGCATTAACGACAAAAGCTAAAAAATATATGTCTGAGAACAATTTCTCAGAAGCTGCAAAAGTATGGGCCAAATTAAGCGAAAAAGCTAAAAATGAAAAATATTATATCCAGCAACAAGCTTTATGCCTATACAAAAGCGAGCAACCATCTGAACTATGTGCGCTAACGAGCGCCCTAACGATCATCAATAAGATTGAGAATCAATCCGACACTGAAACTTTAGGAGTTAAAGGTGCTATCTACAAAAGATTATGGAATATTACAAAAGATGCGAACTACTTAGATTATGCAATAGACAATTACGCAAAAGGCTGGAATATCTATAAAGATTACTATACTGGAGAAAATTATGCTAATTGCCTGTATATGAAATCTAAAAAGGAAACTGGAGAAGAACAAACATATTATAAAATTTTTGCGCAAAAAATCCAAGCGGATATTATCTATACCATACACCAATCCTTAGCCAAAAATGAGCCAGAAGAATTAAAATGGAAATATGCAACACTTGCTATTTGTTATTTTGCCGCAAAAGATCAAAAAAATGCCTCAAAATATGAAACTTTATTCCGGCAACAATCTCCAGAACAATGGGAGATATCTTCTTTTGAAAAGACAAAATCTATATATCAAAACAATTAACTATACCAAAATTTGTAATAATTTTGCTAATTCATCTTACTCTCACATCCAATATTAATAAAATGGCAAAGATTATCGTTATGGATATTTAAGCTCCAAAACAACATTAGAAATTCCAACAACCCAAATAACTCTCACTATATTCGGCGACAGTTATCTTAAAATATTTCCATTTCAGATATCCGTCAGGTATTATTATTAATATCACACATCATACTACTCTAATAACAGATGCATCATTACGTAAGACAAAATCTAATTTCACATCAACGAAACACACCTAAAATAGCAATCATCGAATCAATTGAATATTAGGAATATCATTTTTCAGATGTACTTTACAACGGAAAATAAATTTTTGCACACGACGTAGTATAGCAAGCAAGACTACAGATCATACGCGAGTTGAAACAACAAATCAACACTTCGGTTGAATAAATGCAACCAGACTTTCAACCTAGTTCTGTTCTACACCAAAGTTGGTGTAGTAATGACAAAACTGATAGCTGATAAAACAGGTTGCTATCTCTACAACCACAAAGCAAGCTTACTAAAATAGATCGGAAACGGTTCTACGCAAACACCATCGCAACGATTTCAAATAGGAGATGCCGGTTTCAGGCATAAATTAACAACCTATTCAAGAAATTCGTCAAGATCGCTTTGAAATGAGGGAAATAAATCAACAATTCTTGCCTGACGAAATAAAAAATTATCAGAAAGAGAATTACGTAGACTGAATAAATAATCGCAAAAAACCAACGCCCTCGCATGCTCGACACCTCGCAGAATCTTATCGTTATCAACGGTTGCATCCGTACCGCCCAAATCGAGAGCTGCCTATACGAAGCCCCTAACAAATATCATATCGTATTCGCCGGCAACCCGAAAGAATATCCATATGGGGTGGATAAGATATTATGGTTAAAGAACCCGGAATCACTCGACCCTGCGGTTTTTCAATTGGCGCATAACGGGCGTCGATTGACGAATATCACGGCGATATTCAAATTCCGCAACTATACGCAAACCTACTGGCATATCCGGTTCGAGAACGGTACAGAGAAAAGCTACAAAGGCTCCGATTTGCAAGTAACCGGTTCATGTCTGGCCGATCCTGCATCCAACAATATCTTCCAATATCTGCAACAAGTCGCTGCGGCCAATGCCCTGTCGGGCGATGACGGCACCGCTCTATTAGCCAAACAGTACGGCAAAATACGGTTCATTTCGGACGAAACTGCATTAGCGACTTATCTCAATCCCAGTCTCTTCAAACCTCAAACGTATGCGAAAAGGCGGTTGATCTATCCGTTCGGCAGCAATGCGAGCCAACTGAAAGCCGTACAAAAGGCTTTCGAACATTCGATCAGCGTCATTCAAGGCCCTCCCGGAACCGGCAAGACGCAAACCATTCTGAACATCATCGCCAACATCCTCGTTGCCGGGAAAACGGTATTGGTCGTCTCGAACAACAATTCTGCAACCGACAACGTATTGGAGAAACTCATCAAATACGATTTCGGTTTTCTTGCCGCACCGCTCGGCAATTCGAAGAACAAAGAGCGTTTCATCGAGAGCCAGGAGAGCGAAAAACAATATCCGAAATCACTCACATCTTGGCACGTTGCCGAAACAAATCACCCCGAATTTCTCGAACGGATCGACTTTCAGATAGAGCTATTGAACGACCTGTTCGCCAAACAGGAACGACTTGCCGTCGCCAAGCAGGAGTTGCAGGCTTTGGAGACGGAACGGCAACATTTCGAGCAGGAAATCGACATTTCCAATTATAAAATTGCCTTACGAAAAACCGGTAGCATTCCCCGTCTGACCCGCCTATGGTTCGATATGCAACAATTCGCCGAAGATGCAGCTTCCCATCCCGGCTTTTTCGGTCAGATGCAACAAAAACTTCGCTGGGCTGCTATTCAGCTTCGCAGCCGACGCTTGCTCAAAGGGTTACCGCGCGATTTCTTCCGGCGCGACTTAGCTGCTATTATACCGGATTTGCAAATGGCTTTTTATCAAGCACGTATCAAAGCATTGCGCATTGAAATCACGGAATTGGAAACCTATATCGCATCGCAGAATGCGGAAGAACAGACAAAGCATCTTTCCGAATGGTCGATGCAGTATCTGAAAAATACGCTCCATCGCAAATATAGAACCGACCATCCAAAGCCAATATTCTTATCTTCCGACCTCTATTTCAAGGCACAGGAGGTACTGGAAGAATATCCCGTCATATTGAGTACAACATTCTCTGCCCGCAGCAGTCTGTCGCCCGAAACGATCTACGATTACGTCATCATGGACGAAGCGTCGCAGGTGTCCGTCGAAACCGGAGCACTCGCGCTTTCATGCGCCCGAAATGTCGTCATCGTCGGCGATTCCATGCAGTTGCCGAATGTCGTTACACCGGAAGTTCGGCTAAAGCTCGACGAAATAGCCGGACAATTCACGATACTCGAATCCTACGACTGCGCTCGCAACAGTTTTTTAGAATCCGTCTGCCGCACAATTCCCAGCGTCCCGCAAACCTTGCTGAAAGAGCACTATCGCTGTCATCCGAAAATCATCGACTTCTGCAATCAGAAGTTCTATGGCAGCAACCTCGTTATCATGACCCGCGACAACGGCGAACCCGATGTCATTTGCGCAGTTAAAACAGTCGAAGGAAACCACGAGCATGACCATATGAACCAACGCGAAATCGACGTCATCCGCAAAGAGGTGTTGCCGACACTTTCGTGTGAAGCCGAAAACATCGGCATCATAGCTCCCTACAACGCCCAAGTCGAGGCCTTGCAGCAACAAATCGAAGCACCGATCGACATCGCGACGGTACATAAGTTTCAAGGCCGTGAAAAAGATGCAATCGTTATGAGTATCGTCGACAATCAAATTTCCGATTTCGCCGACGATCCCAACCTGCTGAACGTCGCCGTGTCGCGGGCCAAACAAAAGTTCTGCTTGGTTGTGACCGGCAACAAGCAACAGCAGAACGGCAACATCGGCGACCTGCTGGCCTACATCGAATATAATAACTTCACCGTTACCGAAAGCAAAATCCGTTCGATTTTTGACTACCTCTACAAACAATATACTGAGGCCCGAATGGCTTATTTAGCCACGCGAAAACGAGTTTCCGAATACGATTCCGAGAACCTGACCTATGCCTTAATCGAAGATATTTTGCATGGCAATACGACAATACGGCACCTCGATGTCGTATGCCATCTGCCCCTGCGGATGTTGATTCGCGATTTCTCGCTGCTCGACGAAGACGAATGCCGATATGCAAGAAACAGTCTTACTCACGTCGATTTTCTGATTTACAACAAGGTCGGCAAACAGCCCGTCCTCGTCATCGAGACCGACGGGTATGCCTACCACCAACAAGGTTCCCGACAAAAGGAACGCGATACGATGAAAGACCGCATACTTGAATTGTACGGCATACCCTGCGAACGATTGTCCACCACCGAAAGCGACGAACGGGAACGAATCGAAACCCGACTGAAAGAAATTCTACATATCGACAACATCCTGCCGGGAAAATAATTTCCTCCAAAAATCCGTCAAAAAACAATTTGCCGCGTATTTACAATGAAGCAGAAAACAGAAGCATACAATGACATAATAAACAAATAATTAGCATTTTACACTCTGTTTCTGCATCGGAAAGTAAACCCCGCCGATCGGAACGACATTTGGTGGGATTCGATAGTAGTGCCGTTGCTTATCCGAAAAACCGAAAAAAGGCAAACGGGATATCGTACCGATAAAAAAATTTTATCGGTACGCTTTTTTCACTACTTTTGTAATAACAAATTCAACAGGCCACTATGGAAAAGCAGCTCCGCATCGATTACGAGCACTACGCGTCGCTCGCCGAACTCCCCGAAGCAGACCGCAAACTGGTCGAAGCAGCGCAGGAAGCGACGATACGTGCCCATGCGCCTTATTCGCATTTCCGAGTGGGAGCGGCGGCCCGTCTGCGGAGCGGCCGCATCCTGCACGGCAGCAACATCGAAAGCGAAGTCTTTCCGGCAGGCCTCTGTGCCGAACGGTCGCTGCTTTTCTATGCGCAGGCCAATTATGCCGACGACCCGATCGAGGTGCTGGCCATCGCATCGGATCCCTCCGAGCGGGAGTGCTATCCCTGCGGACAGTGCCGGCAGGTGATGGTCGACGTCGAACGGCGTCAAGGCTCGCCCATGCGCGTTATCATGAGCGGACACGGCACGGCTTCGGCCGTCGCATCGGCGACGATGCTGCTGCCGTTTACATTTGTCTTATAAAAAGGCGGTCGGAATTCATTCCCATTCTTAATTTCACCCAATACCCCAGACTCCTTAAATAGAATTCCCCCTTAATAAAAATGTTCAGCCCCGACGACATCCTCTACGAAGACAACCACCTGCTGATCGTCAACAAGCATTGCGGCGACCTCGTGCAGCCCGACCCGTCGGGCGAAAGCGCACTCGAAGACCAAATCAAGACGTTCATCAAAGCGCGCGATGCGAAGCCCGGCGAGGTGTTTCTCGGCGTCGTGCACCGCATCGACCGGCCGGTGAGCGGGGCCGTGCTGTTCGCCAAGACCTCGAAAGCGCTGGTGCGGCTGAACGAAATGATTCGCGAAGGACGCATCCGCAAAATCTATTGGGCGCTGACCGAACAGACACCCGACCCGGAGGAGGGCGAACTGACGCACTACATCCTGCGCGACGGCCGCACGAACCGTTCGCGCGCCTACGACACGCTGAAACCCGATGCCAAACCGGCACGGCTGCGTTACCGCACGCTCGGCGTATCGACGCACTATACGCTGGTCGAAGTGGAACTGCTGACGGGCCGGCATCATCAGATACGGGCGCAACTGTCGAAAATCGGCTGCCCGATACGCGGCGACCTGAAATACGGCGCGAAACGTTCGCTGCCCAACGGCGGCATCTCGCTGCATTCGCGTGCGATAGCGTTCGAGCATCCGGTGCGGCACGAACCGATAGCCGTAACGGCTCCGGTACCCGCGAACGACAATCTGTGGGCCCATTTCGATTCGGAATCCACGATCCACAACTCGTAATCAGACGCCATGCGGATTCTCATTCAGCGGGTTAAACGGGCATCGGTCGCTATCGACGGAACGGTGCGGTCGCAAATCGGGGCGGGGCTGCTCGTCCTGCTCGGGGTCGGTACGGACGACACGGACGACGACCTCGAATACTTGGCCGGAAAGCTGGTGCGGCTGCGCATCTTCGACGACGAAGCGGGCGTCATGAACCGCGACGTCGTGCAGGCGGGCGGCGAAGTACTCGTCGTGAGCCAGTTCACGCTGATGGCCTCGACGCGCAAGGGCAACCGGCCGTCGTACATCCATGCCGCCCCCGAAGCGGTGTCGCGACCGCTTTACGAACGGTTCGTGGCGCGCGTCGCCGAGCTGCTCGGCCGCGAAGTGCCGACGGGCGAATTCGGCGCCGACATGCAGGTCGAATTAGTCAACGACGGACCCGTGACGATTTGGATGGATTCGGCGGAATCCGCAAGCCGAAAGGATAACACACAAACCAAAGCATAAAGAAAACAGAGATGAAACACATCACGCTGCAAGGTGTTCTGAAAAGCGTCAAGGAATACGTCCTCATGACCGTCGGCATGCTGCTCTATTCGTTCGGCTGGGTGGGATGCGTCATGCCCGCACACGGTACGGGCGGCGGTGCGACCGGCCTGTCGCTGGTGCTCTCGACCGCCCTGCACGAGTGGCTCGGCATCACGGTGCAGATCGGTACCATCGCGTTCGTCATCAACGCCGTACTGCTGCTTTTCGCAGGGTTCATCGTGGGGTGGAACTTCGGCATCAAGACCGTGTTCTGCGTCTTCATGATTTCGGTCGGGCTGAACTTCTGGACCGCCGTACTGCCCGAAGGCGACTTCTTGCATCTGGAACGCATTCTGTCCGTCATTCTCGGCGGCATCTTGGCCGGTGCGGGCATCGCCATGTGCTTTTCGCAGGGCGGGTCGACGGGCGGCACGGACATCGTGGCGATGATCATCAACAAATACCGCACGATCAGCTACGGCAAGATATTGATCTACTCCGATTTCGTCATCATCGCCTCGTCGCTGCTCGTGGGCTACCACATCGACACGGTGATTTACGGGTACGTGATGACCGCCGTCGTGGGCTACACGGTCGACATGATCATGGCGGGCAACCAGCAGTCGAGCCAAGTCTTCATCGTCACGCGCGACTACGAAAAGATGGCCGATGCCATCGCCAACAACGTCCATCGCGGCGTGACGCTCATCGACTCGCAAGGGTGGTACTCGAAACAGAGCTCGAAAATCGTGATGGTCGTCTGCCGCAAGCGCGAAACCTCGATGGTGCTGAAATTCGCCAAGACCATCGACCCGCAGGCTTTCATGACCGTCGGTTCGGTCATGGGCGTCTACGGGCTGGGCTTCCAGACCGTCCCCAAAGACTGACGCCGCGATGCCGTCCCGCTACGCCGACATCGTGCTGCCGTTAGCGCAGCCCGCCTATACGTTCGCCGTGCCCGACGGCACGGAGGTCGCCGAAGGACAGGCCGTCGCCGTGCAGTTCGGGCCGCGCAAGTTCTATACGGGCATCGTCTGGCGGGTGCACGACCGGCGGCCCGATTTCAAACGCATCAAACCGATTCACCGCGTCCTCTACGACCGGCCGTTGCTCTCCGAGCGGCAGCGGGCATTGTGGGAGTGGGTCGCGTCGTACTATCTTTGCTCGCTCGGCGAGGTGATGCGCTGCGCCCTGCCCTCGCTAATAAAACCCTCCGGCGACACGGAGGACGAAATGTTCCAAGAGGTCTACCGTCCCCGCACCGAACGCTACGTCGCCCTCGCCGACGAGCTTCGCGACGAGGCACACCTCAATGAAATTTTAGATAAATTGGAGCGGCGCGCCCCGAAACAATACGAAGCGCTGTTGGAAATCGCCGCCTGCCATTCGGCCGTCGGCACGGGCGAAATCGCCCGCCGGCTGTTGCAGGCCGATTGGGCCGTACTCCACGCGCTGGCCCGCAAGGGCTGCCTCCGCGAAACCGAACACCCCCGCACGGTCGAACGGGGCGAAGCGCAGTTCCGCCTGCCCGACCTGACGTCCCACCAGACCGCCGCGCTCGACGCGCTCCGCACCCAATACGCCGCAGGCAAGGCGACGGCCCTGCTGCACGGCATCACGGGCTCGGGCAAGACCGAGATTTACATCCACCTCGCGGCCGAAGTGCTCGCACGCGGGGGCGACGTGCTGCTATTGGTGCCCGAAATCGCGCTCACGGCTCAGCTCATCGAGCGCATGGAGCGGATTTTCGGCAGCCGCGTGACGGCCTACCACTCGAAACTCACCCCGCACCGCCGCACGGAGACTTATCTGCAACTCAACCGCTCCGAAGGGGGCGAATTCGTCGTCGGCGCGCGCTCGGCGCTCTTTCTGCCGCTGCACCGGTTGCAGCTAGTCATCGTCGACGAGGAGCACGACGCCAGCTACAAGCAGTCGGAACCCGCCCCGCGCTACAACGGACGCGACTGCGCCGTGATGATGTCGCGGCTGTTCGGATGCCGCACGTTGTTAGGCAGCGCGACCCCCTCGCTCGAAACGTGGCTCAACGCCCGCACCGGCAAATACGGCCATGCCGAGCTGACCGAGCGCTACGGAGCGGCCCGTCCGCCGCAGGTCATCGTTTCCGACACCTTGCGGGCCGCCCGTCGCGGCGAGCGCAAGGGGCGGTTCAATGCGATTCTGTTGGAGAAAATCCACGCGGTTTTGGAGCGCGGCGAGCAGGCGATGCTGTTCCAGAACCGGCGCGGCTACTCGCCCTACGTCACCTGCACGGAGTGCGGCTGGACGGCCCGCTGCCCCCATTGCAACGTGACGCTGACCTACCATCGCGCGGGCGAACGGTTGGTATGCCATTACTGCGGCCACACGGAACCCATTCCGGCGAAATGCCCGTCGTGCAAGGTGACGGACGTCGTACCGGCCGGATTCGGCACCGAGCAAATCGAGCAGGAGCTCTCCGAACTCTTTCCCGAAGCGCGCGTCGCCCGCCTCGACCGCGACAACGCCACCTCCGAACGGGCCTACAACGCCATCATCGACGATTTCGCGGCCCGCCGCACCGACCTGCTGGTCGGCACGCAGATGATTACCAAAGGGTTCGACTTCGGCGGCGTCTCGCTGGTCGGGATTCTCAACGCCGACAACCTGCTGAACAACCCCGATTTCCGCGCGGCCGAACGGGCTTTCCAGCTGATGACGCAGGTCGCCGG
>JAMPDE010000008.1 GCA_023665825.1 Alistipes senegalensis | reverse complement strand
GTAGTGAATTTCACGACGTCGGGCGGCGTGAGGTTCTCGCCCTGCGCTCCCCCGACGGTGCCGCGAATACCCGAAATACTTTTGATCAGTGTCATGTGGCTATTTGGCGGATAAAAACCAGTTTTTCAGTTTCTCCATGTAGGCAATCTCGTAGAGATATATCCAACTGCTGTCGTGCGTCAAGGCCGCCAGATGATGATGATGGTTCATGTCGGCGATATAACCGTTGGGATATTGCATGAACCGGGTTCGGGAATAGACCGACTCCAAATCATCGCGAAGTCGCTGGAACCGGTCGCAGACTGCCCGCACCTCGTCCTCCGCCACCTGTCGTTCGGCCGGTGCCACTGCTTTATCGAACGCTTCGAGAGCCAGCAAAAGTTCTGCCGGAAAATGGAACAATTCGTTATTCTGTTCGTAGACGTCAAGCGTATACCGGTTTCGTCGGGCAAGACCTTTCGCCTTTCGGACAGTTTCGCGGATCCGGACGTAACGTGCAGCTTCCATCCTTGCGGAATCGAGACGTGCAGCATGTGCTGCACTCCATCGACCCGGCGCATTTCGGTCAGGCAAATCAAGTAGCGTATAATCCCTGACCTGCCATGAGGGGTTACGACGTCCGTCGGTGATCAGCGCACTGTCGAAAAAGAACGCCGACTGCTCCAACTCTTCGATGAACGAAGTATCCGAAAGACCGAATTCACGGCGTGCATGCGCTTTTTTGAATGTTTCGACGTCTCGGCCCGCCGGATTCCAACCGTATTCGCCCAATGCCGCGAAACCGCGCATGACGGTTTCCCAATGGGGCGATCCGTCGTCCCACGACGTCGCGAAGATACCTTCTTCAAGATTGTTTTCCACAACCAACCGACAGAAATTGCGGATATTCTCGGCTTTGGAGCCATAACGCGGCATAAAAGGACTGCCTCCGTCCGATGCGGCCGTAGCACCCATGACCCGCAGTCCCTTATGCTTGTACCAATCGAGCACTTTCAGATGCGGCAGAATAGTCGGATCGTCGTAGTGCCACCGCATGTATACGCACTCCTTCGGAAACAAACCGATCGCTTCATCGAGTTTGTCCGTTTTCCAGTTTTTCTCGACCTCCTCGTCGCTCAAACCTCCATGCAATACCCACCACAGATTGGCATATTTCAACGGCATATCATCCCAGAAAATCGGTGTACGGCCGTTGGCCACAGCGAAGTCGCAAACCTTTTTCAGCCATTCCATCTGTAATTCAAACGGCGTTTTTCCCGTAGCGAGACAACGTTCGTCGATGCCGATTTCAGTAATTTCGTCGCCACCGACATGGAGGAACCGCCCGTAAGGCATCGCTTCCAGCGCATCGCGATACAAATCGAATTGTACTTCATAAGTCTTGGGATTGCTCGGACAAAACTCCCAGTCGCTGACCGGATTTTCACGCAACTCCCAATGATGTTTCAGAATGAATCCGGCATGTCCGAGCCCCTGCACCAGCGGATTGATCTCTACATGCCGTTCGTGGGCGTAGCGGCATAGGGCCTGCATCTCCTGTTTGCTGATGGCATTCGGAGCGGCGCATTCGGGACGGCGCTCGTAGCGCAGCTTATCCTCGATTTCCCAAATAACAGCATTGATTTTCCACTGCGCCAGCCGGTCAATCACGCGGTAGTAGTACTCCATGCGGTCGAGATGGTGCTTGGAGTCGAAATGCACGGCTCGAAAATCTATCACAGGATAATCCACGATCCGCATCGGAGGAATCGTCCCTTTGCACTCTTCGCTCTCGACGAGCAACTGTTCGAGCGTCGTGCAACCGTAGAAAAGACCCGCTTCGCCGCGCGAACGAATCGTCACACCCTTATCCGTTATCTCCAACACATAGCCTTCGGCCGATTTCGGAGTTCCGTTTTCGTCGAGCGAAAGAGTGACGCCCAAACCAGAAGTAGCAACTTGTGCCAGTCTGTCGAGATGTCCGTAGAGAACCGGCATTTCGACATTTTCCGCTACAACGTATCGCAGATCGGACGGTTTCAGGCCGCGACCTTTGCCGACGTGAATCTCCTGCGGACTCGGCAGCAGATTCCACTCATCGGCCGGATTTGCGGCCGAGAGTGAAATTGCAAAGGATAATATGCCGCACGGAAGGAAAAGAATTTTGCTGGGTTTCATAATTGCAGAATTGAAATTCTTCTCGATGTTAGTTCAAAGATGCTTTCTTCAAGGAACTTTGCGCCTGAATTACATTTCGTTCCGCATCGGGTGCCATACAATCCGTAAAATTCGACAGGGTATTTCGGAATCGGTCGACTCCTAAAATACGGATCTTTTCATAGTCCTGAATTCCTTCGCGCATAAGCTCGAAACGAATACTCGATACGGGTCGGCTATCGATACTGTTGTCCGTACGATAAATCATGTTAAAATCACCCGCCGAATTAGCACCATCCTGAACATTCAACGGGTCGCTCAACGTCCAATAATCGAAAGCCCAACGCAAATAGCCATCCAACCCTTTGGCCGCAGCGTGCCATGCCATCCATGTCATCTCGGCCGACGCAGTTTCTGCCGTTACATAATTGTTCGGATGACGCTGCGAGCAACTCGTATAGAAAGTGGCATGGGTGTTGGCTGTTGTCCGGTGGTCGCATCCGATGAGGATAGAATAATCATAAAGAGCCTGTTCGACCGTCTCATCTGTTTCGCCCCCAGCCAATCCGATTTTCCAATCGGACCCGTTTGCACGAATCAGCCCGATAATCCGAGCCATATTTTCCGGTCCTATCTCATCCATATAGAGAACTGCCTTGTCCATCCATCCTTTTTGGACAAGATGAATGCGAAAATCATTGAGAAAGGCACTCCATATGGTGGCGAACTCTTCCGAATCAATCGGCAAATCCTTATATTTATATGTTCCGTCCGAAGCATCGGTATATCCAACATGATTGTACCATCCGGCCATCGAAAGACAATTGATCTGTCGGTCGATGCCCAGTTCGAACATAAATTCGACAAACTTATCGAAATTCGTATAGTCGAATTGCCACGAACCGTCGGTTTTCATCGTCCAATCGATCATCGTCTGCCCACGATTGAATGCCCCGTCCTTGATATAAGTCGTAACGGCACGTTGTCCCGCATCGGCCAACAACTCGTAGAACGGCTCCATAAGCGTGAAATAACTCGGAGAGAACATTTCGACTTTCGTACCGCTCCATCCGCATACGGTTGGCAGTTGAAACGGGAATTGCCAAATATCGAGGTGGTAATTCCAATCTTTCACAGCAGGAAGCACTCGGTCGACGACTAAAAGTTTTACGTCGAAATTCAAAATGGCTTCACCACTTTGCCGCACTTCGATTGTTCCGGTATATACTCCGGCCGGAGTCGTTTCGGGAATATCGACCGTAATCCAGACTTTCAACAAATCATTGGATGCCAAACGCGTGACAGGCTTTTCGGAAAGGGCGTCACCGATGTAGACAGTCGAACGGGCAGTTTGCTCCCCGCAAGTCAATGCATGAGCATCGCCTGCAACCATGTCGATGTATCGCAACCGGATATTATCCGAACCGATCGACGCATCTCCATTGCTCATCGCTGTCGCATGCAACGAGAGCGAATTAACGGTTCCCTTTTCCGTCCATAGAGCCAATTGTTGATGTACTCGATCATTGCGCCATACGGTATCGCACCATTCGGTAACAACATTATCCGTATACATCTCGCCACGAGTAAATCGGGAAAATTTTCCGACAAAAGAACCTTGCAATCTGGTTTTATTCGCAGCCGAAGGTGCTTGCGACGAATTTGCCTTCGTATCAGCATCACTGCTGCAGCAAGTCAAACCGCACAGCAGAAGTATGAGTGTCAATATCTTCGCTATCATATCCCTATTTCTTTACTACTTCATAAGTATAATACGGCGGATTGGATAGTACAAGCGTAATTTCATAAGTCCCGGCTTCGGAGATGCGAATATCTTCCCCACCCGAAGCCAGTTCACTGATGCCCGAAGCCAATCCGAGATCGAAGGTCGGATCGCCCGACGTTACGGCGATCGTTTCGAAACGCATCGTTCCGGCCGACAGCGCAGCGGTAGTACTCCACGCGCGCTGTTCGGACGAATAGGTCATGGCGATACGCGTACCGACGGCCGAACCCGAAACGCACCACTGCGTCATGGTCATATCCACCTGATAGGTTTCGCTGTCGAAGTTTACACGCCATATGCCCGGCGAAACGATATCCGAATTGTCATTGGTCACCAGCCAGTCGTTCCACGGGCCGTCGCAGGGGAAATACCCCCATCCGGCGGCCGTCTTCTCCACACCGGTCCACGAGTAGCACGAAAGTGCAGGCCACGGGCCTCCGGCGAAGTCGTAGTACTTCGTCTGATCGGACGCGATGACGCCGACGTTGTCCCAATTGGAGGCCGTCAAATCCACCTCGCCTTCAAAATGGTTGTCGTAGTTCGCAGATGCCATGATTTGCGGGTTATCGGTATTCAAGAAGTAACCGTTGCCGTCGGAATCCTTATCCGAAGACTTGATGAAATAGTAGAACGGCGGCGGATTGAACGACATCTCGACCCAATACTTGGCGGCCTCCGTGCCGTTGCGATAGAGCGTGATGGGCAACAGATTATCTTCAAACATCACATCGTCGCCACTTTTCACATCGGAAGTATAACCGTCCATAAGGTTCAGTTGCACGATAGTAGCATGACGGCTCGGAATCTTGACCGCCAGCGTCATCTTGTCGAGAAACGCGCCTTCGTCGTCAAGGCCGGGCAAAGCCGTATAGTTTTCGCCGTTGACCTCGATGACCAACCCGGACACGGGCGATTGCAAAACCGGATTATCCGGCAAATCATTATCCGAACAAGCCGTAAGGAGTGCGAACGCGAGCATCGCACAAATCGATATTTTCAGATTGTATTTCATGGTTCGTTTTTTTGCGGTTATTTGGTATATCCGGGATTCTGTTCCACACCGGTCATGATAGACAACTGGTCGTTGGGTTTAGGCAGCAGATAATTGTTGTCTGTAATCTGCACATCAGGATAGTAAGCGTTGACAACCTCCGCAACAATATGCCGACGGCACAGGTCGAACCAGCGATTACACTCGAAAGCCAACTCCCAGTTGCGCTCGTCGAGCACGGCTGCGTCGAACTGCTCTTTGGAAAGGCCCGAAAGTGCATCGAGTCCGGCACGGCTGCGTACATCGTTCAATGCGGCATAGGCTTCCGTCGACGGCGTACCTTCGGCTTGATTGGCCGCTTCGGCATAAATCAGCAGCACGTCGGCATAACGCAACAGGCAATAGAATCCGTCAGCCAGATTGGCGACGCTCGAACCGGCGTAACCGCCCGCTTTGGGCCCTCCGTCGCGCAACTTGCCGCAATAAGGTTCGGCCACGTCGGCATCTTGCCACGAAGAACCGTCGTTGAAAGTCAGGTAGAACGTGCCGCGCACGCGCGAACCGTTCCCTTCGGGGAATACGGACAGGAATCGCTGGTCGCTCGTCCAGTCGGCCCATCCGCCCTCCACGCTGGGACGAACCGCACGGTTGATGTAACCGCCGGTTCCGTTATCCGAGCTGGTATAGAGTGCGAAAATGAATTCGGAATTCGAGTAACGATTTTCGAATAGCCACAGATCGAAGAAGTCCCGTTCGAGCTCGAACCCGCAGTCGGTTTTACCGTCGGTCATGACCTCATAGGCCTTGTCGCGGGCGTCGGCATACAAATCGGTGCGGTTCAGAGGGAATCCGGCCATCGTCAAATATACTTTCGCCAGCAATGCCTTAGCAGCGTACCGTGTAGGGCTGCCGGGTTCGGCAACGATGCGGGGCAACAACTCTTCGGCCTGTTTCAGGTCGCCGACGATTTGCGTATAGATAGCGTCGATGGTCGACTGCGGTTCCTGCGAGGCATTCGCTTGGTTGTCTTCTGTCAGAATCGGAATTTGGCCGAACCAGCGCACCATGTTGAAATAATTGAGCGCACGCAGGAAGCGGGCCTCTCCGGCAATCGGTGCCAGATCTTCCGCCGGAAGTTTCTCGTTGTCGCGCACCAGTGCGATAAGCGTATTGCAGGCACTGATGCTCGAATAGGTATTGTTCCATAATATGTCGGTCACTTCATCGGGATTGCTGACCGACTGGACATTCGCTTGCTCGAATCCCCGCCAGCGCACCACCGAACTGACACAGACGTCCTCTGCTCCTGCGGTCGCCACATAAGGCGCATCTGTACCGTAAATAGCATACAGAGGCTCGTATGCACCCGCGATGAAACTGTTGAAATCGGTGAGCGATCCGAAGAATTTATCGGGAGTCGGTTGTCCCGTCAAATCTTCGTCGAGACTTACGCATCGGCTGCATGCGAGTATGGTCAACATGCCGATTGCCGTTCTTTTCAGTATGGTAAATTTCATGTCTTATGCAGTATTGATGTTAGAAAGTAATATCGAGACCTACGACCCAACTTTTGGCCGACGGATAGATGCCGCGGTCGATACCCGCACCGTAGGCATCCATGCCCATGCTTGCTTCGGGGTCGTATCCCGAATAGTCGGTGATGGTCCAAAGGTTCGTCGCGCTGACATAGACGCGCAACTGCGACAGATGGATTTTGCGCAGGACCTTGTCCGGCAACGAGTATCCGAGCGTAAGGTTTTTCAGACGCAGGTAGGAACCGTCCTCGACCCAGCGCGACGAATTGACGTATTCCGTACCCGAGAAAGCCGGAATGTCGGTCTGATGGTCCGGCGTCCAATGCTGTGCGATTACAGGGCTGGTCGGAAAAGCGCCGCCACCCGAATAGGCTTCGCGACGAACACGGTTCTGATTGTAGATATCGTTGCCGTAAACACCCTGAAAGAAGATGTTCAGGTCGAAGTTTCGGTAACGGAACGTGTTGTTGATACCATAGGTGAATTCAGGCTGTGCATTACCGATAATGCCTATGTCATCCTTATCGATTACGCCGTTGCGGTCCACGTCGACATACTTCGCATCGCCCGGTTTGGCTCCGTACATCGCCGCGGTTGATATTTCTTCCTGCTTCCAAACTCCGGCGTACTGATAGCCGAGGAACGTACCCATAGGCTGTCCGACCATCTGCACGTAAGAGCCTACCAAACCGGGCATATCCACATTACCCGCATTGATAATCGTGTCGCTCATGCCGTCGAGCGTCAGGATTTTGTTCCGGTTGAAGTTGATCGAATAGTTGATGTTCCACGAAAAGTCTTTCGTCGCGACCGGTGTTCCGCCCAACGACAGCTCCCAACCTTTGTTCGTTACCGAACCGACGTTCGTCAGCACGGACTCCACGCCCAATGCCGAAGGGACCGTGCGCCACATCAGCAGATCCGTAGTCTTTTTATTATAATACTCGGCCGTGAAAGTAATACGGTTACCGAGAAATCGGGTGTCGATACCCACGTTGAACTCTTTCGTGCGCTCCCATTTGAGGTTTTCGTTGGCTAACTGCGAAATCGAGAGCGTCGGATTGCCATTGGCATCCGTACCGGGCGTGAATTTCATCTGTGACGAATAGGCGGGAACAGCCGCATTGCCGACCGTACCGTAGCTCGCACGGAGTTTGAATTCGGGCATGATCTCCTTGATGGGCTCCATAAATTTTTCCTCCATGAGGTTCCAGCCGGCCGAGAATGCCGCGAAGCTATCGTACTTGTGGCCGTCGGCCAACTGGCTCGCACCGTCGTAGCGAATCGACGCCGATACCATATAGCGGTTCTTGTAGGAGTAATTGATGCGTCCCATGAACGACATCATAGAAGTCGAGGAGTACTCCAGCCAAGGCTTCTGGATGATCGTACCGAAATGCACGCCTTGGTATCCCATGCCTACCGGAATCCCTTTGGCGGATGCCGAAGTACTGTCGTATTTGTCTTTCAGCAATTCGTAAACTACTGTGGCCGAGAGGTGGTGCCCGTTGAAATCCTTGTCGAACGAAAGGATGTTCGTATTCTGCAACGAAACGTACATGCTCTGCGTCTTGCTGCCGGCGACGTCCTCTTCGGGACCGAGATTGTAGACCTGATTGTCGAACCAGCCGTTCATCGTGCTGTTCGACTTATACGCCAACATACTCGAGAACTTCAACCATTCGGCGAACTTGTATTCGGCACTCAGCGCGATGTTGAAAGTCGTGCGATTTTCATCCGAAACGATCTCCCGAGCCAAACCTACGGGGTTGTAATCGGAAACGGGCCCGATGCCGCCTCCCGGCTGGGTATAGCGGCCATCCGCATCGTAGACCGATTTGGTCGGCGACCATTTCAAAGCAGAGGTCAACGCGCCTTCGGTATCGCCCTTGCTCGACTTGCTGTACGAAGCGAACGAATTGAGCGAGACGGAAAGCCGTTTCGTAGCCTGTGCTTTCAAATTGGCACGCAGCGAATATTCGTCGAAACCCGAATTGACGATGACGCCCTCCTTGTTCGTAATCCCACCTGCGATGAAGTAGCTGATATCCTTCTTAGCACCGCTAATGCTGATATTGTGGACGTGCGAAACGGCATTGCGGAAAATTTCGTTCTGCCACGACGTGCCTTTACCCAACGATGGAATATCCTTTTCATCGAAGAGCGGCGTCAGGCCGTTCTCGCGCTGCGCCTCGTTCATCAGAGCCGCATACTGCGATGCTCCAAGTGCCGGCAAAGTCTTGCCCACCTTGTCGAACGACACGTAACCGTTGTAAGAAACCTGCGCCCGCTCGGATTTGCCACCCTTGGTCGTGATGATGATGACACCGTTCGCACCGCGCGAACCGTAAATCGAGAGTGCGGCGGCATCTTTGAGCACCTCCATAGACTCGATCTGGTTGGGGTTCAGACTCCCGATGCTCGCATCCTGCACGCCGTCGACGATGACCAGCGGATCATTGCCGTAGGTCAGCGAATTGGCGCCTCGGATACGAATCGATGTGCTTCCCGCTGGGTCTCCACTCGTATTCTGCACGACTACACCGGCTACACGGCCCTGCAATGCTTGAGCGGTACTGGCCGAAGGTGCCGCCTGTAATTCACTTGCTTTGACAGAGGTCACCGAACCGGTAATGTCACTCTTGCGCTGTACGCCGTACCCCACAACGACCACCTCATCCACGAGCTTCGCATCGTCGGACAGACGGACGGTGATGTCCGTACGGTCGGCTTTGACTTCGGCCGTCGCATAGCCGAGCAGCGAAATCTCCAAAACGGCATCCTTATCGACTGCGGCCAGAACGAATCTGCCGTCGGCGTCGGTGCTGACGCCGATTGTCGTTCCCTTGACGATGACCGAGGCTCCGATAATGGGATTTCCAGCGGAATCCAGTACACGCCCCTTGACCTCATGCCGATTCGCGACGACAGGTGTCGACACGGGTTTGGACGTCAGAAAAATCTTTTTATCACGAATCGTATAGGCGATATCGCTTTTCGCGAATAGCTTGTCAAGAGCATGTTTCAATTCGCTGTTCGCGACATCGATGCTGACCAGTTCGTCCGGATCGACAATCGGGAGGCTGTAATTAACCTCATAGCCTGTCTGTTTCGTGATTTCAGACAAGACCTGTTCCAATTTCACCCGCTGGAATCGCAGCGTTACCCTCTGTGCCGAGACGGTAACGGCACATAGAAGGAGAGCGAATGTCAACAATAAACGTTTTGTTCCTCTCATGATAGTAGTTGGTTGGTTAATAAAAAACTTCACGTGTATAATTTAAGACACGTGAAGTCGTAAATGTGATATATAATCCCGAATTTATTTTACGTACACCTCGATATGATTTTCTTTCCGGCGGAATTTTACCGGCGCCAACAGCTCCAAATCTTTCAGCAGCACCTCCAAAGGTACGAAATCCGACGTAAAGGTGTAGGAGTACCGGTATACACGGGGATCCGTCGCCCTGAATTCCACGTCGTACCAACGGTCGAGTGTACGAAGAACCTCTTCGAGCGGAGCCTTGTCGAATGCGATGACGTTATCCTTCCATGAAGACAATCGTTGGGGCGACGTATGTTTCACGATAGCGATTCGTTCATCGGAACGGTTGTAAACGATTTGTTCGGATGGTTGCAGCGGATAAGTATTGTTCTCCGTAACCAAGTCGACGTGTCCTTCATCCAAAGTAACGCTGACAATCGGATTGTTAGAATAGGCCCGCACATCGAAAGAGGTGCCGGTAACGCGGACCGACGCACGGTCGAATTCGACGATAAAAGGACGGTATTTGTTCGTGCCGACTTTGAAATACGCCTCGCCGTCGAGGTATATCTTGCGATTCCAAAGTCCGAATCTTACGGGATAACGCAACCGTGAATCGGCATTCAGATACACTTTCGTTCCGTCCTGAAAAACGACCTGTGTCCGTTCACCCTTGGCCGTAGCGATTTCAGCATACTCGGACGGGGCGAAAAGTCGAATCTGCCTTTGTCCGATGAAGCACACCGCAGCAACGACCAACAACGGCACAACAACAGCGGCTGTCCGCAATACATAGCAGCGTATTCTATGCGACCTGATGCGGCGTTCGATTCTGCGACATACCGCTTCGAGCCGCTTGTCAACGATACGGTTGCCGGCGTGCATTTCAGCCCGGTCCAGCACGGCGTCCATCTGTTCCGACATCATAGCCCTGCCCGACGGAGTGTCGAGCAGCGAGACGAGATGTTGCACATCGGACTCCGTAATCGTTCCGTCCAAAAGTTTATTCAGCACCTTATCGTTCGTATCTTCCATCGTTTCGCCTTTTCATGTAAAAAAAGAAGACACCTAATACAGCAAAAATAATATAATAGTCGAAATAATTTCCTTGAAACGCGCTTTCAACAATTTGACACTCTGCGCATAATAGGTCTTGACCGTATTTTCCGGAATTCCGAGCAGCACGGCGACCTCTTTATTGGACATGCCCTCCCGCCGGAACCGGACGATCTGCTGTTTCTTGTCGTGTCCCAAATCAGCGATGGCCTGTTCCAGCAACGTGTTTATCTCTTCCCGTTCCATGGCGGTTTCCGAACTGTCGTCGAACTGCCTCTGGCTTCTATAAATTTCCAGATTCTTCAACAGCGCCGTTTGTTTGTTGCGGATATAGTTGAGCACGTAATTTTTAACTGCAGCATATAAGTATCTTTTCAGACTGATCGTGATATTTGCCCTGTCCCGATGTTCCCACAACTGCATGAAAACATGTTGTACGGCGTCCTCCGCAGCAGACTCGTTTTTCAGATAACATACGCCAAAAAGATAGAGCACTCGAGCGTATTTATCGTAAAGCCGCGTAAAGGCCTGCTCGTCGCCTTGTCGGATCAAACGAAACAATTCGAGGTCTTCAAGGGATGGATATTTACGATCATCTTCCATTCGAGAGATAAATATAACTATTTTTCATAAATAAAGCATGATTCTAATGATAAAATATAAAAATCAGCTTTCTTTATCTTCGATCTCTCCGAATGGTTAATGTATTCCTTCCTTTTATTGCATAATTTTCAAAATGTTATTTCGGCTCCGACACGGCGAAAGCCCGCTCGACGGCTGCCGAATCGGCGGAATCCAGAGTAAATTTCGGAACAATCATGAGTCGTCTATGCG
>JAMPDE010000007.1 GCA_023665825.1 Alistipes senegalensis | reverse complement strand
ACGAATGAATGGCTACTATGTTCGTTATTCGGACGATATGCTGTTCATTGGCGAGAACTACGAGCGTGCGATGGCGGTGCTTCAAAAACGCCTCGCCGAGAAGTCCATGCAGCTCAATCCCAAGAAAGTCGAATACCTGACCGCCGACCGGTGGCTCAAATTTCTCGGATTCAGCATCAAGGGTGATAAAATCTCACTCTCCTCAAGTCGTATCAAAACCTTTCAGAAAGAAATCGAGCGGCGGACAATCCGTAGCCCGGACACAACGCTGACGAAAGCCGTCCATGCCGTAAATCGCTACCTCTACAAGGGTAATGGCGAGTTCAGTTGGGCGACGCAGATTCTTACGGTGTGCAATGTGCGACGGGACCTCGACGAACTGAACAAGTTCGTGATGGATTGCCTGCGAGCCGTGCAGACCGGCAGACGCAAAATCGGCGGACTTGGATATGTCAGGGACAAGCCCGACGGCTGTATCGTCCGAGGGCAAGGGCGTAACGTCAAGGCCAATCGATGCAAGACCGGCAATGCCATCAATGGTTATCTGACCATCGGTTGCATGCGGAACGCACTGCTGACGAGCCGGGCCGTCTATAACACATTGGTCGCATCACTGTGACAATGCCGAGCACACGGCAACCGGATGAAGAGTTGGAATTCATGTAACAGGTAATTTAACCAGAATTATCTTGAGAGAAATCCGGTTTACCGACCGGTTTCACTCAAGATTTCTTCTGGCAATAGCCTGTAACTATCAAAGTAATAAAGCAATGTGCCGCCAGCATGACATCCGTACCGAAACACATCGGAGAAGTTCAAGGAACAACATTCAATCTCCCGCGTGGATAGCCAGCTCTATCGAGAGTCTTGAAGGCCGTCCACCACCGCCTTCAGACTCCTCAGAGCTGGGATACGCGGGAAACATCAATCCGCTAAAGCGATGTGTCAGTGTTATGAGAACTTCCTCTTTTTTAGCACAAAAAGCATGGTTTAAGGGATACTTATTCAATATGCCGAGTTCAATACAGCCCATACGTCATCGACGTATCCCTAACGAGATACGTCGATGACCATCCGGCTTTCAGAACTGGCATACATCAAAGCAGTAAAGTAATGTGCCGATATTCTGAGAATCATGAAAAGACTGAGTGCACAGCCGAGAAAATCAAGGTCGGAATTTTAGTAATGCAGCTCTTGAACTTGCGGCCAGAGCTTCCCTCCATCCGAATGGATGGAGGAGAATCCCGGGCCAGCAGAACAAAGCTGCGCACATCAGGAAAATAAAGTAATGTACCGTCCGAATGAGATTTTTTTTCAGCACGGAAAACTGCGGTTCAGGGGATGCAATTCAGCATGCTGTGAACAACGAAGTCCAGTCGCTATGTCGTTATTCACTATCAGGAACCCGACGTCGCTACCCGAACTTCTTGTCCCAGCACACATCGAATGATTAAAGCAACGTGCCGGCATTCGGAGAGCCGCGAAACCTCAGCACAGAGTGAAAAGTCGAGATCGGGAATTCAATGGTGCAGCCAATAACAGCAAGGACCGCTGTCCAGTCATCCGATTGGATGCCGTGGACAAGGTCCGTAGCTGAAACAGCTGCTCATATCAACCTTTTAGAGCGATGTGCCGATTCCGATTGAGACTCGCAACGGTAGCGCAGCCGAGTATTGCACGAGGAATCGAGTTCAACATACAGTATTCTACCTGGATCCCACCCAGGTGATTACCTGGGTCAGGATCCAGGACCTACTGTATTCATCGAAGTCATAAAGCCATGCGCCGGCGATTCGAGTGCATTTTTTAGAAACCAATATTTAACAGGATAAAAATGACAGCAAAAGAAATTGAAATCGGTAAATGGTATCACCTTTCGGGTGATATCGAAAACGGCTACATGGACGGGAAACCCTACATCAGCCACGAAGAGGTTACACGAGTAGTAAAGCGGGTTACAGACACCCACATCGTCTGCGAATGCGGTAGGCGGTTCATAATCAATGAAAACCTGAAAGTGAACCTTATGGCTTTCAGGCAACAACCAGCGACAAAGCCATGAACAACATCTATCAGAAAGCCGTCAGCGCCGTTGAGGAAGGAGCAAACTTTCGGGTCGATTTCCCAACCCGCAGCTTGAAACTGAGGGGTAAATTCATCATCAAAAACGGGGAATATGCCGGCAAATTGGGCGTACAGAAATGCAGTGAAGAGGAATTTTTCTCGAAAGTCGAAGAGTTGTACGACCGCTACAAGCATTCGCTCCCTTCTGAACGCAGCGAAAGCAAAGCCCGTCGATACTTCATGGCTCTGCCAGAACGAGAGTTAAGCGATGACGCCATGCTGTACGGCGAGCGACGGGACAAAGCGCAAATCGAGTTGGAACTATTCATCCTCTGCCAGCTGCTGGGCGGCTTCAGGTGGAATACCGAAAAATTCGGCAAATGGTTCTGGCAAAGCGCGAACGACAAAGACTTAATCATACTCAGAGATTGGGTTGAACCTATCAATAACAATTAAAAATCAATAGAATGAAGAAAAAAACTCAGGTGCTGTGTCCCAACTGCGGCGCAGAGTTCGCAACAGCGGACAAAGAATTTACTACCGTTGCCACGGTCATCGGCAAGGATTCCGGCTTAGGAACCGTCTATCCGGCTCTGGCTGAACAAAAACAACCTGTCAAATTACCCAAAACGGCGCAGGAACGCATCGACGCACTTCGCAAAATCGGGGCGGACGTGAGTAACCTGTTCGCCATGCACGGAGCCAATGGCGGCGAATACGTCGCCTCCAATAAGGATGGCAAACTCGCCATTCTGGAAGACAACGACCCGCTCTTCGACCTGATTCTCTCGCAGGGGACAGTGCCCAATCATCGCCTGTACCGTCGTTGGGTGATGGCACAGATGTTCCGCATGCTCTCCTACAAGGACTACGGCTTCGGGGAACTGGTCGGCGTAACGGAGATGATTCATCGTTTGGACTACGAATATCAGTGGAGAATGACACTCGACGAACTGCGCGCCCAGATGAAGATGGAGGGACGGGACGAGGAGAACTTCGCAGACCGCAACCGTTGGTTCAATGCGCATGTGGTCGCGACTATGGCCGAAGACTACATCAAACAGCTCCGCAAGCGGGTGGATGCTCTGCCCGGGAAGAAATGCAAGGGCATTCCCTACAAACGAATCGGCCGCCGGAACATCTTCGTTTCGGATTTGCAATCCAAACTCTTCACCCCGCTGCACTTGGCGGCACATCGCATCCATCAGGCTAAAAACATCACCCAGCTGTATCTCGCCGCTCAGAAGTTCAACGCCATGCGAATCCGCATGGCACATAACACGCCCCAAATCCCGGCGTGGGTAGATGCCTACAAAGGAGCCGGTGCATACTTCACCGCCCAGAACCTCATCCGCTTCCACAACTGCACGGTCATCGACGATGCCGGCCGACGGCTCGACAAGTTCCAGTCGCTGGCGTTCCTTGCAGCAAAGGCGGAGGCATACAAATACGGCGACGGTTGGCGTTTGCTCGCTTTCCTGAAAAAGATACTCGACGACAACGGCATCGACATCAAGAAAAAGATGGCGCAGTGGCGTAAAAAGTAGTCTGCCGTGTTGCTTGGCAGGCAGAATGCGACGGACCGAGACATTCAGGTCGTCTTCCTCGATAGGATCCTGAGGCGCTGGCTATACGCCGTGCCTCAGGATCCTCCGGAAGACCACACATCGAACGGATAAAGCCATGCCCCGCATCGGTAGCCGCATTTCTTTTCTTACCCAATTCAACATGCAAATGATTTCGGGCAATACCGCTCGACTATCGAAATCACATTTGAATGAATCATCGAAACAACGAATCATCATGCAATACGAAACGACAGATTGGCGCACGAGGGCCGTAAAATACCTCCATCGATACACCCGTGCCATGCGGGATGTGATAGAACGTTTTGTCGAACTGTTCTGGGATCAGGATGCGACGGACGAAGAGAACCTGATGGCTTTCGAGCATTACGAAAGCGAGTTGGAAACCGCTTATGCCTACTGATATGAACAGATACGAACAAATTACCTACAAGGGGCACAACATCAACATCTACTACGACGACAGTCCCGAAAATCCCCGCGAATGGAGCAACCTCGGAACATTTTATACGGCACACCGTCATTATCGACCTGAAAAGGATTTCGACAGTCATTTCGACTTCGAGGAGGTTTGCGACGGACGTCCCGGAAACCTGCGGGAATCGTTCCTGCGAAACTACATCGCCCTGAACCTCTACCTCTACGACCATAGCGGACAGAGTATATCGTCCACACCGTTCTCATGCCGGTGGGACAGCGGTTGGTTCGGCATCGTGGCGGTCAGCATCGAGCAGGTCAAAAAGGAATACGGCTGGAAAGTACTCACGCAATCCCGCCGCAAGAAAATCGAGGAATACCTCCAAACCGAAATCGACACCTACAATGAATACCTGCACGGCGAAGTGTATGGATTTCAAATCACCCCGGAAGACGACGACACCGGAATTCTCGACAGCTGTTGGGGATTCTTCGGCAATGACGGTCTCGACCAACTCAAAAGCGAGTGTTGTGCATTTATTGACGATAAAATAATCGAGGACAATCGGGCACGACTTCGCTTGTTCTGCCCCGAATTGCCGTTTCCTGAATTTGCATTATCAACGAACTAAAACATACTGCTATGGCGAATCGATTAAAATACAATGCTACGAAAATCGTAAATGGATACAAAGTCGACGTAAAAGTTCGGCTCGACGATGAATGCCGTAACGGTCATGCCGATTTCGGCATTACCGCAACCATCTACGAAAAAGATAAATACGGCATCTGGAAATGGTGCATGGCCGGATGTTGCCACGAAGAGATCGCCGTGGCATTTCCCGAACTGAGTCCGTTCATCGCTTTGCACTTGTGCGATGCCAAGGGGGCACCGATGTATGCCATTGGAAATGGACTTTATCACCTCCGTAACAGTAGCGAAACCGTCACGCGAAACTACCTGCGGATCGATCACAAAGAGTACATGCGCCTGAAACGTGAGGCCGAAGATAAACTTACCATGACCTTCCTGCTCGAAGAAATGGGTATCGTCGCCCGCTGGGAAGAAGAGGCGCAGGCCGCTATCCACCAGTTGGAAACACTCACTGGTGAAACATTCGAGGATTCCTCCAAGCGTTACCAGTTCACACCGCTTACCGCAGAACAACGGAAACTGTTCCGCACACGACTTGCCGAGGGATACTATTTGCCGGAGAATATCCGTAAACGTAAGCACGAGGCCCGGCTTGCCGCCAAACGGAAGAAAATCGACGACCTCAAAACCCGTGCGGCTGAAGCAAAGGCAAAAATCGATCAGGAACTCGCCGTCAAGCTCCACGTGCTTCGCTGCGGAATGCCGCTCGACAACTTCATCTACTACGACCATCGGAATACAGGCGTATTCAACTGGCTGGATTACGCCTCCAAAAACGAGACGGTGACGCAGGCTCAGTTCGACCGCTTCCTGAAAAAGGTGGACTATTCCAAACTGCCCGAAGGTATCGAGTTTCAATTAAAATCTGCATAGCCATGATACCTGTACGATACATTCAGGAATGCGCCTGCGGTGCCATGACCGTTACCTTCGGTAATGGAGCCAGCAACAGCATGAGTCGTGCGGTATTCGACCGCATAGGCTTTATCGGCGAACGTCTGCCGCAAATCTTTTGCAACTGCAACCACTGCGTCAACCATTGGGGTATCGACCTCTGCAAATGCGGTTCGGGGCAGCCCGTCGGCAAATGCGATTGCGGAAGCGACGAAGCGAGTGAAGAACTCGGAGTAAAAAGACCGTTTGTAGGATGGGTATTCTAACAGACAAAATCAAGGCGCTCGACCGCTTGGAAGAAGAGTACAAGCGGGAACGGGAACGTATCGAACAGGCCATCGCCGATACGGTATGCAGCATAGGTCAAAATCCGGCTATTGAGCCCGTCGGAAAACACATGTTCACGATTCCCATGTCGGAATTGGCAAACGCACCGTGGTCACCGGAATTTCACGACTGGACGATTCAAGCAGAACGATTACTGACTGTGCTGAACAAAAAGCCGGTCAAGGAGTGGTTGAACTTCATCCATGAATTGCTGGATAAAAATTCCGCCAACGGATGGTCCGGCGTCACGGTCGATAGACAGGTACTGAGCAAAAAATTTCTCCGACAGGTTGTCGAACGATTATAGAAAAATTACCACGAACGAGAGAAGGCGATGACCTTCTCTTTTTCGTTTACGGCTATTCTTAAACTGATAAAACAAAACACCATGAGATACGTTGTAGATGCCCCGATGGTCGCCCATCTGTGGGCGCATCAAAGCCAGGACAGCGCCCGCAATGGAAATAATTTCTACTTCGAGGGCAAAAACATCTATTCCTACGGGTCGCACTTCCGATGTGCATCCGTCGAAACCAACCAACAGGGGCGAAAAGCCTATCTGGTCACGACCCGCAGCTATTCCAACACGACACGGAAACACATGGGCTTGGTACGCAGTGCCATTCCTTACGGAGAACAGATTTTCGATACGGCTCGCTCCGTTTCCCTGTATCGTGGGAAATTACACGAACAGGACTATCGGGAAGCCGCCTATTACATCGTCGATCAGATTGAAAATATCGACGGGTACATCAAAGCACAGCCGAAATCCCGAAGTCAAAATTATGCAAGGAAAGTAGAAGACTGCCTGCTCAACATCGGTCGCTGGATTGAATTCTGGGAACTGGACAAACGCCAGAAATCAACCACCGGCCACTGGCTCATGCCGGTTCTGAGCAAACTGAGCAGCACCGCAAAAAAAGACAAAACGGCATTCTGGAACGTAACGGGTGAGCGCTCCCGCTATTCCTATGACTTGCCGCGGGAAGATAAATCTGAACATCAGGAACTTTTTCTCGATATTCTTTCCCGTGGATTGCTTCAACCGTCAACAACCGAGGGATTCGGGAACCGCATAGCACAGTTATTCATCGACCGCACCGGCGATCCGCTGCTGTGGGAACATTTCGAGGAACGCAAGGAGCGGCAGGAAGAGACCAATCGGCGCAATGCGGAACTGCGGGAACAGCGGTATGCCGAACTCCGCGAGCAATGGCGCCGGGAAGAAGAGATGCGTCAGCGTGTGGCGCACATGACTTTCGAGGAGAAAAGGGAGTTATGGTATTCCGGCGAAATTTCAAACAGGCTGTTCTCCGTTCCATTCGGATTGGATTTCAATGCGCTGCTTCGAGTTCGCAACGGGCATATCGAAACCTCGATGGGCATTCGGGTCAAAGCTGAGGAAGCCGAACGCCTTTGGAGGTTGGTCGAACGGTTCCACAAAAACGAAACGGACTTCCGCCACGACCTCGTCAAGGATGCCGACAGACACCAATGGTCCATCAATTCCTATCAAAACGACATCATGACGGCCGGTTGTCATCGCATTGCCTATGAGGAAATGCACAACGCCGCCCGACAACTCGGAATAGCCGCATAAATCGCCATGGAAACAAAACCGATACGACAGCTCAAAAAAGGAGAATTTTTCCGACTCTCCACCGGAGAAACCTCACCGGTCTGGGTACGTGGAGAATATATCCGTGAGACGAAAAAATACAGCACCTACAAATACGATGATGTAAATCACGAGCGATTACTCGCCGGCAACCACAAAGTCGTCGTCGATTTCATTTTCTGACAGATAACATCTAATAAATCTATAACATGAGCAGCAGTTTACACACCGCAAAAGTCTACCGCATCGAACACACGTCCTGCGGACAGGGCATGTTCGGATGCGACGGACAGGAAGCCCTTTACAACATCTTTTCGATGTTCGACATCGAAACCTCGGCAGAGGACAGACTCGATGATGAATATGAAGTCCGGCGCTCCGAACTGGAACGCCTGCGAACCATCCTCACGGAAAGAAACGAAGAATATCAGGCGCACGCCGATGATTTTCGTGAGGAACTCGAACATGCCGGCAGGAGTACTTCCGACTTCATGGACGTCCTCGACCACCTGATAAAGGCAAGCGACCAAAGCAACGACTGGGTCCTCATCTCCTGGTTCTAACCTAAACCTGAAAATATGAAGCGAACAAACGAAAACATCGTCTCCAGCTACTTCTATTACATGTGGAATCGCTGGAGCAAAGAGGAATGCGACACCGTGTTCGGCAGCATGGCGGGGCATTTCTGGGAAAAGTGGTGCCACCTAAGCAACAATTCTTCGTCCGGAGCGGCCGAACGCCTCTATGCCGAACTGGGCAACGACGCCCGTCGTAAAATCGTGGAACGGGCGTGCGAACTCTACGACGGCCAAAGGCATGCTTCCGAAAAGGAGGAAGACGAAACTACGGTTTATGTATGTGAATGTTGCGGTTCCCGTAACATTCAGGTACGGGCATGGGTCGATGGTAATACGAACGAGTATCTCTCGGAAATTACCGATGACGATGATGATTTCTGGTGCGATGCCTGTGAAGAACATCATGGTTTTCTCACGCTGAAAGAATACAAGGAAGCAATGCAGCGGTGGTGGCAAACCCTCGACATGGAAGAAAACAAACGGCTGTCCGGCGATGCCGATGACCTCGACGTCTGGTGGAATAACCTGACGTTCGACCAGCAACGAACCCTGTACAAAGAAAACTTCTGGGCGGAGGATGAAGACGATGAATAAAACTGAAACACAAATGCCATCCGATCCTTGGCGATGCAGCACGTGCGGCTCGCTATCGGTAGAGTGCCGTATATGGCGCAATGTCAATACAGGGGAAACTGCCGCCGGAGACGACAGCATCGAATACCTGTGTCTCGATTGCGAAAACGACAATGTGGTACCCGAATCCGAATACCTGCCGCGGGTAGAAGAATGGTGGAATACAATGGATGAACAGGATCGTAAAGAAATCGTTCGTGCGCACTGCGATGAATCCCATCATAGTACACCCGAAACTTGCCACGATTTCTGGCAAACATGTTCATCCGGTCAGAAAATAGACATCTGGCGGGAATACATCTATCCGGATTGAGGCATCAATACCTAAACTATCTTATTCACCCGAGGCGGAGTGCGAAAGTTCTCCGCCTTTTTATTCTCAATAGCTTATGAGCAAAGGATACAACGCCCCGACCGAAGTCCGGGAATTGGAAAAACTGCTTAACGACTTCACGTATCGCAACGGACTGGACGTGCGGACGGTCTTTCAGGACCTGTTGCGCTACATCATTCATGGATTTTCTCCCGGTACACCTCCGCTCACCGATTGGAGGTACAAGAAAGAGCAGACCAAAGTATTCTACGACATGTACGTCGCATGGGTACAAATCATGGCACAGCAAATCAAACGGCACAGATGGTACGACGCCTTCGGCGACCTGTTCATGGCACTGACCTCCCAGCGTGGTCAGCAACAGAAAGGCCAGTTCTTTACGCCTGCACACGTCACGGAAGTGATGGCGAAAATCGCCATGGGACATGACGAATCGCTACCGGCAATCCCCACGGTTTATGACCCGACGGCAGGCAGTGGCCGAATTCTGCTGGCAGCCAAGGCCGACCGGCCGAAGAGTTACCTCGTCGGATGGGACATCGACTACACCTGCTGTCTGATGTGCGTGTGCAATTTCCTGATGAACAGTTGCGTGGGCGAAGTCGTCTGCATCGACTCGCTCCGGATGGACAATTTTCGGGGAGCATGGCTCGTCAATGAATCCCTATGCCGAACGGGACTTCCCAGCGTCCGCAAGCTCGACGAGCAGGAGTACAAACTGTTCAAGCAGGCCGACATTCCGCCTTACGTCTTCTTCCTCAATCAGGAAGGGCACGACGACTATTTCCGGATGCGGGAGACGTGGGCGAAAGTCATGTCTTTATTCCAAGAGCAGACGTCTCCCGAAACAGACGTATAACATTCACCGAAGTCTAATCCTAAGGCAGAAAGCACAACGACTTTCTGCCTTTTTAATTTTCAAACCGAACATGTCTGTCAAAGGTCAAATTACAACCGCCGAACCGTTGGAATACAACGATTTCCTCCGCCTGCTCTCCGGCTTGCATGAGGACGGCAACTACCTCTGGGAACTCTACTGCTGCATCTCTTTCTGCACGGCATGCCGTGTCTCCGACGTCCTTTCGATGACATGGAAAGACGTCCTCGAAAGAGAGGCGCTCTACAAAACCGAACGGAAAACCGGCAAGACCCGCCAGATTCCGTTCAACGAAAACGTACAGCGGCGCATCATGTCGCTATATAAATTGCTCGGCTCGCCGGACAAACATTTGCCGGTCATCTGCAACCCCAAGACCCGGAAGCCCTATACCAAACAGTATATCAACGACACGCTCAAATACCTGCGCGTGAAATACCGGCTGCCCATCCGGCGCTTCTCCAGCCACACCTTCCGCAAGACCTTCGGACGCTACGTCTACGAATCGATGGGACGCACGACAGAAGCCCTCATCCTGCTGTCGATGATTCTCAAACACTCCTCGCCGCAAGTAACGATGGTCTATCTCGGCATCCGGCAGGAGGAAATCGCCGGAGTCTACGGAACCATCCAACTGAACTATTGATACATCATTCGCCATAATGATAACCGGAGTTGTCCTGACGTGAGTCCCGGCAGCTCCACCTTTTTTGAAAAATCAGCGGACGAGCAACGCCCGTCCGACCACCATATCATCTAATCTTAATAAAACCATTTTTATGGATAACATCAGCAACATCATGGCTGCCATCGTGGCCATTTTCAAAAACAACGGGCTGACCGAACTGTCGTTCGGTGACTACGACGAACTGAGAGACCCTGCCTATATCATCTGGTTCGATGACGACGGCACACCTTACGACGACCCGGTCATCAAGGTCATGGTCGAGGACGACCAAATCTCCGTTGAGGTCGAAGCACGCAACTTCTCCAACAACGCCGTAATCCAAGACTACGACATCGACCGTCTGGAGTGGTGGAAGAGTATCCACGCCAACATACTCGAAGTCCTCGAACAAGACGGCAAGCGCCGTTGCCCCTCCTGCGGCAAACCGCTCCGTGCCCGTCAGAAATACTGCTCGGCAACCTGCCGGAATTTCGCAGCACCTCAGCCGACAGCGCAGGAAATCACCGAACTGGCAAACAGACGCATCCACCAGCTCATCGTCCGCATTGCGCAGGGCGACCAGAAACTCAAACGGACATTAACCGAAAAATTCATCATTAAACAATAACAAATCATGGACTTGCACAAGTATTACAAAGAGAACAAGGACGACATCAACTCGTCCATCATGGAAATCGCCAGCGACCTTGCCGTCGCCAGACTGGTAGACAAACACAAGCAACCGTTCGAAGCGTTCGTCGAACCCGACGACCCGGATGATCCCGACAGCGGAACCCACTACAAAGAGAAGTTTCAGGATGAGTACGACCGTTTCTACGACGAAGAGTACGACCGGGTGGCACGTCTGATGAAGTTCGACATCACCGCACCCGACGGCATCGCTGTGGAGCCCATCGAATCCCATGCGACCGAAGTCAGGACAACCTACGCTACCGTCCGCTATGACATCGAGAGCCGGAACGGCGACAGCATCTCCGAAGAGGACATCGACGACCTCCTCGATAAACTCCATCACGACACCAAAGTCGTGGACGGGTTCATCGTAAACACCGAAATCTGCAACCGCCATGACGAGAGTGGTATTTAGGAAGTGGAAAGACGGCGACATCATCGCACTCTTTCCCGACGACATAAATCCACACGACGGTACAGTAACATCCTACATGCACGTCGGCCAGCACGGTGCGGCCGACTATGCCAATGTTGTTGCGGCGACACAACCTGCAACCGAACCCGAATACCGCACCTTACTGCATGAACTCCGAGATGTTGTTGGTTACGACGACCTGAAAATCATGCGACGATACAAAAAATAAGAAACGATGGATAAAAACACTATCATTCAAGAATTACGGGAATGGCACGCTGTCATTCTCTCGACGCAGGCCCGGCCGTTTCTCGAACCATTCGGGCTGACTATACGCTTCGATGCCGATGCCTTCGATGAAGACGAACTTATGGACACCGGTTGCGTCGCACTTTACAAGGGAGGAAGCATCTTCGAGAAAGAAATCCGTTACTGGCTCAACTACGAAGCCATGGCCGATTTTTTCATTCGTGAAAACGACTGCTCGCAGAACGCCTACAAAGAGCAGATGCACATCAATATCTTCCACGTAATCGGCTCAGCACTCGTAGAAATGTTTTTAGACTGGTACGGCGAGAACGACAAAGACTTCAATGCTCTGGTGGACAATCTGCCGGCAGGGACACTGCGCTCGCTTCTGCAAAGCGAGGGCAATCTGAACCAGAAATCGGCATTGAGCGAAGAGTTTGCAGCCTGCCATCAGGACAATCGGGAAACAGACAGCGACTTGTACCGCTTCTGCATGCAATATCTGTCGCAAAACTCCGGCGGTTCCAATCCGGACGACGTCTACACCGCCCGTATCAAATCCTACCGGCAGTGCGACCGCTTCCTCGATGCCGCTCTCGTCCGACGGTTATTGGATGAGGAACATCTGATGAAGAACGGCGAATCGGACGGTTTTCGGTTGCAACTTCACT
>JAMPDE010000006.1 GCA_023665825.1 Alistipes senegalensis | reverse complement strand
TCTCCTTGCAGCGGCACGAACGGCCGGCAGGCGTATCGGGACAACGGGACGGCAGGCTGCGCACGGCATCCTCGATGGTATGGCAGAAAAACCGACCGTCCACGAACAGGTCGCCGATGGTATAGGTCGCAGCCTTATATTTGCGTTTCAGAAGCAGTTTCATTCTTTGATGCAGTTTGATTTACATCAAAGAATAGCGGTACGGCGGCAGCGAATGGTGATAAACAGGCAACCCCGGCATCATGCGATACCGAGGTATGTCAATTTTGTATTATCACTCTTTCGATTTATTCCAATTTTGAAATGGATTCCGAGTGCGGTTTCTGTTTCCGAGGCTCGACAAAAACGATTTTCCGCACACTCTCCGTCAGAATATACTCTTTCTTCATCGGTGAATAGAGCCGTTTTGGCGGGATATCCTTGACGGCAAAAGTCCCAAAACCCGTACATTTCACCGATTCGCCCGAATCGAGTGTACGTTTCACCACTTTCACGACAGCATCGAGTATCAATGCAATCTTTTCTTGCGATACAGGCAGTTCTATCTCTTGAGAAATAATACGTATCAACTCTTTTTTGTTCATACTAAAACATACGGTTTGTAATTTATTACTGCGCTTACTTCACCCTTGCCAAAGGTGTTTGCGTGCCGACTACACGATCACCTAACCCGACTAATACCTCGTACTCCGGTGGTACGAGAATATCCACTCTCGAACCGAATTTTATAAACCCGGCAGCGGTATTCTGCGTTGCCGCATATCCGGGTTTCATATAGGACACGATTCTACGGGCAATGAACCCGGCAATCTGCCGGAAAAGAATGCGATGTCCGTTCGGCATTTTCACAACAGTCGTCGTATGCTCGTTATCCTTAGAGGCTTTGGGTAGCCACGCCATCAAATAACGGCCCGGATGATATTTGAAATACTCCACCGTTCCGCTGACCGGAAACCAGTTCATGTGAATATTCGTCAGCGACATGAAAACCGATATTTGCAGCATCTCACGATGCAGGTATTCCTCTTCCATGACCCGTTCGATGACGACGACACGTCCGTCGCAAGGGGCGAAAATCAAAGAGGGGTCGTTGATACGAATACGCTTGGGTTCCCTGAAAAAGCTGACGATATAGAACCAGAAAGCGACCGACAGCACAGTATACAACTGAAACATAAGCGTATCGCGGCGGTTGACAAACAGCCAGTAAAACAGCAGCCAACACACGAAGAGAACAAGCCCCGAAGTAAATACAATCCGGTATCCTTCCTTGTTTATTTTCATAAAACTGTTGATGTTCGAATAAAATTATATTATGCCAAAAGATTCCCGACCGTTGCGACTACGAACGCACATATCCAAGCAATACCGGTGGCGGACAGGGCTTGTGCGATTGCCCACTTCCAGTTGGTCTCTTTCGCAATGGCGACGACCGCCGACAGGCAGGGCACATAAAGTAGAATGAAAACCATATACGCCAATGCCGTCGCGGCAGAAATAGGTATGCGCCGGGCAAGGTCTGCCTCCTCGCTTTCGGTATTTTCGGGATACAGCACACCGAGCGTACTCACCACCAGCTCTTTCGCCCCGATTCCCGACACCAGTCCAACGCTGAGCTGCCAGTTGAATCCGAGCGGCTCCATGACCGGCTCTACGAACTTGCCGATTCTCCCGATATACGACTGCTCTTGTTGTTCTACTTCCGTTTTCGCCGTCGTGTCGTGAGGGAAATAGCCCAATGCCCATATCGCAATCGACGCGACCAGAATCAAGCCTCCCAATTTTTTCAGGTAGCCGAACACCTTGTCCCACGTGTGCTGCCACATCAGTTTCACGCTCGGCATACGATAGGGCGGCAACTCGATGACGAACGGGATGCCGTCGCTTTTGAACACGGTCTTCGACAAGAGCCGTCCGACCAGCCCGGCCATCAGAATACCGAAGACATAGATGCAGAACAGCACCAGACCCGCATATTGGGCGAAAAACGCTCCGGTCAGCAGGATATATATCGGAAGGCGTGCGGTACATGACATGAACGGCGTTATGAGAATGGTAATGAAACGATTCCGTTTGTCCTCAATGGTGCGCGTAGCCATTACTGCCGGAACAGTACAGCCGAAGCCCATCAGCATCGGGATGAACGACCGGCCGTGCAAACCGAGTTTGTGCATCAATTTGTCCATGATGAAGGCCGCCCGTGCCATATATCCCGAATCTTCCATAAACGAGATGAAAAGATAAAGAATCAGGATGTTGGGGACGAAAGACAACACGCTTCCGACACCGCCCAACACGCCATCGACGAGCAAATCCCTCAACACGCAATCCGACATGTTTTCGAGAAGGGCTGCGGAGCACCAACCTACCAGCGTCTCTATCCACGCCTGGGGATAGGCTCCGATGACGAAAGTCGCCTCGAACATGACGAACATGAAGAGCAGGAAAATGGGATAGCCCCAGATTCGGTGAGTAACCAAATCGTCGATTTTGCGGGTCGATTCATTGCGAGTCCGGGCGCTTTCCTGAAAAGTTTCCTTCAAAGCTCCGTTTACAAACGCATACTTGGCGTCAGTGATTGCCGATTCACAATCCTGTCCGGTAGCTTTTTCTATTCTTCCGGCAATTCGGTTGCGCAAGTCTATGACCCCGTTTCCTCCCGGATTGCCGGACACCTGCGCCATAATCTCAGCATCTCCATCCAACAATTTTATGGCCAGATAACGGGTGGAGAACGTACTGCGAACCCGGTCGTTCCGTCCGATTACTTGCTGTAAATCCTTTATTCCGCGCTCGATCGTGTTGCCGTGATTTACATGGACATGATGGTAAATCTGATTCAGGCTCATCCTCGGCCGTTCCGGACAAGTCGCGCATTTCTCAGGCGTGCATCCCGTTTTTGCCCGGCATGAATGGTCGTCGATTTTCCCCGTATGCCAGTCCTTCAACTCCCGCAAAATGGCAGGATTCAAATCGTTATTCCCGTCGGCATAATCGCCGCGTTCGTAAACAATGATGGCAAGATGAAGCAAATGTTCCAGTCCCAGATTATCTTTCCCTACGGTAGGAATCATGGGAATACCCAACAATTTGCTGAGTTGGACATAATTCAGCTTATTGCCCGATTTTTCCAAATCATCGAACATGTTGAGTGCCCCGATGACACGCAGATTCATATCAATCAACTGCGTCGTGAGGTACAGATTACGTTCGAGGTTCGAGGCGTCCATCACGTTCAATACGACATCCGGATGACGCTCGAACAGGTATTTCCGGACATACCGTTCCTCCGGAGTGTATGCCGATAACGAATACGTGCCGGGCAAATCTATCAGACGAAAAGTATAGCCGCCGTACTCGATGCTGCACTCCTTGGCATCTACCGTAACACCGCTGTAATTGCCGACATGCTCTTTCGCTCCGGAAAGGGCGTTGTAGATGGAGGTCTTTCCGCAATTGGGATTGCCCACGAAAGCGATGGAAATCGTCTTGTCCTTTCTCGATGCCAATTCCCGCATCTCCTCCAAGGTCAATCGCCGATGTTCTCGAATCGGGTCGTTCTCCTCGGCCCGGAGAAAGGAATCATGCTCGCCGACAACCTCTATGAGTTCCGCATCATGGCGGTGCAATGCGATTTCCGACCCCAGAATCTCATATTCGATGGGGTCTTTGAACGGAGCATTACGTATGACCTTGACGGTTTTACCTTTTACAAACCCTAATTCTATAATTCTCTTGCGAAAACTGCCTTGCCCGACAACTTTCGCAATGACGCCGATTTCACCGGTCTGAAGTTCGGATAATTTCATATGCAGACAATATTTATTTTGCCTGCAAAAATACAAGACCCGGTGCGCAACCCGGTGTCAAAGTAATAATGTAAAGCTCCGGGATTGCATACATCCAGATGCAACCCCGGAACTTCTCGGTCATTACAATCTCACGACTTCTCCGTCCTGAGGAATAATCAAACGGTTCATATCGAGATTGCGATGTTCAATCTCGTTTCGTAAAATAGCGCGTGTAGTTTGACAATGGTCGATCGCATCCATATGTACGGCGATAAATTTACCCACCCCCGTGCACTCTTTCATGATTTCCGCCATCTCGTTTTCATTGGTTATAATCGAACCGAAATAACCCGAATATACGGGAATTATCGCTCCGCCACAGTTTACCACCATGCAGTCGGGTGAGAACCGTTCGACGGCATTGCGAATCGTATCGTCCCAGCAGCAATCGCCCATGACATACAATGTGGGTAATCCTTCGTGATTGAATACGAAACTCGAAACCGGGCCCATCATATCGCCTAACATGCCGCGCCCGTGCTTCCCCGAAATACGGGTTATGGTAATTCCATCCACCTCGAACGTATTGTCTACGGCCGCAACATTCGTAAACCCGTCATTTCTCAACGTCTCGCAATCCTGAGGTTGGGTGAGAAACAGAATATCATGGGGTAGATGTTCCTTCACACTCGGATCGTAATGGTCGAGATGATTATGGGTAAGCAGCGCGAGGTCAACGTCCCCGATAATTTCATCCATCGGTACGGTAAGATGGACTCTCGGACTGAGATTCACTCCGAGGGCTGAAATCAACGAAGCCTTTTCCGCCAACATAGGATCGACGAGAATCGTGCGCCCCGCATATTTAATCTTCAACGTGGCATTACGAATCAATTGAATACTGGTTTGTTTTTCCATTTTTCTCCTGTTAAAACAATTATTGCATTTTACTTACAATTCATTTTTTCGAAGCGTCGCCCACAACTTGTGGTATTGGTTTTCAGCCAATAAGAACGACTCCCATTTCGCATAGACCTTGTCGGCTTCCGTGTAATAGTCGATCAGAGACATGTTACCCGCCTCCACGGCTTTTTTAAGCAGTCGAAGCGTTTGGCGCATGAGTTCCAAATCATATATCCGGAGCGTCTTGTCGAGCTGTCCGAGTTCATGCAGTTGGGCCTTCGTTTCATTTTCCACCTGTATTCTGGTGTCGTTCAGATACAGTTGGGCTGCGGCCTGCCTCGACTTTGCGGCCTTGACCTTATGGCTGTTGGAAAACAGGGGGAATGAAGCTCCGATCAGAAATCCGTGAACCGATTCTTTCAGTTCCGTATTTCTGCGGTATCCTACCGCAATTTTCGGAGCCCACGCTTGTTTGTTTACCCGCACTTCCTGCGTCGATGCCGCAAAGGAAGCCTCGGCAGCATGTATGGCGATATCGCTGTCGATGATGTCGTCGAACAAACCCTCGGCGCCTTTCTGCCTCATCTCTTCCGGATAGGCCACTCCCTCCAAAGAGAGCGGCTGGTTTCCGTTCAAAGCCGTCAGCTCCCGAATCACAATTTGGCGTGAGGATTCGTTCTGCAACATTTCTGTTTGCAGATCCATCCGCTCCATTTTGATTTTGTTCAGCTCGATTCCGGTCGCATCCCCGTTCTCGAACCGCTTTTCAAACAGAGCTTGCATCTCGGTCGCGTTGGTCAGCCGCTCGGCCAGAATGGCATGCTGCCGGTCGAGCCAGACCAAGTCGAAATATTTTTGCTCGGCCGATAAAAGCACCTCTCTTCGGGAAGCGAGGTAGTTCAAGTCCAACGCTTTCTCCTGCAAGACCGTTGCCTTATGCCGGGCGGCATATAACGTCGGGAAATCGAACTCCTGCGACACCACGAGTTCGGAACTGGCAACCCCGTCCGTGCCTTTCCTGAAAAAAGGGCTGTATTCGACCGACGTGGCATCCGGCGTGTTTTCTCCCTTGCTATCGAATACGGTCGCCTGATTGTCGTTACGTATGGCCTGCAATTCGAGGTTATTACGCTCGATGTCTCGAAGAACCGAAACGATGTCTTGTGCCTGTGCCGCAAAAGACCAGACGGCCAAGGCTACTGTCAAATATATCTTGTTCATAATCGAATCTCTTTTATTGGTTTGTCATCCTTGCGGTGCATCCATTCATATACGATAGGGATGATGAAAGCATTCAGAAAAGTCGAGGTCAGCAATCCGCCCAAAATGACTGTGGCCATCGGACTTTGTATTTCGTTGCCCGGCAAATCGCCTCGCAGGGCCAGCGGGAATAGGGCCAGCGCAGAAGTCAGAGCGGTCATCAGAATGGGGTTCAACCGATCCAGAGAACCCTTTACAATGCTCTCATGTACGGACAAGCCTTCCTCTTCCCGCAGGTTGTTGTACCTCGTTATCAACAGCATGCCGTTTCGGGTAGCGATGCCGAACAGAGAAATGAAGCCGATGATGGCGGGAATGCTGATTTCTCCCGACGTGAACCGCAATACGAGAACGCCTCCGATAAGCGCGAACGGCAAGTTCAGCAGGATGACACTGCTTTCGAGTGCATTCCGGAACTGCATGTACAGCAACAGATAAATCAGGATGATGCTGATGAGCGACGTAAGGAGCAACACGCGGCTGGCTGCCTGCTCGCTCTCGAACTGTCCTCCGTACTCTATATGATAGCCCTCCGGCAACTGGATTTTTTCATCTACTATGCTCCGGATGTCGTTGACCACGCTACGAAGATCCCGTCCGCTCGTATTGGCCGAAATGACGATCTTGCGCTTGACGTTCTCCCGATTGATGGTATTGGGGCCTGCGGCAGAAACCACGTCGGCCACATTCGCCAACGGTATTTTCAGACCGTCGGGAGTGTCTATGAGCATGGTACGGATATCATCGATGGTCTTCCGGCTGTTTTCTTCGGCACGGACAACCAGATTGAACTTCTTGTTGCCCTCATATACCTGCGATACGGTTTCGCCTGCCATCATCACGGTTATGAATTCGTTGAATTCGGGCTCCGATATGCCGTAACGCGAAAGCATCTCCGGTTTCGGTATGATTTTCAGTTCGGGACGCTCGATTTGCTGCTCCACGTTCAAATCCGCAATTCCTTCCACCGACTGAATTTCGTCCTTAATCCGGTTACCCAACATAAACATCTTATTCAGGTCGTCCCCGAATAGTTTGATGGCGATGCTGGCCTGCGTGCCGCTCAACATGGCGTCGATGCGGTGGCTGATGGGCTGACCGATTTCGATGTTGGCCCCGACAATCACCGACAGCTTTTCGCGGACTTCGTCCAGCAGTTCCTTGTGCGAGCGTCCGTCCAACTCGAATGGAGCTTCTATCTCCGAAGCATTGACGCCCAAAGCATGTTCGTCGAGCTCGGCACGGCCTGTCTTGCGTGCCACAGTCTTTATTTCGGGAATCGTCAGGAGAATCTCTTCAGCTTGACGGCCTATCCTGTCGGACTCTTCCAGAGACACGCCCGGCAGAGAGCTGACGTTGATGGTAAACGACCCCTCGTTGAACGGCGGCAGGAAACTGTGCCCAAGCGTAAAGAACAGACCGAGCGTCGCTGCGAACAACACGACGGTCGCCGTGATGATGGACTTTTTGTGTTCCAACACCCACAACAGGCTGCGGTGATAGTATTTCTTAATCCATACGGTCAGAAACGCCTCCTTGGCAAGCCCTTTGTCCGTGGCTTTCCCACCCAACAGATAACTGCACAACACGGGTGTCAGGGTCAGAGCGACAACCGTCGAGGCGAACAGCGCCACGATAAATGCGATGCCCAGCGGAATCAGCATGCGCCCTTCCATTCCGCTGAGAAAGAACAACGGCATGAAGCTGACGATGATGATAAGCGTGGAGTTGAGAATCGGCATGCGCACCTCCCTTGAAGCATCGTAAACCACATTCAGGACAGACTTCCGCTCCCCGTCCGGCAACAAACGGTTTTCACGCAACTTTTTCCATACATTCTCCACATCCACAATGGCATCGTCCACCAACGAACCGATGGCGATCGCCATGCCGCCCAGACTCATGGTATTGATACTCAATCCGAGATAGTGCAACACGAGCAACGAGACCAACAAGGCCAGCGGAATCGTAACCAGAGAAATGACCGTCGTGCGGACATTGGCCAAAAACAGGAAAAGAATGACGACGACAAACAAAGCTCCCTCGAAGAGAGAATCTTTCACATTGTCGATCGAACTCTCGATGAACCGAGATTGACGGAAAATATCGGTGGATACATGCACGTCGCCGGGAATGTTCTTCTGTAAATCCGCAAGAGCCTCTTCCAATTTCTGCGTCAATTCTATAGTCCCCGTATTGGGCTGCTTGGTTACGGTAAGCAACACGGCGGGTTTGCCTTTTTCCGAGGCGACTCCCAACTTCGGACTCTCTGCGCCGATTTCGATCTTTGCAATATCCGCCAATGCGACCGGGCTTCCGTCGACGAGCTTGACCACCGATTTGGAAATACGCTTTATCGCATCGGAAGAGACGACGCCGCGAAGGATATATTCATTGCCGTATTCATAAATCACACCTCCGTTGGTACTTCGGTTCATCCCCCTCGTTACCGCCATCACATCGGCGAGATTGACGCCGTAGTGTTTCATCTTATCCGGGTTGACGAGAATCTGGTATTCTTTCAAATCTCCGCCGATCACGGATACCTGCGCCACGCCTCCGGTCGAAAGCAGACGCGGCCGGATGGTCCAGTCCGCCAAAGTCCGCAAATCCAGCATGGACGTACTGTCGGAAGTCAGACCGACGATAAGAAGCTCGCCCAGAATGGAAGACTGCGGACCGAGCGTAGGCTGCCCGACGTTGTCAGGCAACGCATCGTTGACCGTGGCTAACTTCTCAGAGACAATCTGCCGGGCGAGGTAAATATCCGTGCCCCACTCGAACTCCACCCATACGACCGAAAATCCCGTGGTGGAAGACGACCTTACCCTGCGGACGCCGGTCGCGCCGTTCACCGAGGTCTCTATCGGGAAAGTAACCAGCTGTTCCACCTCCTCCGTAGCCATACCGTTGGCCTCCGTCATCACGACGACGGTCGGAGCATTGAGGTCGGGGAACACGTCTATCTCGGCATGATGAGCCGTATACAACCCGCCGATAACGAGCAAAACGGCACCCACCAGTACGAGCAGGCGGTTTTGCAATGAAAAACGAATGATTCTGTTCAGCATGGCACTCTCGTTTAATGGTTATGCGTATGACCGGGAATGCTCTTGCCTGCCGATGCCAGTTTCACATGGACAGCGCCTTCGGTAACCAGATTCTCTCCGCCGACCAGTCCATGGACGATCTCCGTGCGCTCGCCGTCGGACATGCCGAGTGCGACCTCTTGTTTTCTATAGCAATCTTCGTCCTCCTGAATATAGACGAAATAGACGCCTTGCTCTTCGGTCAATGCCGTTACCGGAACGCTGATGACATTGCTGCGGCTGCCGGTCAGAAGATAAATCTCCGCAAAAGCTCCGGGTATTACGCCGCTGCAATTATCGAATTCAAAGGTAACGGGAATAAACGAAGAGGCGCTGCCCGGAGTCTTCCCATAGGACAGCAAACGACCTTTCAACTCCTTTATGTCATATACCTCGTCGCTGTAAGAGGTCTTGAACTTGGCGGAGACAATCCGGTTCAGGATGCCGTAATCCCTTTCGGCAACCTCCGCTCTCAAGTATAGACGCCGGTTGTGGGTAACGACCAGCATCGGCTGGCCAATCTCCACGAAATCGCCGTCTCTCACCAGACACTCCTTGACATATCCTCCGTCAGGAGATTTGACGGTAACACCCGTGGAATTACCGTTCTGACCCACGGCCTTGTAGGCAAGTGCAGCCGTCTGGTAATCGGCACGGAGAGCTAAAAAATCCTTTTCCGAAATAATTTTGTCGGCAACCAACGCCTGCGCCCTTTCGTATTCGGCTTTTGCCGTTTCATAGGCGATGCGAGTACGCTGGGCGACATCTCCGTCTTGCAGATTCGAGGATGCGATGGTGAAAACCGGCGTCCCCTTGCCGATGGCCATGCCCTCCGTGATGGGACGGTTCAGCGAAACCACACCGGCTACGGTCGCTACCAAAGTAATCTCGTCGCCGGATGCAGACAAGACTTTCCCGCTCGTGGCCAGGACGCCGTGAAAATCTCCCGGTTCGACCGTGGATACTTGTACGCCTGCGGCTTTCGCCTTCTCCGGTGCAAGTACGATTGCATCCGAATGGTGGTGCGTTTCGGAATCGGACTCCTCATGGGCATGTTCTTCCGTGCGAGCATCACCGTGGTGGTGATGATGATGGTGGGATGCTCCGTGCTGACATGCCGACAGCAACACGAAACCGAGCACCCCGACGAAAAATAAATGTTTTCTCATACTTGTAATTTTTACGTTATGGCGCAAAATTACAAGGCCGGCAGTGCAACCCGGTGTCAAAGTGCTATGCGGACAAATCTATCGCTTCATTCGATTATCGGAATGAGCATTTGCGGATTTGCATTGCGGACAGACCCCTTTTACCATATAGTTGATGGAGTGAACATCAAAACCGTCCGGCAAATCCACGACGGGAGTATGAATCGTCTCGAAACAAAAAACCTGATGACAGGACTCGCAGTAAAAATGCGCATGCAAATCATCGATCGTACAAGAGCCTTTACCTCGGCATATTTCATATTTTACAATACCCCGGCCGTCTTCCACCGCATGCACGACACCATGCTCCAGCAGCAATGTCAAGACCCTGAAGACACTGGATTTCTCCAAGGATAATAATTTCGTCTCCAAATCAGTCAGGCTCGACGGACGGTCGCTTTCCAAAATGGTACGTAGAACCAATATACGGTTGGAAGTCGGCTTTATTCCGGCCTGTTCCAACATTTTTACTATCTCATCATTCCCCATATCGTATTCTTTATACTTCAAAATCAATACAATAAATAAGTGCGCAAAATTAACAGTTTCTTATCGCCCCGTCGCTACCAATTTAGCTTATATTGCTACCATTTTGATTATATATCAATCGCTCGTTGAAAATATTACAGCCATAATGCAGTGCTATACAGCGTATTTGTATTAACTTTGCGCACGTATTACATATCAATATGAAATTCAACCGAATTATCGAATATGAACAGCAAAAAAACATGGAGAATTTTCCCGTATAAAACAGCCGAACACATATCATTGGTGAAGTACACCAAAAGCGCATGCGGCGTGGACTTTCTGCTCAACACCGCCGAAAGCAGTGAAAAACGGGGTTGGTTCGACCTGAATGAACGATACAGAACCGATTTCTTCGAGTTTTATTTCTTTCGCAAAGCGTCGGGATATCTGCTGTTGGATGGGCAAAGAATCGAACTGCACGACAACAGCGTACTGATCGTCGCGCCTTACAAGCAGCAGGAATGGCATATACGGATAGATAGTCTGGATTACACTTTCCTCGTCTTTCAGGAAGAATTCGTACAGAACTTTTCATCGGACAAACATTTCATGTACAGATTGTTGTATTGTTATCAGAACGACTATCCGAGCTATTTCGACATGAATGAGCAACAAATGATTCCATTCCTCGAAATCCTGCGAAAAATGAAAACAGAACTTCTTGCCCCCGTAGCCGACAGTTACCATATGATCGTCGCCTACCTGTATGAATTTCTGTTACTCCTGAACCGTTTTTATGCCGATTTCTTCGGCCTCTCGCTACGTCTGCCGCTCAACAACTACGCTTTCAGATACAAAGAATTGCTGGAAAAGAACATCCGCCGTAAAAATCGGGTAAATGACTATGCGGAAATGATGGGAATCAGCAGAGTGGCACTGAACAAAGCGGTGGAGAACGAATTCGGGGTAACGGCCGCTCATCTGCTGAAACAACGCTTGTTGCAGGAAGTGAAAAGCGATTTGCTGTTTTCGGGAATGACGGTGAAAGAGGTGGCCTACAAACTTCGTTTTTCCGCACCTAACCATCTGATGCGCTTTTTCAAACAACAGACCGGCAAAACCATCGGAGCATTTATGGCGGAAATCGACCGGGACGGACTTTCGTAAAACGACGACCGAAATAAATTTATCGAAATGGTAGTATTCCGACGGATTTTGGTATCGGCCGACACCCCATACATCGGTAATTTTGCGGCAAAATAAAATCGCGGAGATGGAACTTTTACACTCATTGCTATTTATGCTCAACGAGATGTCGCCGTACATCCTGTTGGGATTTTTAATTGCGGGGCTCATGCACGCATTCATACCGCAAAAAACATTCGCGCACCATCTGTCCGGAACGGGACTGAGTGCAGTTATCAAATCGGCACTAATCGGCATTCCGCTGCCGCTATGCTCCTGCGGAGTATTGCCTACCGCAATCGCCATGCGCCGAAACGGTGCATCGAGAGCGGCATCCACGTCGTTTCTCGTGTCCACACCGCAGACCGGAGTGGACAGCATTGCCGCGACGTGGTCGTTACTCGGTCCGGCTTTCGCCCTCATTCGTCCTATTGCGGCTCTCGTTACGGCGGTTTTCGGTGGCATGGCAGTGGGTAAAGCAGAACGGCACGAAGCGGCTCCGATCGGCTGTACGGCATCCGAAACCTCGGAACGAGCGGACAAAAGTTTCGGCCGAAAATGTCTCGACGCGCTGCGCTACGGGTACATCGATCTTGTCGGCAGCATCGGCGGATGGTTGGTCGCGGGGCTTGTCATCGCGGCGTTGATTACGGTATACGTTCCCGCCGACTTCTTCTCCGTACTCGGAAGCAAACCGATATTTTCGATGATTGCCGTGTTGATTATAGCCATTCCGATGTATGTGTGCGCCACAGGGTCGATTCCCATTGCATTGTCCTTGATGCTCAAAGGACTTTCGCCCGGTACGGCTCTGGTGCTTCTGATGGCCGGACCTGCCGCTAATTTCGCCTCGTTCACGCTCATTTCCCGCGAAATGGGACGCAAGTCCGCCGTAATCTATTTGGCCTCGATCATCATCGGGGCAATCGCGTTCGGATTGACAATCGACTATTTGCTGCCTGCGGAGTGGTTCCGCATAAATAACGGGCAAAACGTCATCGGCCACGAACACGACTTCGCTCTGTTCCCGACCGTCTGCTCGGCCATACTGGTGGCTCTGCTTGTCTTCACGTTTATCAAAGGGCATAAACAAAATCATATAACAATTTCAGACATGACAAAAGAATACACTATCAAAGGAATGAATTGCTCGCATTGTCAGGCTTCGGTAACCAAGGCAATCGCTTCGGTCGAGGGTGTCGAGCAGGTAGAGGTCAACCTCTCGACGGGCAAGGCTGTCGTCAAAGGCGAACACAACGCACAAGATATCGTCGCGGCGGTACGTAATGCCGGTTTCGATGTGATTGCTTGATAGGCGGTGCGCTGCAACACAAGAAAAGAAGTCCGTCGATGGAGGCGGACTTCTTTGTTGGTATAATATTCAATAAAATAAATGAAGTAAATATGGATCAAAGAGATGCGATAGATTTTGGAAAGACGGATATATCGAAATTATTCGTTAAAATATTCATTCCCACGTTGCTGGGATTGATGTTCGGTGCGTCGGTGTATCTGGCCGACGGTATTTTCGTAGGGAATGGAATAGGAGCCGAAGCATTGGCGGCCGTCAATATCGTAACACCCCTCTACCTGATTTCAACAGGATTGGCGCTGATGTTCGGAAGCGGAGTATCGGTCGTGGTCGCCATTCATTTGTCGCATCGCAACTACAAAGCGGCAAATATCAACGTAACGCAAGCCATAACGGTTTCTACAACCATTATGCTGGTCATTTGCGCTATCGTCTTTTTATTTCCGGAACGCACCGCGCGACTTTTCGGCAGCTCTCCGAAACTGATGCCTCTGGTTACCGAATACATGTGCTATGCACTGCCGTCCTTTCTCGGAAGCATGTTGCTGGTCGTCGGAATGTTTATCATCCGACTGGACGGCTCTCCGAAATTCGCCATGTATTCCAATGTCATCGCCTCCGTACTGAACATCGCTCTGGATTACATTTATGTATTTCCGCTCGGCATGGGCGTAAAGGGCGCAGCTATCGCAACCTCCATGTCTCAATGCGCAGGAGCCGTAATCGTACTGATTTATATGTTCCGCTATTCCGAAACGTTGCATCTCTATCCGCCCAAGTTCACTCGAACGAGTGTCGGGCTTACCCTCCGCAATACCGGGTATATGGTCAAACTCGGATTGCCCACATTCATCGGAGAGACAGCGATGGCCTGCCTGATGCTCGTCGGTAATATCATGTTCATGCGGCGATTACAAGAAGCCGGTGTCGCGGCTTTTGCCGTGGCATGCTACGTTCTGCCACTCGTATTTCTGTTCGGGAATGCCGTTGCCCAGTCGGCGCTGCCCATTATCAGTTACAATTACGGCACAGGGGACAAACAACGGATTGCACGGACGTTTCGTATGTCCGTATGGATTGCGGCGATTTTCGGACTGCTCATCTCGCTGATCGGAATAGTCGGCAAGCAGTTCATTATCGAGACATTTATCACCGACAGCAGTCATGCCTACGACATAGCCCTTTACGGTTTCCCGTATTATGCCGCAAGTTTTGTGTTTCTGATTCTGAATATCGTTCTCATCGGATACCTGCAAAGCAAGGAACAGTTCAAATCCGCAACCGTTTTCATGCTGCTGCGCGGCTACCTCTTCATCATTCCCTGTTTCGTCTGGCTGCCATCGCTGCTGGGAGATAACGGACTTTGGTTAGCGGTAACGGTCTCGGAACTGCTTACTTTCGGAGCAATTATACTGTACTTGCTCTGCACAAAAAACAAAAAATAACCGCAACGCGATATAATAAACGACGGGCTGTCTATGATTTCAGACAGCCCGTCGTTATAGTGATTCAATCAATTCCCAATCTTAATATACTCCGAATACCGTATCTCCGCATACGGATTGTCGCTGGATATGGTCTGGT
>JAMPDE010000005.1:3476-18286 GCA_023665825.1 Alistipes senegalensis | reverse complement strand
CTCGTGCTTGCCGGTGATATCGGGTATATCGGGGACGACAATTATTCGAAGCATCCGTTCTGGGATTGGGCTGCGGACAGTTACGAACGGGTAATCGTCGTTCCGGGCAACCATGAATTTTATAAGATGTTCGATATCGACAAATTGTATAACGGCTGGTCGTGGAATATCCGAAAGAACGTTTCTTGTCATTACAATGAGGTGATACCGCTGGCCGCCGATGTGGATTTGATTGCGACGACGCTCTGGGGGTACATTCGCTTGGAGGACGCATTCCAAACGGAATCGGCGATAACCGATTTCCGCCGGATCCGTCATGGCAGCGAGCCGTTGGACTGGGTGCGATTCAATGAGGAACATTACCGTTGTTTCCGATTTCTGGAGCAAAGCGTGAAGCGGAGCACGGCAAAACACATCATCGTCGCTACCCATCATGTCCCCTCATTCGAACTGAACGCCCCGGAATTCAAAGGAAGCCCGTTGAACGGAGCTTTTACCGTTGAATTGGGCGACTATATTGCTGCAAGTCCCATCGAATACTGGATTTACGGTCATTCGCACCGCAATATCGACAAGGTCATCGGCAACACCCGATGTGTCAGCAACCAGTTGGGATACGTTTTCAATAACGAACACCTGTCTTTTCAATCGGAGAAGAGCATTGTTATATGATGTAAAACAATGCAGGTAGTATCCGTACAAATCTACCACACTTTTGAAAATTTGTGGTGAGTTTGTACAACCCTCAAATAAAACGGAGAAACATCGTTTGTCGAATGTTTCTCCGTTTTTCATTTCTTACAGCAACGCCTTCACCTTCTCTTCCAGCGCCGCTTTGGCGATAGCCCCCACATGCCGCCCGACTTCCCGGCCGTCCTTGAAGAAAATCACCGTCGGCACGCTCCGGATGGAATACCGCACGGCGATGTCGTTGTTCTCTTCCACGTCGCACGTGGCTATTACGGCCTGCTCTTTATATGCCTCGGCCAGCTCTGCCACTATCGGTGCCAACGCCTTGCAGGGGCCGCACCACTCGGCACCGAAGTCTACCACTAACAGTTTTCCCGAGGCAAGCAGTTCCTCGAAATTGTTTTCTGTCGCTTGTATCATAACCATTCTTTATAAGTTTATACATAAAGGAGTGCAAAAGTACCGAAATCTCCTCGCTCCTCAAACACAAAACCGCCCCTTTTTCGGTAAGGAGCGGCTTCGTGCGGAAGTCGGAACGCTAAATCGTGTCTCCATCCCCGATCTGGATGTCGAAGGGATTGAGGTCGAATTCGTGCGTGATGTTGGTGTCGTCCTGCTGGCTCTCCATGCCGTCTTCCGAGAAGATACACCCTTTGAGCGTGACAGTGGTCGTGGTCCAGTCGTCCGAGGCCATCGGGTTGGCGAACGAGATAATCAGGTCGAACTCGCCGATGTCCATCAGACTGCCATAGGTGGAACGGAGGGTCTGCTGCGTGGCGTAGTCCATCGTGATGGAGGCCGTGTAGGATATGTTTCCGAAGCCCCGGCTGACCGGCTTTCCGCCCAGTCCGTAGTTGGGCTCAATCTTGCGTTTCTTCGACCATTTGATGCCCGAAACGCCTTCGAGCACGGTGGAGCCTTCCTCGATGCCCAAGGCCGTACTGGCCAGGGTAATCATGCTCCATGAGTATGCGACGTTGTTGATGATAGCCATAGTTCCTGTTATTTAGCGGTTAGCGATAAGCCCTCCTCGACGTATATCTTCACGGCGACACCGACCGGCACGATGACGTAGCTGATGCGCAACGTGTCGTCCACCAGTACGTTCTGGTTGGGGTCGATGGTCACGGCGTAGCCGCTGATTTCCTGTGCCGCCTGCATCTTGGCGAGGATGTCGCCGATAAGGGTCTTGAAGGCGGTGATTTTCGAGGGCGCCAGAAATCCCGTCGCCGGATTGACCATCAGCGGACTGTGCAGATACGGCAGCAGGGCTTCGCGCACGGCACGGCGGCTCTTGTTGATGGTGCGGTTGCGGGCGATGGTCCGGTAGTCCCCGTTGGAGCAGGTCTGGTCTTTGGAGATGTAGATGCCGTTCTCCCGACCCGAATACTTGATGGGGAAAATGTATCCCTTGTCGTCCAAGTCGTCCAGCAGCACGGGCGAGAGCGATTCGTAGAGGTTGGTCGAGATGAACTCGTCCTCCGCATCGAGCGTCAGGTCGCCGAAGCCGAGCTCTATCTGCTGGAAGTCGTCGTCGAAAAGGTTGAACTGACGCACCCAAGCGATGGATTCGTGAACGTTGGCCTTGGCCAGAGAACCCATGACGGCGCCCAGGAACCCGACCGGCGTGTGGTTGGGGTTGCGGTACTGGATGGTGGCATTCTGGGCATTGCGTGCCTGCCCGAAGATGACGCTGGTGCGGGAGGCTTCGCAGATGGCGCTCGGAATGCGGTTCAGGTCGATGACCTTAGCCTCCTCGATGTCGCCGCCCGTGTTGGCAGGGTTGGCGCACAGCACCACCGACAGCGGCTGGTTCAGCTCGGCCAGTGCCACAGCCTTGTCGTTGACACCTTTCACGAGGTTCAGGTTGTATTTCTCCTGCTCGCCGTTGAGCTTCCACAAGGACTGCTCGGTCCAGATGCCGACCTGCGAGATAAGGCCGTCCGCCGCACGCTGCATCACGTCGAGCGCATCCCAGTTCTGGGAGCAGTCGGCGAACATGACGTACAGACGCCCCGTGCCGTCGATGTTTCCGCTTGTGCGGAAGAACTCACGGATGTGGTACGCCGGAATGCCGAACAGGAAGTTCTTGTCGGCCTCTTCGTCGGGGTCGCACTCGACACGCTCTTTGATGCCGAAGTCCTGTACGGAGGATTTGCGGCTGGTGATGCAGATGACATCGCCCAACGCCACGTTCGCCTCGTTGTTCTTACCGTAGCCGGAGGTGAAGAGGTCGGGCTGCCCGGAGACGTCGAACAGCAGACCCGTTATTTTCTCGTTGCTTGCCGATGCGGCATACGGCAGGTTGCCGTCCACATCTTTGATGATTACATTGCCTAATGCCATAGTGTCTGCGTGTTACGATTGGTGATAGGGATTTCGGTAGAGCACGGCGCCCTTGCGGATGGCGGGTGCGACATTGGGGGTGTACATCCCGCCGTCGGCGTCGATGTAGAGCGCCTCGTATTCGGGGAATTTTTGCAGGAGCGCCCGGACATGAGCCGGAATCTCCGCCGGTGTTTCGGGTGCGGGCTCCTTTTTCTTGGTCTTTACCTCCGGTGTGCCTTGCACTTCATCCTGCACCGGTACCTCCGTGCCGGTCGGTTCAATCGGCTCGGCAACGGGTTCGGGGGATATGTTTTTCGTTTTAGCCATGAGCGGTGTGTATGAAAAAGGGGGATGGAAACCATGCTCCATCCCCCTCATGGTTACTGAATCGGTTCGAGAAAAGGGTTACGCCTTGGTGTAGGCGGTGTGGACGACGATTTCGGCGGGCTTGACGATGTTGACGTCCATCTTCATTCGCATCTGGAAGAAGAACAGCTCCGAGTTGGATTGCAGGCGGTCCACCTTCAGCACCTCGGTGTCGTTGGCGTAGTCGACGCCCATCCACAGGTTGGAGTCCATGCCGGAGGTGAAGTTGCCCATGACGATGGTGTGTTCCGGCACACCCGTAATCGGGATGATGCGCTTGCCCTTGAAGCGGTAGCGGTTGACTTCGCTGTTCTCGGAGTATTTCACCATCTTGTCGGTGATATACTGGTCGTAGGCGTCCCACGCTTCCCAGCCCATGACGATGCTCAGGCCGGAACGCTTGCGAATCTGCTTGGGGCATTTCTTCCACATGGCGTAGAGGGCGGCTTCGACGGCGGCGCCGTCCTTGAGCTCGGTCGTGCCGGAGACGATGCACTGGCCGCCGGCGACGGTCGCCGCATCGGTGGCGTTCACGTTGTCGATGATGCGTTTGATGACACCGTCGAAGTATTTCTCCTTGCCGGCACCTATTTGTACGGCTCCGGCAGGTGCCGTGATGCCGGCGGCAGTCGTACCGCCCTTGGCGGAGGTCCAGATGGCGTTGCCGACGAACTCGTTTTTCTTGTCCATCAAGAGGCGCAGCATCGTGGCCTGCAACTTGGGGTCGAGTTCACGGAACACGAGGTTGCCCGTGGGCTGTGCGAATTTCCAGTAGGCCTCGAAGTCTCTGGGGTTGAACTCCAGATAGACCATGAACTCGGCAGGTTCGAGGTGGCGCTCGGTGAACTGGTATTCGTTCTCGCCGTTTTCGCCTTTAGCTCCGTGCGTACTCTGAGGCGTGGGCACGTTGTCCTGGATGATGTCGCCTAAGCGGATGGCGGGTAGCGTGTACTTGTGCTGAATACCGCTCTTGATGTGAATCAGCCCTTCGCGGAAGGTATCGTTGCCCTGCGCCGTGTAGGTGAGCAGGTCTTCCAATACCTCGCCGGCATAGCCGTTCTGCATGAGATTTACTGTATCTGCCATTGTTTTAGTGATTTTAGGGTTAAAATCTCGGCCGCAGATACGGAGCATCGACTCAAAGCGGCAGTGCCGCCTCCGGCAAATCAGTTGATGTAATCTGGAAAGGAGCGGACGGAACGGTCCGGCTCGTCAGGTAGGTGCAGGATGAGACGTCTCCTGCGGAACGTTACAGTTTCTTGAACTGAAAGTCTTTGCCGACCACAGCTTCGACCTGCTCGGCCATCTTCTGCTCGGCGCTCTTCAACGCCGTGGCGGCGGCCTTGGCATTGTCGAGGTCGGTGGCGATCTGCTCGCTGATTTTCTCACGGGCGGGAATCGAACCGATGGTGTCCTGCACCAGTTTGAAGTTGGTGGCGGCCATCTCTTTCCAGCCGGCGACCGAGTCGGCCTCGATCTTACCGTCCTCGACGGCCTGCTGCAAGAAGTTCTGGATGGCGGCGGCTTCCGCATCCGCCTCTTTCTGCCGGTAGGCCTGCAACTGCGCCGTAACGCCGTCGAGGTCTTTCTGGAGGTTGCCGATGGCGGCATCCTTGCCGGCGATGACGGTCTTGGCATCGTTCAACGCCTTGTTCGCCTCGGCCAGTTTGGCTTCGACGCCGGCCAGTTCCGTGATGCGGGACAGCACGTCCTTGATTTCGTGCTTCTCCTGCTGCATGCCGAGCGAGGCGACCACCGCATTGTATTCCGGGGATAGGGTTTTCTCTTCGTTCATGGATGTTTTGTTTGTTTTCGTATTAAGAATAGTGGTTTTGCCCTCCGACGGTTGATTTTCGTATTCGGGCACGGAAATGCGGCTCATCATAGCCTGTATGGTTGCGGCGTCCGTCACTCCGGCAAGGTCGGCACGCACCTTGTCCCGAAGCTGTTTGCTGGTTTTCAGCACGTGGCTTTCGGGAATGATGCCCGCTTTCACGGCCGCCGTGGCGTCGAAGACGGTTCCATCCTGCCCGGCATCCCCGTCCATGATGGCACGCACCTTTTCGTGGCTCAGGCCGAAGCGCTTGCGGTAGATGGTTTCGAGCTGGACAGTGAAGGCCTTGACGATTCCGGATTTCTCCCCGCCCTCTTCATCGGGCAGAAACGGGTTGTGAATCATCAGGATGCCGTAGTCGCGCATGAATGCTTTGTCGCCGGCCGCCCAGATGACGGAACCCATCGAGGCGGCCATGCCCTCGATGACGCATTCGGTGGGGACAGCAGCGTTCTGGATGGCGGAATAGACGGTCATGCCGTGCAGTACCGAGCCGCCCTCCGAGTTGATGAGCACCCGGATGAGCGAGGGTCGCACGATGTTTTCCAGAAAGTCGAACGCCTCGCAGAAGCGGCAGGCACTCTCTTCCGTAATGCGTCCGAAGAAGCGGATGGAGGCGGGCTTGCCGGCTCCCGACTGACAGACTATGTTTTCGAAGGTTTCCGTGTTCATGTTGTCCTTTGGGTAAGAATAGCCCTGCTCAGGAAAAATGGTTTATAGTCCGGTTTCAGCTCCGTCGGGCTCTTTTGTGCCGACCTCCTCTTTGTCCGGTTCATCCGGGGTTTCGGTTTCGTCCGGTGCCGGGGTGCCGGGCATATCGACCGACGGCTCGAAACCCGTAACCTGCTCGAATTTCGGCTCGCCGTGATGTCCGTGCCCGGCGGTGTCGTGTTCGGGTGCGTCGGTATGTTGCGTGAAGGGCGGCATGACCAGGTAGCGCTCCACCCAGTTGCGGTATTTCCACGCCGAGGATTCCCGGAACCATACTTCGTAGTCCACCCAGTAGGCTTGCAGCATGTTGGTGGTTATCGGCATGTCGAAGTACAGCAGGTTGCACCGTTCATTGAGTGCCGGTTCGTGGTTCTTGGCATCCTGTATGGCGACGTTCAACCGCTGGAAGACGAGGAACGGGTCGCACTCCCGTTCCGGGTCGGTGTGGTTGAGCGTATTGAGGATAAAGCGGATGCGCATGGTAGCACGCCCCTCGCCGATGCGCTGTTGCTGTACGAGGTAGCGCACGTTCACGAAGCGGATGAAGATGGCGGGAAAGGCGATCTCCATCTCCAGATTCTCACTGCGCACGATGCGGGAGAACTGCCCCGTGTCGATCATGACCGTTTTGAAGAACGCCGGACTTTCCGGGTCTTCCGGGCTTTCCCGAAGCGTGAGAATCGCCCGGCGGACGGCCTGATACATGTTGACGAACGGATTTTCGGCGACCTGCTCGGGTACGGTGACGGTCGGCGGCTTCACTTCGGGAGCGGAACCGTGCACGGGCGGATGATATGGCTTTTTGTCTTTTATCATGGGTTCGGAAAGGGAAATCCCCGGAACAGCAGGGGGATGAAGAGTTGATTGACGGTCTGGTTGAGCTTGGGACTGATGCCGATGAACTGCCGGTGTTCGGGACGGCGGGAGCTGTACTGGTTGACGGTGTAGAGTCCGAGTGCCGGGTCGGTGTTGTGGACGGCGGCATAGCTCTTGGATGCGCCCCGTTTCCCGGGCTGTTTGTAGTTGCTCGCTTTGGTATGGAGGGCATACCGGGCGCCCCGGCGGAAGATTTTCTTCCGCTCCCCGTAAGCACGCTGCGTGATGTTGGTGTGGTCCATGCGGTCGGTCTCGCCGACGATGCCACGGGACAAGGTGCCGCTGTCGAGCATCACGGGATGGGTGAAGCGCCGGCCCCAGCGGGATTTGCGCTCCGGCCATTTCTTGCCGCTGCCGTAGAATCCGCCCTCGGCAAAGCTGCTGCGGAAACGGCTTTTGGAGTATTCGCCGGCAGCCGTCACGAAGTCATGGGTGTTGAACTCCATTTTGTTGGGCAGGTAGCGTCCGTTGCCTTTCGGCGCCCACTGTTCGCAGAATTGTTCGAGGGTGATGCGCATGGATTATTCCGTTGAATGGTTCGTGTCGGTACTCTTCACGCCCCGGGGATGCCCGTAGCGTTTGTAGTATTCTTCGTCGGACATGATGCCCCGGTCGGACGAACTGCCGCCGGCAATACCGCTCCCTCCGCCGGCGATACCGGGAAAGACGTTGAGCTGTTTGCCTACCACGATGCCGAACTCTTTCTCGATTTCGTCCGCCGCCACCTCGTATTTGTCCGTGATGAGCTGGTAGAGCTTGATGCGGTCTTCGTTGTTCATGTCGATGCGGTTGGAGTAGCGGAACTCCAACCCGGCGGAGATGTAGCCCATCGCTACGAGCCGGGGGATAATCTGCTCGTTCATCACGTTCTCGATGTAGCGGCGGTAGACCTCGATGCGGTCCCGGAAGATGTCCTGGTGCGCCTTGGTGGAGCCGACATACGACTGCATTTCTCCGGCCATCGATTCGGAGCCGAGGATAAGGTTGGAAACCTCCTTGTTGGTGAATTGAATCAGACTCGTGTATATTTTCTCGGAGTTGGACATGGTGAAGGTCTTGATGTCCACCTCGTCCTCCAGTCCCGTTACAATGACCTTGTTCTGGGCGGCGTTGGAGATGTCCTGCGCCAAGCGCTTGCGGTCCATGTTGTTTTCGCTGACGGTCTTGCCGTGAATGATGGGTTGGCCGTAGGTGTGGCTGAAATTCACGTAGTTCGCCACGGTGAATTTCTTGGCGAGGATAAGCGGCGTCGTGGCGGAAAAGAGACCGAGGTCGCCGGTCTTAATCAGCACGTAATGCTTCCGGTATGCCGCCGTGTGGATGTTCCAGTGCGGCAGCCACAAGCCCTGCCGTTTGACGACGATGCCTTGGTCCGGAAGGACGTTGCGCCGCTCGATGCTGTTCACCTCTTTCAGTTTGCCCGTGTCCGGGTCGATGTCGGGCATGATTTCCAGCAGCGTGTAGCCGTAGAGCTTCGCCTCGATAACGCCGCGTATCACCTTGTCGAACTGACTGCCCTGTATCTTCTGGCTCTCTTTCACATCCTTGACGTATTTGCCCTTGTCGTTCAGGCGGGCGAGCATGTAGCGGTCGCCGAGAATCTGGCTTTCGAGCGTCTCGATGACGGCACGGATGTGAGCGTCCTGTTGCAGGCAGGCGTCGTACAGGTCAATCAGCCGTGCCCGGTCGTCGAGAATGGTACCCAGCAGCATGTTCGAGCGCACCGAGCGGTAACGGTTGTGCCGCTCGATTTCCCGAACGTATTCCTGAATCGTTTTCTTGGACGTGTGGAATATGCTTTCGAGTAACTGGTGATTGAAGCTGCCTTCTTCCTGCATTTTTTTCGGGTTTCAAAAAGAATAGTTCGGCTCCGAAAAAATGGGTTATTCGACTCTTCGGGTCATACGAACGAACCGGCTCCGATATGTTCGGTTTACCATACAAAATCGCCGATTGATTCCTTACAGATTTTTCGTCCGTTTTTGTGCTTGTTGCCGTCTTGTAAATATCTATGTATGAATATGTAACAAGAAAATTTATACGCAAATTTATAATCATATTTAAGCCGAAAAGTATATATTTGCTGCTAAATTTCAATATTTGATAAATGAAGAAGATCGTAAGCCGTCAAGCAGGCGAATCCCGGTTCGGAGAATTTCAGGATTTGCTGTTCATGCCCTCCGATACCCGAACTTATTTCGATATGACCCATTTTCTGCTGGCCATACAACTGGACGCGGAAGCGAAAATTGCCGAGTTCACCGAAGGATTCGCCACGTGGATAGACCATCTGGGACAAGTGTACGGCGTTCCGCCGGATGAACGCTTCGCCGTGGATGCCGCGACGGGGCACCGTCTGGCGGAAGAGTCGTTCGCCCTGCCGTTTCTGGTCTGCGTCGATCCGGTATTCGGGGTGTACCTGCTGGAAAGCATGTCGCAGATGCTGCTGGAGGGAACCGTGTGTTCCGACACCTACATTCTCCATCAGGCGCAGGCCCGCTTTACCGCCGAAGAATTATCCAATCTAAATACAAGAGAGTTATGACACCGAAAGGACCATTTCTACCGTCGAAACAGCTGCTGGTCTTTAACGGGGCGTATGTGCTTATCGCCGTCGTCCGCTCGCTGCACAGTGCGGCGGATTTCTCCGGCATCAACTTGCAGAGCATATCGTTTTCCTGCGTGGGGAAATATGTAGCCACCGGCGGATTTTATTTCCGCCATGCACATCCGGACGTGCAAATAGAACTGTCCGACCTCGACAACCTCACCTTGCAGGAGTACGACCGCCTGTGCGGTATCGAACGTCGCTATTTCTCGGTCAGGGAGATGGCGCACAAGCGGCAGGCGTATGAGGAAAGGCGTAAGGAGTTCCGGAAATACTGCAAACAACGTGAACAAGAGGAGAGACAAGATGAAAAGTAGTACGATACTATGTGAGAAGTACCCCGTGCGGGTGCTTTTCAACGATGACAAGACGCTGGCATGGGTGAACCTGCATGACCTTTGCAAAGTCTTGGGACGGGAGGAGTTGCTGACCGATAAGGCGGCGATCCGCCAGTTGCCCTCCAGCATGCAGATTCCGTTCCGCAAGAAAGGGCGTGAGATGTGGGCAATCAGCCCCTACGATGTCTATAAGTTGCTCCGTCCCATGCGGCGGGAGAACTCCATAGCGGCACGGAAGTGCGCCATGGTGGAGGCATGGCTCAACGAACTGTTGGAGCAGGCGGCCGAGGAATCGGCGAAAGCGGCGCAACCGCAACAACAGGATGTGGTGTTCAGCTATCAGGACCATCCCATCTCGTTTCGGGCCGCCAACAACCGGATGATGCTCAACGCCACGCAGATGGCACGCAGCTTCGGCGTCCTGCCGGCGGAAATCCTGCGCAAGGCGGATTTCGTCCGCTACCGCCAACACCTGGTCGAGAAGGGCGTGTCGGAGAGCCTCGACAGCCAGATTTTCACCACCCGCGGCCGTAACAACGGAGCCACATGGATCGAGGAGGAACTGGCGATGGAGTTCGCCCGCCAACTCTCTCCCGAATTTTCGCAGTGGTGCAATACCAAGGTGCATGAACTGCTGACACGGGGCTACGTCACGCTGGAGGACAGGCATGAGCCGACGGCGGATAGCGTCGAAAATCTGCCGGTTCCGCAGAACCTCGACGAGGCACAGCAACTGATTGCGGCGCAGCGGCACGAGCTGCACCTGCAACGGGAACGCATCGACGCCGACGCCTACAAGGTGGAGTTTTACGACAACCTGATCGAGGGGCGGGACTTTTACTCGACGACATGGCTTGCCCAGGAGTTGAGCACGACGCCCCGGCAGTTGCATCAGTTCCTTGCCGAAAAAGGTATCTGCAAGTTCTCGAAGAACCAGTGGATGGCGTTCATGCCGTATCGGAGTTGGCAAATCGACATTCCGTATTACTGGAACGACCTGCGCACCGGCAAAAGCCACGCCGCCGGAACACGGAAGCGGTGGAGCAAAATCGGGCGCGACCAGATTCTCGAACTATGGAGCAAGGAACCGCCCAAACGTTTCGAACTGCCACCCAAACGCCACCGGACGGAAGACCCGTACAGCCACCTGACGGAGGGCGTGGACTATTTCACCCCGACGCAGCTCGCCCGCGAAATCGGCATCTCGGCCAGCCGCATGAGCAGGTTTCTGGAAGAGAACGGCATCTGCCGCTTCGAGAAGAAGCAATGGGCCGTGCGGCCTGAATACGAAGATTGGCAAATCGACGTGAAATACTATTGGCGAAATCCCAAGACGCAGAAACGGTGGGCATTCGGCACACGAAAACGGTGGACGTGCCTCGGACGGGAGAAGATCATCGAATTGTGGAATGCCCGGAATGCCGGACAAGGAACCGAGTCGTCCTATGAGCCATGACCTGATAACCGAAAAGATCTCAAAGGCTACGGGACGTTACCCGGTGAGCTGCGACTGCCCGCTGTGCCGCCAGCAATGCCTGACCCCGTGCCTGGGCACACCGCAGGACATCTGGCGGCTGATAGAAGCCGGATACGGAAGCGAGCTGCGCCTGACCTATTGGGCGGTGGGTATGCTCGTCGGAGAATTGAGCTTTCCGATACCGATGGTGCAGGCGCTGCAAACTCAGCACGGGTGCGTTTTCTGGGAGAATGGTTTGTGCCGGCTGCACGATGTAGGACTGAAACCTACCGAAGGCCGGTTGTCCCATCACCTCCTTGCGGAAGACAACTTCTGTTTCGAGCGGTCGTTGAGCTGGAATGTTGCCAAAGAGTGGATCAATAGAGAGAATATCGGACTGATTACGAAGATACTACAACACATAAAGCAATAGAAATCCCATGAAACGCAGAGGAAAGAGTTACAGTTCGTTCCGCCATCCGGAACAGGTGCTGGTATTCAGCCATACGAGGGTGCTGGCCGCCATCTTCAAGTCGATGCAGTCGTGCGCTGAGATTGTCGGGACCTCCGTCAAGACGGTCAGCCGGGCATGCAAGGGCGAATATGCCACGGCGGCAGGATTCTATTTCCGCCGCCTGCATCCCGACATCGAAGTCGATACCGCCGACCTCGATACGCTCCGGGTCGAGGCGTATGACGAACTGTGCGGCGAGCAACGGCGCTATCTGCCCAACGAGCGGGTGAAGGAGCAACGGGCGAAGTTCGAGCTTGCCTACGGGCACAAAAAGGGCTCCGGCGAGGGATGACCGAAAAGGTTTCCCTATCCCATAAAACAAGAAAAGTAAGATGCAGTAATATATATAATACTATACTACTATCTTACTTTTCTTTTTTATATCTATAAAAAACAATAAACGAACCCCTTTAGGGGTGAGCATAAAGGGTATAAATAAACACTGGAGCGTAGCGGAAGTGTTTTATTTATACCCTCTGTCTTGCTTCTTCTTTAGAAGAAGATGGATTAAAATCGTGATACGGAAACGTCTATCCTTTCAACGGGTATCGTGCCAGTTGTTCTTTCCGTTTCTCCTGAAGCCTGAGGAGTAGATTTCGTATGGTTTCTTCGGTCTTGAAGTAGTTTCCGGCTTTGGCTCGTTTTATATCCCTGCATCTCCCTTTATCCGTAGTTCTGCATACCTTCCAGAACTCTTTCAGGTAGTAATACTCGTCATCCTTCGTTCGAGAAACAGAACTTATTCCCAGTTCATTAACGAGATACTTGCGGATTTCTTCCAGCGGTTCCCGATAGCGGGAGTAATTTCCTCCGTTGAAATATTTCGCACCCTTGGATTTCCCTTGCTCGATGGTTCTGCATACCGCCCAGAACTCATCCAGATAGTAATAACCTTTCCCCTCCGGGACCAGATAATCGACCGGTTCGACCCGTTTGCAGAACCCGTTCCAAAGCACACCGGCCTGTTCCAACTCCTTCGCCAGCTCCTCCCGCTGCCCGACATTGATGGGCTCCAGTTGGTAGTCGGACAGGGAACCTACGACCTCATGCAAGGAGTAACGTACCGCCTCGCCCTCCCGTTTGAGGCAATACATGACGATGCGGCCTTGGGCATCGATCTCCCGAAAAACGCCGTAACCGACCTTACGTCCCAAGATGCTGATTTGATACTGGACATTCTCTTTGGGGGCTTCCCGGGCCTTGATTTTATTCCGCCATCGGTTCCAGAGTACACCATGTTCGTAAAGAGCACGTTGCAGACGAAGAATCGTCGCTTCATCCGCAGCCTCCAACGTCGTATAGCGGAAACAGCCCGACGTCGGATTCAAGGTTTCGCCGGTGAGCGAGATGTAGAGGCAGACGGTATTGTCGACACCCACCGTTTCGACAATGCCGGAGACACCCTCCGCAGGAAGTATGACGACATCGCCACGTCGGGGCGTATCCGTCTCGAACCATTGGCGGAACTGGTCGTAGGTAACGGGAAACCGCTTGTCGGGGGTTCCATCGATAGCGACCATGAAATGCCGCTTACAGCAGAATTGCTTGATGGCTAATTCGTGCGTCTCGTTTTCCGGTCGGTAACACTGGAAGAAATCATTGATTGCTGGCTTGCTTTTGCTCATCCGGTAAGTGCCTCTACGAATTATATACGGGTTTACTCCCGGCAAAGATATGGATTGTTGCAGGAAAGAGGTTATAAATTCTCGATTTTCTTCTTGATGAAACCAAATAAAAGTTTCGACAAAAAATTCGATAAGGCGTTAGCATACAAAATTCTATATAAGACTGTATATGCAAATGCAAGAATTGCTTTACCCGTCAGAGCATCGCATCGGCGTCATTCGACCGACGTAACCGCATAATCCATAGTGCAGGCACACGATAATAATTCGATTCATCCGATTGCAACAGCCACCTAACATAGTCTTGCAAAATCTGTCTGCATTCATACGCATGAATTTGCCCGGCAAATGCACCATGTTTCGAACAAATAACCCCGCTCAAAAGGCTCGAACTCTGGACAAAAAAGTCGGAGACCAAAAACGGGACTTGAAAATCAGGCCGTAGGGCGCGTATCGAATCCGCACCGGGGTGGGTACCCTCCCCAATCTTTTCAAAAATTATTAGTGCATTGTTTTTCAGTGTTTTAATATCTTCACTTTGTAGAAAAGTGAAACTAAAAACCATAAAATCCGCTTTCGATTCTTTCAAATTGAAAGTAGAAAAATTTTTCCATGCTGGTTTTATGTTGTTTTTAACTCGCAAATAATTGATATTCAGTATTTATAATTTTGCTTTCAGTTGATTTTTGAACGTTGAACCCCGATTTTTTCAAAAAAAATTTTTCACTTTCTTTCAAGATATTGATTTACAAACAAATACAAACAGCCCTCGCGCGCGGGCGTCCACTTCGATTTTAGAGCCGTTTTTTCAGTCCCTCGAAAAAAATTATTTGGAGGATTGAAATTTTTGTTTTAGTGTTGAATTGAAGCCGGACGGGAAAGCAACCCCCGAAAGCAAAACAGAGAAAAGAAACAAAAAACATATACAGACATTCAAAAGCGACACAACCGCAAAAAGTCTGTAAATAGTAAAAACCTAAAAAGTCAGTAAGTAAGAAACAGACAGCAAAAACCGCCGAGAGCGAGAAACAAAAAGCCTTTTTTGTGGGAAACCTATTTTTGAGGCTTGGAAAATCAAAAATTCGCCTGTTCGCTTTGGAGCGATTAAATAGGGTGTCAAACAACCACACCGAGCAGGACGGCGAACCAACGCCGCAAGTCGGAACGGTCGGAATACGTGTATTTTGTCCGCATACGCAAAGCCCGTGATTTTGGGAGGGCGAGAGTCGTATGGAAAAGGGAAGCGATAAAATAATGCCATAATTGCGCCCAGTGCGCTCGGAGATAAAAATCGCCATGCGGTAAAAACAATCCGCACGGAGCTTGAGAAAAGAGCATTGCCAAGATTATGCCCACAATCACCAGCCGCCCACCGCCCGAATGTTAGCTGCCCCGTTGGAAAAGACGGGGGACGTGCCAAAGAAGCACCCGTCGGAAATTGGAGTATGTCGGGCTTGCCATGAC
>JAMPDE010000005.1:0-3376 GCA_023665825.1 Alistipes senegalensis | reverse complement strand
TTTGCGTGTGAACGATGCAAATATAGGGCTTTTTTCCGAAATAGCGAGTATAGGGTACGTTTTAGTGAGGTGCAAGATTGAAAGAAAAATCTGCACGCTATCGGGTGAAAGGTAGCGTGCGATTTTGGGCGCGCACAGGTCGTGCCGTTTTGCCATCCGCAGAACGTGCGGTTCGATTCCGCAGTGCCCTCAATATGCACTATTGCATAGAAATTCACAAAATTTTATCATTATGGCAATCAGTAAGTTGAATGCAGAGCAGTTTGCAAACATGGCAGTAAATGCCGCAGGTGTGATTTTCGAGTATGCCGGCAAGGACGGCAAGAACACGGCGATGCACTTTTTCGGTGCCGACTACGAGGCGACCGTGAAGACGCAGGACGAAATGTTCCGTGTGCTGCGCAACGTGGTAACGACGTTCTGGGAAGTGAAGACAAAAGAGGCTTTGCTCCGTGAATCGAACGACGGTATCCGCTCGAAACTCCGTGCCGGAACTCCGTACCGGCTTATCATCCGCACCTCCGCAGGCGTTCCGGTCAAGGTTTTCGACCTCGATGCGAGCGTATGGGCGCGAATCGGCTTGATGCCGACCAAAAAGGACTTGGAACGCTCCGCCCGCGACCGTAAAAAGTACATCCACAATGCCACCAAAGCACTCATGGATGCGCTGAACTTCCGTGTAGAGCTACCCAAAGACGCCGCCCAGCCCGAAGAGGTGCAGACCGAACAAGTAACCGGACAAGTTGCCGCCGAAAGTGCGGCACCCGTAACCGCTCCCGAAACGGTGGTGGAACAACCCGCCCGCAGACGTGGCAGAAAACCGAAAAACGGTGCGGAACCCGTAGCGATTGCGGCATAACGGCATAGCCCCCCTATACAATCAAGTCGGACAGCGTGCAGAAAATGTGCGCTGTCCTTTTTGTATCCAATCATGTATAAGTTAATCGCTTTCAACGAAGTGGCGGAGAATTTCTCTGCCCACCTTGCGCACGGCATCTCCCCGTATTTCGACCGCTGCAAAAGCAATGAAACGGGAATGCTGTGTTTCATCACGCACAAATTCGTGCGGTACCTATGCAACAATCACGGCTATGAACGCACCGAATCGCTGGAAAATTTCGTGTGCCGGAGGTATAGCCCGCAGGCTTGGAAATTTCTCAAAAAACTAATGCAGTAAGAATATGATAGACATCTATAACAATGCCGGAACCGAGAGTTACGGCTGTTTCAAACATCTGAAAGCTGCCAAACCCACGCTGAAACAACTGGGTGAGGCAGGAGTGAAAAGCGTTACGGTGAGCAGTTTTCACGGGCGCAATCTCGCACGGGTATATCGTGTGCTCATCAACGAGGGATGCCGCATCGTCAAAATGCCGGCACTTACGCCGACACCGACGCCGGCGGCATAACGCAGTGTGAAATCATCGGTACGGGCACGGGCTGAAAACTCGTGCCTTTTTTGTGCCTGAACATGAAGTAAAACAATAATAATTAGCAATATGAAGAAAATCATCGCCTTTGTCAGCAGGCGGCAGGATGCTGTCTTGAACACCATCTTTGTCGCCGGCTTGCTCGTGCTCGTCTGGGTCGGAATCCGCGTACTGACGGCTCCCAATGCGCCTTGTTTCGGGTTCTGAAAATCAAGATACGGAACAAACTACGAAAAAAATATGCCCGAATTGCGACCGAATCATTCTGCTCGCATCTATTCTTTAACGAAATACATATCGCAAATATGACCAGAAAAAATAAAGTCCATGAAGTTCGTGGCGTAATCATCAGCCGTGCCCTGCTCGAAGAGTACGGATACGACGGCGACCAGCCGACCGACGAACAGTTACAGACCATCGCCGATGAATTGCTCGAATACTGGGGTGTGAGCGACGGTTTCAAAGACGCCCTTGCCAGCACGATGTCCAACATGTTTGGAGTCGAAGTCCGACAAGCATAAGCCTATGGAAACGCAAGAACTTACAGTACATCAGCGCGGAGTGATTCTGCGCGGGATATGCAGCGGTGCGGCTTTGAAAGACAAGTCGCCGCAAATCTCTGAAAACAATACCGTCATTAGCTGTGACGGGCGATTGGACGTCTGGGACATTTGCAGCATCGGTTGCGATGCCGAGGCTTTCGGGTTGAAAGCAACATTCGGCTATGACGGTGAAACGAAAATAACATTCTCAAATCTGAAATAGATGGCAAAAATCATTAAAACAGACGGAACGAGCAAAGAAGTGCTGCCTACCAACGGGACGGACTTCACGCTCGAAGAGATGCAGGCGATAGTCGATGGCGACATCGAACTCGTCTACCTGAACGACACGGAAATCATGGTCGTGAACGAAGAGGGGAAAATCGATGGCCTCGACTACAATCGTGCAGCGACCCTTGTATTCAGGAAGAACTACCCAGACTCAGACGACTATATCGTCGGTGATGTTCTCGTGTGCGATAACGAACAAATCAGATAATTATGGATAAAAGTGAAGACAAAAAATACCGGTGCGAATGCTGTGGAGAACCTATTACTCGCGAAGAGTACATAAATCAAGGCTTCGATGCGTTTTGCAAGACTTGTAAGGGATTGAGCCCCCGTAAACGTCAACAGAGAGCACGCCGGCTGTGGGAATCAGAGAATAAGTGCTAATTCAGATTTCATATACAATACAATGATATGGCAGATAAGATATTGCAAATGTTCTTCGACATCGACAGGTGGACGAAAGCAATCGAAAAAGGTGTCGATAAGGACATCCGTAAGGACCAGCTTATCCGGCTGACCGACGAACACACCCGCCTCGCTATGGCCGATGCCATGAAGAGGGGCAAGTACGAAATCTCACCGCCCCATACGGCTCAGATACCCAAAGACAACGGCGAGTTCCGCACAGTCTACGTGAATGAACCGATGGACCGTGTGATACTGAGCATCGCCAACGACCTTCTGTTCGACCTGATGCCGGAGATTCTTCACCCAGCGTGCAAATCCTACCAGACCGGCATTGGCTGCGGCAAGGTCGTAACCGAGGTCAGCCATCGAATCACAAGTGCCAACCGCAAAGGATTCCTCGGCTGGAAATCCGACCTTTCCAAGTATTTCGACAGTGTACCGATTCAGTTCATTGACGAAGCGTTCGACAAAGTGGAGGCCAAGCACGGGCATTCTGCCTTAATCGACGTGCTGCGGAAATACTACCACTCGGACTTGTATTTCGACGAAAATAACCAACTCCAAAGCAAATTTCAGTCGCTCAAACAGGGGTGCGCCGTGGCAAGTTGGCTGGCGGATGTGCTGCTGTACGACCTCGATGACGAGTTGTCACGAATGAATGGCTACTATGTTCGTTATTCGGACGATATGCTGTTCATTGGCGAG
>JAMPDE010000004.1 GCA_023665825.1 Alistipes senegalensis | reverse complement strand
CTAAAAGCGTCCGGCGGAGGGGCCGGTTTGCTTGCAAACCCGCGTCAGGCGCCCGGAGCCAGCGTTAGGCCGCACGCAGTAGGCGGAGACATCGTCGGAGAGGTTTTTACGGCGCTTTTTGACGGAACAAAAAGCGCCAGTTGTTTTAAGCGCGGTAGGCTGTTTTGATGCCGGTCGGTTGCGTTATTATCCGAATAGAAAAAGAAAAATCCGGTCGACTTGCGGACAATTCGGCGGGAAAACGCTATCTTTGTGTAAACGAACAGTAAAATAACAAACCCATATCCATGAATAACATTCTGACCGCTCCCTTGTCGGGCAAAACCCGCCGCGAGCACGATTTGTTGGGGGAATCGGAGATTCCCGTCGAGTTCTATTTCGGCGTGCAGACCATGCGGGCCATCGAGAATTTCCACATCAGCCGCGTGCGGCTCAACTTCTTTCCCGAGTTCATCCGCGCGCTGGCCGACGTGAAGCAGGGTGCCGCGATGGCCAACCGCGATTTGGGTCTGCTCGACCCGAAAATCGCCGATGCCATTATCGCGGCCTGCGGTGAGCTGCGCGAGGGGAAACTGCACGAACATTTCGTCGTCGACATGGTGCAGGGCGGTGCCGGTACCTCGACCAACATGAATGCCAACGAGGTCATCGCCAACCGTGCGCTGGAAATTCTGGGTCACGAGAAAGGCGAGTACCAGTACTGCCACCCGAACAACCACGTCAATCTTTCGCAGTCGACCAACGACGCCTATCCGACGGCTACCCGCATCGCGCTGGTGCGCAGCATCGAAAAACTGGTCGCCGCGCTGCGCGAGCTGATCGAGGCGTTCCATGCCAAAGGCGGCGAGTTCGCCCACGTCATCAAGATGGGCCGCACTCAGTTGCAGGACGCTGTGCCGATGACGCTCGGTCAGGAGTTCGAGGCCTACGCCGCGACGCTGACGGAGGAAATCGCCCGTTTGGAGAGCAACATGACGCTCTTCTACGAAATCAACATGGGTGCGACGGCCATCGGCACGGGCATCAACGCCGACCCCGATTATGCGGCGCTGTGCACGAAGCACCTGCGCGAGGTGACGGGGCTCCCGCTGGTCGAGGCCACGAACATGATCGAGGCCACGAGCGACACGGGGGCCTACATCATGAACTCGTCGGCGCAGAAACGGCTGGCCATGAAACTGTCGAAAATCTGCAACGACCTGCGTCTGCTTTCGTCGGGCCCGCGTTGCGGTCTGAACGAAATCAACCTGCCGCCGCGTCAGCCGGGCTCGTCGATCATGCCCGGCAAGGTGAATCCCGTGATTCCCGAAGTGGTCAATCAGGTGGCGTTCCGCGTGGCGGGCAACGACCTGACCGTCACGATGGCGGCCGAAGCCGGACAGCTGGAACTGAATGTCATGGAGCCTATCATCATCCACAGCTTGTTCGAGAGCATCGAGATGCTGATCAATGCGATGAACACCCTGCGCGAGAAGTGCATCGTGGGCATCACGGCCAACGAGGAGGTGTGCCGCCGGATGGTCTACAACAGCATCGGGTTGGTGACGGCGCTGAATCCCTATCTGGGCTACGAGACCTCGACGATGCTGGCGAAAGAGGCCTTGCAGACGGGCAAAGGCATCTACGACTTGGTGCTGGAACACAAGCTCATGAGCGAGGAGGAACTGCACAAAGTGCTCCGACCCGAAAACATGGTGCGGCCGCGCAAAATGCCCCGTTAAGAATGGGGCGGCGAGGGCGAAACGAATGTTTCGCACGAAAATGAATAAGCAAGGACGGAATAGTTCACTATTCGACGTCCTTGCTTATTTGTTTTTTGTAGATAGACAACGTCTATCGTCTCCTTCGCCGCCTTTAATGCTCGGGGGAGCGCCGTCCGGCAAGGGGCGCGGAGCTATCGCGCCCCGACGAGGACAACGGCGACTTACTTCGCGAATGTAATTTCGTCCAGCAGATGGCCGGCATCGGCATATTGTTCGATGACCCACAGCACGAACCGGATGTCCACGCAGACCGTCCGGGCGTGTTCGGGGTGGAAATAGAGGTCGCAGGCCATCGATTCGCGGTTGCCGTCGAACGCCAGTCCGACCAGCCGTCCGCGCTTGTCCAGCACCGGACTGCCCGAATTGCCGCCCGTGATGTCGTTGTCCGTCAGGAAGTTCACGGGAAGGGTGCCTTTTTCGCCCCAGCGGCCCCACGCGCCTGCCGCAATCAGTTTGCGCATGCGGTCGTCAACCCGAAATTCGTAACGCGACGGGTCGTATTTTTCGGTGTAGCCGGCAATCGTCGAGCGGGCATCGCAGTGCATGGCGTCCGACGGATGCAGGGAACGCACCCGGCCGTAGGTGAGCCGCATCGTCGAATTGGCATTGGGATATTGCGGCTGTCCCTGCGCTTCGCGGAAAGCGTAAAGCGCTTGTTGATAGCGCGATTCCAGTCGGCTGATGTCGTGTCCCGACGCTTTTTCTACGCGGTCGACCGCTCCGACGAACCGTTGGATGGGTACCGATTCGGTGAGCCGCACCAGCGGGTCGCGGCGGATTTCGGCGACGGTGCGATTCTGCGCGAAGTAGGCGTCGAACCGCTTGGCGTCGCTGCAAACCGAACGGTCGAACGCATCGTAAGCCATGCGTGCGGCATCACCTCCGGCGGCATCGTACATTTCGCGCAGGCCGTCGCCCCACAGGTTGCGCGGGACGCTGTCGGTGAAGCAGACCAGCATGCGGGCCAGCAGTTCGCGGTCGGTGGCGGCGTCGTAGTTGCGGCGCAGACGGTTGCTGTTGCTGCGTACGCCCGACGCATCTTTGGTGTGGATGTCGAGCGTGTCGCATTTGAGCCGGTCGAGCCGCGCCAAGTAGGACGAGATCCGGTTGCCCACGAGCAGCGCCTCGCTGGGGCCGAGCCACGATTCGCGGAAGTGATTCAGCTGGCGTGTGGCTTCGCGGCGGGCCGCATAGCCTTGTTCGAGCGAGGGGAGCAGGTCGCCGTAAGCGGCCGTGCGGGCCGAGTCGGCGGCGATCCATGCGGCCAGTTCACGCTCTTCGGCGCGGCGTTTCGCGGCCACGTCGAACCGCCGCAGGCAGGTGTTCTCCCATTTGGCGAGGTCGGCGAAGTTGCTCAATGAGAAATAGGCGTCGGAGTACTTCATCCGTACTTCGGGACTGCGTTCCATGCGCCGTTTCAGTACCTCCATGCGGGCGTGGCGGTCGGCCACGACGATCGGATTTTTGATTTCCTGCCGTTCGGTGATGCCGTAGGAGGAGGTGTAGCGGCTCGTGCGGCCCGGAAAGCCGATGACCATCGTGCAGTCGCCGTCGTGCACGCCGCCGGTGGCGACGGTCAGCACCTGCGCGGGATTCAGCGGCACGTTGTCGGGCGAGTAGTCGGCAGGATCTCCGTCGCGGCCGGCATAGACGCGGTAGAGCGCGAAATCGCCCTTGTGCTGGGGCCAGCCCCAGTTGTCGATGTCGCCGCCGAACGCCCCGATGCTGACGGGCGGAGCCCCGACCAGCCGGACGTCGCGGTAGACTTCGTAGTAGTACATGTAATACTTCCGGCCGCCCCACATCGACGCACACGACACCTCGTAGGGCGTTTCGGCCGCATGCTTCTTTTCGAGGTCGGCGTAGAGCCGCCGCATCGACATGATTCCCCAGTGACCGGCGGCTTCCATTTGCGCACGCAATTCGGCCGCTTCGGCCGTGATGTCCTCCACGCGCCGCAGAAACGCGATGGTCTTGCCCGCTACGGGCAGTTCGTCGGCACGGGTGCGGGCCCAGAATCCGGTTTCGAGGTAGTTGCGGTCGGCTGTCGAGAGGGCGCAGATGTCGCTGTACGCGACGTGGTGGTTGGTAATCAACAGCCCCTCGTGCGAAATCATGCTGCCCGTGCCGACCCCGCCGTCGATGGCGACGACCGCACCGGCCAGCACGGGTGCGCCGTCGCGGAAAATGGCGTCGGCCGGAAGTTTCACGCCGCAGGCTTTCATCTGCGGGTAGGGGAGCTGCTGGATCATCCACATGCCCTCGTCCGCCGCTGCGAACGGAGCGGTGCATGCAAGCAGGATAGCGAGAATGAACGTACGTTTCATAAACGATTCATAATTCAAAATTCACAATTATCGGCGAACTTTTCGGATGGGCCTGTTCCGGGTCAGGGCGAGCAAAAGCGTCCGAAGCAGGGCGGCCGGCGGACGCGCCTGAAAGCCCGTTCTTAACGGACGGTTTTCCCTTCGACCAAGAATTTCAGGCGGGGTTCCGCTTCCTTGAACGTGCCGTCGGCCATGCGGAGCGTCCATTTTTCGGCTTGGAACACCTCTTTCCACAGCCGTTCGTCGCTCCACATCGACTCCACGTAGTGCACCCGCATGACGGGCGACAGGTCGCGCAGCACGAAATCGACCGAGATGATTCCCTCCGTGCACGACAGAAAACTCTTGAAATAGGGGAACGATTGGCGTACCGGTATCTTCTCGATGCTGGCCATCGGCATTTCGTAGACGGCTTTCGGGTATTGCGCGTCGTCGCCCCACTTTTCGATATTGGCGATGAACCGACCGTTCAGCTTCTGGATGTCGACGAACATCGTCTCGATGAACTCCGCACGCGTCGCCTGCCCGTCTTTCGCGTAGCTGCGCACCTCGTAGTGCATCGGGTAGCGGCGTTCGCCGTTCTTGGTTTCGAGAATCAACTCTTTGGCTTCGATCGCTTCGGTCAGCTGTTTTTCGGTGATGCCGGCCGCAGGATCGGTGTAGACGGTGACTTTCACCGGACAGTCGAACTCGGCTGTGAAGCCGTAGATACCCTCGATCTGTTGCAACGCCATGCCGAAGTGGACCATGTCCATCCGGTCGTGCAATCCCTCGACGCCCAAGCGCACGACGTCGAGCACGGGCATCGTTTCATCGGGCGTTTTGTATTTGCGGTAGGTCGGCGTGAAGATCGCTTCTTGGATTTTGAGCGTGTCGGTCTGCGCCGGATTGTACGAAACCACGACGGCGTGGCGTTTTACGAACGTTTTGACGCCGTAAACGCCCGGCACGGTCTGCATCTTGGCCGAGAAGGCTTTCGACGAACCGAAGCATTTGACCGATTGCAAACCTTCCATTTCGTAGGTCTGCATAGCTTCGACCTGCTCGTATTCGCCCCATTTTTCGTCGATGGTGGGCAGTTCGAGCGTGTTGCCGAGCCACAGTGCAACGCCGAAAAGCGCAACGGTCAGCAGGGCGGGAATCCAGCGCAGCGACCGGCGGCCGTTCACCTGCAAGGCTTGCGTCGAGCACGACGAGATACATTGGCCGCACAGCGTGCAGTCGATGTGCTGTACTTTCGTGTATTCGTGGATGGGGATGTTGTAGGGGCACTTCTTTTCGCACAGCTTGCAGCCGTTGCAGGTTTCCTCGTTGCGCGTGATGTGCATCAGCGTGTATTTCTTTTGCTTTTTGCCGCCCATGAGACCGATTTCGGCGAGGTAGGCGAGCACGCAGAGCAGGGCGAGAATCCACGTCCACCGGCCCGTGAACACGATGGACAGCACGAACAGGGCGGCTATCGCCAGTACGCTCGGAATGGAAGCGGTCGATTTGAAGGCGTTGCTCAATGCGCCGAGCGGACAGATGTACCGGCACCAGAACATCCGCACGAACAGCCCGCCCAAGAACAACAGGGCGATGGACGTGAGCGATGCCCACAGCACGATTTCACCCTTGAAACCGGTTGCCATTGCATAGTAGGGGTCGATTTTCTTGCAGAACAATTCGCTGGTGGCGAGCGTGTTGTAGAGAATCGTAAAGAGCAGCACGTATTTCACTGCGCGCAGGAGTTTGTCGGTCACGCTGTTCTGCGGGATGTCGCGTTGCACGCGGAGTTTGCGGCCGAGCCGTCCCATCGTTTCGCCGAGCGTGCCCAGCGGGCAGAGGTATCCGCAGAAAAGTTTCGAGAAGAGGACGACGCCGGCGACGAGCACGATGCCCATCATGATTTGGAGCATCGACATCGAGCAGGCCAGCGAGTGGTTGACCCAATAACTGCCGAGCGATTGCAAACCGCCGAACGGGCAGAATTTTTCGACATCGACGGGTTTTTCGGCGAGCTTGGCCCAGACGATCGTTCCTGCGATTGCGGCGAGAACACCCCATTGCAGGAGGTGTTTCGCGTAGTTGGGGGATTTTTTCATGGTGTAGCTTGGGTTGTGTTGTTTGTGTGTTTCTTTTTCGGAAAACCGCACGAGGGAAGCTGCTTTTCGTCTCTTTCGTAGCAGGCTTCCCTCGCGTCGGTCGGTTTATGCGCGGAATGTGCTATTCGGCATTCTTGATGCAACGGACGGGGGCACCGCCATAGGCACCTTGGACAGCAGTCTGCAATCGGTTGAAATTCTTATTATATGTCAGCATGGCAGCATAATATTGGATGTTCTTAATGCCGCTCGTCGGGTCTCCAGCTGTGTTGTAGGTAATTTGATAAGCCGTCGAACCGGCATAATATCCCATACCGTAAGCTGTTGCATCTGCAACTGATGCGTTGGCCATGTAAGCCGGCTTGGCTGTGGTGTTTGCAGCATTGATGTAACCGCAGCCGCTCAAATTGAATCCGTCTTTATTGAGGGCAGGGATAGGTGCACCTTGTTGCGCTGCCTCGAAATACGGGGATGTCGGATCCGAAAGTCCGCCGCTCCCTTGACCTGCCAGTTTCAGCCATTCCGTTTTAGTCGGGATATGCCAACCGTCGGGGCAAATGCCTTGAACACCTTCGTATTTGTCGTAGTTCTCGGCTGTCAATCCGCCTTCCGTTATTCCCAGCAACACGGGATAGCTGTAAATAAGTCCATATGTATTGACAAGATCGGGATTCGGTTTTTTGTCAAGGCCGCAAGGATACCAGATGCCCTTCCCGTCCGCCGGGTCGCTCGACGGGGTTTTGTCCGTAAATACATCAGGTACATGGCGCAGATTCTCGGCCATCCATGTGCGGCCATCTTTCAACGTTACGATTTTGTAAGTTTCCCCCCCCCACGAAATCGTGTTTCCAGCGGGGTCGTCGGGGTTTTCGGAGTCATCCCCGTTGTCGGTGTCGATGTCCTCGCCATCCAGCCAAGGGTCGATTTCGCCGCTCAACTGGATGCGCAAACCGTCCGGCAGAACCTCCATATTCAAGACACGGTTGCAACCCGATACCAAATCGACCGCAGCCAAACCGGTTTTCGGGTCCTCGATGGTCGCTTCGCGCTCTTCGCCGTCGGCAGTAGTTACGGCTGCCGTGATTTCCACGCCGTTTTGCGGAATGAGCAGGGCGTAATAGAGTTCGTTTTTGCGGCGTTCGCAGGCCTTGATATCGAGCAGTTCGGCATCGGCCTTGACGCTGAAATCACCGGTCGTGCAGTCATAGCATCCCGTGCCGATGGTTCCCGTGAACAGAATCTCCGTGATGTCGGAATCGGTTTCGTTTTCGACTTTGACGATCAGGCGCGCCATTTTGTGCTTGAAAATCAGGTCGACCTTCTTGTCGGGCCGAACCTCCGGCTTGATGCCGGCGATGAAGTCCGACGCCTTGTAGTTGTCGCCGGTCTGGTCGGCCAGCACCGAAAACTCGGCGGGTGCGGCGCCTCCTTCCCGATAGGGATAGTAGGCCGACAATTCCGATGTCCGGTTGGCATCGTCGTACCACCGTGCGCCCGAAGCGGTGAAAAGCTCCGTCGCGGCGTCGAACGTGAATTCGCGGTTGCTGACGAAGGTTTGGCCGTCCAGCCGGATGGTGACGCCGATTCGGTCGCCGTTCTCGAAGTCGGTATCCGTTACGCGGGTCGCCGTTTTCGGGAAAAGTTCCGGGTCGGCGATCGTCGGGTCGATGACGATGGGCTTCGACCCGTAGTTCACCGTGCCGTCGCCGTCTTTGGAACAACCGGCCGCCAGCAGGACGGTCGATGCGGCGAATATCAAAAGTTTTTTCATAGTCGCTCTGTTTTTCGTCGTCAGAAAATGTATCCTACCGAGAGTTGCACCCCTACGCGATGCGCACGCGGAATGAAATCGAGTCCGAATCCATGTTCATAGCGCGTCGAGAGGTCGAAATAGAACTCGTTGAGGTAATAGCGGGCCCCTACGCCGATGCCCAAGCGCGGTGCCGTGAGATACTCGTTCGTGTAGTTGTAATAATCGGTCAGTTGCAAGGGATACTCGCTCGGGGTCAGCGGGGTTGCTTCTGCGCGGGCCTGCTCCGAGAAACCGCCCTTGCGGAAGTCGGCCTCGCCGCTGAATTCCCATGCCATGTACGACACGCAGGCCCGTGCGAAGAGCGTGACGGCGTTCAAGGTCTGCTCGCGGAAGTAGGGGTAGAGCAGCGTCGACCGGCGGGAGAGCCGTTCGTAGACCAATCCGGCCCGCAGGTCGGTGCGTCCTTGCTGCAACTGGTATTCACCGCTCAAATCGAGGCCGCGCCGTGCGAAGATGGGCAGCGAACCCAAGTCGAAGACCGTAGGAATGCCGTTGACCGATTCGCGTCGGAGCATGTGTTCGTCGTTCTCCTGCGACATCCAGTCGAACCGCAGGCGTGCGGTGTGCATGGCGCGTGCTGTGCGGAATGCGGCGACGCCGTGCGCCGTTACCTGCGACGTCGTGAAGTCGTGCATGTGCGTGTCTTTCTCGCCGGTTTCGCCGCTGCGGTGGCGGTAGGTGACGTCGGCGTAGTAGGGGCCCCACGAACCTTGCAGCGATACGCCGTGCGTCAGTTCCTTGACCGGAAAACCGCTCAAACCCGTTTCGTTGAGGTGGATGCCGCTGCCGTCCCAGCGTTCCAGCGTGCCGTAGGCCAGCCCCTTGTCGAAGAACGCTTCGTAGGGTTCGGCCGAGATGCCGATCTCTTCGGCTTCGACGCGCTCGCTCTTCTTGTCGAAGATGTAGGCGGCGCCGACGGCCCAGTTGTCGCGGTGGTAGAGGATACCCGGCACGATCTCGAAATCGAGCCGTTTGTTCTTGTGGCGCAGGTCTTTGCGTTTGGCGTAGTTGCCTGCCGCGAAGTCGGCCCGCAGACCGCCCGTCCAGTGCTCGGCGAGCTCGGCCGACAAGGCGCCCGTGAAAGCGTAGTCTTCGCGTACCTTGCGTCCGGGCGTGAATTCGAGGATGTCGACCGGATAGTAGCCGGGCTGCATGAACATCGACCCGCACATATTGTTGCCGTCGAAGTAGTCGTACTCGAAACGGCCGGCGAACGAGATGCGGTCGAAATGGCGGATGGATTCGGTGCGTGCGCCGAACGTCCAGCTGTCGTCCGAATCGGAGTAGTCCGTGAATCCGCCGCAGTCCTTGCGGCCGAAAATTTCGGCATAGGAGTAGCTCTCGTCGTCTTGGCGGATACCGGCGGCATTGACGCCCTCGTACCACGCATTGCGACGCTGTACGTCGTCGAAACGTTTGTGCCGTACGGCTTGCAGGCGGTCGCCGGCCGGCTGTTCGATCGGTTGGTGGCGTGCTGCGAATGCTTCGTTCGTACGTGCAGGCTTTTCGGCCGTCTCGATGCGTTGTTGCTCGGCTTGGCGGGCAGCTTGTTCCGCCGGTTTACGGTCGGCCTTGACAGCGGCGATACGCTCCTGTTCGGTGCGTTCGGCAGCCCGTTGCGCCGCTTTCAGCGACGCAGCATGTTCCTGCTCGGCCTTGCGTGCGGCCAACTCTGCCGCTTTGCGTTCGGCTTTGACGGCAGCGATGCGCTGCTGTTTCGGCAGTTCGGCGGTTTCGCCCTCTGCCGTTTGGGGATTCCGCAATGCCTCGATACGCTGCTGTTCGGCTTTGCGCTCGGCAACGATAGCGGCGATGCGCTCCTGCTCGGTGCTGTCGGCAGCTTGCTGTTTCGCCTTCAACGAGGCGGCATACTGTCGTTCCGACCGGCGGAAAGCCTGCTTGTCGGCTTGTTCTTCCGACCGAATGGCGGCGATACGCTCTTTCTGAATCTGTCGGGCCGTCTCTTTGGCCGCTTTCAGCGAAGCGAGCGTCCGCTCTTTCTCGGCCTGAATGAGCCGTTCTTCGGCCTTGCGCTCGGCCTTGATTTCGGCGATGCGTTCGCGTTTCGCCTTGTCGGCGGCTTTTTGGGCGGCTTTCAGCTGGGCGGCACGTTCCTGCTCGGCCTTGCGTGCGGCTTCCTCCGCTGCTTTGCGTTCAGCCTTGATAGCGGCGATCTGCTCCTGCTCCTTGCGGATAGCAGCCAGTTCTGCTTCTTTGAGCGCAGCAAGTCGTTGCTGTTCTTCGAGTTCGGCCTTGCGGCGCGCTTCTTCGGCAGCTTGACGTTCCAGCAGTTCGGCCGCTTTGATGGCGGCGATGCGTTCGCGTTCGGCCTGCTCGGCCTGACGGCGTGCCAGTTCGATGGCCCGCTGTTTTTCCAGTTCGGCCGCTTTCAAGGCCGCGACGCGCTGCTGTTCCTCCTGTTGAGCCTGTTTACGTGCTTGTTCGGCCTGCTGTTTTTCCTGCAGTTCGGCCGCTTTCACCGTCGCGAGACGTTCCTGTTCCGCTTGTTCGGTCTGTTGTTTCGCCGTTTCGGCCGCTTGTTTCTTGGCCTGCTGGGCTGCTTTCATGGCGGCGACACGTTCCTGTTCGGCTTTTGCGGCGGCCTGTTTCGCAGCTTTCAGCGCCGCTTTCATGGCGGCGACGCGTTCGTTGGCCCGCTGCCAGATGGCGCGTTCCTCTTCGCGCGGCACCAACGTACTGTTGTTCTGTGCGGCGGCCGTCCCGCACGTCAGCAGACCGGCTCCGAAGATCAGTATGGCAATGAATCGTTTCATAGGATTATCGGTGCAGGGATTGGGTCGGACGTTCGTAGAAGTCGTCCGACGAGTTGTTCGTGTCGACATAGATTTCGTGTCCGGCGGCGGCAGTGGCCTTTTCGTCCAGCTTGCGGTGGATGGTGTGCCCCTGATAGAGGGCAGAGAAAAGGAATGCGCCCGCGTCGACTTCGGGTTTCAGCCGTTTGTGGTTGTTGGTGCTGTAAAAGACCTCGACACCGTCCAGAATCCACTCCCAAGGCACTTTGACGCACTTGGTACTGCCTGCGGGGTCGGTGGCTACGCACTGGCTGTCGTCGTTGAGGTAGGCCTCGAAATCGAAGCCCTCCTCCGGTCGGAAAATCACGATCGCAGGCGATTGCTCGGAAATGAAGTAGCCCGATGAAACGCCGGTTTTTTTGAGCATCCGCAGAATGCGTTCGGGACGAATCTTGTCGCCCGGCGTGAGATAGTTGTTTTCGTTATCGAAATGCAACCGGCTGAATGTCGCGAAATAGTCGGGTTGGTTGAGGTTGACCGACAGCGGAAAATCCTGCGTGAAGTCGACCGCACCGCGAATGGCGATGACGGCATCTTCGCCCGGAGCAAGCGGGAAATCGGTGCCCGTGCCCTGAAACTGCCAGACGCACTCGATGATAGGAGCGAACTCCTGAAAGACGAGCTGTCCGTCGCTGCCGGTTTTCACCCAGTTGTTGGTGCTGTTCGATGTATACGGAGCGATGGTGCCGAAGCACAGTCCGTCGAGGTATTGCGTTCGGCTGTCGTTATTGTGCAGGATGACGTACTGGTCGTTTCTCACTTTACCGTCGTGGGGCGTTTTGAGGCAAGAACCGCAATAAATCTCCTTGATGACGATCTTGCCGGAAATCGACAGGAATACGGGCAATTCGAGTTTTACCGCTTTCTTGCCCGAACTCGTGAGCCGGACTTCTTCGATCGTGCCGTTGAAGATCTCTTCTCCGCGTTGTTCGGCGAGGGTAATACGATACGCGCCGCGCGGAATGCGGAACGTCGCGCAACCCTTGTCGTCGGTTTTCGCAACGTAATAGTTGCCGTTGGTGAGTTCGGTCGCCTTGACTTCGATCGCTTCGGCCGATGCGTAACCGGCGGGATAGACGCTTGCGATTTCGAGCGTCGCGAGGTCGCCGTCGTACGGGCTCGCGTCGTCGAACGAGGTGCAGGACACTGCCAAGACCGTCGCCAGCAGCATTGCTCCGACCTTCGTCGAAACGGTGTTCTTCGCGACCGTCATCAGCTCTCCCGTATATTTAATAAATAGGTTTCTCATGGTTTCAGAATTTGATGCGAACCGTCAATCCGTAGTAGAATTCGGGCGTGAAGATACCGCCCGTGCCTCCGGCATAGGGCCGCACGTACTTGCGCGAATTGGTGAAGTTGTTGGCGTAGAACGAGATGGAAACGTGGTCGCCGATCTCTTTCGTGACGCTCAAATTGGCCGAGAAATAGGGGTTGTAGTCGGACAGCCGGTAGTGGTAGGCGTTGCCCGAACGCAGCATCAGGCTGGCGAATGCGGGGTCGTTGCGCTCGGCGTCGGTGAACGGGTGGCGGTTGCCGTCCATGTCCATGTAGGCGACGGGCCAAATGGCCGTGTAGCTGTTGCCGTCGTAGATATTGCCGTCCGCAGGGGTCTTGCCGTCTTCGCTGACGTTGAACGCATAGGGTTTGCCGTTCCACTCCGAGAGGTTTTGCTGACGGCGGAGCAGCGTGGCTTCCAGTCGCAGCGAAATAATCATCCGAATGGACGGAATGTGCGTCGTGGCGGTCAGATTGGCATCGAGCCGGTGCGTCGTGCGGCCGTTGTAGGTGATGGTCGCACCGCCCGTGTCGGGGTAGATGCCCACGTAGGGGAAGAACTGATTGCCCGTCGAACTGTTGGGCGTGTAGCACCACTCGCCGTCGTTGACGTAGTGCGTGTAGCCGTAGGCGCCGTCCAGCCGCAGGTCGGTGCGGATGGGCTGGATGCGCGGAAATTCGACGACGAATTCCAGTCCCATGCGGTCGATGGGCGAACCGTTGGCCTGCTGCGTGTTCTGCACGAAGCGGGTGACGCGCTGTTTCTCCTCCATCTGTACCCAGCCGGTCGAGGGGTCGTCACCGTCGCGTACGAACAAGTCGCCCGTCTGGCTGTCGACCTTGAAGATCGGGTTGGCCGGAATCGCCGACAGGTTGTGGTTCCCGCTCGTGGGGAACTGCATCGTGCGGTAGGTGAACGGTGCGTAGGATTCGCTCAATTCGTAGGGGTGGGTCGTACGGTTGAAGTAGCCGACCAACGAAACCCGCGTCTGTCCGGCGCGGAAATCGACGCCCACTTCGGAGTTGCGGTTGCGCTGCCACCGCAGGTCGGGGTTGTATAGGATCGAGTAGGGCTGCGTGTAATAGACCGAAGCCATCTGCTCGCCGTACTTGTGGCTGAATACCTCGTAGTCGCGGTATTTCGGATTGGGGTAGAGGATATTGAACGACGGCAGTTTCTCGGTGATGCCCCAGCCTGCGCGTACGGTCAGCCAGTCGGCGATGCGGTATTTCAGGTTGAAACGGGGCGAGAAGTTGCTGGTATTTTTGTAATCCGAATGCTTGATGATTGTCTTTTCGGCACGCAGACCGGCCATCAGCTGCAGCGTGGTCGAGCCGATCGGCAGGGTCAGCATCTCTTCGAGATAAGCGGCCAGATTGTGCATGTAGGGGATGTCGGTGTAGGGACGCGGCCGGTAGCCGTTCGACGCCGTCGCGGGGTCGTCGTAGTATTCGCCGTCGCCCACGTTGCCTTCGGCCCGCCAGTCGACGCCGAGTTTCGTGTGGCTGTGCACGCCGCCCCACGAGTAGAGCCACGAGGCTTTCAGCCCGGCGGCGTAGTTCAGTTCGCGCGAGTCGATGTTCTTCGTGGCGAAGTAATCGGACGGCAGAATGTCGGCGAAGTAGTAGCCCTGCGTCATGGCGTGCACGGCGGAGGTCGTAGTTCCCGTGATCGGGTGCAGCCGCTGCCGGTCGTGGTTGTTGCGGTAGTTGACCGACACGCTGAAATCGAGGCTCGTCAGCCCTTTGCGGTTGGGCTGCCAGTTGACGGTCGTATACGCGCGCACGGCGTCGTCTTTCACCTTCTGCCATTCGCCGTTCGGGGCGTCGGGGTCGTCTTTGGTGTTCATGCCGCCGAGATTGCCGGTCAGACCGAAATCGAACCGCACCGTGCGGGCGAATGTGTTGTGGTAGTTGAGCGAAAGCCCGGCCCGCGAATAGGAGGTGTAGGGCGAGGTGGGATTTTTCGTCGCCCGTGTATATTCGACGTTGGTATTGAGCACGCCGTTGCGGCCGCCCAAATCGAAACCTTTCGAGAACGAGGCTTGTTTCGTACGCGGATTGGTCGCGAGCGTTACGGTGTAGGGCGTTCTGCCCTTGCGGGTTTTGAGCTTCACGATACCCGACGAGATGTCGCCGTATTCGGCCGATGGAACGCCCGTGATGACTTCGATCGACTCGATGTTGGTCGAAGCGATGTTGCGGGTGCTGGCGCCGGTCATATCGCCCAGCGATGCGTTGGTCGAGAGGCGCACGCCGTCGACTTCGACGGCCGTGCCGAACGAAGCGTTGCCGACCGACGGGGCACCGCCGTCGCGCAGCGAGAACGGCAGGTTCTGCGTCAGGTCGGGGTTGACGGTCTTGCCGCCCGGCAAGAGGGCCGAAATATCCGACGCATTGACCATTTGCAGGTGTTCGATCGCCTTTTCGCCGACCGTGCGCGAAGTGGCCATCGCATCGGGCACCTCGCGGGCCGTTACGACGACGCTTTCCAGCGCGAGGTTTTCTTCGGGAAGATGGAAATCCAACCCGTCCATGCCCGCGATGACATCGACTTCCACTTCGGTCGTCGCATAGCCGAGACAGGAGATGACGAAGCCGGTTTTCCCGCGCGGAACGCCGCGTACGACGAATCTGCCGTCCTTGTCCGAAACGGCCCACAGCCCGTGATGGGGTACTTCGACCACTGCTTCACCGATCGGAATTTCGGAATCCTCGACAAGAATTCGACCTGTCACGTTGCAGAATTGTTGTGCGAGCGCGGCAGCCGGAAACGCGACGATCGGTATGATGAAAAGTAGCAATTTTCTCATAAAAATCAGCCGTAATAAGCGCAAAAGTAGCGAAAAAAAACGAGATACGTTCACCGACCGAACAGATTTTTGTTCGGGCGTGCCGAAAACGCGGTGTGAGCGGGGCGATTTTCCGGGCCGTGCGGTTCGGTTCATGTTGTGGTTTGAGGTGAAATTTACATTAAGGATTAAATTTACTATATTTGTATATAAATTAGCCTATATGACGACCCAAAGCGAAGCCGCATTAGAGAATGGATTGATAAAGACGCTCGTGGAAAACAGCTACGAGCGCGTCGTTATCAAGGAAGAAGAGAACCTGAAAGCGAATTTCAAAATCCAGCTGGAGAAACACAACCGGAAAGCGCTCGACTCGATCGGTCGCACGGAGTTCACCGACAAGGAATTCGATAAGATTCTCATCTATCTCGAAGGTGGTACGCGGTTCGAGAAGGCGAAGAAACTGCGCGACCTCTATCCGCTGGAAACCGAAGACGGGCAGCGCATCTGGGTAGAGTTTCTCAACCAGCGGAAGTGGTGTCAGAATGAGTTTCAAGTGTCGAACCAGATTACGGTCGAAGGGCGCAGGAAGTGCCGCTACGATGTGACGATTCTAATAAACGGGTTGCCGCTGGTGCAGGTCGAGTTGAAAAAGCGGGGCGTCGAGTTGAAGCAGGCTTACAATCAGGTGCAACGCTATCACAAGACCTCGTTTTACGGGCTGTTCGACTATATTCAGATTTTTGTGATTTCCAACGGTGTGAACACCCGCTATTTCGCCAACAACCCGAACGGCGGCTATAAATTCACTTTCAACTGGACGGATGCCGAAAACCGGGCGTTCAACGACCTGAACATGTTCGCCAATTTCTTTTTCGACAAATGTACGCTGGGAAAGATCATCAGCAAGTACGTCGTCCTGCACGAGGGCGAAAAATGTCTGATGGTGCTGCGCCCCTACCAGTTCTACGCTGTGGAAAAGATTCTCGACCGGGTGCAGAATACCAACAAGAACGGGTATGTGTGGCATACGACAGGTGCCGGCAAAACATTGACCTCGTTCAAGGCGGCGCAGCTCGTGTCGGAAATCGACGGCGTGGACAAAGTGCTGTTCGTGGTCGACCGACACGACTTGGATACGCAGACCCAAAGCGAGTACGAGGCATTTGAGCCCGGAGCGGTCGACGGTACGGACAACACCTACGAGCTTATCAAGCGGTTGAGCGGCGATTCGAAAATCCTCATCACGACGATTCAGAAACTGAACTGTGCTGTCACGAAAGATTATTACAACAAGCATTTGCAGGGGATTCGCGACAAGAAAGTGGTGATGATCTTCGACGAATGCCACCGCAGCCACTTCGGCGACTGCCACAAAAATATCGTCAACTTCTTTAAGGACTTACAGATTTTCGGCTTCACGGGGACGCCCATCTTCACCGAGAATGCCAAGCAGGAACATACGACGGCCGAGGTATTCGGGAACTGCCTGCATAAGTATCTGATACAAGATGCCATTGCCGACGAGAACGTTTTGGGATTTCTGGTCGAGTATTATGCCGGCGACACGACTGCCGATTATGAAAACGAAGCCCGCATGCGGGAGATTGCGCAGTTCATTCTCAACAACTACAACAAATCGACATTCGACGGGGAGTACAACGCGTTGTTCGCCATTCAGTCCGTACCGATGTTGCTCCGGTATTACAAAATTTTCAAGGAGCTGAACCCGAAAATCCGAATCGGCGCGATCTTCACTTATGCCGCCAACGCCAGTCAGGACGATGCCCAGACGGGCATGAATCAGGGGTTCGCCAACGCGAAAGTCGAGGCCGACGAGTTGCAGGCGATCATGGACGATTACAACGGCATGTTCGGCACCGGCTTCACGACGGATAATTTCGGTGCCTATTACGACGATGTGAACGAGCGCATGAAGAAGCGCCGGAAGGACATGAAGCCGCTCGACCTGTTGCTCGTCGTCGGTATGTTCCTCACGGGCTTCGATGCCAAGCGGCTCAATACGCTCTATGTCGACAAGAATCTGGAGTATCACGGCCTGTTGCAGGCATTCAGCCGCACGAACCGCGTACTGAACGAAAAAAAGCGTTTCGGCAAAATCGTCTGCTTCCGAGATTTGAAAGCCAACGTCGATGCGGCGATTAAACTCTTCAGCAATAATAAGCCGAACGAGTACATCATTCGCGAACCATTCGAGAAGGTGCGCAAGGCGCTCAACCTCAAAATGGAGGCCTTCCTGCAAAAGTATCCTACGGTTGCTTACGTCGATGCCTTGAAGAGCGAACCCGAAAAACGCGAGTTCGTGTTGGCGTTCCGCGAAATCATTCGCGGCAAGATCGAAGCGCAGATCTACGAAGAGTACGAAGCGGACGATCCGTGTCTGATCATGACGGAGCAGGAGTACATGGATTTCCGCTCCAAATACCTCGACATCGCCATCGGACATACGGGCGAAGGGAAAGACCGTCAGGCGAAAAAAGATGCGGAGCAACCCGAGATAGAAAGAATCGACGACATCGACTTCTGTCTGGAGCTGTTGCACAGCGACGTAATTAATGTCGCCTACATTCTTGCTCTGATCGAAAACCTGAATCCCGAAAGCGAAGACTACGACGAAAAACGCCGGCAGATTATCGACACGATGATTCGCGATGCCTCGATGCGCAACAAGGCGATGCTCATCGACGGGTTTATCCGTCAGCATGTCGACAACGACAAGGCGGGATTCAATCGGGCGAAAGCCGACGGTTCGATCGACCTCGAAACCCGCTTGACGAACTATGTATCGGAGGCCCGCAATCGAGCAATCGATTCTTTGGCCGAAGAGGAGGGGCTGTCGCGCGAGGCCTTGCGGGAATACCTCGAACAATACGACTACCTGCAGCGCGAGAAGCCCGAAATCATTCAATCGGCCATCAAGGAGAAGAAAGTCGGACTCAAAGAGCGCCGCAACATCTTGAAACGTGTTATCGGAAAACTGCGCGCGATCATCGAAACATTCAACTGGGAATAATAAAATATCGAAAAATATGAGCGAAGAACTTCAACAAAAACTGCGCGGCCAGCTATGGATGGTCGCCAACACCCTGCGCGGCAACATGTCTGCCAGCGATTTCATGTACTTCACGCTGGGATTCATTTTCTATAAATACCTCTCCGAGAAAATCGAGCTGTACGCCAACGAAGAATTGCGGGATGACGGCACCACGTTCCGGGAGGTATGGGCCGGAGATGACGAGGAGCTGAAAGCCGACTTGCGAGAGGCCTGCGTGCAGGATTTGGGTTACTTCGTCGAGCCGGAATATCTCTACTCGACCATCATCGCCATGATCGACCGCAAGGAGAACATTCTCCCGTCACTCGAACGGTCGCTCAAAAAGATCGAAGACAGCACGATTGGACAGGAGAGCGAGGAGGATTTCGGCGGGTTGTTTTCGGATATCGACCTTGCGTCGCCCAAGCTCGGCAAGACGGCCGACGACAAAAACCGGCTTATCAGCGACGTGCTCGTCGCGCTGAACGGCATCGATTTCGGCCTGAACGAAGCACAGGATATCGACATTCTCGGCGATGCCTACGAATACATGATCGGGCAATTCGCGGCCGGAGCGGGCAAGAAAGCCGGCGAGTTCTACACGCCGCAGGAGGTGAGCGAGATTCTGGCCGAAATCGTCATCACGGGCAAACAGCGTCTGAAAACGGTTTATGACCCCACTTGCGGCAGCGGCTCGCTGCTGCTGCGCACGGCGAGAAGCGGCAAGGCCGACGAGATTTTCGGTCAGGAGAAGAATCCGACGACCTTCAATCTCTGCCGCATGAATATGCTGCTTCACGGCATCAAATACAACGATTTCGACATCCGAAACGGCGATACGCTCGAAGCCGACGAGTTCGGCGACCGGCAGTTCGACGCCGTCGTGGCCAATCCGCCTTTCTCGGCCGACTGGAGCGCTGCCGACAAGTTCAATAACGACGACCGTTTCAGTATGGCGGGTGTGTTGGCCCCGAAGTCGAAGGCCGACTACGCATTTATTCTGCATATGATCTACCATCTCAACGACGGCGGCACGATGGCGTGCGTAGCACCTCACGGCGTGCTGTTCCGCGGGGCGGCAGAAGGCAAGATACGCCGGTTCCTGATTGAAAAAAAGAACTATATTGACACAATTATCGGTTTACCGGCCAACATTTTCTACGGCACGAGCATTCCGACCTGCATTGTTGTCGTGAAAAAGTGCCGCAAACAGGACGACCACATCCTCTTTATCGATGCGTCGCGTGAATTCGAGAAGGTGAAGACGCAAAACAAACTGCGCCCCGAACATATCCAGAAGATCATATCGACCTATCGCAATCGCGAGAAGATCGAGAAATACAGCCACTGCGCCACTCTGCAGGAGATTGCCGACAACGACTATAATCTCAATATCCCGCGTTACGTCGACACGTTCGAGGAGGAAGAGCCTATCGACATCAAGGCTGTCATGGCGGAGATCAAAGCACTCGAAGCCCAGCGCGCCGATCTGGACAAGCAAATCGAGGTTTACCTCAAAGAGTTGGGTATTGTCGAATAATAAAAGAAAAAACAGGTGTTGAATTCAGTATCTTAACCATACTTTCAAGAAAAATTTGTACTGTGTAAATTTTTCATTATAATTGAGGATATAAAATCCTTAATTAATGAAAGAAAGACAACAACATATTAATGTTCCCCATT
>JAMPDE010000003.1 GCA_023665825.1 Alistipes senegalensis | reverse complement strand
TGAATGCTGTCCTGCAACGGCTGGTTGGGCATCAAGGACTCCATCTTTGCCACGAACGCAGCCGCATCTTTCTTCATAATCCCGGATAACGCAACCGGCTCTGCGATATAACCGCTTGCCATCAGTTTGAACACATCGGACATGTGCTTCCGGATATCGCTACTGTGCGCAGGCGGTTCCTGCTCGGAAAGATTCAGGTATGCCTTCATCTTCAAGCAAATCAGACCTATCGTATCGGCTACGTGCAGTTCATCTTCCATCGTGCTGTGTGCCAATGCAAAGTGGTAAAACTCCTCATCCATCAGTATGGCGGACAAACTCGACACATCCTCTCCGACGGGTATCGGTGTCAGATGAAAACTCTCCGGCACGGAAAGCACTTCCGGCTGTCTGGACAGCAACTCGATTTGATAAGGGAATCCGTCGTTCCGGGGTTTATAAAACCGGAACAGTTCCGGCACGGGTTCCTTCCCTTCATCCCGTTTCCGCTCCCTCATTTCATAATTGCCGTCGTGGATAAACGCCCAAAACCGACGTCCGAATTCCGGCGTCATCCGTTCCACGACGAGAATCATGTCGATATCCTTCGTCGCCCGAGGCTGCATATCGGCATTGCGCAGAATGACGCTGCATGCCGTACCGCCGATAATCACATAGTTGTCCTTGAAGTCCAAGAAATACTCCTTGAACCTATCCAATCCTTTTACTGCCATATTTCATCGATTATATTTTCCAATTCCTTTTCCACACGCGGGTCTTTATCTTCCTGTAAGGACAGATACAACGACAACCTGTCCACATATTCACCTTGTCCGATTCCCATTTCCGGCGGATACTTCCATATCTCAATCTTATATTTGAAGTCCGACGATTCCCATTCCGTGTAGGAATGACTTTCCGGAGCAAAATCCCGTTCCCATATAGCCAACGTGGTCTGGTCATCAGGGTTCAGGAACGAATAATGGGACAATGCACTGATACCTCCGACATAGGACGGAGAATTACCCGGTTCATTCGAGTAGAGCGTTTTCTTAACCGGCGATGTCAAATAAGGCTGAGCGTTCTGCCATAACTCCTTACGGGATATGGGAGAATATATCAGTTTCGTTTTCCACTCTTTTCGACCTTGCAGCAACTGCTTTTCTTCCAATTCATTGACTGCACGCGATACAGCCAAATAGTTATACGGAGTCCGCGCTTGCATTTCCTGAATGGTAAACTCCCGAACATCCCGACGGAGCAAAAAATTCAACAGAATATACTGAGCCGCCGGAGATAACTGCTGTCCCGTATTTCGGATTTTCCTGACACGTTCGTTGATAAGCACTCCGGGGAGAAACACATATCGGTCGGAGATGACAAAATACACCCCTTGCTCAATAAGCCGTTGTCTGATGTAGAACGGCGCTGCCTGCAAAAGGAACACGACCGGGATGTTCAAAATTCGCTCGACCGAAGCGGCCGTGCGAGCGTATTGGGTCGGCGTATAAGAACGGGAGGAGTCTATCCATTCGGCCATGCACAACGAATGACGGTTGAACTCCGCTCTGTAAAATCGGAAACTCAACAACAAATCCAGGCTCAGTCCTTTAAGGCTCTCCCGACCGATTGCGACAAGAGCGACAGGAACACCTGCTATGGATATCGTTTTACTCATATCATCTCGTTTTCTATCATTTGCATCATTATCACACATGATGATAACGATGCAAATATAATGATAATAACCTTATCCACAATATATATTCCAATAATTATTACTTGATTTTTAGTATTACCGTCTCGTGCGATTGCGACAGACTCCTCGCTGTCAGAAATTTTATCGGCAATAAAACTATAAACCTTTCTTTCAGAAGTCCGCTATTCTTTTTCGTAACCAAATATTGCGCAAAATGGAAGAAAAGAATCTTACGCTGGAACAGGAAGCCCAGATTAAAGAAAAAGCGGCGTCGCTGAAAGCCGAGAAAAAGGTCCGCAAGGTCTATCCGATGGTCGTGTTCGGAGATACCGAGTGCGGCGAGAAAGAGTTCTACATCGCCTACATGGGCGAGCCGACCTTCCCGCAGTTCTCGAAATTCATGGCCGCCTCGAAGAAAGACGAGGTGAACGCCATGCGAACCCTTGCCCGCGACTGCTTCCTCGACGGCGACAAAGAGTTAGTGGACAACGAATCGCTGTTCCTGTTCGGCCTGATGGGACAACTCTCGGAGATTATCACCACCCGTCAGAGCCTGCTGGTAAACTGATAGACACCTGGGCGGTACGTGACGACCAGCGGATTCGTCAACGGCTGATTTATATCCGCCACTACTTCCCGGGTGTGAACGTCGATGCCATCACGGACGAGGAGTTCGCCTCGCTATCTGAAGAGGCACTCTGGCTCCATCAGCAGGTGCTCGTATCCCGTCTTAGCCTGCCACCTCCTTCCGCCTGACCTCGTCCGCCGAAGCCCCCGTAGCCCTTGCGACTGCGGGGGCTGTCGTTTTCAGTCCCCGGCAGTCGGAAAGGACTATTCTTTAACCGGATGTAAACACGCTATACATGGCCCAATCGCAGAACTACGAAGTCTACTACGACATAAAAGTCAATGCCACGGAGGGAACCGAGCAGGTGACCGCCTTCGCCAATGCCGTCGAGAAACTGAGCAAGGGCCGGGCGAGCTTCGCTCCGGTCGTATACAACATCAACGAGATGATGCAGGCCGTGGAAAAAACCTTCCGGGGCAAAAACGGCCGAAAGAAAGACTTCAACTTCGAATTGGCGGTCAAGACCGGTGACACCGAGAAGCGGTTGGAGGGAGTCAAAAGCCTACTGACAGAAATCAGGGAGCTGACGCAAGGCATCCGCCTGACCATCAACCCCGGCGAGAAAATCGACGGTCGTGCGCTCCGCAGCCAGACACAGAAATTAGTCAACCAAAAGAAATTAGACGAACAGCAGAGCGCAGCGAGAAAGAGTGCCGCCTCGGCGGTCAAGAGCGTGATGGACACCCAGCGGAGGGTAACCCGTTCCATCGGTAAAATCAACTCCGCCCTTGCCCATCTGGAGCGGGGACGTGAGGTCAACATCAAGACCGACATCGCCCGAAGCCGCTTGCAGGAAATCCTCTCGTTGCTCGGTAACATCCGGGGTGCCACCTCCATGCCTCTGAACCTGACCACGGCATCGCCCGGTGCCGGAACTGCTGCCGTCGGCACAGTCGTGCGTCCGCCGTTTGCGCCGGTCGCTCCGTTCATGCTACCCGAGAAAGAGCAGGCGGCACTCACCAAGCGGCTCTATACGGATGACGCCATGAACCGCCAGCGCATGCGGCAGGCGAAAGAAAAATCCGCCTTGCAGGTAGAGACCTTCCGCCAGATGTCGGAAATCCGTGCCGCTGAACGAGCCGCCCGCCGCAAGGAGGCGGAGCGCAGCCGTGCCGACCGGGAGTTGCGCAAAATCGCCGAACGTACCCGACGGGAAGAGGCTGCCGCAGAGAAAAGACGCCTACGGGCGGAAGAGACCCAGCGGCGGCGCAACGCCACGCAAGCCCTGACCGCCATGCGCCGCCGGACGGCGTTCAACGACACCGTCTACGGGAACAAGCGCCGTGCCGCCATCAACCGCATCCAATACTCCAAAGCACCCTCGTGGCGCAACCTTCCGATGGCCGGGATGGTGAACGCCTACATGGCCTACAACTTCCTGCGCACGCAACTCACCGAAGCCGTCGAATACTCCAACATCATGCAGTCGGCGCACAGCATCCTGCGAGTCGCCGATTCCGATTTGGCGACCTTTGAGGGGCGTTTCGACCGCATGGCCCGCTATGTCCGGCGCATCGGCGTAGAGACCAAGTTCACCGCCATCGAAGTCGCCGGTGCCGTCAAATTCCTGAGTATGGCCGGCATGAGCATCGAGACCATCAACGAATCGATTCGTCCGATTACCAACCTCGCACTCATCGGCGACAACGACATCTCGCAGATTGCCGACCTTGCCACCAACATCCAGACCGGGTACAACATCAAGAACACCAGCATGGGCTCCGTGGCGGACATTCTGGCTTCCACCGTCTCACGAGCCAACGTGAACATCATCGAGATGGCGGAATCCTTCAAGATGGCGGCCGGTTACCTGCGCCTATCGGGCGTAGACTTCACGGAAGCCTCCGCCGCCATCGGCGTTCTCGGCAACATGGGTATCAAGGGAACGATGGCCGGTACGGCCTTGCGTGCCATGGCCACCCGGTTCGCCAAGCCCACCAAAGAGGCGCACGAAGCGTTAGACCGCTTGGGCGTGAAATTCACCCGCATGGAGGACGTGTACGGCAAGCAGGTGGAGAAACTGCGTCCTCTGGCCGACATCTTCGAGGACCTGAATAAAAAGGGGGCGACCATGGCCGACATGCAGACCATCTTCGGCAAAATCGGAGGCAACGCCGCCATGATGTTCGTCAGCAACTACGGACAACTGCGCACGCTTGCTTCACAAAACCGTGCCTCGCAGGGCATCTCCACCGAACTGGCGCAGGTCAAGCAGGACACCACCAAAGGCTTGTGGTACCAGATGACCTCCCAGCTCACGGAATCCTTCATGCAGGGCTACGAACTCATCGAACCGGTCATCCGCAGCACCTTGAAAGAATTCCTCGCCAAATTCAACTCGCGGGAGTTCGCCCGCGGCCTTGCCTCCATCGGTCAGGGCATCCTGAACCTGCTCTCCGTATTGGGGAACTTCGCCTCGTGGATGACCCGCAACTTCTACTGGGTCGAGCCACTGCTGTTCACGGGTTTCGTCGCCACGAAACTCTTCAAGTTGGCCGGTGCCCTGACCAACGTCGGCGTGGCGGTAGGTTTCATCGGCAGAAAGGCGGCGGGTAACTCGATTGTCGAGCTGGTGTCCGGTCTTACAGGATTGACCAGTGCACGAGGCATCAAAGCCTTGTCTTTCGGCAACAAACGGGCATTGGTCACGGCCTTGCAGGCTGCCGGTGTGAGCGGCAAGGGAGCCATGGGCCGCGCACTGCTGCAAAGCGGTGGCGGAGCGTTCGCCGCCCGTGCCGGATTCTCGTCCCTGTTCTCCTCGCAGGTCGCCACGGGTGGCGGTCTGGTCGGGGCTGCCGGTTCCTTGAGCGCCATCGGTACGGGTGCCGTAGCCGCCACGGCGGGCATCGCCGCCTTGGTAGGTGCATTGGGTTGGGTAGCCTACAAGACCTGGCAAATCAAGAAAGCCAAAGACGCCGTACTGGAAGACATTACTGCCAACGAAAAATACCGTTACCCGGTCATCGAAGACCTCTACACCGCCCTGAACAAAACCTACCGGCAGGCCATCGACACCAAAAAGGCGGTGGACGACCTGACCACCGGCAAGACCATCGAGGAAAGCAGCGGACATAAGATCGGTGCTTTCACCGGCAACTGGTGGACCTCGTTTTTCGCCGAAGCCGGAGCCAGCATGGCTACATCCAGAGGAGGCGTCTACCATGCGCCGTCATACAGCTACAGCGATGCCCGTCAGGACGACAGCCGGGAAGCCATCAACGCCATCGCCCGTCGGGACAGCCAGTCGAGGGTCAATGCCGCCTATGCCGAGTTCGGCAAGATGTCCGACCCGTTAGAGGTACGTGCCTTTATCGACAACATCTCCCTCAAATACGGTCAGCAGGCGGTAACGGCGGCCGAAGCGGCGCAGAAACTCGGATTGGACAAGCCATTCTGGTTTGAGAATCAAGGCAAAGTAACCTACTCCAGAACCTTCGGCGACCTGCCGGAGATAGCAGCCTCTTACACGCCCGACTACGCCGCCTACCAGAACACGACCACCGTCAAGCACATCGCCACGGCGGCACAGGGCTACCTCGACGCCATCGAGAGCGCTGCCGGTGCCCGGGCTTTGATAGAGAAAGCCGGATTCGACTACGGCGAACTCACCCGTGGCGGTTTCACGCAAAACGAGGCGGGCGTATGGGTACAGAAAACCTTGGGAGCACAGGCTACCGACAAAGAGCGTCAGGAGATGCTTGCCGGTCGCCAGCGTGTCCACCACCTGCTCGTCAACCTCTCCGGCACCCTGCGGCAGGTATTCGGCGGTTCGTCCGAGGCGGCGGAAAACATCCTCCGCAAAGCGGGCTTCTCCGCCGCTCTATACTCCAACGAGCCGGACTCCAACGACACCCAGCCCTTCAATGCCAACCGCATCACGGGGCTTACGGGAGATGACGACGGCGGAGCGGGCGGCAACTACTCCGGAACGGGGCGGCTGTCATCGGCTGCTCCGAAGCAGGTCATCGTCAACATCACCAATCTGATGAGCGTGGAGTCCATCGACCTGATGAAATCTCCCGAGGGGCAGACCGCCGAAATCCAGCACTTCAAGGAGCAGATGGCCCAGGCGCTCATCGACGTCGTGCACGACTTCGACGCCTCGTGGAACGGTTAAACGACAAACAAAAAACGGAATGAAAAACCTATTCGGAAGCAGACTACTCAACATCGGCGCCTCGACACTCCTGAGCGGCGGGTTGCTCTCGCACGGCGGATTGGGCGGATACATCAGCGATGCCGCTCGCCGTGCCATCGGCATGGGGCTCGCCGAATTTCAGGACGGCACCGTGCATTACTTCTCCAAAAACAGCGACATCCTCAAACGTGCCCTTATCCAGTTCGCCTGCCAGACCGCCTACGGCATGCTGCGTTCCTATCCCCGTTACATCAAATACTGGGAGCAGAAAGAGCGGGACAAATACCTCGAAACCCAGTCGCAGAGCGCCCTCGTCAACAAATCGGGGCAATACTATCAGCTCATCAAGGAGCAGCAGGCCGTCGCCGAGAAAAAGAACTACACCGACAGCATCGTCGGCCGCACGGTGGCGGACTACATCGAGCTTAAAATCAGCGGCGAGGGCAGCTACTACGACAGGGAAAACGGTAAGGTCGAACCCAACAGTAAATACGGGCTGGTCACCTTCGTCGATTTAGGTCCGCAGGTACAGCTGTCGAGCAAGAACAACATCGTGCTGACGACCGTACAGGGGCGCGACTACACCCGCAAGGAATACATTTCGGGCGGCGACCTGGAGTTTACCGTGAACGGCCGAATCACCAGCAAATACCCCGACGTCTACCCAGAAGCCGAATTGTCGAAATTTCTGAAAATCGTCCAGTACAAGGGCGTCATCGACTGCGACAACACCATCCTCCGACAGTTGAAAATCTCGCAGCTCATCATCCTGAGCTACACGCTGCCTGCCGCCGAATACCGGAATGTGCAGCCCTACACGCTGCAATGCGTTGCCGTCGAGCCGTCCGAGGCGGTGGAGCTCATTGCCAAAGATGCAGAGGTAGTGGACGAAGCCATCGAACACACGAACAAATGGATAAAGTGGGTACGGTTCGGTACCGACGTCATCGACCCGACCTCCATCCTAAAACTCAACAACCTATGGCTGTAGCACCGCTTGATGTCCTCTGTTGCCGCATCACCGTCGGCGACCCCGACCCCGGTAATCCGATGGCGATTCAAAACCCCATCGTCCTTACGGAGGTGCAGGAGGTGGAAATCGTCGAAACCTACAAGAAACTCATCGGCACGGCGACCGTCCGCTTTCCCAAGGGCACCGTCTTCCGCAGCACCCTTGTCGGTCCGGCGACGCTCGAAGGCAAGGACGCCACCCGCATTACGACCGAGGTCATGCAGGACGGCGTACTTATCGAGAAACGTTCCACCTACTCGGCCATGGACGCCGCCACCTTCAAAACCGGGCAGCGCATTCGCATCCGCTTGGGGTACAACGGCGTCCTGCGCACGATGTTCGACGGCTACATCACGGGCTACAACGCCGAGAGCAACTTCGAGTTGAAATGCGAGAACATGGCCTACAAACTCAAATTGAAGCAAGCCCCRAAGTTCGAGACGCCGGCCTCCGGCACGAGCGTGAACGACGTCATGGARGGGAAATACAACCTRCTGAAAGATACMGGTTTCAAGCTGCACTCCGARACCAAGCGKTTCGACATACAAATCGGRAARGTCAAAATCACGGACAACTTCACCGTKGCCGACATCCTCTCGGCATGGAGCCGTTACCGCATCTACTGYTTYCTGAAATACGACGAGAACAGTCCGGACACGATGCCCGCCATCGCCATCGGCCGGCCGTACTCATCCGCCAAGAGCCAGCCCGAATTTCCGCAGGACACGGCTGCCGGTCCCTTTCGGATTCGTTTCGATACCCACGTTGCCGCCTCGAATCTCAAAGTCCTGAAAACCGACCCGAAATTCCTTGCCGTACAGGCCAAGGCGTTGGGCTCGGACGAGAAATTCTTCGAGGTGACCGTGCGCCTGAATCCCGACTACGACCCGACGGTTGCCGGCAGCAAGGAGTTTCAGACAATCAATGCCACGCAAATCAGCAAGAAGACCCACAAAGTGACGGGCAACACCACGGCGACCGGTGCACAGACCCGCACCAAGGCCGACCTGTCGACCTACACCATCGTGCCTTACATGTCGCCGAACATGAAAATCAACTCCGACAGACTCGTCGAGGAGGCCATCGAATACTTCCGCAGCTACAACCTGAACGGCATCAGCGGTTCGGTGACCCTCTTCGGTGATTTCGGGTTATATCCCGCCTGCCAGGTGGAACTCCTCGACGACCGCAATCCCGCCAAGAACGGCACCTACATCGTCGAGGAGGTCACGACCACCTTCGGGACGGGAGGCTATCGGCAGAAGATAACGATACCGCATAAAATCAAAGGAACGAACAAGACGTATGGAAACAAAACATAAAACACAGGACAACAACCGGCGGATGATTCAGGAGGCGATTCGGAAGATTGCGCTGGGGCGGAGCATCGAGCGCATTGAGATGGCTCCGGGCGGTATGGGCGGGGTCGGCACGGCCCGTCTGATACACGGGTATGTCGCCAAGATACACGACGACCCCGGCGATGAAGAGTTCGCCGACTACGGCGGTACGGTGGATGTCGGGGAATATCCCGACGAAACCGCCTCGACGGGCGGCATCATCCACAAGGGCGTGCTGCTTGCCGCCGCCCGGAACAACGAGGGCGGTATCCTGATTGTGCCAACGCTCTACTCGGAGGTGACCATCGTACTGGACGCCGCCACCCGCCATGCCTACGTGGTGAACTACTCCCATGCGGAGACGCTCCGGCTGGATGCCCACACGGAAGTCAGCATCGGCATCACGGAAACCGAAGCGCTCGACCCCGACAGCGATTCCTCGCCCGACTACGACGAGTTGGAACCAACGGGCAACGAGGCGCACACCACCTATTCCGCCGACGGCATCGTCTCGACGGTCAAAAACGACAGCGGCAAAGAATCCTCGACCTCGCAGGATGCCGAGGGAATCACCCAGACCGTGGACAAGACCGAGTTCAAGCAGTCTGCCGACAAAATCGTACAGAAAGTCAACTCCACGACCATTTCCGTTGCGGACAACAAGGTAACGCTCGGCGACGAGAACGCCACCGAACCGCTCGTGCTGGGCAACGAGTTGGCGCAGCTCATGCTGGACTTTCTGACCGAGTGCTCGAAAATCATGACCCCGACACTGATGGGCACCATGCAGCCGCTGAACTTTCCCAACTTTCTGTCCCTGACCTCCAAGATACAGAAATTCCTATCCAAAACCTCTTACACCAAATGAGCGTCACCCTTCATCCCGGCATCGGCAAACTCGACACGCAGAGCCTGTGCTACAGCATCTATCGCCAGTTGTATCAAACTTTCTTCAACGCTCAGGAACGCAAAAGCGAAACGAATCCTTACGGCATCGAGGAGGGCGACGACACATCGATTCGTCTGCACAACACGGCCTACGGATTTGCCGAGGCCATTGCGGGCGGAGTCTCCGGCGAGGGCGGCGAAAGCGGCGGCTGGGTCGGCTACCTGCCCAAGAGCGGCGGCGACATGCAGGGGATGTTGTCTGCCGACTACGGCTTTGCCGCCGGCATCGACAACCGCCGCCTGTTGGAAACCTTCCGCACCCCGCAACACGATGAAGAGGGCAACCTCACCGGCTATACCTACGGCATCCGATTCCCCGGTGAAGTACATATCGATGGCAGCCGCCTTTTCATGGACGGTATGCAGCCGCTGCGTTGCGATTCCGTTACCGACACCATTCTCATACAGGGCAAACGGGTCGATTTCGCGGATGCCGCCCTCACGCTGACCGGTAGCATCCTGCTGGGCGAAACCCAAGCCTCCGGTCTGCTCCTGACGCCGGACAACCTGCTGCTACACGGCCGGGAGGTCTATCATGGCGGCAATGCCAATCGCTCCACCGTGGACTGGGCGATGCGCAACGCCTCCGTTGCCGGTTCTTTGGAGGTCGCCGGGACGGTCGACCTCTCCGGCCGGCTGCGAGCCTTGCAGGGTGTGGAACTGGGTGACAAAGGACAGATACTCTTTTCCGTTCTCGGCGAGAGCGTTTCGTGCCTGAGCGACCTTGCCTTCGCTGCCGGTTGCGGCGTTAAGATTAGCGGCGTGACCGTCCTCAAAGGCTCCGGAGCGAACGATGTCCGGTTGGAAGGTGCGGACGGCGACCTGCTTTTCGGCGGCGACCATACGAACAAAATCCGGCTGATGTCGAATCTTGCGGACATCGACGGGGAACACGTCCTCATTTCCCGATACGGCGCCGGTTACTTTCCCGACTCCCTGCGGGTACGCCACAACTACGGCGGCGACCTGCTGTCCTCGTACCGCACCGACAGCAATGACGAGGGAATCGTAATCCATAACCGGCTGCGGTTCGGCAGCACGGACGGTTGCTATCTGAGCGGCGACGAACACATGCTGGTGTTCGTATCCTACAACGGTCAGGCCGGAACATCGGGTAGCCGGTCCGAACAGATAGCGTCCCTGCTGTACCATGCGCCCTCCACCAGTCGGTACGCCCCGCAAAACCAGCCCTCCGACTCCCTGCACATCGGCACTTTCGGGGACTTCATCGTCGCCTTGAATCCTTTGGAGGCGACGGGGCATATCGGAATCGACGGGTCGTACACCCGTCTGACGGCGGACGGGCTATTCTTTAGCGACGCTATCTCTCTGAAACAGGTCAAGGACGGCATCCGCCACGGCGGCAACGCCTACTTCGACGGCAGCCTGAGTTCCGAGCGCTTCACATCGGGCATGGCCGGTACGGGTTGGGCTATTCTGTGCAGCCGCACGACGGGCACCGTCTCCGCCACCTTCGACGAACTGACCGTCCGCAGGCGCATGCGGGTGTACGAGTTGGAAGTACAGCGTGCCTCCGCCACCAACGGTTCCCTGTGGGTCACGGACACCTGTTCGGGCGATAGCGTCGAACCCTTGTAACGCTATGTCCAGATACGATTATAACCGCTTCAAAATACGCATCGCTCCGGATTCCGGCAAACGTCAGGGACTGCACGTCGGCGATGTCGTGCGCCGTCAATACGCGGACGGCACACAAACCTTCTACAGCCTGATGGTCGTCCTCGCTACGGGCGAAGACCCCATGCAGTTGCCGGACGGCCGCAACGCCTCGTCCCCGTACTTCATCGGTGCGCTCCTCGACGGCGACGCCCCCAAAGATGGCGAACTGTTGGACTTCATCCGGTTGAGCAGCCTTTTAGATGAACGGCGTAGCGGTGCCCTATATCTCACCGCCTCGGACGAAGAGTCGCCCTATCTGGACGTCATCGACGGCATGGGCACGGAACACTCGCTGTGTCGTCCGGCCTCCCTTGCCGGTTATGCCTGTTCCGGCGGTGCGGCGTTGGAATGCACCTATACGTCGGCAGTCGATTCCGCCCAGCGTATCCTGCGTATGACCCGCACCTCCGCCGCTGCTGCGGAACCGGTGGGGCTGAACATTCCATTCCCGACGGTAACGCCCGGACAGCGGTTAGTCATTTCCTACCGGGTGCGGGCATCCAAAGCCTTATCGGGTGTCGAGCTCAGCTTCGGCTATGCCGACGGCACAGAGAGGGACGGCAGCGATAGCATCGACATCTCGACCGAGTGGCAATACAAACTGTCGATGATAACCGTCGATTATCCCGAAACCTACAAACGTGTCTTGTCCTTGGATTTGACCGGCGGCCTTACCGCCGGCGACTGGGTGGAGATTGCCGACCTGAACGTCTGCCTGCTCAGCACATTATCCTCGCTGGACGGCGCTTCCAAAATCCGGGTCGGGAAAATCACGGGTATCGTAGACCCGCTGTTCGGTCTGCTGCAAGGTTACGGTGCCTACTTCCAGCGGCTCTATGCGACCCGCGATGTCAACATCGCCGGCACGCTCTCCGCCGGCGACGAAGCCGGATTCGGCAGCACCTTCTACGTCGGGCGCATCCACAAAAACTGCATCCTCGACTCCCTGAACTGCAACTTCACTACGACGATAGCCCGTCTGTCGAGCACTTCGCCCGCCGGCATCGGCAAAAACGCCCTCATATCCGCTTCCGGCGGCACCTTGCTCTGCCAGACCGAAGCGTGGACCCAAAAGCATGCCGGGGAGCGTTACTGCCTTTCATTCTGGTGCCATTGCACCGCCAAACAGGACATTCCCCTGAGCATCTCACGGGGCGATAAGACACTTGCCATCGTCACTTTCCCAAAGGCATGGCAACGCATCCACGTCGCCTTCGACGTCGAACACATTTCCGGTGAAGACCTCTGCATCGATTTGCGCAGCGATAACAAGATGGTCTGGTTCTTCAGTGCCCCGCAGCTCGAAAAAGGGGCTGTTCCGACCCTCTACCAACCCACGGACGGCACCCTGAACGAAACCGACGAATACGGCGCATGGTTCTGCCGGGGCGGTGTGGGCGGCACCATCCAGCACCCGCTGCTGCGTCTGGAGGCGGACGGTTCCATCCGTGCCGGCAACAACTCCTTCGTCATCAACCCCGACGGCAGCGGCTACTTTTCCGGAGGCGCAATCCGTTGGGACGAATCCGCCGTTACCTTCTCGGAAGATGTGAAACTCCGGTGGGACAATTTAGACGAAGAAACCCGGCGCAACTTATCCGGCAAGGACGGATACAGCGTCTATTCCGACACGCCGAGCCGCCTTTTCCCTGCCGACAGCGAGGGGCGCATCACCGCCGACCATCGTTTCGACATCCGGTTCCACGCTTTCAAAGGGCATCAGGTGCAAACTCCCGTCGTGGGCGAACTGCCGCAAATCGCCGGCATGGAATTGTCCCTGAACGCCGACCGCACCGGCATCACCGTCAACGTTCAAGGCGGAACCTCCGAATTGCAAGAATCCGGCTCCGTATCCTTCCCCGTTACGGTAGACAGCATCGTCTTTTCCGTTCCTTTTGCCTGGTCGGTAGTCCGTGCCGGAGCAGCCGGGAAAAACGACGTCGAATTAGACTGGGTACAGGATTGGAACAACAACCGCACCCAGATCGGCTCCACGACACTCATCACACCCAAGCTGTTCGCCGGCGTCAAGAATGCGGACGGCACCGTTACCGGCACCGCCATCGGCCGTTTCTCCTTGAGTACGAAAACCGCTTCGGGCAGCATCGTTACCGAAACTGTGGACGGCATCTGCGGATTCAAAAACGGATACAAAACCTTCCTGCTGGATAACGGCGGCAACGTCCAGTTAGGTTCCGGCGACCAGTTCGTCCGCTACGATGCCGCGACCGGAAAAATCACCTTCGGTGCGGGCGTCAGCCTGAACTGGACCACCGCCATCGACGCTGCGAAAACCGAAACCCTGAATGCCGCTGCCGCCACGGCTCAGAGCAAGGCGGACACGGCACTGGGGGCCGCCAAGAACTACGCCGACACAAAGAAAACCGAGGCCATTACGCAGGCGGGCAAAGATGCCGACGGGAAAATCTCCGCCTTGACCGCCACGCTGAATGCCTCCATTGCCGAAGCCAAGAAAGCCGGTACGGATGCCCGTGCCGTAGCGGATGCCATCACCTCGAAAGCGACGGCGGAAGGCTGGTCGAACAAACTAACCTACATCGACGCCAACGGTATCTTCACGGGACAGCTATCCGCCAATGCCGTCAGCGCCATCCGCATCGATGCCTCGCAGATTACCGCCGGCACCATCGACACGGCCCGTCTGAACGCCGCCGAAATCCGGTCCGACATCATCAACGCCGCCTACATCAACGGTCTGACGTGCGCCTTCGTCCGGGGCACCATCGGTGGCTGGAACATCGGTGCCACCACGCTCTCGAACAGCCATATCCTGCTGGACAGCGGCAACAAGCGGGTGGTCGTGTACGGAGAGAACTCCGGTGCTGTCAGTGGCAAGCGTGTACAGCTCTACTACACCTCCGACACCGACTTCGGATTCTACGCCACGGATGCCGCCGGCAACTGCCTTGCCCGGTTCGGCTCCGCGAACCAGATTGCCGGCTGGAACATCGACACGGCCCGCATCTACAAAAACAACGTCGCCTTAGGTGCCGACGGTTCCATCGCCAATGCCGCCAAGTGGAAACTCAACAACGACGGCTCCGGCAGCCTCGCTTCGGGCAACATCTCGTGGGATGCGGCAGGTAACGTTACCTTCGGAACGGCGGTATCGCTTCTTTGGACCGATGCTGCCAACTCGGCATTAGCCTCCGCCAAAGCGTATGCGGACACGAAAAAGTCGGAAGCCGTAAACACGGCGGCAGCAGACGCCACCGCCAAATCCGATGCCGCCAAAGAACTCGCCCGGGCGATGGCTTTCGGCAAGATGCTGAATCGGGACCCGACCTTCCGCAACGGCAACAACGGTATCAGCGCCTACAACAACGCCGGCAACGGAACGGTGACCGTCACCCGGATGTCCGCTTCGGCACCCAATGACAGCGGCTATGTTTTGGAAATCAAAACCACGGGCAGTGCCACACCCGGATTCGGCGGTTTCACATTCAGCACCTTATCCGGCTACAAAAAGATATTCATCGTCCGTCTCATCGCCAAGATTCCTCAGGGACGGCAGATTGCGTGGGCGACGAACAACATCGGCACAGGCGGCAGCAACAAATGGCTGACCCCGACCGCCGGCACGGACGACTGGTGCGAGTACATCTACAAGGTGGAGTGCGGCACCGCTTCATTTTCCACGACCAACTACTTCTACCTGTCGGGCGGTGCCGCCGCCACGACCGATGCTCCGGTTGTCTGGCAACTGGCTTACGCTACCGTTTTCGACATCACCTCGTCGGAGCGGTACACGACCACCATCGACGCCAACGGCATCTACACCGGCACCTTGACGGCGGCGCAGGTCAATGCCGTCGCCATTGACGCCGGGAGCATCCGCACGGGAACGCTCAGTGCCGACCGTCTTGCTGCCGGGAGCATCGACGCCTCGAAACTCGATGCCGCCAGCATCAAATCCAACATCATCAACACGGACTACATCAACGGTCTGAGCTGCACTTTCGTGCGGGGTAAAATCGGCGGTTGGACCATCGGCACGGACAACATTACTGCCGGCAGCGTCGGCACCGCCGGAGCTATGCCCATCCAGATCCGTTCCGCCGCCAGCGGTTCGGGTTACTGGTACACCGGCAACTACAAACCCCTCGGCATCACGATGACGTGGCATCAAAGCGATAACGCCGGGCATGTGGTCTTCGGGCAGATCGCCGCCTCGGGCAGCAGCGTCAAAACAGGATTCTTGGGCATCCAGATGATGACGTGGGACAACGTGGAATACTTCTGCCTTTCGGCCAACTACACGAAATCGGGCAGCAAGGAGATATACAACCGCATTGCCGGCTGGGCGTTCGACCATGCCAGCATCTGGAAAAACAACGTCTCCCTGAGTGCCGACGGTTCCATTACCAACGGCAGCCGCTGGAAACTCAACAACGACGGTTCCGCCTCCTTCGGTTCGGGCAAAAGCATCTTCAACACGGACGGTTCGGGGCAGGTCGCCAACGGTAAATTCAAGTGGGACGCCTCCGGCAACATCGTTGCCCAGGGTGGCAAATTCAAGGACGTCACCATTCAGGGTACCATCCGCAGCGCCTTCGTCAAGAACGACCCCTCGATTTGGATTGTCGTAGGCGGCGGAACCTCCAGCGAAGTGCAGACCGACCCCGTGCATTACGACAACGTGGTCTGCACGCAGACGGGTGGTTGGAACGAAAACATCAACCTGCAATGGACGCTGGAAAACTCCGGTCGCCGCATCTGCCTCGTGAACTACAAATGGGGCTCGACTCTTTCGACGGGCTACATGACCATCTCGGCACCCAGCGGCAAATACTTCTTCGAGGACGGCATCTCCAAGACGACCTTGAAATTCTCCCGTGAGGTCATCGAGATGATAGGATATGGGGACGACACCACCTTCTTCGGGTGGATTGTGCTCAACCGCCGGGACCTGATGACCACGGGCAAATACGGCAAATACTTGCAGGTGCTCGCCTCCGGCATCGTAACGGGCACCACCTCCAGCGCCTCCGTCCGTTACAACACCTTCGACGGTTCGACGGGCGTTTCCGTCACCCGTCTGGGACGCGGACAGTATCGAGTCTACCTGCCTTCGGGGTGGGGCTTGGCCAGCAAATACATGGTCGTGGCGACAGGTATCTATTCCACTGCCGAGGACACGCCCATCTATCCGACGGTCAAGGCGATATATTCCTACTACTTCGACATCTACACGCAGGACGATGCCTCCCGCAACGACGGCTCCTTCAATTTCATGGTCATCAGCACCAATAACTGGGACCATTAGTAAACCACCGTCGCTCCGTGCCGCTATTCTTATAGAAACGAAAGAATGCTTATGAACATCATCCGAACCACCACGACCAAGACCGTGCAGGAACGCAACGAGCGTGCCCTGTACAACTTGGACTACACCCTGACCGACGGCACGCTGGAGCGAGTGCTCGCCACCCTCTATTCACCCGACAGCGACCTCGACAATGCTGCGGCTCCGACTTTCATCGGTACCATCACCTGTGAAAACGGTCAGATTTTCTGCTCCCTGCCTGCCGACGCACCCATTGCAAGGTTGATGGGCGACTTCGCCGATTTCCTCAACCGCATCAAGGCTATGGCGGAGGAAGAGACCGCCGGTAACAATGCTAAAAACCAATAATCGACAATATGGAACTAAACATCAAAGACCGGCTCTACATTCCGGTCATCCTGCCCAAAGAGGGCACCTTCAAGGAGTTCAACACCAAAAAAGAAATCCTGCGCAAAATCGAAATCTCCGCCACGGAGCGTGAGGCAGTCGGTCTGCACGAAAACGAGGAAACCGGCCGCATCGAGTGGAACGTCGAGAAAGACACGCCGCTGCCCGTCGACTTCGGGAGCGACGAACTTGCCTACTTGAAACAGGCGTGCGAGAAAATCTCGGACGAAAAACTGCCGGACGACATGTGGGCGGTAGTGGAGAAAATCTACGATGCCGCCAATCTCTAATAGCACAGCCCCGGACACCAGTGCTCCGGGGCTTTTCAACACCTCGCCATGGCCCGAATGGACATTACAATGAACGCCTCCTTGGGGGAGGTAGCCACCACGACCAGTTCGACCGGCCGGGCATACCGGCCTTTCCGGTTGCTCGACGAACCGGACGAGAAGAGCGCCCGCGGGGAAATCACCGTCCCTGCGGACTTCGGCGTGCGCTACCGCAGCGAGCCGTGCATCCGGGTACAGATTCCCTACACGCCGCTCTACAAAGAGTTGCTTGTCCGCTTCTGCCTCGACAACGGTACGGGTCATCCCGAATACCTGCATAACCCGGTGGACAACAGCGTCTGGTTCCCCGTATTCCTCACCGACGAAGAGGGCACGACACACGCCGTCCGGTTATCCGAATACGAAACCGTCAACGACGAGGGGTGCTATCAGTTGGTCATGCAGGAGGGCTATCTGCTCCTCTTTTCGGGCGACGAGACCGACCTTGCCATCGGTGCGGCGAAATACCAGAACGAAGTGTTCCTGCTGAAAGCCATGCCCGGCAACCTCTACCAGCATCCCACCACCGGTGTGGGGTTGATAGACTTCCTGCACGGCAACTTCGAGAACAACAACCTCGCCGCCCGGCTGCAAGCCGAGTTCCGTGGCGACAACATGGTCATCATCAACGCCTACATGGACTCCGTGACGGGCGAACTGCTGTTGGAAACCCAAGAAAAGGAGGAACTCGATGGGTAGATACATCGTCACCGAAGGTCAGAACATCTACGACGTCGCCCTGCACCTGACCGGTTCAGTAGAGGGCATCGTCGACTTGCTCATCTGCAATCCGGCGTTGTCGTTGGATGACACGCTCCGCAGCGGGGACACGCTCGTCTACACCGACGGCTTCGTCATCGATGCCGACGTCGTCGCCAAATACCGTCGTGAAAACATCGTCCCTGCCGGCGGGGAACGGGGCGTCTATCCCAAATACCCGTCCGGTGTCCGGCGTTTGTGGTTCACGGTGGACGCTGCACGTCCGACCACCGCCTTCGCACTTTCGGGAAGCGGCAGCGTCGAAATCGACTGGGGCGACAACTCGCCGTTGGAAACGGCCACATTGGGAACTTCCGAACAATCGTTCAGCCACCGCTTCGACAACACCGTCACCGAGCCTCGGCAGGTGCGCCTATACGGGGATTTCACCCTCCGGAGCCTCGACCTCGGGCCGAGCGGTGCCCGCAGTGTCCGCCTTTCCGAGCCCTTGTACTGCGAGCGGTTTTCATTCCGGGGCGGCAATTGTCCGCTCGACTTCCTGCGCCTGCTGGACGGCACCTTCCGCATGGACCTCAGCCGCACGACCCTCGGCAGCCTGCTGCCCGTGGCGGAATGCCGGGAATTGATGACTCTCGATTTGACGGACGCCGATGTCCACCGGTCGGCGGTCGACGAATACCTGATTCAGTTGGTCACCCGGCACTACGGCCGCCGTCCCTGCGACATCACATTGCCCGTTGCTCCCTACGGTGCCTACCAAGAACCCGTCCGGGATTCCGACGGCCGCTACATCGTCGCCACCGGTATGGAAGCCGTCTGGCTGCTGACCCACGAGCCGAGTTGGAACGAGGCGGGAGTGTGGTCCATCCGCATCGACGGAAAGAGTTATCGCTATAAACCCTGAACCCACCATGAGCCGAACATTGAAAGAAATATACAACGAAGCCGTCTGTGAGCGCAACAAGCGTTTGGAGTTGAAAGAGTTTTCCAGCGACTCCAAGCTCTCCATCCTGAACGGCATCACGTGGACGGTCGCCGCCGTCATCCACAGCTTCGAGACCCTGCTCGACGTCTTCGCCTACGACATCTCGGAGACCATCAACCGGCGCATCAACGGCACGCCGGACTACTACGCCCGTGCCTTGCTCCAGTACCAGAAAGGCGACGAACTGACGGTCCGTGAAGACGGTCTGGCTTTCGGCTACGCCTCGGTAGACGAGAGCAAGCGCATCATCACGCAGGTATCCTACGATGAAAGCTGCGATGACGTGAACCTCGACAGCAAACTGGTGCTGAAAGTCGCCACCGGCGACAAAGGCAACCTTTCCGCCATCGACGCCGACGAACTGGTGCAAATCCGTGCTTATCTGGGCAAAATCAAATTCGCCGGCACCCGTGTGGAGGTCACCTCCCTGCCGGGCGACCTGTTAGTGCCCCGGCTGTCCGTCTTCTGGGACGGAGCCATCTCCGAAGCGGAGGTGCTGGACGGCATCGAAGAGAAACTGAAAGAATACATGATGAACATCGAGTTCAACGCCGTAGTCTACGTCTCCAAAGTCATGGACGCCATCCGTTCCGCCGAGCACGTCACCGACGTATGGATAGACGAGGAAGCCACGCCCCGGCAGGGCGTCTTCCTTGCCTGCCACGACAGCGACGGGACCCTGATGCCCATGGAGCGCATCGCCCGTATGCGGCACACCGCCTCCGGCTACCTGCGCCAGTCCACCGGCAAGGGCGACGAAGAGCGGATTCCCGATTTCCGTCAATCCTTAAAACTCAGCGTCGATGGCCGATAAACGATACCGACTGCCTACCGACAAACTCGTCAACCGGCTGACGCCCCATTACCTGTCGGGGCGGCGTTACCTGCTGCTGTTGCAAAGCCTCGTGTGGCCGTTGCAGACACTCAACGAGCGTTTCTGCATCTGGGCCCGGGAGCGTCGGATAGAAGCCTGCATGACCTCGCAGGTCATGTGGTTCGAGTGGTGGCTCAACTACCGCTTCCGCCGTTACTTCGCAGACCCTGCCGACGCCATCCGCATCGCCGACAGCACGCCTTTGGGCGTAGACCTCTACCACGAAAGCGCAACGACCGGTCGGCCGTTCACCCTCTGGTACGACGGCGAGCAAGTGACGACCGACCGGGAGGACGAACAGCCCCGTCCGCTGTATCTGCGTGCGGAAGAGAAAGCCGTGGCGCAGGTCAGCTTCATGGTCTGCGTGCCGCCCGTCATCCTCCCCACGCAAGAGTTCGTCTACATGCTCTCCTATGCCGTGAACACCTACCGCACGGCCGGCAAGACCTACCTGATAAAAATCGACGGCGAAGAGCTCAAATCCAATAAAACGAAATCATGAAAGAATTCATAGCCGAACCCGGCGGCCGTTACACCTACGCCGACGACGTCATCAACTTGCAGGACATGGTCCTTGCATTGAGCAGCCTGTTCGACGGCTGCGCCAACTTCATCATCTCCGGCTGTCGGTGTCAGGGAGCCGACATCACGCCCGGATACGTGTGGCTCAACGGCAAGGTGCGCCGCTTCGAGGGGTGCGCCGACGCCTCGTACCCGTACTACATCTACGAAACCAACCGCAACGAATCGGTCACCTACGCCAACGAAGTCAACAAGCGGGGCCGTGCGTGCTACCTCGCCTCGGGCGGCCGTACCGTTCCCGACACCGCCGATGCCGTTACGGGCGTCGTGCCGCAGTTCATCCGCCTGACCGAAGATTACGCGCCCCGTCTGGTAGACAAATTCATCGGCCGCTACGCCCTGATGGTAGACAGCCCCTTCGTGCAGCAGACCGTCCGCAAAGACCTCGTGCTGACCGGCACGTTGGCCGTCGACAAAGGCATCGAGAGCCGCAACTCCCTGCTGGTGGCGCCTCCCGGCAGCAAGCGGGTACTGCGGGCTTACTTTCCGGAAACGGCTCTTGCCCGCATCGAAGCCGGTACGAACACCGAATCCGTTGCCGCCATCCTTTTCGACACGACGCTGGGCACCATCACCATCGAAAGCAAAGGCGTCTTCACCGCCCGTTTTGCGGAACAACTCTGCACCCTGATAAACCTGCAAAGCGACACGATACGCACCGGTTCGCTGTACCTCACGGGCAACCACCTCAAAAACACCTCCGAGCGCAGCGACAAAGGCAGCATCCGCATCAATTACGATGGATACAACAACGGCACGTCCTACTTCCGCAACTTCGAGGTCTACGACGGTAAGCGGTGCGCTTTGCCGCTGCTGCACGTCTGCGGTACCGACAAACGGGTGGCGGTGCATGCCTCCCTGGCAGTCGATGCGGTGCCCGGCATCATGCTCTCCGATGCGGCACACGCTTCGACGGATGCTGCATTCGGCGGAGTCATCCGCTGGTGCGACAAACAATCGGAGGATGCCGCCGTTGTCGGCTATGCTTCGGACGAAAACACCGAATTTTTCATCACGAACCCCGTCGGCGGCATCTTCCTAATGCCCAAAAACTTCGTTGATGTATTGGGCGAGCTGCGAGTAGGCGGCATCTCCATCGCCAAGACCTACGCCACGCAGCAGGCCCTGACCGACGGTCTGAACCGGAAAGTGGACGCCGTCGAGGGCAAAGGACTCTCCACGAAAGACTTCACCCAGGAGCTCTACGACAAACTCAACGGCATCGCCAGCGGCAGCTTCGCCTCCGGCGACACGCCCCAAAGCGACGGATACGTTACCTCCGCACAGGTCGCCGCCGAGCTCGACAAAAAGGCGAACCGTCTTTTGGACGGTCTGAACGACGGTGAGCGGCAGACCGCTGCCGGCAATATCGGCGTCTATTCCCGGAAAGATGCCGACAGCCGCTTCGGCCGTCTGGCGGAACTCTTTCAGGACTACATCGACTACTTGGTCAGTCAAGGCAAAAACTCCGTCGAGGCGCAGCAGCTGCTCCGCGACAAACTGGCCGCCGCCGGCAGCAAAGACCTGTCGGACAACTACGTGCGCAAAGACGGCAGACTGACGGACTTGACATTGCCCAATGACGACGCCCGCAAACTCGCCTGCAAGACGCTCGGTGCCGCCTATGCCGCCGACTACCAGCCCAAGCTGCTCGACACGGGGTGGATTCAGATGTCCAACAGCGGCTCCGGCACCGACACACGAGAGCTATTCGTGCGTCAAATCGGCAACATCGTCTGCATCCAGGGGCGTATCAATACCGCCCGACGTGACGGCGGCAACTGGGGCGGTGTAGTCGCCCTGATTCCCAACGCCATTTCTCCGCCCAAATACGGGGTGCGGCTCTCCGTTGCAGACTTCAACGACGACCACAAATACAACCGGGGCACCTCCTTCATGATAGATGCCAACTCCCGCAAGTTACAACTTTACGAAAGCGGTATGTATAACAATACGACAAACGTAAACTTCTCATACATGGTATAATGATGAAAAAACTCAACATCCAGCGTGACCTGAACAGCCGGGCCGCCATCAGTGAAAAACGCCGCCGCACGCAAAACATCGATGCGGCACCTGTCGAACCCGTAAACACCGAGACACATGGCACAAGCGAAGAAACACCGGAATGCAAGGCTCACCCGCAAGGCGGAGAGCAGCCCCGCAAAACGTCGAAGAAAGTCCGGAAGACCGAAGGGAACCTATAAGCGCTACCTCTTCGAGGAGACCAAACTGGGCTTCTTCCTCAAATACGAGGTGCCGGAGGTCTTCCAGCTCATCATGCAGTCCCTGCCACCGGGCAAACACCGGGCGCCGCCCTTGCCGCTCATCCGCATCGTGTGCGCCGCCTCCCAAGACCCGTCGCTCCGGAAGCCCAAATTCCGACGTTATATGGAGCTCTACGAACGGGACGGGCTCTACTGCCGCCGTGCCACCGTGATGACCCCGGCAAAGAAACCGTTCTACGACGAGATGCGGCGGCGCAAGCTGGAGCAATTCATCGGCCGCAACCGCAAACTCATCTCCGCCATCCGGCGGCAAATGGTCGAGGACGCCTCGAAAGTAAACACGTCGAGCCTCTATCCGTTGGAGCGACTACGTCTCCCGTGGCAGGCAAAGGCGGACGGGCGACCCTGAAACGATTATTTGCATGGTTCTGCAAACCGTTTGGGGACAACTCGTTATCCGCTTTTTTCAAAAACATTCAAGCGGATATTTTGCCGGTTCGCCCAATGAACCTACTTTTGTCTACACTCAATTGAATCCGCTCGTTCTGAGCGGCTTGCAGCGGGAAGTGATAAACGGACCGGAAACGTCCGGCTTTCCATCCAGTTTCTAAACTGAAGAGCGGCGGTGCATCCGAACCCGCCTGTTCATCGACTTTTAGATTCTTCGGCATTTTCCATTTATCACTTTCAACACTATGCAAGAAGAAAATCTTGACAGAGAGAGCATGGTTTCCGTCGAGGACCTTTTCCTCGCCTCGCAGGAGACCTATGCGCAGGCGCAACTGCGGGCGCAGGAGGAAAACAAAGCCTTCGCCCGCACCGAATTCTTCCGGATGGACAAACTGGGCGTCTATCGACTGCGTGTCATGCCCATCGCTCCGGCCGCCGACGGCGTGCTCGCCCGTCCGGGGTACGAATTTCCCGTCCACCAGCTTCTGCTCGAATTGGAGAAACCCTCCACGGGCGGTAAAGCCGCCTACCTGTACGTCACCGTGCCGAGAGCCACCGATGCCGGTTACCCGTTAGACCTGATCGACATCTACCGCAAGGCCGCCGTTGCCGAAGCCAAGGCACTGGGCGACGACAAGCTGGCCGAGAAGATAGGCGGAGGCAGCTTCGGCGGCGGTCTCAAATACAGCTACGGCCACGCCCTCTACGTCCTCGACCTCGACGAACGTGCCAAGGGGTTGCAGCTGCTCACGCTCTCGCACAGCCAGTTCAAAGACCTCGACGAGCGCAAATTCAAGCTCTGGCAGAAGAAACTCGCCAAGAACCCGTCCTATCCCTGTCCCATATCGTCGATAAGAGATGCCTACCCGGTAGAAATCGAGAAGAAAAAGAACGGCGGCAAGACCGAATACCTCGTGAGCATCGACAACGAGAGCGACGCCGACATCCTCTCCAAAGAGGAACTCGCCGCCCTGATGTCGGCGCCCCGCATCCCGGAGGTCATCTACCGCTACTCCCGCTACCAGGCCGAGACGACCGTCGAATACCTCAAACAGTGCGACGCCCGCTACGGCATGTCCCTGATGGAGGGAGACGAGATGAAAGAGGCCGTCGCAACGCTCATGGCCGCTCTGCCCAAGGAGGACACCAGCTCCTTCTCGTTCGACAAGCGCACCAAAGACAACAAGGAGAATCCGGCAGCGGGCGCCGCCACCCTCGACGACCTGTTCGAGCGCTTCGAAAGCCTGCAAGCCGAGGGCCTTGGCGACCGCACCGAGCAGGGACAGGAGCTGCGGGGACTCATCCGTGCCTACATCGAGCAGGAGGGGCTTCAAATCCGTGTGACCCGTTCGACCTCCAACAAAGACCTCTTGGAGATGATCGAGGAGGCCATGCAGGGTCCCGTACCCTCCGAAGAAGAGGAGCCGGACACACCACCTGCCGAAGAGGAACCCCGTCGCAGACGCAGATAAACAGATACTTGGAGTTATTCACCTGAGGGAAGAAGCGGCTTCGTGCCGCACTTCCCTTTCCTATATCACACGCCTATGCAAAAGGAAACGATATATCCGTGTCTGTTGCTGCTCAACGACATACACGTATCCAAAGACAACATACCCGAGTTCATGGCCAACTGGCAGGAGGCGCTGGACATCTGCCGGCGGCTGAACGTCAGGGACATCGCCTTGGGCGGCGACCTCTTCCTGAGCCGTGCCGCCCAGAGCCTCGACGTGCTGCTCGCCGTGCATGACGCCCTGCTGCTCGCCGCCGAGCGGGGCATGCGGGTCACGATGATAAACGGTAACCACGACAAGGTCAATCCCGAATCGACGCGGGGCTACTGCCACATCTTCGACCGGCATCCGAACGTCTTAGTCGCAGACGACTACATCGCCCTGCCGTGTCTTGACGGGCAGCGGTTCATCCTGCACATGGTGGCCTACTTCCCCGAAAGCGGCAGTTTCCCGGAAAAGCTGGGTAAAGTGCGCCTTGACCCCGACCGGCTGAACTACCTCTACATCCACGAGGGCATCAACGGAGCGCTTGCGCAACCCTCCGACAACGAACTGCCCGTGCATCTGTTCGAGGCCTTCGACCGGGTGTTCGTCGGCCACTACCATAACCGCTGCATCATTCCCCGTACCCGCATCGAATACATCGGTTCGAGCCGCCAGCACAACTTCGGCGAGGACGAGGAAAAGGGCTACACCGTGCTCTACAGCGACGGCAGCCACGAGTTCGTGAAAAACCGGGCCAACACCCGCTACCGGGTCATGGACGTGCCGGTGGAGAAAGCCGGCATCCGCCTGACGGACGAACTGGCGGAGATGCGTGCCGAGGGGCGCTACAAAGTCAAGGTACGGATACACGGCCGGGCTTCCCAGTTGCCGAACATCGACAAGCGTGCCCTGTTCGAGGCCGGAGCCTCCAAAGTGGAACTTCTTGCCGAAGAGGTGCAGAGCGACCCGCTGCCCGACGGCGACCTGCTGGAGCGTTATGACAGGCGAAAAATCAGTGAGAGCTACCGGGAGTTCTGCACGCTCCGCAGCATCGAAGACCCTGAATACGGGCTTATGTACCTATCTCAAATCGACGGAACACCATGTGGAAATTAGAACATATCGAAGCGGAAAACCTGTGTGCTTTCCGCACGCTGGACTACACCCTCTGGCAGGGCGTCACGACGCTCGTCTTCGGCGACAACCGGGACAACGACTCGCAACGCTCCAACGGCAGCGGCAAATCCGCCCTTATCGAAGCCATCGCCATAGGCATCACGGGAAGTCCGCTGCGCAAGGTGCGTGGCGAGGAAATCATCAACGACGCCGCTCAAGAGTGCCGGGTGTGCCTGCACCTGCGGAACGACTCCGCCGGCGAAACCTTCCTCATCGAGCGGCACATCCCCCGCAAGGGCGCCTCGACGGTCGAATGCCGCATCGAGCGGAGCGGTCGGGCGATTACGACCGACGAAGCCGTACACCCCTCGGTGGACGCCTACAACCGCTACATTCTCGACAAATTGGGCATCTCCCGGGAGGAACTGTTCAACACCTTCATCCTCTCCAAGCACAAATACCAGGACTTCCTGTCCGCCTCCGACACACAGAAGAAAGAGATTATCAACCGCTTCTCCAACGCCTCCTTGGTAGACCGTGCCATCGAAAAGGTGGCGGACGACATCCTGCCGGTGGAGAAAACATTGCAGCAGGCGGCGTTGGAACTTGCCGGACTGGACGGTCGTGTCGAGATGCTCGCCGAGCAGATACAGAAAGAGGAGCAGGCCGCCGAGGAGAAAGCCCGCAGCCGTCAGGAGCGCATCGCCGCTATCCGGGAATCCGTCGCCGCCAAGCACGCCTTGATTCGGGAGAAAAACACGCTGCGGGACGACTTACAGCAGCGCATCTCCCGGCTCGAACAGGCGGATGCCGTCCTGCAACAGACGGAAGAGGGCGACGACACAGTGCAAACCTGTGCCGAGCAGGTCGGCAGCCTCCTTTCGGGACTGGGTATCGGCGGATTCAGCGACTGGGTCGGCGTCCTGAAAACCAAGCGGGACAAACTCTCCGCCACGGAGACCGAATGGCACACCGTACACGAGGAATATGCCCGTATCGAAGCAGATGCCGGAGCGTTGGCGCAAAACCGGGACGACCTGAGCAAACGCCACGACCTGTTGCGGGAGGAAAACCGGCAGAAAGCCCTGCAATACGACAGCCGCCTCCGAACATTGGACGAACGGTTGGTTGCGACCGGTTCCCGGTTATCCGCCATGCGTCGGGAGCGTCAGGACGTGCTGCGCAGTATCGAAGCGCTCAAAGGGCAACTCTCGGGCGTCATCCGCTGTCCCTCCTGCCGGCACGAGTTCTTGCTCGCGGACGAGGGTTTCGACATCGCCGCCGGTCGGGACAGCCTGCAACGGCAGCAGGAACGGTTGCAAGCGGTTGACACGGACATCCGCAGCCTGAACAGCGAAACCGAACAGGTAGAGGCGCAGCAAGACCGCATCCGCCGGGACAAACGGGCGTTGGCCGCAGCGGACGGTTCGATAGCCGACGAACTCTCCCGTGCGGAAAGTGCCGTGCAGGATGCCGACAGCCGTCTGAGGCGGGTACAGCAGCGACAGCGGCAAATCGAAACCGAATTGGACGGACTGCGGGGTGAACTGGACAGTATCCGCCGCAAACTCTTCGACGAAGCCTTCGCCCTCGTGGACGACGCCTGCCGCCGCACCGTGCGTGACGTTCAGCGTACCGAAGAAGAAATCCGAGCCGCCGAGAGTGCCGTCGCCACGCTCGAAGAGACCGTCGAAGAGTTGAAAAACACCTCCTCCACGGAGCTGATTCGTTCGCTCAAAGTCTCCCTGAAAGAGGTTCGGCGTAAATCCGGCGAAGCGGCGGCACACAAAGAGGAAATCGAACGGCGGTTGCATCGCTTGCAGGAGCAGCAGGAGCGTTTCGTCCAGTTCAAATCCTTCCTTGCCGGAACGAAAATCGAAGCCCTGAACCGCATCACCAACGAATTTTTAGAAAACATCGGCTCCGACATCCGCCTGCGCCTTTCCGGTTTCACGCTACTCAAGACAGGTAAGCTACGGGAGAAAATCTCCGCCAGCCTCGTGCGGGACGGTGTAGACTGCGGCTCATTCGGCAAATTCTCGCAGGGTGAAGCCGCCCGTGTGCATCTGGCCACCATCCTCGCCATGCAGCGGTTGGTGAACGGCGGCTGCGAGGCGGACAAAGGCCTCGACCTGTTGGTGCTGGACGAGATACTCGACGCCATGGACGAAAGCGGCCTTGCCAGCACCTTCGGGGCATTGAACCGCTTAGGCATCACCTCGCTCGTCGTCTCGCACGGCAACATCGCCGAAGGCTACGAACACAAACTCGTCATCGTCAAGGAAAATGGAGAATCACGCATCGGATAACATCACCCGGGAACAGGTGCTGGCGTTGGACGTGGCGACCAAGACAGGCTACTACAGCCAGCACGAGAACGGCACATGGAACTTCACCGAATCCAAGCGCCGCAACAGCAACAAGATGCACGGCGCTTTCCGGGTGATGCTGGTCGCCTTCATCCGCCGTTACGGCATCCGTCGGATTGTGGCGGAAGACGTCGCCGTGAACCGCCACTTCTACGACCTGCGCCGCCTCTCGGAGCTGCGGGGCATCCTCTTGGAGGTGTGCGACGAGCTGGACCTGCCGGAGCCCGAATTCGTGAACCCCGCCACGTTGAAAAAATTCGCCACGGGGGACGGTCGGGCGACCAAGGAACAGATGATTCGTGCCTGCCGGGAGAAATACCGCTACGAGCCGCCCGACGACAACGCCGCCGACGCCTGCCATTTGTGGCATTATTACATTCGCAAACATCGTATTTAAGAAGTTATGAAAGCTATTTACAGAATTGACGCACATAGAGCTGACAGATTGGGAATCAGATTGAACCCTCAATCCGCCGGCCTATGGAGCAAGAGAAAAGACCACTCTCGGAAGCAGAGTTAAGAGACATCGAACTGCGCACCGAGCTGTTCAACCGCTACATCCTGCCCAACCGGAATTTAGTGTACCGGCTTTGCATCCGCTACACCTTCTTGCAGGAAAACATCGCAGACAACTACAGCGAGGCGCTGGTGAACTTCTTCCGGTACATCACTACCTACGACCCCCAGCGGAGCCTGCTCAACTGGATACACATCGTGACCAAGCGTTTCGTCATGGAGCAGAACCGCCGCCACGGCCGCCTGCCCGTCTCGGAAAACGTAGACATCTCCAAGCTCGCCTCGTCGCTCAGCGACGAAAACGAGACGCACGGCAACGCCATGGGCATGGACAACTACCGGGAGTTCTACAACGACGACATCCTCGCCGCCCTCGACCAGCTCAAACCCATCTACCGGGAAGCCTTGCTGCTCCAGCAGGCGGGGTACAAATTGGAGGAGATTGTCGAAATCTCGTACCGCAACGGCAACATGAAAAGCCGCAGCATGGACACGATGAAGAGCCGGATATTTTTAGCAAAACAGCAAATGCGCAAACTCATTACGCCCGATGGAGAAAAACGATAAAACCCGCCGAGCGGCGGCATTGTTCGAGATGCTGATACGCCGGCTCATCGACCCGGCGTTCCGCTTTCCGGGCGGAGCGGCAGGGCTTCGGGCGGTGGCCGGCTGTCTGGACATCCTGCGAACCAGCGGCGGCGGGGAGCTTTCCGACGAGCGGCTGGCGGACTTCTGCATCTGCCAGGCGCACGCCATCAGCCGGTTCGATGCGGAGTACCTGTCGCGCCGCTGGATGCCGTCGCACTCCTTCGGTCCCAAAGCCAGGAAACGCTTCGCCGCCACCACACCGGTGCGCCGCTACTACGAAGACCGCTGGCTTCAGGGGGCGGGGCTCACCCGGGATGCCTTGCCGCTGCTGCTCAAAGACCGGCGGGAACATCCGCTATGGCGGTTTCTCGACCCTGCTTACGAGGAGGCGACCAAACGACGGGTGGTGAACACCCCCGTGGGCTACTACGTCTGCGGCGTTTCGACCCTGCTGTGGAACCCGTTCTCCGCTGCCTGCGGGGAGTGCGTCCGGGCTGAACTTTGCCGCCGGCACACCGCCGCCCGTTATCCTGAACTGTACCGTCTCCGCTGCGAGGAGGCAGAAAGGAGGAACCGGTCATGAGCAAGACAACCGTCAATCCGCTGTCGGCGGAGTTCCTCTACGAACTCTACGCCGCCTCTCTGCGCTACGACACCCTGTGCGGCGTAGTGGCCGAAAACATGCGCAAGGAATACCTTCCCGACCGCAGTTTCCAGAAGATGCAGGAGCTCATCGCCAACCACTACCGCACCTACAAAGTGCCTCCGACATACGCCACGCTCTCGCAGACCTTTCAGGGCGACTACGACGTCATCGAACTCATCGAGACCTTTCACGAATACGAAGAGGAGAACTCCAGTGCGGAAGCCCTCACCGACATGCTCGAAGCCTACATCAAGGGCGTGCGCTTGCAGAAAGTATATACCGAAGTCGGCAAACTCTACAACCAGAACCGGCAGGATAAGGCTGAGGAACTGTTGGGTGAATACGCCCGGTGGCTCTCGTCGTTCACGCTCCGCACCACGGCATTCGTAGATGTGGCCAAAACCTTCCGGGAGCGGTTCGAGCACAACCGCCGTAGGGAGGCCGAGAGCCGGGAGAACCGGCTGCCGCAGGTATGCCGATTCTACATCCCGTACCTCGACGCCCTGAACGGCGGTCGGAACCTGCGGGGGCAGCTCACCTGCTTCCTCGCCTCGACCGGCGTCGGCAAATCGCACCTCGCCAAACACATCGGCATCCGTGCCGACATCGACGACGGGCTGCATGTGCTGCACTACCAGTTGGAGGGTTCCGAGCAGGAGGCCCTGGACGCCTATTCCGGCGGCATGATTTCCCGCAACGCCTACTACTTCGAGCAAGGGAGGATTTCCGACCGGGAATTCAAACACTTCGAGGAATTAGTGATGGGTTATGCCGGCAGCATCACCGTGCGGTCGTTCCCTCGGTTCGCCGCCCGCATATCGACGATGGACATCAAAAACGGCATAGCCGAATACCGCAAGATAAACGGCTACTCGCCCGACGTGGTCATCATCGACTCGATGGACCTGCTGACCGACGCCACCCGCCGCCAGTGGGGCGCCGAGCACGAACGCTCGAAACGCATCGCCGTCGCCAACGACCTCAAAGACCTGGCGGCGGACGAGAACGTCTGGATGGTGGTGACCTACCAATCGACCATCGAGGACAGGGACTGGCTCAACAACGAGCGCAACGTGCTCACCGAGTACAACTGCTCCGAAGCGAAAGGACTGGCACGTCCCTGCACGCACCTGATTTCCCTGAACCAGTCGTCCGCCGAGCGGAAAGAGTGCCTGATGCGGCTGCACGTGGCCAAGAGCAGGTTTTTCAGGAAAGGAGATACGATTAAGATTGCGACCGACTACGATAACGAGGTGTTCTATGATGCGCAACGGTCGATGTCGTTGCAGCAGATGGACGAAGAATACAGATAAGAAAGGGCGATTTGCTCAGCCAATGAGCAAAAATAGACTAAAATTGCTCAATGAGAGAGCAATTTTAGTCATTCTTCATTTAATGTACTGATAATTTGACTATAATCAATTACAATTCTTGCCACGGCAGGACATTGCCGTCCGAAGTTTTCATTGCCTTATCGCCACCGTAAATGACGGTTTTCAACTCCTGTCCGGCACCGGAGAGCTTGCTCCAGTAATTCAATCCTTTGAAAAATTCTTTCGAGAATGTCGCCCCGGATTTGATTTCATATCCGTATTGCTTGTCCGCCTCTGTCCGGATCAGGTCCACTTCGTATCCGGAACTGTCATGCCAGAAAGAATACGACGGTTCCAGTCCGCGATTGTAATCGCGTTTGTGGTATTCGTTGATGACCATATTCTCAAATAACCCGCCTCGCAAATAATGCGAACCGAGCTGTGCCACATCCCTTATTTCCAGCAACGAACAAGCCAGTCCCGTATCGTAGAAATAGAGTTTGGGAGATTTGACGAGTCGCTTGGCGAAGTTGTTGTGGTCGGGTCGCAGGAAGTAAAGGATATAGCTCTCTTCAAGTATCGAGAGCCAGGCATCGACTGTGGGTGCCGTAACGCCGCATTCGACAGCCAGTGAAGCCTTGTTGAGCAACTGCCCGATACGTCCGGCGCACAACTTGATCAACTTGCGGAACTTCGAGAGGTCTCCGATGGCTTTCATCTGTCGAACATCCCGTTCTATATAAGTTTTGATATAGTTCGGATAATAGTCCACGGGGTCGATATTGCGGTCGTAGATGCTCGGATAGGCTCCGTAGAATATCTCTCTGTCGATAGTGTTCGGCAGGATGCCCGCATGGTGCATTTCCTCGTGTGAAAACGGCAATAGGGTCAGAATAGCGACCCTGCCGGCAAGCGACTGATCGACCGCCGCCATCAGCTCCGTGTTCTGGGAACCGGTGAGGATATACATTCCCATCTGCCGCTCCCGGTCCGTATGGGTCTGGAGGTACGAGAGCAGGGACGGGACACGCTGTACTTCGTCTATTATCGTATGCGACGGATAAGTAGCGATAAAGCCGCGCGGATCTTCCGTGGCAAATTCGCGATTATCCAAATCTTCCAGAGACACTCGTTTGTAATTCGGAAAGGTCAGTTCAGCCAATGTCGATTTGCCGGACTGACGAGGTCCGGTAATCGTTACAAAAGGATATTTCGTTGCCAGTTGCAGCAACTTGGCTTGTTGTGTACGCTCTATCATATCGTTGTCAATTTCATGCAAAATTAAAATGAGATTTTATTTTTGCAAAATATCACAAGGCTTTTTTCTGAAATTCCTGTTTTTCAATCTCTTTGTAATTGCTATAATCCACTTTCTGAACCATTCTTGTCGGGAAATACCAAATATTCCAGCCAGAATCTGTCGAAAACAGCAAAAAGTTATCGCATTGAGATCGCCATGTTTTTCTTCCGAGACAACCTTTCTACAAAATTAAAACCGCATTTTATATCTACATAATAAAGCATCGAACAAAGATAAAAATTGTTCATCCTTTCACCTCGCCGACTATGCGTATTTCTATTTCTTTATATGCACATCACAGGGAAAGAATACGATTTGTTGGTGGCGGAGTTGCGGACGGAGCTCGGAGCCCGGACGGACGGGGGCGGGAAAAACCTTATCGCCCGGTGTCCGTTCTGCGGCAAGGAGGGGAAATTCGGCGTCTACATCGGTCGGGAGACCGCCCGCAAGAAACCCTTCATGGCGCACTGCTTCTCGTGCGGCCGTTCGACGACGACACTGGAGCGTCTGCTCGAAAGCCTCGGCCGGATGGATATGCTGCCGGCCGAGACCGTTGCTTTCGACACGCCGCTCACCAACGTGCTGTTCCCGTTGGAGGATGCGGAGGAAGAGGTGGACGATGAGTTGGGTATCGTCTCCCTGCCGGACTACTGGCGGAGAGCATTCACGCATCCTTACCTGCAAGGGCGGGGTTTCACCTACGACGACTACGACCTGTTTCCGGTGGGCACCACCTGCCGGCTGAACCGCTGCTGGGACGACTACGTCATCTTTCCCGTCATCGATGCCGGCGACACGGTGGGTTACGTCGCCCGGCATACATGGAGCAAGGAGGAGATAGACCGGCATAACTGCCGTGCCAAGCGCAACGGCGATTACAAAATCCTGCGCTGGCGCAACTCCACCGAGAACGACTTCGTGAAGCTGCTCTACAACTACGACGCCGTGGCGGAGGGCGAGACCGACACGGTTGTCCTCGTCGAGGGCATCTTCGACGTGGTCGCCCTGACCCGGACACTCAACCTATACGACAACCGCCGTATCGTCGCCGTCGCCACCTTCGGCAAGAAAATCTCCCTCACCCAGATTTACAAACTCCAGTCGAAAGGCATCCGCACGGTAGTCATCGGCTACGACGGGGACGCTGTCGAAGCTGTCAAGCATACCGTCTCGGAGCTGTCCGCCTACTTCGAGGTCTTTGTGGCGGACATTCCAGACCCGGCAAAAGACTGGGAAGACCTCACGGCGGAAGAAATCTATCATGTCTTCGCCTACGGTCTGAAGACGCCCGTCGAATATCAACTTACTAAAATACAACAGCAATAACATGAACGAACTGTATGAATGGTTGGAGGCAAACCGCATCGCATACCGTCCCGTCGACCGGGAAGTGGTCGAAATCGAAGACTTCGGCAAAGTATTCCTCGCCGACCTCTCCGGCGTGGAATCCATATTCAGCGTGAAAGGCGGCGAACCCGAATTCAACCTGATGGAACGTCCGGAGGTGCTGCTCGCCGAGGGCATCGAATACGTCGCCTTTCCGTTCGGCGACAACTGGTACTACTACGCCCTTCGGGAGGGGTTCGCATTGAACATCCTCAAATACGTGGGTCGGCGGGTTTCCTGCCGGCGGCAGACACCATTCGTCCACTTGGGCGTCCATACGCCCTACGAGTTGCTCAACGCTTCGGGCGACGTGTCGCTGTGGGTGCGCAAAGCCGTGTGGATGGGTCATACCGCCCTCGGTATCTGCGACCACAACACGATGGGCGCCACGCTGGCGTTGCAGAAAGCCTGCGACAAAGCCGGCATCCGTCCCGTCTTCGGATACACCTGCACGCTCTCGCACAAGGGAGAGCAGGTCGAGGTCAAAATCTACTGCCAGTGCCAGCGGGGCTTGCGGAACCTGCTGCGCATCCAGAAAGCCGTCATGGTGGATGCCGGAGATGCCACCATCCAACTGCCCGAACTGTTGCGCCGGGGCGAAGGAAACGTATTGGTGTTTGGCAAGTTCTCCTCCTGCTGGATGGAGCGCAACCGGCACGTCGTGAAAGCCCTGCAAGAGGCCTTCGACCAAGTATTCTACCAGGTCGATTTGTCCGAATACAAGGCCGAGCGGTTGGATGCCGAAGTGCTGAAAGCCACATCACACTTCTTCAATACCTTCTACGACCGGGAAACCGACCGCTTCCTCGTCGAGCCTGTCTTGATTCCCGACTGCCACTATCCCGACCGGGACGACGCCCGCACGAAAATCGTCCTGAACAAAATCGCCACGGGCGCCGCCCACAGCCAGAGCGACGACCAATACCTGAAAGACGTCGACGAACTCTACGAACAGTTCCGCACGCTATTCGACGACAATCGGTGGGACATCGACGCACTCTTCGAGCGTGTGTGCCGCCATACAGTGGAAATCGCCGAGGGTGCCGAAGCCCGTTACCAGACCGAGCGCAACTACATGCCCCGTTACGACATGACGGCGGAGGAACAGGAGCGTTACGGCGACCGCCACACCATGTTCCGGCAATTGCTCGAAGAGGGCTTCCGGCGGTTAGTTCCACAAGACCGTGCGGACGAATACCGCAAGCGGTTGGAAAAAGAGGTCTACATCCTCGAATCCACCGACAACATCGACTACATGCTCGTGCAGTACGACACCGTAAATTGGGCCCGTCGCAACGGTATCCTCGTGGGGTGCGGCCGAGGTTCCGCCGGCGGTTCGCTCGTGCTCTACCTGTTGGGCATCACCTTAATCGACCCCATCCAGTACAACCTGCTCTTCGAACGTTTCCTGCTGCCGGAGCGTGCCGGCTTGTATCCCGACCGGGTAACCCGTCTGACCGATGAAGTGCTGTCCGACCACGTCGTCCGCATCCGTTTCGACAACGGTACGACGCTCCGTCTCGACCGGGATGCCGAATTAGTCGTCCTGCGCAACGGGAACCGCCTCACGGTCTATGCCGACCGGCTCCGTGCTGGGGACGAGGTGTTGTTCGACAACCGGGATATTTTGTTCCACCTGCAAAACGAACGGCGATGAAGATACACAGCATCGAATACGAAACCCTGCCGGAAAAGACAGCGGTAGCGGACACCTTTGCCGGCGACGGCTACCGTCAGGGCGCCGGCGGCCAGCTTCCCGACGTGGACATCGACTTCCAGTCTGACCGCCGGCAGGAGGTCAAGGAATACCTCGAACGGCGCTACAACACCGACGGCCGGCAGCAGGTCTTCTCCGCAGGTACGCTGACGACCCTCAAAATGAAAGCCGTACTCAAAGACGTCAGCCGGGTACACCGGGTGCCGGTCAGTTTGGTGAACTACATCACCGCCATCTTCGGGGACGACAACATGACGTGGACCGACCTGTTCAAGCTCGCCGCCACCAACAAGAAAGTCCGGGACTTCATCCGGCGTTATCCGAGGGTCATCGAGGACATACGTCCGCTCTTGGGTCAGCCCCGCAGCGGTTCGGTACACGCCTCCGCCATCATCATCACGCCCAAGCGGCAGGACGGCGAGGCGATGGAATGCTTCGACTACACGCCCATCAAGAGAGTAGACGACCTGCTCATCTCCGAATTCGACGGATACTCCATCGACGAAGTGGGTCTATTGAAAAACGACTGCCTCGGCATCAAGGAGCTGTCGAAAATACAGGCCGTCATCGACATCTGCAACCGGGAATACGATGCCGGGCTTACCTTCGAGGGCATCGTGCGCAGCGGATTGGACGACGAGAAGACCTACCGCATCTTGGCGGAGGGCTACACCCAGAACGTCTTCCAGTTCTCCTCGCCGGGCATGACCCGTTTCCTGCAAGACATGCGTCCGGAGTGCATCGACGACCTGATAGCCGCCAGCGCCCTCTACCGTCCGGCGACCCTCGATTCCGGTTCGGCGGAGAAATACCTGCTCTGCCGCCGTCGGGAGGTGGCACCCGTCTACCTTTGGGGTACCTACGACGCCCTGAAAAACACCTACGGCGTGCTGGTCTTCCAGGAGCAGCTGGCGCAGATGGCCCGAGAGGTCGGCGGGTTCACGTTGGCGGAGGGCGTGCGGCTGCTGAAACTCATCTCCAAGAAAAAGGTGGACGCCATCCGTGCCATGAAAGAGAAATTCATGACGGGTGCCGCCGCCAAAGGTTGTCCGAAAGAGGATGCCGGACGCATCTGGGAGATGATAGAAGCCGGCGGCGGCTACCTCTTCAACGCCAGCCACGCCACCGCCTACGCCGTTACCAGCTACGTGGGCGCCTACCTCAAAGCCAACCATCCCACGGCATTCTACACCGTAGCGTTACAGTGGGCCGACGACAAAGAGATTCCGACGCTCATGTCCGAGATGGAACTCTGCTCCGAAGCCCGTATCGTGCCGCCCGAAATCAACACCTCCCGGCAGGTATTCTTCACCGACTACGCCACCGACGAAATCTTCTGGTCGCTCGGCCGCATCAAACAGTTGGGCGCCAAAGCCGTCGCCTGCATCGTCGGGGAGCGGGAGAAAAACGGTCCCTACGCCTCCGTCGAACAGTTCATCCACCGGATATTCCGGTACAAACTCAAGAAATACGCCTACTGGGACGACCCCGACAACGCCGAAGAGGCGGTGCGGGTGCCGGTCAATGCCCGGCACGTGCGGAACATGATTCTGGCCGGATGCTTCGACAAGACGGAAGGCATCGACGCCGTGACGGGTCGTTACGGCCTGCTCGTCCGTGCCGCCCGGGAGCTGGGATTCACGCTTTCGGAGAAAGACTTCCCGGCGGAATCGGTGGGACAGCACTACTTCTGGAGCCGGTTGCAAATCGCCGTCAGCGGCATCGGCTCGGTGGACTACCGCCGCATCTTCGACACCTCGCCCGCCCGTGCCTTAGTGAAAGGCAAAGCCTCCTACCTGAGCCTGCACGATGTCCTCGAACCTGCCGGCGACGGTAGGCGTGCCGCCGTGTGCGCCACCGTCACCGAGCTGAGCGAACACACCTACAAAGACCGGACGACCGGCGAGCGGAAGCGGTTCGTCAAGCTGGCTCTCCAGCAAAACAACGACATAGCGGAGATGGTCTGCTGGAGCGAAACCTGCGAGGCGCACCGGGACAAAATCTCCGCCCTGAAAGACCGCATCGTCATCCTGACGGGCATGGTCAAATACAGCGACTACTCCGGCACGAACACCCTGCAAAGTACAAAAACAACCCTTATCCACATCGTATGAAACCGACCATCATCGCCATCGTCGGAAACTCCGGCACCGGCAAAACCCACCTGTCCTGCTACTTGGGAATGCGACTGGGCATTCCCGTCATCGTCTCCCACACGACCCGTCCCCGGCGGGAGGGCGAAACCGACGGGAAAGACTACTTCTTCATTTCCGAACATGAGATACCGCCTCGGGAACAGATGCTGACCTACACGCAATACGGCGGCCACGAATACTTCGCCCTGCTCGTCCAGGTGCCGAAGATGGGGCGCTGCGTCTACGTCCTCGACGAAAAGGGGCTGGTGGCGCTCCGCAAACAATACAGAGAACGATTCCACATCATCGCCGTGCTGCTCCGCACGCCGCCCGACGAACTGCGCCGGCGCGGCATCTCTCCGGAGCGTATCGCCCGGGACGCCGAGCGGCTGCAACTGCCCGACAAATCCTATGACGCCGTCATCCGTAACGACAGCTCGCTACGGGAGTTCGAGGAAAAGGCATTGTATATCATCAATCAATTAGGATAACATGACAGCACAGAAAACAGAACAAGGAACCTATACCGCCATCATGCTCGACTTCGAGACCGGCGGTCTGGACTGCACCCGATGCGCCTGCACGCAAATCGCCATGCAGGCCGTGCGGCTCGACACCTTCGAGGTGTTAGGCCGGTATGTGAACTACATCGCCCCTTACGACAAACAGCCGTTGGGCGGAGTGCCCAAGCGCAAAATATTGAAGACCCGCCGGGAGGTCGAACAGGAAAACACCGCCGAGCCGATGGACTACGAACCGGTCGCACTGAACTACACCGGCATCACGATGGAACTGCTGCGCTCACGGGGCGTGGCGTTGAAACAGGTGGCGGCGGAGGTCATCGACTTCGTCCGCCGACACACCCTGAGCAAAGGTGCCCGTTACAAACCGGTACTTATCGGGCAGAACATCCCGTTCGACATCGGTTTCCTGCAACAGATGATGGCCTACGCCGGCTTGCAGAAAGAGTTCGCACAGGCCTTTGCCGGTACGACCGACTTCTACGGCAACTTCCAGCCCCGTTACTTGGACAGCATTGCTCTTGCCCGGCTCTGCCTTGCCGCCGAGCCGGACATTACCTCCTACAAGCTGGAACTCGTTGCCGAACGCCTCGGCATCGAGTTGGACGACGCCCATGACGCTGATGCCGACGTGACGGCCACCCGGCAAATCGTCGTGCAGTGCGGCCGGCGGTTGCGGCAGAACGAAGGAGCGGACATCGCACAACAACGCATTCCCAAGACCCGGGACCATTTCAAAATCTGAAAATATGCAAGAGACGAAAGACGAAAAAATCGAGCGTGTCACCTTCCGGGTGGAAGACCGCATGACCTACGGCGTATTGAACTACGACGGCAACGAACTGATGGCCGCCATCACGGGCTACGACCTGAACGTGGTGTTCAACATGCGGCTCATCAACTCGCTCGCCGATGCGGAGGCCTGCGCCAACGCTCTGGCAGACGTGTTCTATCAGACGTTGATGGAGCAGCTTATAGCGAGAAAGGCGGAGTTTATTCAACCCCCAAACCCCTAAACCGCTATTCTTTGATAAAGAAAACGATGAAAGACAAAGAAATCGATAAAACAAGCGGGGCTTTGCCTGTGGCTCCCGTTCCGTTGGCGGAAAAGCCGCTGACGGAGGACGAGGACAAATTCTGCGAGCTGTACGTATCCGGCGGTGTGCAGTTCGCCGGCAACCACCGCAAATGCTACGAGGAGGTGTTCGGCAAGGGCAAGAACGTCCCCATCGCCAGTCGGCTGCTGTTGGGGCGTCCCAACATCTCCGCCCGCATCCGGGAGATGATAGACAGCGTACAGTTCGACGTCGAGACCATCGCCACCCGTTTGCAGGTGGCCGAAACGCTCAAAGCCGTGATGAGCGAAACCTCCTCGGCCGAGTACACCGACAAATTCGGCGTGCCTCTTTCGCCGGCACCGCTGCGTGCCGTCGCCGTCAATGCCGCCAAAGCCCTCATGGAGCTGTATCCCATCAAATGCTCGCAGGAGACCAAACTGCGCATCGACGGCGGCGAGGGCGGCGTGGTCTTCAACGTCATCGTACCTCAGACGCCTCCCCATGAATAAGCCCGAACCCAAACGGAAAATCAACCGCCGCACCCTCGAACGGTCGCTTTACATCGCTGTCATCCTCCTTCTGCTCCTATACGGGCTGTTCAAGGATTCCGAGGTCGCCGCCCGGCTCATGGAGGCCATCACGAACGCTTTTTCAATACTCATTCAAAATCCATCATGACACAAGTAAGAAACTTCATCAGCGACAACCTGCGGACGATACTGGTTATCGTCTCCTTTGCCGTGACCCTCTACGTGCAGCACGTCAGCAACACCGAACACATCAACGAACTGACCCGCCGCTGTCAGACATTAGAGCTCAAAGTGCAGGACCAGTACGAACGCATCGACGCCATCAAGCTCGATAAAGCCGTGTTCGAGGCCACCATGACCCAGTTCACCTCGCTCCAGACCGACATCCGGGAGATGCGCGAGGACATCAAGGAACTCCTAAAACACAACCGATGAGGCGGTGGATACTGGTCGGAGGACTACTTCTGTTCGCCGGAATTGTCCGGGCGCAGGAAGTTCGCTTCGAGGTTGCGGTGGCGTGCATCAAACGCTACGAGGGCATGCACGACAGCCGTCATCATCCGTATGTCGGCTACGGGCACAAACTATTGTCGGGCGAATCCTTTCCGGCAATGACCGAAAGAACCGCCGATTCGTTGCTGCGTGCCGACCTGAGAAAGAAATGTGCCGCATTCCGGCGTTTTGGGGCGGACTCCCTGCTGCTCGGCGTGCTTGCCTACAACGTGGGCGAATCCCGGCTCTTGGGCTACGGCAATCGTCCGAAAAGCCGGTTGGTCCGCAAACTCGAAGCCGGAGACCGGGACATTCATGCCGAATACACGGCTTACTGTCATTACCAAGGGAAAGCCGTTCCCTCCATCCAGAAGCGACGGGAAGAAGAATTCAAAATCCTATTCATCAAATAAGAAACCGTTATGATTGAAAGAAATGCAACCGTGCAGATAGTGGCATCGCCCCAGCTTACGGAGATGATGTTAGACGAATTAGTCGGAAAAACGGGCGTCGTGTCGGAAGACCTGACGGGTCCCGAACGGCGCAGCAACAAAGGCTATATGGTATTCCTCAAAGACCCGTTCCAAGAGGAATACGAGTGGTTCATCCCGATAGAGTCCGTCCGCCATGCGTAGAAGTACCCGTTACCTGAGCCTTGCCGTGCTGTTGCTCGGCTTGGCTGTCGCATTTCTGTGGCAGCGCAATGGCCGCCTCAGGGAAGAGCGTGACCGTTATCGGGGCAACACCGAGGCGTTGCTGTCGGACATGAAGCGCATCCGAGTGGATTCGACGACGATGGCCGTAGACGTAAATACGTTACGGCTGCGGGTGGACGAATACAAACGCTTGCGAGCCGAAGATGCCGAACGAATCAAACGGCTCGGCGTGAAAATCAAAAACCTTGAAGCGGCCGCAAGGCACGAGGTAGAGGTAACTGGTCCCATCGATGCCGTCGTGCGGGATACGGTTGTCATCCGGGACACGGTTCCGATATTGCGGCAGAAAATCGAGATGCTGACGCTGCACATCCAGCTGACGGGAATCATCGAGGACAACCGGCTAAAAGGCGAAATCCGGGTGCCGGTAACACTCCGTCAGGCGGTGTGGGTGGAATACAAAGGCTGGTGGTTCTGGAAACGGGTCAAGGCCGTACACCAGACCATATCCAGCGACAATCCGTATGCGGAGATACGGTATTCGGAGTATAT
>JAMPDE010000002.1:685933-689447 GCA_023665825.1 Alistipes senegalensis | reverse complement strand
CGCACCGCCGGCGCAGGGGCCGAAGATGGCCGAAATCTGCGGGATGACGCCCGACGACATCACGTTGCGCTGGAAGATATTCGCATAACCGGCCAGCGCATTGACGCCTTCCTGAATACGGGCGCCGCCCGAATCGTTCATGCCGATGCAGGGCGCGCCGTTGCGCAGGGCCATATCCATGACCTTGCAGATTTTGTCGGACATCGACAGCGACAGCGAACCTGCCGAAACGGTGAAGTCCTGCGCGAAAACGTAGACCAGACGTCCGTCGATCGTACCGTAACCGGTTACCACGCCGTCGCCGAACGTATGTTTTTTCTCCATGCCGAAGTCGTAGCAGCGATGCGTGACGAACATGTCGAATTCCTCGAAACTACCCTCGTCCAGCAACATTTGGATTCGCTCGCGAGCGGTGTATTTACCCCGTTCGTGCTGCTTGTCGATCGCTTTCTGACCGCCGCCGAGCCGTGCGGTTTCGCGGTTCTCGATCAGCTCGTTGATTTTATTCTGAATTTCGCTCATGATTTCGGATTTATTTGTTTTTGTTCTCGCAAAGCTCCGTCAGAATGCCCTGTGTCGACTTGGGATGCAGGAATGCGATCGTCATGCCTTCGGCACCCTTGCGCGGCGTAGCATCGATCAGTCGGATGCCTTTCGCTTCGGCGTCGGCCAGCTGCTCCTCGATGTTCGTGCAGGCGAGGGCCATGTGGTGGATACCGATGCCGCGATTCTCGATGTACTTCGCGATGGTCGAATCTTCGGACGTGGGTTCCAGCAACTCGATTTTGGTTTGCCCCAGCATGAAGAACGCCGTGCGCACTTTTTGGTCGGCAACCTCCTCGATGGCGTAACATTTGAGCCCGAGTACATTCTCCCAGTAAGGAATGGCTTCGTCGAGGCTCTTCACGGCGATGCCGAGATGTTCGATGTGAGATACTTGCATGGTATGAAAGATTTTTTAGTGAATTTTTTTGTCTGTTTGCGCGCTCTTTTTAGCGCATACAAAGATAAATCAATCTTCGGGAATCCCCAAGCATTTGCGACCGAAAAAATTTCGTCCGACGGCAAATAATTCGTAACTTCGCCAATGGAAAAGTTCCCCGTTATGAAAAATTTCTTATGGATCGTAATCGTTCTGTGGCTGGGTGCTGGATCGGCGTCGGCCCAGAATGCCGCTTTGGGCGAGCGCGTGCCGGAAATCAAGAGCGAAACATGGCTCGGCGGCATTCGTCCTGCGGAAGCACCGATGACCGTTGTCTTGTTTTTCTCGGCGTCGAATTCGGCTTGCGTAACGTCGTTGGAGCGATTGCATGCACTGTCCGAAAAATCGGACGGGCATTTGCGGGTGATTGTCGTTACGCGCGATGACGAAGCCCGAGTCGCACCGGTTGCGACGCCTTATCTCTCGGAGCGGGTAGTTGTAGCATTCGATACGGACGGAAAAATATATAAGAGTTTCGGGGTGAATTACGTGCCGTTCGCACTGCTGACGGATGCCCGCAATCGGGTGCTGTGGCAGGGCAATTCGCTCCAACTGAACGAAACGATTCTTTCGACGGCCCGATAAATCTGCTTGATTATGAATTTCACCAAAATAGACCACTACGAAAAAGAGTACGCCGATACGCATCACGACACGGCGTTGAATGTTGCGGAAGGTGTTGACGACCAGCCGATCGTGAATCCTTATTTCACGCGGCGCAAGAAGCGGACGCTTTCGATCGACGAATACGTCGCAGGTATTCTGAACGGCGATATTACCGTGCTTTCGCAGGCCATTACGCTCATCGAATCGAACAATCCCGAGCATTACGCCCGAGCTCAAGAGATTATCGAGCGTTGTCTCCCCCACGCCGGCAAATCGGTGCGAATCGGAATTACAGGTGTGCCCGGTGCCGGCAAATCGACTTTTATCGAGGCGATCGGCGATATGGTTACGTCGCTGCACCACAAACTGGCGGTGCTAGCTATCGATCCTTCGTCCGAACGGAGCGGCGGGTCGATTCTGGGCGATAAAACCCGCATGGAAAGCATCTGCCACAATCCCGATGTATTCATCCGCCCTTCTCCTTCGGCCGGTTCGTTGGGCGGCGTGGCACGTAAGACGCGGGAGACGATCGTGCTGTGCGAGGCGGCCGGATTCGACGTTATTTTCATCGAAACGGTCGGTGTCGGTCAATCCGAAACGGCCGTGCATTCGATGGTCGATTTGTTCATGCTGTTGCAGATTTCGGGTGCAGGCGACGAATTGCAGGGCATCAAGCGCGGCATCATGGAGATGGCCGATCTGATGGTCATTACGAAAGCCGACGGCGAGAATATCCACAAGGCGGAATTGGCCCGCACGCAGTTTCAAAGTGCCTTGCGGCTTTTTCCTACGCCTGAGTCGGGTTGGAGCCCCCGTGTCCATACCGCTTCGTCGGTTACGCGGGCCGGTTTGGAAGAGGTCTGGAAAGGTGTCGAGGAGTATTTGGAACACGTCGAAAAAAACGGTTATTTTCAGCACAACCGCAACCGGCAGAACAAGTATTGGATGTACGAAAGCATCGACGAGACGTTGCGCAATTCGTTCTACCGTTCGGCTGCCATCGAACAGTGTATCGGCGAGTATGAAAATCTTGTGTTGAGCGACCGGATGTCCTCGTTCATCGCGGCCAAAGAACTTTTGGAGCTCTACTTCAATCGGAAATAGCCGATCATCCGTTTTATAGAATTTTTTGTATCTCCGATGAGACAGGATTTATTCGGATTATTGAACAGCGGTGCGTGGCTGCATGCCGGTGCGAACGATTTGCCGGAAGTGACGGATTTGCTTCGGAAATGTGCAGACACTTGCCATGAAATCAATTCATTGCGTCCTTCGATGGTCGAAAAGCGGACTGAACTTTTCCGAAGTCTGCTGGGTTCCGTAGGTGAAAAGTTCGTCATTCACAGTCCGTTCCGATGCGATTTCGGATGCAATATCCATATCGGTGAAAACTTCGTAGGGAATTTCAATCTTTCGATTCTCGACGAGGCAAAAGTGATTATTGGAGACAATGTGATGATAGGACCGAATTGCTCGCTTGTTACAATCACCCATGCGTTGCTTGCCGACCAACGCAATGAGGGCATCATGCAGGCCAATCCGATAACGATAGGCAATAATGTCTGGATTGCATCGAATGTCGTAATACTTCCGGATGTTACTATCGGTGATGGTGCCGTCATCGGAGCCGGAAGCGTCGTTTTGAAATCAATTCCTGCTGGAATGCTGGCCGTAGGCAATCCTTGCCGACCATTACGTCAGGTTACTGATTCCGACCGAGTTATTCCTGTTTTTTGATAATCGACTTTGGGATTTTTATTCAATTTAATTTGGTCAATTCCCCAAATTAAATTCTGTTTGTTATTGCTTTTTTATTTTCGGATTGTTTGAATGAAAAGCAGAGGCTGTAATTGGGTTGAATAAGAAAAGAAGATCAATTGCTCGATCCTCCTGTTTCTGAGCGGAAAACGAGACTCGAACTCGCGA
>JAMPDE010000002.1:599255-685833 GCA_023665825.1 Alistipes senegalensis | reverse complement strand
CCCAAGAACCGCGAGCGCATCTTCAACCTCATCAAGAACAACGACTGGGACGCCGTAATTCTCTCGCACGAGCAGTTCGGCATGATTCCCCAATCGCCGGAGGTGCAGCAGGAGATTTTGCAGTCCGAGCTGGACAGCGTGGACGAGAACCTTGCCGTCCTGCAATCGCAGGGTCGGGACGTATCCCGCGCCATGCTCAAAGGCTGCATCAAACGCAAGGCGAATCTGGAAGCCAAGTTGCAGACCGTCATGCACATGCTCGAAACACGCAAGGACGATGCGGTGGACTTCCGCCTGATGGGCATCGACCACATCTACGTGGACGAAAGCCACAAGTTCAAGAACCTGACCTTCACCACGCGTCACGACCGAGTGGCGGGATTAGGCAACCCCGACGGGTCGCAACGAGCGCTCAACATGCTTTTCGCCCTGCGAACCATACAGGACCGCACGGGGCGCGATCTGGGGGCCACGTTCCTCTCCGGCACGACTATCTCGAACTCGTTAACGGAGCTGTACCTGCTGTTCAAGTATCTGCGCCCCAAAGAACTGGAACGGCAGAACATCCGCACGTTCGACGCATGGGCGGCCATATTCGCCAAGAAGACCATCGACTACGAGTTCTCCGTAACCAACGAGGTGGTGCAGAAAGAGCGGTTCCGCTACTTCATCAAGGTGCCCGAACTGGCGGCATTCTATTCCGAGATCACCGACTATCGTTCGGCCGAGGACATCGGCATCGACCGCCCGCAGAAGAACGAGATTCTACACAACATTCCACCGACGCCCGACCAAGAGGAGTTCATCGGCAGACTGATGGAGTTCGCCAAGAGCGGCAAAGGCGAGTTGCTGGGCCGCGGGCCGCTGTCGCAGAGCGAGGAGAAGGCGAAGATGCTCATCGCCACGGACTACGCCCGCAAGATGTCGCTCGACATGCGTATGATCGACCCCGACCGCTACGGCGACCACGTGGACAACAAGGCGAGCCACTGCGCCAAGATGATTGCCGATTACTACCGCCGCTACGACGAACAGAAAGGTACGCAGTTCGTATTCTCGGATTTGGGAACCTACAAAGGCGGCAGCGATTGGAATGTTTATTCCGAAGTCAAACGCAAACTCGTGGAGGACTACGGCATACCGCCGAGCGAGGTGCGCTTCATACAGGAGGCGACGAGCGAGAAGGCCCGCAAGGCCTTGATCGCCGACATGAATGCCGGCAGAATCCGCGTCTTGTTCGGCTCGACCGAGATGCTCGGCACGGGTGTCAATGCCCAGAAGCGGTGCGTGGCGATCCATCACCTCGACAGCCCGTGGCGGCCCAGCGACCTCGAACAACGCGACGGCCGCGGCATCCGCACCGGCAACGAGGTGGCGAAATACCATGCCGACAACAAGGTGGACGTGATTCTGTATGCCGTCGAGAAGTCGCTCGACGCCTACAAGTTCGGCTTGTTGCACAACAAGCAGCTCTTCATCCGGCAGCTCAAGACCAACAACATGGGCAGCCGCACCATCGACGAGGGAGCTATCGACGAAAAGAGCGGCATGAACTTCTCCGAGTACGTCGCCATTCTGTCGGGCAACACCGATCTGCTGGAAAAGGCCCGTTTGGAAAAGAAGATCGCCACGCTCGAAAGCGAGCGGCAGGCCTTCGTGCGCGGCAAGTCATCAAGCCGATACCAGTTGGACACCATCTTGTCTACCATGAAGAAGAACGATGCCAAAATCGAGGTGATAAGCAAGGATTTGGAGCACTTCAAGGCCCGTGTTCAGCTGAATGCGGACGGTTCGTACCGCAACCCCGTGAAGCTCGACGGACTGGAAACCTCCGATTCGAAACTCATCGGCAAGCAGCTGAACCATATCGCCGAGACGGCCCGCACGGGCGGAGAGCTGCAAACGATCGGAAGCCTTTACGGCTTCGAGCTGGTCGTAAAGAGCGAAACGACGGAAAAGGACGGATTCGACTTTACGCAAAACCGTTTCTATGCGCGCGGCGAGGCCGACTATCTCTACTCCTACAACCACGGCAACATCGCGGCCGACCCGCGCTTGGCGTCGCTCAACTTCCTGCACGCCCTTTCGACCATCGAAACGGTGTTGGAGAACTTCAAACAGAAGAACGAGGAACTCGCCAAGGACATTCCCACCCTGCAAAGCGTCGTGGAGGGAACGTGGCGCAAAGAACCCGAACTGACGGCTCTACGCGCCCAACTGACCGAGCTGGACAGAAAAATACAACTCTCGCTCAAACCCATCGAGCAAGGCGAAGAGATGCCGGAGGGCAATCAGTCGGTAGAGGAGAAGTCCGCCGTCGAAAGCCCGCGACAACCGATTCCGGATAAGGAACAGCGGCCCTATGTTCCGTCGCGGATGCAGCAGATCGCCGACGTCTCCGGCGGGCGGATCGTCATCGGGCGAGTTCCGCCACATATGAATAATAGTTCTTCATCCAAAAAGATGAAAATATAAACGAACGGGCCTTGCGAAAATCGCAAAGCCCGTTCGTTTAGTCGGTTACAATTTAACACAACTGGAATTCAGTAAAAAAACTGCTGGTTTATTGAATTTCATCCAAAATCTTCAAAAAAAATATATAATTATTACCTATCTTTGATATGATAATACAAACAACAGGTTATGAATAATTATGCTTCGCACAATGAATTATTAGCTAAAATTACAAAACGTATGTCTAAATTTCCGATAAAGCAACTTATATTTTCTGTCATCATCTTCCTTATTTGGTTCTGTTGGAAGCCTTATTTTCTCTCTTTCTTCAACGATCACATCATCCAGTATCTTTATATCCGAACTGGGCTCTTAACAGATATACCGTTTATCGTTATTTGCCTTTATTTCCTATCTGTAATCATAGTAGGAATCTTAAAAAGATATACAACATCGTATTCGCATATTTTTTTGATATTATCAGCGGGCATCATTTATTTTTTAGCTAAATACGAAGGTAATTATATTGCACTACCGAATTGGTTCGGTTTTTTAGGCTACAGCGATATACTTGCAGGATTACTGTTCACCTTCTCGCTGAGTTGCCTCGTGTACCAGGTTTATAAGCCGAAACAGAATCCCAACCAGAACGGGACTTATTATAGGATAATTCCCGACAAGCCGATTACCTCATCTGAAGACGACCTGCTTGACTATCGTCGTGATGCACTCAATCTTTATAAAATAATCGAAAGCCTCCATGTTAATAGTTCGCATAGTATAGGCATTGTATCTCCATGGGGCAGTGGAAAAACTTCTTATATGAATATGGTCAAAGAGTTGATGAAAAATGACCGGTTTATCATCGTGGATTTCAATCCGCGCCACTCCAAAGAAACAGGACTCATACAGGAAGATTTTTTCAAAGAACTCTGCTCTCAGCTGAAAGTCTACAACGGTGAGTTCTCTACGCTTTTCGAAGATTACCTTGATGCTCTGAATATCATCGACAAAAAAGGCTTCGTCTCTTGGATTAGACTTTACAATAAACTGACTGGTCGAACGAATAAAAAAACGGAACTTCAAGCGGCCCTAGACCAATTAAATAGACGAATTGTGGTTTTTATCGAAGATTTCGACCGATTGCTGGATGCCGAAATCGTAGAAGTTTTTAAGTTGATCGACGAAAACGCTTCGTTCCGCAATATTATTTTTATCTCCGCTTATGATAAGGAACATCTGCAAAAGCTACTCGGATCGAAATACGATAATGAGGAGGGTAAATTTTCCGACAAGTTTTTCACGCAAGAAGTATATTTACCTCGGAGACCTTATGAGATAATTTTGGATTTCGTTTTTCAAAAGCTGAGAGAATGGCTCTTTTGGGACGAATCGAATAGCGAGTTACAGAAAGCCTGGCTGCGTAATAATCGGGATATGATTCAAAAGTATATACCTACATTGCGGGATGCCAAACGCTTTTTGAATCTGTTTTTAAGAGATTATTTGCTTATCAAAAACGAAGTCGTCTATAGTGAGTATTTCTTGATATCCCTTATCAAATACAAATATCCCCAAGAGCTGAACGCTCTATATGAGAAAAAGTATTTAACTCGGCGTCATTTAATATCGTCTGTATTTGAAATAGCCAAAAACTGCGATGCACAATCAAAGGATATAATCGAAACGCTTTTCCCTACTTATGATAATACCTTGATGCAGGGAACTCTCGAAGATTATAAGTCAATCCGGTTCGAAATGTCTTTTCATAAATATTTCGAGAATTACGTCCACGGAATTCTGAGTGTCGAACAAATGGAAAAGGTGCTCGATCCTGCAACAAATAGTGTCGAGGTCGAGCAAATCCTTACTGGCTGGCAAGAGGACAAAGCTACACAGGACTTATTGAGGTACCTGGATTTCAAAGATTTGTTTTCCCTCGGCTCGAAAGCTCGCTTCGAAAGATATGTGGATATTCTGTTTGGGATCACTTCCTATGTAAATCCGTATTTCCATATTGTCCGATTGATAGCGAACATCCATACCGATAAACTTCTCCAGATTTACGGATATGGAAACGAAGCTACATACAAACGGTTTATAGATTCGAAATTCCGCAGTGGTGAGTATTCCTACATAACCAGACAGCTTATACTCGACTGCTTTAGTGTAAAACATGATATCGAATTTATTTTCTCCAAGGCAGAAATCTTGGCATGGAGCAAATTTTATCTCGATAGTTATATCTCGACAGGAAATGCCGAACTCAATACGTACAAGAATTTGCTCTACTCCTGCATTGCTGACATAGACAAAATTTCTCAAAAAACAACTTTGGATATCGAGTCATGCGAAAAAGTAAGGCAACTGATTGAAAGGCACCCTTGCAGCTATTTGGACGGATTTGTGTTTTTGGGCGGAGTACCCTTAAATCCGGATTTCAACAGTATCGCCTGTGAGCCGTTTTGGGAACAAATTTTCGGTTCCACCGACAACTTCGAGGCGTTCATAAGTGATTCCGCACTCAATGCCTGCGACAAAATAAATTTAGTTAGGAACTTTTGGCGACTTTATAAACGGAACAATTATAAACAGATTTTCTATGAGGGTATGGGTAACGTACAGGAGAAAATAGATAATGCTCTCCGGGAAGAAATCAGTAAGTTGGACAGACTTGAAGCAATTGAACGGGGGTATGAGGAAGAGAAAACAGCATTTGCCGCCGCTCCCGAAAGAGAATCGATATATCGAGACAAATTAAAAGAGCTAAATTCCGAAATCGAGGGGTTACATATTCCCATTGAATATAGGGGATTCGTTCTGGCTAAAATAACCCAGTCTCTTAATGAACTTGATCAGGTCTGAATACTGACATGTAATCGTGGATAAAGTCTCGCTTAATTCAAAACAAGGGTATAAAATGTAATACGAAAGCAGACGGAATTACCGTCTGCTTTCGTATTACCCATATCTCCATTATCGGTCCTTTATACTGAAGATGTTTTTTTTATGTTCCGGAATTTACTGAAATGCCGTTCTATGAATTTCAATACCTCGCTCTCCCGATAGAACGTTTTGTGATAAATCATCTCATACGGCAGGTCGCCCAATGACCGGTAACGCTGCAATGTACGTTTGCTGATATTCAACATCCGGCACAAATCACTGTTATCGAGCAATCGGTCGTCATTCGGCAAAACAGTAGGTCGGTCCCTTGGTATTCTTGAACAAGTCTCCTCAATACATTCCAACCTTTCGAGGAGACGCCGCATCCAAGTCTCGAAATAGTCTTTATCGAGAAGCATGACTAATTATTGGTTTTTACAGTATGTCCGCCATGAATCATACGCTCCCGCAACATTCGCTTGACGTCTTCCAATGTATAATAAATCTTATGATTCAAGAGCGAGTAATTGATGATTCGCTGTGAACGCAAACGTTGCAAGGTTCGTTTGCTGATTTTCAGATAACGGCAAACTGTTTCACCATCCACCCATTCCTTATCGGACGGCATCGGAGTCTCTTGCGCGATGATTTTCTGTTCGATCTTTTCGATTCGGTCGACGAGCTCTCGATAGACCTTCGACCCTGCAACGATAATTTTCATAATGACTTGTATTTTTGTCTGTTGCAAAGGTCGAGCGTATTTCAAACGATAAAAACGAGGCCGGTTCGACTTTTTTCTGATTATTTTTTATAATTGATTTTCAATAAAATAGGAGCCTCGTATTTACAGATTTAGCATCATTCGAATGTTGGGTACTCGGTATTGATAGTTTGCATGAACGCATTTGTCTTTTGATTTTTAATGACATACGAAGTCTGCCATAAAATTTCTTTGTAAACAAAAAGCCGTTTTATCGATTGTTACGATAAAACGGAGACTTATACACGAATAACAGAAGCTGTCTATACAAATATCGTACTCGGTATTTTACTTTTAAGTTGTTTGTAAATCAATATCTTATAAGATACGATCGACTTAATTACTCGATTATGCTATTTATTGATAATCTTCCGCCGTTTACGGCTTCTATCCATTTGTTCAATCAGTGATTCTTTCAACTCATCGAGAAACGGCGTGCGCTTATTACGAATACGTAAATCCTCGAATGTACGGGAAATATTCGTGTCCAATTCGATATTGAAAACACGCTGGATATAATTGAATAATTGCGTTTGGGGTATGTCCCCGAAGACCTTTTTCCCGGACCATGCGAAGATCTGTTCATTCAAATCGGCTTTGGATGCCTGCCACGTAATACGCACACGAGGCAACAATTGGTCCATCGGACTTTGATTGAGAAAGTCCAATTGCTCGGTCAAATAAGACAAAAGCGATTCGTTTGCAAGAATACAAGCGACCATAAAATCGCAATTGGTGGAAAAAAGCGGATCCCTTTCATAATGGAATGTTTCCAGATAAACAGCCGTAGCTGCATTTCCCCGTACATAAAACAGCGAATCCAAGTGAGTCGAGCCGGACCGATAATAGTGTACGAAGTCGGAACGTTTCGAGTTGTAACGATTGATGGACTTGATTTCGTCGATTAAATATTGTCGCTGCGATTCGATACCATAAGGACGATCCATTTCGATATGATATACTTTACGATAATAAATCAACCGATAGAAGAATTGAGGTTTGATTTCTTTGAAAAAATGAATTTCCTCGGCTTCATCCTTGAACGTATATCCGATGATGAATTCTTTTAGGCGCTTAAAAGCATCGGAATAAATCGAGGTTGCTTCGAGCGATTTTTTCAATATATTCAAATCTGATGATAGCGTTTGTTTGAGTTTTTTGTCGACTTCTTTTTTTAGGTCTCCGATAAAAGTATACATATCCGGTAATAGATTGGTTTCAATTCATGTTGTATTAAAATTAACACATATTATTTCGCTTTGTAATAGTCCAACAGCCTTTTCCCCGCATTTAAGAGTGAATGATACATGAATAAAACCGAATGAGATAAAACAAAAATATCGAAAGACCGCAGATAGTCCTCCGACATTTTTTGAAACCAACTTTTGTTTTAGAACTAAAAATACTATCTTTGCAATACCGATACAGGTTGTTTGAAACATGAAAAACGAAGCGCGTCAGCGTTCTTTGCAACTTACTTATCCGTTGCCCTTTTTCATGCAAATTCTTCTTATGGAGTTGATACCCAATCGATAACTCCTGAATCTAAACAAAGATACGAATAAGCGAGAGCAAACCCAAATTTATTTGGAGTTTGCCGAGCGGGAGTATCTTCGACGAAGTCAAAGATACGAATTTTTTATTAGCGCGGTAGACCCTCATTACAATTCGGGGCGTCATCTCCGCTCCCGACCGCTTGTTTGCTTTTTTGCCGAGCGCGAGTATCTTCGGTGAAGCCAAAGATAATAAAATTCGGAAAAAAGGTGCGTTTTTCGTAAATATGCGTATCTTTGACTTCGCCTTGACAAGGTTCGGATAAATTTGGCATCGTATTCGACTTATGCGTATCTTCGATAATTCATATTGATCTGAAAAACATGCGTAAAACGATCGTTTTTTTATTGTGCCTGCTGACGGCCTTTCCGGTTGCGGCCCAACGGCTCCGTCCCCGTGTGGAGTGGGGTGTGCTTGGGGGAATCAACATTCCCGATTACAAAATGTCGGACGATTACGGTTCGATTCGGAACAAAATGGGCTGGCAGTTCGGCATCGTCACGGCCGTGAAGTGGCGCGCTTTCGCCGTCGAACCGCAGATTCTCTATCTCCGGCAAGGGTTGCGCCTTCGTACGGCGGAAGGCGGAGAGCAGCTTAATTTGCGTTCCAATTCCATCGACGTACCGGTGCTGGCGTCGTTTCGGCTGTTGAATCCCCTGCGCATCTACGCAGGCCCCGTGTTCACCGTCATGAACGACTGCAAACGGAAATCGGGCGGCGATCTGGTCGATTTCGGACGGATTAGGCCTACGCTTTCCTATACGGTCGGGGCCGGTGTCGTGCTGGTGCGGCATCTGCTGATCGACGTGCGTTACAACGGCCAATTCCGCAGCAAGCGCGATGTCGTTCTTCCCGACGGGGGGCGGCTCGACAAGTTGAGTTCGTACAACGTGGCATTCAGCGTCGGTTATATTTTCTGACATGGCGGAACCGGTCAAGCGCGAAATCGTATTGGACGGGGTCGACCCCCGCGAGCTTTACGGCCCGCAGAATGCCTATCTGGAACAAATTGTGGGGTTGCATCCGCAGTTGAAAATCGTGGCGCGGGGTTCGTCGCTCCGCGTGCTGGGCTCCGAGACCGAAACAGCCCGTTTCGCGCACCGCATGGAGGGGCTGGTGGCCTACTACGTCAAGTACGGACATATCTCCTCGCAGGTGGTCGACCAGTGTTTTTCGGGTAAAAGCACGGATATGCCCGAAGCTGCGGCCGAGCAGGATGTCATCGTCTACGGCAACAACGGCAACATCGTGCGGGCGCGGACGGTCAACCAGCAGCGGCTGGTCGAATCGTACGACAAGAACGACTTGCTTTTCGCCGTAGGGCCTGCGGGTTCCGGCAAGACCTATACGGCTATCGCACTGGCGGTGCGGGCCTTGAAGGAGCGGCAGGTTCGGCGCATCATTCTGACCCGTCCGGCGGTCGAAGCGGGCGAAAAATTGGGGTTTTTGCCGGGCGACCTCAAAGAGAAGCTCGACCCCTACCTGCAACCGCTCTACGATGCGCTCAACGATATGATTCCTCCGGCCAAACTGATGAAATATATCGAGGAAGGAACGGTGCAAATCGCCCCGCTGGCCTACATGCGCGGCCGGACGCTGGACAATGCTTTTGTGATTCTCGACGAGGCGCAGAACACGACTTTGCCGCAAATCAAGATGTTTCTGACCCGCATGGGGCGCAATGCCCGCTTCATCGTCACGGGCGACGTGACGCAGATCGACTTGCCGAAAAAATCGGACAGCGGATTGGTGCGGGCGATGACCTATCTGTACGGGGTCGGGGGCATCGGCATCGTGGAGTTCGACCAGCGCGACATCGTGCGGCACCGGTTGGTGAAGGAGATCGTCGAGGCGTTCGACCGGCATGCGAAAAAAGAAGAAAAAGACAAAATCAAATAGAATACGACTATGAATCGAAACCTGACTGCGCTGAAACCTGCGCTCGTGTGGAAACATTTTGCGGAGATCGTGCGGATTCCGCGTCCCTCGCACCACGAGGAAAAAATTCGCCGATATATTCTCGATTTCGCACACGCGAAAGGCTTGGAGTGCAAGGAAGACGATGCGCACAATGTCTACGTGCGCAAACCCGCTTCGGCCGGCATGGAAAACCGCAAGGGAATCGTCCTGCAAGCGCACCTCGACATGGTGCCGCAGAAGAACAACGACAAACAGTTCGACTTCACGAAAGATCCGATCGACGCCTACATCGACGGCGATTGGGTCACGGCCGACGGTACGACGCTCGGTGCCGACAACGGTATCGGTGTCGCGTCCATTCTGGCTGTGTTGGAGGATGATTCGCTGGTACACGGGCCGTTGGAAGCGCTTTTCACCGCTACCGAAGAGACCGGTATGGCGGGGGCTTTCGGCCTGAAAGCCGACCTGTTGCACGGCGATATTTTATTGAACCTCGATTCCGAAACGGAGGGCGAGCTCTATGTAGGTTGTGCCGGCGGTCTGGATGCGAATATCACGTTCGACTATGCAGCCGAATCGACGCCGACCGGCGGCTACAAGGCTGCGCGTGTTTCGGTCAAGGGGCTGAAAGGCGGCCATTCGGGCATCCAAATCATCTGCCAGCGGGCCAATGCCAACAAACTGTTGTTCCGTTTCCTCGACGAAGCGGCTGCTTCCCGCGAAGTGCTGCTCTGCTCGGTGGATGGCGGCGGCCTGCGCAATGCGATTCCGCGCGAAGCGGAGGCGGTCGTGTTGGTGCCTGCCGGACAGTACGATGCGTTTGCGGCCGAGCTGAAAACCTACGAAAAGACGGTGCAGTCCGAATACGCCGGTATCGAGGACAGCATCGCGTTGCAGGCCGAACCGTGCGAGGTTCCGGCGCAGATGATTCCCCGCGACGTGGCTTCGGCTTTGGTGAAGGCCGTCGTCGCTTGCCCCGACGGGGTGTATCGCATGTCGATGGCCATGCCGGGACTGGTGCAGACCTCGAACAATCTGGCACGCGTGGTATCCGACGGCCGGACGGTGAAACTGCAATGCCTGATGCGCAGTTCGGTCAATACCGAAAAAGCCGCGTTGGGCGAATCGCTTACCGCTGTCTTTGAGTTGGCGGGGGCGAAAGTGGCGTTGTCGGGCAGCTACAACGGCTGGAATCCCGATATGAATTCGCCGATTTTGCGGGCGATGGTCGCTTCCTACGAAACGCTTTACGGCAAAAAACCGCTCGTAACGGCTATCCATGCCGGTTTGGAGTGCGGCATCATCGGGGCGACCTATCCGAACCTCGACATGATTTCGTTCGGCCCGACGATCGCCTATCCCCACTCGCCCGACGAGAAGGTGGAGATCGCATCGGTCGCGAAGTTCTACGAATTTCTGGTTCACACGCTGGGCCACGCCCCCGAAAAGGCCTGACGGGTGGTGGCCGACGCGCAAAAATGGTTCGTCATCGTCAATCCCGTAGCCGGAAACGGTCGCGGGTTGGACGATTTCCCGCAGATTTCCAAATATCTGCGCGAAGCGCATATCGTGTGCGAACCGGTTTTCACCGAGCATAAGTTCCATGCCACCGAACTGACCGTTACGGCGGTCAGGGAGGGGTATCGGAAAATCATCGTCGTGGGCGGTGACGGTACGCTGCACGAAGTGGTCAACGGGCTGTTCATCCAGCAGGAGGTGCGCCCCGACGAGGTGCTGCTGGCGGTCATCGCCGTCGGCAGGGGAAACGACTGGGGGCGGACGTTCGGTCTGTCCGGCCGTTATTCCGATGCGGTGCAGGCCATCGGCGAGGAGCGGGCTTTTTTGCAGGACGTCGGGGTCGTTTCCTACGAGGAGGCGCATTTCCGGCAGAGCCGCTATTTCGTCAACGTCGCCGGTGCCGGGTTCGATGCGTTCGTCGTGCGCCGATTGACCCACCTCGAAAAGAAAGGGCACACGAGCCGGTGGCGGCAAACGTGGTGCACCGTGCGGTCGTTCTTCGGCTACAAATCGACGGGCATCAAGGTGCGGGTCGACGGCAAACGGGTTTACAACGGTTTTCTGTTGTCGATCGCCATCGGCGTCTGCAAGTACAACGGCGGTGGTTTGCAGCAATTGCCCGAAGCGGTCACCGACGACGGAATGCTCGACCTGTCGTTGATTCGCCCCGTGCACTTCTGGCATCTGCTGTTTCGGTTGCATTACCTTTTCAACGGCGGGATTTACCGTATCCGCCACGTCCTGAAAGCACGCGGAAGCCGCATCCGCATCGAATCCTCGCCGGAAGTTTCGGTCGAGGTGGACGGCGAAATTTTAGGCGAAACGCCGCTCGAATTTTCGGTCGTGCCCAAAGCCATTCGCATCGTCGTCGGCTCCGAATTCTGCCGGGAGGCCGACCGGACCGCATAAACCGCAAATCCGTATAAAGAAAAAGCACCGTCTTCAAGACGGTGCTTTTTTCGTATGCGAAAATCGGTCAGATGTTGGTTTCGATAACGTCAACTTCGGTAATCGTCCAGTCGAAAAGGTCGTTGGCGCATTGATTTTCCAACTGGCGGATTTGCGACATATCGGTCGTGTCGGCCAGTATCGCATTGAAAAATTGCGTCATGGTGCTGTACGAATTGTTCACCTTGTTCGCGAAACATTTGTAGAACGAACGTTGCTGGTCGTGATCCAGTCCGGCCGGCAGAACGCCCTGTGCCACGAGATAGTTGTAGGGATAGATGTGGCGCATGTTGTGGGCATCGGCATTCAGTTCGTCGACGATGGTCGTAACGACGACGACATCGACGGTGTCCGACATGCCGGGCATTGCGACGAAAGTCGTATAGACGGGGTAGTTCTCTTCGAGCGTTTCGGCTACATCGTCCGTGAAGACTACGAATTCGGAATCCGTCAGGTCATCGAGATAGACCATTTGCCGGTAATCGCGCAGGGCTTCGCGCATTGCCTTGCGTTGTTCCCGATTCCATTCGCGGGACTGCGAGCAACCGACGATGCCAGCCGCCGCGAAAGCGAGCATGGCGATGGAGAGGAGTGTTTTTTTCATTTTGTGTTGATTATGGTTTACTTCCGGCGGAGTAAACAATCCGTGTGCCAAATTCGCACGATGCCGTCCGCACCGGTTCGACCGGATGATGATCGCGTTCTTTTCGGTTATCGCACGAGGCGGCCTGCTGAACTCGTAACAAAAGAAATGGTTTGTGGTTGCCATTTTCGTTGCACTTAAATTTCACTTTTTCGAGAATTTTTCGCAACAAATAGCAAACTATTGGGCTGTTTTATCGACTGTGTTCTTACTTATATCGCAAGAAAAAGAGTTTATAAACAATCGCTAAATGATTGATTTATAAACTCTTTTTATCTGGCGGTGCGTAGGGGACTCGAACCCCTGACCCCGTGCGTGACAGGCACGTATTCTAACCAGCTGAACTAACGCACCAATTGCTGATTGCGAATGCAAAGGTAGTACAATTTTCTCGATATGCAAATTTTTTTCTCAATTTTTGAAAAAAGAAAATTGCACGCTTCCGTAACTCCTTAATTGCCAGAATCCCGGCCGTTCCGAGAAATCCATGCGCTTGGAATGCTCGAAAATGAATATCCCCTCCGGCCGCAGCAGATTCCGCTCGAAAATCGTCGAAACGATGGTTTCGCTCTCCGGCAGGTCGTAGGGCGCGTCCGAAAAAATCAGGTCGAATTGCTTCGGGCAGGTGAGCAGGTAACGGAATACGTTGGCCTTGACCGGATAAAAATGCTCCATGCCGAATTGGGCCGCTGTCTGCCGGATGAAATTGTAATGCACGGGATTGAGTTCCACCGCCGTGACGCTGCGGGCTCCGCGCGAAGCGAATTCGTAACTGATGGAACCGGTTCCGGCAAAAAGGTCGAGGACGTCGCACGTTTCGTAATCCACCAGATTGTTCAGCACGTTGAACAGGTTCTCTTTGGCAAAGTCGGTCGTCGGCCGCGCGCGCAAATTATGCGGCGGATTGATCGCCCGCCCCTTGTATTTTCCGCTGATTATTCGCATCGGACGCTTTTGAATCGGTTGCCGACGAGTTTTTCCAGACGGCGTTTTTCCTTGCCGGCCAGTTGCACTGTATATTGTTTCAACGGGAATTCGGTTTCGAGCCGTTCGAGGGCATATCGGATGTCCGTCTCTGTCGGTGCCGGCAATACTTCGGCCAGCCGCAGCCCGCCGTTGTAGATTCTCACATAGAGATATCCTGCCGCTCGTTGCAGCAACACGGTCGGTTTGGTCGGATGCGTAGGAACGAGCAGTGGAGTCGTGTATTCCAGTACTGTATCGGCATCGAGCTGTTCGCGCAGTTGCTGCAAGGCTTGCGCGGGCACGGCCATAAGTGCGATGATGCCTTCGACCGGTGCGCTGTGCACGATTTCTTCGCCGGTCAGTGGCGCTTTCCCGTCGGCGGCGAGCAGCGTTCGGGCATGCGACGGGGCGAACAGCTCTTCGGGAACGAGCAGGGTGCGGGGCGTGAGTATCTCGACGGATACGACCGCTTCGGGCAGGACTCCGCTGCCTCCGGCGATGGAAAAAGAGTGTCCATCCAACGCAAGCTGAATGGACACTTTGTTCGTAGCGGTGCGGAGATCAATCCTCCCAGTTGCCTGCTTCATTGTTGCCGCTTTCCATAGATCCGAACTTCACGCCTGCGTAACGGTTCAGGTTGTTTTCGGCGTTGTCGATCAGATTGACGACTTCCTGATGATAGGTTACCGTATCGAGGAACTCCTTGTAGGGAGCGCGGCACTCTACGACCGGAATGACGACTTTCGATTCGGTCGTGATGACGCCTGCGTCCAAGTAGTAGGGTTTGTTGTTCGAGTAGGGGATGTAGCGCAGCTCTTTCACCTCTTTCTCCGTCAGCTTTTTGGGCGAGAAAATGGTGTCGATGACGGCGATCTTGAACTTCTCGACGTTCTTTTTGCCCGATTTCTTCAACATGGCCATAGCCACCGAGTCGTCTTCGTCGACCAGTTTGCGTTCGAGTTCGAGCGTGTCGGTCAGGATGAACTGCTCCAGCGAATCGAAACTGCCGGTGAAATGCATGTATTTCGACTTGAACGCGCGTTGTGCCGTACGGATGTCCTTGATGCGTTCGATGACGGATGCTTGGCGGGTCGCCAGTTCCTTGTCGAACTTGATCGGCGTGGAGATTTGCTGGTAGATCACGTAGACCAGACCCACGATGACGAACGCCAAAACGATTTGTGCGATTTTCTTTACCATGTTGCTGTTTGTTATTTTAAGTTTTATTATGTTTGCGTAAAATTAAATCCGTATGGTCAGTACGCATATCGCGACCCAAATTTACGCAAAATTTTGTTTTGAAACAACTTCGGGCCAAAAAAAAATCATCGAACGGTTGTCCGAATATCTGGCCGACGATGATTTTTCCCGGATTTTCGTGTTGAACGGGTACGCCGGTACCGGCAAAACGACCTTGATCGCCGCGTTGGTGGGGGCCTTGAAAGAGTTGGGTATGAAGCCGGTGCTGCTGGCTCCGACCGGACGGGCGGCCAAAGTATTGGCCCGATACGCGGGCGAAAACGCATTGACCATTCATAAACGCATCTACCGCCAACGCACCAATGCCCAATACGAACAGCGGTTTTCGCTCAATCAGAACACCGAACGCGGGGCGGTCTTCCTCGTCGACGAGGCGTCGATGCTGCCCGACGGGTCGGGCGACGGCGCGTTGTTCGGCAGCGGGTCGTTGTTGGAGGATTTGGTGCAGTACGTCCGTTCGGGGCGCGAGTGCCGGTTGATTCTGGTCGGCGACAGCGCCCAGCTGCCGCCCGTCGGTTCCGATTTCAGTCCGGCGTTGGACGTCGCCACGTTGTCCCGGTTCGGCGAGGTGGTCTATGCCGCGCTCGACGAGGTCGTCCGGCAGGAAGCCCAGTCGGGGATTTTGTTCAACGCCACGCTGGTGCGCTGCATGCTCGAAAACGGCATTTTCGAGATTCCGCACTTCGAGATGACGTATCCCGATTTCGAGGCGGTCGAGGGGGGCGAATTCCTCGAAAAATTGCAGGATTGCTACGACCGCTACGGCCGCGACGAGACCATCGTCATCACCCGTTCCAACAAACGGGCGAACCGCTACAACGAGGGCATCCGGCGCAACGTGCTGTGCGCCGAAGACGAAATCGAAAGCGGCGACATGCTGATGGTCGTCAAGAACAATTATTACTATACGGAGCATACGGAGGATTGCCCGATGAACTTTCTGGCCAACGGCGACATCGCCCGTTTGCGGCGTCTGCGGCGGTTCGAGGAGTTCTACGGGTTCCATTTCGCCAATGCCGTGCTCGAATTTCCCGACTACGGCGACGCCGAGTTGGAATGCAAACTGCTATTGGATACCATTACGTCTGAATCGCCGTCGCTCACGCGCGATGAGAGCGACCGCCTGTTCCGCGAGGTCGAAAAGGATTACCTCGACATCAAAAGCAAAATCAAACGTTTCGAGGAGATTCGCGAAAATCCGCATTACAACGCCGTGCAGGTCAAGTTTTCTTACGCCGTCACTTGCCACAAGGCGCAGGGCGGCCAGTGGCGGGCGGTTTTCGTCGACCGCTGCCTGTTCGGCGACGAGCCCATGACGCGCGACATGATGCGGTGGCTTTACACGGCTTTGACCCGCGCCACCGATAAACTCTATTTGGTCAATTTCGACAAGCAGTTTTATGAATAGCTGTCGCCGGCTTCGTCTGCTTGATTCCTTTGTCGTCTATTCTATACTTACAGCCGAAAATGGAAATAAGAAATTTGGAACATACCGATTTGGATACGTTGTTTCGAGGCTTTGAAAAAGCATTCGCCGATTACGAGATACGCTTTGGAAAGGAAGAGGTGCATTCCATGCTCAAAAGACGCGGATACGATCCCGAACTCTCGTTTGCAGCCTTCGATAACGATGAAATGGTGGCATTTACTTTGAACGGAACAGGAACTTTCAACGGTTTTCCTACTGCTTACGATACCGGAACGGGGACGGTAAAGGAATACAGAGGACAGAGTATCGCCGGAAAAATCTTTGCCTATTCCATTCCCTTTCTCCGAGATGCAGGTATTAGACAATATCTGTTGGAAGTCTTGCAGAACAACCGGAAAGCGATTTCCGTTTACCGCCGAATGAACTTTGAGGTAACTCGGGAATTCGGCTGTTTCAGACAAACCATAGATCTTGTTGACAAGCGAAATGGGAATGCCGATTGCTCGATTGAACAAGTCGGTACGGATGCCATCAGACTGGCTCAAGATTGTTGTGACTTTAGTCCTTCGTGGCAAAACAGCATCGATTCCATAGAAAGGGGAGTAGCCGATCTGATGTGTCTCGGTGCTTTCTTGGACGGGAAAATGGTCGGTCATTGTGTGTTTGACGTACATACGGGAGATTTGACTCGGATAGCGGTTCAAAACGAATACAGACGGAACGGCATCGCAGCCCGATTGTTACAGGAAGCAATGAGTCGCATGAAAACAGACTTTATCAAAGTCTTGAATATCGCATCCGACAACTGTGCAATGCCGGCGTTCCTCGAAAGCATGAACATCCCCTTGTCGAACAGACAGTTTGAAATGGTATTGCCGCTCTGACAATTACGATAAGGAAAATAATATCTTTGTCTCAATGAATGCGAACGATAATAACAGCGAACGACACCCTTTACAGCCCTTTTTGCCTGCCGGTGCCCGGATACTGATGTTGGGCAGTTTTCCGCCCCAGCGCATCCGCTGGTCGATGGAGTTTTTCTATCCCAATTTGCAGAACGATATGTGGCGCATCGTCGGTTACCTCGCGACGGGCAACAAAAATCACTTCCTGGAACCCGACGGCCGGCGGTTCGACCGTGAGCGCATCGAGGCATTTTGCCGCGAACGGGGCATCGCGCTTTACGATACGGCCGAAGAGGTCGTGCGGCTGAAAAACAACGCTTCGGACAATTTCCTGCAAGTGGTGCGGCCGACCGATCTGGCGGCTTTGCTGGCGCGGATTCCCGCGTGCCATACGGTCGTCGCTACGGGACAGAAATCGGCCGAAACCCTGCAACAGTTGACCGGATGCGCCGACCTGCCGGTGGGCGGGTTCGCTGAAACGGATTATGCCGGCCGGCGGCTGCGCATTTGGCGTATGCCCTCGTCGTCGCGCGCCTATCCGCGTCCCGTCGAGTGGAAGGCCGAATACTATCGGAAAGTATTCGCGGAAAACGGCATCATCTGACGTTGCGTTCTGCTGTCCGAAAACCGCATTGTCTCGAAAAAAATCCGCTTCAGGCGTTGTCGGCACTTGAAAAAACCGCTATCTTTGCCACGAAAAACCCTATGGCTGACAGGGTGATCTCGGCAAATTCGGAGTTCGTTCCGGTTTTGCACGGGGCGTGCTGTCCATGCCGAAGAATTTGAACACCTTGTACCGTGAGCGAAGAGAAGAAAACCCCGAAAAAAAAGTGCGAAACGCCGTTGATGGATCAGTACTACCGCATGAAGGCCTCCCATCCCGATGCCGTCATGCTGTTCCGCGTCGGCGACTTTTACGAAACGTTCGGCGAGGATGCCATCAAGACCAGCGGCATATTGGGCATTACGCTGACCCGTCGGGCCAACGGAGCCGCTTCGTACGTCGAGTTGGCCGGATTTCCCTATCATGCGATCGACACCTACCTGCCCAAGCTCTTGCGGGCGGGCGAACGGGTGGCCATTTGCGAGCAGTTGGAAGACCCGAAGACGGTCAAGGGGCTGGTCAAGCGGGGCGTGATCGAGCTGGTGACTCCGGGCGTCGTCATGGAGAACAACATGCTCACCAACAAGGAGAATACCTACCTCGCTTCGGTCTTTTTCGGCAAAAAGCTCACGGGCATAGCCTTTCTCGACATTTCGACCGGCGAATTTTATGTCGCGGAGGGCTCCGACGCTTATGTCGACAAACTGTTGGCCAATCTGCGGCCGAAAGAGGTCGTTTTCCAGCGCGGGTGCGAGGATCGTTTTACCGCTGCGTTCGGGGGGCAGTATTACACCTACAAACTCGACGAGTGGGTCTTCGCCGAAGAGGTCGATCGCGAAAAGCTGTGCCGGCAATTCGGCACCCAGTCGCTCAAAGGGTTCGGCGTCGACCAATTCACGAGTGGCATTTCGGCCGCCGGTGCCATTCTCCATTACCTCGAATTCACCGAGCACCGCGATACGGCCCATATCCGTTCGCTGGCCCGCATCGACCAAGCGGATTCCGTGTGGATCGACAAGTTCACCATCCGCAATCTCGAACTTTTCGCCACGAACGGCGGGCGCGAGAAGGGCAGTTTCGCCGACGTCATCGACCGCACGCTGACCCCGATGGGCGGTCGTCTGCTGAAACGGTGGATTTCCATGCCGCTGCGCAATCCCGCGAAAATCGGCGAACGGCTCGACGTGGTGGAGCGTTTCACGAAAGATGCCGAGTTGGCCGATTCCGTGCGCGAGCAGGTGGAGCAGGTGGGCGACTTGGAGCGCATCGCTTCGCGCGTCGCCGCGTTGCGGGTCACTCCGCGCGAACTGGTGCAACTGAAAAATTCGCTTACGGCGGTCGAAACGCTCAAAACGATGTTGGAATCGGCCGCCGAAACCCGTTTGCAGACGTTAGCGCAGGGAATCGACCCGCTAACGGCGGTTCGCGACCGGCTGGCCCGCGAAATCTATCCCGACCCGCAGTACAACCAGATACAGAAAGGCGGCGTGATTGCCGACGGTGTGGATCCCGAACTCGACGACCTGCGGCGCATCGCCTTGCACGGCAAGGACTATCTGACGCGCATCCAGCAGCGCGAAATCGAGGAAACGGGCATCCCGTCGCTCAAAATCAGTTACAACAGCGTCTTCGGCTACTACATCGAAGTCCGCAATGCGCATCGCGAAAAGGTGCCCGAAACGTGGATTCGCAAACAGACGCTGACCAATGCCGAACGTTACATTACCGAAGAACTCAAAGAGTACGAGGCGAAAATCTTGGGGGCCGAAGAGAAGATGCTGGCGCTGGAACAGCGTATCTACAACGAAATCATCGCGTTCATCTGTGATTCGTTGCAGCCGTTGTTGCGCGATGCCGCTGTCGTGGCGCAGATCGATTGCCTGCAATCGTTCGCCCGCATGGCTTGCGAGCGGCGTTATGTGCGGCCGAAACTCGACGAGGGCAAGCGCATCGATATCCGCGAGGGGCGGCATCCGGTCATCGAGACGCTGATGCCGGTCGGCGAGGAGTACGTTCCCAACGACGTAATGCTCGACAGCGACAAACAGCAGATCATGATGATTACGGGCCCCAACATGTCGGGTAAATCGGCCTTGTTGCGGCAAACGGCGCTCATCATCCTGATGGCGCAAATGGGGTCGTTCGTGCCGGCCAAATCGGCGCATATCGGCGTGGTGGACAAGATTTTTACGCGCGTCGGGGCTTCGGACAACATTTCGCAGGGCGAATCGACCTTCATGGTCGAGATGCTCGAATCGGCCAGCATTCTCAACAACATTTCCGACCGGAGCATCGTCCTGCTCGACGAAATCGGGCGCGGTACGAGCACCTACGACGGCATATCCATCGCTTGGGCGATGGTCGAATACCTGCACAACCATCCGACGGCCCGGGCGAAGACGCTTTTCGCCACCCATTACCACGAACTGAACGAAATGGAGCGCATGTGCCCCCGCGTGAAGAATTTCCACGTGACGGTCAAGGAGATACGCAACCAAATCGTTTTCCTGCGCAAGTTGGAGCAGGGCGGAACGGAACACTCGTTCGGTATCCATGTCGCGCGCATGGCCGGTATGCCGTTGTCGGTGGTGTCACGGGCCGACGAGATTCTGCGCAACCTCGAACAGGTCTACGGCAACAACGAAATCGTGCCGAGCCGCAGCCTCAAAGAGCGCGGCCGGAAATTGACGGCGCAGGCCGTGCGCGAAGCGGCCGACATGCAGGATGCCCCGAGCGTGCAGCTTTCGATGTTCCGGTTGGACGACCCCGTGCTGGTGCAGATCCGCGACCAGATCAAGGGGCTGGACCTCGATTCGCTGACCCCGATCGAGGCACTCAACAAGCTGAACGAAATCAAGAAAATCACCGGTCTGTGATAGGGCGGGTGAGGAAAACGGAAAGGCCGAAGATTGCACATCTTCGGCCTTTCCGTTTCGCGGTGGGTTTGTGGCGTTACTTGTTGATTTTCGCCCACGAATCTTTCAGCGTTACCGTGCGGTTGAACACCAAGTGTTCCGGCGTCGAATCGGTGTCGGGGCAGAAATAGCCCACGCGCTCGAACTGCACGGCCTGTCCGACCGGAATATCCCGCAGCGAGGGTTCCAAGTAGCCCTTGATTTTGACCATAGAGTCGGGGTTGAGGTTGTCCTCCCACGTCTGGCCCTCCTCCACGTCGTCGGGATTTTCTTTCGTGAACAGCGGATTGAACAAGCGTACTTCGGCTTCCAGCGCATCTTTTGCCGACACCCAGTGGATGACCCCTTTCACCTTGCGGCCGTCGCTCGACGAGCCGTTGCCCGACATCGGGTCGTAGGTGCAGTGCAGCTCCGTGATGTTGCCTTCGGCATCCTTCACGACCTCCTCGCACTTGATAAGGTAGGAGTAGCGCAGCCGCACCTCGCCGCCCGGTTGCAGCCGGTAGAACTTCTTGGGCGGGTTCTCCATGAAGTCGTCACGTTCGATGTAGAGGATTTTCGAGAACGGTACCTGCCGTGTTCCGGCCGCTTCGTCTTCGGGGTTGTTGATGGCCGTGAACAGCTCGGTCTTGCCCTCGTCGTAGTTCGTAACGACCACTTTCAGCGGATTCAGCACTGCCATGCGCCGTTCGGCCACCTTGTTGAGGTCTTCGCGCACGCAGTACTCCATTTTTGCGAGGTCGATGACGTTGTCGCGTTTGGCGACGCCCACCATTTCAGCGAAATTACGCACCGACGCGGGCGTGTAGCCCTTGCGGCGCAGGGCGCAGATGGTCGGCATGCGCGGGTCGTCCCAGCCCATGACGACGCCCTCCTGCACGAGTTTCAGCAGCTTGCGCTTGGACATCATCGTGTAGGTGAGGTTCAGCCGAGCGAATTCGTACTGATGCGACGGGAAAATATCCAGCGCTTGGATGAACCAGTCGTAGAGCGGACGGTGCACGTCGAATTCCAGCGTGCAGATCGAGTGGGTGATGTGTTCGATGGAGTCGCTTTGTCCGTGCGCGTAGTCGTACATCGGGTAGATGCACCACTTGTTGCCCGTGCGGTGGTGTTCGGCGTGGATGATGCGGTACAGAATCGGGTCGCGGAACAGCATGTTCGGATGCGCCATGTCGATTTTCGCACGCAGCACCTTTTCGCCGTCGGCGAACTCGCCCTTGCGCATGCGCTCGAACAGGTCGAGGTTCTCTTCGACCGTGCGGTTGCGGTACGGCGACTCCTTGCCCGGTTCCGAGACGGTTCCGCGCGTTTCGCGGATCTGTTCCTGCGTCTGGTCGTCGACATAAGCCAGCCCCTTTTTAATCAGGACGATGGCCCATTTGTAGAGCTGGTCGAAGTAGTCCGATGCGTAGCGTTCCAGCGCCCAGTCGAACCCGAGCCACTGGATATCGCGCTTGATGGAGTCGACGTATTCGACATCCTCTTTCACGGGGTTCGTGTCGTCGAAACGCAGGTTGCACTTGCCGCCGTACTTCTTGGCCAGTCCGAAGTTGATGCAGATGCTCTTGGCGTGGCCGATATGGAGATAGCCGTTCGGCTCGGGCGGGAAACGGGTCTGAATCTCCGTCGTGCCTTCGGCGATGGATTTTTCGATGATCTCTTCGAGAAAATTCAGCGATTTTTCGCGTGTTTCGTTCGTTTCGCTTGCCATATTCTTATTCAATTTGTTATCGTGCTATCTATGCCGTGCAATCAATGTTTCCTACCGGTGCGGAACAGCTTTTCGAGATTCACGGAGAGCTGCACGACCTGCTGCGTACCCATGCCCTTGCCGTCGTATTGCAGGACGATGCCGGCGTCGATATGCACGGTGTTCTTGAAAAACCGGTTTTCGTAGCCGAGCCACGTGCGGTTGTAGATGTGTTCGGTCGTCGCATAGAAACTCTCTCCCGCATAGAGCCCGTCCGTCCCGTAGGTCAGCCCCGTTTCGGGGTCGGCGGCGACGAACCGCAGCGGTTGGAGGTTCTGGCCGAGATAGAGGTTGTTTTCCAGTTTGACGCCCCATTTGCGGATGACGATGTCCAGTTGTCCGCCGCACGGCGTTTGCCAGCGGTTGTCCACGCTGCGGCCGCGTTGGGGAGCCAGCAGCATTCCGGCGCGCACGTCGAAATCGAAATAGGCGTCGAACTTCCAGCCGACGTAGGGATTCAACAGCAGATTGTCCGAAACGTTGCCTACCTGCTCCGACATGGCGAAATGGAAGAGCGAAAAGGCGTATCCGAAGTACCCCCCCCCTCCGAATGCGTAGCGTCCGGCCGACAGAATGCGGAACTTCTCGCGCGTCGTTTCGCCCAGCATCCCTTCCCAGTCGAGGGCCAATTCGACGTAGGTGTCGGGCCGTTGGGTCGAGCGGTAACGTCCCAGAAAACCGGACAGCCGGTTGCGGTAGAATACCGTCGAATCGCTGAAAAACGCTGTCGAGTAATCGCCCGCCAGCTCGCTCCGGTCGAAGATGCCGGCATCGGCCTGCACGTTCGCTGTTTTGAAACGGTAGTACAGCAACGGTTTGACATCGCTCAAAAAGGGTTCGCGTGTGCCGTTGTGTTCTCCGAAGTTTTGCAGCATTTCGACCCCGAATACCAGCCGGTTTTTCTCCATCCATTGGATGCCCACGTACGGCGTGAGCCGTGCGCTGAACAGCGTTTGCGAATGACCGAACGTGTTGCCTGCATATTCGCGGTTGTCGAAGCGCGTCGCGAAATCGGCTCCGGCGACGATCTGCTGGGCCGAAGCTCCTGCGGTCGTCGCGACGAAACACAGGAGGAGCATCCGTTTTTTCAAAGACATGAAGCGAATGGATTTAAGCCCCCAAAAATAGGTAAAAAATTTTTATTTGACTACTTTTGCGGCCGAAAACCGGTGCCTATGCGCAAGATAACCAACGAAGAACTCGGACGCCCGACGCCCGACGCTTATGCCGCAATGGCGAAGATGCCCGTGACGGTGGTGCTCGACAACGTGCGTTCGATGCAGAATGTCGGCGCGTTTTTTCGGACTTCCGACGCTTTCGGGGTCGAACACATCGCGTTGTGCGGCATTACGGCGACGCCGCCCGCCCGCGACATCCATAAAACGGCATTGGGGGCCGAGCAGACCGTCTCGTGGAGTTATCACCCGACGACCGAAGCCTGCATCGCCGACCTGCACGAACGGGGGTACGTCGTCTATGCGGTGGAGCAGGTAGTCGGTGCGACGATGTTGGACGATTTCCGTCCCGAATCGGGCCGCCGTTATGCGCTCGTCTTCGGCAACGAAGTGGCCGGCGTGGGGCAGGCGGCCGTCGATGCGTGCGACGGGGCGATCGAAATTCCCCAAATGGGGGTCAAGCATTCGTTGAACGTTTCGGTTTCGGGCGGCGTGGTTTTGTGGAACTTTTTTTGCCGAATCCGTCCGAATCATTAACTTTGCCCCGCTCGGTAGCCCTCTTTTCGGGGGCGCCGAAACCCAAACTGAAACGCTGATTAGCACTAAAACGCTTAATAAAATGTCTGTGGAGAGTACTGTCCGTGCGGTAACGACTTACCGGCTGACGGAGATGAAACAGCGGGGCGAAAAGATCGCCATGCTCACTTCTTACGATTATTCGATGGCCAAGATTGTCGATGCCGCCGGTATCGACGTCATTCTGGTGGGCGATTCGGCAGCCAACGTCATGGCCGGTTACGAAACGACCGTGCCTATCACGCTCGATATGATGATTTATCACGCCCGTTCCGTTACACGCGGTGCGCAGCGTGCGTTGATCGTGGTTGATTTGCCGTTCGGTACCTATCAGGGGAACTCGAAACTCGCGCTCGATTCGGCCGTCCGCATCATGAAGGAAACCGAAGCCGACGCCGTGAAGCTGGAAGGCGGCGAGGAGATTCTCGAATCGGTGCAGCGCATTCTGTCGGCCGGTATTCCGGTCATGGGGCATTTGGGGCTGACGCCGCAGTCCATTCACAAGTTCGGCACTTACAACGTGCGGGCGAAAGAGGCGGCCGAAGCCGAAAAACTGGTCCGCGACGCCCATTTATTGAGCGAGGCGGGTTGTTTCGCTATCGTGCTCGAAAAAATTCCGGCGGCACTGGCGACCCGCGTCACCAAAGAGATTCCGGTTCCGACGATCGGCATCGGGGCCGGCGGCGGCACGGACGGTCAAGTGTTGGTCATCCACGACATGCTGGGCATCAACAAGGGCTTTTCGCCGCGTTTCCTGCGTCGTTACGCCGATTTGCACGAGGTTATGACCGATGCGGTGGCGCATTACATCTCCGACGTCAAAAGCAGCGATTTCCCCAACGAGCAGGAGCAATACTGATATAATTAGGATAGGGGCGTAGGTGGCAGTCGAAAGCGTTATGGCTGTCCCTCGCGTTAATAAAAATGTAAAAAGGGAGCGTGCCTATGAAGCAGTAGCGCAGCAGTTACGCGCATCGGACATATTTTCGGAAAAAGCGTTAGCTTGTATTTTGGTTCATGAAACTTCGACAATTTCAAAACCACCAAGAGTAAAGCATTGACGCTCACGCCGCTCGGCGTGGGCTTTACTCGTTTGTTTGGTGGTTAGGTAGTCGAAGACCTCATGAACCGATAACAGAGTTTTGTCCGCGCTTTTTTGTGCGCGTACTGCGATGAGGATTTCCCGTCGAATCTAAAATGCAGTTCGTTATGAAAGAGTGGCTTTTGTGGTTGATCGTGATGCTCGGCATCGTGCTGGCGCTGCTTTGCGGCCGGAGATAGGCGCGCAATTCGTTGCGCGGAGGCTCCGAAAGAGCTCCGTCCAATGCAGGAGAATCAGCCTTTCACCTTTTCTTTTGCCGGCAGGAGTGCGGCGAAGGCCGTCGGCGACAGCGTTCGCACCGTGCAGTCGCCGATAGCCGTCGGAAAGACGATGCGCAACTGGCCGTCCTTGTTCTTCTTGTCTTTGGCGACCTCTTTCAGCATCCGTTTCACCTCGACCGGCGTTTCCAGTGCGAAGCCCGATTTTTTCAGCAGGGCGACGATGCGTTCGCAGTCAGCGGCCGCCAGCAGACCGTCCTTGACCGCCGCTTCGGCAATCAGCCGGATGCCGACCGCCACCGCTTCGCCATGGTTCATCCGCACGGAACATTTTTCGATGGCATGGGCCAGCGTATGGCCCAGATTGAGCTTGCGTCGTTCGCCTGCTTCGCGTTCGTCGCGCGCGACGATTTCCACTTTGACGCGAACCGCCGCCCGAATCACATCCGCCAGCAAATCCTTGTCGCGGCGCAGCTGCGCGAAATCGACTGTTTCCAGCCGCGCGAACAACTCCGCATCGGCGATAATCGCCGCCTTGATGATTTCGGCCAGCCCCGCGCGGAATTCGCGGTCGGGCAGCGTGGCGAGCAGCGCCGGGTCGCAGATGACGAACTCCGGTTGCGTGAACGTTCCCGCCATGTTCTTGTATCCGTCGACGTTCACGCCGTTTTTTCCGCCGATGGCGGCATCCACCTGTCCGAGCAGCGTCGTCGGGATGAACCCGAACCGCAGCCCCCGCATGTAGGTCGATGCGGCGAATCCCGTGATGTCGGTCACGATGCCGCCCCCGATGCCCAGCACGAACGTCGAACGGTCGATGCCCGTTTCCAGAAATTTGCGGTAGACGGCTTCGACCGTCTGCAACGTCTTGATGCTCTCGCCCTTGCCGACGAGGACAGCTCCGTAGGGGGCCAGCAGTTCGTGGTAGAGCCGGTCGATGGCCGCATCGGAGATGGCCGCGACCCGTCCTTCGGGCAGTACCTGCGGCAGAATTTCGCTGACCGAACCGATGTAAATCGGGCTTCGGGTTCCGATGACGAACGATGGCTCCATAGATTCCGAACGATTTTAGGAAGTGCGCAAAGATAGCATAATTTACCGATAATTTGTGTACCTTTGCGCCGTTAAAAAATGCTGCTATGCAAAAACTGCGCAATATCGCGATTATTGCCCACGTGGATCACGGAAAAACCACGCTCGTCGATAAAATGATCTTGGCGGGACACATCCTGCGGGACAACGCCAAACAGACCGGCGATCTGATTCTGGACAACAACGACCTCGAACGCGAACGCGGAATCACGATTCTGTCGAAGAACGTTTCGGTCATCTATAAGGACTACAAAATCAACATCATCGACACGCCGGGCCACGCCGATTTCGGTGGTGAGGTCGAGCGCGTGCTCAACATGTGCGACGGCGTGCTGCTGTTGGTCGATGCGTTCGAGGGCACCATGCCGCAGACGCGCTTCGTGTTGCAGAAGGCATTGGCACTTGGCAAAAAGCCGATCGTCGTCATCAACAAGGTGGACAAACCCAACTGCCGCCCCGAAGTGGTCAACGAGCAGGTGTTCGACCTGATGTTTTCGCTCGACGCCACCGAAGAACAGCTCGACTACAAGACGATTTACGGTTCGGCCAAACAGGGCTGGATGTCGCACAAATGGAACCAGCCGACCGATTCGATCGTGCCGCTGCTCGATGCCATTATCGACGAAATCCCCGAGCCCGAAACGGTCGAGGGTACGCCGCAGATGCTCATCACGTCGCTCGAATACTCCTCCTATACGGGTCGTATCGCCGTAGGCAAGGTGACGCGCGGTTCGTTGCGCACGGGGCAGAACGTGACGCTGGCCAAACGCGACGGGCAGACGCTGGTCAAGACCAAAATCCGCGACCTGATGGTATTCGACGGATTGGGCAAAAAGAAGGTCGACGAGGTGCCGTGCGGCGAAATCTGCGCTATTACGGGCATCGACGGCTTCGACATCGGCGATACGATTTGCGACTACGAAAATCCCGAGCCGCTGCCGCCTATCGCCATCGACGAACCTACGATGTCGATGCTCTTCACGATCAACAATTCGCCCTTTTTCGGCAAGGACGGCAAATTCGTGACGTCGCGTCATATCAAGGAACGGCTCGACCGCGAGCTGGAGAAGAACCTCGCGCTGCGTGTTACGCCCGGTCCGTCGGCCGATAGTTTCAACGTATTCGGACGCGGCGTGTTGCACCTTTCGGTGCTCATCGAGACCATGCGCCGCGAGGGCTACGAGTTGCAGGTGGGCCAGCCGCGCGTGATTACCAAAGAAATCGACGGCAAGAAGTGCGAGCCTATCGAGGAAATGACGGTCGACTGCCCCGAAGATTGCTCGGGTACGGTCATCGAACTGGCCACGAAGCGCAAGGGCACGCTGACGAATATGGTCTCGAACGGCGACCGCGTGCGGTTGGAGTTCGACATTCCGTCGCGCGGCATCATCGGCTTGCGCTCGAACATGCTGACCGCTACGGCCGGCGAGGCGATCATGACCCACCGGCTCAAAGATTTCCAGCCTTGGGTGGGCGACATCGAAATGCGCACGAACGGCTCGATTATTTCGGGCGAAACGGGCACGGCCTACGCCTATTCCATCGACAAGTTGCAGGATCGCGGACGGTTCTTCATCAGTCCGATGGATCAAGTCTACGAGGGGCAGGTCATCGGCGAACACACGCGCCAGAACGATATCACGGTCAACGTGACGAAGTCGAAACAGCTGACCAACATGCGTGCGTCGGGTTCGGACGACAAGGCGGTCATCGTGCCGCCGAAAGTCTTCACGTTGGAGGAGGCGTTGGAGTATATCAAAGAGGACGAATACGTCGAGGTTACGCCCCATGCGATGCGTCTGCGCAAAATTTTGCTGCACGAAGTCGACCGCAAACGCGCCCCCCGTTAAGAACGGGGTTTTAAGCGCTACGGACGCTCCGTTTGCTTCGAGCGGTCGGAAGCGCTTTGACCCTTAATAAAATGCCGCGTTAGCGGCACCATTAAATCCGACCGGATGTCGAAGCCGTGAAACGGAGTGCGGACTAAAAGCGTCCGGCGGAGGGGCCGGTTTGCTTGCAAACCCGCGTCAGGCGCCCGCAGCCAGCGTTAGGCCGCACGCAGTAGGCGGAGACATCGTCGGAGAGGTTTTTGGCACTTTTTGACGGAACAAAAAGTGCGATTTTAAGAAAATCGTTTTAAGCGCGATAGATCACCGTCTTGCTTTTAACGGTCAGTTGCGCTGAAAAATTTCTCTTTTCTTACATCGAACTCCTCAAATTTTCGTATATTTGCAATATATTATTGTATCGGCTTATGGTAAAACGATGATTTAGAAAACTTTCGGTGTCGGCGTTCCGTGCGGGCGTGCGGCATCCAAAACATAAAAAAGCGCATTGACTTTTTCTTTTTGTCTTCAAAACTTGGACGTTTAGAACACGATAAAGATGAAAAGTTGGTGCTCGCGTTGGTGCGCGGGCATTATCTTTTGTCTTATCGTGTGGGTTGTCCAAGACCTTGAAGACGGATAAAAGTTTTGTCCGCGCCTTTTTTGTGTTCTGTTCGGTCGCAATCCTGCGTTATTCCCGTTCGGAACAAGGATTTTTCCCGCTTTGCGCATGGATAAAACGAAAATTGTTGCTATTTTTGTTGTATTGTGTCATAGCGCTCTCCTTACGAAAAACGCGGGATGCTCCCGGACGTCGGAACATCGTCTGCGAGCGGTACCCGGCGGGGCCGAACAGCAGATCGTCCGAATGAAAAAACACAAGTGCATCGCTCGTATGCACTTGTGTCAGAAGTAGTCCCGACGGGAATCGAACCCATATCGTAAGAACCGGAATCTTGTATTCTATCCATTGAACTACGGGACCGGATGCGCAAAGGTGCGAAAAATTTTTTATCGAAACAAAAAAAATGAAAAAAAAGCTGAATAATTGGGAGCGGATGGAGGCCGTAATCCATTGGGCGAATATGTCCACCAACTATTTTGCTCGTTATATCGGTCTTGCGCGCGGCGAGAACCTCTACCAGATCAAGCGCGGAAACAACGGCATTTCGCTCGATTTGGCCGAGCACGTCGTCGCCAAATTCCCGCAAATCGACAAGTTGTGGCTTCTCACCGGCGAGGGCCACATGTTCGCCGAGCTGGACAAACACGTGCCGATTCCCTATTATAAGGCCGACGCCGAAAAGGAAATCGGCCGTATCTCCGAGCTGAAGCCGGACGATTATCTGTTTCTGCCGATGGTCGGCGCGTGCGATTTCGCCATGTGTTACGGCGGGCGGGCTATGGGCGGCGTCGTTCCGGCCGGAACCGTCGTGTTGTTGCAGGCCGTCGAGCTCGACGCGATAATTCCCGGCGGTGAATATGTGATTGTCAGCGAAAAAATCGTAACTTTGCGTATCGTCCGTTCCGTCGAGGACGGGGAGCGGTTGCGGCTCGTGCCGGGCGACAAGGAGCACTTCGACGACATCGTCGTGAACCGCAGCGACGTGCAGCGGGTCTACAAGGTCAAGGCCAAGCTGGTTTTGAACGATTGACCCCGTTAAGAACGCCGCTTTAAGAAAGCGGATTTAGGCGCAAAGGACGGTCGTTTGGTTTCGGGAGGTCGGAAGCGCTCTGACCCATAGAAGCGCGACGGAGGCTTCGGCCCGCGCGGCTCGAAGAGCCGCATATAAGTACGCAGCAGAAATTAGATTATAGTTATTTAATAAAAATGTTTTCGGGAATTGTCGAGGGTATGGGCGAGGTCGTCGCGATCCGTTCCGACCGCCAAAACAAGGATTTCACGCTGCGCGCCGCGTTTGCGCACGAATTGAAAATCGACCAGAGCGTGGCGCATAACGGCGTGTGCCTTACCGTCGTTGATATCGAGGGCGACACCTACACTGTCACCGCCATGAAAGAGACGCTCGAACGGAGCAATCTCGGCGCGTTGCAGGTGGGCGATTTGGTCAACCTCGAACGGTCGATGAAGCCCGATGCGCTGCTCGACGGCCATATCGTGCAGGGGCATGTCGACCAGACGGCCCGTTGCACGGCCCGCGAGGACGCCGACGGCAGCTGGTACTTCACGTTCGAGTACGAGCCGCAGGGCGGCGGGTTGTGCACCGTCGAGAAAGGCTCCGTCGCGGTCAACGGCGTCAGCCTGACCGTCTGCGATTCACGACCCTCGTCGTTCCGCGTCGCCATTATTCCCTATACGTTCGAGCACACCAATTTCTGCCGCATCGAGCCCGGCTCGACGGTCAATTTGGAGTTCGACATCGTGGGCAAATACATCGCTCGTCTGATGCAAAATTACAAGTAACCATGATAACCGTCAAAACCAAAGAAGGGGCTTCGTGCTGGATCGGCCTGCTGGCGACACTGATTGTCGGCGGCGTATTGTTCGCGATGCACGCGCAGGGCGTATCGCTGCGCTGGTTCTACGCAGCGGCAGTAGCGGTCGGGACATTCTTGCTCGTCACGCTCGTCGCGCTCTTCATCATCCGCAAGTACGTGGCTTACAAGTTGAAGCCGATCTATTCCATCGTTCTTTCGCGCGACGTGCATACCCGCGAGATTTTCTCCGAACTGCGCGACAAACGGGTCGAGAACATCGGCGAGGAACTTACGGCATGGGCCGACACCAACGACCGCGAAATCGCCCGTCTGAAAGAGTCCGAGCACTTCCGCAAACAGTATCTGGGCAATGTCGCCCACGAGCTGAAAACCCCGATTTTCAACATTCAGGGCTACATCTCGACCTTGCTGGATGGCGGATTGGAGGACGAACTCATCAACCGCAAGTACCTCGAACGGAGCGAAAAGAGCATCGACCGTCTCATCAACATCGTCAACGATCTGGACACGATTTCCAAGCTGGAAAGCAACATGAACCAGCTCGAACTGGAAAAATTCGACATCGTGGCGTTGGCCAAAGAGATTGCCGAGCAGGCCGAAATGGAGGCCGACCGCAAGCACATCGCGATTTCGGTCAAGGGGGCCGAGAACCTGCCGTCGGTTTTTTGGGTGCAGGCCGACAAGCATTACATCGGGCAGGTGCTGGTCAATCTGATTATCAACTCGATTCGTTACGGCAAGGAGGGCGGCGCGACCCGCATCCGCTTCCGCGACATGCTCGACCGGATTCTGGTCGAGGTCGAGGACAACGGGCAGGGCATCGGCAAGGAGGATTTGCCGCGCGTGTTCGAGCGTTTTTACCGCACGGACAAAGGCCGTTCGCGCGAGCAGGGCGGTACGGGACTCGGACTGGCTATCGTGAAACATATCATCGAGGCGCACGGCGAGCGCATTTCGGTGCGCAGCGAACTGGGGGCCGGCAGTACGTTCTCGTTCACGCTCAAAAAAGTGGAAATACAAGACATTAAATAAATGGTACCGTTTTTATCCGTCGTTTGGAATTTCGATCCGGTGTTTTTTTCCATCGGGTCGTTGGATATCCGTTATTACGGCCTGATGTGGGCGTTGGCGATTCTCGTCGGGGCGCAGTTTTTCAACAACTTCTGCAAACGCGAGGGCTTGCCGGCGTCGGTCGCCGAATCGGTCTTTCTCTACGGTACGCTGGCGACGATTCTCGGGGCCCGGTTGGGGCATTGCCTGTTCTACGACCCGATGGAGTACCTGCAACGGCCTTGGACGATTATCACGGGCTTTCGCGATGGCGGACTGGCCAGTCACGGCGCGGCTATCGGGTTGCTGATCGGCCTGTGGCTCTTTTCGCGCAAAAACAGATTGCCTTACATCTGGTCGTTGGACCGAATTATGATTCCGGTGGGTATCGGCGGTGCGATCGTGCGGCTCGGAAATCTGTTCAATTCCGAGATTTTCGGTACGGCGACCTCGCTGCCTTGGGGATTCGAATTCGTGCGCTCGCATAAATGGGTATACGAGTATGCGCCTGCGGCGGTGCATCCGACCCAGATTTACGAGGCGTTGTGCTATCTGCTGACGTTCGGCGTACTGTGCTGGCTGTACTATGCGAAAGACATGGGCAGGCGGCGTCCCGGATTGCTTTTCGGCGTCGGTTTGCTCGGCGTCTTCCTCACGCGTTTTTTCTTGGAGTTCATCAAGACCGAGCAGGAAGCGTTCGAGGTGGGGTGGATGCTCGACATGGGCCAATGGTTGAGCATTCCGTTCGTCGTGCTGGGCATTTGGATGATCGTGCGGGCTTGCCGGTATACAACCCGAACGGAGAAAGCGGAAATATCAATGAATAAAAAAGGAAAACGATGAGTCAGATGGTAGAACAGGTTTCGCGGTTGATTGCCAACCGTTTGGCAAGCGGCGGAGATATTTACCTGCCGAACGTCGGGTCGCTGTACGTAGTGTTTCAGGGAGCCGAACAGCTCTCGAAGCGATGGGTGCAGCCGCCTTATCGGCGCGTCGATTTCACGTCGCAGGAGCGGGGCGAGTCGTTGGTCGATATGATTGCCCGTGCCGCTTCGTGCGACGCGGATGCGGCCCGCGCGGTGTACGACCGGTGGTTGGAACAGACCCGGCAGGATGAAGTCCTCACGGTTGCAGGGGTCGGAACCTTGAAATTCAAAAGTTTTACGCCTGTGTCGGAATTCGAGCGTCGTCTGAATCCGCAGGGGCGTGCTCCGATGCGTTTGCGCCGCAGGGGATGCGTCGATTGGGTAATGGTGCTCGGGGTCGCGGCCATTGTCGCCGCCGCGCTCGTCATCGGGTATTATCTGATGCAGACCCATTTCGACCGTCCGACCGAAATGCAAATCGCCGAAGTTACACCGACGGGGATGTCCGTCGTGCCGACGGCTCCGGTCGTCGCGGATTCGACGACGGTGGTGCGGGATTCTGCGCAGGTGGCAGAACCGATTGCCGTGCCGACCGCTGAACAGACTGCCGTTTCCGCTTCGAGCCGACCGACTGTCGGCCCGATTTCGACTCCGAAGCAACCGGCCGAATCCATCGAGTTGTCCGTTCCCGTTTCGGGGCGTCATTACGTGGTATTGGGCGTGTTTCAGACGCGCGAAAATGCCGAAAATGCGAAAAAACTTTTCGCCCGTCGGCAGGCCGATTTGAATTATGCGATTTACCGTTTGGGCGATCGGTTCATGGTTTCGTGTTACGTTTCGGAGAACGAGATGACGGCGCGCAATTTCATGCGCGAGCAGCGTGAGACGTTCTCCGAACTTTGGGTCTATTCCGCCCGTTGATGCGCCTTGCCGATGCAATAATCGCCTTGATCGACCGCTTCTACATCCGGCCGGTCAGGGCGTTTTTGCCGCTTCAGACTTTCCGGTACGCCGTCTGCGGCGGATTGAATTATCTGGTGCTCGACCCGCTGTGCTATTTCCTGATTTACAATTACGTGGTTGCGCACCGTTATTTCGATTTGGGATTCGTGGTGCTCTCGCCGCATATCGCCGCGTTGGGAGTGGTTTTCCCCATTACGTTTTTCGTCGGATTTTGGCTGAACCGCATGGTCGTCTTTCGGTTTTCGCCTTTGCGGACGCCAACGCAACTGGGACGCTACGTCGTTTCGGTAGCGGGTTCCATCGCATTGACTTACAGCGGATTGAAATTCTTCGTGGAGGTGTGCGGTATCTGGCCTACGCCGTCGAAAGTGCTGACGACCGGCATCACGGTCGTTTACAGCTACTTGGTGGCTAAATACTATTCGTTCCGGCACTCGGCGGCCGAATAGCCATTTTGGGCTCCTTTTCTTTGTGATCTCCCGTTTTCTTTGGGATTGTTTGCAGCTCGTGCCCGTCTATTCTTCGGGACGGTAGCCGGTGTCCTCCCGCAGATTGGGGGTGTCGTTGGCCGCCGCGACCGCCAGTTCATCGCAGCGGTTGTTTTCTACCGTAGTAGCATGCCCTTTGACCCATACGAACCGGACATGATGCTTGCGATAGGTCCGCAGAAAACGTTTCCAGAGGTCGGGATTCTTGCGGTTCATGTAGCGTTTCTTCTCCCAGCCGAAAACCCAGCCTTTCATCACGGCGTCGACTACGTAGCGCGAATCGGAATAGACCGTAACGTCCGACCCCTCGAACCGCAGCGTTTCGAGCGCGACGCAGACTGCCAGCAGTTCCATTCGGTTGTTGGTCGTCAACCGGTAGCCTTGCGACAGCTCTTTGCGATGCGGCCCCGAAAGCAGTACGATGCCATAGCCGCCCGGACCCGGATTGCCGAGTGCCGAACCGTCGGTGTAGATGGTGATTGCGGGCATGCTGTTGAACGGAAAATTAAGTATAACGTGAGCCGTAGGGGAGGGGTTGCTGTATCTATCTCATTGTTCGGCATCGAGTAGCCGGAGCGATTCGGCCGCAGCATTCCGGTAGTATTCGTCGGATGAATCGAGCAGTTTCGACCACCAGCGGCGGGCTTCTTCGCGTTTATCGTGCATGGCGTAGAGATAACCGATGTTGTAGACGATCAGTGCATCGTCGGGGGCGGCCTGCGAAGCGCGGATGAGCCAGTGAAGTGTTTGGTCGAGGTCTCCGGTATAGGAGAGCCATACCGCTCGGTTGTTGCAGGCGACGGCGCTCGTCGGGCAGTATTCCGTTTCGCGGACGACTATCCGTTCAAGTGCTATATCGGCCGCATTGCGAGGGTCGGAGGTCGACGCATCGAGGAGCGAACTGACGTAACTTTGCAACCAGTCGGCAATGAGTGTCGCCGGAGCGATCGGTTGCGGCGAACCGTCGGGAGCGAGCCAAGCGCCCTCGTTTTGTTCGGCTCGGTCAAGCAATCGGCAGAGCGTTGTGGCCAATGCTTCCCACTGTTCGGCATAGCGGCAGGCTGCCGCACGTCCCAACCGCATATCGAGCCGGTCGGGGTGGCAGGCGATACCGCAGTCGATCGCTTCGAGGGCTCGTCCGAACAGCGGTGCATCGTAGGTTGTTTGCTGTGCGATGCGCCCTACCGCAGTGCCCGTCGAATCGGACAGAATCAACGTTTCACCGTCGTTCGCCGTCGTTTGGTCGTCTAAAATCAGAATAGCGTTTCGCGAGCGGTTGAAGTAGTGGTTGAACCGGTCGATCCACAGTTGCGCATCGGTTGCATCGGCGGCTTCCCATGCTGCGAAATAGTGTTCCCACGCGATGGTATCTTCTGAATCTGCCGGTGGAACGAGCGTTTCGGGACGTCCGAATCCAGCCGTTGCAGTCGTTCCGCAAAGCAGCAGGACGACTAACAGTGCTATCCTCCCCATGAATGCCCGTTTCACCTTATCGCAGGGCTTCGAGTTGGGCTTTCAGCGCGGCGATTTTCGCTTCGGCATCGGCCTGCTTCGCCCGTTCGTTGGCAACGACCTTTTCGGGGGCCGATTGCACGAACCGTTCGTTCGACAACTTTTTCAGCACACTGGCGAGGAACCCTTCGTAATAGGTCAGGTCGTCCGTGAGTTTCTTCCGTTCGGCCTCCGCATCGATTTTTCCGCCCATCGGCACGAAATACTGTGTCGTCTTGACGAGGAACGCTGCCGCTGCCGGGTCTTTTTCCGTAACGGTTTCGATTTCCGCCAAGTTGGCCATTTTCCGCATCGTCGGTGCGTATTCTTCGGGGTAGTTGGTGTCGGCGATTACCTGCAACGTCAGCAGCTCTTTCTGCGCCAGTCCTTTTTGGTTGCGGATGTTGCGCACGGCCGAAATCACCTCGTGGGCCAGCTCGAAACGCGCCAGCACACGTGCATCTTCCGGTGCGGCGACCGGCATGGGGGCTACGCAGATGGATTCGCCTGCTGCTCGCGGCGCGAGGTCTTGCCAGATTTCTTCGGTGACGAACGGCATGAACGGATGCAGCATGCGCATCAGCCGGTCGAAGAAGTCGCGCGTCGCGTCGAACGTGCGGCCGTCGATGGGCTGTCCGTAGGCCGGTTTCACCATCTCCAAGTAGAGCCCGCTGAACTCGTCCCAGAACAGTTTGTAGACGGTCATGCAGGCCTCCGAAATGCGGTAGGCCTTGAAATCCTCCTCTACTTCGCGCAACGCACGTCCGAGTGCCTGCTCGAACCATTCGACCGCCAGCCGGTTGTTCTCGCTCGGCGTGGCGGCGTTGTCCACCGTCCAGCCGTTGACCAGTCGGTAGGCGTTCCATATCTTATTGCCGAAATTGCGGCCCTGTTCGCACAGTGCTTCGTCGAACATCACGTCGTTGCCGGCTGACGAGGACATCAGCATGGCGATGCGCACGCCGTCGGCACCGTATTTTTCGATCAGGTCGAGCGGGTCGGGCGAGTTGCCGAGCTGTTTCGACATCTTGCGGCCGATTTTGTCGCGGACGATGCCCGTGAAATAGACGTTCCCGAACGGTTTTTCGTGGCGGTATTCGTATCCGGCCATAATCATGCGTGCCACCCAGAAGAAGATGATGTCGGGGCCCGTCACCAAGTCGTCGGTGGGGTAGTAGTAGCTGACCTCCGGGTTGTTCGGATTGCGGATGCCGTCGAACACCGAGATGGGCCACAGCCAAGACGAGAACCACGTGTCCAGTACATCTTCGTCCTGCCGCAAATCGCCGATTTGCAGCGATGCGTCGCCGCTCTTCGCGCGGGCTTTTTCCAACGCTTCATCGGCCGTCGGTGCCACGACGAAACCTCCTTTCGGCAGGTAGTAGGCCGGTATGCGCTGCCCCCACCACAGCTGGCGAGAGATGCACCAGTCCTTGATGTTCTCCATCCAGTGGCGGTAGGTGTTCTTGTACTTTTCGGGTACGAAACGGATGCTGTCCTCCATGACCGCTTTCGTCGCCGGTTCGGCCAGCTCTTTCATCGACAGGAACCATTGCATCGAGAGCTTCGGTTCGATGGCGACGCCCGTGCGCTCCGAATAGCCTACGTTGTTGGTGTAGTCTTCGGTCTTTTCGAGCAGTCCGGCTTCGTCCAAGTCTTTTTCGATGCGTTTGCGCAGGTCGAAACGGTCCATGCCCGCGTATAGGCCCACCTTGTCGTTGATCGTGCCGTCGTCGTTGAAGATGTCGATGGTTTCCAAGCCGTATTTTTCGCCCAGCATGTAGTCGTTGACGTCGTGGGCGGGCGTCACTTTCAGTGCGCCGGTACCGAATTCGATGTCGACGTATTCGTCGCGGATAACCGGAATCGAACGGCCTACCAGCGGCACGATGACCCGCGCATCGACGGGCAGGTCTTTGTAGCGTTCGTCATTGGGGTTGACACACAAGGCGGTATCGCCCAGAATGGTTTCGGGGCGGGTCGTCGCCACGATGATGCAGCGTTCCGTGCCTTCGACTTTGTAGCGCAGGTAGTAGAGTTTGCCGTGCGACTCCTTGAATACGACCTCTTCGTCCGAGAGGGCCGTTTTCGCCGCCGGATCCCAGTTCACCATGCGGACGCCGCGATAGATTTTACCCTTTTCGTAGAGGTCGCAGAACACGCGCAGGACGCTCTCCGTGCGGGCTTCGTCCATCGTGAAGCAGGTGCGCTCCCAGTCGCACGAAGCACCCAGTTTGCGCAGCTGTTTGAGGATGACGCCGCCGTATTTCTCTTTCCACTCCCATGCGTGGCGCAGGAACTCTTCGCGCGAGAGCGACGATTTCTCGATGCCCTGCTCGTGGAGCATGGCGACAACTTTGGCTTCCGTCGCGATGGAGGCGTGGTCCATGCCCGGCACCCAGCAGGCGTTGCGGCCCGACATGCGCGCACGACGCACCAATACGTCCTGCAACGTGTTGTTGAGCATGTGCCCCATGTGCAGCATGCCCGTGACGTTGGGCGGCGGAATGACGATCGTATAAGGCTGACGTTCATCGGGTTCCGAATGGAAAATCCGGTGTTCGGTCCAATACTCGTACCACTTCCCTTCGATTTGCGCGGGGACGTATTTGTCTGCGATTTGCATGGTATTCGGTTTGAATTGATTGGTTCGACCGGCAAAGTTATTAACAATCTGTCAAAGATGAAATAAAAATAGCTGAAAAATCGTTACCTTTGCAAATCAATTTCGTAATGCGAGCATGGATAAGAAAAAAAATAAAATCGAGATCGCCACGGTCGATGAGAACAACTTTCCCGAAATGTCCGACGGAAAGCATCGCGTGATTCCCATCATTTCGGGCGACGACGATACGGTCGAGGAGGTCGATGTGCCGGAAGTGATTCCGATTCTGACGCTCCGCTCGTCGGTGCTTTTTCCGGGTGCCATTACGCCCATTACGGTGGGCCGCGACAAGAGCATTTCGCTCGTGCGGGCTGTCAATGCCGAAGGGGGGATTCTCGGGGCCGTGCTTCAGCGCGAGAGCGACGTCGAAGACCCGTCGCCCGACGATATGTACAAGGTCGGAACGGCCGCCCGCATCATCAAGATTTTGGAGATGCCCAACGGCAATCTGACCGTCATTCTCAACGGACTGGAAAAAATCCAGATCGACGAGTACGTTGCGACGGAGCCCTATTTCAAGGCGCGTGTCACGGCGTTGCGCGATACGATTCCCGATGTGAAGAATATCGAGTTCGAGGCATTGGTGGATTCCATCCGCGACGTGGCGTTGAGCATCATCAACGTTTCGCCGTCGATGCCCAAAGAGGCGGCGTTCGCTATCAAGAATATCGACTCCAAGCGCGGCATCGTCAACTTCATCTGCACCAATCTGGAACTTTCCGACGAAGACCGGCAGGCCTTGCTGGAAGCGCCCGGACTGCTGGCCCGTTCGCGCAAGTTGCTTGAAATACTCATCCGCGAGCAGCAGCTCGCCGAGCTGAAAGGCGAGATACAGGAGAAGGTGAAGCAGGAAATCGACAAACAGCAGCGCGATTACTACTTGCAACAGCAGATGCGCACCATTCAGGACGAATTGGGCGACGGCGACGATGCCGACATCGAAAAACTGCGCGAGGCGGCAGCCAAAAAGAATTGGCCCAAAGAGGTCGGCGAGACTTTCGAGAAGGAGTTGCAGAAGGTCGAACGGCTCAATCCGGCCGTCGCCGAGTATTCGGTGCAGATGACCTACTTGCAGTTGCTGCTGGAACTCCCTTGGAACGATGTAACGACCGACAACCTCGATTTGAAGTGCGCCCGCGAGCAGCTCGACCGCGACCATTTCGGGTTGGACGAAGTGAAAGAGCGCATCTTGGAGCATTTGGCTGTCATCAAGTTGAAAGGCGACCTGAAATCGCCGATTCTCTGCTTGTACGGCCCTCCGGGAGTCGGCAAAACCTCGCTCGGCAAATCGGTCGCAACGGCTTTGGGGCGCAAGTTTGGCCGCATTTCGTTGGGCGGTCTGCACGACGAATCGGAGATTCGCGGCCATCGCCGCACCTACATCGGGGCCATGCCGGGCCGCATCATCCAGACCATAAAACGGTGCGGTTCGTCCAATCCGGTCATCATCCTCGACGAGGTGGACAAGGTGACGGTTTCGACGCACGGCGACCCGTCGAGCGCGCTGTTGGAGGTGCTCGACCCCGAACAGAACACGACGTTCCATGACAACTACATCGACATGGAATACGACCTCTCGAAAGTGTTGTTCATCGCGACGGCCAACAACGTGGCGAACATCGCTCCGGCTTTGCGCGACCGCATGGAGATGATCAACATTGCCGGATACTTGCTGGAAGAAAAGGTCAGCATCGCGTTGGAGCACCTGCTGCCAAAACAGCGCGAGGCGCATGGCATTCGGCCGGAGCAGCTGACGTTGACTTCCGAAGTGGTCGAAGCGATTATTTCCGGTTACACGCGTGAAGCGGGCGTCCGGTCGTTGGACAAGTTGTTGGCCAAAATCGCCCGTGCCCGTGCCAAGCAGATCGCTTTCGACGAAGAATACGCGCCTGAATTCACGATGCAGGACATGGAGAAGGTGCTCGGCGTACCTAAATTCCTCAAAGAGGAGTACGAGGTGGGCGGCATGACGGGCGTCGTGACGGGTTTGGCATGGACGGAGGTCGGCGGCGATATTCTCTATATCGAGTCGTGCCTTACGCCCGGCAAGGGCCGCATCAGTCTGACGGGTAATCTGGGCGACGTGATGAAGGAATCGGCGACCATCGCGCACGAATGGGTCATGGCCCACTGCAAGGAACTGGGCATCGACCCTGCGATATTCGAGAAGAACGACATCAACATCCACGTTCCCGAAGGGGCGATTCCGAAAGACGGGCCGTCGGCGGGCATCACGATGGTCACCTCGATCGTGTCGACCTACACGGGCCGCAAGGTGCGCGACCGCATCGCCATGACGGGCGAAACTACCCTGCGCGGACGCGTAACGCCGGTCGGAGGGGTGAAAGAGAAGATTTTGGCCGCGAAACGGGCCGGTATCAAGGAGTTGATTCTCTCGGAGGAGAACCGCAAGGATATCGCCGAAATCAAGTCGGAATACATCGACGGGCTGACATTCCATTACGTCCGCACGAACGACGAGGTGTTGCAGCTGGCGTTGCAGTAACCAAAAGGGTCGCCTTGTTGGGCGGCCCCTTTTTGTCGGGTTTCGGACGGGATACACCGCATCCGTCCGCTACGCATCGTCGGGGAAGGTCTCGGTTATTCCTCCTCTTCCAAAATTTATCGCAACTCTTCGAGCCGCGCTACGGGCGAAACGTCGAGCGACGAAAATTCGCCGTTGCGGTAGCGGTAATACCCGGCCATCGCAATCATCGCGGCGTTGTCGGTCGTGAATCTGAATTCGGGCAAAAACGTGCGCCAGCCGCGTTTCAGTCCTTCGGCCACGATGCCGTCGCGCAGTCCCGAGTTGGCCGATACACCTCCGGCAATGGCGATGTCGCGAATACCCGTATCTTTCGATGCCCGCATCAACTTATCCAATAGGATACGGACGACGGTCGCTTGCAGCGACGCGCACAAATCCGCCTTGTGCTTCTCGATGAAATCGGGGTCTTGGGCTACGGCGTCGCGCAGCGTATAGAGGAACGAAGTTTTGAGCCCCGAAAACGAATAGTCGTATCCCTCGACATGGGGTCGGGCGAAGCGGAATGCTTCGGGATCGCCCTCTTTCGCCAGTTTGTCGATGACCGGCCCGCCCGGATAGGGCAGCCCCATGACTTTGGCGCATTTGTCGAACGCTTCGCCTGCCGCATCGTCGATGGTCGTGCCGAGAATCTCCATTTCCAGCGGCGAATTCATCCGCACGATTTGTGAGTGCCCGCCGCTCACCAGCAGGCAGAGGAACGGAAAATCGGGGTGGGGCAGTTGCCGGTCGGGCAGGTCGATGAAGTGCGAAAGGATGTGCCCCTGCAAGTGGTTGACCTCGACCAGCGGGATGTTGCGGGCGATGGAGAGCCCTTTGGCGAACGACACGCCGACCAGCAGCGACCCGACCAGTCCCGGCCCGCGCGTGAAAGCGATGGCGTCGATTTCGTCCGCACCGATACCGGCTTCTTTCAGGGCCGTGTCGACCACCGGAACGATGTTCTGCTGGTGGGCGCGCGAGGCCAGTTCGGGGATGACGCCGCCGTACTTGATATGCACGCTTTGCGAGGCAATGACGTTCGCTAGCAGCGTGTTGTCGCGCAGCACGGCCGCCGATGTGTCGTCGCACGACGATTCGATTCCTAAAATGGTGATATTCATTTTCCGCTTTTTTCTGTTCCGTTCGTTTCTTTTCGCTCGCCGACGTTTTCGCACCGTCTGGATGGCGAAATTATTTCCTGCTTTTTGCAGGGTTGTCCTCCAAAAAACGCTATCTTTGCAAGATAGTGCGAAGACCCGATGCGCAAAGGTATAAAAATATTGGGAAAGGTGGTTGCGACGACGTTTTTGTCGCTCGTGATTCTGCTCGTCGTGATCGCTGCGGCCTTGCAGATTCCGGCCGTGCAGAACTTCGCCGTGCAGCGGGTCGTGCGGGTTGTTTCCGACAAGTTGGAGACGACGGTCGCTGTGGATCGAATCACCATAGTCTTTCCCGGAAAAATTCGCATCAATGGGTTTTATGTCGAAGATTATCAGCGCGATACTCTGCTGTATGCCGGCCGTGTCGAAGCGTTCGTCACGCGGTTCGGACTGGGCGGAAAGGGTGTGCGGTTGAGCTATGGCGAATTGGACGACGTCAAATTGTTTTTGCGCGAAACGCCCGAAGGGGAAATGAACATCAAGCAGGTAGTCAGCCGCCTTTCCGATCCCGACCGTAAGAAGAAAAAGCCTTTCCGGTTGATGATCGGTTCTGCTTCGGTCGGGAATATGGAACTTTGTCTGGAACGACAGCGGCACCGCAATCCGCCGTACGGCATTGACTTCGGCCACATGCACCTCTCCGGCATCGCCGCCGAAATCGAACGCTTCGAGTTGAACGGTTCGGTCATCGAAACGGATATCCGTGCATTCAGCGGTCGGGAGCGCAGCGGTTTCGTCTTGAACCGGCTTTCGGGTATCTTCCGGCTGGATAACGGGCTGCTCGATTTCACGGACGCGAAAATAGAAACGGACGAATCCCGCATTTCGTTGCCCCGTATTACGTTGCGGGGCGATTCTTGGGCCGATTACAAGGATTTCGTCCACCGGGTGCGGATCGAAGGCACGTTGCGGCATTCGGAACTCGCGACGGACGATGCGGCCTATTTTTCGCCCGGATTGTACGGCAAATCCTTGACTTTGAAAGAGGTCGATCTGGATTTTTCCGGTACGGTCGCCGATTTCGATACCGAAATCCGCAGTTTGCACATGGGGGAGCATACCTACCTTGCGGCCGATGTTTCGGCGCAGGGACTGCCCGATTTCAAGCAGACGCATTTCGATGCGCAGGTTTCGCGGTTGAGCACCGTTTCGTCGGATGTGCAGGCGTTGATCGGGGCGTTCGCGCACAATCCGTTGTCGCCGAAACTCATCGAACTGCTCCATAATGCGGGTACCGTGAATCTGGTTGCCCGTTTCGAGGGTACCCCTTCGCTCTTTCGAACGAACGTCGGCGCTGCGACGGAGGTCGGCGGGATGAATCTCGACCTCGCGCTGCAACCGCTCGAACGAGCGCGGCGCAGTATCGACGGAAACGTCGCGACCCGCAATCTTCGGTTGGGCCAATTGCTTGGCCGCCCGGATCTGTTCGGCGAAGCGTCGCTTTCGGCCCGTATCGACGGCGTGCTCGGACGCGGATATGCCGATGCGCAGGTCGACGGCGAGGTCGTACGGTTGAATTTCAAGGGGTATACTTACGATACTTTGCGGCTCGACGGCCGTCTGTACAACAAGCGCTTCGACGGTCGGATCACGGCCCGCGACCCCAACCTCGATTTCGATTTCGCCGGCTTGGTCGATTTCAACGACGCGATTCCCCGTTACGACTTCTCGCTGGCACTGCACCGGGCGGATTTGGCGCGGTTGCACGTCAATCCCCGCGATTCGGTTTCGCGACTTTCGGCCCGAATGGTGGCACGCGCGAGCGGACGTTCGCTGGACGACCTGAACGGCAGCGTATGGGTAACCGACGGCGTGTACCGTTACAACGACCGAACCCTAAAAGTTGATACGGTGCTGCTTCGGGGTAAAAACTCGGCGAACAGCAAGTTCGTCGAGATGCGCTCCGATTTCGCCGACGTGACGTTCCGCAGCCGAACCAGCTACCGCGAAGTGTTCGCCTATCTCCGGCAGAGCGCGGAAAAATACCTGCCGCAGCTGAACCGCAACACGGATGCCCGCGCGACGGTGGCTTCGGAGCGGCCCGCTGCGGACAACTATTCGCAGCTGAAAGTCGATATCCGAGACTTCAACCCCATAGCCGACGCTGTTTCGCCCGGATTGCAGATCGCCGAAGGTTCGTCGCTGAATCTGACTTTCAATCCGTCGAACGACCGGTTGAGCCTGCGGGCCGTGTCGGACTACATCGAGCGGCGCGATTTGCTGGCTATTCGTCTGAATGTCAATGCCCGGAATACGAACGATTCGTTGGTGGTAAGCGCCGATGCCGAGAATTTCTATGCGGCCGGGCTTCACTTGCCCGGACTGCACGTCTCGGGCGGCGCGAAAGAGGGTAGGGTCGAACTCTCGACCGGATTCGCCGATACAATGCGTCGTTTTTCGGGGTTGTTCGGTGTCCGCGCGGAGGTATCCGACCCGCAGGAGAGCCCCAACGGGCAGGTGCTCGACGTGCGGATTCTGCCGTCGCGCATCGTGCGCGGCGACGTTACGTGGCGGATTCTGGCTCGCGGCATTCGGATCGATACGGCGCAGGTGGTCATCGACCGTTTCCGCGTCATGAGCAACGGGCAGGATCTGTTGCTCGACGGGGTGGCTTCGCGCAATCCGAGCGATTCGCTGACCTTGCGGTTGTCCAATTTCGACTTGGCGCCGTTCTCGCAAATCGCCGGTCGGATGGGGTACGGCATCGAGGGCCGGAGCAACGGCGAAGCGACCATGAAGGCCGTGTTGGGCGGCGGTGAAATTTCGGCCGACATCCGTTTGGACAGCCTTTCGGTGAACGGTCTGGCGGGGCCTCCGTTGCAGCTCACGTCCCGTTGGGATTTGGCGCGCAATCGGGCCGGTCTTTTCGCGACGAACCGCATCACGCGCGATACGCTCGTGCGCGGGTTCTATGCCCCGAACCGGCGTCGTTACTATGCCCACATGCAGGTGGACAGTCTGGATTTGGGATTGCTCGAACCGGTATTGACCGGTACCGTTTCGGATGTGAAAGGAACGGCGGCGGTCGATGTGAAGCTGCTGGGCGAACGCCGGAATGCCGAGCTGACCGGTTCAATTCGCGTTTCGCAGTTGCGTTCGACGGTCGATTTCACGCAGGTGACTTATACCATCCCCGAAGCGGAGCTTTCGGTGAACAACAATCGTTTTTCCTGCTCGAACGTGCCGTTTTTCGACCCGGAGCACAATCGCGGAACGCTCGATTTGAAATTGGACTTGCAACACTTGTCCAACATCGCCTACGACGTGCGGGTGCGGCCCGATGCCATGCTGGTGCTCGATACGTCGGAGCAGGACAACGATGCGTTCTACGGAAAAGTCTACGCGACGGGCAACGCCCGCATCTCGGGCGACAAGGGCAAGGTCGCGATGCGCATCACGGCGGCGACGGACGACCATTCGTCGTTCTTCCTGCCGATGTCGAGCAAGTCGAATATCTCCAATGCCGATTTCGTCGTCTTCGAGAAACCGCAGTTGGAGGATACCACCGACCTGCTGGTGCTGAAACGGCAGCAGTTCGAGAAACGCCGCATGCGGCGAGCGGGTACGACCAGCCAGATGGATATTTCGATGACGCTCGATGTCCGGCCCAATGTCGAACTGGAACTTTCGGTGTCGGGCAACGTGATTCGGGCACGCGGCACGGGGACGTTGAGCATGCAGATCAACCCGAAATCGAACGTGTTCGAGATGTACGGCGATTATACGATCGATGACGGAAGTTTTCATTTTTCGTTGCAGAACATTCTCAACCGCAAGTTCGACATCGACCCCGGTTCGACTATCCAGTGGACGGGTTCGCCCGTCAACGCGATGTTGAATATCGACGCGATTTACAAACTCAAAGCGTCGTTGCAGCCGTTGCTCGGCACTACGTCCGACCGGACGGCGGGCGACCGGTCGGTCAACGTGGAGTGCCTAATTCATCTGGGCGAACGGCTGACCGATCCGACCGTGACCTTCGATGTGCGTGTTCCGGCGACCGACCCCGAAACGCAGGCCATCATCGCCAATGCGCTCAATGCACCCGAGACGGTCGACATGCAGTTCCTTTACTTGCTGTTGTTCAAAAGTTTCATGGCCGAGAACAGTGCGGTTTCGCAGAATATCGGCGCGTCGGTTTCCTACAATACGGGACTGGAATTTCTGACCAACCAGTTGAGCAACCTACTTTCGGCAGATGATTACAGCATCGTGATCCGTTACCGGCCGAAGTCCGAACTGACGGGCGACGAGGTGGATTTCGGGTTGTCGAAAGGGCTCATCAACAACCGGTTGTTCGTCGAGTTGGAGGGCAACTATTTGATCGACAACAAACAGCAGATGGTCAACCGGTCGATGTCCAACTTCATGGGCGAGGCCTACATCACCTACCTGATCGACCGGGCCGGTACGTTGAAATTGAAGGCTTTCACGCAGACCATCGACCGGTTCGACGAGAATCAAGGTTTGCAGGAAACGGGGCTCGGCATCTATTTCAAGGAGGATTTCGATAATTTCCGGGATTTCCGCCAGCGGGTGCGGGAGCGCTTCACCAATAAGAAGCGGCAGGCCCGGCGGGCTGCCAAAAAAGCCGAGCGGCTGAAAGCAAAAGAGGAGGAGATGATTTCTGCGACCGGCGAGGTGGACTCCGGGCAGGAATAGGCGCGGCGGTTTTGCGAAAAACGGAAGTGAGTGTACGACGACAACGATAAGAAGCGAAAGATGTAATTACGTGAAAATTCAATAAAAAATTAAGAAAACTATGATCGACTTTTTGCAGGCTGCCGAAGCGGCGGCCGTGAGTGAAGAAACCCGCATGGGGTTGTGGTCGCTCTTCTCGAAGGGCGGTTGGCTGATGTGGCCTTTGTTGGCATTGGGCGGCGTGACGATTTTCATCTTCGTCGAGCGTTTCTTGGCCATTCGCAAGGCTTCGGTGCTGGACATGAATTTCATGAACCGGATTCGCGACTACATTTCCGACGGGAAAATCGGGGTGGCCGTCAATCTGTGCCGTAAAACCGATACGCCGATCGCCCGCATGATCGAAAAGGGCATCGAACGCATCGGCCGTCCGATGGGCGACGTGCAGACCGCCATCGAGAACGTTGCCAATCTCGAAGTCTCGAAGCTCGAAAACGGTTTGCCGTTCTTGGCGACCATCGCCGGTGGTGCACCGATGATCGGTTTTCTCGGTACGGTGCTCGGCATGGTGCAGACCTTCATGGATATGTCGGCCGCCGGCGGTACGGTCGACCTCGCCTTGTTGTCGAGCGGCATGTACGTGGCGATGGTAACTACTGTCATGGGTTTGTTGGTCGGTATTCCGGCCTATTTCGGGTACAATTACCTCGTGGCCCGCATCGAGAAGCTGGTTTTCCAAATGGAGGCCAACTCCATCGCTTTCATGGATATTCTGAATCAACCCGTTCAATAGCGAGATTATGGCAATCAAACACGGCTCGAAAGTCGACAAGAGTTTTTCGGCGTCTTCCATGACCGACTTGATGTTCCTGTTGTTGCTCTTTCTGTTGATCGCAACGACGCTCATCAACCCCAACGCCTTGAAACTGATGTTGCCCAAGAGTTCCAACCAGCTCAAAGACAAGGCGATGACGACCGTTTCCATTCAGAATGAAGGTGGGAATTACCGTTATTATGTCGAGTTGCAGGAGGTCGGGTCGCTCGACGGGGTCGAGCGCGCGCTCAAAGCACGGCTCGACGGGCAGACCGAACCGACCGTCTCGCTCCATGCGGACAAGACGGTGGTGTGGGACGAGGTGGTCAAGGTGATGAACATCGCCAAACGCAACGGTTACAAACTCAACGCGGCGACACGCCCCGAATAGACCTGTTGGCAGAATGTATTATTACGACCCGAACGACCGGAAACCCCGTCTGTGGGCGATAGCGGCATTGATGCTCTATGCGTCGCTGCTCGCCGTCGCATTCGTATTTGTGTCGTTCGACTTCACCCGCATCGTCGAGAAACCGGGCGACACGATCGAAATCGAATTGCTTGAACTGATTCCCGAATCACCCAAACCGGCCGACGAGCGAATCGCCCAGACGCGCGTGCACGAACAGCCGGCACTGCAAGACCGGATCGAGCGGACCGAAGGGCCGGACGAGACGACCCGTACGCCCAATCCCAAAGCGCTTTTCCACATGAACAAGGGAGGTGTCGACGAACCGGAAAACGCAGGCAATTCCCGTGCGAAAGAGGGTGAAGAAAAGGCGTCGGGCAAGGGTTCGGGGCGCGAGGTCGAGGGCATGGATCAGCTCGATCGAGGGTTGCAGGGGCGCGGGCTGGTCGGCGACCTGCCGCGTCCGGCCTATCCCGGCAATGCGAGCGGCAAAGTGGTCGTGCTGGTGACGGTGGGGCCTGCGGGTGAGGTCGAAAGTGCGGCCTTCGAGCCGAAAGGTTCGACGACCAACGACAAACGGTTGATCGAAGCGGCCCTTGAAGCTGCCCGCAAGGCTCGGTTCAGCGAAAGCGCGGCGGCCGTGCAGGGCGGAACGATTACCTATATTTTCCGAATGAAATAAGCGCGAAGGAACGGAATGATGAAACAGTTGATATTGACGTTCGGAGCCCTTCTGCTGACGGCCGGAACGGTCGCCGCCCGAAATCCGCAGGCGGATACGACGGTTGCTCGCGGGGCCGAGTTGCGTTTGGCCGAAACGGTGCACGATTTCGGCGATGTGCCGCGTCGGGGCGACGATTTGAGTTGCGAAATCGCATTCACCAATACGGGCGACGTGCCGTTGGTGGTCATGCGGTTGATTACTTCGAGTTCGTGCCTTAAAGCGTCGTGTTCGCGGCGGCCAGTGGCTCCCGGTGCGAGCGGCGTGATACGCATCGTCTACCAGCCGCTCAAAAGCGAAGCGGGCGCGTTCAGCAGGATTGTCCGTATCGGCTCCAATGCCGTTGCGGGCGACCGGCATATCACCGTACGCGGCAACTCGTTCGACGAGGAGGTTCCCGTGCGGAAAGTCAAGGTCGGGAAGACCCGTTTGAAAATCAAATAACTGCTCTTATGGAATTGCTTTTTACGGATGCTCTGCTGCTGCCCATGACCGATACCTGCCCCCGTACTTTTACGGGGAATCTGGGAATTTCGGGCAACCGCATCGAACTGGTGAGTGCTTCGGCAGCCGACAAGGAATCGTTCTTGGCCGCGCATCCGAATGCGCGGATCGTGGATTGTCGCGGCAAGCTGGTGATGCCCGGATTGATCGACACCCATTGCCATGCCGGCATGACGCTCCAACGCAGTTATGCCGACGACATCGCTTTGATGGAGTGGCTGAACGGTTATATCTGGCCGTTCGAGAAGTGCCAGACGCCGGACGACATTGCGGTCGGCATGACACTCGGCATTGTCGAGTTGCTGCTCGGCGGGGTCACGTCGTTCGTGGACATGTATTTCCACGAGGATCGCGGCGTCGAAGTGGCGCGGCGGCTCGGTATCCGGGTGGTGTTGGGGTGTTCGTATTTCGACGACAGTGTCGATGCGACGTTGGGCCAAGCGGAGCGGGCAATGGCGAATGCCGCCGGTTGCAGCCGCATTTCCGTAGCGGTCGCTCCCCATTCGGGATATACATGCTCGCCCGAAAATCTGGTGCGGGGCAAGGAGTTCTGCCGCCGGAACGGTTTGTTGTTCATGACTCACGTCGCCGAAACGCAGGATGAAATGCGCATCATGGCCGAACGTTACGGAAAAACGCCCGTCCGGCACCTCGATGCGCTGGGGATTCTCGACGACCGGACGATTGCCGCGCATTGCGTGCACGTCGATGACGAAGACATCGCGTTGCTGGCCGAACGCGGGGTAGTCGTGTCGCATAATCCGCAGAGCAACATGAAGTTGTCTTCCGGTGTCGCGCCCGTCTGGCGGATGATGCAGTCCGGTGTGCACATGACGGTGGGCACTGACGGCACCTGCTCGAACAACGATCTGGATATGTTCGAGGAGTTGCGTACGGCGACTTTCTTGCAGAAATCGGCGACGGGCGACCCGACGGCCCTGCCCGCCTACGAAGCCTTGAAGCTGGTTACGGTAAACGGGGCCCGTGCGATGGGGTATGCCGACGGCGAACTGGGCGTCCTGCGCAAGGGTGCGTTGGCCGATGTCGTGGTCATCGACCTGCAAAAACCCCATTTGCAGCCCGTGCACGATGTCGTGTCGAACGTGGTCTATTGCGCGAAAGCGTCGGATGTCGAAACGGTCGTCGTGGACGGCGAACCGGTGGTCGAAAACCGTCGGATACGCGGGGTCGACCTGCCGGAACTTTACCGGCGCGTTTCGGATTCGGTTTCGCGCATTCTGGTGAATTGCAAACGATAAGGAAACATGGATAAAAAGCTCATTTTTCGTATTTTTCTGATCGGAATCGGGGTCGGCATCATCGGCTGGCTCTATTTTCTTTGGCAGTTTCACGGCAACGCCGTGCGCGCCGAACGCGATTTGTATGTCAGCCGACGGGCCGATTATGCCGCGCTTACGGATTCGCTGATGCCGTCGCTGCGTCATCGGTGGGCCTTCCGGGTTTACGCCAAGCGGTTGAATCTCGCGAACCGTTTCCAGCCCGGACACTACCGGCTGCTGCCCGGCATGTCGGTCAAAGAGGTCGTGCGGATGCTCAAATTGGGCGAACAGACTCCGGTGCGGGTGACGGTCAACAACGTGCGCACTCCGGCGCAGTTGGCCGGCAAACTGGCGCGGCAGTTGGACGCGGATTCCGTGTCGTGGATTGAAACGCTCACGAACAAGGAGGTAGCGGCTTCGGTGCAGTTCGACAGCCTGACGTTTTTTTCGATGTTCATTCCCGATACTTACGAATTCTATTGGACGGTGAGCCCCGAGAATTTCGTGCGGCGGATGCGGCGCGAGTACGACCGGTTCTGGACGCCGGAGCGTGACAGTCTGCGCAAGCGTGCGAAATTGAGCCGCGTGGAAGTGATGACGCTGGCTTCCATCGTCTACGAGGAAACCCGCAAAACCGACGAAATGCCCCGTATCGCGGGGGTGTATGTCAACCGGTTGCGCAAGCGGATTCCGTTGCAGGCCGACCCGACGGTCAAGTATGCCTTGCAGGATTTCGGGTTGCGCCGCATCCTTTACCGTCATCTGAAATACCCGTCGCCCTACAATACCTATATTCATCGGGGGCTTCCGCCGTCGCCGATCTGCATGCCGAGCAAGAGCGCTATCGAAGCGGTGCTCCGTTTCGAGCAGCACGATTATATCTTCTTTTGCGCCCGGCCGACGTTCGACGGATACCACAATTTCGCCCGCACGCTGCGCGAACACAACGCCAATGCACGGGCGTACAGCGCGGAACTGAACAAACGGAAAATCAAATAAAATCCGTATCTTTGACCCATGCTTGTGAAGTTGTACGGTGAAAATCCTTCGGAACGAATCCTGCAACGGATCGTCGGGGCGTTGGAGCGGGACGAGCTGATCGTCTATCCGACCGACAGCGTCTACGCTGTAGGGTGCTCGTTGCGGGCGCCGCGTGCCATCGAACGCTTGCGGCGAATCAAGGGCGAGGGCGAATTGACGGTGGTTTTCGAGAGCATCGCGCAGGCGGCGGAGTATTGTCGGGTGGACAATGCGGCTTTCCGCATCCTGAAACGCAACCTGCCGGGTCCGTTCACTTTCGTGCTTCCGGCATCGTCGCGTGTCCCCGACAAAGCGTTGGAAAAACGTCGGACAATCGGTATCCGCATTCCTGCGAATGCGATTGCGCGGGCGATCGTCGCGGCGTTGGGGTGTCCGATGCTGACCGTTTCGGCCAAGGACGAAGAAACGGAGTATACGACCGACCCCGAATTGATCGAGGAGCGTTACGGCCATGCGGCGGCTTTGGTCGTCGACGGCGGCATCGGCGAAACGGTGCCCACGACGGTGGTCGATCTGACGGCGGACGAACCGGCGATAATCCGACAAGGGAAAGGGGAATTGCGATAAAACAATCATAAAGTTATGGAACGTAAAATTTTTTGGAACGAAGCGGCCAAATGCGGTGCGGTATTGGGCGCGTTGCTTGCGGTTTCGTTCGTGTTGGAGAACCTGATGACGACTTCGGGCCGGATGGGGCTCTACTACCTGATGATACTCGAGTGGGTCGCCGTCGTCGGCTTGCATTTTTGGCTTTTGCTGCGGTTTACGCGCAAATGTTCGGCGGCGTACCGTATCGAAGAGGGTTTCACGTTCGGACAGGGGTACGGTTGCGTGCTGGCGGCTTCGGCCTTTGCCGGTGTGATTGTCGGCGTGGTGCAGGCGGTTTACCTGCATCTGATCGTCGGCTATGCCAACTATGTCGAACGGACGATCGAGGCCATGACCGAGTTGATGTCCAAAAGCGGTTCGCAGATGCCTGCTTCGATGGAGGGTTTGTTGGCGCAGTCTTTCGCGCAGATGCGGACGGCTCCCGTGCCTTCGGTTTTGCAGAGCGTTTGGGGCGGATTTTTCTCCACGCTGCTTTTCGGTATCGTCTTCGGACTGATTATCGCGGCCGTTGCTTCGCGGGCTCCCCGTCCGTTCGATGAAACGAATGACGGTTCGGCCGAATGATTCCGATGAAGGATTCGCAAGTAGACGTTTCGGTCGTCGTGCCGGTTTACGACGAGGAGGAATCCCTGCCGGAACTCGTTGCATGGATCGACCGGGTGATGTCCGCGCATGAGTTGTCGTATGAAGTGATTTTTATCGACGACGGTTCCGACGACGGTTCGTGGGGCGCAATCGAGCGGTTGAAACAGCAGTTTCCGGCGGTTCGGGGCATCGGGTTCGGCCGCAATTACGGCAAATCGGCCGCACTTTATTGCGGCTTCGAGGCGGCGCAGGGTGAGGTCGTCGTGACGATGGATGCCGATTTGCAGGATTCGCCCGAAGAGATTCCCGAATTGCGCCGCATGATTCTCGAAGAGGGTTATGACATGGTGTCCGGCTGGAAAAAGAAGCGTTACGACCCCATCGGCAAACGGTGGCCGAGTAAATTTTTCAATTGGACGGCTCGTCGCGCATCGGGCATCCGGTTGCACGATTTCAACTGCGGACTGAAAGCCTATCGCCGCAAGGTGGTGAAAGCTATCGAAGTTTATGGCGAGATGCACCGTTTCATTCCGATTCTGGTGCGCAATGCGGGTTTCCGGCGCATCGGCGAAAAAGTGGTCGAACACCGCGCCCGCAAGTACGGGCATTCCAAATTCGGGCTCGAACGGATGCTCAAAGGGTATCTGGACTTGATTTCGGTTTTGTTCATGTCCCGTTTCGGACGGTCGCCGATGTATTTTTTCGGCGGTTTGGGAACGTTGATGTTTCTTTTCGGCGGGGGGACGGCCGTGTGGATCATCGCCGCGAAACTTTGGAAACAGTTGCACGACCTGCCGTTGCGTGCCGTGACCGAACAACCGCTTTTCTATTTGGCGCTGGTGGCGGCCGTGCTGGGGGTGCAGCTCTTTTTGGCCGGTTTTTTGGGCGAACTCATCAACCGCAATGCGACGGAACGGAATCATTATCTGATCGATAAAGAACTGTAAAGATGATACAACGCATTCAAACGCTTTATTTGCTGGTGGTTGCAGCCTTGTCGGCTGTCATGTTCTTCGTGCCGTTGGCTTGGTTTGCAGGCGAAGCCGGCGAATTCGAGTTGCGCGCTTTCGCACTCGCGACGGTCGATGGCGAAACGCTGCATTCGACCCTCTATTTGGGGATTCTGTTGGCGGCAGCTTTGTTGCTTCCAGTGATTACGGTTTTTTTGTACCGTCGCCGGTTGTTGCAAATCCGTTTGTGCTGCGTCGAAATGGTGTTGTTGCTGGGCGTGTTGGCGATGGAGGGCGCATACTATTATTTGGGGCGTCGGGCTTTTGCCGAGCTGGCTTTCCATACGCAGGGGTTCAAGCCTGCGATTGCTCTGCCGATCGTCAGCCTGCTGTTCGTCGTTTTGGCGGCAAAGGCGATTTTCCGCGACGAGCTGCTGGTGCGCGATGCCGACCGAATCCGGTGAAATGCGGACGACTTGGATGACTTGAATGAATTGAAGTGACCTTTCGACATGCGAAAAAGACGATTGCGGCGACTGTTCTCGGTTGCGGTGTTATCTGTTTTGTTGTTGTGTTGCGCTTGTGCGGACGACAGTGCGATCCCGTCGGTCAACCCTGAACCTTTGCCCGAACCGGAGCCGGAACAATCGGCCCCTTTCTTGACCGTATCGCCCGATACGTTGTTCTACGACCTTTCGGGTAATCCGTTGGATGCAGGTGCATTTACCGTTAAAACGAATTGCGCTTGGTCGTTGTCCGTGCCGGAACCGGCGGATTGGTTCGAGGCTTCGGCTACTTCCGGCAGCTGCGATGCTTCCGTTTCTTTCCAGCTCGACATCGACCCGCATTATCGTGTGGCCGAGTTGATGTTTTCTGCGATTGCTGCGGACGGAAAGCCTATCATAACACGTTCTGTGGTTATTCAACAGGGCGAAAAACCGGCCGGCCCGTCGAATCCAGACAACCCGACCGACCCGGATACACCGGACAATCCCGATAAGAATCCCGACAGCGACCCTTCGGGGCCGTCCGATCCGGGTGATAATACCGACCCGTCGGATCCAGATAACCCCGACAATCCGGGCAAGGATCCCGAAATTCCGCCTGTGACGCCCGCGATTCCGAAAATCGAATCGGTGAATCCGACAGCGCTGGTATGGGCTGCCACTGAGTCGGGTGTGTCCCGAGAGGTCTTCGTAACGGTGAAAGATTTCGATAGTTATGTATTATCGGAGCCGAAAATTTCCGGTGTCGATGCCGACCGCTTCAAGGCTTCCGCAAACGGTTTGAAGGTATTCGTCGAGACTATCGGGCCGAATGAAACAGATGCCGATTATCGGGCGACGCTCGAAATTTCGGTCGCAGGCGGCAACAGTACGACCGTGTCGTTGCTGCAATCGAAACGCGAATCGGTGCCGGATAACGGTGATTCCGGCAGCAGTGGCACTGGTGGCGATTCGGGCGATAATTCCGGTAGCGGTTCCGGCGACAATTCAGGTGGCGGCTCCGGCGAGGAAAACGGCGAACCGGAGCTCCCGCAGGGTGGCGGACACGATGATTTTTCGATGCTTGCGCCCAGTGTGCAGTTAGACAAAAAGACTACCCAATCCGGCTGGACAGGTTCTTATTGTGCAGTCTATTCCGGTGACAATGGGAATGATACGGCTCCCTTTTTCCGTTCGTTGCTTGGGGGCGATTCCAATGTCAGGGGGCTGGCCATGCACAATGATCCTGCGAAGGCAGGCCGCATCGAATCGCCCGAATTGCACGGCGGTTGCGGCAATCTGACGTTCCGCTACGGCGTTACCGAACCGAATAAGAGCGTCGATTTCATGGTTGAAATCGTCCGAAATGGAACGGTCGTGAAATCGTGGCAAGTGAGAAAGGCCGTAAAACAATACGAATCGAACGTTTTCTCTGCGAATGTGCAGTTTGCAGGCGATTTCCGAATCGTGATTCGGAACAACCCTTCTTCCAATGGGGCAGAGTATACGACGATATTTCAGATAGCGTGGTCGGGGTACTCCGGCAACTGACCTTAAAACACCCTGCAAAATGTACTCTCTGTTTATTCCGCTGTGGTTGCAACATCTGCCCATCGTCGTGGGGCTGACTACTTGCTTGGCTGCCGCCGGCAGCAATGGCGGCGATAGTGGTAGCGGCAAGAGCGGAGGAAGTACGGAAAATCCGCCCGCAGTTCAATCGGGGCGGAGCGATACCGAAGCGCAACTCGATTCGCACAGCGAGGCTTGGCCCGAATTGCCCTTGCATATCGAAAACGAGCATTACACCTATGTAACGCACTATTGCACGGTGCGGAACCAGCGGGACAGTTGCGATTTCAACGGTCGGAATTACACGATGTGTTTTGACCGCACGAAACGCGGTGCGTGGTGGGTGGCTTACCCGCTGCATGAAACTTATCTTCGTACGGGACGGCCCAAGCGCGACCCTTGGGCCTATGATCCGGCCTTTTCGTCTTCGTGGCAGGCCGACCTTTCGCACGGAAGTTATGTCGGCGGGTACGATCGCGGGCATCAGATTCCCAATGCCGACCGGAACGCCGACCTCTCGCCGGGCGGCATGTGTTATCAGACATTTTATGCCTCCAATTCCACGCCGCAGGCGAGCGTGCTGAACCAGCGCAGCTGGGCGCGTTTGGAATCGAAAGTGCGGGGGTGGGTTTGCGCCGATACGCTCTATGTCGTGACCGGTGCTTACTGGTGTCCAGACGGTGTGGAGACGACCGATAAACATGGAAATGTTTGTGCCGTTCCCGATTATTATTTCAAAGTTGTGGCACGCACGGTGGTTGGTGATATCCGGCAGGAGGGCGACCGGTTGGGTAGTTTCGACCCCGCGCAGTTGCAGTCCATCGGTTTTTGGGTCGCGAACGTCGGTTCGCAGGGCGAATTGAAAGAGTGGGTGCGAAGCGTGGCCGAAATCGAAGCATCGACCGGTTTTACTTTCTTCCCGACTCTGCCGGAATCGGTGAAACAACAGAAAGATGCCTCGTCGTGGGGCTTGTAAGCGATAAGATGGAACGATTGACAGCGGGATTGTCCGCAAACAGTACGACGGTGGTCGACGCCGGAAACACGGCATCGGCTATGGGATCGGGTGATTTGCCCGTATTCGCTACTCCGGCGATGGTGGCCTTGATGGAGAATGCCGCGATGAAAGCGGTGGCGGAACACCTTGCCGACGGGCAGACGACGGTCGGTGCCGCAATGCACGTCACGCATAGCAAACCGTCGGGGCTGGGCGCCGAGATTACGGCGGCGGCCGTGTTGGCCGAAGCGGACGGGCGGAAATTGGTTTTTCGGGTCGAGGCCCGCGATGCGGACGGCATCATCGGCGAGGGCGAGCATGTCCGTTATGTCGTGGATCGGGCACGCTTCCTGTCGAAAGTCCGATAGCGGTTTTTTCTGCGCGAAGAGTTGCGGATTGCCGATTTTTTGTTATCTTTGCCACGCTTTCGAGCGCGTGATTGAGCTGTGGTGTAATGGTAACACAGCAGATTTTGGTTCTGTCGTTCTGGGTTCGAGTCCCGGCAGCTCAACGCAAAAAAAGCGAGGTCGTTACAAGAACGACCTCGCTTTTTTAGTCGGAACGGTCAGACGTTCCGCACTTTGCGCCGGTTGATCATCGAAACGATCCAGAGCAGGATGATGGCCCCGACGATAGCCGTCGCCAGACTGCCCAACGTGCCGACCGGAGCCAGCCCGATGAGCGAGAAGATCCATCCGCCCAAGATACTGCCGATGATGCCGACGATCAGATTCACGAGCAGGCCGGAGCCGCTCCCTTTGACGATGAGGTTGGCGATCCATCCGGCCGCCAAGCCCAATAAAAGATACCAAAGATAATACATGGAACTTTCCGTATTGGTTTAACGAAAAGTTCCATGCAAAATCCGTTCCCGACTTGTCGGAACGCGATTACAACGCGGTTTTGAGCGCTTTGGCCAACTGGTCGGGGCAAGATGTGCCTTTGCCGTGACAGTCGATTCCCTCCAATCGGGCAATGGCTTCTTCCGCTTTCATGCCGCGCACGAGGGCTCCGATTCCTTGTGTGTTGCCGTGACAACCGCCCGTGAACGATACGCTGCGGATAATGCCCTCTTCCAGCTCGATTTCCACTTGCCGCGAGCAGGTGCCGACACAGGGATATTTGATCGTCTGCATTATTTCTGCGGTTGTTGCAGGTCGCTGGTGTCGGCTACGACCATGTTCTTGTCGATGCGCAGCGTGACGTTGCCGTCCACTTCAATCAGCAGCGTGGTCTCTTTCACCTCTTTGACTACGCCGTAGATGCCGCCGGCCGTGATGATTTTGTCGCCTTTTTTCAGTCCGTCGCGGAAAGTTTGCATCTGTTTGCGGCGTTTTGCTTCGGGACGCCACATCAACAGCCAAAATACCAGTACCATCAGACCGATCATGATCAGCATGCTGTATTGCTGCATGAAACCCGGTTGGGGCGGTTCTTGAAGAAAATGAATCATAATTTTATTAAGTTGGTTTGTGTTTTTCCGTTTTGCAGGCATGCGAACCGGTTTCGCCGGGAATGCCGCCTGCGCGAATCTTCTTGACAAAGATAGCGATTCTTGCGGAATCTGCAAACGTCATTCGACGTCGGCTTCGACGAAGAGCCGGAACGGGCGCTCCGTTCCGGCGGGCAGGAGGTCGAGCGTTTTGAGTTGCCAGCCCCGCTCTCCGCGCGAATCGAACGTGAGCGATACGGATTGCGCTTCACCCGGCCGAACTGGCTGATTGTCAAACTCCAGCGTCGTGCATCCGCAGCTGCGCCGGTAGTCGGCGAGCACGAGCGGACGGGCGGTGCAGTTGGCAATCCAAAGTTGCAGGACGGCGATTTCGCCCGAATGAAGATGTCCGAAACGAACGGTATCCGAACCGCCCGTTTCCATCGTTCGGCCGGTCAGCCGGATGATTCGGCCTTTTTCGATTTTCGTCAGGGGTTTGCGAATCGGGCTTTGCGTCGTGCGCGAGGTGCAGGCGACCGACGCATACGCCAACACGAACGACAGCAGGGTAGCGGTCGTTCGGCGGAATCGGTCGCGGAGCGGTGTCATAGCAGGCCGCGTCCCGTTTTCTGGATAAGTCCTTCGGCTGTCAGCGTGTCTATCGCCTTGTCCAGTACGCCGTTGATGAACGTGCTGCTGCCCGGCGTGGAGTAGTATTTCGAGATTTCGATGAATTCGTCGAGCGTCACCTTGACCGGAATCGACGGAAACGAGGTCAGTTCGGCCATAGCCGTCGCGATGATCAGATTGTCCATGAACACGATGCGTTCGATGTCCCAGTTGGCCGTGAATTTCTCGATATAGTTCTGGTAGGTGTCGTAGCGCAACAGCGTGTGCTCGAAAAGCGTTCGGACGAACGCGGGGTCTTCTTCGCTCTTAAATTTCGGGGCGACTTTCAGTTCTCGATGGGACTGCCGCGCATTGTCCAGCGTGCGCAGAATCATGATGACGACGAACGGCACGTCGTCGCACCACATGACCGACTGTTCTTCCAGCGCTTCGTCCAGTGCTTCGCACTCTTGCATCCGCTCGAAAAAGGTCATCAGGAATTTCCGGTCGGCGTCGAACGAACCGACCGGCTGCTGCATGTATTCGCGATAGTAATCGGTTTCGCAGAGTTGCGTGTAGAGCGTGCGAATGAAGTCGGGGTTCTGTTTCCACCCCAGTTTGCGGGCGGCGACGGGGTCGTTCACCGAGTCGCTTTCGGCAATCAGCCGGATGATGGCATTGTCTACGAAACGGGTGTTGGGATGCAGGTCTTCGTAGGTGGGCAGCTTCTTCTGCCGGGCCAGCTCTTGTCGGCTGCGGGCGTATTCGGCCAGTTCGACCGGCAGGGTCAGCATCTGGAAATAGAGGTCGTAGGCCTTGTCGACGGAGGTCATCAGATTCTTTTCCGATGCCGCCGCATTTTCGGCGCCCGATTGGATGTGGGCGAACAGGGCTTTGAGAACCTTTATACGAAGTAATCTTCTGCTTAACATAGTCTTTTCAGAACGTTTATCGACCTCTTTGCGGGAGCGGTCCGTTTTTTCGTGCGCAAAGATACGAAAAGTCGAGCGCAGAAGCAAGTGATAACTTGATTTTGCCGAGACGCAGTATCTAAAACGAAGTTAAAGATAGCGATAAAAGAAAAAAGGGGAGCGGCAAAATGAAAAATTCTTTCGCCGCATCGGGCGATTGTGCGACTTTTCGTATCTTTGCCCTTGTCCTCCGCGAGGAGGATTGACATATATCATGATGAAAGTGTTTTGCTTCATCCTTGAACGAAAATGTGGTAATTTTCAAGAACACAAGGTGAACAACGCACTCATCACTTGTATCGGCATGTCGGCCTCGCTGGCATCGCCCCTACAAGTGTGTGGGGTATTGTTTATTTGTGTTCGGGTCTTACCACAACCATCGTTCAGATAGACAAACGATCCCACACTTTCTTTTACACGGTTAAGGAAATCGCTGTCGGGGGATCGGGGCAGCGGCCAAAACCCAACAAATTATGAAGAATTTATTTCTTTTGCTGTCTGCCGCAACGCTTGTCGCAGCCTGCAGCAAGGATGCGGAGGAGTTCGACAACTTTCCGCAACTCGTCGACGGTCCGACCATTACGGTCGAAACGCCCGGCACACTCGCCGAATTGCTGGCCCAATTCGACGAGGAAGCTATTACCGAATTGACCGTCAAGGGCAATTTGAATGGCTATGACATCACCGCACTGCGCGAAAATCTTCCCAATCTCGCCGTGCTGGATATGGAAAATGTCGATTTGGACGCTTTCAGTCATTTGAATTTCGAGGGAAAAACATCCTTGACGGCTGTCAGATTACCGAAAAACTTGACATTAATCTATGGGTTTTATAGATGCAGCGGCTTGACCAGCGTTGTGTTCCCAAAAAACTTTACATCAATCGGGAGCAGTGCTTTTTGGGATTGTGGCAGCCTGACCAGTATGGTGCTTCCGAAAAACTTGATATCAATCGGTAAGTTTGCTTTTTCTGGTTGTAGCAGCCTGACAGGCGATTTGGTAATTCCGAAAGGAGTGACGGAAATCGGTGAGTTTGCTTTTTCTGGTTGCAAAGGTCTGACTGGCGATTTGGTGATTCCGCAAGGAGTGACAAAAATCGAACGCTGTACTTTTCAGTCTTGCCGCAGTCTGACCAGTGTAACGATCCCGCAAGAAGTGACATCAATCGGACAAAGAGCTTTTTATGGTTGCAACAGCCTGACCGGAGAATTGGTGATCCCGCAAGGAGTGACGCGAATCGATAAGTATACTTTTTACGATTGTAAAAGCTTGACCAGCATAACGTTTCCGCAAAGCATAAAGGAATTCCACAAAACAGCTTTTATGAATTGTAGCAACGTGACTGCAATTTATTGTAAGGCCACCGTCCCGCCGATTGTTTATACAATTAAAGGCGAAAATAACCCTGATGGCGACGCCTTTAATTATGCCGCAACCTTATATGTTCCCGTCGGTATGGCTGAAACATATAAATCTGCCACAACATGGAAAAAATTTAGCAATATCGTCGAAATGGAATTTTAACCCTATTTATTAACTAAAAATTATTTTATCATGAGCAAGTTCCCAAATAACGTTTATGAAATTACAATTGACATTGCAGAAAAATGCGTATTAAGCAATGCAAAATGTAGTATGTATGAATTAGCAAAAAGCATCAATACGCGAACAAACAACAATTATTACAAAGCAGGGCTATCTCCCCTTGCCAAAGAAATAGGCATGTACACTGTGGTAAGAGGTGCCCATAAATATGCCTCAAAATTCTATAGCGGCACTCAAAAAGCGGATTTCATTAAACAAGTTTATTGGAAAAGGAATGGCAATCCAGTCATCATATAAATCACCTATCTACTTCGGCAGGAACTCATTCACGGGTTCCTGTTTTTTTCGTATCTTTGCGTTCGTATGGAACAGTCGGAAGAGAAATTGCAATCCGTCGAGCCGCAACCGTACGACGTTATCGTCGTCGGGGCCGGAGCGGCGGGCATGATGGCGGCCGGAACGGCGGCGCGCAATGGCAAACGTGTGTTGCTGTTGGAAAAAATGGAGAAATCGGGCCGCAAAGTGCGTATTACTGGAAAAGGCCGTTGCAATCTGACCAATGCCCGTCCGCCCGAAGAATTCGCGGAACAGGTGCGCGTCAATGCGGCGTTTTTCGCTCCGGCTTTCGCCGAGTTCGACAACCGGATGACCATGCGTTTCTTCGAGCGCAGGGGCGTGAAACTCGATGTCGAGCGCGGCGAGCGGGTTTTCCCGCGAAGCGGCAAAGCGTGGGATGTGGCCAATGCGCTGCTCGATTATTGCGTCGACAACGGCGTCCGCATTCTCTATAATACGCGTGTCAGCGGCATCATGACGCTGGGTGACCGGATTTTCGGGGTCCGTTATTACAACAAACGGGGTTTCGAGCGGCGCGAGGAGTGCGCGCAGGTGATTCTCGCGACGGGCGGCGTGTCGTATCCGGCGACCGGTTCTACGGGCGACGGTTATGCGTTCGCGGCCGATTTGGGGCATACTATCGAGCCTTTGCGTCCGTCGTTGACTCCGCTCGTTTCGTTGCATCCGCGTGTGAAACAGCTCGACAAACTGCTGTTGCGTAATGTCCGTGCTACCTTATATATAGACAACGAGCCCGTGCGCGAGGAGTTCGGTGAATTAGGCTTTTCGGAACGGGGTATCGACGGGGCCGTCGCCTTGCGCATGAGCCGCGATGCGGTCGATGCGTTGATCGACGACCGGAAAGTGAAACTCGTCGTTGATTTGAAACCGGCTTTGACCGAAGAGATTCTGCGCGACCGCATCGCGCGCGAAACGGCGGAACTGGCTCCGACGGAATTTTTCGCCGAATTGTTGCGCAAACTGGTGCCGCGTCCGATGGTCTTGCCGTTGGCGCAGGAGCTGGACATCCACTCGAAAACGTACATCGACAAAATTACGGAAGAACAGATTGCGCGTTTGATTAAAACGCTGAAAGGGTGGACGTTCCCGATCGTCGATTACGCTCCGTTCGAGTATGCCGTTACGACGGCCGGCGGGGTGTGTTGCGAGGAGGTGAATCCCGATACGATGCAGTCGCGCAAGGTCGAAGGGCTCTATTTCGCTGGCGAGGTGCTCGACCTCGATGCCAATACGGGCGGCTATAACCTGCAAATCGCTTTTTCGACCGGTCGGCTGGCTGGTATGCTGAAAAAATAACCCCATGCGGAGCGGCGGACTCAAATGGCATTTGCGGATTTCCGATAGGGTAGCGACCCTGCGGAACCGGTTGGTGCGGGCCCGCTATTTTCGGGGGCACGGGGTGCATTCGCCGTTCGTCTATGATTTGGTGCGCCACGTTTTCATGCGGTCGGCTCTGTTGCCCGGCGATTGGACGCTTTACGAGGCCCTTTTGTCGGCCGGAGTTGCCCGACGACGTGCCGTGCAGTTGCAGAATCTGGCGATTCATTGCGGTTATGCTTCTTTCGGCCTGAATCATGCAGTAGGGGAGTTCTGCGTCGTGACGCCTGCACTCGCCGAAATGGAAGCGGTCGCACTGGTGCGCGATGCAGCCGAAAATGGCCGGACAGTGGCCGTGATGACGCCGTATATCGACGCCAAGTGGCGGTCGATGTGCCGGCGGTTGATTGCCGAGCATCGTTCGACGACGATAGACAACCGCGATTACTTGTTGATATTCAACAATTATTTGCCGAAACAACATTTCCGATTATGAAAGTATACACCCGCACGGGAGATAAAGGGACGACCTCGTTGATCGGGGGCGAACGGGTTTTCAAGACCGACGAACGGGTCGAAGCGTATGGGGCGGTCGATGAACTTTCGGCTTTCGTGGCTTTGTTGACGGATCGTTTGCGGGCGGACGCTTCTGCCGAAAATTTCGTTGCCGATTTGCAGAGTGTGCTCTCGCGGTTGATGACCGTCGAGGCTTTGCTTGCAAAAGGAAAGACCGGTGCGGAAAAGGTCGCACCGCTGGACCCGGCTTGGGTAACGTGGCTGGAACAGCGGATCGACGCAATGCAGGCGACTGTGCCGCCGATCGACAAGTTTACCGTTCCGGGCGGGCACGAAACGGTGTCGTTGTGCCACGTTTGCCGCACGGTGTGCCGTCGGGCCGAACGGGCCGTCTTGCGTGCCGACCAGAAATACGGGGTCGATGCGACGGCGCTGGCCTATCTGAACCGCCTTTCCGATTACTTTTATCTGCTCGGACGTGTGTTGGTCGTGCATTATCGGTGCAAGGAAGTGTTGTGGATTCCTTAAAACGTTGAAAATTAACGGAATTTGACGAGCGATTCGATTTCTGCAATAAAATCGTTGTTTTTCTCGTTTTTTTTATACATTTGCAATTCGACGGGGCGTATAAACGCATTTTTATCCGTTTTATATGTTTGATTTATAGGAAATTAAATTTAATAGATATGTACTGGACACTTGAACTGGCATCGAAACTGGAAGATGCGCCGTGGCCCGCGACGAAAGAGGAGTTGATCGATTATGCCGTGCGTTCGGGCGCGCCGTTGGAAGTACTCGAAAACTTGCAGGAAATCGAGGACGAGGGCGAGATATACGAATCCATCGAGGACATTTGGCCTGATTACCCCTCGAAAGACGACTTTTTCTTCAACGAGGAGGAGTATTAGTGTGGTTTCGCACATATTTTCAACTGTTAAATACCTGTCAATCATTGAGATTGGCGGGTATTTAATTTGTTTGGACAACGGCGTTTTATGGTCTCGAATGGTGCGGTTTATTTGGACAAAACGCATATTTTCGGTAGGTTAATTTGGATTTGTTTGGACAAATTTCATTACCTTTGCGAAGGTTTGTGAGTATTACCGCCGACCACTATTTTAACCGCTATATCCACCAGTATGGGAAGACCGAGACGTTTATATCCGTTGGGACGCTACCGCCTGCATATCCGGGGCGAAATAGATACTGCAAAAAAATATCTGATCGAACTTGAGTACACATGGAATCGCCAGATTGTACGCAAAGGCATGAATCTTTTTGTCCGCTTGGGTGACTGGAATGAAAAAGCCCATAACGGTCGTGGTGGAGTGAGATCGACTTACGGTCCCGAGGCCAATCGGGTTAACAATATTTTGCTCGCTCGTGTTGACCGGATTGATTCTATGTTGGCCGAATACAATCAAAAGCATCCGAATCAGATTACAGCGCAGGTCATCGCCGACTTTCTGGCAGACAAGCCCATTATACGCGAAGACAAAGGAAAGGACTTTGTGGAGTTTGTGCTGGAACGGCTCGAATCCGACTACTCCCGTAACCGTATCGGCAGAAGCCGCTACCAGAACGGAAAGAGCGGTATGAATATCTTTCAGACCTTTCTCCGTGCCACCAAGAAAGGCACCTACAAGCCGGACAACATCTATGTCGGGGATATTTCGGTGGAATTAGTCGATGAATATATCAAGTGGCGCCGGGAGATTAAGCAGAACAGCGATGCGACCATCAACCACGCATTGACGCCTATTCTGAAAGCGTGCGCCTATGCCTCCGAACTGAAAATGATTGACCATGTGGTCAATGCCCGTATTCAGGATATGCGCATTACGCCGAAGATGTCGCTTGCAGACGAGGAGAGCGAGTTCGACGGCAAGTATCTCACCAAAGAACAAATGTCGTTGCTGTTGGAATACTACAAGACCTGCACGGAACCGCGCCGCAAAGAGTTTTTGGAGATGTTCTTCTTCGCTTTCTACGCCTGCGGACTGCGCGTTGTCGATGTGATGACGCTGCAATGGAGCCATATCAATTTTGAGAAAAAGGAGTTGCGGAAGATTATGATTAAAACCAACAAGCGGCACGTCATTCCGCTTACCGAACCCGCCCTGCGTATCTTGCGTCAGTGGCAGGAGAAACGCGAGGGCTGCCGCTATGTCTTCGATTTGGTCAAAGAAAGCCTTGACCTCGACGATGCCGAAGCGCTCTACAAAGCCCGCAACAATGCGACCAAGTGTATCAATCAGTCGTTAATCGTAGCGGGAGAGCAGGTGGGATTGCCGTTCAACTTGTCGATGCACGTTGCGAGGCATACCTTCGCGGTCTTTGCGCTGAACAAAGGACTGTCGATGTCTGTTGTCAGCCGCCTGCTCGGTCATGGCAGTACGGATGTAACGGAAAAGGTCTATGCCCGTTTCCTGCCCGAAACCCTCTCTGCCGAGGTCGCCCGTCTGAGCGACGATTTTGCCGCATTAGGCATAGCCTGACATTGGCAACGGATTATCCGAAATAATGTTTAATTTTGCAGCGTGATTTTGTTAAATGATGATATTGAAAGTTCCTCTATTGATAATTTGTGCGCTTGTGGTGGTGCTGGTCGCTGCGACTATTTTCAAACAGCACCAACGCAAAATTCTTTGGTCGACAGCGATTCTCCTCTTTGTCGGGACGCTGCTGCTGGTTGGGATTGGCGTTATCGACCCGGTAGGTGAAACACACCCTAATCTGCCGGCGCTGACGGGTATCATCATGGCATTGGTCAGTGCTGCGGCAATGGCCTGCACCGCAGAAAAATTGCATTCTCGAAATAAGGGAAAGCAAGAAGAACAAATTGCACGAAGCCCTTTCTATGAGCGAATCTCTACCGAAGCGGAGGGTGTTGTCCTTCCGGAGCGTCTCGATACCGAACTTGCCCGCCAGGTTTTTCGCCCGTGCTATTGATTCCGGATTTATGGAGGAGAACGGAACGCACTACAAATGGAAACTGTCAAAGGCATTGCTTGCCTATATGTGCGGTCGAATCTATTGCGGAGACAGACCCACTTATACAGATATCGAGGATAGATACTATTGAACTTTCGGCAGTTCGGGCTTCTTCCCCGATGCCGAATTGAGTGCTTTGTTCGAGCAATCGGAACTCGGTCAGTCGCGACAAAACCGAAAAGATTTGACTGTCCCACAGAAATCTCACAAAATCGACAAATTATTCGAGTAGCCCTTCCGGCTGCTCTTTTTGTTTATAGCCAGCGGATTACAGCAGATGTTATCCGCCTATCCTAATTTCATCCTAACTTGTTAGCCGGTGTTATGGTAATCTATCCTAACACCGGTCGTTTTCACCCTCTTATACATTTGCCGCTGAGAACGGAGCGATGTGCGCAATCGTTCCATAATATGAACTGCGGCAAGGGGATCTGAGTGCGCATCAGGATTGCCGAGCCATAAAATATTTTTAGCAAATGGCTCACAAAAAGAGTATAAAGGAACTCTGCGACCGGGAGTTGCGTGAAAAGATTCTCGGTATCGTGGAGGGACATAAAATGTTGCCCGTACAGAACAGGGCGATACAGGCACACCGTGTCTATGACAACAAAACGCTGATGGGGATGCTGCGCATCAAAGACAAGTATCTGAAAAAACTGCGCGACAATGGTTATCTTGGCTATTCGCGTGAGGGCGACAAGTATTGGTACACGCAGGAGGATGTGGACTGATTCCTACGCCGTTTCCACTACGAGGCGTTTGCCACCGATTCGATGCTGCCGGAGCAGCAGGGAGGTGGGTATGTATAGCGCATTGGAATTGACCAACCGCCTCCGCTCGGAAGCGAGTCGGGTCATGGAATCGGGGTTGCCGTTGGAGGTATTCCCTCAGCGGGTGCAGGAGATCATTTTCAACCTCGCTACCTATGAGAATTTCAACATCGAGTTCTCTGCCTCGATTGTGCTGTCAGCGGTGGCAGCCGCAATCGGCAATGCGTGCCAGATACAGATCAAGGGTAACTGGCGGACAAGTCCCTCCATTTATATGATGCTTGTTGGCCGCCCCGGATTAGGCAAGACACCTCCGTTGAGCTTCCTCTACCGCCCGATTCACGAGCAGGATGACCGGATGTTCGAGCAGTATTTGCAGGAGTGCGACGAGTATGAACGCGCTCTTGCAGCATCGGGCAAGAACAAAGAACCAGACAACAGTTTTTCGCTCAAAAAGCCCCAGTTGGTCACTACCGTTATATTGGACTTTACACCTGAGGCACTGATGCACGTCCACCAGCACCATTTGCGGGGCGTGGCAATCGAGGTCGATGAGATTGTTGCGATGTTCAACTCTGTGAAACGCTACAACAGCAAAAACAACCTGATTGAAGACCTGCTCTCCGCATATAGCGGCCGCCCGTTGAAGTCCGTCCGCAAGTCCGAGGTGCGGCCGATACTGATTCGCCAGCCCTGCATCAATGTCATCGGTTCGGTGCAGACGAATTTGCTGCCGGAGGTATTCCGCAACGAGTACAAGGCAAACGGCCTGCTCGACCGTTTTCTTTTTGTCTATCCCAAAGACCGCACATCTCGAAGTGGCAGCGCACAGATTGCAACACGCCCCGTCCCGACACAATGGGACAGTGGCGCACGATACTGAACAGGATTCTTTCTCTGCCTTGTCCGACTAATGAGAATGGCAATTCGGTTTGCTCTACGGTGCTGAATATGGCGGAAGATGCGGAAGTCTATTTCTATGACTGGTATAACGGCGTTATCGACATGGTGAATGCGATTAAAAATGACGCAGAGGTCGATAGCCGCAAAACGAAACTGGACGGCAATGCCGCCCGGCTTTCGTTAGTCTTTCAGATACTGAAATGGGCTGCCGGGGAAGGTCATATGCAGTATATCGACCTCGATTCCGTCAAAGTGGCGATTCGGATGACAGACTACTACGAAGATACCTATCGTCGTATTCAGGAAAGTATCGTTTCCTCCGGTATCGGAGACAACAAAGAGGCATGGCTGTCGCTGCTCGGCGATACCTTCACGGCTGGCGAGGCCGTCATTTCCGGAAAGAAGGTCGAGTTGTCACGTCGCACTGTCTACTATGCGCTGGACAAGCTGAGCCGGGAGCCGAACCCTGTTTTAGAGAAGCTGCATCACGGCACTTACCGGAAGACCTCTGCGATTGCATCTTGCACTATTGCACTTTCATCGGAGGGTAAGGCGGCAGAGAAGATAGAGCAAAGTGCAAAAGTGCAGTGTGCAACCGATAATACTGCAGAGTTATGAGTGAGTACCGCTTTCACTTGGAGAAATACCGCTGCGGGAGTAAGATCGACTGCCCGAACTGTGGCAAGAAGCGTTGCTTTGTCCGGTATATCGACGGACAAGGGACGGTGCATTTTCCTTCGACGGTGGGCAAATGCGACCACGAGCAGAGCTGCGGCTACCACTACACGCCACGTGAGTATTTTCGGGATAACCCCGAGGTGCTGTCCAATGACGACAACCGTATCGACCGCATCTTTTGTCAGTCCGTTGTATACGTCCGACCGACACCGGTCGAGCCCTCTTATATTTCGCCAGCTATTGTAGCAGCGAGTTTGTCGCACTATGACAGGAACCCGTTGTATCGGTATCTCTGCGGGGTGTTCGGAGCGGAAGAGACAATGCGGCTGTTCAATCTCTACCGTATCGGCACATCGGCAAAGTGGGGCGGTTAGACGGTCTTTTGGCAGACGGACGAGACGGGAAAAGTTCGCACGGGAAAGATTATGTTGTACAATTCCTCGACGGGGCGCCGTGTCAAGGAGCCGCAAACATTCGTTAGTTGGGCACACTCGGAACTCCGCCTGCCGGACTTCCATTTGCGGCAATGTCTATTTGGACAACACCTGCTTCCGATATATCCCTACAAGACAGTTTTTCTCGTCGAGAGCGAGAAGTCTGCTGTTATCGCTTCGCACTATATGCCTGATGTCCTTTGGCTTGCGACGGGAGGCAAGAACGGATGCTTCAATGTCCAGACTGTCGAAGCGTTTGTGTCAGTACGCTACTCGAAGATATGGCGACGGATGAGCAGCGCAGTCAGGGGTTCGACATTGCCGACTTCCTGCTTGCGACTCCTACCCGCCGCCAGATACTCCAACAGATGATTGCTCGCAATCCCTGCATTCGGCAACTCATTGATGAATTGGACTTGAAGTTGGTTGATGAATCGTGATTGGACAGTTCACTGTCCGGGGAATTTGGGTTGGGTAAATTTCCGTAGCATTTTTGCTTCGCCCGCAGCCGCAAGCGGCAGCTAAAAATAGCCCCATAAGCGAAAGGTCTCGCCCTCTCGACTTTCGATTGCCTTACGGCTGTGCTTTGACGGAAATTTACACCCCAATCCTAACAACAGTTATACATTACACAAAGAAATAACTATGAGTAATATCCAATATGCCGTATGCCACCTTCAACGAGGCAGCGGCAACGACTCCGGGATGTCATGCCATATCGAGCGCAAGACCGCCGACGGCAAAGTGTACATTCCCGACAATGCCGACAAGACGAGAACGTCCCTCAATCGGGAACTAATCCGGTTCCCCGACAGAGTACGCAACCGAACCGAGGCTGTCCAGTACCGCATCGACCACGCAGGTATTCATCGCAAAGTTGGAAAGAACCAGACGAAGGCAATACGTATCATCCTCACTGGCTCGCACGAGCAGATGATGAAGATTGTACAAAGCGGTAGGCTAGATAAGTGGACAGATGCCAATCTGAAATGGCTAAAAGATACCTTTGGTGCAGATAATGTAGTTTCGTGTGTGCTGCATATGGACGAGAAGACACCGCACCTCCACGCGACGGTCGTGCCTATCGTCACGGGCGAGCGCAAACGCAAATCTCGTGAAGGTGAGAAAAAGTATCGGATACATAACGGCCCTCGATTGTCGGCAGATGACGTAATGGGACGAGCAAGATTATCCACTTATCAAAATACCTATGCCGAAGCCATGCGGGAGTTCGGGTTGCAGCGAGGAGTGGTCGGGTCGACAGCCAAGCACCAGTCCAACGGCGAATACTACCGGCAGCAGATGTTGCAATACGAGAACGATATTGCCAGACTAAATGCTGAAGTGGAGAAAGCCAACGAAGGGCGGAGTGCCATTCTTTCGCTGTTCGGTAAAGGCGACCTTGCCAAAGCGAAAAAGGCACTCACAGACAAAGACGAGCAGATAACCAAACTCAAAGAACAGATTAAGAAATTGCAGGCGGAACGTGCCGCTATTGTACAAAACCACAAGCAGGAGTTGGCTAAACTCAAAAATGGTTATCAAGCGGAGATTGACAAGGCTATCAAGGAGGTAGAAGCCTTGCGCAAGACGCTGAACTCAAAAGATGCACAGATAGCCGACCAATCCCAACGCATTACCGAACTTGACCACCAAGCCAATCCGCAACGCTATCGGCTGTCATCGGGTGCGGAACTGGTCAAGGTCAATGTTCCGAACTACAATAACCCGTCGCTGCATATCTGGATATGTGTCGGCAATGAACTGTTCGATGATACAAAGTTTCAGATAGACTACGACCTCGCTCAACAACACTTCAACCACTGCATAACGGACGAGGAATTTGTCAATGCCATCTTCGAACCGCAGGAACAGATAAGTCCGGCACAAGCCGACCTGTTGGACGCAGCCGTTATCCTTGCTACCGGAGGTCCAGCCCAACCCCGTGTCGGTACAGGTGCCCGCGGCTTGCACTCCGACCAGCCCTGGTATGGCAAAAAGAATAACATGAGGAAACGATAACATACCAGATTCCACATCGGAAACAAGCCTCGTTAGGATAGCCACATATACTTATGGCTATCCTAATGCGGCTATTTCAGTTTTGATATGTCGAAAATAGAAATGGGCACTACGATTTCGTTCATATTGTCAATAATTTCATTTACATAACTCGTGGACCACAACGGATGGACTATACAGTATTTCCTCCCAGATTGATCAAGTCCTGTGATAAGTCCCTCCTTGAATGTTGCGGTATAACCTTGAAGTTTCAGGATATTCAGGATTGTATTTGAAATATAACCTTTCCAGTATTCGACATTGAAGCCTATCTCTGCTCTCGGGTCATCGGCCAAACGACCGAGGTCTAATCCCAACCTCCAGTCAAGAACGGCGTGGAGACTTTGGTTTGAAAAGTCTCTGATGCAATCATAACATGAGGAGGTGCATTCATTCCTGTGTTTCTCTTCGCAAAGAAAACTATATATAGCACCGCCTTTTGCCAGAGGTTCCACAATAGCCTTGAACGGAATCTCCTTATAACGTCTTCCACTTAGAAAATTGCAGTATCCTGCTCCGTTTTCAAGCCTTTCCACCATAAATACTTCGGCCTTATGGGTGATGGACGAGATAAAATAGCCTACATTGAGTTCTGATGCATCAATATCGAGAAAACTTGATATTGATTTTCTTACAAGATAACCCCACGAAAGGAAAGCTGCTCGTACAGCATGGCTGTTGGTATTCTGTTCCCTTATTGGATTTAGACAGATGTCATCACGTATCTCTTTGATGGATAGGGTGAGGACTCCTGTGCTCTTTGAAGAGACGAATGCGTAATCACTCTCAAAACTCAGATCTAGTCTTTTTGCTTCCTCTTCAGTATATGCGTTCCTGGAAATATATATTCCATCTGCATTCTTTCCGAGTTTGTACAGTTCCCCATTGTTGTCATTGATGAGGTGAACGAGACCTTGCGAAGGAATCTGGTTGTTCCTTAAGGTAAGATTCCTTACTTGTGGACAGTCGCTAAGGGACTTCTCGCAGTCCAGCTTTATGTCGCTGTTCGGAGAATACCAGTCATAACTTCCATTGAAATCTTCGACAGGCTTGTCGTAGTCGACACAAAAGCCAAGAGGGGAGCATATTTTGACTGCCTCTATCTCCTCTCCGCAGACGGGACACGAAGTTAGCGTCTCTTCGGAACTTATGGTTGAGAACCCGCAACTCTTACATCTATACAAAGGCATAGGGTACTTGTTGCGGGAGTTGAACTTAGGTGTGACCACATGGGCACCGTTGTACTCGTACTCAACTACTCCGACCGCCTTGTACACCTTCTTGTCTTTCACAATTTCATGTCCCGGAGCAAAGGAGTTCAGAGCCATGTCAATATCTCTTGATACGACATCGTCCCAAGGGAGTTTGTCCGGCTTGCTCAGGTATAGGTTTCTGGTCCTTGTCGGGAATCCGAACATTGGGAGCATACCGGCATTCGCGAGTCTTTCGCTGAGGATGTCCTGGGTAAATTCACTGCTTTCGCATATAGCAGTAATTCTGTCAACAAGGGAGGTCTTTATGAAATCACGTATCTCCTTTTTTTGGTGGTCCGACAACTCCGTCCCTCTTGTGACAGTATCAATGATATGTTCAATCTTATCAGAATTGCTGCCAATCCAAGTCTGAACTCGCGGACCGTTGACCTTCCAATCGGAAATAGATCCGAAACTGCCGTGGACGCTTTCGTTGCTGCCGGTGCCTGAGCCTATGGCGGAATAGAGGATTTCTTTATATATAATTCTTTCGGCGATCTCCTTGGTCCTGACCTCAAGATACGGATCTTTGGGGGTATCCGAGACCATCCTCTCTGTTTCAAAGAAGTGCGTGAGGTCATGACTTGAGCCTCGGGCAACGGTTAGCGCAATAGAGAGCGGATTGCCGCGTCTTCCGGCACGACCCACCCTTTGTTGGTAGTTGAACCTCTGCGGAGGGACATTCCCCATCATGACTACGGAGAGGGAGCCTATGTCTACACCGGCCTCCATGGTGGTTGTGACGCTGAGCATATCAATACCATCCACCACCGGATTTTCGGATTTGAGGAAGATGTCTTGAAAGAGTCTCTGGCGCCTGCGTGAGTCTCGCTTTGAAGTCTGCCCGGTTAGTTCTTCACAATGAAGTCGGTAAATGGAGTCGGTGGCATTGAGAAGTGTAAGGTAATAGTCGTTGGGGGCACGCACATCGTTTTGTGTAAGGATAGATGCGTCTTTTAGATGCGCATGGCAATTGACGCAAACACCGTGCGAAGCGTGCATATGAATCGTTTTGCATACCGGACAGACCCAATAGCGGGAGCCTGGGGTTGCTTTGGCAAAGGAGAGTCCTTCTCCACTAAGTGCCATGTATTGACCGTCAATAATCCTGTTTGTACGAAGAAAGCACCTTATCTCATCGAGTTTCTCGTCAAGTTCTGCCTTCCTTGTATATCCGTATGCCGTTTTAACGTAATCCTTGGCCTGTTGAGGGAAACTGTCATTACGAGGGAACTTTGTAGGAATTCCCATTAATCTCCTTCTCGAACCGAGAATACGTAAGACAGAGCATATTACCTCCTCTTCTCTCTTGTCGCTGCACGCTGATGATGGCTTGAGATAACCGAGTCGGAGGTCTTCAAACGACTTATTCTTGTTCGCGAAGATACTTGCCAGCTGTTCAATCTTGTTAGAGCGAATAATTCTATCAAGGAAGTTTGTCCTGGCATCGCCAAGTTCAGCATAGGCCTTGCCGGTTTCGAAATCGAACAGTTCATCCCAGGAACCGCCGTTGATGTTTTGGGCTACGGACGGCTTGGGTCCTGCTGGATTGATGCCAGCTTTGACCATAGCAGAAAATACCCTATCTTCTATATTGTCAAGGCGGACTCCTCCGATGTTGTCAAAATATGTATTCAGTGCATGGATATCAGATTCTTCCGCCCATCCATCCCACTCATCTCTTATCTTGTCGGTTATTGGCCTATATACTCTTTCTCCTGAAAGCCTTCTGAACTCTGCCACTTCATCAGCGGTGAGTTCATTCTTTCTCTTTGCCCTGATCCTCCTCAGGAAATCCGCATCTTTTGTGTCGCTGTTCAATGCTCTGAGAATTACCCAGCGAAGCACATCTCTGTAGTGATCGAGTTCGATTCCGGCAGAGAGTTTGGCTGCGGCTTGACGACTGTCCGAGAACAGTACCACTTTAGTGTTACTTTCTCCTGCTCTTTTCATGAATCTTATCATGCCGTCCGCCATAATCTGGTTCACCTTTTGGAGACCTGTGGCGTGCTTCCTGATTGGGGTGAGACTGTTTTTATCCTGTATTCTATAGGAGATCTCACACTGAGGACACGTATTGGGGAAAAGTGTATCCCTATCGCTTGCCTGTACGTGCAGACTGTATTTACCGTCAGGGGTTTCTAGGTATTCACCATTAACCGGGTTGTAGTCAACCCTCACCCATCCATCATGACGGCCTCCGTCACAGTCCTTCCACAAGACGCCATAACTTGTGAACTTATCCGCTATAGGTCTCTCGATGGTAATGTACTTACGACCATCCTTTTCCTGAAGGTAGCCTCCCAAATAGATTTCTCCGCAGTTTTCACAGAGCAGGACCTCAAGGACTTTGTTTCCGCAATCACAGATTGTTCGCGGCCTTTTATAGAACTTCCCGATGTGCCGTCCTGCAAATTGGAACTTTTCTTGTACTTTACTGCATTCCGGACACGAACAGGCCCAAAGGCCGCTGACATTTCTAAAGAAGAAGTGAGCCCTGACAGGAGCTGCGTAACTTCCCTTGTTTTCGCTCATACATAGAACCTTCAGCAGCGAACCGACGACTGCAACCTTGTCTTCAATGCTGCTGTCTAACTTTTCAGCCATCTTCTCTATATCCCTTGCGATAATACCTTTTTCAGTACTGAGACAGTATTTCAGCCAGTCTACCAAGCAATATTTCTCGGTTACCTCGTGAAATGAAGCGCAAGAGAGCTGCGAAAGAAGTTTTTCGTCATCCTGTGAATCAGCATATTTCTTCAATTCTTTCCATGGAATGTCTGTGGAAGGTCGTCCGACAGCATTCACTTTAGGGTTGCTTATGATGCTGAATGACGAGGAAAAGTTCTGTTTGTCTACACCGAAAAACTCGCTCAGGTAGTCCATGGTCTGCTGAGTCTCTTCCATTGAGGCACTGGATGCCAGAAACTGGACCTGCCGGGAGTCAGGCGTGAGACTAAGTCTGTCAAGCAAAATGCGTATCAGGTAGGCGACCTCGGTGCCGGCCGTGCCTCTGTATGAATGCAACTCATCAATGACCAGATGAAATATATGCGACTTGTCTTCCTGAAGCCATTTCTTGGTATCCTCGAAGATAGGGGATTCCATATCTCTCATGAGGATAATGTTGAGCATACTGTAATTGGTAATCAATATATCGGGAGCGTTTTCCTGCATCGAAAATCTGTCCCACATCTCGGCCGAGTCTTCCTCCATGCAGGGCACATGGTAAAGGAGTTCGGTGTTTCCGTTTTCGGCTGCCGCCTCCTTGGCTGCTTTCCAGTCATCCAGGAGAGCCTTCCTTTCTTCCCTTAACTTAGCTTGTGCCTTAGTCTCAGTCTTGTTACCACTGACCGGGGTGCTTCCCGTGTAGCGGCCGAAATAGAACCGGTTGCCTCCACGGTTCGCATCCAGCCAGTCAAGAGCACCTGTGCCGTCATCCTTTCTGCTGTTGAGGGCTTTGCGAAGCCTTATCATCTGGTCTTCAGCAAGGGCATTGAGCGGGTAAAGAATCATGGCTCTCATAGCTCTTGGCCTATCCGGTCCCCAACTCTTGGACTCCTTGACGAGATCGGAAATAATCGGGAGGAGAAAACACTCCGTCTTTCCGGAACCAGTTCCTGTTGTGACGATTATGTTTTTTCTGTCAATAAAAGCATCCTTCAGAGCCTTGTATTGATGATCGTACAGTTTTCTTTCACCACGAATGTTTCCGCCGAAGAGCCCCGTGTTGACAAATGCATTGATATTCATCGAGACGTTCTCGTTTTGGCAGAACTGCTCCAGTGTCGCTTTTTCATGGTACTTTGGGACCAGTTCAATGATAGGAGGCTGGCATATTGTACCTTTCTCCTTCAACAGGGCGTTTCTCTCTTCATTGAATTCCTCGTGGGAGAATGGCAGTCCACTGCTGATGTATTTCAAGTAGACTTTGAAAAGTTCGTTGAATATTTGTATGGGGTTATTCATATTCGATTGTATTACAAAGAATCCTGTTTAATTGTTTTACGACATTCGGTTTGATAGATGGAAATAGTTTAGTTCTGTCTACATCCTCAGGTGTGTTGCCCAGGGCCATGGATTCCAGAAATAGGATTCGCTCTATTGAGGCCGGCAGCCCAAACGAATACATTCGAAGCACCTGATTCCTATTGTCGTATTTCCCTGCACAATCTCCGTTAAGACTTCGGCTGTTGTTGTATGCAATGCAGAAGGCATCCGGATTGACAGCCTGTCCGGGAACTTCTCTTTGGTAGGATTGCTCTGGAATACAGAAGTACCGAACTGCACCATCGCCAAGTCTTTTAGTCAGCCCTTTTGCTCCTTTGTAGTGATAATACTCCGCGTGCGTGAGGTCTTCAATGGATATAGGAAACGAATCGACGACCTCTCTGACGGACGGGATATGCTTCAAGATTGTTTCTGCATCGAAATGCACAATCTTCATCCCCTCCACATCATCGAAGTTGTCAGTCTTGTAAATTCCTGTGAATGCAGTGCGATGGGCTTCTTTTTGTGGAAGGATGCCGTTATATATGAAGTGTCCTTTATGTTCTACTGCTACCGTAGGGCATAAGGCATAGCAATCCTTGCCTGCGAATTCCACGACACCCGTTCTGAACAAAGGCTGGAATAGAGTCCATACGGCATTGCCATTCAACCCAAGTTCATAGGCTCGGTCTATATACTCGCAGTTCTTCCGGATGGCTTCGTAGCTATGTTTTCTTTCTCCGCAAGCCATCCATTTGAAAAGAAGTTCCCTGGCTATGTCAATATTGGCTTTATTCATCTATGTATGAATCGTAGGCATTCGTTTCGTTATAGCGTTCATCAATTGGAAGGTCGGAAAAAATACTGACCGGAAGGTAGCCCTCTGCAATGTTGCCGCTTCCTATATGTCTTTCCTCGTATTTGGTGATGCAGCCTATACCTTCAAGTGATGATTCTGTCACAGGAATAATGGTATCTTTGCTCCGAGTACAAAGTATCTTCATATTCTCAGGAAATTCAATCGTTGTACCCGGGAAATATTTTGCAAGGCCCCTCGCCATATCCAAAATCGGCTGGAGGTAGCATGGAACGAAGGACATATTGATATTCCGCAGGACAAAGAAGTGAATGATATTTGGGTTGTTTATCGCCTCATCTATGATAGCCGAGAGTCCGGAGTCCCAAAGATTATTGAATGATTTCCAGTCGACACCCACGTATGAAACCACATAACGGTAGCGCCGCGTAGCCTGCATTGTTGCAAGAAGTGTTTCATCGTCCGGAAAGAGCACAACGTTATGGGTTGCAATTTGGGTGACAATCTCATCTACCGGAACCTTCCTTGCTTTGTATTTCATCAGAAGAGAATCAATATTCTTCTTATATGGACTTGACGTAGAAAATTCTCGCTCATTCTTCATGTCGAAATCCGTCACACTGTGATGGTTCGGCTTTGCATTCTGAGCAACTGCCGGCGTTCCGGTTGAAAGAACCTCTTTTATGACACTAAAATCAGCGACAATTGACTTCTTGCGGGAATCGAGTTCCTTTATTACCTTGTTTTCATCTTCTATGACGTTATTCAACGCATTTAGTTCACGTTCCTTTTCCTGAATATTTTCGTCGATCGTCTTGAGTTCTTTTTGCTTTGCATCTATCTGATGTTGCAATGTTTCTTTATCTTGGCTCAACTTGGTGTCAAGTTCCGTCAATATCTGTTTGTGCTTGCTTTCCAATAAGGATATTTCGTCCCTATGTTCATTTTTTACTTTCTCAATATATTGCTCGGCAAATATGTTCATGGTGTTGAGAATAGTATCTGCAAACCAAGGAGTCGATGCCAAATTCTCTAATTCTTCAAATGTAAGCGAGATGTTTGCGCTGAGCCTCCTTATCCTTGCAAACCTGCTTTGATAGATGTTCGTTGGATTTCCGAGTTTCTGGAGTTCTGTCGTCACCAAGGCATCAACAGCCTTGAAGTCTTTTGCCTCGTATATGGTGTTCCACTCCTTGCGAAGGATGTTCTTCTTGTACCACTCTGTTAGCTGATTGTCAGACGTGAGGTCAATCTTCCCGGCTTCAGGAATAGTAATATCATCGACTACGTATGTATTGCCATTATATGCTATCAAAGATGAGGTTACGTCAGACAGTTCCCAAAATGGAAGAAGTCTTACTCCCGGATCAAGTCTGTAGATTGTACCTGCACATATGAAATACGTGGTTTTCTCACACGGGAGAAGACCTTCTTTCAGAAGGTTGTCATAGTTTTCTCCGCCATCTTCACCTATATGTACATTGAGTTTCCTTACCTTGTCTGCATAGATATATGTTTCATCCTTCCAGTCCCAAACATAATCCTCCCCATTGACAATGTTCGGATTGTTATTCGGCTTGACACAAAGGCAGACGCATTCATTTTCCCAAAGAGGGTGGTACTTCAGAAATTCAAATGCAAACACACAGCCCCTGGTAGGGAATATTTTGTTCCTATCGACCGACTGTACCGGAATGAATGCCCCCGTTTCGCGGTCTGACAATCCGACGCCGATTATCTGAGCATTTTGGGTCGCTCCCATCTTTGTGACGATGCCAACGACATCATATCTATTATAATCCAACGTGTCCATGGTTAGTGCTTGTTTAATAATTTCAGTGCTATGTTTCTTCCCTCATTTGAACTCTTCCCCGTCAAGTGGAATCTTGCCCAACGTCTGAGAACACTTTTCTCCGTTTCTCCCCGGTTCTTAATTTTGAATATAGAGTAATCCAATCCGACTATTCCTTTTTCTGATCTGGCTGTCAACCATTGTTTATCCTTACAAGAGAATATCCATTTGTTGTAGGATTCATCCCAGGATGGGGTGACTGGTTCGGGATCGACGATGGTAAACTCAATCTTCTTGAACCCCGGAAACTTGATATCATGAGAACCTACTGAAAGGAAGTTAAGGTTCAACTGGCCCGCGATGGGGCTAATAGATGGTTTCTCTCCGTCAATCCAAAAACTGCTATCCTTAGATATTGAGAGGATAGGAGCTCCACCGAGAATGTACTGCAACCTTCCTACCTTCAGTCCGCCCTCAAGCCCAAAGAATTTCTTTTCAGTATAGAGGTATGCCAGATTAGATGAAAATTGTAACCGGTATATCTTTATCCTGCTGCTTGAGTAAATCGGGAGGAGATTGGAGAAAGGGTTCGCCTCTGAATATCTATAAAAGGAATCGCTACTTGTAAAGAATACGACCATACCGTCTTCATAGAATGTTTTACCATCCTCTTCCCGCCACTCAAGATATCGGGTCTCCTCCCAATATTCTTCGTAATCCTCGTTTTTACGAAACAGTATCCATTGGCTTCGCTTGAATGAGTAGAATGGATTGAGGAGAGCCGTAGAAAGCGCATCCCAACCAATCTGTTTTTCAAGCTTCATATTTTTGTCTCTGATATCAATGTGCCCATCTTCTGACAAGTATAGGAAATGTTGTTCCTTAGGCACCTTTGCGGATTTGTTCCTCTCAATATCCAAGTAGTTGCCATCCCATCGCAGGTAGAAATTATAGATCTGCTTGTACGCATCCTGAAGGTATTCCGGCTTCTCAACAAGCCTGCGACCGTGATTGGTGTGAATATAGTAAGGTAGTTGTCCTTTACTGAGAATTTTCCAGAAATCGAGTTCGCTAATATCCTCGCCAGGTCGTAGGTTGTACTCAACAAAATGATATGCGATTGCATTCAGATCCTTTTGTGTAAAGACTCTTTCGGCTTGCTGTATTGGGTACTGAACATACCTTCCGGTGCCAGTCTTAGGGGAGCATCGAGCAATCAGGAAGTCGTTCTGACTACACCACGAATATAGATGGCCCCAGTATCTCTCCTGGTTTTCTTCCATCCAACGTCGGAGGTCTTGAATATCCCAATCGAGAACCTGACTCAGGCGATTTCGATAGTTCCGCTCGGTTATCCCTCCGGAGTCCTCTCTCTTAGTGGCTGCGTAAAGCTGTATCGCAAGAATCCCTTTGACGTGCAGGTGGTCAAGGTGCGATGTTCCGTTCAGACCCAGCCGAACATTTTTTAGCAATACATCCTCAGAGGTGGAAAATTTCTTGCAGAAGTCGTCAATGAAGGCTTGGTCGACAATGAATGCAATGCTCTCTCCTCCATTCTCCTTGGGGAAAATGGATTCATCCACATATTTGCAGAACTGGAGGAAGAGAGATTCAGACATTTCGTTATTAGATTATAGCAAGTTTGATTAATTCTGTTCGTCTATCCACTCTTTCAACTTGGCCTGCAATGTGCTCTTGTCGGGCAGGTACAATGCGTATTGCTGTGCGTAAATATTAGCATCTTTGGGTAGGGTCAATTCCACCAGTGCATCTTTCTTCTCTTTGCAGAGCAGGATGCCTATGGTCGGCTTTTCGAAATCCTCTTTTACGTGGCGGTCGTAATAATTGACATACATCTGCATCTGTCCCAAATCCTGGTGCGAAAGTTTTCCGACCTTCAAATCAATCAATACGTAGCATTGCAACAAGCGATTGTAGAACACCAAATCCACATAAAAATTCTCTTCGTCGAACGTAAATCGTTTCTGCCGAGCCTCGAACAGAAAACCTTTGCCAAGTTCCAGCAGAAATTGTTGCATTTTGTCTATAATTGCGTTTTCCAACTTACTCTCCGAATAAACCGCTTCGGGCTTCAGTCCGAGAAATTCCAGTGTCAGCGGATTCTTGAGTATATCTTCGGGCTTGTTGACGGTCTGTCCCTCCTGCGCCAATCGCATTACGGCATCTTTGTCACGACTCAATGCCAACCGCTCATACAGGCTCGAATTGTACTGCCGTTGCAACTGTCGCACACTCCAATTTTGTTTTTGACACTCGATTTCGTAGAAGTTGCGCTCCGCATCGGACTCTATACGCATCAGTACCAAATAGTGAGACCAAGAGAGTGAGAAAGGATATGTTGCATCAGATTTCCGCGCCATTGTCGCGGATTTTTGAATTTGGTCAACACTGTTGACCAAATTGCTGTCAGATGATTCGGCCAACACTGTTGTGCCAATTTCCTTGACCGAATATATTATGAAAAACTTGCGACATCTTTTCAATGTTTCCGTCGACCAGCCATCTCCCAGTCGTTCTGTCAACAAGTCGGCGACCCCTTGTAACAATTGCTTTCCGTATGTCGCGCGTTCTTCGCCCTCTTGTACGACCTCCACAATAATGCGTCCGATTTCATATTTGGTAATGACTTCGGTAATGTTTACTGCCCGTGCAACATGTGCCCGAGCATCCGTTATCAGCCGTTCTATACGTTCTGCAATATCAATGATGATAGAGTTATCCATATTCTGCATTTTGTTCATTACTTTTTACTAATCTATCTTTCATCTTTATCGGTTATCAGATCCTTTAAGTCAACCTGCAGGATAACTGCTATTTGCTGCAATGTATTCAAATTGGGTTGAATTCGATTACAAGCATAGGCATTCACTATACTAAAGCTCTTGCCAAGTTGCTTAGCCAACCAAGTCTGAGATATGCCTTTCTCGGACAAGACTGCTTTTATCCTGTTTAGTTTCATATTGCAATTCGATAATATTATACAAATATAGTGAATTATTTCGACAGCTCGGATTATTTTGCTATTTTTGCAAACAATAAATTATAGTTTTTATAAAACCACATATGCGTTAATACTTATGTTCCCAATTTTTACAAAGCAGAAGAACTTTCCAATTAGAACAATCGAACAACTAAAGAACTCTGTTGAAATTCTTTTTATTGACAATGAGGAGTTTAATCTCACGGAGGAACTAAAAGAAAAAGATGGCTGGAAAAGAATAAAACATGTTTCCGATATAACGTCTTTATCGCAACCGGAACTTAAAGATGCTCATATATTATGTGTTGATATCCAAGGCGTAGGAAAGGAGCTTGGATTAGTTGATGAAGGGCTTGGCTTAATAGCGGCAATACATGACTGCTATCCTGAAAAGAAAATCATTATGTATAGCGCAGAAGCACAAGGACCAGTTGATGCATTTCATCCTGCAGAAGGCTATGTTGATGAGAGGCTTAAAAAGTCGGCTAACCGTTACCAATTTGAAACTGCACTTAAAAGACTTGCTCAAGAAGCTTTCTGCCTAGATAATTGCACTATTCACTTACAACGTGTTTTTCAACGAGAGTTAGGAGTGGAATTGTCAAAAGAAGAAATAAAAAATGGTATTCAGAAGTTATACTCAAAAGGAAAAAGTGATAATCAAAGTATATGCAAAGTATTCAATATAGATAAGGCTGGCTCTGTAGCTAGCATCATAAGTTTATTAATTTCTTTATGATGAATCCGGAAATATCTATTCAATTTTTCTATCACATAATAAAGAATGGTTCTGTCATACTATCCAATCTTCCAAAAGAGCTTTTACCAGAGGTCGATACATGTTTGGCGGAATCAAAATCATTATACTGTAGGGTTCGTGGAACTTTAAAAAGGCAGAAAAAACTTCCTATAGAAGACGGTTTTGTGTATTTGTGTACATATGATACTTCTGTTACTAAGAATGATTTTAAGAAGTATTTCGACATTCTTCTATCTTTAGTGCCTTCCTTTGACGAAGCTGTACATCGAGCTGCAAATCCATCATTCGATTTGGTCAAGAAACTTAGGCATAATGTATATGGTCAATTGTCACATATCCTTGATGATATGAAATCTATTTCGGCCATCGAAGACATCCCCTCTAAGGACTGGAATGACATTGTTGAGTATTCAAGAGACAAAATCTTTTCTAATGCAGATAAAGTGGCAAAGGCAGTTTTAAGAAGTATAAAAAGTACATCTATTGCACTGTCGGAATTTGACGCATATGAGGTTATTACTTCTTCGGCTAAACCTCGATTAGCTACTCACTTCATTCATAAAGTGGTTAAATTATCAATACAGCCGTACTTAATTGACTTTTGGGATAAAAGAATAAAGATAAACTTCGGCGAATGTTATGATAAAGTATTGATTGATTATGAATTAATTAATTTAGCTATGGGGCATTTTTGGAATAACGCTACCAAATATGCATCCCCCAATAGTGATATATTAATTTCATTTTCATCTAATTGGAAAGATATAATTGTATCTATCACAATGCGCAGCTTGGCAATTAGGCCGGAGGAAATAGACTTGATTTTAAGAAAGGGCGAGTCTGGTTATTACGCTAAGAAAGCAAGACTTGATGGTAGTGGATTAGGTATGTATTATATACAAGAGTGCATAACAAGAAGCAATTGTACTTTTGGGATAACACCAGGCAATCATAAAGAAAATTATACAACCAATACATTTAGATTTTCATTTCCAAAAGCATAGAATTATGGGGAATTTTATTAACTGAAAAATTAGTGTTTACTTTTCTATGCTGCTGCACATCCCGATAGTCACAGAATTGAAAACTAAATATTATTAATAATTTTCAGAAGTTTGTTTATCCACCCATTTCTACTATAGCCTCAGACCGTCTCAAATGGCGCGGTATGTTTGGTTAAAATTTGCGGCTAATTATCTAAATAGTTGATATTCAAATCAAAATCATTTCTTCAACGAGGAGGAGTATTGACGAATTTTCGCGCCCCGATTTATACGAGAGCAGCTCTAAAAAGGCTGCTCTGTTTTTTAATCATGCTCGCAACAACCGTCGCCGGAGTGATGTTCCAGCACGGTGTGGGGGATACGTCCGTGCGAGATGACTTGGATCGGACAGTCGTAATTCCGTAGCTGCTCTTCGGTCAGCACGTTTGAATGATGCCGGTGCACATGCCGATTGACGCAAACGATCTCTTTCACGACGCTCGTGATGGTGCCGATGTCGTGCGATACCATGACGATGGCCATGCGCCGGTTCAGTTCGTGCAGCATTTCATAGAGCTCTTTCTCGAACCGGTTGTCCACGAAATTGGTCGGTTCGTCGAGAATCAACAACTTCGGTTCGGAAATAATCGCACGACAAAGCAGGGCGCGTTGCAACTGCCCGCCCGAAACTTCGCCGACGGGACAATCTGCAAACTCTCCGATTCCGGCGGTATCGAGTAATGCCGCCATTTTCTTACGGTCTGCACGGGTGAAGCGGGACATGAAACCGCGTTGTCCCTGCAATCCCGACCGGACGACTTCAGCAATCGAAATCGGAAACGCCCGGTCGAATTGCATGATTTGGGGCATGTAGCCGATCAGTCGCTCTTTGCCCCGAAACATTTCGGGGGCGAACTCGATTCGGCCCGTGTAGGGTATAGTACCGAGAATGGCCTTTACAAGCGAGGTTTTGCCGCCTCCGTTGGGACCGATAACTCCCAGAAAATCATCGTCGGCAATGGTCAGATCGACCTGTTGCAGGGCTTCATAATCCTCGTATCGGACGCCTACGTTGTGTAGCGAGACTAAATTCATCGGGCTGTAATTAAGTCGGTTATCGTTTCGATGTTGCCGATTGCATTTTCGCACAGCGGGTCGATCTGTACTGCTTTTGCGCCGATGTCGTTTGCAATGACTTCTACGACGGATGCCGGGAACTGGCTTTGAAAGAATATATTACTGATTTTTTCTTCGCGTGCGATTTCAATCAGTCGGGCAAGATGACGGGCCGACGGCTCTTTGCCGTCTTCTTCGATGGCTATTTGTTGCAACCCGTAGTCGCGCGCATAATAAGTAAGAGCAGGGTGGTAGATGACGAACATGCGGACGCCGCTCGCTTCGATTTTGCGGGTGACAACACTATCCAAATCCACCAGCTTTTGCTTCAATTTCCGGTAGTTCGTATCGTATTTTGTTGAATCGGGGTAAGTACGCCGGATTGCCTCATAGGCATTTCCCGCCATTCGCAGCAATGCTTTCGGAGAGGTCCAAATATGGGGGTCGATACCATGCGCATGATGATGTGTTTCGGCTTCGGAATGGTTTGCATGCGAGCATGTTCCGGCAATTAGCTTAATGTTTTTATTCAGATCGACAATCTTTTGGCGGTTTTCGATTTTTTCGAGCAGAGCCGCCTCAAAATCGAGTAGTCCGACATTGAAGACTAAACGGGCTTGATTGAGGGCTACGAATTGGCGCGGTGTCGGTTCAAACGTTTCCGGGCTGGCTCCGGCCGGAACAAGCACTTCGACCGGCAAGTCATCTCCGACAATTTCATGGACAAGCCCTCGTAGCGGCAGAATCGAAACATAAATGGTTTCTTGTTGTGCTGACTGTGATGTGCACGCTTCGGTTCCGCATAAGAATATCACAGTCGAAAGAATTGAAAATAAATGGATTCCGTATTTTTTCATGGTAAAATCCGCTAATGACATTTGTCAGACAAAGATAATAAATAATCGGCCGATATTTTATGCAGTGCTTGGTCGATATTCTGCGGATGCAGTCGTTTGATGCCTCGAATGGCTTGCGAGCTTTTAACGACCTTAAAATTGGAATAATATAGATATGATAATCAATTTGTTACCAATTAAAGGTATAGAGGATTTTTGACAATACAAATTACTGGTGGATTTCGACGCACCAACCATAACGGAACCCGGTGCGTTTTGAGGAAGTTTTCGATACGATGAACGCCGAAGTTCCCACCGGCCGAAGTTTGGATTTTGAACTTGATAACCCCGATTTCGTGGCGGAAACGAGGACGCGACATCGTTTTGAACGCATAATTTTGAACGAACCGACGCCGCCCGTCCATGTTACCCGTTTCCAGTAGACGTTGAGGCCGAGTTTTTCGAGGGCTTGGAATGTTTCCTCGTTTGACCGGTTGCGTCGTTCGTCGAGCAATGTGGAGACGCGACGCAGGGTTATTTCTTGGTGGACAGATAATGTTGCCATTTAACAAATGTAATTTTTAAGGTTGAATTTCAATACAATATAAATACAATTCGCGGTGTGTCGGACGATGCCGGATGTAAATTTCGGGGCGGCGAGCGAA
>JAMPDE010000002.1:528353-599155 GCA_023665825.1 Alistipes senegalensis | reverse complement strand
GCGCGAAAACACGCTCAACCAGTTGCTTACCGAGATGGACGGCTTCCAGACCAACGCGGGCGTCATCGTGCTGGCCGCTACGAACCGCGCCGATATTCTCGACAAGGCGCTGATGCGTGCCGGACGTTTCGACCGGCAAATCGAAGTCGGCCTGCCCGATGTCAAGGAGCGCGAGGAGATTTTCAACGTGCATCTGCGGCCCTTGAAACTCGACCCGCAGCTCGACCGTTCGTTCTTGGCGCGGCAGACGCCCGGCTTCTCGGGTGCCGACATCGCCAACGTCTGCAACGAGGCAGCGTTGATCGCGGCCCGCAACAACAAGAAATGCGTCGCGAAAGAGGACTTCCTCGCCGCGATCGACCGCATCATCGGCGGTTTGGAGCGCAAGAACAAAATCATCACCGACGAGGAAAAGCGGGTCATCGCCTACCACGAGGCGGGCCACGCTACCGTGAGCTGGATTCTCGAAAACGCCAGTCCGCTCATCAAGGTGACGATCATCCCGCGCGGCAAGGCTCTGGGGGCTGCGTGGTACCTGCCCGAAGAGCGGCAAATCACCACGCGCGAGCAGATGATGGACGAGCTGGCCGCGACGCTCGGCGGCCGCGTGTCGGAACAGCTGACGTTCGGTCACGTTTCGACCGGCGCGTTGAATGACTTGGAGCGCGTCACGAAACAGGCCTACGCGATGGTCGCTTATTACGGCATGAGCGAAAAGGTAGGTACGTTGAGTTTCTACGATTCGACGGGCCAGAGCGACATGGCGTTGACCAAACCTTATTCCGAGCAGACCGCACAGGCGATCGACCTCGAAGCGAAACGGGTCATCGAGCAGGCTTACGCGATGGCCGAAAAGGTGCTGAAAGAGCATGCCGACGGCGTGAAGGAGCTCGCCGAACTGTTGCTCGCGCGCGAGGTGGTTTTCACCGAAGACGTCGAGCGGATTTTCGGCAAGCGCAAGAAAGACATCGAGCGCGAACGCCGCGAGGCCGAAGCGAACGCCGCCGGAACCGCCGGCGAAACGGCCGAATCCCACGAATAAAACTACTACGATACCATGACGGATAAAATGAAGAACCTCGTTCTGCGGACCGTGAGCGGCGGCGTGCTGGTCGCCGTGATGATCGGGGCCATCGTGTGGTCGCACAGGACGATGGGCGGGTTGTTCCTCCTGTTGACTGCGGCCGGACTCTACGAATTCTATGCGCTCGCCCGCAAGTGCGGATACAATCCGCTCTCGATTGTCGGCACGGTGGCCGGATTGTGCGTTTTCGCCATGTTCTATTGGCTGCCCGCCTTGAACAGCGATGTGATTCTGTGCTGTATGTTCGCATTGTTGCTGCTCGTGCCGTTGTTGTTCATCGGCTCGTTGTGGCGCAAAAGCGAACATCCGATCGCCGATATCGGCGTGACGTTCATGGGCGTATTCTACGTCGCCCTGCCTTTCGGCCTGCTCTGCTTGTTCGACGAACTGAATTTCTTTCCCCAGCCCCAGTGGTCGCGTGCGGCGTTCGTGCTGTGTTACTTTTGCATCATCTGGGCGAACGACGTCTTCGCCTACTTGGTCGGCATGGCATTCGGCCGGCATCCGCTCTTCCCGCGCCATTCGCCCAAAAAGTCGTGGGAGGGATTCTTCGGCGGCATACTCGGCGCGCTGTGCGTCGGCGGGGTGATCGCCTGCCTCTCTTGGGGCGGGGTCGCTTGGCCGTTGTGGCTCGGTTTGGCACTCGTCGTCGCGGTGACGGGCGTGGCGGGCGACTTGGCCGAGTCGATGTTCAAACGGGCCGCCGGCGTCAAGGATTCGGGCAACCTCATACCCGGACACGGCGGCGTGCTCGACCGGTTCGATGCCGTGCTGCTTTCGGCTCCGTTCGTTTTCGCCTATGTCAGCATCTATTTCCTCTGTTTCCGATAACATCGCAACCCTTACGCAACTATGAAAATAAATAAGGAAGGTTACCACATTATCGCTTTTTCGGGCGTGGCGTGCGCGCTGTGCTGGTGGTTGATTTATCACCTCTTGGTCAGCAACGAACGGGGGTCGCTCCTTTGGATAAGCGCGCTGCTGCTGCTCTTTTTCTGGTTCTTCATCGTGGCCTTTTTCCGCGAGCCGCGCCGTGTGCGCATCCACGATTCCGACTTGATTTTCGCCCCGTGCGACGGGCGCGTGGTCGTCACCGAACTGGTCAAGGAGAACGAATGTTTCGCAGGGCAGGAGATGTTGCAGATTTCGATCTTCATGTCCATTACCAACATCCACATGAACTGGGTGCCGGTCGAAGGGACGGTCGAGTATTTCAAGCATCATCACGGCCGTTTTCTCGTCGCATGGCACCCCAAGTCGTCGACCGAGAACGAACGGACGACGACGGTCGTGCGGATGAACGACGGCCGCAAGGTGCTGTTCCGGCAGGTGGCCGGTCTGATTGCACGGCGCATCGTGTCGTACATGAAACCCGGCGAACATGTCGAGCAGAACAGCGTCTGCGGATTCATCAAGTTCGGGTCGCGCGTCGACGTGCTTGTCCCGAAGGACAGCGAGCTGCTGGTCGAAATCGGCGATCCGACGGTCGGGTCGCAGACGCCCATCGCGCGGCTGCATAAAGCCTGACGGCGCATGGAGCACGGTTGGACGGTCACCGGAACGGTCGTTCGCGGGCGGCAACTGGGCCGTGAGCTGGGGTTCCCGACGGCGAATATGGAGGTGCCCGATGATTGCGCGGCTCCCGACGGGGTTTACCGTTCGCGCGTCACGGTCGACGGCATATCTTACGACGCCATGTCCAATTTGGGGTGCAATCCGTCGGTGGGCGGCACTCGGCGGCATTTGGAGACGCACCTGTTCGGGTTCAGCGGCTCTCTCTACGGCCGTACGCTGCACGTCGAGCTGTTAATGAAAATCCGCGACGAACGGACCTTTCCGTCCGTCGAGGCTCTGCGCCGACAGTTGGCGGAGGACGAACGGACGATACGCGCGATGGGTGATGAAAAAATGCCGCGTCAGCGGTACCCATGAATCCGACCGAAGAATTAAAAAAATATAAAACGATAAAAATCATGTTTTTGGATTCGACACTTCCCTACAAGGTGGCTGATATGGCGCTGGCCGAGTGGGGCCGCAAGGAAATCGAGATAGCCGAGCACGAAATGCCCGGTCTGATGGCTGTCCGGCGCGAATATGGCCCGCAAAAACCGTTGAAAGGGGTGCGCGTCATGGGGTCGCTGCACATGACGATTCAGACGGCCGTGCTCATCGAGACGCTCGTCGAGTTGGGTGCCGAAGTGCGTTGGTGCTCGTGCAATATCTTTTCGACGCAAGACCACGCCGCCGCTGCTATCGCTGCCGCAGGCGTGCCGGTCTTCGCTTGGAAAGGCGAGTCGCTGCCCGATTACTGGTGGTGCACCGCAATGGCGATGTCGTTTCCCGACGGCAAGGGCCCGCAGTTGATCGTCGACGACGGCGGCGACGCCACGCTGTTGATTCACAAAGGGTTCAAGGCCGAGAACGACGCTTCGTCGCTCGATGTGCCCACGTCGTCCTACGAGGAGGAGGTCATCGTCGACACGTTGCGGCGGATTCTTGCCGAAGATTCTGGAAAATGGCACCGCACGGTCGCCGAGTGGCGCGGCGTGAGCGAGGAGACCACGACCGGCGTGCACCGGCTCTACCAGATGCAGGAGCGCGGCGAGCTGCTCGTTCCGGCAATCAACGTCAACGACTCGTGCACCAAATCGAAGTTCGATAACCTATATGGCTGCCGCGAGTCGCTGGCCGACGGCATCAAGCGCGCGACCGACGTGATGATTGCCGGCAAGGTGGTCGTCGTGTGCGGTTACGGCGACGTCGGCAAGGGGTGCGCCCGTTCGATGCGGGCCTACGGTGCGCGGGTCATCGTGACGGAAATCGACCCCATTTGCGCCTTGCAGGCCGCTATGGAGGGCTTCGAGGTGCGGACAGTCGAAAACACGCTCGCGGAGGGAAACATCTATGTGACCTGCACGGGCAATTGCGACATCATCACGCTGGAACACATGGAGCGGATGCGCGACCAAGCGATCGTCTGCAACATCGGCCACTTCGACAATGAGATTCAAATGGCGCGCTTGGAGAAATCGGGTGCCGCCAAGACGGTCATCAAGCCGCAGGTCGACAAATACACATTCGCCGACGGACACTCCATTTTCATCTTGGCAGAGGGGCGTCTCGTGAATTTGGGTTGCGCTACGGGCCACCCGTCGTTCGTCATGTCGAACTCCTTTACGAACCAGTGTCTGGCGCAGATAGAATTGTGGCGCAAAGACCACGAAGTGGGCGTCTACCGCCTGCCCAAGCACCTCGACGAGGAGGTCGCACGCCTGCATCTCGCCAGTCTCGGCGTCGAGCTTACGCGGCTGACCCCGAAGCAGGCCGATTATATCGGCGTTTCGGTCGACGGCCCCTACAAGGCCGACCACTACCGGTATTGAAGATAGACCGTCGCCGTGCGCGAGGTGTTGTAGATGCGGATGCGCGGATAGCTTCGGCCGTCTTCGCCCGTGACGTCGAACGAGAAGTGTTCGGCGTCCATCGCCTGCCGTTCCTGCCCGCCGAACCGCGCTTCGTCCGTCGAGAGAATCGCCACGTATTTTCCGACTCCCTGCACCGGCAGTTCGTAGTCGGGTATCGAGGCCGTCGGGTGCCAGTTGAAGACGAAGAGCAGCCGTCCGTGTGAGAAGACGATGGTTTTGTTCTGTTCGTCCATCAGCAGGTTCCACGCATAGCCGTCGGCCAGCACTTTGTACTCCTTGATGACTTGCAGCATCGCGCGGTCGAATTCGCCTAACCACGCATAGCGCAGGAATCCGTTCTCGGCCAGCGACCACTGCCGCCGCGCGTGCGCATAGCTCCAGCCGTTGCCCTCGCGCGGAAAGTCGATCCACTCGGGGTGACCGAATTCGTTGCCCATGAAGTTCAGGTAGGCCTGCCCGCCCGTCGCGATGGTCATCAGCCGAATCATCTTGTGCAGGGCCATGCCGCGATCGATGACGAGGTTTTCCGATGCACGGTCCATGTGGAAATACATCTCCTTGTCCATCAGCCGGAACGCGATGGTCTTGTCGCCTACCAGCGCTTGGTCGTGCGATTCGGCATAGGCTACGGTCTTTACCTCCGGCAGGCGGCCCGTCATCACCGACCACATCTCCCAGATGTTCCACTCCTCGTCCGGCACGTCTTTCAGCAGCTTGATCCAGAAATCGGGTATCGCCATGCCCAGCCGGTAGTCGAATCCGATGCCGCCGTCGTCGATCGGGATGCACATGCCCGGCATGCCGCTCACGTCTTCGGCGATGGTCACCGCATCCGGCCGAAAGTCGTGCACCAGCTTGTTCGCCAGCGTCAGGTAGGTGAGGGCATCTTCGTTGACCCCCGCATCGAAAAACTTGTCGCGGCTGTCGAACTCGGTGTAGCCGTGATGATGATAGATCATCGACGTAACGCCGTCGAACCGGAAGCCGTCGAAGTGGAATTCGTCGAGCCAGTATTTGACGTTCGAGAGCAGGAAGTGCTGCACCTCGCGTTTGCCGTAGTCGAAAATCATCGAGTCCCAGTATTGCTGGTAGCCCGCTTCGCCCGATTTGGAGTAGTGGTGGTCGGTGCCGTCCAGTTCGTTGATTCCCTCGTTGAGGTTCTTCACGTAGTGGGCGTGCACCAAGTCCATGATGACCGCCAGCCCCAGTTCGTGGGCGCGGCGAATCAACGCTTTCAGTTCTTCGGGCGTGCCGAATCGCGACGAGGGGGCGAAGAAACTCGACACGTGGTAGCCGAACGAACCGTAGTAGGGGTGCTCGGCGATGGCCATCAGCTGTACGGCGTTGTAGCCGTCGCGCCAGATGACGGGCAGCACTTTTTCCGCAAATTCGGTGTAGGTGCCCACGCCCTCTTTTTCCTGCGCCATGCCGACGTGGGCTTCGTATATCAACAGGTTGCCGATCTTCGAGGCATCGAACGCGTCGCCCTGCCAGTCGAACGGCTCCGGTGCCCAGAACTGGGCCGTGAAGTTCTTCGTCGCATCGTCCTGCACCACACGCGCGGCATAGGCCGGTATGCGGTCGAGCCAGCCGTTGTCGCCGTGCACGTGCAGTTTGTAGAGCGAACCGTGCGTCAGCCGGTCGCGGTACATCGCCGCCGGAAAAAAGGCGCTCCACACGCCTGCGCTGTCCTTGTGCATGCGGATTTCGGTGCGCTGCCAGTTGTTGAAGTCGCCGAATACATAGACATCGTGCGCTCCGGGCAGCCACTCGCGCAGCCACCAGCCGTCGAGCGTGTCGTCCCACTGCCAGCCGAAATAGCGGTAGCCGTTGGCATAGTCGACCAGCGACCCGCCGTGTCCGATTTCGCGCAGTTTTGTTAAATAGCGGTTGTGGCGTGCCTCGACGAGGTTTTCGACGGGTTGCAGCCATGCGTCGCGTTCGACGATGGGCAGCGTGCGGGTCTTTTTCTCCATGACGGGAATTTTTTATTGGTGCGGTGGATCGCTTTGCGGTTCAGTGTGTCGTCTTCGCTTCCGGCCGCTGTCGGTATCTTCGATGAAGTAAATATACGAAATTTTTTCGTATATTTGTCCTCGTATCGAAAATTCTTCACTTCTATTTCAGTTATCCTATGTTCAAAAATCACCCCAAAGGACTCATCGCCGCCGCTCTGGCCAACATGGGCGAGCGATTCGGGTTCTACATCATGATGGCGATTCTGTCGCTGTTCATCTCTTCCAAGTTCGGTCTCGACGAAGACACGACCGGCTACATCTATTCGGGCTTCTACGCTTCGATCTACCTGCTGGCCCTCGTGGGCGGTCTGATCGCCGACCGTACCAAGAATTACAAGGGTACGATTCTGTGGGGGCTGCTCGTCATGTCGCTGGGGTACTTGATTATCGCCGTGCCGACGCCGACGCCCGTGCCCAATCTGCCGCTTTATCTGACATTGACGTGCATCGGCCTGTTGGTCATCGCGTTCGGCAACGGTCTGTTCAAAGGCAACTTGCAGGCGCTCGTCGGGCAGATGTACGACAACGAGGAGTTCAACGCCAAGCGCGAATCGGGATTCCAGATTTTCTACATGTTCATCAACATCGGCGGCTTCTTCGCGCCGTTCATCGCGATCGGCGTGCGCAACTGGTGGCTCAAAGTCAACCATTTCGACTACAACGCCAAATTGCCCGAACTGTGCCACGAGTACCTCGACAAAGGGGCCGGCATGGCCGAGAACGCCCTCGCCAACCTCGAATCCTACGCGCAGGCGGCGTTGCTCGACGGCCGGTCGTTCGGCGATTTGCGGGCATTCTGCACCGATTACCTCGACGTGTTCAATCGCGGGTTCCAGTACGCATTCTTGGCCGCTATCGTCATGATGCTCGTGTCGCTGGCTATCTACGTGGTGAACAAAAAACGTTTCCCCGACCCGGCCCAGAAAGCCGTCGCGGCCGTCGAAAACAAGGCTTCGGTCGCCGAAATCACCATGTCGGCGCAGGAGATCCGCCAGCGCATCTACGCTTTGTTCGCCGTCTTCGGCGTGGTCATCTTCTTCTGGGTGTCGTTCCACCAGAACGGTTATTCGCTGACCTATTTCGCCCGCGACTACGTGAACCTCGATGTCATCCATGTCGACTTGGGATTCACCACCATCAAGGGAGCCGAGATTTTCCAGTCGGTCAATCCTTTCTTCGTCGTGACGCTGACGCCCGTCATCATGTGGCTGTTCGGGTGGCTGCGCAAACGCAACATCGAAATTTCGACCCCGATGAAAATCGCGATGGGTATGGGTATCGCCGCATTGGCCTATCTGTTCCTCGTCTGCATTTCGTTCGCTTTGCCCGACAAGAGCGCACTCGCCGGCATGAAGGCCGATGAAATCCACGCCATGCTCGTCACGCCTTGGGTGATGGTGGGGCTCTATTTCATCCTCACGGTCGCCGAGCTGTTCATCTCGCCGCTGGGGCTCGCTTTCGTGTCGAAAGTGGCTCCGCCGCACATGCAGGGCTTGATGCAGGGCTTCTGGCTGGCGGCTACGGCGGTCGGCAACGCGTTGTTGTTCGTCGGCGGCTGGCTCTACGTCCACACGCCCATGTGGAGCACATGGACGGTATTCGTCGTGGCTTGCGCGCTGTCGATGCTCGTGATGCTGTCGATGGTCCGTTGGCTCGAACGGGTAACCCGATAGTCCTGCGGCTCGTTCCGACAGGGTTCGCCGTTGCGGATTTTCCGCAACGGCTTTTTTTGTCCTTTCGTCTTTTTTTCGCTCCGGTTCGCCGCGATTCGTCCGTTCTCCGGTCGAAAAAGCGCGAAAATGTTTTGAGCAGCAGGTTTTTTTGCTAACTTTGTCGCTTGTTCCTAAACGATTTTCGTATGAAAAAATATCTGTTGGCGCTCTGTTTGGTTTCGGCAGTTCCGTGCAGTGCCGTCGCGCAGTTGCGTCTGACGCTCGATGCGGCCGTCGAAATGGCTTTGAGCGAGAACCCCACCATCCGCGTGGCTGAAATGGAGGTGGCGCGTTACGACTACGTACGGCGGCAGACTTGGGGCAATCTTCTGCCACAGGTGGCCGTGAACGGTCAGGTCAATCACACGTTCATCAAGCAGAACATGTCCAAAGGTTTTTCGCTCGGCGGCGACCAGTACACCACTGTCAGCGGTGCGCTCGACGTCACGATGCCGCTCTTCGCTCCGGCGGTCTACCGCACGCTGCGGATGAACGACACGCAGATGGCGGCGGCCGTCGAGGAGGCGCGCGCTTCGCGGGTCGATCTGATCGCCGAAGTGCGCAAGGCGTTCTATAACATTCTGTTGGCCGAACAGTCGCTGGTCGTGCTGCTCGAATCGCAGGCGACGGTGCAGCGCACGGTCGATGACACCGAACTGCAATACCGCAATGGCCTCATGTCGGAATACGACCTGCTGACCGCGCAGGTGCAGTTGAGCAACCTCAAACCGACCATCATCCAGACCGAGAATTCGATCGCCGTCGCCGAACGGTTGCTGAAAATGTATTTGTCCATTCCCGAAGAGGTGGAGATCGAGGTCGTCGGCGAGTTGGATTCGTTGCGCGACGCCGTGTTGGAGGGTACCGAAGGCCTTTCGACCGACGTCTCCGAAAATACCGACCTGCGGACGCTCGAATTGCAAGAGGAGCTGCTCGTGCGCCAGTTGCGTGTGGAGAACGCCGGCCGTTGGCCGACCATCGGCTTGTTCGGCAATTTCACGCTTTCGGGCAACAACATGGGTTCGTTCAATTTTCAGGATATGTCCGTCGTGCAGGACGGTTATTACTGGCAGAATCCGCTTTACGCCGGTGTGCAGATTTCCGTGCCGCTCTTTTCAGGCCTTACGAAGATGAACCGCGCGCGCGAGCTGAAGAATCAGATCGCGCAGGTCGGCGTGCGGCGCGATTACCTGCGGCGTCAGGTCGACGTGCAGGTGCGGTCGGCGCTGAACGACTTGGTGACCGCCCGCGAAACGATGTTCGCGCAGGAACGGACGGTCGAGCAGGCGCGCAAGGCCTACGCCATTTCGGACACCCGCTATCGGGCGGGTGCGGGTACCATTCTCGAACTCAATTCGGCACAGTTGTCGCAAACGCAGGCGCAGCTGAATTTCTCGCAGGCGATTTACGATTATCTGACTGCCAAAGCGGAGTACGACCGCATCGTGGGACGTGAAAAATAAGAAAAAACGGATATTGTTATGAAGAAAATTTTGTGGGTCGCTGCCGCTCTGACGTTGTGGGGCTGCGGCGGTAACCGAAACGACGCTCCGATCGAGGCTGGCTCGGGCGTATTGACCAAGACCGTTGCGGCGGAATCCGCCACCGTGCGTCTGACGGAAACGTTCACCTCCGAAATAGAACCCTATCGCGAGAACGACATTACGCCCGCTGCTTCGGGCGTGCATATCGACCGTATTCTGGTCGACGTCGGCGACCGCGTGAAGAAGGGCGATTTGCTGGTGACGCTCGACCCGACGCAGTACAACCAGCAGCTGGTGCAGTTGCGCACCATCGAGGCCGACTACAATCGGCTGTTGCCCGTTTTCAAGGCGGGGGGTATCTCCAAGCAGCAGATCGACCAAGCCCGCGCCCAGCGCGACGTGCAGCGCGAGGTGGTCGCCAACCTGAAAAAGAACATCGAGGTGCGTTCGCCGATTACGGGCGTCGTCACGGCCCGCAACTACGAGTCGGGCGACCTGTTCGCCCAGCAGCCCATTCTGCACGTCATGCAGATCGAGCCGTTGAAGGTGTTTGTCAACATTTCCGAGCAGTTCTTCCCTTACGTCAAGGTGGGGATGCCCGTCGACGTGCAGGTGGATATTTTCCCCGATAAGAAATACACGGGTACCGTTTCGCTGATCTATCCCGCGCTCGACCCCGCGACCCGTACGTTCCGCGTCGAGGTGCGTCTGCCCAACAACGACGGCACGTTGCGGCCGGGCATGTTCGCCCGCACGAATTTTGACATGGGCAAGAAACAGGGCATCATGGTGCCCGATATCGCCGTGCAGAAACAGGTTGGTACGGCAGACCGCTATCTTTACGTCATCAAGGGCGATTCGGTGGCCGAACGCCGTCGTGTCGAAGTCGGCCGGCAGGTCGGCGACCGCGTGGATATTCTGTCGGGCGTAGAACCCGGCGAGAAGGTGGCCGTTACGGCGCTCTCGAAACTCTACGACGGTGCCGCTACGGACATTCAGAATGACTAACGAATAACCGCTCTTGCCATGAAAATTTACGAAAGTGCGGTTCGCAAACCGATTTCGACGGCGTTGATCTTCATCGGGGTCATCGTCTTCGGCCTGTTCTCGTTGTCGAATCTGGCCGTCGACCAATACCCCGAAATCGAGATTCCGCAGATTTCGGTCATCACGATGTATCCGGGCGCGAATGCCGCCGACATCGAAACCAACATTACGCGCGTATTGGAGGACAACCTCAATACGGTGAGCAACCTCAAAAAGCTGACTTCCAAGTCGCAGGACAACGTTTCGATGATTACCGTCGAATTCGAGTACGGGTCCGACCTGAACGAGGGGGCGAACGAAATCCGCGACGTCGTGTCGCGCGTGCAGTCGATGCTGCCCGACGACATCGACTACCCGACGATTTTCAAGTTCTCGACTTCGATGATTCCGGTGATGATGCTCGCCATCACCGCCGAAGAGAGTTATCCTGCACTCAACAAAATTCTCGACGACAAGCTGGTCAACGTGCTGAACCGCGTCGACGGCGTGGGTGCCGTGTCGATCATCGGTGCGCCCGAACGCGAGGTGCAGGTGAACGTCGACCCGTCGAAATTGGAGGCCTACGGCCTTTCGGTCGAGCAGTTGGGCCAAATCATCGCCGCCGAGAACGTCAATATCCCGAGCGGTACGATCGACATCGGCAACAACACCTTTAACATCAAGGCCGACGGCGAATTCAAGCTCTCCGACGAATTGCGCAAGGTGGTCGTCTCGAATCGCGGCGGCCGTACCGTGATGCTGACCGACGTAGCCGAAATCCGCGATACGCTCGAAAAAGCGACGATGGACGAACGCGTCAACGGCCAGCGCGGCGTGCGCGTCATGTTCCAGAAGCAGTCCGGCGCGAACACCGTGAACATCGTCCACGAAATCCAGAGCCGTCTGCCGGAAATCCAGCGGAATCTGCCGGCCGACGTGAAGATGGAGTTGATTTTCGAGGGGTCGCAGGAGATCACCGATGCTATCGGGTCGTTGTCCGAAACCATTCTCTACGCTTTCATCTTCGTGGTGCTCGTCGTCATGGTCTTTCTCGGACGGTGGCGCGCGACGTTCATCATCTGTATGACCATTCCTGTGTCGCTGATCTGTTCGTTCATCTACCTCTTCGCTACGGGTTCCACGATCAACATCATTTCGCTGTCATCGCTCTCCATCGCCATCGGTATGGTGGTCGACGACGCTATCGTGGTGCTGGAAAACATCACCACCCACATCGAACGCGGTTCCAATCCCAAAGAAGCGGCAATCTACGCCACGAACGAGGTGTGGCTTTCGGTCATCGCCACGACGCTGGTCGTCGTCGCCGTGTTCCTGCCGCTGACGATGGTGCCGGGTATGGCCGGTATCCTCTTCCGCGAGTTGGGATGGATCGTTTCCATCGTCGTCTGCGTTTCGACCGCTGCGGCGTTGACGCTGACCCCGATGATGTCGTCGTTCCTGTTGAAAATCGACGGCGGCGTTCATGATTATAAAGGTATCGGGGTCGTCTACAAGCCTATCGACCGCGCGTTGAATTGGTTGGACGACGCTTACGCCCGGATGCTCCATTGGGTGGTGCTCCACCGGCGCATCACGGTCTTTTCGATGATGGCCGTCTTCTTCGTTTCGCTGATGCTTTTGTCGAAAGTGCCGACCGAGTTCTTCCCGCCTTCGGACAACGGCCGTATCTCGGCGACCGTCGAGTTGGAACAGAACGTTTCGGTCGAGTATACCGCCCGCATCGCCCGGCAGATCGACAGCATCATCTACGAGAAATTCCCCGAAGTCGCGCTCGTGTCGGCTTCGGCCGGTGCCAACTCGTCGGACAACGCCTTTGCTGCGATGCAGACGACCGGTTCGCACATCATCAATTACAACATGCGTCTGCCTCGTTCGACCGAGCGCGAGCGTTCCATTTACGTCATTTCCGACCTCCTGCGCAAGGAGCTCGACCGGATTCCCGAAGTGCGGCAGTACACCGTCACTCCCGGCGGTCAGTCGGGCAGCATGAGCGGTTCTTCGACCGTCGACGTCAAGGTGTTCGGGTACGACATGGACATCACGAATGCCATTGCCACCGATTTGAAGGAGAAGTTGGCCGCCGTGCCCGGCATGCGCGACGTGAAGCTCTCGCGCGACGACTTGCGGCCCGAGTTCAACGTCGTCTTCGACCGCGACCGTCTGGCTTATTACGGCATGAACGGTTCGACCGCTTCGCAGGCCGTGAAGAACCGCATCGACGGCCTCGTGGCCTCGAAGTACCGTGAGGACGGCGACGAATACGACATCGTGGTGCGGTATGCCGAGCCGTTCCGCACGCGCATCGAGGACGTCGAGAACATCACGCTCTACAACGCACAGGGCGCGCCCGTGAAATTGAAAGAGGTGGGCCGCGTGCAGGAGGAGTTCGCCGCGCCGATGATCGAGCGCGAGAACCGTCAGCGCGTCATCACCGTCAAATCGACGCTCGGCGCCGGTGTCGCGTTGGGTGAGGCCGTCGCCGCCGTGCAGCAGCTCATCGGCGACTATCCGTTGCCCGACGGCGTGGATTTGGAAATCGGCGGTACGGTCGAGGATCAGGGCGATGCTTTCTCCGACCTGCTCACGCTCTTTGCGCTCATCGTCATTCTGGTCTACATCGTCATGGCGACGCAGTTCGAGTCGTTGAAGTTCCCGTTCATCATCATGTTCACCATTCCGTTCGCCTTTACGGGCGTCTTCCTCGCCTTGTGGATGACCTCCACGCCGCTGTCGTTGATTGCGCTCATCGGCGCGATCATGCTGGTGGGTATCGTGACGAAGAACGGTATCGTGATGGTCGACTACATGAACCTCTTGATCGAGCGCGGCTCCGATGTCTTCGATGCTGTGATCGCCGGCGGCAAAAGCCGTCTGCGTCCGGTGCTGATGACTTCGTTCACGACGGTGTTGGGCATGCTGCCGCTGGCGCTCGGTACGGGTTCCGGTTCCGAAACGTGGCAGCCGATGGGTATCGCCGTCATCGGCGGTCTGACCTTCTCGACCATTCTGACGCTCTTCATCGTGCCGGTGCTCTACTCGATTCTGGTGAACCGGGCCCAGCGCAAGGCGCGCGAAAAGGCTGAAAAGGCCGCAAAAGCGGAAAAGGAGGCACGTGCAAAGGCGCAACAGCCGACTGCGACGAATCAACAAGAAGAATTGCCATTATGAAAGCATTGTTCATATCCTACAATCAGGCATTGACCGATCGCGTGAACCGGATTCTCGACGAACAGGGGATTCGGGGCTTCACGCGGTGGGCCTTGACCGAAGGACGCGGTTCGTCCGACGGCGAGCCGCATTACGGCACGCACGCATGGCCTTCGATGAACGCTTCGGTGCTGGCCATCGTCGAGGACGAAAAGGTCGCGCCCGCGTTGGAGGCACTGCGGCAGATGGATGCCGCGACGAAGATGCAGGGTTCGCGTGCGTTCGTCTGGAACATCGAGCAGATGTCGTAGCGGTTGCGCGGCGATCCATGAAACTCACCTTTTTGGGAACGGGAACTTCGCAGGGCGTGCCGGTCATCGGATGCCGTTGCGCGGTCTGCACTTCGTCCGACCCGCGCGATAGCCGGTTGCGTACTTCGGCGATGGTCGAAACGCAGGGACGGCGCATCGTCATCGATGCGGGGCCCGATTTCCGTTGCCAGATGTTGCGCGCGGGGGTGCGGCACATCGACGCCATTCTGCTGACGCACGAACATAAAGACCATATCGGCGGTCTGGACGACGTGCGGGCGCTCAATTTCGTGGATTATCCGACCGTGCATCGGGTCGATATTTTCGCCAATCCGTGTACGGCGGCCTGCGTGCGCAAAGACTTCGATTACGCTTTCGTGGAGAACAAATATCGCGGCGTGCCCGAAATCGCGCTGCACGAAATCGACATCGCCCGTCCGTTTTCGGCGGCTGGGGTCGAGGTCTTGCCCGTTTCGGGGCACCATTCCGAGCGGTTCGCCGTGACGGGCTACCGCATCGGCCCGTTGGCCTACCTGACCGATTTCAAGACGATCGAGGATTCCGAAATCGAGAAATTGCAGGGCGTCGAGGTGCTGGTGGTCAATGCATTGCGCTTCGAGCCGAACGATTCGCACTACAATGTGGAGGAGGCTTTGGCGCTCATCGGCCGGATTCGGCCGCGCGAGGCCTATCTCACCCATATGTCGCACGACATCGGGCTGCATGCCGTCACGGAGCCGACCCTGCCCGAAGGCGTGCGGATGGCCTACGACGGACTGACCGTCGAGGTGTGAGGACGCAGCGGAACAGCGGAATCGGCATCGCGGTCTGCGCGGTGGACGCGGCAATGTTGTAGTAATTTTTTGGCAGTAAAAATAATCGATAAATCACTATGAAAAATACGCTCCGAAATAAAACGGTCGTCATTACCGGTGCTTCGTCCGGTATCGGTGAGGCGATGGCCCGCGTCTATGCCGCGCAGGGGGCCCGCGTGGTGCTCGGTGCCCGCAGTGCCGAGAAACTCGAACAGCTGGCCGCTGCGATTCGGGAGGCCGGCGGACAAGCCGCATGGTGTGCGGTCGACGTCACCGACCCTGCCCAGTGCAAGGCATTGGTCGATACGGCCGTACAGGTGTTCGGCGGCATCGACGTGTTGATTTGCAATGCCGGCATCTCGATGCGGGCGTTGTTCGACGACGTGGAGCTTTCGGTGCTCCACCGTTTGATGGACGTCAACTTCTGGGGCACGGTGAATTGCTGCAAATACGCGCTGCCTTACGTGCAGGCGTCGCACGGCTCTATCGTGGGCGTTTCGTCCGTCGCCGGTCTGCACGGATTGCCCGGCCGCACGGGTTATTCGGCCTCGAAATACGCCATGACGGGCTTTCTGGAAACCCTGCGCATCGAAAATCTGAAAAAGGGGTTGCACGTGATGATCGCATGTCCCGGATTCACGGCCTCGAACGTGCGTTTCTCGGCCTTGACCGCCGACGGTTCGCAGCAGGGCGAAACGCCGCGCAACGAAGCCAAAATGATGACGCCCGAAGAGGTCGCGCGCATCGTCGCACGAGGCATCCGGCGGCGCAAACGGTTGTGTCTCATGGAAATCGAGGGACGCGCCACCCATTTCGTCAAGAAATTCGCTCCGGCGTTCCTCGACCGGATGTTCTACATGGTGATGGCCCGAGAGCCTGATTCGCCCTTGAAATAGCGCGGGAATTGCTCTTGCGACACCAAGCAGGACGATGCGAAAAAGGCGGGAATAGTGCTATTCCTGCCTTTCGACTTTTTGTGCGATGCGGATGCTTGTTTCGTAAAGTCCGTAGAGGGGCAGCAGTACCAGTACCATGCTGAACGCATCGGGCGGGGTGATGATGGCCGCCAGCAGGGCCAGTGCGACGACGGCGTGCCGCCGATAGCGGCGCAGCAGGTCGGCCGTCACGATGCCCATGCGCGCCAGAAAATAGACCAGCAGCGGCAGTTGGAAGACCAGCGCACAGGCCAGCGAGACGTTGAGCACCGTCGACAGATAGGAGCGGACGTCGATCATATTGACGATCTGCCCGCTGACGTTGTATTGGGTCAGAAAGGCGATGCTCAACGGTGCGATGAGCAGATAGCCGAACGCCAGTCCGCCGAAAAATCCGGCCGACACATAGCCCACGAACCGGCGGCAGACATGCGCTTCCCGTGCCGTCAGCGCAGGCCGCACGAACCGCCATAGCTCCCACAGCAGATAGGGAAATCCGACGGCGCAGGCCGTTGCCAGCGAAATCGCCAGATGCAGGTTGAATTGTCCCGCTACCGACGTGTTGATGAGTTGGAAATCGGTGCTCTGCACGCTCAACCCGTCGACGCCCGAAAGTTCGCCCAGCCACGCCAGCAGGCGGTTGGTCGGAAAATCGGGCCGCAGGGGGCCGAACAGCACGCGGTCGACCAGCAGATCCTTGCAGCAGAAAGCCACCACCGCGAGCAGCAGAATCGCTCCCGCGCCCCGCATCAGGTGGGGGCGGAGGGCGTCGATATGCTCGCCGAACGACATTTCGTCGGCACGGTTTTCCGGTTGCGGCGTCATGGGGTTTCCGGTTGCGGTGTCGGGTTTCCGGCTGCGGTGTTATCGGGCCTATTTGTCGTCCGTTTTCGGCGTGCCGGTGCTCTTTTTCCGGCGTGTCGAAGTGCCTTTCTTCGCGTCGGTCGGCTTCTCCGAACGGTCGGCCGGAGCATCGGGATTTTCGATCGCGTCTTTGAATTCGCGCACGCCGCGCCCCATGCCGCGCATCAACTCGGGAATTTTCTTGCCGCCGAACAGCAGCACGACGATCAGCAGGATGACGATGATTTCGGTCATGCCTAAATTGAAAAGCAGGGGATACATGGTTTTTTCGGTTATTGATTGTTCGTTACGGCAAAATGCCTGCGGGCATCTTTCGGCCTCCGGTTCGGCCGCATGCGACCTATCCCGACGAACCTACGCCCTGTCGAGGACAAAATTAATAAAAATTCGGTTATTGTCGTGCGTTTTGTTACTTTTGCACCCATGATGAAACCGAACCGTCCGCAATCCGCCGCACACGCTCCGGCCCGTCGCACTCCCGCCGCTTGGGTGGCCGCCGTGCCGCTCGTCGTGCTTACCGTGCTGCTCTACGGCGTGATCCGCTGCTTCGGCGGCGACGCGATCAACGGCGGCAGCCAGATGGCGCTGCTCTCCGCCGCTTCGGTCTGCGTCATGCTCTCCATCGGCTTTTACGGCGGACGGTGGTCCGTACTCGAAGGGGCGATCATCGAGAACATCCGCTCGTCGGCTTCGGCTATCCTTATTCTGTTGCTTATCGGGGCTATCGCCGGTACGTGGATGGTCAGCGGTGTCGTGCCGACGATGATTTACTACGGTCTGAAAATCCTCCACCCGTCGTTTTTCCTCGTCGCTTCGTGCGTCATCTGCGCCGGTGTTTCGGTGATGACCGGCAGTTCGTGGACGACCATCGCCACCATCGGCGTCGCGCTGATGGGCATCGGCGAGGCGATGGGCTTCGCGCCCGGTTGGGTGGCCGGTGCGATTATCTCCGGCGCCTATTTCGGCGACAAGGTTTCGCTGTTGTCCGATACGACCGTGCTCGCTTCCTCGACCGTCGGCGTGCCCGTATTCACGCATATCCGGTACATGCTTTACACGACCGTGCCGTCGTTCGTCATCGCGTTGGGCGTCTTCACGGCCGTCGGGTTCGGGTGCTCGCACAACAGTGCCGGTTGCACGGGTGTCTACGCCGATGCACTCGCTTCGACGTTCCGCATCACGCCTTATTTGCTCCTCGTGCCGTTGGCGACCGGCCTGCTGATCGCCCGCAAATTACCCGCTATCGTCACGCTTTTCGCCGCGACGGTTTTCGCCTGCATCGCCATGCTGCTGACCCAGCCCGAACTGGTGGCGCAGGTGGCCGGTGCCGAGCATTTATCGCTTTATTCGGGTTTTCGGGGCGTGTTGATGAGCTGCTTCGGTTCAACGGCTATTCCGACCGGAACGCCCCAGCTGGACGAACTGGTCGCCACGCGCGGCATGGCCGGCATGCTCAATACCGTGTGGCTGATTCTGTGCGCCATGTGCTTCGGCGGCGTCATGACCGGCAGCGGGATGCTGCGGTCGTTGACGGCGGTCTTCCTGCGCTTCGTGCACCGGACTTTTTCGGCCGTCGCCTCGACTGTCGGGGCCGGTATCTTCTTCAACCTCTGCACGGCTGACCAGTATATCTCGATCATTCTGACCGGACGGCTGTTCCGCGACCTTTACGCCGGTCAGCATCTCGAAGAGCGGCTGTTGAGCCGGTCGGTCGAAGATTCGGCGACGGTCTGCTCGGTGCTGATTCCTTGGAACTCATGCGGTATGACGCAGGCTACGGTGTTGGGTGTTTCGACCTTCGTTTACATGCCCTATTGCATTTTCAACATCGCCAGCCCGTTGGTGTCGCTCGTCGTGGCGGCTGCGGGGTGGAAAATCGTGAAAGGCAACGATGCGCGTTGAGTTGGTCATATTCGATTTGGACGGTACGCTGCTCGATACCATCGGCGATTTGGCGGCGGCCTGCAACCGCATGCTGACGCAGCGAGGATTGTCCGAACATACCTACGATGACTATTGCCACTTCGTCGGCAACGGCATTCTGCGGCTCGTGGAGCGGGCCTTGCCCGAAGAACTGCGCACACCGGAGTATGTCGCTGCGGCACGGGCAGATTTTATTCATTATTATTTGGCGGCTATCGACTGTCATACGAAGCCTTACGCGGGGATTCCCGAATTGCTTGCCGAACTGACCCGTCGGGGCGTGCGGCTGGCGGTCGCGTCGAACAAATTCCAGCAGGGTACCGAGCGGTTGGTTCGGCGCTTCTTTCCCGAGATTCCGTTCGTCGCGGTGTTGGGCCAGCGGCCCGACGTCCCGTTGAAACCCGACCCTGCGGTGGTGTCCGAAATCCTTGCCCGCACGGGTGTTCCGCGTGCACGGGTGTTGTACGTGGGCGATTCGGGCATCGATATGCAGACTGCCCGCGCGGCCGGCGTGCGTTCGGCCGGCGTGACGTGGGGTTTCCGTTCGCGCGAGGAGCTGCGGCAGGCCGGAGCCGACGTGTTGGTCGATCGGTCGGAAGAGTTGTTGCGGTTGCTCTGAATCGCGGGATTCGGCGGCGGAAAATTCCGAAAAATTCCCTACCTTTGGCTTGTTTTTGTGTTGGAACGGTTTGTGATAAAAGGTAAAAAACTATGACTGCAATCAAGTGTATCGGCATCCTGACTTCCGGCGGGGATGCTCCCGGCATGAACGCGGCGATTCGCGCCGTCACCCGCAGTGCCATCTACAACGGCATCGCCGTCAAAGGCATCATGCGCGGGTACAAGGGGTTGGTTTTCAATGAAATCGTCGATTTCCGCTCGCAGAGCGTCAGCAATATCATCCAGTTGGGCGGTACGATTCTCAAAACGGCCCGCTGCAAGGAGTTCACCACGCCCGAAGGCCGCAAAATGGCCTACGACAACATGAAGGCGGCCGGTATCGACGCTTTGGTCGTCATCGGCGGTGACGGTTCTCTGACCGGCGCCGGCGTTTTCGCCGGCGAGTACGACGTGCCGATCGTCGGGCTGCCCGGCACCATCGACAACGATCTCGGGGGCACCGATTCGACTATCGGGTACGATACGGCGCTCAACACGATCGTCGATGCGGTCGACAAGCTGCGCGATACGGCGTCGAGCCACGAACGGCTCTTCTTCGTCGAGGTCATGGGCCATACGGCCGGTTACCTTGCACTCAACAGCGCATTGGCCAGCGGCTGCGAGGCGGCTATCATTCCCGAAATGGAGACCGAAGTCGACCAGTTGGCCGAACTCATCAATCACGGCTTCCGCAAGAGCAAGAATTCGGCGATCGTCATCGTCGCCGAGAATCCCCAGACGGGCGGCGCCACCGGTTTGGCCGAGCGCGTCAAAAAGGAGTTCCCGCAGTACGATGCCCGCGTGACGATTCTCGGCCACATCCAGCGTGGCGGTTCGCCGACGGCGTTCGACCGGATTCTGGCGTCGCGTATGGGCGAGGGAGCCATCGAAGCCCTGACAGAAGGCCAGCGCAACGTGATGATCGGCATCGAACACGGCAAAATCGTCTACGTGCCTTTCTCCAAAGCGGTCAAGCACCACAAGGAGATCAACCGCAGCAAACTCGAATTAGTGAAAATCCTCTCGATCTGATCGGATACGCCGTATTTTCTGACGACGAACCGCAGAAGCGAAGAAAAAACGGACTGAATCAAGAATTCCCCTTTAATAAAACTACTCCCGAACGAATGAAACGAGTAATCGGCATCGGCAATGCCTTGACGGACATGCTGGTCAATCTGAAAAGCGACGCCGTGCTGAAGCGTTACGCTTTGGCCAAAGGTTCCATGAACTTGGTGGATACCGCCCTGCAAACGGAAATCTCGAAATCGTTGGCCGGTCTGCCTTATTCGCTCTCGTTGGGCGGGTCGGCCGGCAATACCATCCGCGCAATGGCCCGGTTGGGGTGCGAAACCGGATTCATCGGCAAGGTGGGACGCGACACGACGGGCGACTTCTTCGTGCAGGCGCTCGAAAATCTGCGGGTCGAGCCGTGCGTGTTTCGCGGGACGGAGCGGTCGGGCAAGTGCGTGTCGTTGATTTCGCCCGACGGCGAACGGACGATGGTCACGCATCTCGGTGCCGCGCTCGAATTGTCCGCGCCGGAAATCGGGCCGGAACTGTTTGACGGATACGATTGCCTTTACGTCGAGGGGTACCTCGTTCAGAACCACGATCTGATTCGTACGGCCGTGCGTACGGCCAAAGCGTGCGGGTTGCAGGTAGCTATCGACTTGGCGAGCTTCAATATCGTGGCTGAAAATCTGGAATTCCTGCGCGGGCTGGTGCGCGAATCGGTCGACATCGTTTTCGCCAACGAGGAGGAGGCGAAGACTTTCACGTGCGAGGCGGAACCGCTCAATGCGTTGCAGGCGATTTCCGAAATGGTCCATCTCGCCGTCGTGAAAATCGGCACGAAGGGTGCGCTCATCAAGCAGGACGGCGAAGTGGTGCATGTCGGCATCATGGCGGCGGCCAAACGGGTCGATACGACGGGTGCGGGCGATTTCTATGCGGCCGGATTCTTGGCCGGCCTGTGCGACGATTTGTCGTTGCGCCAGTGCGGTACGATCGGGGCCATTACGGCCGGCAAGGTCATCGAGGTGGTCGGCACCACGTTCGGCGAAGAGGCTTGGAACGAGATTTTCCGCCTCGTGCGCAAGGTCAAGACCGAAAAATACCTCTTTTAACAGCGCTACGGACGGTCGGCGGGCTTCGGAAGTTTAGGAAGCACTCCGCCCGTTTAAGAAACGGGTTTTTATTAGCGCTACGGGCGGCCTTTCGGTTTCCAATGGTCAGGAAGCGCACTCACCCTTAATAAAACTGCCGCGTCAGCGGCACCTCTAAATCCGACCGGATGTCGGAGCCGTTGAGCGGAGTGCGGACTAAAAGCGTCCGGCGGAGGGGCCGGTTTGCTTGCAAACCCGCGTCAGGCGCCCGCAGCCAGCGTTAGGCCGCACGCAGTAGGCGTAGATATCGTCGGAGAGGTTTTTACGGCGCTTTTTGACGGACCAAAAAGCGCCAGTTTTTAAGAAAACTGTTTTAAGGGTACGGATGGTAGTGCGGTTTTGGAAATTCAGGAAGCGCACTCACCCAATTTGAAATTATCGGCGACGTAAAGCACCGCCGACATTTGCAACTTTCGCGAAAAGTCCTTACCTTTGTCCGAAATGAATGCGGACATGATGGGCAAACCCGATAGCTTCTCGAAGCAGGCCGTTTGGCGACAGCACGACGGGTCGGGTGTCGCATCGCCGTCCGTTTGCGCCGATTTTGTCTTGTTAGGGTAACTGTTTTTCAGTTGCCCTAATTTTTTGCCCATTTCTTAAAAGGAACGGGGCAGGGCAGTCGGCCGGAAACGAAAATTGCGAACAACGCATGAAAACCATCTATAAAAATGCGCGGATTTGGCGCGACGGACATTTCGAGCCCGGCAGCATTGCCGTCGAGGACGGACATATCGTCGCTTCGTGCGAGCCTGCGCCCGGCGACCGGTGCATCGACCTTGCCGGTCGGTTGCTGGTTCCCGGACTGGTCGACGTGCATGTTCACCTGCGCGAGCCCGGCTTTCCGCACAAGGAAACCATCGCCACCGGTACGGTAGCGGCAGCTCGCGGGGGGTATACCGCCGTCTGCGCCATGCCCAACCTGAGACCCGCTCCCGATGCGCCCGATACGCTGGCGCAGGAAACCGAAATCATCCGCCGCGACGCCGTCGTGCGGGTCTATCCCTACGGGTGCATTACGATGGGTCAGCGCGGGGCGGGCGAACTGGTCGATTTCGCCGCTTTGGCTCACGACGTCGTCGGTTTTTCGGACGACGGTCGCGGCGTGCAGGCCGATGAGCTCATGGAGCGGGCCATGCGGGGTGCGGCGACGGTCGGGAAGCCTATCGTCGCCCATTGCGAGGTCGACGAATTGCTTCGTGGCGGGTATGTCCACGACGGTATTTATTGCCGCGAGCACGGGCATCGGGGCATCTGTTCCGAGAGCGAGTGGCGGCAGGTGGAGCGCGATATCGCGCTGGCCGAAAAAACGGGCTGCCAGTATCATGTCTGCCATGTTTCGACTGCCGAGAGCGTCGAGCTCGTGCGGCGGGCCAAAGCGCGCGGCGTGCGCGTGAGCTGCGAGACGGCTCCGCACTATCTGCTGCTGTGCGACGAGGATTTGCAGGAGGATGGCCGGTTCAAGATGAACCCGCCCCTGCGCAGCCGTGCCGACCGCGATGCCCTGCGCGAAGGGCTTCGCGACGGGACAATCGAGGTCATCGCCACCGACCATGCGCCCCATACGGCCGAAGAGAAGTCGCGCGGACTGGCCGGCAGTGCGATGGGCATCGTCGGGTTGGAATGCGCGTTTCCGGTGCTCTACACCGGACTGGTGCGCTCCGGTTTGTTGCCGCTCGAACGGTTGGTTGCGTCCATGACCGACAATCCTCGCCGGATTTTCGGCCTCGAAGGCGGCCTGCATGCGGGCAAGGCGGCCGATTTCACGGTGCTCGACCTCGACGACGAATTTGTCATCGACCCCGATGCGTTCCGCTCGAAAGGTCGTGCGACCCCCTTTGCCGGGTGGGGGGTGCAGGGCCGCGCCGTGCTGACGGTCGTCGGCGGACGCACTGTCTACGAGGCGGAGGCATAGGCCCGATTGTCGGAGCCCAACGAAACAATGGACAACGAGAGAGAATAGCTAAACAAGGTATTTGAATGAAACCTTTTACGAAAAAAATCGTCTTGGAGAACGGCCGTGAGTTTTACGGTTACGGCTTCGGCGCCGATTGCGAAGCGGTGCACGAAATCGTCTTCAACACTTCGATGGTCGGTTATCAGGAGATCATCTCCGACCCGTCGTACACCGGCCAAATGGTGGTGATGACCTACCCGCTCATCGGCAATTACGGGACGGCCGAAGAGGATTACGAATCGAAATTCCCCTCGATCGGCGGGCTGATCGTGCGCGAGTACAACGACATCCCGTCGAACTTCCGCTACACCCGTACGTTGCACGAAGTTTTCGAGGAGTTGAACATACCCGGCATTTCGGGCATCGACACCCGTGCCCTGACCCGCATCATCCGCGACGAGGGGAGCCAGAAGGTGATGATTACCGACGCCGATACGCCGCTCGGCGAGGCGTTGGAGCGTATCCGCGCCTGCGAGCTACCCCACGACCAAGTGTCGCGCGTGAGTTGCAAGAAACGCTGGTTCTCGCGCACGCCCAACCACCGGTTCGACGTCGTGGCGATCGACTGCGGCATCAAGTACAACATCATCCGGTGCCTCAATGCACGCGGTTGTAACGTCACGGTCGTGCCGTTCGACGCTTCGGTCGAGGAGATTCTCGCGTTCCGGCCCGACGGCATCTTCCTGTCCAACGGTCCGGGTGACCCTACCGACGTCGAGCCCGTCATCGAAAAGGTGCGGCAACTGCGCGGCCGGCTGCCTATCTTCGGCATCTGCATGGGGCATCAGATGGTCGCACTGGCCTACGGCGCCCGCACGTTCAAGATGAAGTTCGGGCATCGCGGCGGCAACCACCCCGTGAAAAATTTGCAGACCGGAAAAATCGAAATCACCAGCCAGAACCACAGCTTCGCCGTCGACATCGACTCGTTGCGGGGCACCGGTCTTGAACTGACCCATATCAATCTGTTGGACAACACGGCCGAAGGGGTCGAATGCCGGGCCGACCGCGTTTTCTCGGTGCAGTACCACCCCGAAAGCGCGCCCGGCCCGCAGGACAGCACCGGTTTGTTCGACAAGTTTATTCAAATGATGGAGGAGTATAAAAATGCCTAAACGCAAGGACATCCACAAGGTAATGGTCATCGGGTCGGGCCCGATCGTCATCGGGCAGGCCGCCGAATTCGATTACGCCGGCACGCAGGCGTGTCTGGCGCTCCGCGAGGAGGGTTACGAGGTGGTGTTGGTCAACTCCAACCCCGCCACCATCATGACCGACACCCACATCGCCGACAAGGTCTACATGGAGCCGCTGACGCTCGAATACGTCGCCAAAATCATCCGTTACGAGCGTCCCGACGCCATCGTGCCCGGTTTGGGCGGGCAGACGGGCTTGAACCTCGCCGTGCAGCTCGCCAAAAAGGGCATTCTGGCCGAGTGTCAGGTCGAGATTCTCGGCACGTCGTTCGAGTCGATCGAGCGCGCCGAAGACCGCGAATTGTTCAAGGAGTTGTGCGAATCGCTCGGCGAGCCCGTCCTGCCGTCCGAAATCGCTACTTCTATCGACGAGGGCGTCGAGGTGGCCGCCCGCATCGGGTACCCCGTCGTGTTGCGTCCCGCGTTCACATTGGGCGGCACGGGCGGCGGCTTCGCCGACAACGAGCAGGAGTTGCGCGAACTGATGCGCAACGCGCTGTTCCTCTCGCCCGTGCATCAGGTGCTTATCGAAAAGAGCATCAAGGGTTACAAGGAGATCGAATACGAGGTCATCCGCGACAGCAACGATACGGCGCTGGCTATCTGCAACATGGAGAACATCGACCCCGTAGGCATCCACACGGGCGACTCGATCGTCGTCGCGCCGAGCCAGACGCTCACCAACCGCGAGTATCAGATGCTGCGCGATTCGGCGTTGAAAATCATCCGCGAGCTCAAAATCGAGGGCGGGTGCAACGTGCAGTTCGCTTTGGACCCGCTGTCGTTCAAATACTATCTGATCGAGGTCAATCCGCGCGTGTCGCGTTCGTCGGCTCTCGCATCGAAGGCTTCGGGGTATCCGATCGCCCGCGTCAGCGCGAAAATCGCCGTCGGGCTCACGCTCGACGAAATCCGGCTCGCCAATACGCCTGCCAGCTTCGAGCCGACGCTGGATTACGTCGTGACGAAAATCGCCCGCTTCCCGTTCGACAAGTTTTCCGACGCGTCGAACAAGCTCGGCACCCAGATGAAGGCCACCGGCGAGGTGATGGCCGTCGGCCGTACGGTCGAGGAGTCGCTCCTCAAAGCGGTGCGGTCGCTCGAAACGGGCGTCTGCCACATCCACCACCGCAAGTTCGACGACTGGACGGTCGAACAGCTGCTCGATTACATCCGCGAGGGTTCCGATGACCGGCTCTATGCCATTGCACAGCTCATCCGGCTCGGGGTCGACTTGGTGCTGATTTACAACAACACGAAAATCGACCTGTTCTTCCTCGAAAAGTTCAAGAACATCGTCGAGTTCGAGCGCACCGTGCAGGAGCATCCGCACGACCTCGAAATCCTGCGCGACGCCAAGCGCATGGGCTTCAGCGACAAGTACATCGGCCGGCTGTGGGGCCTTTCGGAACAGGAGATGTACCGCCTACGCGAGCGCAACGGCATCTTCCCCGTCTACAAGATGATCGACACCTGCGCCAGCGAGTTTTCCTCCTATGTGCCCTATTTCTATTCGACCTACGAAACCGAAAACGAATCGGTCGTCAGCGACCGGCGTAAAATCGTCGTGCTCGGGTCGGGGCCTATCCGCATCGGGCAGGGCGTCGAGTTCGACTATTCGACCGTGCACGCCATCTGGTCGATTCGCGAGGCGGGTTACGAGGCGATCATCATCAACAACAACCCCGAAACCGTTTCGACCGACTACACCACCAGCGACAAGCTCTACTTCGAGCCCCTCACCGTCGAGGACGTCATGAACGTCATCCACTTGGAGCGGCCCGAAGCCATCGTCGTGTCGCTCGGCGGACAGACGGCCATCAACCTCGCCGAGCCGCTCGCCGCATTGGGCGTGCCTATTATCGGTACCGACACGGCGGCTATCCGCAACGCCGAAGATCGCGGCTGTTTCGAGCGCATCATGGAGGAGCTGGGCATTCCCCAGCCCGAAGCCGAAGCCGTGACCGATATCGAAGCGGGTGTCCGCGCCGCCTCGCGCATCGGGTATCCGGTGCTCGTGCGGCCGAGTTACGTGTTGGGCGGCCGCGCCATGCAGATCGTTTCCAACGAAGAGCGTCTGCGCCACTACTTGCAGACGGCCGTCGAGGTCAACGAGGATTCGCCGGTGCTGGTCGACCGCTACATCATGGGCAAGGAGTTGGAGGTCGACGCTATCTGCGACGGCAAGGATGTCTTCATTCCGGGCATCATGGAGCACGTCGAACGCACGGGCATCCACTCGGGCGACTCGATCAGCGTCTATCCGACGTTCAGCGTCTCGGAGCATGCCAAACAGCAAATCGTCGACTACACGGTGCGGCTCGGTTTGCGCATCGGCATCGTCGGGCTCTACAACATTCAGTTCATCCTCGACGCCAACGACGACGTTTACGTCATTGAGGTCAACCCCCGTTCGTCGCGCACCGTGCCGTTCCTCTCCAAATCGACGGGCGTGCCGATGGCCCACATCGCCACGCAGGTCATTCTGGGCAAGAGCCTGCGCGAACAGGGCATCACCGAAGTCTGTGGCAAGGAAAAAGCGCGCTGGTACGTCAAGGCTCCCGCGTTCTCGTTCGCCAAGATACGCGGCATGGACAGTTACCTTTCGCCCGAAATGAAATCGACGGGCGAGGCCATAGGCTACGACGACAAACTGACCCGTGCGCTCTACAAGGCGTTGCAGGCTACAGGCATGAACGTCAGCAACTACGGCACCATCTTCGTGACGATTGCCGACCGCGACAAGGAAGCGGCGCTTCCGCTCGTGCAGCGGTTCTACGATCTCGGCTTCAACATCGAGGCCACGACCGGTACGGCCGAGTTCCTGCGCGGGCACGGTATCCGCACCCGCACGCGCCGCAAGTTGAGCGAGGGCAGCAGTGAAATCATCGACTCGCTGCGGCAAGGCCACGTCAGCTACGTCATCAATACGATCGACATCAACCAGCACGACACGCGGCTGGACGGTTACGAAATCCGCCGCACGGCCGTCGAAAACAACGTCACGGTCTTCACGGCTTTGGAAACGGTGCAGGTGCTGTTGGATGTTTTGGAGGAAATTACGTTGCGCGTATCGACCATAGACGCATAATCCGCCATGAAAGAAGAAAAATTCCGCATTCTGACCAACGAACCGCTGACCGATACCGTCCGGCGGATGACCCTCGCGGGCGATACCGGCGCGATTGCCGCGCCCGGCCAGTTCGTCGACATCGCGGTCGACGGGCTGTTTCTGCGGCGGCCCATTTCGGTGTGCGATTGCGGGCCCGGCTTGCTGACCCTGATTTACAAGGTCGTGGGCGAGGGAACGGAGCGCATGAGCCGCATGACGGCCGGTACCGAGCTCGACGTGCTGACCGGTCTCGGCAACGGATTTTTCATAAAGCACGATATGCGGCGGCCTCTGCTTGTCGGGGGCGGGGTAGGGGTGCCGCCCCTCTATTGGCTGGCCAAGCGGCTGCTTGCTGCGGGGCTGCCCGTGCAGGTGGTGTTGGGGTTCAATACCGCTGCCGAATGTTTTTACGTCGAGGAGTTTTCCGCTCTGGGATGCGACGTGACGATCGCGACGGCGGACGGTTCGGCAGGCGTGAAGGGCTTTGTCACTACGGCTATCGCCGAGCGGCGGCCCGACTTCGATTATTTCTACGCCTGCGGGCCTTTGCCGATGCTGAAAGCGCTTTGCGATACGGTGCCGCAGGACGGCCAGCTTTCGTTCGAGGAGCGCATGGGGTGCGGGTTCGGCGCTTGCATGGGGTGTTCGTGCCAAACCAAAAACGGCCCCAAACGCATCTGCAAGGAGGGACCCGTATTGGAGAAAGGAGAGATCGTATGGTAGATACATCGGTTACATTGAGCGGTTGGCGGTTGGACAATCCGGTCGTTCCGGCCAGCGGGACGTTCGGCTACGGCAACGAGTTCCGCGAGTTGTACGACATCAATCTGTTGGGCACCTTTTCGTTCAAGGGCACCACGCGTGAACCGCGTTTCGGCAATCCGACGCCCCGCATCGCCGAGTGCACGGCGGGGATGATCAATGCCGTCGGGTTGCAGAATCCGGGCATCGACGCCGTTATCCGCGACGAGCTGCCGCGCCTGAAAACCTATTTTAATAAAAAAGTCATCGCCAACATTTCGGGCTTTTCGGTCGACGATTACGCCTATTGTTGCGAGCGCATCGACCGCGAGGAGCAGGTCGGGTTGATCGAGGTGAACATTTCGTGCCCCAACGTGCGGCACGGCGGCATGACGTTCGGCACTTCGCCCGAATCGGCCGCCGAAGTGACCCGTGCGGTCAAGGCCGTGACGACGAAACCGGTCTACATGAAGCTGTCGCCCAACGTCACGGATATCGTCTCTATCGCACAGGCTTGCGTCGAAGCGGGTGCCGACGGGTTGTGCCTTATCAACACGCTGCTCGGCATGCGGGTCGACGTGCAGCGGCGCCGGCCGGTCATTGCCAATACGATGGGCGGATTCTCCGGCCCGGCCGTCTTCCCGTTGGCCGTGCGGATGGTCTACCAAGTCGCGAAAGCGTGCGCCGTGCCCGTCATCGGATGCGGCGGCGTGCAGTCGGCCCGCGACGTCATCGAGATGATGATGGCCGGTGCTACGGCAGTCGAAGTGGGTGCGGCCAATCTGGTAAATCCTTATGTTTGCAAAGAGATCGTCGAGGCCCTGCCTGCAGAGATGCAGCGGCTCGGCATCGAACGGTTGAGCGATATTATCGGAATAATTGAATGAAAATCATGCAAAAAGACGTCATCATCGCCTGCGATTTCGCATCGGCCGAAGAAACCTTCCGCTTCCTCGACCGTTTCGCGAACGAATCGCGAAAACCTTTCTTGAAAATCGGCATGGAGCTGTACTACGCCGAAGGGCCCGCTATCGTCCGCGAAATCAAGCGGCGCGGACACCGGATTTTTCTCGATTTGAAGCTCCACGACATCCCCAATACCGTGCGCAAGGCGATGGCCGTGCTTTCGCGGCTCGACGTCGACATGTGTAACGTCCACGCCGCCGGTACCGTCGAGATGATGCGGGCGGCGCGCGAGGGGTTGACCCGTCCCGACGGTTCGCGGCCGCTGTTGATTGCCGTGACGCAGCTCACCTCGACCAGTGAGGAGCGCATGCGGCGCGAGCTGCTCATCGACGCTACGATGAACGAAACCATTGCGCAGTATGCCCGCAATGCCCGTGAGGCAGGGCTCGACGGCGTGGTCTGCTCGCCGTTGGAAGCGGGTATGGTGCACGATGTCTGCGGCCGCGACTTTCTGACCGTTACGCCCGGCGTGCGGTTTGCCGACGGCGACATCGGAGACCAAGTGCGCGTCACGACGCCTGCCCGCGCACGCGAAATCGGGTCGGATTTCATCGTCGTCGGGCGGCCCATCACGGCGGCCGACGACCCCGTAGCGGCCTACCGTCGCTGTGTGTCCGAATTTTTATTGACCGGTACGGATTCCGTCCGGTGAAAAACAAAATAGTATGGAAATGACGATGGATAAAAAAATTGCAAGGGACTTGTTGTCTATCGGGGCCGTGTTTCTGCGCCCCGAAGAGCCGTTCACGTGGGCCAGCGGCATCAAGAGCCCGATTTACTGCGACAACCGGCTGACCTTGACCGCCGTCGAGGTGCGCAAGCACGTCGAAGCGGGGCTGGCCGAAATCGTCCGCACGCACTTTCCCGAAGCCGAGGTGCTGATGGGTACTTCGACCGCCGGAATCGCGCACGCGGCCATTACCGCCACGCTGCTCGACCTGCCGATGGGCTACGTGCGGTCGGGCAACAAGGATCACGGCCGCCAGAACCGCATCGAGGGGCGGCTCGAAAAGGGGCAGAAGGTCGTCGTCATCGAGGACTTGATTTCGACCGCAGGGTCGTGCATCGAGGTGGTCGAAGCGTTGCGCGAAGCGGGCACCGAAGTACTGGGCGTCGCGTCGATTTTCACCTACGGGATGCGCAAGGGGCTCGACCGGCTGCGCGAGGCGCAGGTGGTGAATCACAGCTTGTCGAATCTCGATGCGCTGGTCGAGGTTGCCGCCGACGAGGGATACATCCGTCCCGAAGACAAGGCCCGTCTGTTGCAGTTCCGCGACAACCCGTCGGACGAAAGCTGGATGAAATAGCGAACAAAAATCACGAACTTATGTTGCGACATCTGATAGACCCCACCGACCTGACGGTCGGGGAAACCGAAGCGATCATCGCGCTGGCCGAGCGCATCATCGCGCACCGCGACGAATACCGCGAGGCCTGCAAGGGCAAGAAACTGGCCACGCTCTTCTACGAGCCCTCGACCCGCACGCGGTTGAGTTTCACGGCTGCCATGTTGGAGTTGGGCGGCGAGGTCATCGGCTTTTCCGATGCCGCTTCGTCGTCCGTGTCGAAGGGCGAGACCGTCGCCGACACCGTGCGGGTCATCCGGTGCTTCGCCGACATCATCGCCATGCGCCATTTCAAGGAGGGTGCGCCGCTCGTCGCGTCGCAGTATGCCGGCATTCCGGTCATTAACGCCGGCGACGGCAGCCACGCCCACCCGACGCAGACGCTCACCGACCTGCTCACGATCAAGCGCGAAAAGGGTCGTTTCGACAACCTGACCATCGGCTTTTGCGGCGATTTGAAGTTCGGCCGCACCGTCCATTCGCTCATCAAGGCGCTGTCGCGTTATTCGGGCGTTCGCGTCATCCTGATTTCGCCCGAAGAGCTGCGCCTGCCCGATTACATGCTGCACGAGATGCAGACTAATTCGCAGTTGTCATTCCGCGAGGTGCGCACGATGGAGGAGGTGATGCCCGAACTGGACATCCTCTACATGACGCGCGTGCAGAAAGAGCGTTTTCTCGACGAGGAGGAGTTCGACCGCGTGAAGAACAGTTTCGTGCTCGACCCCGTGAAACTGAAAACCGCCCGCCGCGATATGATTATCCTCCACCCGCTGCCGCGCGTGAACGAAATCACCCGTGCGGTCGACAACGACCCGCGCGCGGCCTATTTCCGGCAGGTCGAGAACGGCAAATTCGTACGCATGGCCTTGATTCTGACCCTCCTGAATTGGGCCGACGGGAACAAGCCGTTCGAGCGGACGCCGGTTTTCGGCGAGCCTTACATCGTCGTCGGCGCCGTGTGCCCCAACAAGCGGTGCATCTCCGCTTCGGAGGACGTCGATGCGTTGTTCCGGCGCGGCGAGGACGGCATTTGCCGGTGTGCTTATTGCGAAGCGAAAATTCCGTCGGATTGTCGATAATTTGTGGAAAGAATCTCGGCCGTATCTTTGACCGGACGCGCGGAATGCGCTACTTTTGTCTGGTCGAACAACGTGTGCGGAGGGAGGAACATATCGACCGCCATGACTGAAATGTTGTGGCGGTTCGTGTTTTTTTCCGAAACTCGAAAATTTGCCGTATGAAAAAAGTGGGAGTGATCATGGGTTCCGTGAGCGATTACGAGGTGATGGCCGATGCCGTCGCGACGCTCGAATCGTTCGGCGTGCCTTTTGAAAAACGGGTCGTGAGTGCCCACCGGACGCCGGAATTGCTCTACGAATACGCCCGTACGGCCAAATCGCGCGGTATCGGCGTCATCATCGCCGGTGCGGGCGGGGCGGCCCATTTGCCCGGCATGGTCGCGGCTATCACGACGCTGCCCGTCGTCGGGGTGCCCGTCAAATCGCGCGCCTTGAACGGGTTGGATTCGTTGCTCTCTATCGTGCAGATGCCCGGCGGAGTGCCTGTCGCGACGACCGCTATCAACGGGGCCAAGAATGCCGCGCTGATCGCTGTGTCGATTCTGGCGTTGGGCGACGAGGGGCTGGCCGCCAAGTTGGAGGAGTTCCGCGCCCGTCAGACCGACGAGGTGCTGCATATCGAATTATGAAGACTATCGGTATCATAGGGGGCGGCCAGTTGGGGTTGATGCTCGCCGAGCAGGCCCGGACGTTGGCGGCGCCCGTGCGGTGCATCGCGCTCGACCCTGCGCCCGATGCGCCCGCTTTCGCCGCTTGCGACGACCGCATCGTCGGGCGTTTCGACGACCCCGCCGCCGTTGAGGAGCTGTGCCGCCGCAGCGATGTCGTGACCTATGAATTCGAGAACGTGCCGGGCGAGATTCTCGTGCCGTTGTGCGAAAAATACCACATTCCGCAGGGGTATCGTCCGCTCTACGATTCGCAGGACCGCCTGCGCGAGAAGCGGAACGCCCGCGAACACGGACTGCGGACGCCCGAATTCCGGGCGGTCGACGACGAGGCCTCCTTGTGCCGTGCCGTGTCCGAATTAGGGCTGCCCGCCGTGTTGAAGACCCGGACATTGGGCTACGACGGGCACGGTCAGGCGGTGTTGCGTACGGAGGCCGATATCAACAAGGCGCTGCCCCTGCTGGCGGTGCCGTGTATTCTGGAAGAGTGGGTGCCGTTCGATTTCGAGGCCAGCATCGTGCTGGTGGCCGACGAACGGCAGGTCGTGAGTTTCCCCGTCGGGCGCAACGTCCACCGCGACGGCATCCTCGACCTCTGCTTCGTGCCGGCCGACTGCGATGCGGCGATCACGGCGCGGATGCGCACGCAGAGCGAACGCTTCATGCGTGAGTGCGGGTATCGGGGGATTCTGGCTATCGAGTATTTCGTGCGCGGCGGGGAGATTTATTTCAACGAAATGGCGCCGCGCCCGCACAATTCGGGCCATTACACCATCGAGGGCGCGACGACGAACCAGTTCCGCGAATTGGCGCGTTATTTAGCAGGCGAACCGTTGCAGGAACCGCAATCGGTTGCGCCGACCGTGATGAAAAACATTTTGGGGCGGGACTTGGCCGTCGCCGAACGGATTGCCGCCGAACAGCGCGAGGGCGTGTACGTCCACCTTTACGGCAAGACGGAGAGCCGCCCGCTGCGCAAAATGGGCCACATCACGTTCGTCGGCATGACGCCCGAAGCATACGCCCGCGAGTGGGCGGGGCTGTTTTAGCCCGCGCGACGCCGAGCGCCGCATTGTTTAGAGATTAAAATGAATATGGATAATTACCGGATTTTCGTCGAAAAACTGCCGCAGTTCCGGGTCGAGGCCGAGAGCCTGCGCCGCGAACTGAACGCCAACCTGAACCTGCATCTTTCGGAGTTGCGATTGTTGAACGTCTACGACTTGTTCGGCTTCTCGGCCGAGCTGCTCGCCAAGAGCCGTTACGCGGTTTTCGGCGAGGTCGTCACCGACACGGTTTCCGATTCGTGCGACCTTGCGGGACGCCGGTACCTCGCTATCGAGTTCCTGCCCGGCCAGTTCGACCAGCGGGCCGCTTCGGCGGTTGATTGCGTGCGGTTGATCGACCCGTCGGCCGACGTGCGCATCCGTTCGTCGCGGCTGCTGATTTTAGATGATACTGTGACCGACGACGAGCTGGCACGCATCCGCCGCTACTGCATCAACGGCGTCGAATCGCGCGAAAAGGATTTGAGCCGCCTTTCCGACATGGAGCAGGCCGAAGTGAAACCCGTGCCGGTGCTCGACGGATTTTCCGAATTGGCGGACAGCGAACTGGAAGGTTTCTGTAAGAATTACGGGCTGGCGATGAATGCCGACGACCTGCGCGAGGTGGTGCGTTACTTCCGCGCGGAGGGCCGCGACCCCTACGAAACGGAGTTGCGCATCTTGGATACCTATTGGAGCGATCACTGCCGCCATACGACCTTTACGACCGAGTTGGAGGGCATCACGGTCGAGGATTCGTTCATCAAGGAGGACATCGAGGAGTCGTTGGGGCTCTACCTGCGCATCCGCCGCGAACTGGGACGCGAGCACAAGAGCATCTGCCTGATGGACATCGCCACCATTGGGGCGCGCTACCTGCGAGCCAACGGGCTGTTGGACGACTTGGAGGTCAGCGACGAGAACAACGCCTGCTCGGTCTATGTCGACGTTGAGGTCGACGGGGCGACCGAGCGTTGGCTCCTGCAATTCAAGAACGAAACGCACAATCACCCGACCGAAATCGAGCCGTTCGGCGGGGCTTCGACCTGCTTGGGCGGGGCCATCCGCGACCCGTTGTCGGGCCGCAGCTACGTCTATCAGGCGATGCGCGTCACGGGTGCGGGCGACATCTGGCAGCCCGTTGCCGAGACCTTGCCCGGTAAATTGCCCCAGAGCGTCATTTCCAAAAAGGCGGCGGCCGGTTATTCGAGCTACGGCAACCAGATAGGCCTTGCCACGACCCACGTGCGCGAAATCTACCACGACGGTTACGTCGCCAAACGGTTGGAGGTCGGCGCCGTCGTCGGCGCGGTCAAGGCGGAGCACGTGCGCCGCGAAACGCCCGTCGCAGGCGATAAAATCCTGCTGTTGGGCGGTCGGACGGGCCGCGACGGCATCGGCGGGGCGACGGGTTCGTCGAAAGAGCATGATGCCCGTTCGCTCGAAACCTGCGGCAGCGAGGTGCAGAAAGGCAATGCGCCCGAAGAACGCAAGCTGGAACGGCTGTTCCGTCGGGCAGAGGTAACCCGATTGATCAAAAAATCGAACGATTTCGGGGCGGGCGGCGTGAGCGTCGCTATCGGCGAGTTGGCCGACGGGCTGGACATCTACCTCGACCGCGTGCCCGTGAAATACAGCGGCCTGAATGCTACGGAGTTGGCTATCAGCGAATCGCAGGAACGCATGGCCGTCGTCGTCGAGGCTGGGGACGTCGCCGCGTTCTTGGGTTATTGCCGCGAAGAGAATATCGAAGCGGTCGAGGTCGCCGACGTCACCGATACGGCTCGCATGCGGATGTTCTACCGCGACCGCAAGGTGGTCGACCTTTCGCGCGAGTTCATCGACAGCGCGGGAGCCCGGCATCACGCCGAAGCGGTCATCGCTGCTGTGGATGCGCGTGACCCGTTCGCCCGTGAGGTAGAGGGGGCAATGGTCGCCGACCGCTTCGCGAACAACCTGAAAGACCGCAACGTGCTGTCGCAGCGCGGATTGATCGAGATGTTCGACGCCACCATCGGCGCTTCGACCGTGCTGATGCCGTTCGGCGGGCGCACGCAGCGCAGCGAGACGCAGGTGTCGGTGCAGAAACTCCCGACCGACGGCTATACCGACACGGCCAGCATCATGGCGTTCGGTTACAATCCGTTCATTGCGTCGTGGAGCCCCTATCACGGGGCGGCCTATGCCGTCGTCGAGGCGGCCGCGAAGGTCGTTGCAGCGGGCGGACGTTACGACCGCATGCGCTACTCCTATCAGGAGTATTTCGAGCGCATGACGCGCGAAGCCTCGTCGTGGGGCAAACCGTTGGGGGCCTTGCTCGGCGCTTTGCGGATGCAGGTCGAGCTGGGGCTGCCCGCTATCGGCGGCAAGGATTCGATGTCGGGCACGTTCCAAGACATAAACGTACCGCCCATGCTCATGGCGTTCGGCATCACGACCGTCGATGCCCGCACGGTGATTTCCACCGATCTGAAACGGGCGGGCGACCGTATCTATATGATTCGTCATACGCCCCGCGCCAACGGCATGCCCGACACCGAGCAGTTGAAACGTAATTTCGACTTCGTGAGCGACCGCATCGCCGATGGAACGGTCGTCGCCGCTTGGTCGGTCGGGTTCGGCGGTGTGGCCGAAGGGCTTGCTAAAATGGCTTTCGGCAACGAAATCGGCGTTGAGGTCGCGTACGATGAAGCGCATCTCTACGATTACGCCTACGGGTCGATTTTGGTCGAGTGTACGGGCGAACTCGCATACTCCGCCGCCGAACTGGTCGGCACCACGACCGACGACGCGGCCATTACCGTCGCGGGCGTGCGGATGCCGCTCGAATCGCTCTACGCGGCCAATACGGAGCGTTACGCGGAGGTCTATCCCGACAAGGGCGACAATCGTGCGCCGATGCTCGCCGCCGAGCCTGTATGCCGCACGGTCGAATACGAGGGCGAACCGGTGGAACACCCCGTAGCTTATCTGCCCGTCTTTCCAGGTACCAACTGCGATTACGACACCGCGCGGGCATTCCGTCGCGCGGGGGCCGAAGTGCGTACGAGCGTCCTGTGCAATCTCGGCGGCGACGATATTCTGCGGTCGATCGCCGCGATGAAAGAGGAGTTGCGCCGATGCCATATCTTGGTGTTGAGCGGCGGTTTCTCGGCGGGCGACGAACCCGACGGCAGTGCGAAATTCATCGTCAATGTATTGAACAACAAGGATATTCGCGACGAAATCCACGCCCTGCTCGATCGCGGCGGCCTGATTCTCGGCATCTGCAACGGTTTTCAGGCGCTGGTCAAGTCGGGTCTGCTGCCTTACGGGCGTTTGGGCTTGACGAACAACGGGTCGCCGACGCTCTTCCGCAACGATATCAACCGCCATATTTCGCAGATCGTCACGACGCGCGTGGCTTCGGTCTGCTCGCCTTGGCTGGCCGGTTTCGAGCCGGGCGACCTGCACGCGATTGCCGTAAGTCACGGCGAGGGCAAATTCGTCGTCGGCGAGGAGCTCGCCCGCGAGTTGTTCGCCAACGGGCAGGTGGCGTTCCAGTACGCCGGCCCCGACGGCCAGCCCACCGCCGATGCGCCCTGCAACCCCAACGGTTCGTCCTACGCGATCGAGGGCATCGTCTCGCGCGACGGCCGGATTCTCGGCAAGATGGGCCACACCGAGCGTTGGGAACCCAATGTGTTCCGCAACATCGCGGGCAACAAGGAGCAGCCGCTGTTCCGCAATGCCGTGAACTATTTTCGCAAACAGTAAACGTAAGGCATTTGACCGAAATTCAAGAAAAAATTAATAAGAATATGAAACAGCTCGAAATGCTCTACGAGGGCAAAGCGAAACAGGTCTTCCTGACCGACGACCCCGAACGGATCATCATCCACTACAAGGATGCCGCGACGGCTTTCAACAACATCAAGAAAGCGACCATCGAAAACAAGGGCGTATTGAACAACGCCATTTCGACCTTGATTTTCCACGAGTTGCAGAAAGCCGGCATCCCGACCCACTACATCGAGACGCTCAACGAGCGCGACCAGCTTTGCCGCCGCGTCAGCATCATTCCGCTCGAAGTCATCGTCCGCAACGTCATTGCCGGTTCGATGGCGCAGCGTCTGGGCATCGAGGAGGGGACGAAGCCGTCGAACGTCATCTACGACATCTGCTACAAAAAGGACGAACTCGGCGACCCGCTTATCAACGACCACCACGCCGTTGCGCTCGGTGCCGTCACCTACGAGGAGTTGGAGCGGATTTATGCCATGACGGCCCGCATCAACGAGGTGCTGAAAGGCATGTTCGCCAAGATGAACATCAACCTCATCGACTTCAAAATCGAATTCGGCAAGACCTCCGATGGCGAAATCGTCTTGGCAGACGAGGTTTCGCCCGACACGTGCCGTCTGTGGGATGCTTCGACCAACGAAAAACTCGACAAAGACCGCTTCCGCCGCGACTTGGGCCGCGTGCGCGAGGCCTACGAGGAGATTCTCGAACGGTTGAAAAAGGCGCTCGGGTAGCATGGTGCAGCAGGTGATGAACGACCGCGAGTTGCACGAGGAGTGCGGTGTGTTCGGGATCTTCGGGGTGCCGAACGCCGCTTCGTTGTCCTACTACGGCCTGCATGCCTTGCAGCATCGCGGGCAGGAGGGGTGCGGCATCGTGAGCGTCGATTCGGAGGGCCGGTTCCACCGCGTCAAGGGCGCGGGATTGGTCACCGAAGTCTTCAACGGCGACAAACTGTCCGGCCTTGCGGGCGAAACGGCCATCGGCCACGTGCGTTATTCCACGTCGGGCGGCAACACGAGCGAGAACATCCAGCCGTTTCTGTTCCGCCACAATACGGGCGATTTCGCGCTGGCGCACAACGGCAATTTAGTTAATTCGGTTCAGCTGCGGCAGTACCTTGAAAATAAGGGCAGCCTTTTCCAGTCGACTTCGGACAGCGAAATCCTCGCCCACCTCATCAAGAAAGAGACCCGCTACCACGACCGTCCGCGCATCTTCGCCATTATCGACGCGCTGAACATGCTCGAAGGGGCGTTCGCCTTTCTCATCATGACGGCGAACCGCATTTACGCCTGCCGCGACAAATACGGCCTGCGGCCGCTTTCTATCGGGCGTTTGGGCGACGGGTACGTCGTGTCGAGTGAGACGTGCGCTTTCGACGTGCTGGGTGCGGAGTTCCTGCGCGACGTCGAGCCGGGCGAAATCGTCACGATCGACGCGCACGGGCTGCGCAGCCGCGATTATTCGCAATACAAACGCCGCCAGATGTGTTCGATGGAGTACATCTACTTCGCGCGGCCGGACAGCGACATCGAGGGGTGCAACGTCCACGCGTTCCGCAAGGAGACGGGACGCCTGCTGTGGCAGGAGGCTCCGGCCGACGCCGACATCGTCGTGGGCGTGCCCGATTCGAGTTTGAGCGCCGCGATGGGTTATGCCGAAGCGAGCGGCCTGCCCTACGAAATGGGGCTTATCAAGAACAAGTATATCGGCCGCACGTTCATCCAGCCCACGCAGGAGCTGCGCGAAAAGGGCGTGCGGATGAAACTCTCGGCCGTGCGCACGATTGTGCGGGACAAACGGGTCGTCCTCATCGACGACTCTATCGTGCGGGGTACTACGTCGCGGCGCATCGTTGCGATGCTCAAAGACGCGGGGGCTTCCGCCGTGCATGTGCGCATTGCTTCGCCGCCCATGATGAGCCCCTGCTTTTACGGGGTCGACACCTCGACTTACGACGAGTTGATTTCGGCGCACAAGAGCGTCGAGGAGGTGCGGCGCGAAATCGGTTGCGATTCGTTGCGGTTCCTTTCGCCCGAAGCGTTGTTGCAGGCGGGCGGACGCAGCGAGTTGTGCATGGCTTGTTTCACGGGCAACTACCCGACGGCGTTGTACCAGTCCGTGACGCAGGCGAACAAGGATGATAAATAAACGGAAAAACTATGGCTCAATCTTATGAACAGGCCGGCGTGAATCTCGAAGCCGGATACGAAGTGGTGCGTCGCATCAAGAAACACGTGGCTTCGACCGCGCGCATCGGGTCGATGGGCAATATCGGCGCGTTCGGCGGGATGTTCGACCTTTCGGCGCTCGGTTTCCGCGAGCCGGTGTTGGTCAGCGGTACCGACGGCGTGGGCACCAAACTGAAACTGGCTTTCGCGATGGACAAGCACGATACGATCGGCATCGACGCGGTGGCCATGTGCGTCAACGACGTCTTGGCGCAGGGGGCCGAACCGCTCGAATTTCTCGACTACGTGGCCGTCGGCCGCAACGAGCCGCAGAAAATCGAAGCGATCGTCGCCGGTGTCGCCGAAGGGTGCCGTCAGGCCGGTTGCGCGCTGGTCGGCGGCGAGACGGCCGAGATGCCGGGCATGTATGCCGACGGCGAATACGACATTGCCGGATTTACGGTCGGTGCCGTCGAGAAATCGCAGCTGATCGACGGCTCGAAAGTCGCTGTGGGCGATGTGCTCGTCGGCATCGCTTCGAGCGGCGTCCACTCCAACGGGTTCAGCCTCGTGCGCAAAATCGTCGACGACAACGGATTCGACCTGCACCGCTCTTACCCTGAGCTGTCGAACAAGCTGTTGGGTGAGGTGCTGCTGACCCCGACGAAAATCTACGTGAAGCAGGTGTTGGAGGTCGTCCGCCGCTGCAACGTGCACGGCATCAGCCATATCACGGGCGGCGGATTCGACGAAAACATCCCGCGCATCCTCCGCGAGGGGCAGGGCATCGAAATCGACGAGGGTTCGTGGGAGATTCTGCCCGTCTTCCGCTTCCTCGAAAAATACGGCCGCGTGCCGCACCGCGAGATGTTCAACATCTTCAACATGGGCATCGGCATGGTCATCGCGCTCGACGCCGCCGAAGCGCAGCAGGCTATCGACTTGTTGACCGCTGCCGGCGAACGGGCTTCGGTCATCGGCCGGATTACCGACAAACCGGGCGTCGTCATCCGTTGAGCATGCACCGGATTGCGGTTTTCGCCAGCGGCGAGGGGACGAATTTCGAGGCCATCGTTTCGGCCTGCGAACAGGGCGGGCTGGATGCTCGGGCGGTGCTCGTCGTCTGCGACCGGCCCGGCGCGAAGGTCGTCGAACGGGCGGCCGCTCACGGAGTCCCTTGTTTCGTCTTTTCGGCGCGAGAGTACGCCTCGAAAGCCGATTACGAAGCGGAAATCGTCCGGCGGCTCGATGCGGCGGAGGTCGAATTGGTCTGTTTGGCGGGTTACATGCGCATCGTGGGCGATACGTTGTTGCAGGCTTATGAAGGCAGGATCATCAACATCCACCCTTCGTTGCTGCCCGCTTTTCGCGGGGCGCATGCTGTTGAGCAGGCATTGGAATACGGCGTGAAGGTTTTCGGCGTTACGGTGCATTACGTCGACGCTTCGATCGACGGCGGGCGCATCATCGCGCAAGAGGCTTTCGGGTACGACGGCGGCGACAAGGAGGAGCTGCTTTCCCGAATCCATGCGGTGGAACACGCACTCTACGTCCGGGCGATAGCGGGCGTGTTGAAACGAAAAGAATAAAACAAACGAATAAATAAAGTTACCTTATGAGAGCGTTAATCAGCGTAAGCGATAAGACGGGTGTCGTGGAGTTCGCGCGCGGCCTGCGGCTGGCGGGGTGGGAGATCATCGCCACCGGCGGCACCATGAAACTGTTGCGCGAAAGCGGCATCGAGGTGTTGAACATCAGCGACGTGACGGGTTTTCCCGAAATCTGCGACGGACGGGTCAAGACCTTGCACCCTGCGGTGCACGGCGGTCTGTTGGCTCGCCGCGACTTGCCGGAGCACGTGCAGGCACTGTGCGACAACGGCATCGAATACATCGACATGGTGTGCGTGAACCTTTATCCGTTCCGGCAGACCATTGCCAAAGCGGGGGTTACGATGGAGGAGGCGGTCGAGAACATCGACATCGGCGGCCCGTCGATGCTGCGCTCGGCGGCCAAGAACTGGGCCGACGTGACGGTGGTCTGCGACCCTGCGGATTACACTCGCGTGCTCGACGAGATTCGCAGCGAGGGGACGACCCGCAAGGAGACCCGTCTGCAACTCTCGGCCAAAGCCTATACGCATACGGCCCAGTACGACGCGATGATCGCCACCTACATGCGGGCGCAGGCCGGTCTGGAAGAGAAACTGTTCTTGGAGTACACCCTTGCGCAGTCGCTCCGCTACGGCGAGAATCCGCACCAGTCGGCCAAATTCTACCGCGAGCAGCAACCCGTGCCCTATTCGCTGGCATTCGCCCGGCAGTTGAATGGTAAGGAGTTGTCTTATAATAATATACAGGACGCCAACGCCGCGCTGTGCATCGTGCGCGAATTCCGCGAGCCGTTCTGCGTCGGCTTGAAACACATGAATCCCTGCGGCGCGGCTGTCGGCAAGGATGTCGTCGAAGCGTGGACGAAGACTTACGAGGCGGACAAAGTGTCGATTTTCGGCGGTATCGTCGCGACCAACCGCACCGTGACGCGCGAGGCGGCCGAACTGATGAAGCCCGTTTTTCTGGAAATCGTCATGGCGCCGAAGTTCGACGACGATGCGCTCGAAGTGCTCCGAACCAAGAAGAACCTGCGGTTGTTGGAGGTGCCGATGGACGATGCGGCGGGCGACGTGGGGCAGTACGTCAGCGTCAACGGCGGTTTGCTGGTGCAGGATTTGGACACTTCGACCTGCTCCGTAACGGCCGATATGTGCGTCACCGAGAAACGGCCCGCCGATGCGCGGATGGCCGATCTGGATTTCGCTTGGCGGATCGTCAAGCACGTGAAATCCAATGCGATCGTCGTCGTCAAGGAGGGCCAGACGCTGGGCATCGGGGCCGGTCAGATGAATCGCATCGGGTCGGCCGAAATCGCGCTTCGCGTGGCGCACACGGCCGGTCATAACGAGGGGCTGGTGCTCGCTTCCGACGGATTTTTCCCGTTCGACGATTGCGTGACGTTGGCTGGCGAGTTCGGCGTCGCGGCCATCGTCCAGCCGGGCGGTTCGGTGCGCGACGAGGATTCGATTCGCAAGGCGAACGAACTCGGTATCGCGATGCTGTTCACGGGCGAACGCCATTTTAAGCACTGACCCGTTAAGAACGGGTTTTTAGTGGGCGAGAGCGGGTCGCTGTGCTGTTCCACCCGTTCGCGCCGCTGATAGTAAATAGAAAAAATATGGAAGTTTTGGTTATCGGTTCCGGCGGCCGCGAGCACGCCATCGTCGATGCGTTGGCGCGGTCGCCGCAGGTCGAAAAAATCTATTGCGCACCCGGTAACGCCGGTATCGCCCGGCAGGCCGAGTGCGTCGCCATTCGCGAAACCGACGTCAAGCATTTGCGCGACTTCGCCGTCGAGCGACGAATCGGGCTGACCGTCGTCGGGCCCGAAGCGGCTTTGGCCGCCGGCATCGTCGATACGTTCCGCGCGGTCGGTCTGCGGATTTTCGGTCCTACGAAAGCGGCCGCCCGCATCGAATCGTCCAAAGAGTTCGCCAAAGAGCTGATGACGCGGCACGGAATCCCGACTGCCGCTTATTGCTCGTTCGACGACTACGAGCAGGCCCGCACCTACGTCGAGCGGCAGGGTGTGCCCATCGTCTTGAAGTACGACGGATTGGCTGCCGGTAAGGGAGTCGTCGTCGCCGGAACGTTGGAAGAGGCCGACGCTGCCCTGCGCGACATGTTGTTGGACGATCGCTTCGGCGCGGGGCGCGTGGTCGTCGAGGAGTGCCTGACGGGGCCCGAATTTTCGTTCATGTGCTTCGTGTCGGGTGAGAAAGTATGGCCGATGGTGTCGGCGCAGGACCACAAACGGGCGTTCGATGGCGACAAGGGGCCCAATACGGGCGGCATGGGGGCCTATTCGCCCGTGCCGTTCATCACGCCCGACGACGAGCGTTACGCGTTGGAACACATCATGAGGCCCGTTGCCGCTGCGCTGGTCGCCGAAGGGAGTCCTTTCACGGGCGTGCTTTATGGTGGGCTGATGAAAACGCCGCAGGGAATCAAGGTCATCGAGTTCAATGCACGCTTCGGCGACCCCGAAACGGAGGTGGTGCTGCCGCGACTGGCTTCGGATATCGTCGATGTTTTTTGTGCGGTGGCCGACGGAGGCGAGGCTGTTTTGCAGTGGCACGATTTCGCGACGCTCGGCATTGTGCTGGCGTCGAAAGGTTATCCGGGCGATTATGCGAAAGGAATCGAAATCAAAGGGTTGGATGCGGTCGATGATACGGTTTACCACATGGGAACCCGCGACGAGGAGGGCCGCGTGCTGACCAATGGCGGCCGCGTGCTGTTCATTTTGGGTCGGGGTGCGACTTTGGCCGATGCACGTGCGGCCGCTTTGCGCAACGTCGCCCGCATCGACTGCGAGAACCTGTTCCACCGTACCGACATCGGTCATTTGGCTTTCGAGGATTGATGCGGATTCCGGGTCTGATACGTCGCGAGTGGCATGTCGTTTACCAGTTTCCGCTGGCTGTGGGAATAATCACTGCAATGAATCTTGCGGTCACGGTTTGGTGGGATTGGAGTGGCGTGGAGGGGCTCTTCGCCTTTGCTCTCAATTCGGCTTGGATGTTCCTACTGACCGTCGTAACGGTTGCCCTGTTGGGAGTGGTCGGTTTGCCGTTGCGGTTCATCTACCGGTTGAACGACCGGTGGCGTCGGCGGTGGTGGTTGGCGCCGTGCGGAATTCTGGTAGGGTTGGCAATGTGCGTTTTGTCGTTCCATATCGGTGCGGAAGAGCTCTGCGTCGAAGAGGGGCCGACGCTTACCGTTCCCAATCAGGCGTTGAGCATGGGCGGATTGTGGACGGTCGGATTCTGTGCATTGCATTTTTATATACCTTTCGGACAAATCAAACAAGCGATATATGGCGAAAATCATCAGCGGTAAGGAGTTGTCGGCCCGTTTGAAGGTCGAAATGGCGGCGCAGGTTGCTGCGTTTCCCGAAAAATACGGGCGTACGCCCCATTTGGCGGTCATTCTGGTCGGCGATGATCCTGCCAGTGTCAGTTACGTGACCGGTAAGGCGAAGGCTTCGGCCGAAGTGGGGATTCGGAATACGACCCTGCGGCGTCCTGCGACGATTTCGGAACCGGAACTGCTCGACCTCATCGCGCAATTGAACGTCGATTCCGACGTGGACGGCATCTTGGTGCAGTTGCCTTTGCCGAAGCACATCGACACCGACCGGGTGATTGCCGCTATCGACCGTGCGAAGGATGTCGACGGATTCCATCCGGCCAATGTCGCGGCGTTGTGGCAGAAACAGCCTTGTACGCTGCCTTGTACGCCGAAAGGCATCTTGCGGTTGTTGCGTGCGGCGGGCGTCGAAATCGAGGGGCGGCACGCCGTCGTGGTCGGCCGCAGCAATATCGTGGGCTTGCCCGTGTCGAAACTGCTGCTCGATGCGAACGCGACGGTAACGATGGCGCACAGCCGTACGCCCGATGTGGGGGCTGTCACGCGGCAGGCGGATATTCTGGTCGTGGCCGTCGGACGCCCCAAGTTCATCAAGGGCGATATGGTGCGCGAGGGTGCCGCCGTGATCGATGTGGGGGTCAATCGCGATCCCGAAACGGGCAAGTTGTGCGGCGACGTGGATTTTGCGGAGGTGGAGCCGCGCGCATCGGTCATCACGCCGGTGCCGGGCGGTGTCGGCCCGATGACGATCTGCTGCCTGATGGAAAATACCATCGAGTGCTTCCTGCGCCGAATGGAGCGGTAGCCCGTCTATCTTGCTACGATAAAGGCCCCTCGTTCGGAGGGGCCTTTTCTGTTATAGTATTGCGGTGGTTGCATCGGGTTCGCCGGGTGCAACGACGGAACCCGTTATTTTTTCAGCGGGTCGTTGTTCCATTCGTTGCCGCCGTCCGGATAGATGAACGGGCGGTCGTCGCCGAACTGCTTGACCGACAGATAGCTTTCGTACAGGCAGATGCCGTTCGCCGAATTTTCGGCCAGCCCGAACGCGATGACCGACGGGTGCCGTTTTGCGGCATGATAGGCATCTTCGACGCGTTCGATGAAATGCTCTTTCCAGCGCGGGTCGTTCGACGGATTGGCTCCTATCTTGCGTGAGGGGCCGCTCTTGCTCGTGTCGACGGGGGCTTGTGCGATGACCAGCATCCCCGTGCGGTCGCAATCGGCGTAAAGTCCCGGCCGTACGGTTCCGGCTTTCAGCCGCAGCGTATTGAATCCCTTTTCGCGCAGGGCGGTCAGTTCTTGCAGCGGGATGTCGGGTGCCGCTTCGCAGCTCAACAACATTGTTTCCCGTCCGTTCAGCGATAGCTGCCCCGCCTTATCCGTTGCGACGGTGCGGAATCCCAGTGGCAGTTCTGCATATTCGACGAACCGTCCCTCGTGCTGGGTTTTCAGCCGCAGCGTGCATTGTACGGGGCGTTCGGGGCTCCATAGCAGCGTGTCGGGCACGGCCGCCAAGAAATGCAAGGTGTCTTCGCCGCGCATTTCGAGCGTAATCGGCTGCGTGCCGCCCGCGATGCGTTCGCCGGTCGGTGCGAGCAGTTCGTAGTGGATGCGCGACGTGCGCGGATTGAGCGACCGGGTTCTGACGACCAATCCGATGTCGGCCGTCGCCGCTCCGTTGCCGCTCGATTGTGTGTGCGTCAGTACATCGCGGATATGCAGGGTCGGCCGGCTCGCGACCCATGCGTTGCCGATCGTCGGTTGCGAATCGGTGCGCCAGCTTTCGAGCGGGGCGGTTTCGGCGGCCGGCCGCAGTTTGATTTCGAGCGTGTTGCGCCCTTCGTGCGTGTATTTGGTGACGTTGAATTCGGCAGGTACGCACGGATCGGCATTATTACCGACGGGGCGGCCGTTGACGAGTACTTCGTAGGCGGCCGTCGCCGAATCCAAGTGGAACAGCACTTGCCGGTTGACCCAGCCGAACGGCACGGTGAACGGTGTGCTGAATATGCCGTCCGCTTGCGTCCACTCCGTCAGATTGTGCAGATAGCGGTGGTCGGCCGTGCTTGCGGCGGCCGCCTCTTCCTGCGACGGATAGCCGCGCCATTCGCTGCGCGCGGGTTCGCGTCCCGACGTGAGGGCCGGTTGTGCTTGCAACGGGGCGAATTCTCCGGCTGCGAACGAAAACAAGAGTATGAAAATCGAAATTTTGCGCATAATTCGTATCTTTACAGGACAAAGTTACGCAAAAAATCCGATAGTACGATGTCCCAGTCGCCCGAACTCCCTGAATCCGTCGAACCGTCCGGCTTGCCCGCCCTGCGTTTCCCGGCAGTCCGCCTGCGCGCCCGCCGTCGCGACGGGCGCATCGAAGTGTGGGATGCGCTGCGGGGCATTTATCTCGTGCTGACGCCCGAAGAATGGGTACGGCAGCATCTGATTGCGTATTTGACCGAACATTGCGGCGTTCAGCCGTTGCGCATCGTGCAGGAATACCCCGTGCCGCTCAACGGACAGCCCCAGCGGGCGGATGTCGTGGTGGTGGACGATGCGGCGCAGCCGCTGCTGCTGGCCGAATGCAAGGCGCCCGACGTGCGCATCGACCGCACGACCTTGCAGCAGGCCGTGCGTTACAATTCGGTGCTCGGTGCCCGTTACCTCGTGCTGACCAACGGGCTGACGCACTATTGTTACGAGCGTGATGAGCAGACGTATACGCCTTTGGCGGATTTTCCCCGATTATTGGGCTGACGGTTCGGTCAGATTCCGAAAACGCGTTTCGATGAAGCGCTGGAACCCTTCCTTGTAGATTTCCCCGATCGGAACGTACTCGGTTTCAGACAGATAGATGCGTCCGCGCACGTAGGAGCGGATGCAGTCGAGGTTGACGATGTACGAGCGGTGCACCCGCATGAAATGTTCCGCAGGCAGCGCCGTCTCCATGTTTTTTAGCCGAAAAAGGGTCGTGACGGTCGTCCCGTCCGCGAGGTGCATCCGTACGTATTCGCCCTCGCTCTCCAAGTAGACGATGTCTGCGATTTTGATGAGCGAAACCTTGTAGTTGGCTTTGACCGAGATGTACTCCTTGTCTTTCGGTTCGGCTTCGGAGGCCGGTTCTTCGTCTGCGGTCGCCCGTTGGTTCTGCCGCAGTTCGTAGAGCGAATGCGCTTTGGTCGCGGCGCGGCTGAAATCGGCGAAATCGAACGGTTTGAGCAGGTAATCCACCGCGTCGAGCCGGAATCCTTCGATGGCGTACTCCGAATAGGCGGTGGTGAACACGACCATCGGCCGTTCGACGAGCGAGCGGACGAAATCCACGCCGTTCAGGTCGGGCATGTTGATGTCCACGAAAATCAGGTCGACCGGCTGCCGTGCCAGCAGCTGCTGGGCATCGAGGGCATTGCTGCACGTCGCCACCAGCTCCAAGTAGGGTAGTTTGGCGATGTAGCCCGAGAGTTGGCGCAGGGCCAGCGGCTCGTCGTCTATGGCGATACATTTAAGCATGGAGCGTCGGGATTTCGAGGTGTACGGTATAGACATCAGCCGTTTCGTCGATGCGGAGCACATAATTTTTCGGTCCGTAGAGCAGTTCCATCCGCTTGCGGACGTTTTTCAGTCCGATGCCCTCCGTCTTCTGCGTGCCTGCCGCATTCGCCGAAACTGTCGTGTTTGCCGCGTCCGTCGCGCGGGCTGCCGTTCCCGCAGGGTTCGTGTTTTTCGTGCGCCCGCCGGCGGTTCGGCTTCGCGGGCGGCTGTTGGCGATGACGGCCGTTACCCTTTCTTCGGTGCAGTCGATGGCGATGTGGATGAACGACGGCCGGTGCGAACTCACGCCGTGCTTGAAGGCGTTTTCGACGAAAACGATCAGCAGCAGCGGCGGAATGGAGATGCGGCGCGGCAGTTTGGGGGGCTGTTCCACGCGGATGTCTACCGCGTCGGTGTAGCGGATGCGCATCAGCTCGATGTAGTTTTTCAGAAACTGGATGTCGCGTTCCAGCGAGATGGTTTCGCGTTCCGAGTCATAGAGCACGTAGCGCATCATCTTCGAGAGTTCGATGACGGCGTTTTTGGCCGATTCGGTGTCGATGTCGATCAGCGCGTGGATGTTGTTGAGCGTGTTCATGAAGAAGTGCGGATTGATCTGGTATTTCAGATAATCCATCTGCGCCTGCATGTTCTGCTCGTTGAGTTCCTTCATCTTCTGCTCGTCGCGGATCGACTGGTACATCAGCTTGATGCCCGAGTTCGCGCCCGTCATGAAGAGTCCCAGAATGATGTTCCAGTACATCTCCAAGTCGGTGAACGACGCCTTGTGTCGCGCCGCGTTGTCCGCCATGTCGTTGAGGGTCGTTTCTGCTATGTAGTGGGTCTGGTGGAACTCCACGACCGTAAAGACGCAGACGATGAGCAGCAGATCGGAAAGCAGGTATTTCCAATACTTGTGACGGAGCAGATAGCGTTGCGCGATGATGCAGTTGTGGACGAGAAAGATGATCAGATAGGGGGCTATCTTGCGCCACGTCGTCAGCACGTTTTCCAGACTGACGTGCAGCTCCGACATCATCTTCGAGTTGAGCACCGGCACCAAGATGATGGCCAGCCAGACCATCAGGTAGAGCAGGTTCTCGCCGATCGTCTGCTTTTTCGAGATCTTCATGGTTCAAAGGTAGCAAAATATCGGGAACCGTCCTCCGGTTCGAGCGGTTTTTCCTTGTTTTGTGGGTGCAATACCTCACGTCCGAGTGTTGTTCGTTTGCGAAAAATCGTTACCTTTGTAACGACTGGCTCCGAGTCGGTCGATTACATACGAAAGTGTTTTTTCGCACTGTCCTATGCTGAAAATGTAGCAGTTTTCAAAAACGAAGGACAACGAACAGCACTCTTTCTTGTTCAGATAGCGGGTGTCGCGCCTCTTGTGCCGATACCGCCGCATCTGTTCAAGTGTGGGGTATTGCATCGTTTATTTCGTTTGGGTCCGCTACAACCTTCAGCATGATAAACGAAAATTCGACTCCGCACTTTCTATTTTAACCCAAATAGAATAAGACCGTTGCAGGAGCCGCGCAACGGAAAACGCAGGAACAATGAAAAGATTTTTCTTTTTATCGGTTGCGGTCGTGTTGCTGTTCGGTTGCGGCGGCGATTACGACGATTCCGCTTTGCTCGACCGGATGGACGGGCTCGAAGAGCGTGTGGCGAAGTTGGAAGAGTTGTGCAAACAGCTGAATTCCGGCATTGCCGACTTGCAAACGCTGACGGCGGCTTTGCAGCAGAACGACTGGATTACGGGTGTCGTGCCCGTGTCGCAGAACGGCGAGCAAGTAGGCTACACGATTACCTTTGCGAAGAACGGCCCCATCACGGTTTACAACGGCAAAGATGGTGCGGATGGCAAGGATGGGGCCGGTTCCGGTTCGGCAGGAACGCCCTACATGCCTGAGATCGGGGTCGAGGCGGTTGATGGGGTCTATTACTGGACGCTCGACGGACAGCCGTTGACCGATTCGGCCGGCAACCGCATCCCGACGACGGGCGAGGCTGGCGCAGCTGGCGAAACCGGTGAGGCCGGCCTCACGCCGCAGTTCAAAATCGAGGAGGGGGATTGGTACCTCTCCTACGACGGGATTGCGTGGCAGCGGTTGGGCCGGGCGACGGGTGACAAGGGCGAGGTCGGTGCTTCGGGCGATTCGCTTTTCTCCGACGTGCAGGATACGGACGATGCGGTGATTTTCACGCTGGCCGACGGCAAAACGACCATTACGATTCCGCGCTTGCGGGGGCTCACCGTCAAATTTCAGGAGAAAGGGGCCGACGTTGAGAAACTGGAATTCGCCCGCAACGAATCGAAAACCATCACCTACACGATTTCCGGCCTCGTCGGCGATGCCGAACCGATTGTCAAGGTCGAGATGTTGTATGCGAACGGGGTCTATACGCCTACGGTAACGCCGAACGGTGCGACCGGACGCATCAATATCAAAACGGCGAATCCGACTGCGAATAAATTGATCCTTACGGTTTCCGACGGTCGGCAGATCGTCATGGCGGCTATCGAGGTCGGCTACCTGACTACTTTCGAGAACGCGGTCGTTTCGGTCGAGACGCCCGGAACGTTGGATGCGGTCTTGTCGGCGCAGTACGACAAGAACAAAATCGCCGAATTGACGGTGGTTTCCGGTACGTTGAACGACGCCGATTTCGCCACCTTGAAGGTTCTGCCTACGTTGTGGTCGTTAGATTTGGAGGATGCCGATGTGGAGGCATTGCCCACCAGTGCTTTCGAGGGTACTCTTTTGACAGAAATTAAACTGCCGAAAACCTTAAAGAAAATCGGGGCTCGTGCGTTCCATAGCCTTTCATCGTTGAAACAAGCCGATATTCCGAGTGGGGTCACGGAAATCGGGGCGTATGCTTTTTATAATTGTTGCGGTTTGACCGGTGCGCTGGTGCTTCCGCAGGGGCTTACGACAATCGGAAGCTCTGCTTTTCAAAATTGCAGCGGTTTTGTGGGCAATTTGGTTATCCCAGAGGGGGTTACAGAGATCGGAAGTTCTGCTTTTTCTGGCTGTACCGGTTTTGCGGGCGGTTTGGTTATCTCGCAGGGGCTTACGACGATCGGAAGCTCTGCTTTTCAGAATTGCAGCGGTTTTGTGGGCAATTTGGTTATCCCGCAAGGAGTTACGACAATCGGAAGCTCTGCTTTTCAGAATTGCGGCGGTTTTACGGGCGATTTGGTTATCCCAGAGGGGGTTACAGAGATCGGAAGCTCTGCTTTTCAGAATTGCATCGGTTTTAAGGGCAATTTGGTTATCCCGCAAGGAGTTACGACAATCGGAAACTATGCTTTTTACGGTATCGGTTTTACAGGCGATTTGATGCTTCCGCAAGGACTTATAGGGATCAAAAGCTCTGTTTTTAGGGAATGTAGTGGCTTTACAGGTGATTTGGTTATCCCGCAGGGGGTTACAGAGATTGAAAATTTTGCTTTTAAGGGTTGTACGGGTTTTACGGGGATTTTGAGTATTCCGAAAAGTGTTAACTATATTAGAAAGGAGGGATTTAGCCTATGTAGATTTACAGAAGTACATTGTGAAAGAGAAACGCCGGCGTGGATTGATACCGACGTGTTCTCGGCCGAAACGCTGGCCGGTTCGTTGCATGTGCCGGTCGGTTGCGGCGACGCCTACCGAGCCGCTTCGGTATGGAAAAATTTTAATGAAATCGTCGAAGACGAAATCTGACATTTTTCATTCTAATAATTTATGTTAAGAATCGTTCATGAGTTCGTACTGGATTGTGCAAGATTTCTGGTACGCGATGGTCGTAAGGCTACTTTGGCTCAACTTGCCCAAACAATTAACACTATTACGAATACTAGTACTTATGACCCGAACGGCGGTCCGGGTGTAGATGCTCTTGTTAAGGCCGCATATAATTATGCGCTGACCAACTACGGGAAAGCAGAAGCTGCGTATATCATGCAGGCTTATGTTGAAAAAGACGGTGTTACGCCGGTTATTCCTTGAAAACAAGCGGGAATCCTCGAAAGAGGGTTCCCGTTTCGATTTTTGTTCGGCTGCTGTCAGTTCGCCTCTTGCGACTTCATCTGCTCCAATAGAGCCGGCGTGTAGAGATAGCGTTTGATGCTCCGTTTGGGCGTTTTCTCGAACTCGGTGGGGTAGAGCACGATTTCGCTGATGCGCTCGTAGGCGGCCAGTTGCGCGTTCAGTTCTTCCAAGTTACGCTGCATGATTTCCGACAGTTCGCCGCGCACGCCGTCGTTCTCGGCCTGCTCGTAGTCCGGCACGACCAACGCCCGCAGATGCCCGTTGCCGACATCCACGACCAGCGATTCGAGCACCAAATACATGTTGTTCAGCTTGTCTTCGATCTCTTCGGGGTAGATGTTCTGCCCGTTGCCCGACAGAATCATCGTCTTCGACCGCCCGCGTATGTAGAGCGTGCCGTCGGCGTCGAGCGTCCCCATATCGCCCGTATGCAGCCAGCCGTCGGCCGTAAGCACCTGCTTCGTGTCGCGGTCGTTCTTGTAGTAGCCCGTCATGACGTGTTCGCCCCGCACCATGATTTCGCCTGCGACGTGCTCGGGATCCGGCGAGTCGATGCGGATTTCGAGCAGTTCTTGCAAGTAGCGGCCCACCGAACCCTTTTTGAATTCGTCGTCCGAAGCGAAACTTATCAAAGGCGCGCATTCGGTCATGCCGTAGCCCACCGTAATCGGGAAGCGGATTTTCATTAGGAACGCTTCCGTCTCCTGATTCATCGGCGCGCCGCCCACGATGACGATCGACACATTGCCCCCGAACGCATCCATCAGTTTCTTGCGGATGACCGCATGGATGGCCGTGTTGAGGAGCGGGATTTTCACCGCAATCGACATCGGGCCTTTTTCGAGCAGCGGCATAAGCTGCTTGCGGTAGATTTTGTCCATGATCATCGGCACCGTGCAGATGACCGTCGGTTTGACGACCTGCATCGCTTCGAGCAGGATTTTCGGCGTCGGGATGCGGCCCAGCAGCGTGATGTGGCCGCCGACCGATAGGGGCGTCAGAAAATCGAACGCGCATCCGTAGGCATGGGCCAGCGGCAGGAACGACAGCGTGCGTCCGCCTTTCTGGAAGTAGTGCTGGCCGGTCTGTTTGTTGTAGACGTTTTTGGCGAAAACCACGTTGCCCGTCAGGTTGTTCACCGTGAGCATCACCCCTTTCGAGTGGCCCGTCGTGCCCGACGTGTAGTTGAGCAGCACGACCCGGTCGTTCGGAATATCGGGATAGGCGATGTCGTTGATGCTGAACCCGCGCGGGTATCGCGTGCGGTAGTTTTTCAGGATGTCGCGTTGGAATTTGGTCAGCGTCTTGCCGTCGCGCTCGTAGATGACATGGAAATCGGTCAGCGAGAATACGGCTTCGACTCCCTTGATTTGCTCCTCCTCGATCAGGTCCCAGAAGTTGTCGCCCAGAAAGAGCAGGCGGCTCTCCGAGTGGTTGACGATGTGGATGACATCGGCCGCCGTGAAGTCCTGCAAAATGGGTACGATGACCGCCCCGTAGGTAATGGTCGCGATGTAGGTGATGCACCAGCGGGGGTTGTTGCGCCCGATGAGCGCGATTTTATCGCCTTGTTCGATGCCCGCTTTCTCGAAAAGCAGATGGATTTTGGCGATCTCCTTCGCCATTTCGTAGTACGAAAAGGTTTCGTCCTTGAAATAATCGGTCAGCGCGGCCATTTCGCGGTTTTCGCGAAAGCTCGCTTCGTAGATTTTGATCAGGTTTTCTTGCAGCATGGCGGGGCGTCGGTTGTTACCGCTCGGATTCGTCGTGTTCGGGACGTTCGTCCGTCGCGGCGGATTGGGTCGGGGGCGCGGTTTTGCGCGGATGCCAGATGTAGGTTTTCGATTCGGTATGCGTCAGCAGCCGTTTGATGTTCTTGCGGTGGGTGATGACCAGCAGCAGGGCGATGACGAACGAAAAGACGATGAACGACAGATTGATTCTGCGCGTATCGGGCGAGATGAGGGTGAAAACGGGAAAACAGCATCCGGCGATGATCGACCCCAGCGACACGTAGTGCGTGCAAATCAGCACGACGAGCCATACCCCGAAACAGAGCAGTGCGATGGAGGGTACGATGCCCGTCACGGCGCCGACCAGCGTCGCCACGCCCTTGCCGCCGCGAAATCCCGCGAAAATCGGGAAAATGTGTCCCAGCACGGCCGCGAACAGCGCGGCGATTTTCAGGTTGATGATGTCGTTGCTGCCGACGATGTCGTCGTATTGCAGCATCTGGATGATGGTCACGGCGACGAATCCTTTCAGAAAATCGAGCGCGAAGACCGGTGCGGCGGCCCGGCGGCCGAGCACACGCATCATATTGGTGGTTCCCGCGTTTTTCGAGCCTTGTTCGCGGATGTCGACCCCGTAGTATTTTTTGCCGATCCAGACGGCGCTCGGAATCGAGCCCAGCAGATAGGCCAGAATCAGCATTGTCGTGGCGCAATATATGGTCAGCGGTGTAATCGTGGGCATAGTCTGTGCGATTTTTTACAAAAATAACGAAAAAAACGGAAAAATCAATCGGCTGCGGCCGGTTATTCTTCTTCGGCGGCCGTTCGGCGTACTTCGTGCAGGATACGCCGCCCGACTGGACAATCGCCGCACCGTCCGTTGTCGCAGTACGATTTGGAGAGTTGAATCAACGCCTGCGACTCGAACGCGTTTTTCGGTCGGGGTACGTGTTTTGCGCACCATCCTTCCGTCAGGCTGTTTTTCTCGGCCGGAATCGTTTCCAGCAGTTTCAGCGCGTTTTCGTGCAGCGATTCGTTGTCGGTGTAGCTTCCGTAGGCGAATTGCAGCACGGCCACCAAGTTGATGGCCAGCATGTCGCACTTGAATTCCCCGATGCGCTTGGGGCGCGGGTCGTCCTGCGCGTCGGGCAGGTAGTGGACGTTCCAGTAGGCGGGTGCTTCGACTCCGAACAGTTGCCGGATTTCCGTGCGGGTGCGGCATTCCATCGTGCGGTTCATCATGAATTCGTCCTGCACGAAAAACTCCGCCGCCTGCACGATGCGCAGCAGCGGGTGGTTGGCCGGCCGGATTTTTATTAAAGTCCAGTCGGAAGGCTCCATCGGTTCGAGCGAGTATTTGGCCGCAAGGTGTTCGTAGGTGCGGAGCAGGCCGAGCCGGTAGGGGTCGAGTTCGTAAAGTTTCAGCAGTCCCGACGTGCCGGCCAGCATCGCTTCGACGGCGTGGGGCATCGTCCGTTCGCGCAGGACGGTTTTGTAGGGTACGCGCCGTGCCAGTTCGACGAACGCATCTTGGTTGTCGCCGTCGCCCAGCGTGCGGAAATAGAGTTGATAAAAGGTTTGGTTCCAGTCGCCCGAGCACTCCCCGCGAAGCGTATCGACCAGTTTCATCTTGTAATGCAGCCGGTCGAAAGCGAGCGCCGTGAGGATTTCGTGGAAGTGCAGCTCGTCCATCGCGGCGAAAAATCCGGCGCACGCGTGTTTGGCCGGATCTTCCCGCAGCCGTTCGAGCGTCCGCGTTTCGAGTTCCGTCATCTTACAGCATGTTGAGTTCCAGCAGGGCCTCTTCGGACATCATGCTCTTGTCCCATACGGGGTCGAACGTCAGCACGACGTTCACCGCCTGCACGCCTTTGACTTTGGCGACCTGTTGGTCGACCTCCTCGACCAGCATATCCGCCATCGGGCAGTTGGGGGCCGTGAGCGTCATGCGGATGTTGGCTGTGCCGTCGGGCATGTAGTCGATTTCGTAAATCAGTCCGAGATCGTAGATGTTGACCGGGATTTCGGGGTCATAGATATTCTTGAGTGTCAGTACGATCTCTTTTTCTACCTGCAATATCTCTTCCGGTGTCATGTGTCTTCCTCTGTTGGTTATTCCGCCGCCTGCTTGCCCGCGAACGCGAGCGCATAGAGCCGCATTTGCTTGACCATCGCCGCCAGTCCGTTCGACCGCGTGGGCGAAAGGTTCGCGCTCAACCCGATGGCGTCGATGAAATAGAGTTCCGTGTCGAGTATTTCGCGCGGCGTGCGCCCGTTCAGCACCCGTATCAGCAACGCGATGATGCCTTTGGTGATGATGGCGTCGCTGTCGGCCGCGTAGCGGACTTTGCCGTCGTCGTCCATGCGGGCATCCACCCACACGCGCGACTGGCAGCCTTGTATCAGGTATTGTTCCGTGCGGTGCGACGGGTCGATGGCCGGCAGCGTATCGGCCAGCCCGATCAGATAGTCGTACTTGTCGAGCCAGTCGTCGAATACCGCGAATTCTTCGATGATTTCCTCTTGTATCTTGTCCATAGTCGTTACAGTTCGACGATTTCTTCCAATACTTCGCCTTCCGACGCCGACGGTTCGGTGATTCCGGCCGCATGGGCCAGCGTCGGTGCGACGGCGGTCATTTCCACCTGCCGTCCGATGCGTTGCGGCCCGACGTCCGTGCCGTAGAAAATCAACGGTACCTGCGTGTCGTAGCCGTAGAGCGAGCCGGACGACGAAACGCACCGGTCGCGTTCTTCGATGCAGCCCGGTACGAGGTTCAGTACGACGTCGCCCGAGCGGCGCGGATAGAATCCGTTCTGCATCTTGCGGGCATAGCCGCTTCCGAAGTAGCTCGTACGCATGGCCGTCGCCGCCAGCGCGTGCGACACGCCGCTGAACTGCATGGCGAAAACGGCCACTTCGTTCTGCACGTCCGCGAGGTTCAGCCCCCGTTCGTAAATCAGGTTGTGGTTGAGCCACAGGCAGTTGTTCTCGCACAGCGTTACCCAGTCGCCCGAGCCGTAGCGCACGTTCAGAAATCCGTTGACGATGACCGCGAACTGCCGCGTGTTGAAACGGTCGGCCGGTCGGGGGCCGTAGTCGCAGGAGGGGCTGGTGCCGTGCGCCGCCGTGAAAACGACCAGCACGTCGCCCTTTTCGACCTGCGCGAAAACATAAGTCAGAAAATCGGCCAAATCACGGTCGAGCCGGTAGTACATGTCCTCCGCTTCGACCGATTCGGGCCCGTAGCACTCCGCGATGCGGCGCGAGGGGTCGAGACAGATGTTCAGCAGGTCGGGTACTTCGTCCTTGCCCAGTCCGTATTGGGCGATGGCCTGCTTGGCGAATCCCAGCAGCGCCGTGTTGCCTGCCGGCGTATAGAGCAGCCGTTCGTAGTCGTTTTCGGGGGTCAGCCGCCGCTTGCCGTCCGCCGTCTTTTCCCGCCGTTTTTCCGGGAATGCGACGTCCCAGCGGCGTGTGTTGCGGTAGCGGTCGCTTCCGTAGAGCGTGCGCCACTCGGTCGCCACGTACGACGTGTTGTAGTTCTCGCGGTTGCTGCGGGCGACCCAGTCGGGCAGCGTTTCGACGTAGGCGGGCGACGACGCCCAGCGGGCTTTTTCGTCCAGCCAGTAGGCGGTTCCTCCGCGACCGCTCGTCACGACGGCCGACGCGGGTTCCGCCGCAATCGTTACCGCTTGGCTTCCCGGCGCTTGTTGCAGCAGCGTTTCCGCCAGCGTGGGTACGATCAGCCGGTCGGGCGTGGGATTCTCTTCGTCGCCCAGCAGCGATACCGGCCGGTTGGCCGTGTAGTCCACCCAGCGCAGGCCGATGACGCCGTGCATCGAGGGTTGCGCGCCTGTCGCCAGCGTCGCCAGCGACACGGGCGTTGCGGTCTGTTGGCAGTCGTAGCGGCTGCCGGTGTAGACCGTGCCCCCTTCGACCAGCCGCCGGATGCCGCCTTCGCCGAAATTGTCGCCGTAGCGGGCGAGGTCTTCGGCCCGCATCGACCCGACGACGATGTTCACGATCAGTCGCGGTGCGCGGGGCTGCGCCGCTTCGGCCGGACCGGTCGCAAACAGCCCGGAGAGCACTCCGCCGAGTATGAGGAACGTTCGTTTCATGTTTTCGGATAGAACGGACAAATTTACGAATTTATTTCCATACCGCGACGGAATTCCTATCTTTGTCGTATGATTCTCGAAGCGAACTGCAAAATCAATCTCGGGCTGGACATCCTGCGGCGGCGGGCCGACGGGTTCCACGATATCGAGACCGTGATGTTTCCCGTGCCGGGACTTTCCGATACGGTCGAGGTCGTGCGTACCGGCTGCTCCGGCGCGGCTTTTTCCGCCGACGGTCTGGCGGTCGATTGCGACCCGGCCGACAATCTCTGCCTGCGGGCGTTCCGGCTGATGCACGACCGCTACGGCGTGGACGGCGTGCATATCCGCCTGACCAAGCGGGTGCCTTTCGGGGCCGGTTTGGGCGGCGGGTCGTCCGATGCTACGGCGGTCATTCGGGCGCTTGATGCCTTGTTCGATTTGCACCTGTCCGAATCCGAACTGGTAGCATGTGCTGCGCTGCTGGGGAGCGATACGGCCTTTTTCGTCCGCAATACGCCCCAGCTGTGTACCGGTCGCGGCGAAATCATGACCCCTTGTCCGGTGTCGTTGGCCGGTATGACGCTCGTCATCGTCAAGCCCGACGAGGGCGTCTCGACCCGCGAAGCCTACGCCGGCGTATCGCCCTGCGTTCCCGCCGTGCCGCTTGCCGAGCGGTTGCGGCGGCCCGTCGCCGAGTGGCAGGCCACCGTTGTCAATGCGTTCGAGCCGTCGGTTTTCGTCGCGCATCCGGTCATCCGCGATACCAAAGAGCGGTTGCTCGCGGCTGGTGCCGTTTACGCTGCCATGTCGGGGTCGGGGTCGGCCGTCTTCGGGTTGTTCGATGCCCGCGACGCTTCCCAAAACCTTTCCGACCTGCACGCCCTTTCGCCTTACGTGTTCGGGCTGTAAGGTCGCGGTCTTGCCTGCTGCGCGGTCCGAAAATCCGCATGCGGGCGCTGCGGGCGGAATCCCCGATAAAAAACACGTTCCGAAACATGCGTCTCGGAACGTGTCGAAAAATCGGTCGGAACCGACTACTTGTTTTCGTTCGTCTGGTCGGAATTCCCCGTTTGTCCGGTTTCGGATTGATTTTTCGCGGGGTCGTTCTGGCCGTAGGAGTTGTTGCCCTGCTTCCAGTTCTGCTGCTGGTCGTGCGGCGTTTGTTTCCAGTTGTCCTGATTGCCGTAGGGCTTCTGTCCTTCCGGCTTGTTGCCGTTCACGCCGTTGTTCTGACCGTAGTTCTCTTTCTGCTTCGTGTTGTCGAATGCGCCGCTCACCTTGTCGGCCGCTTTGTCGACGAGCTGGTCGGCCTTGTCGTGAATGTTCTCTTTCAAGTTCTGCGCCTTGTCGCGAACTTGGTCGTACGTTTTGTTGTTGTTCTCCATGATTGAAAAATTTTTAATGAACGAATGTCCGACGAATCCTGCAAAATGCGTACAAACATGTGCCGAAAAAAGGGCGAATCGCACTCCGCACGGACCGGTCGGCCGGAAATCAGTTGGCTATCTGAATGTAGGCATTGAGATAGGTCGCGAAGAGGATCCAGCATAGATAGGGAACGAAGAGCCATGCCGCCGCGCGTCTTACGCGCGCGCTGAAAACGATGTAGAGCACGACCAGTATGTCGAGCACGGCGATGTCGATCAGGGCGAGCGTCGGGTTGCGGAGCGTGAAAAAGAGGATGCTCCACAGAAAATTGAGCGCCAGTTGCAGATACCAGAAAATCATCGCCGCGTGGCGTTTCACCGTGCAGGTCGAGAGCACCAGTCCGGCCGAGATTCCGATGCAGGCGTATAGGATGCTCCACGCAATGGGAAAAACGATGGCCGGCGGGGTCAGCGCCGGTTTGGCCAGATAGGGATACCACTCCCGCAGGGCGTCGGTTTGCAGTAGGGAGGCGACTCCGCCCAGTGCGAAGCAGAGCAGGAGCGGCAACAGATAACAGTGTATTTTTTTCATGGTCATCGGATTTTCATCGGGTGCATGTTCTTTTCTTGCGGCGGACGTTCTGCTCGTGCGCGGCCGTGATGAGCAGCGGGGCGACCCATTGGGCCACCAGCATGGCGCCGTTGCGCTTGCCGCACAGCATCATGCCGACGGCCGTCGCCAGTGCGCCCAATCCGGTGATGCAATAGAGGGTCGATGCGATATGCCGAGCGGGTTGCTCCGCCGGCGTCGGTGTTTTCTTGCGTACCATAACGGAATCGGTTTTGTCGACCTTTCCGAAGGGCAAAAAATATGCCGCAGCCCGATGCAGTGCGGAACGGTTCTTGCGGAGTTTCGCTCCGTCAATAATCAAAATTGTTGCATTTATGAAAAAATTCGTACTGTTTTTCGTTTGCGCGGCAACCGCCATGGCCGTGAGTGCCGCTCCGCAGAAAGTCGATTTCGACAAACTGCCGTCTTCGTCGCAGGAGTTCATCCAGAAGAATTTTCCGCGCGAAAAAGTGAAATCGGTGGAGATGGACCGCGAGGCGTCGTGGGACAAGTATACCGTCTATTTCAACAGCGGCAATCAGGTCTCTTTCGAGGGCGGCAGCGGCGATTGCTCCGAGATAATCATGAAAAGCGGTTCCGTTCCGGCTTCGGCCGTTCCGTCGCGTTTGCGCAGCTACGTGGCTTCGCAGTATCCGACCATGCAGATCACGATGTACCAGACCACTGCCGACGGATACCGGCTGGGACTGTCGGACAAGACGTTCCTCGATTTCGACAAGAACGGCAATTTCGTGAAGGCTACCAAGTAGTATTTTCGGTATCTTCATTGCCGGCGAAAGTTGCGCTTCCGCGACTTTCGTTCGGTTCGGGTCTGCTCGACGTTTCGTCGGGCGGGCCCTTTTTCGTTCCGCTCTTTTTCGGGGCACGGTTTTTGAAAACGGGCATCGGTGTAAACAGAAAATTCGATTCGATATGAAATTCAACCGGTTCGGATGGCTGCTCGCAGGCAGTCTGGCGGTGTCGTGGTGTGCGGCGGCCGGAACAGCCGAGACGACGGACGAGATGAAAAACGTTGCGGCGGACGATTCGTTGCGGCGTGAAAAAGTGCATCCCATCGACGAGGTGGTCGTCACCGGCAGCCGCGAGGCCGTCGATTTGCGGAAATTGCCCGTGAGCGTTTCCGTCGTCGGGCGCGAACGGATAGCGGAGGCCTATCGGCCGTCGTTGCTGCCCACTTTGACCGAGCGCGTGCCCGGTTTGTTCATCACCGGTCGCGGCGTCATGGGGTACGGCGTGTCGACCGGTGCGGCCGGCGGCATGACCTTGCGCGGCGTGGGCAGCAGTCCGACGACCGGCATGTTGGTGCTCATCGACGGCCACCCGCAGTACATGGGCCTGATGGGCCACCCGATTGCCGATGCCTGCCGGTCGAATCTGGCCGAGCGGGTCGAGGTCGTGCGCGGGCCCGCATCGATGATTTACGGTTCCAATGCGATGGGCGGCGTCGTGAACATCGTGACGCGCAAGATGCACGACGACGGCGTGAAAACCGATGTACAGGCGGGCTACGGGTCGTACAACACCGTGCAGGCCGAACTGACCAACCGCATCCGCGCCGGCCGTTTCACCAGCGTCGTGACGGGTTCCTACGACCGTTCGGACGGTCACCGTCGGGACATGGAGTTCGAGCAGTACGGCGGCAGCGCCCGACTGGGTTATGAATTCTCGAAAGCGTGGAGCCTCGCCGCCAACGTGCAGCTCACCCGTTTCAACGCGCAGAATCCGGGTACGGTCTCGGCGCCGTTGTTCGACAACATTTCACACATCACGCGCGGCGTCGCTTCGGCGTCGGTGAGCAACCGCTACGAAAAGAGTTCCGGCTCGTTGAGCTTTTTCTACAATTGGGGCCGCCACCGCATCAACGACGGTTATTCGGCGGGCGAGCAGCCGCTCGATTACCGCTTCAACTCGCGCGACCGGATGCTCGGCGTGTCGTGGTATCAGAATTTCGCCCTGTTTCGCGGCAACCGCACGACGTTCGGCTTCGATTATTTCCACTTCGGCGGCAAGGCGTGGAACCGCTATCTGAACGGCGATCCCGACCGCGTGACGGCCGACAAATCGATGGACGAGGTGGCGGCCTACGTCGATTTCCGGCAGAATCTGACCGCTTGGTTCACGGTCGACGCCGGCGTGCGCATCGACCGTCATTCGCATGCCGGTACCGAGTGGGTGCCGCAGGCGGGCGTGTCGTTCCAGCTGCCGCTCGACGCCCAAATCAAACTCTCGGCCAGCAAGGGATTCCGCTTTCCGACCATTCGCGAGATGTACATGTTTCCGCCGCAGAATCCCGATTTGCGTCCCGAACGGCTGTGGAATTACGAGTTGTCGTTCGCCCAGCGGTTGTTCGGCGGGAAATTTTCCTATGGCGTGAATATCTTCTACATCGACGGCGAAAACCTTATCCAGACTGTCCGTGTCGACGGCCGCCCGTTGAATGTCAATACGGGCCGCATCGAGAACACGGGCATCGAGTTGCAGGTGGCATGGCGCATTTCGCGCGCATGGTCGGTCGATGCCAATTACAGTTACCTGCACATGGAGTATCCCGTGTTGGCGGCTCCGCGCAACAAATTGTTCGTCGGAGCCGATTTCGCCAAAGGCCGTTGGAGTGCTTCGACGGGCGTGCAGTATGTCAAGGGGCTTTATACGGCGTTGACTCCGGTGGAGACCGAGAACGACTTCGTGCTGTGGAATCTCACGGGCAGCCTGCGGGTCGCCCGCTGGTTGAATATCTTCGTGCGCGGCGAGAACCTGCTCGCGCAGCGTTATGAAATCAATGCCGGTTTCCCGATGCCGAAAGCGACGGTGCTGGCGGGTGTGAAATTCGATTTTTGACCGAAGAAGAAATGAACTGCTCTTTCCTGAAACGTACGTCGGCAGTGCTCGTTGCGCTGCTTTTGTCCACGTTCTCCCTTTCGGCGCATTCCGGCAAGGCGCGCTTCCATGTCGTCGTCGATACCGACGGTGCGGCGGACGACTTGCGGACGCTCTGCCTGATCTTGGGCAATCGCGAGGCCGAAGTGCTCGCCGTCGTTTCGTCCGACGGGGCGCTGCCGCCCTCCGAAACGGCCTGCAAGGTGGCGGCTCTCCTGCGCGGATTCCACCACGAGGGGATTCCCGTCGGGGTCGGCCGCGCCGTATGCGGCGAGGCTCCGGCTTGGCGGGCCCATTCGCAGGAGGTCGATTGGGGCGATACCACCGCCTTGACCGTGCCCTATCCTGCGGCGGTCGATTTGCTCGTGCAGACTTTTCGGAGCGAGCCGGAACCGGTTGTTGTCGTTGCGCTCGGCGCGCTGTCCAACTGGGCCGACCTGTTGCGGGCGTATACGGAGTTGGTCGACCGCATCGACCGCATCGTCTGGTACGACGAGCGGCTCGGACAGGCCGAAGGCACCAACTGCCGCGCCGACCGCGATGCCGCCCGCTGGATCGTGGCGTGCGGCGTGCCGGTCGAAATCGTGTCGGCCGACCCTGCCTGCCCGCTGCCGCTCGACGGTGCATTGCTCGATTCGATAGCGGCGGTCGCCGATGCCGGAAATCCCTATGCCCGCAAAATCGTCGCCACGCACCGCGCCGAGCCGCTCGCCGAATTGTGCCGGTCGAAGCATCTGGCTGCTTGGGACGATTTGGTCGCCGTGCGGCTTTATGCGCCGGAGTTGTTCGATTGCCGTCCGTTGTCCGCTTCGGCGGTGCTTTGTTCGCCGTCGGACGTCGGGGCCTTGCCTGCGGCTGTCGCGGCCATTCTGCGCGGCAAACCCGATGCCGAGAGCCGCGTTTTCTGCGGCTTTCCGACCGATTCCGCCCTTTATGCCGCCGACGTCGCGCCGATGGTGGCCGATGCAATCCGGCGGCACGGCGCCAGCGAATGGCGGGCCGCCGTGCTGACCAACGAATTGCACGGCCATTTGGGCATTTATGCGACCGTCGGGGTGAAGATGGGCATTCGGGCCCGCGAGTATTTCGCGATCGGGGTCGACGACATGGAGGTAACGACTTTCGCCGGAAGCCGTCCGCCCGTGAGCTGCATGAACGACGGGTTGCAGGTCGGTACGGGCGGCACCGTCGGGCATGGATTGATTACCGTCGCGGCGGTCGATGCACCGCGTCCCGAAGCGGTTTTCCGCTTCAAGGACAAAAGTATCCGGTTGAAACTGAAACCGGAGTACGCCGCCCGTATCCGCGACGACGTGCAGCGGGGCGTCGCGTTGTACGGTCCCGACAGCGAACCTTACTGGCAGTATATTCGCGGATTGGCGTTGCGTTACTGGTCGGAGTTCGACCGGCACGAGTTGTTCGACCTGACGGCCGAAGAGCCGGCGGATTGAGCGGACGTTTATTGCGCTTGGTGGGCGGCGACCCAGTTCGTCAGCGCTACGAAGTCGGCGACGGAGAGTTGTTCGGCCCGCTGCGTGAAATACGGATGTTCCGCGCCGCCGAAATCGCCGAATGCCGTCCGCAGCGAGTTGCGCAGCATCTTGCGCCGCTGCCCGAACGATGCTTTCACGACCCGCACGAACAGCCGTTCGTCGCAGTCGAGCCGTTCGACCGCGTTCCGCCGCAGCCGGATGACCGCGCTTTTGACTTTCGGCGGCGGATTGAATACGGATTCGTTGACCGTAAAGAGGTATTCGATGTCGTACCACGCTTGGAGCAGCACCGACAGAATGCCGTACTCCTTCGAGCCGGGCGGTTCGGCCAATCGAACCGCGACCTCTTTCTGAATCATGCCGACGCATTCCGGCACGAGGTCGCGGTTTTCGAGTACCTTGAAAAATATCTGCGACGAGATGTTGTAGGGGAAGTTGCCGATGATGCGCACGCCGTTCGCGAAACGTTCGTGCAAGTCCATTTTCAGAAAGTCGCCCTCGAACAGCCGCTCCGCAAATTTTGGAAAATGTTCGTGGAGGTAGGCGACGCTTTCCGCATCGATTTCGGCTCCGTAAAGGGTCAGGTCGTCGCGTTCGAGCAAGAATTGCGTCAGCACCCCCATGCCGCAGCCCACTTCGAGGGCATCGCACGGCGCATCGGCCGTGCCGCCTCCGAGTGCGTCGCAGATTTTGCGGGCGATGTTCAGGTCGACCAGAAAGTGTTGGCCCAGAGCCTTTTTCGCGCGGACTTCCAAAACGGTTGGGGATTTTATCGGTGCGACCGACCGTCCGAAACAGGATGACAGTCGGTCGCGTTGTCGCCGATGGTTCCGAATTCGTTATTCCTCACTGGTTTCGGCAGGCCGGAACGTAGCCAGCGGGACGCTGTTCGCGTAGACGGTCAGTTTGCCGTCTTCGATTGCGTACCGGTCGACCGCATCGAGCATTTGCAGGAAATCGGATTCGTATTGCATGTCGGGGCAGGCCATCCGCGTCGCGCCCATGTTGCCGAAATGCAGTTCGCCCGCTTCGGTCGTCGTGTATTTGCCGAAGAAGCGGTTGCAGTTCGTCCGGCCGTAGGCCATCGTGTCGGCGGCGTTGAATTCGATGGTGAAAGCGTCCGGTTCGGCCACAATCGCCTCGTCGGGAATGGCGGTCATCGAATCGAGTTTCCAAGTCGTGCCGTCGAGCGACGCTTTTTCGGATACGCCGCAGGCGGCCAAACTCAACAGCAATGCTGTCATTGCAAAACGGATTTTCATAGTGTGTCGATTTTTTTGGTAACGGGGTCAAAGATAGCGATTATTTTCCGAACGCCGCTCGCCCGACCCGAAAAAGCGGCGTTCGGGTCTGCTCCTGCTATCGGTAGAACGTCCCCTCCCAGCTGGCCGTGTTTCCCGCACCGTCCGTCGCCGTGAACCGGACGTGGTGCTGCGTCCGTTGGGGCGGGGTGTCGAACGTGTGGACGAACAGGCTGCGCATCGGCAGCCGGTCGCAGGGCACCCACCGCCCGTCGATATGCAGGGTGCCGGTCGCGACGCCCGTGAAATTGTCCGTTGCCGTGAATCGCAACGATTCGGCTCGCGTGAGGTCGGCTCCGGCGGTGAAGCGCGGACGGATGCGCGGGGCCAGCGTGTCCGCGACGACTGCCAGCCAGCCCGTTTTGCGTGTCTTCGCGGTCACGGCATCTCCCGAGCTCGTGCCGCCCACGTAGCTCCATTTCTTCTTGTCGGGATCGAAGTGCGCCAGTCCCGCACGGAGTTGGAGCGTGCGCGGAATGTCGGTCTGGATCGTGACGGTTGCCTCCTTGCGCAGCGGGACGCTCGCTTCCAGCAGCCGCAGGGTGGGGGAGAGCACCACGACCCCCGTGTCGGCTTTCGGCGCAGGCAGCATTTCGGGGCGGCAGTAGCAGGATTCGTAGAGCGCACCGGCCGGGATGTGGGCGGTCAGCATCCGTCCGAACGCCACCGGATTGTTCCGGTCGTGCCGGAGCACGAGTGCCGTCGAATCGGCTTGCGCATGGAATTCGCTTTCGCGACCTCGAATCGCGAAGGCCAGCGTCGAGCGGTTGCCGCAGTCGTCTTCGGCTTCGATGCGGAGCGTGTGCGTCCGGCCTGCTTCGACCCGTACGAGCCCCTGCTCGCGCAGCACGGGATAGAACTCTTCGGGGGCTCCGGTCTGCCGGGCCATGCGGATGACTTCGTTGCGCGAACGGCATTGTTCGGCGTACCAGCTCACCGCATCGCTGCACCGCGCGCGGTCGTAGGTGAACCCGTCCATCCGGTACTCGAAAAAGGGTTCTCCGTCGAGCGTCGCGCTCAACCGCCACACGCCGAACGTGTTGTGCACGTTGTCGCGCCGGTCGCTCACTTCGACGACGAAATAGCCTTTGCGGCCTACCGGTACTGGTTCGGTGCGGGCCAGCCGGTAGCGGCCGCCGGTTTCATGCACCGTGTTGTAGCTTGCGGGGCGCGTGCGCTGGCAGACTCCCTGCACCGTGTCTACCTCGACATAGTGCACCCGCAGAATACGCGGCGGGAGGTGGTCTTCGGCACGGAGGATGCCTTGCCGGATGAGGTTGAGGCGGCGGTCGGTTTTCGCTTCGCGCAGCTCGAAATGGAGGTGCGGGCCCGCCGACGAGCCGGTGTTGCCCGAATAGCCGAGCAGTTCGCCTTGTTTCACCGGCCAGCGGTCGGGTTTGAACCAGAGGTCGACGCCGTTCGACTGCCTGCGGTAGCGTTCGGCCTGCACGTAGTCGGCGATGTCGTCGCGGAACCGTTGCAGATGGCCGTAGACGGCCGTCGACCCGTCTTTCAGCGTCAGGTAGATTGCCCGGCCGTAGCCGTAGGTCGTGATGACGACGCGCGAAACATAGCCGTCGGCTACCGCCACGACCGGTTTGCCCTCTGCGCCGTCGGTCTTGATGTCCACACCGGCATGGAAATGGCCGGGTCGTATTTCGCCGAAGTTGGCCGCATAGTGTTCCGCGACCTGCCGCACGGGAAAGATATAGCGGGTCGTGTCGGCGGTTTTCGGGGCGGTTTGCGCTCCTGCGGCGAGCCGGAAGAGCATGAACAGTGCAATGATTAAAAGTCGTCGCATGGGTCGGGTTCTTTTATCAGTTCGGATACGGCATCGAGCACGGCCGGGTAGTCGTAGCCGAGCGACACTCCGTATCGGATCAATTTGGTTTTCAGGTCACGGGGTGTCGCCGCACGCACGTTGCGGGCTTTGCGGGCGAGTTGTTCCGCCAGCCGGTCGGCCATTTGCGTGCGGTCGGTCTGTCGCAGGGCTGTGTCGACGATTTCGCGGGCGATGCCCTTGCGTTGCAAGGCGGCCCGCAGTTTGTATTCGCCCCAGCCGCTCAACCGCAGCTTCTCGCGCATGAACGCTTCGGCGTAGCGCGCATCGTCGATGAACCGTTCGCGCACCAGCCGGGCGAGCACCTTTTCGGCATCCGCTTCGGCCACGCCCCAGCCGCGCATAAGCCGGCGGGCGTCGCTTTCCGATTTCTCGGCCCGCGCGCAAAGCCGCATCAGCGACGCCAGCGCTTGTTCGGGCGTTTTCGTGCGGCGTTCTCGCGGTCGTCCGGTTTTCAGCTCTTTCGACTGCATAGCATGCGGTTTTTTCCGAACAAATCGTTGCGCAGTTCGATGCCGGTGTAGCCCTCCTCCGCGAGCAGGGCGCACAGTGCATCGGCGTGTAGGTGGTAAATCTCGAAATAGAGCCGTCCGCCCGTCCGTAGCATCTTCCGGCCGGCGCGGGCGATGGCCCGGTAGAACAGTAGCGGGTCGTCGTCCGGTACGAACAGCGCTTCGGGTGGTTCGTAATCGCGGACATTGAGGTGCATCGTCGCGCGGTCGCGTTGCGGCACGTAGGGCGGATTGGACACAATGACGTCGAACGGCCCTGCGAAAACTTCTGCCAAATCGGACAAGGCATCCGCTTGCCGCAGGTCGACTTTTGCGCCCAGCGTGCGGCAGTTTTCCGCCGCTACGGCCAGTGCCGCCGGTGAAATATCCGCTGCCGAAACTTTTGCGCGGGGCAGTTTGGCCGCCAGCGTCGCGGCGATGCAGCCGCTGCCGGTACCGACGTCCAGTATTGCGGCGGCATCGCGTTCCGTGCGGAGAATCCAAGCAACCAATTCTTCGGTTTCGGGGCGCGGAATCAGCACTCCATCGCGCATCGCGAATTTCCGCCCGAAAAATTGCGCCCGTCCCGTGACGTATTGCACCGGACAGCCTGCCGCCAGCCGTTCGACGGCGGCATCCAGTCCGTCGATTTCGACGGCGGCCTGTGGGTCGGTCAGAAAGGCCGCTTCGGGCAGGCCGCTCAATTCCGATGCGGCCAGCAGAGCGATGCTGCGGGCTTCGCGCTCGCCGTAGAGTTCTACGAGCGGCGCGGCAATGGTGCGGAGTATGTCGCGGCGGGTCGTCATCGGTCGAGCAAATCGGCTAATGCGATCGCGACGGCGGCTTCGACGACGACCGCCCCGCGCAGGGCGATGCACGTGTCGTGGCGTCCGTCGGCGACGAGCGGTTCGATGCGTCCGGTCGCGCGATTGTAGGTCTGTTGCGGGCGGCCGATGCTGGCGGTCGGTTTGAACGCCGCCCGGACGATCAGTTCGTTGCCGTTGGCGATGCCGCCGACGATGCCGCCTGCATGGTTGGTCGCCGTCGTCCCTACGGCGTCGACAATCGGGTCGTTGTGTTCCGAGCCGCGCATGCGGGCGCTCGCGAATCCGTCGCCGAACTCCACGCCCTTGACGCCCGGAATGGCGAACAGCAGGTGCGCGGCGATGCTTTCGACCGAATCGAAGAACGGGGCGCCCGTGCCGGCCGGAACTCCCTGCACGCGGCACTCGACCACGCCGCCCACCGAATCTTGCTCGGTGGCGGTGCGGCGCAGTACCTCGTCGAATTCCGCAGGGTCGGTGCATCCGCCGATTTCGATGATGCGGGTCGCGAATGCGACGTCGGCGGGCAGCATTTTCTTCGCCACGACCCCCGCCGCCACGAGCGCAACGGTCAGCCGTCCCGAAAAGTGGCCTCCGCCGCGCGGGTCGTTGTGCCCGCCGAATTTTTCGTAGGCCACGCGGTCGGCGTGCGAGGGGCGGTCGTGTCCATCCGTCGCCGTGTAATCCTGCGGACGGGCGTCCGTGTTGGCGAATTCGAGGACAAGCGGTGCGCCGGTCGTCCGGCCGTGATAGATGCCCGCCGCGAGTTGCGGGATATCCGCTTCGCGGCGCGATGTGGTGCCGGCTGTTCCGCCGCGTCGGCGGGCGAGGTCGGGCTCGAAATCTTCGGCCGACAGCGCGATGCCAGCCGGTACGCCGTCGAGCACGATGCCGATTTGCGGCCCGTGCGACTCGCCCCACAGGGCGATGCGGAAATGTTGTCCGAAGCGATTCATCGTTCTATTTTCATTCGGTCGAGCACCTCGAAAAAATCGGGAAAACTTTTGGCGACGCATTCGGCTCCGTCGATTACGACGGGCCCGTCGGCCCGCAGTGCGGCGACGGCCAGCAACATCGCCATGCGGTGGTCGCCGTGACTGTCGACCCGTCCGCCGCGAATCGCGCCGCCCCGTATGCGCATCGTGTCGGGTTCGGCGAGTTCGACTTCGATGCCTAATTTGCCGTACTCTTCGCGAATGGCCGTTGCGCGGTCGCACTCCTTGTTGACCAGCCGCGAGGTTCCGTGCAATACGCTCGTTCCTTCGGCAGCGGCCGCCAACGCCGCCAGCGCGGGGAACAGGTCGGGGCAGTGCGTCGCGTCGAACTCGAATGCTTGCAGTGGCCGGGTCTCTGCCTTGACCGAATCGGCGTCGCTGATAACCGACGCTCCGGCCCGTACGAGGGCTTCGCAAACGGCCGTGTCGGCCTGCTTCGAGAGCATCCGCACGTTTTCGACCGTCGTTTCGCCCGCAACGGCTCCCGCCACAAGCAGCATGGCCGCCGCACTCCAATCGCCCTCGATGAAGAACTCGCATGCCCGGAACCGCTGTCCGCCCTCGATGAAAAATTCCTCGTAGTCGCGGTGCCCGATTTCGATACCGAAACGGGCCGCCGTGTCGAGGGTCATATCTAAATAAGGTATGGAAACCGGTTCCGCGATGTGCAACACGGTGTCGTTCGGCACCAGCGGCAGCGTCAGGAGCAGTCCCGTGACGAATTGCGACGAAATCGAGCCGTCGATACTCGTTTCGCCTCCGTGTAGCGGGCCGCTGACGGTCAGCGGCAGGCGTCCGTCGTGGTCCGTTATCTCGGCACCCAATCGGCGCAGGGTGTCGAGCATGGGGCTCATCGGCCGGTGGAGCAGCGACCCCGTGCCGACGATGCGCATCGGCCGGTCGCACAGCGCGGCGATGGGGGTGAACAGC
>JAMPDE010000002.1:514719-528253 GCA_023665825.1 Alistipes senegalensis | reverse complement strand
TTGCGGGATTTGTCTTTGTTTGTCCCCGAAACGGCTTCGGGTCTTGGCGGAGAGAGAGGGATTCGAACCCCCGGTACAGTTGCCCGTACACCGCATTTCGAGTGCGGCCCGATCGACCACTCCGGCATCTCTCCTCGATTTTGGAGCGTGCAAATATAACCATATTTTTGATTTCTGCCTATTTTTTTGCGAAAAATATCGCGTCGACCCGATTTTTTCCGCTGCGGGCGATTTTGCAACCTGCCGAAAGATGCCTATATTTGCGAATGACACAATAATTCCGGTACGATTTTCGTTTCTGTTAATGAAAGATGTACCGAAAACACGCAACTGCTATGAAAAAGTGGAGTTTCCTTTCCGGTTTCATTGTGCTGACGGCTCTCTTGGGAGGTTGCACGTCGGCCTATTATACGTCGGCGGGGTATGCGGGCGATGATCTGTATGCCACGCACGACAAGGTGCAGATCGCCCGTCGCCAACAACAGGAAGCCGAAGCCCGCAAAGCGGCGGCGGAGGCGCGTCGTGCGGAATGGGAAGCCCGTATCGCCGAAGCAGAGGCCCTTGCGGCACAAAACGAGTACGACGGCACGGTGTCGTCCGGCGGCCATACCTATTCGAGCGTGCTGGCCGATACCTACGAGAGTGCCTATGCCCGTCGTCTGCGCGGCTTCGAGTCGCCGACCTACCGCATGCCGTCGAGCTACTACAATTTCCGCTACGGCGATGCGTTCACTTATGTTTCGGCTTACGATCCGGCGTTCTACAACATCGTCGTGTCGGGCGATCAAGTGTGGGTCGAACCAAAATACATCTCGTCGATGTTCGGCACGTGGGGTGCAACAGTCTATACGGGCAGCTGGTACGGCGGATGGAACGTCGGCTGGGGATTCGGTTCCTCGTGGTGGGGTTATCCCTCGTGGGGCTGGAACTGGGGCTTCGCCTATCATCCTTGGCACGACCCTTGGCACCGTCCCGGATGGGGGCCTGCTTGGGGGCCGTCGGGGTGGCACGGTCATTGGGGCTACCGTCGTCCGCACAACTATCGGTTGGACAGCTATTCGCGTCCGAACCACAACGGTTGGCGGCAGCCCGTCGGTACCGGCGGCGGTCGGAACGAGGGCTACGGTCGGGGATATAACACCGGCCGCACGGGCAGTTACAACAACAGCGGACGCGGCAGCTACAACAATCGCGGTACCGGCAACCGGAACAACGGCTATAACAGCGGTACGCGCAACGACCGCAACAACGGTTCGACGCGTCCGGGCAACAATTCGACGCGCCCCTCCGGCAACACCAACGACCGGAACAACAATTCGTATAACAGCGGGCGCGGGAACAGCTACAACAGCGGACGCGGCAATTCGGACGGATTCTCCGGCGGCAGCCGCAGCGGCGGTTCGAGCGGTGGCAGTTTCGGCGGCGGCAGCAGCTCGGGCGGCGGGAATCGCGGTGGTGGAAGCTACAATCGCGGCCGCTGACGTCGGACGCAGAACGGGAAACAGCGCGCGGAACAGGGACGCGACTCGTCGGGGCCGGCAGCTCCGGTAAAATGGCAAACGGAAAAAAACAGGAAGAGATGAAAATAAAAAATTGGCTGACGGGGTGTTGTGCGCTCTGCTTTGCGGCGGTCTCCTCGCACGTGCAGGCGCAGTCCGATTATCGGTTCGGCGGATTGGCGTTCAACCGCGATTTGATGATGGCGTGGGATTTCTCGTCGCTTTCGCGGCCGCAGACTTTCGGCACGGCCCGGTCGATGGGCATGGGCGGTGCGTTCGTTTCGTTGGGGGCCGACCTCGCGTCGATGTCGCTCAATCCGGCCGGACTGGGCATGTACCGGCATAACGAATTCTCGATTACGCCGCTCGTGTCGCTCTCGCGGGCTGCTACCTCTTCTGTGGCAGGGGCGCAGGCATGGGCCGGCGACCACAAGAACCGTTTCGCACTGGCCGATGTCGGGTTGGCGTTCAATCTGTTCGAGCGGGCTAACGGGGCTTTGACCAGCATGACGCTCGGTTTTGGACTGAACAGGGTCGCCGATTTCAATACGCGCTACTCGTTCTCGTCGGACGTGCGCTACAACGGGGCGATGGTGCCCAGTATCGCCGACGTATTCGCGCAGCAAATGAATCAAGGCGGGGTCTTCCCCGAACCGAAATCCGAAGTCGACCCCAACGGACGGCTGGATTACCGCAATCCCTACTTTTGGCCTGCGGTGCTGGCTTACAAGAGTGCTATGACCCATGTGGTGCCCGGTGCGGGCGATTCGTCCGTGTGGGAAGCCGATGCCATTGGCCCGCGTGCGTCGATTCTCCGGTCGGTCGATGCGGTCGAATCGGGCTCGATCAACGAATTCGCGCTGTCGCTGGGAGCCAATCTGAACAACGTGGTCTATCTCGGTGCTTCGCTCGGCATTCAGACCGTGCGTAAGACTTCCACGCTCGTTTACGGCGAGGATTACGGTTATTTCGCGGACGGCGATGACGGCTATGCCTACGGGCCCGGCGGCGTGCTGCCCGCCCAACTGGAATATGCCGACCTCTGGCAGCGCACGGTCATCGACGGTGCGGGCGTCAATTTCAAATTGGGCGTCATCGTGCGTCCTGTGGCCGGTCTGCGGTTGGGCGCGGCCGTCCATACGCCGACGTTCTATTCGCTCGACCGTTCGTACCGGGCCGGCATGGACTACCGGCTGCTCTCCAACGTCGAGGGCGTGCCCGGAGACGAAGCGCGGCTGGAATCGCCCACGCAGTACGACGAGGCGGGGGACAGCTGGGATTTCGTGTCTCCCACACGGCTGATGTTCGGGGCGTCGTATGCGTTCGGCAAGTTCGCCATCGTGTCGGTGGACTACGAACGCGACTGGTACAACGGCATTCGGGTGAAGAACGTGCCGACCGGAGCCGATTTCGGCCCGACGGCCTACAAGGCGGATTTCAAACTGAATTTCTGTGCGACGAACAACTTGCGGGCCGGCATCGAGCTGCGGCCGCTGCCGATTTTCGCTTTGCGGGCGGGATACGGGTATTCGTCGTCGATGCTGAAAGACGAATCGCTGGCCTACGAGGTTCCCCAGCTGACCGACAGCCATTACTTTACGTTGGGGGCAGGCGTGAATCTTTCGCGCACCGTGTCGCTGGACGTCGCCTATCAGCATCTGACCGACCACCAGAGCGAATACCGGCTGTTTTACAGCTACGACCGCACGACCGATGCGTTTTCCTATTCGTCGGATCTCTACAAGACCTCGTTCACGCGCCATTTCATCGCCTTCACACTGGGCGTCCACTTTTAACCCGCTTAAGAAGCGGGTTTTTATTAGCGCTACGGTCGGGTGGAGGGTTTCCGGCGGTTCGAAGCGCTCTGGCCGAATTTGTCCTGTATTATTAAACGGGGGTGGCGGGGGCGAAACGGAGGTTTCGCATAAAGACGAACAAGCAGATACGGAATAACTTGTTATTCGACGTATCTGCTTGTTTGGATTTATCGACGGATGCAATCCGTCGTTTCCTCGCCGCCCTTAATGCCCGGGGGAGCGCCGTCCGGCAAGGGGCGCGGAGCTATCGCGCCCCGACGAGGACATCAACGGCACGCCCCCCAAAGAGCGCAATATATTATCCGATTTTGTAATAAGTGAATCCCGCTTCGGCGACCTCTTCGGGGTCGTAGATGTTGCGGCCGTCGATGAGCACTTTGGCCCGCATCAGCCGTTCCAGCACCGCGAACGAGGGCACGCGGAACTCTTTCCACTCCGTCAGCAGCAACAGTGCGTCGGCGTCCGCCGCCGCTTCGTACATCTCCTTGCAGTAGACCACCTTGTCGCCCAGACGGCGTTTGCACTCGGTCATCGCTACGGGGTCGTAGACTTTGACCGTGACGCCGGCGGCCAGCAGCCGGTCGATAATGACCAGCGCGGGAGCTTCGCGCATATCGTCCGTTTCGGGCTTGAACGCCAGTCCCCACAGGGCGACCGTCTTGCCCGCCAGTGCTCCGTCGTAGTGCTTCGAGAGTTTCTCGAACAGCACCGATTTCTGCCGTTCGTTCACTTCGTCCACCGCCCGCAGCACTTGCATCGGATAGCCGTTCTGCTCGGCCGTTTTTATCAAGGCCTTGACGTCCTTCGGAAAACAGCTGCCGCCGTAGCCGCAGCCCGGATAAAGGAATTTCTTGCCGATGCGCGTGTCCGAACCGATGCCGCGCCGCACCATGTTGACGTCGGCACCGACCCGTTCGCACAGGTTGGCGATGTCGTTCATGAACGAAATGCGCGTCGCCAGCATCGCATTGGCGGCGTATTTGGTCATCTCGGCCGACGGAATGTCCATGAAGTAGACCCGGAAATTGTTGGTCAGGAACGGCCGGTAGAGCCGCGACATGGTTTTGCGGGCGCGTTCACTCTCGACGCCGACCACCACGCGGTCGGGCGACATGAAATCCTTGATGGCGGCCCCTTCTTTCAGAAATTCGGGATTGCTCGCCACCTCGAATTCGACCTGTTCGCCGCGCTTGTCCAGTTCTTCTTGGATGGCCGCCTTGATTTTCCGTGCCGTGCCGACCGGTACGGTCGATTTGGTGACCAGCATCGTGTATTTCTTGATGTTGCGGCCGAACGTCCGCGCCACTTCCAGCACGTATTTCAGGTCGGCCGAGCCGTCCTCGTCGGGCGGCGTGCCGACGGCCGAAAAGACCACTTCGACCGTGTCGAGGCAGTCGCACAGGTCGGTCGTGAAGTGCAGACGCCCCGCTTCGACGTTGCGGCGGACGAGTTCGTCCAGTCCGGGTTCGTAGATGGGTATTTCGCCCGCGAGCAGGCGTTCGATTTTCTGACGGTCGATGTCCACGCAGGTGACGTCGATGCCCATTTCGGCGAAGCATGCGCCCGAAACGAGCCCTACGTATCCGGTTCCGACGATGGCGATATTCATGATGCGTTCGATTGTAATAAGGCCCGAATTTAGTCAAAATCGGGCAAACCGCCAAATTCCGTGCAGTTTCGGCGGATGCGTTCCAGTCCGCTGCGGGTGAGGGGCGTCGCGCCCATGCGTTCGGCGAATTCGGCTTCGGTCATTGTCCGCCAATGCTCCGGCGTCAGCGCGAGGGGGTCGAACTGCGGGTCGAACGCGCGGTTGGCATGCTGCGGTGCCCGGCGGTTGTAGGGACAGGCGTTCTGGCAGGCGTCGCAGCCGAAAATCCAGCCGTGCAGGTCGATGCGGCCGTCCGGTTCCCGCTCGACGGTGTGGCAGGAGATGCAGCGGTTCGTGTCGACGACCCGTTCGGCGACGAGCGCACCCGTAGGGCAGTGCTCCATGCAGGCGCGGCATTCGCCGCAGCGCGAGCCCTCGAACGGGGTGTCGTAGGCGTCGGCTTCGTCGCAGAGGAGCAGCTCGCCCAGCAGCACGAAAGTGCCGTACTGTGGCGTAACCAATAGCGATTGTTTCCCGATCCAGCCCAGTCCCGCTTCGACGGCCAGCTGTTTTTCGGCCAGCGGGGCTGTATCGACGAACGCGCGTCCTTGCAGCTCGGGAGCCTCCTCGCGCAGGGCGGCGAACAGCCGGCCGAGCATCGCCCGAATGGTGTCGTGGTAATCTTTGGCGCAGGCGTAGGAGGCTACTTTGGTGCGGCACTCGGGCGGATAGCCCTCGCTGAACCGGTTTTTATAGGATACGGCGCAGACGACGGCCGTGCGCGCCCCTTCGACCAGCAGGCGCGGGTCGAACCGTTTTTCGGCGTTGCGCTCCATATAGCCTAACGACGATTGGTACCCGTGTGCGAGCCAGTCGCGGAACCGCGCCTCGTTGTCGGCGAAGCGGCGGCAGCGGGCGATGCCGCACAGGTCGAAACCGGCATCGGAAGCGTGTTTTTTGATCTTTTGCGCGGAAATCATGGGCCGAAAAGGAGCTGAAAGTGTACGATTTCAGCTCAAAAATAGTATTTTTTGACGGATTTATCGTAATTTTACACCCGATTTTCCGTTCTTCTTACGGAACCAAAAACGAAACGTATGACTTTCAGAACACTTTGCGAGGTGGCTCGCAACAGCGTCGAGAAATATGCGTCGCAGGTCGCTTTCGCGATGTTCGGCGGGGAGGAGGTAACCTATGCCGAAGCCGGACGACGCATGGCCGAAGTGCAGCGGCTGCTGACCGGCGCGGGGCTCGAACCCGGTGACAAGGTGGCCCTGTTGAGCAGCAGCATGCCCAACTGGGGCATCGGTTATTTCGCCGTCGTGACGGGCGGCATGGTCGTCGTGCCGATTCTGCCCGACTTCTCGTCGGAGGAGCTCGACATGATTATCGAACACTCCGAAGCCAAAGCCCTGCTCGTTTCCGACAAACTTTTTTCTAAATTGTCGAAAGGAACGGTCGCCAACCTGAATATCGTAATCCGCACCAAGAATCTCGGTGTCATTTCGCAGCCCGTGCACCGGCAAGGGCGCACGGCCGAACCGAAACCCGAAGATACGGCGGCGATCATCTACACGTCGGGCACCACGTCGAGCCCCAAAGGGGTGATGCTTTCGCACGCGGCCTTGTGCGCGCAGGCCGACATCTTCGAGCAGATGCTGCCCGTCGACCGCAACGACGTATTCCTGTCGGTGCTGCCGCTGTCGCACACCTACGAATGCTCTATCGGCATGATCTATCCTTTCGCGATGGGCTCGCGGGTATTCTACCTCGACCGGCCGCCTACGGCCGCCGTGCTGATGCCCGCTCTGCGCGCGCTGCGGCCTACGGTGATGCTCATCGTGCCGCTGATTATCGAGAAAATCTATCGCGGGCAGGTGCTGGCCAAATTCAATTCCAACGGGTTCTGGCGCACGATGTACCGCATCGGTTTCATGCGGCGCTATCTGCACCGCGTGGCAGGCAAGAAGCTGATGAAATTGTTCGGCCGGCGGATGCGTTTCTTGGGCATCGGCGGTGCGAAACTCGATCGCGGCGCAGAGCAGTTCCTTTTGGAGGCCAAAGTACCCTACGGCATCGGCTACGGACTGACCGAAACGGCCCCGTTGCTGGCCGGTGCGGTGCCCTCGAACGTGCGTTTGGGGTCGACGGGGCCTGCCGCTCCGGGCGTGCAGCTGCGGCTGGAAAATATCAATCCCGAAACGCATCAGGGTGAAATCGTCGCGCTGTCGCCGAGCGTCATGCAGGGCTATTTCAAGAATCCCGAAGCGACGCGCGATGTCTTCACGGCCGACGGCTGGTTCCGCACGGGCGACTTGGGCGAACTGGACGCCGAAGGCCGTCTTTACATCAAGGGCCGTCTGAAAAACATGATTGTCGGGCCGGGCGGCGAGAACATCTATCCCGAAGACATCGAAAGCGTGCTCAACTCGCACGTCTACATCACCGATTCCATCGTGACGGAGCAGGAGGGTCATCTGGTGGCGCTCGTGCACTTTAACCGCGATGAAATCGAAGCGACGCTCGAAGACTGGCGCGAGCAGTGGGCCAACAAGCGCGAGGCATGGGAGGCCAAGACCGAACAGCTCAAAAAGGAGATCATGGAGTTCGTGAACGCCAAAGTGAACAAATTTTCGCGCATCTCGGAGGTGGTCGAGGAGAAAGAGGAGTTCGTGAAGACGCCGACGCTGAAAATCCGTCGCTTCCTCTACAACAACCGGAAAAAGGAGAAAAAGGTCGCGAACCAATGATTCGATTCGCGGTTATAGCGAGCGCGAGCGGGAAACAATCCCGCTCGCGCTTTTTTTACCCGATGTAGCTTTTCAGCGCATCGGCGTATTCGGCGAACGCATCGCGGCCTGCGTCGGTCATGCGGCAGACCGTGCGCGGCATCTTGCCGCGAAATCCTTTTTCGACGGCGATGTAGCCCGCTTTGGCGAGTTTGTCTAACTGCACCGACAGATTGCCCGCCGTCGCGCCGGTCAGCTCACGCAGGTAGACGAAATCGGCGCTTTCGACCCCCAGCAGAATCGACATCACGGCCAGCCGCAGTTCGGAGTGGAGCAGGGGATTCAGTTCCTTAAACATGGTGCTGTCTCGCTTGGCGGTTCGACCGGTAGCAGAGAATGTGTCCGGGAATAATCATCATGATGACGAAAATCGCTGCAAAGATAAGAATTTCATTGCATAACAGGGCGGTGTCGACCGTTCCGGCCGGAAGCTGTTTTAACCAGTAGTCGTAGAGTGCAAAGAGGACGGACAGTCCCATTCCGGCATATCCTCCGAACGTATAGATTTTTGATCGTACGATTCGGCCCGTGATGGTTGTCGCGATAGCCATGACCAATACGATCAGTCCGAAAAGACTGTGCCGGTACGACAGACCGTGTAGCATGGTGGTGGCGAAGATCGGAGTCAACGACAAGCCGGTGGTCGACCATACGGCATCGACGATGCGGTCGATGTCTGTGCGTGGTTCCGTCGCCTTTTTGGCGGGGAACAGGTGCATCAGTAAAAATCCGATGACAGGAATCAGAAACCAGCTCAACGACCAGCTCGGAGAACATCCGGTGATATTGAATAGGTAGTTCATCAACGAAATGATGACGGTTGTATAGCCCCAAAGCAGAAATGGGCGTCCGGAGTTGCGATTCAGTCGGTTGCGCGTGTTTTCGATCATCCGGCCGATGAGTTCCAGACTTTCGGCGGCATTCAGTTCGCGGTTTTCGAGCGATGTTTTCATAGCAGAGAAGTATTTTATATTCGTTTTTGCGGGGAGGTTCAGCGTTCGGTTTCGCGGTCGTTCTCCCCGTCGCAGCCGGTGAGGTGGAACAGCCAGTTCATCAGCAGGTCGAGGCCCCACCCGCCGGCGACCCACGCCACCCACCAATAGTGGGGCGAGGTGTAGAGATTGACGAAGAACAGAAAGAGGCAGATGACGACATAACGAATCGTCTGACGGGTGATTCGCCGTTTGAATCGGCGGTCGCAGCGGGTTGCGGGAGCAATGGTTTTCATGGTTTGCTGATTTTTGCGGTGTGTTGCCGGTGTTTTATATACGCAAATATAAACTACTTTATAATATAAACCAAATTTTCGGGCGATTTTTTGAATTTGAATTTTCAGGCCGGAGGAGTGCGGTCGGGTGGGGACGCGTCGCGATAGAAGCACTACGGGTTGGCTGCCGAACCGCAAAATAAAAAAGCACCCCACCTGCGTGGGGTGCTTTTTTGTTATCGGGTGTGCCGATTTTCGGCCGGTCGCTTACGCTTATTTCGACAGCTCGGCTACCGCTGCTTTCGCGCTTTCGGCGTTCGGGCCTGCAGTTACCTGCTTGAAAGCCGCGATGGCCTGCGGTTTCATCTCTTTGGCGTTGTAAGCCGCACCCAGCAGGTAGTACATCTGGCTTTTGGCTTCGGGGTCGACCTGCGCTTCGGCAGCCGCTTCGCCCAATTCAATGACCTTGTTGTAGTCTTTCTTGCCGTTGTAGGCCTGCAACCGGATGCTCTGGGCCAGCGCGCTTTCGGGATTTTTCTCCAACATCTCGTCGGCCATCTTGATGATGCCGTCGTAGTCGTTTGCCGCCTGCATCTTGGCTACCTGATTGTTGGTGTAGAGCGTCATCATCTCTTTCGCTTTGGCAATCGGTTCGGCGTACTTGTCGGGATTCATGGCCGCGATGTTCTCGTAGACCTCCATGCCCTTCACGTAGTCGCCCGATTCGCAGTAGCTCATCGCCAAGTTCAACGCCATTTCGGTGTTGCGCGGATCGGCCGCATAGCCTTTGGCGAAAATTTCGGCCGCTTTTGCGTAGTCTTTGTCGTTGTAAGCCGTACCGCCTTGTACCTGATAGGTTTTGGCGATCCAGCCTTTGGCTTTGTTGGCTTGGGTGATGTCGCCGAACTGCTCGGCCAGCTCGGCCGATTTGGCGAAATTCTCAGCCGACTTATCGAAATTCTTCGCTTGGAAAGCCGCTCCGCCCAGCATGAAGTAGCAGCGCGGCAGATATTTTTTGGCATTCACTGCGGCATCCGTCGTGCCTTCGGCGTCTTGGGCGATCACCTCCTCGAATTTGGCGGCGGCGCCAGCGAAATCTTTCTGTCCATAAGCCGATGCGCCCTCGTTGAAGAGAGCCGACAGGTCTTGGGCCGACAGCGACGCAACCGCCATCAGCGCAACGAGCGATACGAATAATTTTTTCATCTTTTATTAAATTTTGTTGTTCTTCTTTTCTCGGTCGGCGGGGATTTTCATCCATCCGCAGGGGCTTTCGTCCGTGCGGTTTCCCGCACTTCGGAGAACGACAATCGCAAAATTAAGCAAAAATTTTATTCGTGCAAAATTCAGGCCCGCAGGGCAGCGAAAAACAGCTTCATCAAGGAGCTGCACTCCTCTTGGAGAATGCCGGAGGCGACGGTCGTCTTTGGGTGGAAAACCTGCCCGGAGTAGCACCGGTAGCCGCGTTTCGGGTCGTCGGCACCCCACACGACCCGTCCGATTTGCGCCCAGCCGATGGCTCCGGCGCACATGATGCACGGCTCGACCGTGACGTAGAGCGTGCATTTTTGCAGGTATTTCCCGCCGAGCGTCGATGCGGCGGCCGTCAATGCCTGCATCTCGGCGTGGGCGGTCGGGTCGTCGAGCGTCTCCACCAGATTGTGGCCCCGTCCGACGACGGCCCCGTCGGCCACGACGACGGCCCCGATAGGGACTTCGCCCTGCTCTTGCGCCTTGCGGGCTTCGGCCAGCGCGAGCCGCATGAACTTTTCGTCGATTTCCTGCTGTGTCATGATGCGGATTTTTGTGCAAAAATAGTTATATTTGTCAGACAAATTGTGAAATTATGGAATTTGAAGGAACCGTCTATAAAATGATGCCCGTGACGAAGGGCACTTCGGCGCGCGGCGAGTGGCAGCGGCAGGATGTCGTCTTCGAGATGCAGGACGGCAGTTTTACGCGCAAGATCTGCGTGACTTTTTTCAACCGGCCCGACGACGTGGCCAAACTCAAAGAGGGCGAGACGTACCACGTTTCGGTCAATATCGAATCGCGCGAGTACAACGGACGGTGGTATACAGACATCCGCGCTTGGCGGTTGCAGCCCGTGCAGGCGAGCGCTCCGGCCGCTGCGCCGATGCCCGACATGCCGCCCATCGGCGAGGAACCGGCTTATGCTGCGGCACCGGCGGCTTCCGAAGCGGACGACCTGCCGTTCTAACCCTGTTAAGAACAGGGCTTTAATGGCTACGGTTGGGCGCAGGGTTTCCGACGGTCGGAAGCGCACTGACCCTTAATAAAAGAGCGGGCTCCCTATCGGGAGCCCGCTCTGCTATTTCCTCCTTGCCGCCGTTCGTGCTATTCGGGCATTCATCGGTCGAATGCCCCCGAACGGAACTCGGCTGGAAGACTATTTAACTTTCTTGACGATTGCCTCGAATGCTTTCGGCTCGTTCATCGCGAGGTCGGCCAGCACCTTGCGGTTCAGGGCGATACCTTTGGCGTTGAGTTTGCCGATGAATTGCGAGTAGGTCATTCCGTAGGCGCGGACACCGGCGTTGATACGGGTGATCCACAGCGAACGGAACGTCCGCTTTTTGAGCTGGCGGTGCGCATAAGCGAACTGCAAACCCTTTTCGACCGTGTTTTTCGCAACGGTCCATACGTTTCCCCTTGAACCGAAGTTACCTTTGGCAAGTTTCAAAACTTTCTTCCGTCTTGCGCGCGACGCGACGGCATTGACTGAACGTGGCATAGTATAAAGTTTTTGAAGAGCTCACAGCGATGCGGTTCTCCCGCATTCTTCGGGGCTGTTCCGCTCCGGATTTGTTAATTAGGTGAATGGAATCCGCAGGTCTTGTAGCGTGCTATTTGACCAGCAGATTCTTGATTTTGGCCTCGTCGGCCGCAGAAACGGTGCCCGAATAGCAGAGGTTGCGTTTCTGTTTCGTCGTCTTTTTGGTCAGGATGTGACTGTGATAAGCGTGTTTGCGCTTGATCTTTCCTGTGCCGGTGAAGGTGAAGCGTTTCTTCGCCGCGGCATTGGTTTTCATTTTCGGCATTGTCGTAAAAAGTTATTTAGTTAAACATAGCCTACAAAGGTAATCATTTTTTCGGAGATTGCAATCCGTCGGCCCGAATATCTGCATGATTCGGCCGGTTCGTTCGGTGGAGCCGTCCGGTTCGGCGGGAGTGGGGCGAGCGCTGGTAGGTGCGAGCGGGCCGTTGGTGGCCGCTCGTGGCTGTTGGTCGGCTACTGGCGGGCGATTGCGGCCGGGCTCTTTGGAGTACGGTTGCGGTGAAGTTCTGTGCGATACGATTGCGGCGGAATGCCGTGAGGGACAAATTGCGGTGGAGCGCGCTGTCAAAACCACCGATAAACTTCGTACAGCCCCTCTTCCTGCGACATGTCGTTCGGGTTCGTGCCCGGAACGCCTTCGGGCACCGGTTCGCCCAGCCGCTCGAAGAGTTCCGCCCAGTAGCGGGGCAGTGAGCCGTCGGGTGCGCGGAAATTCATCGGCCGCGCCGTGAAGCAATGGCTGCCGTCCGGCCGCAGGTAGTGGTCGCAGACCAGTTCGCTGCAATAGTAGCGGCCGTTGTCGGGCCGGAACGAATAGTCGTAGGGAGCCCCCAGTGCTTTGCGGGCTCGTGCGACCGATGCCGCGACGCCCGTCGTGTCTTGCAGTCGCATGGCGACCGTCGCCGACTTTCCGTCGATGCGTGCCGCGCGGTCGAGAAAATCTGCGAGCACGACGATTCGCACGCCGCCTTCGGTCGTGGCTTCGAGTACCGAATCCGCCGAATTTGCCGGAGCGAGCGAATATGAGCCATCCATCGGCTCTCGGTGGGCTGGTCGCTTGGCGGCGAGCAGGATTCCTACATGGGTGTAGTTGAGCGGTCGGTCGTCGCCCGTCGCGGCGGTGATGGCTTCGGTCATCGCCCCGTCGCCACACTGGAACAGCAAGTCGCCGGTTTGCAGGTCGGAGCCCGTCGGTCGGCAGGTGCAGGCCGCCGACAGAAGTATACCTATATAATATATAAAGCGGTGCATGATTTCGTGCGGGCGTCACCCTTGTTCGTGGTCAAAAGTACGAAAACAAGTCGAAATCCCGTTTTTTTTGAGAAAAAATCACGAAAAGTTTTGCTTTCATCGAAAAAGGGTTTACTTTTGCAACCGCTTTCCCCGAAAGAGCACTGGAAGGGATAAGCGAAAAGGTTCATTGTTAGGTACATTTTCTCGCCTCGCATAGCCCGCCAAGTTCGGCTTTGTGCCCGGCTTATCGAAAATGTTTTGAAAAATCCGAAAAAACTTTCCGAAAAGTTTTGGAGATTCAAAAAAACGATTTACCTTTGCAACCGCTTTCCCCGAAAGAGCGACGCTCGAAACGGACAAGCGAAAAGGTTCTGAAAAATTTCTGAAAAAAAACTTTTCAAAAAGTTTTGGTGGTTCAAAAAAATGATTTACCTTTGCACCACTTTCCGCTCTGAAAAACCGGGCGGACGGAACGAAACAAGAAATGTTCTTTATAGCAATATAGGAACGGCGTTCTTTGAAGTATTTGAGCAGCTAAATAGTTTTTCCACTCTCTTCGGAGAGTGATTTCAAACAATACCTTTGAGATTAGAGCGAAAGA
>JAMPDE010000002.1:491604-514619 GCA_023665825.1 Alistipes senegalensis | reverse complement strand
TGGCTACCCACAAGCGCAAGAAGCGTCTGCGCAAGAACCGTCATAAGAAGAAGTAGCGACGGGGTAGCACCTTCCGTGCTAACGTTATCGGTGAAGCTAAAGGGGCTGCGGGCTCTTTTAGCTTTACGTTTTTAATCGGATTCCGCCCCGTGCAGCGGGTGCCGGAATAAGCTGACTGTATGAACAAGGAGTTAATCGTAAACGTAAACCCGACTGAAATCGCCATCGCCCTCTGCGAAGACAAGGTGCTGGCCGAATTTTCCAAAGAGAAGTGCCGTACGGGCTTCGCCGTAGGAGATATCTATCTGGGCAAGGTACGCAAAATCATGCCGGGTCTCAACGCGGCATTCGTCAACATAGGACACGAAAAGGACGCTTTCATCCACTACCTCGACTTGGGGAACCAATACCCGTCGCTGCGGAAACTGGTCGATTCGTACCAGCCCGGCAAACGGGGCCTGCGGGTCGAGACCATGAAACTCGAAGAGCCGATCGACAAGAACGGCAAACTGGGCGAGCACCTGCAAGTGGGGCAGACCGTCATGGTGCAGATCGCCAAAGAGGCCATTTCGACCAAAGGGCCCCGTCTGACCGCCGACGTTTCGCTGGCCGGCCGCAACGTGGTGCTGGTGCCTTTCTCGAACAAAATCTACCTTTCGCAGAAAATCCGCTCGAACGACGAGAAAAAGCGGTTGAAACGAATCGCTGCCTCGATTCTGCCCAAGAATTTCGGGGTAATCCTCCGTACCGCCGCCCAAGAGGCGAGCGACGAGGAGATCGGCCACGACCTGCGGACGCAGCTCGACCGCTGGCGCAAGACGGTGCAGGCCATCCGCAAGAATCCCGCTCCCGCCCAGCTGATGAGCGAGATGAACCGGGCGAATACCATCATCCGCGACTCGTTGAGCGGCGATTTCTCGCAGATCGTCGTCAACGACGAGGCGATGTACCAAGAAATCCGCAATTACATCCACGTCATCGACCCCGCGAAGGAGAAAATCGTGAAGCTCTATCGCGGCACGGTGCCCATTTTCGATAATTTCGACGTCGCGAAGCAAATCAAGTCGATGTTTGCCCGCTACGTGTCGCTGCGGCGCGGGGCCTACCTTATCATCGAGCGGACGGAGGCGATGAACGTCATCGACGTCAATTCGGGCAACCGGACGAAGGCCGAAGACGACCAAGAGCAGACGGCGATGGACGTCAATCTGGCTGCCGCCAAAGAGATTGCCCGCCAGTTGCGCCTGCGCGATATGGGCGGCATCATCATCGTCGATTTCATCGATCTGCACAAGTCGCAGAACAAGCAGGCCCTGCTCGACGAAATGGTGAAGTTGATGGCCTCCGACAAGGCCAAACATACCGTCCTGCCGCTCACCAAGTTCGGCCTGATGCAGATTACGCGCCAGCGCGTGCGGCCCGTCGCGTTGGAAAACGTGTCGGACGTCTGCCCGACCTGCGGCGGTTCGGGCAAGGTCGAGCCGACGGTGGCGTTGGACCGCAAAATCGAGAATCAGATTTCGTACCTCACGCAGGACCGCCATTGCCGTTACGTCAAGCTGGTGGTCAGCCCCTACGTGGCGGCCTTCCTCAAAAAGGGATTCTGGTCGTTGCGGCGGCGGTGGGAGTGGAAATACAAAGTCCGCTTGTGCATCGCCGAAGACCAGAGCACGGGCATCATCGACGTGCGCTACCGCGACCGCAAGGGCAAAGAGTTGATCGGAAAATAGCGTGTGAATCCCATGACGGCCCGCGAACGGTTGGCCCAATTCGCCGAACGGTCGGAACGACTGTCGGAGTTGTGCCGCGCATATCGGAACGCAGACGCCACCGTCCATCTCCGTGAGTTGGTCGGCGGCGCGTTGCCGTTTTATGCCGCCGCCGCTATCGAGCGGACGGGCGGGGTGCATGTCTTTGTCGCCGAAGACCGCGACGCGGCCGCCTACCTCCTGAACGACTTTTACAAACTGTTGGACGAGGAGCGCATTTACTTCTTCCCGTCCTCTTTCAAACGTTCCGTCGCTTACGGCGCCGAAGATGCGCAGGGCGTCGTGCAGCGCACTGCCGCGTTGAGTGCCTTGAAGCGTTTCAGCGAGGGTTATTTAGTCGTCTGCACCTACCCCGAAGCCCTCGCCGAGCGGGTCGCCGACGCCGCGACCTTGCAGCGGGACACCATTGCCGTGCATGTCGGCGACCGCATCGGCCCCGACGTCTTGGAGCAGTCGCTCGTCGACGCTTCGTTCACGCGCGTCGATTTCGTCTACGAGCCCGGCCAGTACTCCGTGCGCGGCGGCATCGTCGACGTTTTCTCCTATTCGGAGAGCAAACCCTACCGCGTCGACTTTTTCGGCGACGAGGTCGATTCCATTCGCCGGTTCAACATTTCGAGCCAGCTTTCGAGCGACAAACTCACCGAAATCGAAATCATCCCCGACTTGAACGGGGTTGCCGGCGGGACCGCGAAAGTTTCGCTGGCGCAGTTCGTCGGCGATGCGGCTGCTTTCTGGTTCGGCGACGTCGACCACGTGCTACGCCGCGTGAACGACATCCGCCGCAAGACTCTCGCCGACATGGAGCATCCCGAGCGCATCGACGAGCTGCTGACCAGCCGCAACGGGCTGTTGGACGACCTCGCCCGCAACCGCCTGTTCGTGTTGCGCGACAACCTGCCCGAACGCCCTGCGACGCAATTCGTTGCTTTCTCCACTGTGCCGCAGCCCGCTTTCAACAAGAATTTCGAGCTGTTGGCCGACGACATGATCCGCAACGCTCTGCGCGGATACGATACCTATATTCTTTCGGAGAACAAGGCGCAGGTCGAACGTCTGGAAAACATCTTCCACCAGATCGGACGCGGGCAGGCCGTCGTGCGCCCCATTGCGGTTACGCTGCACGAGGGATTCATTGACCACGACCTCCGCGTCTGCTTCTACACCGACCACCAGTTGTTCGACCGTTACCAGCGGTACCGCATCAACGGCGAAATCCGGCGCGACGAGCAGATGACCGTCGCCGAGCTGAACCAGCTGCGGCCGGGCGATTACGTGGTGCACATCGATCACGGGGTCGGCCGCTTCGACGGGCTGGTGCGCATCAACGACAACGGCAAGATGCGCGAGGCCATCAAGTTAGTTTATAAGGACGGCGACGTGTTGTTCGTGAACGTCCACTCCCTGCACCGCATTTCGCGTTACAAGTCGGGCGAGGGCGACGCGCCCAAAATCTACAAGCTGGGCAACGGCGCTTGGCAGAAGCTGAAGAATGCCACCAAGAAGGCGGTCAAGGATATTTCGCGCGAACTGATTGCGCTCTATGCCAAACGCAAGGCGTCGCCGGGCTTCGCTTTTTCGGCCGACAGCTACCTGCAACACGAGTTGGAAGCATCGTTCCAGTGGGAGGATACGCCCGACCAGCAGGCGGCGACGGCGGCCGTCAAGCAGGACATGGAGTCGCCGCGTCCGATGGACCGGCTGATCTGCGGCGACGTCGGGTTCGGCAAGACCGAAGTGGCCATCCGCGCCGCGTTCAAGGCGGCGACCGACGGCAAGCAGGTGGCCGTGCTCGTGCCGACGACCATTCTTGCTTTGCAGCATTACCGGTCGTTCACCGAGCGGCTGCGCGACTTCCCGGTGCGCATCGAGTACCTGAACCGCTCGAAGTCGACGAAAGAGGTGTCGCAGATTCGTGCGGACTTGGAAGCCGGCAAAATCGACATCCTCATCGGCACCCACAAGATACTGGGCAAGAGCATCGTTTTCCGTGATTTGGGGTTGCTGATCATCGACGAGGAGCAGAAGTTCGGTGTCGCGGCCAAAGAGAAACTCACGCAGATGAGCGTTTCGGTCGATACGCTGACCCTCACGGCGACGCCCATTCCGCGCACGTTGCAGTTTTCGCTCATGGGTTCGCGCGACCTGTCGGTCATCTCGACCCCGCCGCCCAACCGCCAGCCCATCGTCACCGAGTCGCACGTATTCTCGGAAGAAATCATCCGCGATGCCATCGAAACCGAGCTGGCGCGCGGCGGACAGGTCTATTTCGTCCACAACCGCGTCGAGGATCTGCTCACGGTGCAGGGCATGATTACGCGCCTTTGCCCGAAGGCCCGCGTCGGTGTCGGACACGGCCAGATGCCCGCCGAAAAGCTCGAAAAACTCATCATGGATTTCATCTACGGCGAGTTCGACGTGCTGCTGGCGACCACGATCGTCGAGAACGGCATCGACATTCCCAACGCCAATACGATTATCATCGACAATGCGCAGAACTTCGGGTTGAGCGACTTGCACCAGTTGCGCGGACGCGTCGGGCGTTCCAACCAGCGGGCCTACTGTTACCTGCTCTCGCCGCCCGACGAACTGTTGTCGTCCGATGCTCGGCGGCGTCTGCGGGCTATCGAGGAGTTCTCCGATTTGGGTTCGGGGTTCAACATCGCCATGCAGGATTTGGACATTCGAGGGGCGGGCAACCTGCTGGGGGCCGAGCAGAGCGGCTTCATCGCCGACATCGGTTTCGAGACCTACCAGAAAATCATGAACGAGGCCATCGCCGAACTGCGGGCCGAAGGGTTGGAGGTCGCCGGGCTGAATCCCGCCGAGCAGCAGGCAATGGCGCAACAGGCCTACATCGACGACGCGCATATCGACATCGAGGTCGAAGCGTCGCTGCCCGAGACCTACGTCACCCAGCAGGCCGAGCGCTTGAAGCTCTACCGTGAGCTCGACTCCTTGCAGACCGAAGAATCCCTGCAAGCCTTCGAGGCGCGGTTGGCCGACCGCTTCGGAGCCCTGCCGCGCGCGGCGAAAGAGCTGCTGAACGTCGTGCGACTGCGGTGGGAGGCCATCCGGTTGGGCATGGAACGCGTCAAGGTCAAGAACGGTCTGATGATCGTCCACTTCGTCGGCGAGGAGAATTCGCCCTACTTCAAGAGCGACACTTTCATGGAGTTGCTGCGCCGTGTGACGCAGCATCCCGAGCGGTTCGTGCTCAAACAGCACAATAATAAGCTGGCCATGACCGTTAGAAACGTAAAGGACGTCGAGGACGCCTGCAAAACGCTGCAACAGCTGTGAACCTGCTTGTCGACATAGGCAATACGCTGGTCAAATGCGCCGTCGCCGAGCGGAGCGAGGTCATCGCCGAAGCCCGCGCCGAGCGGTTGACGGCCGAAATGCTCGACGGATTGCTGGCGGGTCGGCCGGTCGGCCGGGCTATCGTCAGTTCGACACGCGGAGCCGTGCCCGAAGCGGTCGCTTTGGTGCGCAGCAGGGTGGGGCATTGTCTGGAATTCACGCCTGCGACGCCCGTGCCCATCGGCAACGCCTACCGTTCGCCCGAAACGCTCGGACGCGACCGTCTGGCGGCGGCCGTCGGTGCGGCGACGTTGTTTCCGGGCTGCGACGTGCTGATCGTCGATTGCGGAACCGCGCTGACGATCGATCTCGTAACGGCCGACGGCGTTTTTCGCGGCGGGTGCATTTCGCCCGGCCTGCGGATGCGGTTGCAGGCGTTGCACGACCATACGGCGGCCTTGCCGCTGTGCGAGCCGTCGGACGAGCTGGGCGAACCGGCCGAATCGTCGGAGCCCGAAACGTTGTTGGGCCGTACGACCGAAGAGGCCCTCGTGCGGGGGGCGGTGCAGTCGGTTGCGTTCGAGATCGAGGGCTATGCCGGCCGCTTGCGCGAAAAATTCGGCGGTTTGCGGGTGATTTTTACCGGTGGCGACGCCCGATTCTTTGAAAAACGAATTAAAAATACGATATTTGCAAATCGTAACCCGCTCTTTTGCGGATTGGACAGAATTTTGGAGTATAATGTACGCGAAGAACACCTTGATTAGCCTGCTGGTCGCGACAGCGTTGTTGTCGTCCGTTGCGGTTCGGGCCCAGACGAGTAGCGTGAATGCCTTTTCGCCCTATACCATGTACGGTATCGGCGAGTTGAACACGCCCGGAACCCTGCCGATGCGTTCGATGGGCGGCGTCGGGGTGGCCATGCGCAACGTGGGCGGCATCAACCTGCTCAATCCGGCGTCGTACAGCATCGCCCCGCAGAAGAGTTTTCTCTTCGATTTCGGCGTCGAGGGACAGAATTTCTATAATTCGCAGTCCGTCGCCGGCGAGGGGAAACATACGGCTTACAATACGTTCAACATCCGCGACATCGCCTTGCAGATTCCGCTGACCAAGAAACTCGGGCTCGGCTTGAGCCTGACCCCGTACAGTTCGGTGGGTTACCGCATGCGCTACGACCACCCGTTCGACGAGAACGACCCCGTGTGGGGCAACGTCGGCCCCGTGCAGTACAACTATCAGGGCGAGGGCGACGTCACCGAAGTGAAGTTGGGTGTCGGTTGGGAGCCTTTCAAGAATTTTTCGATCGGTGTGGCGGCCCAGTACTATTGGGGCGACATCGACCGCGATTACGTGGCTTCCGCGTCGACGATTACGGGCTCCGGTTCGGTTTCGTCGATCGTCGGACAGGACAATTACTCCGTTTCGAGTTTCAAGGGGCAGGTCGGCGTGCAGTGGGTCGCCCTGCTGAACGAGAAACGCGCCCTTGCGTTCGGTGCGACCTACGATTTCGGCGGCGACCTGCGGCCGCGCGTCAAGTCGACCATGACCATCGGCAACATGACGAGTACCGTCGTGCGCGACGAAACGACCGACTTGAAACTGGTCTTGCCGCATCAGCTGGCGGCGGGCGTTTATTATCAGACCGCCAAATGGGCTTTGGGTGCCGATTACGTCTACCAGAACTGGGGCGGCCGCAACAAGGGCTCCGTGCAGACGGGCGTCACCGGAACGGGAGCCGACCTGCACTCCTATACGGTGGCCTATACCAATACGAGCACCGTCAAGCTGGGCGCGGAGTTTACGCCGGGCCGTTACGACGTGCGCCGTTTTCTGAGACGCTGCTCCTATCGGGCCGGATTCCGGTACGGACGCTTCAACCAAACGTTCGACGGCCATGAACTCGGCGAATGGGCCGTGACGGCCGGTGTAGGCATTCCCGTGCAGTTCCTTTCGGTATCGGGCATCAACATCGGGCTGGAATACGGCCGGCGCGGGTACAACGTGGCCGAACGCATCGGACTGGTGCGTCAGCAGTATTTCAAATTCGCCGTCGGTTTCTCGCTCTTTGGGGCGGGCGGCGAGAATCAGGACTATTGGTTCCTGCGACCCAAATACGACTAATCTAATCATAAAAAAACGCATTCATAGTCATGAAAAACATCCGAATCTTGTTATCCGTCGCGTGCGTCTGGGCCGTTGCTGTATCGTGGGCCCAAGATTTCAGCGACCCGAAGTACGCCAAGTGGGGCGAGACGCCCGAAGAGCGGAAAGAGAACATGATGAACAGCTCTTTCCTGAAAGAGGAGGTGGCCAACCGCAACTACGATCGGGCGGCCGCTTATTTCCAGTCGCTCGTCGCGAAGTGCCCGACGGCGACCGAAAACATCTATGTGCACGGTCTCACCTTGTATAAGAACAAGATCAACCGCGCCAAGACGGCCGATGAGAAACGGATGTTCATCGACTCGCTGATGACGGTTTACGACCTGCGTTTGCAGCATTTCGGCAACCATCCGACGCGCGGCAAGGCCTATGTCCTCGACCGCAAGGCGCGCGAGATGGTCATCTACCTGCCCCAAGAGCGGCAGGCTGTGCGTGAAACGTTCCGTGCGGCTATCGAGGCCGGCGGAAACGCTACGAAGCCCGACTTGGTAGTGGCTTACTTCGCCAACCTGTGCGATGATTACAAGAATACCGACGAGGTGCTGGCCGACGAGATCATCGCTGAGTACGACCGCATGTCGGCGATTTTCGCCGAGAATCCGGCTGCTGCCGACGAGAAATCGCAGCTCGATGCCGCATTCGGTTTGAGCGGGGCCGCCAGCTGCGAAAACCTCGAAAAACTCTTTTCGACGCGTCTGGCCGCTGCTCCCGACGATGTCGATTTGCTGGCACAGGCCGTTTCGCTGATGTCGCGCGCCAAGTGCGACAGCGAGTTCTATTTCAATACGGCCGAGAAGTATTACGCCGTGAAACCGTCGTCGGAAACCGCCATGTTCTTGGCGCAGGCTTTCCAGAACAAACGCGATTTCAACCGCGCCACCAAGTATCTCAACGAGGCGTTGGCTTCCGAAACCGATCCCGTCGAGCGCGAGAAACTGCTCGTGCGCATCGCGCTGGTCGAAATGGCCTCGAACGATATGTCGGGTGCCGCTGCCGCTGCCCGTCAGGCGCGCGACCTCAATCCCGAAGACGGTGTGCCGTACTTCATCTTGGCGCAGTGCTACGCTGCTTCGGCGGCCGCCTGCAAGGATTTCGCCGGTCAGAGCACCTATTGGGTCGCTTACGACACGATGGCCCGTGCCGTCGAACTCTTGCAGAACGATGCCGACTACCTGCCTACGGCCAAACAGCTGTTGTCGAGCTACCGCAGCTACTTCCCCACGAACGAGGAGCTGTTCTTCAACGAAGTGAAGGAGGGCACGCGCTACACCGTTTCGTGCGGGCTGGCTTCGGGCATCGCGACGACCGTTCGCGCCCGTTAGTTTTATCACCGGATTTTTCGGACCAGTCGATCGAATGACGACCTTTCGCGGAAAATATCTTTCGATGGCACTCTCCCTCGTGGGGGGTGCCGTCTTGCTGTGCGCATGCGAAGATACGCCGCCGCCGGTCGACCCCGCCGCCGAAGAGACCATGATGACCGAGTACTGCGAAGACCTGACGATCGTCGAATCGCAGAACGGCAGTCGTTCGTATCGGTTCCATGCTCCGTTGGTGGAGGGCTACTCGCAGGCGCGCGAGCCGTACCGCGAGTTCCGCAAGGGCATCCGCATGGTGACCTATCAGGACGATTCGCTGTCGTCGGTCGACGTCGTGCTGACGGCTAATTACGCTATTTATTACGAAAAGCGCAAGCTGTGGGAGGCCAAAGGCAACGTCGTGGTCGAGAAATTCGACGGCAAGAAACTTTACACCCAGCAGTTGTTCTGGAATGCCACGACCAAAAAGGTCTATTCCAATGTCGATACGCGCATCGTGCAGGGCGACCGGGTCGACGCGATCGGGGCCGGTTTTGAAACCGACGAGGAGTTCAAGGATTGGCGGTTCCGGTATTCGAGGGGGCGGACGGAGGTCGATGTCGCGCCGCGCGAGCCGGCCGACACCGTACGGCAGACCGAACCAGTTGGAGCGCGAAATGCCGATAAGGCAGGTTCAGCCGGTGACGTCTCTTCGGTTCGCAACAATTCTGCGGCGGACGCTTCGTCCTCTCGCAATGCCCGCGAAAAGACCCGAAAACCGCTTCGGCCGGCCGACGAACGCATGCTCGCACCTGTCCGGGATGCCGAAAGGTTGCAGGTCGTTCCTGACCGTGAGGCAGCTCCTGCCCGCGATGTCGTGCTCGACCGCGATGCCGAAACGCCGCTTGCCGCGCCGGAGCGGCAAGCGAACCGGCGTCGGCTCGACCGTTCGGCCGATGCGGCGGAAACCTCTTCCAAAAGCGAAAACTGATGCTTACTTCCGTCATTCTCATCGGGGTCATGTTGCTGCTGTCGGCGTTTTTCTCCGGCATGGAGATTGCGTTCACGAGCAAAAACCGCTTGAAACTCGAAATCGACCGCAAGCAGAGTCGCATGTTCGATTTCATCGCCGATATTTTCGCGCGTCATCCCGGCCAGTACATCACGACGATCCTCGTCGGCAACAACATTGCGCTGGTCGTCTACTCGCTTTACATGTCGCTGCTGTTGCGGGGGTTGTTCGCGCTCGCAGGGTGGGAGCGGGCGGCTCACGAAGGCTCCGTCGCGGTCGAAACGGCCGTTTCGACGCTCATCATCATCTTCGTCGCCGAGTTTCTGCCCAAGTCGATATTCCGCAACAATCCCAATTTCTATTACCGCTTTTTCGCGCCGGTCATCTACTTTTTCTACATCCTGCTTTACCCGATCGCGCGGTTGACGACGCTCGTGTCGCATGGCATTCTGCGGCTGGTCGGACGGCGGGTCGACGTCTCGGGGCCCGAGCCCGTGTTCAATCGCGAGGACTTGGCGGCCCTGCTCGAAACGAACAACACCGAGCAGCACCCCGAACCCGACAACGAGCTGAAACTCTTTCAGAACGCGCTCGATTTCGCCGACCTGCGCGTTCGCGACTGCATGGTGCCGCGCGTGGACATCGAAGCCGTCGACATCGACGATACCTCCATCGAACAACTGACGGCACGGTTCGTCGATTCGCAGTATTCGCGTATTTTCGTGTGGCGCAAGTCCATCGACCACATCATCGGGTACGTCAATTCCAAAAGCCTGTTCACCGCTCCCGCGAAGCTCTCCGATGTCGTCATGGAGGTCAGTTTCGTGCCCGAAACCATGTCGTTGCAGGCCGTCTTGCAGAATTTTATTAAACACCGGTCGAATGTGTCCGTTGTTATCGATGAGTTCGGCGGCACGGCGGGCATCATCTCGTTGGAGGACGTGCTGGAACAGATTTTCGGCGAAATCGAGGACGAGCACGATACGCCCGACCTGACCGAAAAACAGGTCGGTCCCGACGAATACGTCCTTTCGTGCCGTTTGGAAGTGAAGTATCTCAACGAGAAATACGGCCTCGACATCGAGGAGAGCCGCGAGTACGACACGCTGGCCGGATTCATCATCGCCCACTACGAGGGGATTCCCCCGTCGGGCGAAATGCTCGCGGTCGGCGGGTTGCAGATCCGCATCCTGCGGACGACCCGTTCGCGCGTCGAGCTGGCGCGTGTGAAAAAATCGCGATAAAACGGGGCTTTTTCCGAATAAATTACTACCTTTGACCGATTTACCGAAAACAAAACAAAACAAAACAAAACAAACTCAACTACGATATGGCAAGTTTAAACACGCTACGCACCAAGTTCGGCATCGTGCTTTCGATCGTGATCGCACTGGCGCTCTTGGCATTCATCCTTTCGTTGAAGACGGAAATGGGCTTTTCGGGCAACGACCCCAAAGTCGGCGTCATCGACGGCGAGAAAATCCGTTATTCGGAGTATTACAACGAGTACGAGCAGATCAAGGCGCAGAACGACGTTCAGGAGAGCGACGAACAGCAGTCCGCCATGCTGGCCAACGCCGTTTGGCAGTCGCTGTTCGCCAAGTACGTGATGACGCCCGGCTTCGAGAAACTGGGACTTCGCGTCGCCGACGCCGAGCGTATGGCGATGATCAGCGGTCGGATTCCGTCGCAGACGCTTTACAGCGCGTTCGCCGATCCCGCTACGGGCGAGTACAATGTTGCCGCCGTTTCCGAGTTCCTCATGCGGGCCGAAACCGATCCGCAGGCACAGCAGGCTTGGGCGCAGCTGAACGCCCAGCTGCGTTCCGAACGTGAGGCGCAGAAATACTACGGTTTGCTTCGCGGCGGCGTCTTCGTCAATGCGCTGGAGATCGCCGACGGCGTCGAGGGGGCGAACAAGACCTACGCAGGCAAATGGGCAGGAAAACGTTATTCGGCCGTGCCCGATTCGCTTTTCAGCGTCACGGCTTCCGACTTGAAAAACTATTACAAGGCGCATAAGAACAATTACAAGCAGCTGCCCAACCGCACGCTTTCGTATGTCGTGTTCGAGGTGGCTCCCACCGAAGCCGACTTGCAGGCGTTGGAGGCGAAGGCTTACGCTACGGGACGCGATTTCGCTGCGACGGACGATCTGCGCGCTTTCGTGCGTGCGGACGTGCACGGGACGATTTCCGAGCAATACCTTTCCGCTGCGCAACTCGCATCCGACGAATCCGAAGCATTGCTGGCCGGCAAGACCTACGGCCCGGTGCTGAAAAACAACGAGTGGGTGATGTCCCGTGTCTTGGATACCAAGATTGCGCCCGATTCGCTCGGCATCCGGCACATCGTGCTGCGTTACGACGAGCGCAATCTGGCCGACAGCTTGTTGGGTGTGCTTCGCAAAGGCGGCGATTTCGCGCAGGCGGCACGTCAGTATTCGCTGTATCAGGCGACTGCGGCCAACGGCGGCGAAGTCGGCGTGATGCCTTTCTCGGCATTCACCGGTGAGTTCGCCGATAAATTGGCCGGTGCGAAACGCGGCGACATCGTCGAAATCGAAACCGGTGACGTCATCCAGTTGGTGCAGGTCTACAAGGCCGGCAAACCCCAGAAACACGTGATGGTCGCTTCGATCGCCTATCCGTTGGAGGCATCCGAAGCTACGCGCGGCGATGTGCACAATCTGGCCGGTACGTTCTCCGTCAAGGCCAAAGGTTCGCTCGATACGTTCAACGCAGCCGCTATGGATGCCGCCGTTACGCCGCGCATGGCGACGCTCAACGAGGGCGACCGGACGTTGCGCGGTTTGGAGGATTCGCGCGAGCTGGTTCGCTGGGCATTCGGCGCGGACAAGGGCGATGTTTCGGAGATTTTCAACGTGGGCAAGGATTACGTCATCGCAATTCTGACCGGCATTGACGACGAAGAGTACACTCCGCTGAACAAAGTGCAGGCGCAGGTTCGCGCACAGGTGCTCCGCGACAAGAAATACGACTACATCGTGAATGAATTGTCGGGTGCTTCGTTGGAGGAGGAGGCGCAGAGTCTCGGTGCGGAAGTCGCCGATTTTGAAAATGTTTCGCTGGCTTCCTATTATGTCGACGGCATCGGTTACGAGCCGCGCGTGATGGGAGCTATCGCCAAGAGCCAACAGGGAGTCGTTTCGGCTCCCGTCAAGGGACAGTCGGGTGTCTACGTGTTCGTCGTGGACGACGTGCAGTCCGCCGACAAGCAGACGGCCGAAGGCGAGAAAGTGCGTGCGCAGGCTACGCTCGAAAGCATGGTGCAGCGGTTGGCGGTGCCCGCCATCCAGCAGATGGCCGAAGTGCGCGACCTTCGCGGCAAGTACTTCTAATAGAAAATTGAGGATACGAAAACCGTCCGCTATGCAGCGGACGGTTTTTTTGTGTCGGTGGGGCGGTCGCTATCATCAATTGCGCGGCGTAACCGCGTGATTTCACGACTTTGCGCCCCGATTGTTGCAATAAAAAATCCCTGCCACCGGAGTGGCGGGGATTTTATGGCTCGATTTGTTGTGCCGACTGGGTTGTGTGCTATTACTTCACCGGCATTTTGGCGATTCGTGCTTCGTGGCGGCCGCCATCGAACGTCGCCGTGAAATAGGCATCGAGCATCGCAACCGCTTCGTCATTGGTGATGAAGCGGGCCGGCAGCACGATGATATTCGCATCGTTGTGCTGGCGGATCAGCGACGCGATTTCCGCGTTCCAACTCAAGCCTGCCCGCACGCCCTGATGTTTGTTGAGCGTCATGGCCATTCCTTCGCCCGAGCCGCACAGCGCCACGCCGCAGTCGACTTCGCCGCGTTCGGTCGCTTCGGCCAGCGGGTGGGCATAGTCGGCATAATCGACCGATTCGGGCGAGTGGCACCCGAAGTCGAGCACCTCGTAGCCCATGCTGTCGAGATAGCCTACCAGAAATTCTTTCATTTCATAGCCTGCGTGGTCGCTGGCGATACCGATTTTTTTCATGGCTGTTTGTTTGTAAGAACAAAGATAGCGAATTTTACCGATTCGTGTTGTGCGGATGATTCAAAAAACGCTCCACAATCGTGAAGCGTTTTCTGTTGACAGCGAAGTCGGATTTATCACCCCATGTAGCTCTTGATGTAGTGGTGGTGCGAACCCCAACGCTCGAACGCCGCCTTGTCCAGTGCTTCGCGGGCATCGGGGTGGGCGATCGAAATCAACAACCGTGCCCGCTCCTGCATGCTCTTGCCGTAGAGGTCGACTGCGCCGTATTCCGTTACGACCCAGTGCACGTGGAAACGCGACGTCACGACACCGGCTCCGTCCAGCAGCGTCGGGCAGATTTTCGACACGCCTTTGTTGGTCGTCGCGGGCATCGCGATGATGGCCTTGCCCTCTTTGGCCAGCGACGCGCCGTAGACGAAGTCGATCTGGCCGCCTGCGCCCGACCAGAACTTCGTGCCCAGCGAATCGGCGCACACCTGACCGGTCAGGTCGATTTGCAGGGCCGAGTTGATGGCCGTCATGCGGTCGTTCTGCGACATGATATAGGGGTCGTTCGTGTAGCCGACGTCCATCATCAGCACGCCCGGGTTGTCGTCGATGAAGTCGTAAACCTCTTTCGAGCCCATGAGGAAGGTCGAGACGATTTTGCCCGGGTCGGTTTTCTTGGCTTCGCCGTTGATGACACCCTTTTCGACCAGCGGCAGCACGCCGTCGGCGAACATTTCGGTATGGATGCCGAGATTCTTGTGGTTGCTCAATTGCGACAGCACGGCATTCGGAATCGCTCCGATACCCATTTGCAACGTGGCCCCGTCTTCGATCAGCGCGGCGCAGTTGCGGCCGATAGCGGCGTCGATTTCCGAAATCGGGCCCGGAACGGCCTCGATCAGCGGCGTGTCGTCCTGTACGAACGTGTCGATTTTCGACATCGGAATCATCGCCTGCCCGAATGCGCGGGGCACATGCGGATTGACGACCGCAATCACATGGTCGGCACACTCTACGGCGGCCAGCGTCGCATCGACCGACGTTCCCAGCGACACATAGCCGTGTTTGTCGGGCGGGCAGACCTGAATCATCGCCACGTTGCACGGTACCGCGCCGCAACGGTAGAGTTTCTGCGTTTCCGACAGGAAAACCGGAATGTAATCGGCATAGCCGCTCTGCGTTACCTTGCGGACGTTCGCGCCCACGAAAAACGAATCCAGTTGGAAAATGCCCTCGAACTTCGGGTCGGCATAGGGTGCCGGGCCTTCGGTGTGGAGGTGGTGGATATGCACGTCTTTCAGTTCTCCGGCTTCGCCGCGCGCGCACATCGCCTTGATGAGGCACTGCGGAGCCGATGCCACCGAGCTCAAGTGCACGGTGTCGCCTGATTTGATGACCTTGACGGCCTCTTCGGGTGTCGTGAATTTGATTTGGGTGTTCATGGAGTATGTATTGGTTTGTATTTTCCGACCGGATCGGGTATTGTTAGTTTTGTAACAGCACGCAAATATAGTGTATTATTTCCAAATTCCGGCAAAAATCGCCCATAAAGCATTGCCGCTCTGCAATTTTGTGCGGAGCGGCAATGCGATTTGCGTGCGGTGTGCGGCGGATTACTTCCGCTTCACTTCGACCTGTTCGTAGCCTTCGACGATGTCGCCGACCTTGATGTCGTTGTAGGATTCGATGTTCAGACCGCAGTCTTGTCCTACCGTCACCTCCTTGACATCGTCCTTGAACCGTTTCAGCGAGCCCAGTTTGCCGGTGTAGATGACGATACCGTCGCGGATGACCCGAATCGGGGTCGAGCGTTGCAGGCGTCCTTCGCGAACGACGCAGCCGGCAACGGTGCCCACTTTCGAGATTTTGAAGATTTCCAGCACTTCGACCGATGCGACGATTTCCTCCTTCATTACCGGTTCGAGCATGCCCTCGATCGCATCCTTGATGTCGTTGATCGCATCGTAGATGATCGAGTAGAGACGGATTTCGATCTCCTCTTTTTCGGCCAGCTTGCGGGCCGCACCCGACGGGCGCACTTGGAAACCGACGATAATGGCGTTCGATGCGGCAGCCAGCAGCACGTCCGATTCGGAAATCTGGCCGACGGCGGCATGGATGACATTGACTTGCACGGTCTCTTTCGACAGCTTGATGAGCGAGCCCGACATGGCTTCCACCGAACCGTCCACGTCGCCCTTGACGATGATGTTCAGCTCCTTGAACGAGCCGATGGCGATACGGCGGCCGATTTCGTCGAGCGTCACGTGCTTCTGCGTCATGATGCCCTGCATGCGTTGCAGCTGTTCGCGCTTGTTGGCGATTTCGCGGGCCGAACGGTCGTCCTCCATCACGTTGAACATATCGCCGGCCTGCGGCGCACCGTTCAGACCCAGCACCTGCACCGGTGTCGACGGGCCTGCTTCCGTTACTTTCTTGCCGTTTTCGTTGAACATCGCTTTCACGCGGCCCGTGTAAGTGCCCGACAGCACCACGTCGCCGATGCGCAGCGTACCGTTCTGCACCAGTACGGTCGAGACGTAGCCGCGACCCTTGTCGAGCGTCGATTCGATGATCGTGCCGACCGCCTTTTTGTTCGGGTTGGCTTTCAGGTCGAGCATTTCGGCCTCCAAGAGTACCTTTTCCAGCAGTTTGTCCAGATTGATGCCCTGCTTGGCCGATACTTCTTGGTCTTGGTACTTGCCGCCCCACGATTCGACCAAGTAGTTCATCTGCGAGAGTTGCTCCTTGATGTGGTCGGGGTTGGCGTTCGGCTTGTCGATCTTGTTGATGGCGAATACCATAGGAACGCCCGCCGCTTGCGCGTGGTTGATCGCCTCCGTCGTCTGCGGCATCACGCTGTCGTCGGCCGCCACGATGATGATGGCGACGTCCGTCACGGCTGCACCGCGCGCACGCATGGCCGTGAACGCTTCGTGGCCCGGCGTGTCGAGGAACGTGATCTTTTGGCCGTTGAGTTCCACGCTGTACGCACCGATGTGCTGCGTGATACCGCCCGCTTCGCCTTCGATGACGTTGGTCTTGCGGATGTTGTCGAGCAGCGACGTCTTACCGTGGTCGACGTGGCCCATCACCGTGACGATGGGCGGACGCGGCACGAGGTCTTCCTCGCTGTCGGCTTCGTCGGCAATGGCTTCCTGAATATCGGCCGAAACGAACTCGATTTTGTAACCGAACTCTTCGGCGACGACGACCAGCGCTTCGGCATCGAGCCGCTGGTTGATCGACACCATCAGACCCAAGTTCATGCAGGCCGTGATGACTTCGGTCGGCGAAACGTCCATCATCGTCGCCAGTTCGCTGACGGTCACGAACTCCGTGACTTTGAGCGTCGAACGTTCCATTTCCGTGCGTTCCATCTCCTCGTTCATGCGTTCGGCTACGGCCTCGCGCTTGTCGCGGCGGTGTTTCGCTCCGGTGTTCTTGGCTCCTTTGGCCGTCAGACGGGCCAGCGTATCCTTGATTTGCTTCGATACCTCTTCGTCGCTCACTTCGGGGCGGACGATGGGTTTCGCTCCCTTGTTTTTCTTGTTGCGGCGTCCTTCGCCCGGTTTCGGTTGGTTCTGCGGCACGTTCGAGCGTCCTTGATTGCCGCCCGATGCGTTGCCGCCCTTGCCGTTGTTTTTGCCGCCGTTGCCCGACACGTTGCTGCCGGTGCGCGTAACGTCGACTTTCTCCTTTTGCAGGCGTTTGCGCTTGTGGCGGCCGCCCGGAACGAATCCCGAAACGTCCATCGTACCGAGTACCTGCGGCCCTTGCAGCTGCTGGACTTCGGGACGGAACACCTGATCCTTTTTCGGTTGTTCTTCGGCCGGTGCCGGTTTTTCGGCGGGCGTTTCAGCCGGTTTTTCCGCCGCTTTGGGTGTGGCCGGAGCAGTCGTCTGCGGTGCTTTCGGCGCCGCTGCTTCCGCTTTCACCGGTGTAGCCGGTTTTTCCGGTTCGGCGGCCGGTTTGCTCGCTTGGGTCGGAGCCGGTGCGGGTTTCGGTTCCGCCGCTTTTGCAGCGGGTTCGGCCGGTTTTTCCGCCGCTTTGGGTGCGGCCGGAGCCGGTGCGGGCGCCGGTTTCGGGGCGGGTGCCTCCTTCGGCTTGGGCGAAAGGTCGATTTTGCCGAGAATCTTCGGCTTCTGGATTTCGTCCTTCACGCTGATGACGTTGCTCTTGATGACCACTTCCTGCTCTTCGTCGCGCTGTTTCTGCGTCTGTTCGATCGTGACGGAGGTCTGCTTCATGGCGATGCGTTCGCGCACGGTTTCGCGGGCCTTGCCTGCGGCCCGGTTGGTGCCGAACTCTTTTTCCAGCACGGCGTAGGTCGCTTCATCGACCAGCGTATTGGGCGACCCGTCGCTTTTGATGCCCTTCTTTTGCAGGAAGTCCGTGATCGTGTTCAGTCCCACGTTGAACTCCTTCGCAACCTGAATGAGCCTTAATTTCTTTTCGTTCCCCATTATCTTGTTTTTTTATTCTTCTTCAAATTCGGCTTTCAGGACTTCGACGATCTTCTGGGCCTGTTCCAGTTCGAGGTCGGCGCGTGTGGCGACCTCTTCGACCGGTACTTCCAGCACGCTCTTGGCTGTATCGAACCCGACGTTTTTCAGCGCTTCGAGCATCCAGCCTTCGATTTCGTCGGCGAATTCGGTCAGCGCGACGTCTTCCTCCTCGACTTCGCGATAGACGTCGATGTCGTAGCCCGTGAGCATCTTCGACAGCCGGATGTTCAGACCGCCCTTGCCGATGGCCAGCGAGACTTGGTCGGGTTTGAGATAGACCGATGCGGTCTTTTTCTCGTCGTCGAGCGTGATCGACGAGATTTTCGCCGGATTGAGCGAACGCTGGATCATCAGCTGCGTGTTGGCCGTGTAGCTCAACACGTCGATGTTCTCGTTGCGCAGCTCCTTGACGATCGAGTAGATGCGCGAACCCTTCATGCCGACGCAGGCTCCTACGGGGTCGATGCGTTCGTCGTAGGATTCGACGGCCACTTTGGCGCGTTCGCCCGGAATGCGGACGATTTTCTTGATGGTAATCAAGCCGTCGAAAATTTCGGGCACCTCTTTCTCGAACAGCCGTTCGAGGAACTGGGTCGCCGTGCGCGACAGCACGATGCGCGGTTGGTTGTTGTTCATCTCCACCGACTTGACGATCGCCTTGATCGTGTCGCCCTTGCGGTAGAAATCGTTGGGAATCTGTTCGGCTTTGGGCAGGACGAGTTCGTTCTCCTCGTCGTCGAGAATCAGCACCTCTTTCTTCCACACCTGATAGACTTCGCCCGAGATGATTTCGCCTACTTTCTGCGAGTATTTTTCGTAGAGGCTGGCTTTTTCCAAGTCGAGGATGCGCGAGGCGAGGTTCTGCCGCAGCGACAGCACCGTGCGGCGTCCGAACGAAGCGAAATTGACCTGATCGGCGTATTCGTCGCCGATTTCGTAGGTCGAGTCGATGGCTTTGACTTCCGACACGGCGATTTCCTTGTTGGGATTCTCCACTTTGCCGTCTTCGACGACCGTGCGGTTGCGCCAGATTTCGAGGTCGCCCTTTTCGGGGTTGATAATGACGTCGAAATTCTCGTCCGTTTCGTACTGTTTCTGCAAAGCGTGACGGAAGACATCTTCCAGCACGCCGATCATCGTCGATTTGTCGATGTTTTTCAGCTCCTTGAACTCCGCGAAGTTGCTGATGAGATTGAAATTGTCCATGACGTTATTTTTTATTATCTATCATTCTTCGTGCATTGCCTTGCGGCTTTTTCGGCCGTCTTGTTTCGGGGACTCCTTCTTTTTTGCCGCACCTCTTTGTTCTTGTTTCGCTGTTGTCGGGCGTTGTCCCCGCCGTGCGGCCCTCCTAATGAAAATCGAGGTACTCTTTCGTGCGGACGATTTGGGCGAAAGGGTAGGTGCGGGTCACCCGCACGGGTTGCTTCCGCTTCTTGCCTTCGACCGCCTGCTTCTCTTCGTACGATAGCGTGATGCCCGCTTCGTCCGCCGCATCGAGCGTCGCGAGGATTTTGATGCCGTTTTTGAGCACCGTTTCCACCGGACGGCCAATCAGTTTGCGGTATTGGCGCAGGCAGGTCAGTTCCGAGCCGATGCCCGCCGACATGACCGTCAGCGAAAAATCCTCCTCGTCGCGGTCGAACTCCGCTTCGATCGCGCGGCTCAACGCCACGCAGGCGTCGATATCGACCGACGTGTCGCTGTCGACGGTGAGTTCGATTTCGTTCGCCGGCGAGCAGGTGCATCCGACTACGAACATCTCCGTGCCCTCCATTCGGCGTTCCGCCGCTTCGACGATTTTCTTCGTATCTATCATCCTTGTTAATTTTGCTTTCTCGTTCGGCCGGTCTCAATAAGTCCGGCTCGGTACTCGGCCCATCTTCCGCTCGGGAATCCTTACGAAACAAGGGGACTTCGCGTCCCCTTGCCTCTTGCTTCGTATCTTCGATGCAAATATAATGGAAAAAATCCGATTCGCCAAACTCCGCGTCCTGTTTTCTATTCGTAGGGCTTGATGATACCCCGTTTCGACGTGCGGATGAATTCCAGCAGCCGGTCGCGTTCGGGACTTTGCGGCACCTCCTGTTCCACACGGTCGCATCCGTTCATGTAGTTCAAGCCGCTCTGGAACAGAATCCGGCAGGCCGCATGGATTTCCTCGATGCGTTCGGGGGCGAATCCCCGACGGGCCAGCCCGATTTTGTTGATGCCTGCGAAACGCACCGTGTCGTTGCGTACGATGACGAACGGCGGCAAGTCCTGTCCCAGCAGCGTTCCGCCCTGCATCATCGAGTGGGCTCCGACGCGCGTCCATTGGTGGATAGCGCAGTGGCCGCCGATGACGGCCCAGTCCTCTACATGCACCTCGCCGGCCAGCGATACGCGGTTGGCAATCACGCAGTTGCTCCCGACCACGCAGTCGTGGCCCACATGCACGTAAGCCATCAGCAGGTTGCGGTCGCCGATGACCGTCTTGCCCGTCGAGGCCGTGCCGCGACTGATGGTCACGTATTCGCGGATGTCGTTGTAGTCGCCGATTTCGGCGGTCGTCTTTTCACCTGCGAATTTCAGGTCTTGCGGCAGGCAGGCGACCGAAGCCGCCGTATGGATTTTGCAGCCTTTGCCGATGCGCGCGCCGTCGTGGATGACGGCACCCGGACCGATCCAGCAATCGTCGCCGATGACCACGTCGCCTGCGATATAGGCGAACGGTTCGACCGTCACTCCGTTGCCCAGTCGGGCGTCGGGGTGGATGTATGCCAACGGGCTGATCATTATTCGTGCGTTTTGTTCTTGACGATCTGGGCCATCAGTTCGGCTTCGCAGGCGAGGGTTTCGCCGACGAACGTCTTCGCTTCGACGTGCGCCACGCCGCGACGGATGGGTTCCAGCAGATGGATTTCGAATTGCAGCGTATCGCCCGGTACGACCTTGCGCTTGAACTTCACGTTGTCGATCTTCATGAAGTAGGTCGAGTAGTTTTCGGGGTCGGGGACGGTGTTCAGCACCATGATGCCGCTGCACTGGGCCATCGCCTCGACGATGAGCACGCCCGGCATGACCGGTTCTTCGGGGAAGTGGCCCACGAAGAAAGGCTCGTTCATCGTCACGTTCTTGATGCCGGCTACCGACGTCGCGTCGCAGTGGAAAATGCGGTCCACGAGCAGGAACGGCGGACGGTGCGGCAGCATCTTCCGAATGGCATTGATGTCGTAGAGCGCCGGTTTGCGGCAGTCGTATTGGTAGCGCGGTTTTTCGCCGCCCTTGCGGATGGTCTGCTTCAGCTGCTTCATGAACTCCGTGTTGGCGAAGTGGCCCGGACGGGTCGCCCACACGCGCCCTTTGATGCGCACGCCGAGCAGGGCGAAGTCGCCGAGCAGGTCGAGCAGCTTGTGCCGCGCCAGTTCGTTGTTGCAGCGGAGTTCCAGATTGTTCAGATACCCCGACTTGATTTCGATGTCGGGTTTGTTGAACAGCTTTTTCAAATGCGCCATCTGCTCTTCGGGCACGGGATTTTCCACCACCACGATGGCGTTGTCCAAGTCGCCGCCCTTGATGAGGTTCATCTTCATGAGCGGTTCCAGTTCGTGCAGGAAGACGAACGTGCGGCATGGCGCGATTTTCGCGGCATAGTCGTCGTCGGGCGAAAGCGTGGCATACTGGTTGCCGATGACTTTCGAGTTGTAGTCCACGTGCACCGAGACCGAGAATTCGTCGTCGGGGTAGAGGATGATGGCCACGCCCTTTTCGGGAATGGTATAGACCATCTTCTCCGTCACGTGGTAGTACTTGCGTTCGGCGGCCTGCTCGACCGTGCCCGCTTGGGCGATGGCGGCGGCGTATTCGCGGGCCGAACCGTCCATGATGGGCGTTTCGGGCGCGTCGATGTCGATGATCGCGTTGTCGACGCCCAGCGTCCAGAGTGCCGAAACGATGTGTTCGATGGTCGAAACGCGGTTGCCGCCCACTTCGACGGTCGTGCCGCGCGAGGTGTCGACCACGTTTTCGCACAATGCGGGGATAATCGGTTGGCCTTCGAGGTCGATGCGGCGGAAGACGATGCCCGTGTCGGGATCGGCGGGCCGCACGGTCATATGAACGCTGGCTCCCGTGTGCAATCCTTTGCCGGAGAACTCGATGGGCGCGCCGAGCGTCTGCTGGTTGGTTGTAGCCATAATGGATGCTGTTATTTCTCTGATTTCGCCGCTGTATCCGCTCCGTAACGGGTGGAACAGCCGGAATTTATTTTCGCAAAGATAGCAAAAATCGCCAAAAAAAACTATTTTTGCTGAAATTTACGACCGAACATGACGGAAAACCTGCCGGAACGATCATCGAGACCTCCGCGCCGTGCGCGTTTGCAGCTGCCGTTCGACGGCCGCAAGGCCGACGCCGGTACGTGGACGTACGACCACCGCATCGGGTTGTGCGCGACGGTCGTCGCCTACTTGGTGCTGATGATTGTTTTTGTCTCGTCGCGCATCGTCGTCGGGCGGAAACCGGCCGAGCAGGGGATGTTCATCGACTTGCAGACGTTGGCCGAGCTCGAACGCGAGCGCGACCGTTTGCAGCAGGAGCTGCTCGACCGGCAGGCGGAGCAGTTCGACTGGGCGAGCGTCCGCAATCAGGCGTCCAATGAAAATGCGTTGAACGAGGCTTTGCGGGACGATCGCGGCACCGATGCCGCCGAGCTCAACGATGCGGCAGCCGATGCGCAGGAGCGCATGCGGGCCAACCGCGAGGCTTACGAGCAGGGGTTGGCCGAAGAACAGGCCATCCGCGACCGCACCGGTTCGGACGGCGGCGAGGAGCGGCAGGACGCCCGCATCAAGGGTACCGTCACCGTCTCGTTTTCGTTCACCGACCCCGTGCGGACTTCGCGCCACATCGAGATTCCGGCCTACCTCTGCGAGGGGGGCGGCGAGGTGGTGGTGGCCGCGACGCTCGACCGCACCGGCAAGGTCGTC
>JAMPDE010000002.1:454949-491504 GCA_023665825.1 Alistipes senegalensis | reverse complement strand
CGGGTTTGCAAGCAAACCGGCCCCTCCGCCGGACGCTTTTAGTCCGCACTCCGCTTTACGGCTCCGACATCCGGTCGGATTTAGCGGTGCGACGCTTTGCGTCGCGTAAACCAGAGACTGCGGACGGCAAGGCGAAAAATTATTTCGCTTGGAACACCGCCTGCAATTCACCGTCGGAGAGCAGCAGCAGCATCGGGCCGTCCATGTCGTAGCGGTCGGTCGCTTCCAATGCTCCGGCAACGGCTGTTTCAATCTCCATTCCGTCGGGACAAGCCCGCAGGGTCGACGCCAACGGTCCGATTTTCAATCCGTTGTCTTTTCCCGTTTCGTAAACACCCGACAGAACATTGCATTCGCCCGCGCCCGACACCGTACCGTCGTCGGCAAACCGCAGGACGAATTTTTCCGTTTCGACCCGGATGTTCCGGCCGCCTAACTGAATCAACTGCCACTCGGTGCCGACCAACGGACGACGCGTCTTTTTCTGAAACGAGCGGCACGCACAACAACCGGCCAACAAACACACTGCCGAACCGATCAGTGCAAATTTAATCACAACGTGTTTCATATTTCGTTCAATTTATCGTAATTTCGTCCCGATAAAAAATCGCAAACGTATCTTTATGCCCCACCTCGACAAAACGGTCGGGGCGAAGATAACATACCGAACCGTACAAACAAACTTTCGCGCTAATAAAACCATGAAACGCATCATCGCATCGCCCGCCGCTCCGGCAGCCGTCGGGCCCTACTCGCAAGCCGTCAAAGTCGACGGGACGCTCTACATTTCGGGACAGCTGCCCATCGACGGCGCCACCGACACGATGCCCGACGGCATCGAAGCGCAGACCCGCCAGTCGCTCACGAACATCGGCCACATCCTGCGCGAAGCGGGCTACGGCTACAACGATATCGCGAAGACGACCGTCCTGCTGCAACGCATTTCGGATTTCGCCGCCATGAACAAGGTCTATGCCGAGTTCTTCCCGGCGGACAAGCCCGCCCGCGTCTGCTTCGAGGTGGCCGCGCTGCCCAAAGGTGCATTGGTCGAAATCGACGCCGTAGCCGCCAAATAGCTGCGGCGGGGCTCCGCTTGCGGAGTACCACCCCGACCGCAACAAGCCAACGACAGCCCGCAGGCCCCCTTTATAAATGGTTCTTCCGGCGGATATGTTCCAGCATATCGTCGGTCATGGCCGACAAATCCCATTCGGGTTTCCAGCCCCACTCCTCGCGTGCGCACGTGTCGTCCAGCGAGTTGGGCCAGCTTTCGGCAATCTCTTTCTTCACGGGGTCGATGTCGTAATCCATCGTGAACTCGGGAAGCCGTTTCTGGATTTCGGCCCGGATGATTTCGGGCGTGAAGCTCATCGACGCCAGATTGAAACTGTTGCGGTGGCGCAGTTTCGCCGGGTCGGCCTCCATCAGCTCGACGCATGCCCGCAGCGCATCGGGCATGTAAATCATGTCCATATAGACGTCCGCCGGAACGGGGCAGGTGAAGTGTCCCGACTTGACCGCTTCGTAGTAGATTTCGACCGCATAGTCGGTCGTGCCGCCACCGGGAAGCGTCACGTTCGAGATGATGCCCGGAAAGCGCACCGAACGGGTGTCCACCCCGTATTTGTGGTGGTAGTAGTTGCCGAGCATTTCGCCCGTGACCTTGCAGACGCCGTAAATCGTGGTCGGCTGCATGATCGTATCCTGCGGCGTGCGGTCTTTGGGCGACGTCGGGCCGAACGCCCCGATCGAACTGGGCGTGAACAGGGCGCAATGATGCTGGCGCGCCACTTCGAGCGAGTTGTTGAGCGCGCCCATGTTGACCGTCCACGCCATTTGCGGATTGCGTTCGCCGACGGCCGACAGCAGGGCCACGAGATTGAAAATCGTATCGATATGATACCGTGCGACGACCGACGCCATCGCGGTGGCATCGAGCGCATTGAGCACCTCGAAGGGGCCCGTTTCGCCGAGCGAGCGGCATTCGCGCATATCGGTCGCCACGACATGCGAATCGCCGTAGATTTTGCGGAGATAGACCGTCAGTTCGGAACCGATCTGGCCACCCGCGCCGACAATGAGGATTCGTTTCATGGAATTCGGGTTGAAATTCGAAGTAAAGGTAGAAAATAATCGGGAAAATCGCACATTTTTTTGGTCGATTCATTTTTCTTGCGTACTTTTGCTCCGCCCGAGAGGGAAAATGCTGTTGTAGCTCAGTGGTAGAGCACTTCCTTGGTAAGGAAGAGGTCACGAGTTCAAGCCTCGTCAACAGCTCTCGGAAAAAAGCGGTTGCACGTCGGATGCAATCGCTTTTTTTCGTATCTTTGACTTCGTCGAAGATACTCCGTCTCGGCAAAAATGCAAACAAGTTTGCTTTTTGCGCTCGACTTTTCGTATCTTTGTCAACAAACGCCCGGGCAGGCGGAAGCAGGCACGAAAGCCGCGCCGCGCACGGGAACGCACACCACTACGATCATGCAACAGATACTGGAACCGTTTTTAGCCTCCTACGGCTGGCAGGGAGTCGCACTCGCAGGTATTCTGCTGGTGCTGTTCGGCGTACAACTCTATTACTACGTCTTCTCGTACGGACGGATTCCCGCCTACCGAAACAGCCGCCGCACGCCGGTCCGCGAAAAAGAACCGCCCATATCGGTCATCGTGCCGATGTTCGCCGAAGAGTATACGTTCGTCGAGGAACGGCTGCCCCTGCTGCTGGCCCAGAACTATCCGGCCTACGAAGTGGTCATCGTCTACGTGGGGCAGGACAACGATTTCTACGAAGATCTGCTGCGGCTCAAAAATTCGTTCCCGCAGATCTACACCTCGAAAATCCTCTTCGACCCGCGTTTTCCCATTTCGCGCAAAATGGCGCTCAACGTCGGCATCAAATCGGCCCATTACGACTGCATGATTTTCACCTCGACCGACGCCTGCCCGCAATCCGACCGCTGGCTCTCGCTGATGGCGCGCGGATTCCTGCGCGGCGACATCGTGGTGGGTTACTGCGGTGTAGAACAGGAAAAGGGGCCGAAAAACCGCTTCATGCGCACGTGGCGGATGATGCACTCGGCCTCGTGGATCGCCCGTGCCATCGCACGCCGCCCCTATCGCGGCACGCTGCACAATCTCGGCTTCACGAAGACGATCTATTTCGGAACCAACGGCTTCGGCCATCTCAACATGAATATCGGCGAGGACGACCTGTTCATGCAACAGGTCATGACGCGCGACAACGTCAGCATCGTCCTGACCCCGCAGGCCACCCTGCGCGAAAAGACATGGGGAGGACTGGGCTGGTGGCTCAACCGGCTGCGTTACTACGCTTCGGCCCGCCGCTTCTATCCCCATGCCGTGCGGAACTACCTCCAATGGGAGGTCGGTTCGCGCGTGCTCTTCTTTCTGGCCGTGCTGTGCGCCATAGCCGTCATGCCGCTCGAATACAAGTTCGGCGCGCTGCTGCTGTTGCTGCTGCGCTACGTGACGGTCATGATCGAGGTGCGCCGCATCGCCCAACGGCTCGGCGAAAGCGGTCTGTTGCTGGGTTATTTCTTCTACGACCTGTTCAGCCCCTGCTGGTCGCTCCTGCTCTCGCTGGCCCTGCTCCGCAAAGACACCCGCGTATGGAGATAGCCGATTACCTCGTGGCCGACGACCGGCGGCTGGTCGAACTGGTGCTCGCAGGCGACGACAGCGCATTCGAGTATCTTTTCAACCGCTACCGCGATGCCATCCGCCGTTTGCTGGCGCAGCGGCTGGGCAACCGAAGCCACGTGGACGATCTGCTGCAAGAAACATTCATCAAAGTCTACATCAACCTGCACCGTTACCGGGCGGAGTACACATTCGGGCAATGGGTCTACACCATCGCCCGCAATACGTTCATCGACTTCGTGCGGCGGCAGCAGGACGACCTCTCCATCGACGAACGGTTCACGGCACCCGCGTCGCTCGCGCCGACGCCCGAAGAGCGCGTCATCAGCCTGCAACAACGCTCGCAAATCGAAAGCTACCTCGAACGGCTGACGCCGCGCTATCGGCAGTTGATCGTGCTGCGGTTTTTCGACGAACTTTCGTACGAGGAAATCGCCGAAAAACTGGCCGTGCCGTTAGGCACCGTGAAAACCCAAATCCATCGCGCCCGCGAACAGATGTGCCGGTTCATACAAAACGAAAGCTGAAACGATGCACACCCTCTTAATAAAATACTTTCCCGAGTTGACGCCGGTTCAGCAGGAGCGTTTCGCCGCGCTGTTCGACCTCTACGCCGAATGGAACGCCAAAATCAACGTCGTTTCGCGCAAGGATTTCGACCAGCTCTACCTGCGGCACGTGTTGCATTCGCTGGCCATCGCCAAAGTGTGCGCTTTCGACGCCGGCGCGCGCGTGCTCGACGTCGGATGCGGCGGCGGATTCCCCTCCGTGCCGCTCGCGATTCTCTTTCCCGAAGCCCGTTTCACTGCCGCCGATTCCATTCGCAAGAAAATCACGGTCGTCGAGGGGGTCGTGGCCGCGCTCGGGCTGGACAACGTCGCGCCGCGCTGCGTGCGGGTCGAAACCCTCACGCAACGCTACGATTATGTCGTTTCGCGCGCCGTCACAGCCATGCCCGAGTTCGTGCAATGGGTCTGGAACAAAATCGAGCGCGGCCGGCACGGAACGCTGCCGAACGGCATTCTCTATCTGAAAGGGGGCGATCTGGCCGAAGAACTGGCCCTGACCCGCAAGCGGTGGGACGTTCACGCCATTTCGGATTTCTTCGACGAGGAGTTTTTCGAGACAAAAAAGGTGGTCTATACGGCCCGCTGACAAGACGGCAGGGGCATTCTCTCGCCGCCCGCCGCATACTGATAACAGCGGCTGTTATTTCTTCTCCCGCTTTTCGTACTTGTCGATAACGCTACGCAGATTTTTCAGAAACGTATCGGCTGATGCCGCGCCTTCGATGCGGCCCCACAGATTGCCTTCCGTGTCGAAAATCAGGTAGAGCGGAATCGACCCGCGCCCGTATTCGGCCAGCAGCTCACGACCCAGCGTCTGGTCAACGTTATATTTCGCCGCTACGAAATGACGCGCCATGAATTCACCGACATCGGCCCGCGAAAAGACCTGCCGCTCCATCGACCGGCACGGCGGACACCAGTCGGCATAGAGGTCGATAAAGACCAGCTTGCCCTGCTGCTGCGCCATGCGGCGCACCGAATCGGTCGAACCCGTCTCGAAGCGCACCTGCGCCGCAAGCGGCCCGACGGCCGATAAAATCCCTACGACGGCGAACAACACGCCCCGTTTCCACCATTTTTTCATACTTACGAACTGTTTTTTGCGTTCTGTCGGAACAAAAACCGAGCCTTTCGGCCGTCAGTCGCGCAGGTCGCGCTTGAACGGGCTTTTCAGCCCCTCCAAGTGGCTCCGCAACCGTTCCGAAAACTCCTCGCGACGGTGTTTCAGATTGGCCCGCCACCCCTTCCAGCGCGTATAACGCATCTTTTTTTCGGGGTAGATGTCCGCGATGGTCAGCAGAATGCCCGTCTCCTCGACCCCGCCGAAATCGGGGTTCGACACCGTGTCGAATACCCGCATCGAGGGCGACAGATTCATGTAGGCGTTGATGAGCGGCGGTATGTTTTCGTTGAATTCGCGGACTTTCTGAATCAGAATGCGGTAATTCTCCATGTAGTTCGCGCCCGTGAACAGCTGCTCGTAATAGGGGTCGTCCAAGTCGAGCGTCAGCGGGTGGATTCCCTCGACCAGCCGTTCGCGGTCGGGGAAGTAGCGGCGCAGGAACCAGATCAACGCATTGCGGGCGACGGTCTTGTACGAAGTGTACATCGTCACCTTGCCGAAGAGGTATTTGGCGCGCGGGTTGAGCACGACCAGCGCCCCCAGTCCATCCCACAGATTGTCGAGCGCGTAAAGGCTCTTGGGGTTCTGCCGCGCCTGATAGGCGCACTGGACGAACGAACGGCCCAGCTCGATGGTGCGGGGCAGGTAGCGGCGGCGGAACCGGTCGCTGAAGCGGAAATAGTGCTCCGTCGAGAGGTGGCGGGGGTGTTGCGTCGTGCAAACGATGAACCGGTAACCGCCGACGATCTCTTCGGCCGCAGGATCCCACACGATGAGCTGGAAATAGCCGTCTTCGGCCAGATCTTCGGCGTCGATGTCGACTTCGCGCCCCGTGCCGCCGCCGGCGCGCCGGAAAGCCTCCTCGCGCAGACGACCCACTTCGCGCATCAGCGCGGGACAATCGGCCGCCGCGAAGACATAGATTTCGTTGGCGGCCTTGTTCGTCGCCCGGACTTTGCGTTCGGGCGTCAGTTCGGCTTTCAGCAGCTCCCGAGCGACGGGAGGAGCGATAGGTTTTATCAAGTTCGAATCGGATTGCATTGCTGTCGATTTCGTGGACAACTTCGTTACAAAAGTACGCTTTTTAGCGGGATGCCGATGGCTGTCCGAGCGTTTTTTCCAAAAAATAGGTCTTTTTGCGTATCGCTTCGGTCTGCTCGCGCAGCGAACCGAGCGACTGCAATTCGGCGACCGAAACGGGCTCGCCGACCGCGATGCGAAAATGCTTGCCCGCCTGCGAAAACATCTCGTCCGGCAGCCACAGCATCTCGATGTTGAACTTGATGCCCAGCGCTTTGCGGAACCGGTCGATCCGGTAGAAGAAGTTCGAGAGCCGCCCCTCGACGAACAACGGCACGATCTGCCGCTGCGAGGCATAGGCTTTTTTCAGAAAGCTGATTTTCCATTCGGTATCCGCGATACGTCCGTCGATACGGCGCGAGCAAAGTCCCGCCGGAAAGGTCAGGATCGGCACCTCGCCGAAAAAAGCCTCCTCCATGCGGCGGGCATAGTCGGTACTCTGCGCCCCGTGCTTGTTGACGGGCAGCCAGAGCGGCCGCAGCGGCTCGACGTGCATCAGCAAATCGTTGACCACCACGCGCACGTCGCCGAAACGGGTCATCAGCTCGTCGGCCAGCATCATCCCGTCCATCCCGCCGAACGGATGGTTCGCGACGAAAAGGTAACGTCCGTGCGGGTCGAGACGGTCGAGACCCTGCATTTCGTAGGTAACTCCCCATTCTGCGAAGCAGGCACGGATGAACTCCTGCGGCGGCAAAGACCAGTACGCGTCGATGATGTGATTGATCTCCCGTTCGCGGACGGTGCGCCGCAGCCACTCGACCGCCGGACGCGGAATCCAGCGGGCCAGTCGCGGCGCTTTTTCGGACAATACGGCACCTATGTCGATTCGAGGCATGATGTGTTCTTTTTATAAACCGTATGTAAAGATAAACAAATTTTCCTTACGCACCCGCTCGCAGCGTGCGTTTTAAGTGCGGCCGGAAAAACAACCCCGCGAAGTCTTCCCCGAAAAAAAGCCCGAACCTTGTGAAAGGTTCGGGCCCCGATTTTGGAATCGCTCCGAAATCGATTTACCGACGATTACTGAATGTTTTTCAGATTGGCGTCTTTGGCAGCTTTGGCAGCCAGCTCGGGATTCTTCGATACCGCGCTCTTCAGCTGTGCCTGTGCCGTAGCCTTGTCGCCCTCGCGAGCTGCGATAACGGCACGCAGGTAGTCGGCATCGGCCGAGTTGTCTTTGGCGATGGCTTTCTTGGCCGTAGCGAGGTCGTTGTTCATCACAGCGGCGATAGCCTGATTGTAACCGGTCAGACCGTTCTCGGCAACCTGATAGTCACCCGTTGCAGCAGCATAGGCGGCTTTGCCTTCGGCATCCGTTGCAGCAGCGTATTTCTTGGCTTCGGCGGTGTTGCCGTTAGCCAAGTTGGCCAGCAGGAGGTTCTTGTTGAGCTCGGCCGACGAGTTCAGTTTGGCAGCCTTCGCGAACGAATCCAAAGCAGCGGCTTCGTTGCCGGCTTTCGTCTGTGCGACACCGAGGTTGTTCCATACGCGGGCATCGTTGTATTTCTTCGATGCGGCGGTCAGCACGGCAACCTGTTCTGCAGCACCGTTGGCCAGCGACTCGGCAGCGTAGAGGTACTCCTCGACGGTCAGTTCGCCGCCGTTGCGGAGAGCAGCCAGAATTTCGGCGTCGGTTTTGCCCTGAATATCGGTGCTGTTGACGATCTGGGCACGGCGCAATTCGGGAAGAATCTCGCTTTTCAGCTCGTTATAGACCGTCGACATGTTCTTGATTTCGCTCTCGCGCTGAGCCGACGAGTTGTAGAGGCTCAACACTTGCAGAATCAGGTTCTTGTCCTTGATGTTCGATTTCTCGACCAGCTCCTTGAAACCGGTCCAGTCTTCGCCGTAAGCAGCGGCATCGATATCGAGACCCGTGCCTTTCAGCAGCTTGGCTACGACTTTCTTACCGGATTCGCTACGAGCTTTCGACAGTTTGTCGTTGAATTTCTCCGGGCCGTCGGGCGAAGCGTAACCCTTCACGGCGATGTTCTGCGTCGCGCGGTCGTTGTCGAGCTTCTCCTTGACATCGGCCTTGAATTCGCCGAGATCGGCTTTGCGCTCGTTCTTCTTCGTTACCTGCGAGGAGTTGATCGCGTAGAGCAGGTCGGTCTTGTTCACGACAGTGGTCACGCGTTTGTAGTTGTTGGCCATCGGAACCATGACGTCGCCGTATTTCAGATCCTTCTGCAACTTGTTCAGACCGTAAGCGACCGTCAGACCGAACGACTGTGCGAGCGCCATTTTGGCAGCTTCGTCGTCGCCGGCCAGAATTTCAGCCTCTTTCTTGGTCGGAATCGCGCCGTCGTTCAGGTTCACGAGCGTGAACTCCTTGCACTTGCCGCTGGGGCATTTGATTTCGACACGCAGCTGGAGTTCGCACTGGTCCATGCGCGAATCGTACGGGAACTCGACGTGCTGTGCGAAGTGACCGCCGGTCTTCGTATCGACGACCGTATAGTTTTCGTCCACCTTCGTACCCTGATAGTAGTAGGAGGTACCGGCCAGTTCGCCGCCCTCGAATACCAGCACGGGGGTTACTTTGGCGATGGCTTTCGCATTGAAATACTCCACCGGAATCTTCACCTGAATGTCGGCGGCTACGACGCCGTTGTTCAGCGCGAGTACTTCGGGAACGACGGCTACCTTGACTTCGTCGCGGTTCAACGCCATCTCCTTGAAGCAGTTGCAGCTCGAAAGCGCGAGCGCAGCGAATGCGAGCACGAGACTCGACTTCAATAAGTTTTTCATAAATGAGTTAATTGGTTGTTGTTCAGTTTCTGTTTTCGCGGTCGGGCGTTCGCGGGAATCGCACTCCGCGAAGCGCATTTTACACGACGCAAATATAAAAAACATATTTCAAAAATGCAACATTCGAGGACGAACGATAAAAAAGTCGTTCATCCCCGAATGTCGCGATTTTCAGCAGGCCGTTACTCCCGGTCGTGGCCCTCGTGGTCGTCGCGGTGTTCGCGGTGCTCGTGGTAATCGCTGCGGTATTCGCGGCGTTCGCCCCGTTCGGGACGCGGGCGGCGTTCGCGCTCCACATAGCCTTCGGGCTTGGGCAGCAGCGCTTTGCGCGACAGTTTGAGTTTGCCCGTCTTGGGGTCGACGCCGATCAGTTTCACGTCGATTTCGTCGCCCTCTTTCAGACCGGTGTCGTCCATCGTCTCGAAACGCTTGTAGTCGATTTCCGAGATGTGGAGCAGCGCATCCTTGCCCGGCATGATTTCGACGAACGCGCCGAACGCGACGATCGAACGGATCGTACCGTGATAGGTTTCGCCCACTTCGGGCACGGCGACGATCGCCTTGATGCGGGCTAGCGCACCGTCGAGCGCCTCTTTGTCCACGCCGAAGATGTCGACCATGCCCTTGTTGTCCACCTCCGTGATGGTGATGGTGGTATTCGTGGTCTTCTGGATGTCCTGAATGACCTTTCCGCCCGGGCCGATGACCGCACCGATCGAATCCTGCGGAATCGTAATCTGCACGATGCGCGGCACGCACGGTTTGTAGTCCGCACGCGGTTCGGCGATGCAGTCGGTCAGGATGTTCAGGATGTGCATGCGTCCCTTGCGGGCCTGCTCCAATGCGGCGGCCAGCACCTCGTACGACAAGCCGTCGACCTTGATGTCCATCTGCGTGGCGGTGATACCGTCGCGGGTACCCGTCACCTTGAAGTCCATGTCGCCCAAGTGGTCTTCGTCGCCCAAGATGTCCGACAGCACGGCCCATTTGCCGCTCTCCGAGTCGGAAATCAGACCCATCGCGATACCCGAAACGGGCTTCTTCATTTTGACGCCGGAGTCCATCAAGGCCAAAGTACCGGCGCAGACGGTCGCCATCGACGACGAACCGTTCGATTCGAGAATATCCGACACGATGCGCACGGCATAGGGATTCTCCTCGCCCAGCGGAATCATCGGTTTCAGCGCGCGCCAAGCCAAGTGGCCGTGCCCGATTTCGCGGCGGCTCAAGCCGCGTGCGGCTTTCGCCTCGCCGGTCGAGAAAGGCGGGAAATTATAGTGCAGCACGAACTGCTCGGTACCCTGTACCAGCACTTCGTCCTTGACTTTTTCGTCGAGCTTCGTGCCGAGCGTCACAGTCGCCAGCGACTGTGTTTCACCGCGCGTGAAGATGGCCGAACCGTGTGCGGAGGGCAGGTAGCCCACCTCGCACCAAATGGGACGGATTTCGTCCGTGCGGCGGCCGTCAAGACGTTTGCCCTCGTCGAGAATCATGTTGCGCATCGCCTTCTTCTGCACGTCGTCGTGGAAATACTTGTGGATAAGCGACGCTTTTTCGGCCAGCTCCTCTTCGGAATAGCGGGCGGCGAATTCGGCTTCGAGCGCGTTGAATTTCTCCTCGCGTTCGTGTTTCATCGTGCCGCTCGTCGCAATGGCATAAGCCTTGTCGTAGAGCTCGCGGATAATCGTCTGGCGCAGTTCTTCGTCGTTGACCTCGTGGCAGTAGGTGCGTTTCACGTCCTTGCCGAGCTCTTTCGACAGCTCGATCTGCACGGCGCAGTGTTTCTTGATCTCCTCGTGTGCGAACTTGATAGCCCCGAGCATGACCTCTTCGGAAACCTCCTTCATCTCGCCCTCGACCATCAGGATGTTGTCGATCGTACCGCCGACCATGATATCGAGGTCGCAGTCGGCCATCTCCGAGAAGCCCGGATTGATGGCGTACTGGCCGTTCTTGCGCACGACGCGCACCTCCGAAATCGGGCCGCCGAACGGAATGTCCGACACGGCCAGCGCAGCCGAAGCGGCCAGACCGGCCAATGCGTCGGGCTGGATATCCTTGTCGGCCGAAATCAGATTGACCGTCACGTAGACTTCGGCGTGGTAGTCCGACGGGAACAACGGACGCAACGCACGGTCGATCAGACGGGCCGTGAGAATCTCCGAGTCGTTGGCCTTGCCCTCGCGTTTCATGAAACCGCCCGGATAACGTCCTGCGGCGGCGTATTTCTCCTTGTACTCGACTTGCAGGGGCATGAAGTCGGTGTCGGGTTTGGCATCTTTGGCGGCCACGACGGTACCGAGCAGCATCGTGTCGCCCATCTTGACGACGACCGAGCCGTCGGCCTGCTTGGCCAGCTTGCCCGTTTCGATCTCAATCTGGCGACCGTCGCCGAGCGTGATGACCTTACGGACTGCATTGTACAGCTTCTTTTCTTCCATTTCTTTATTTTAACCTTTGTGTGTCTTTTTTCTGTTCCGACGTGCCGGCATTCAAACACGTTCTTACTTAACATATGGCACTTTTTGGCCCGTCAAAAAGTGCCCAAAAACCTCTCCGACGATGTCTTCGCCTACTGCGTGCGGCCTAACGCTGGCTCCGGGCGCCTGACGCGGGTTTGCAAGCAAACCGGCCCCTCCGCCGGACGCTTTTAGTCCGCACTCCGCTCAACGGCTCCGACATCCGGTCGGATTCAAAAGTGCCGCTTACGCGGCGCATTTTTCTTTTTCATGCAGCAGCAACACCACCGACCGAATCCGCCGCGCGTTCAACGAAATGAAGGCAACTCCCCTTGCGGGAATTGCCCTCATCTTCTCCTCGCGGATTACTTGCGGAGGTTGAGCTTCTTCACGATTGCGCGATAGCGCTCGATGTCCACCTCTTTGAGGTACTCCAGCAACTGACGCCGCTTGCCGACCAGACGCAGCAGCGCGCGCTGGGTGCCGAAGTCGTGGCGGTTGCTTTTGAGGTGTTCAGTAAGGTGGCTGATACGGTACGAAAACAACGCGATCTGACTTTCGGGCGAACCCGTGTCGCTGTTAGACTTGCCGTACTGGCCGAAAAGCTCCTGCTTTTTCTCTGCTGTTAAATAAGCCATTGTTTTATTAGGGTTTAATAAAAGTTCCACGCTACGACGCATTCCCCTTACCGTGAATTACGCCAGCGCGTCCGGCAAAGGTACGAAATAATTCAGAATTCACAATTTATCGCTCACAATTTTTCTTTTTTACCGTCGTTGCGAGAAAAAATCCTAATTTTGCCTCGCGATATGCTATACGACTTAATAAAAAAACATGCGGTTGCCGCAGCGGTGCTGCTGTTCGCACTCGCATCGGCGGCCGGCTGCCGCGAAAAGGCCGACTACACGACGGTCGACGGCACGATGCTCGGCACGACGCTCCATGTCGTGGCCGACGTGCGGGGCGTCACGCCGCAGGAGCTGCGCAGGCGCATCCTCGCCCTCGACGCCGAAGCCAAAGCGTCGATGTCGATTTTCGATTCGACGTCGCTGTTGAGCCGCCTCAACTGCAACGAGACCGACAGCGTAGACCGCCACATCGCCTACAACCTGCGGCTGGCCGACAGCATCGGCGCATTGAGCGGGGGGCGTTACGACGTGACGGTCAAACCGCTGACCGAAGCGTGGGGATTCGCCGGACGCGAACGCACCGCCGAGCCGAACCTCGATTCGCTGCTCGTGTTCGTCGGTCGCGACAAGGTGCGCATCGAGTGCGGCCGGCTCGTGAAGAGCGACCCGCGCGTGCAGCTCGATTTCAACTCCATCGCCAAAGGCTATACGGTCGACTTGTTGGCCGCGCTGGTCGAGGAACTGGGTGCCCGGAACTACATCGTCGACATCGGCGGCGAACTGCGGTGTCGGGGCGTCAACCCGCACGGCAAGACGTGGCGCATCGGCATCGAAACGCCGTTCGACGGCAACATGACCAACGGCGAATACCTCCAACGGCGCCTGCGGATGGATGCGGGCGGGCTGGCCACGTCGGGCAATTACCGCCGGTTCTATCTCGACGAAGCGGGCAACAAGGTGGCCCACACCATCGACCCGCGCACGGGCCGGAGCGCGGTTTCGCGGCTGTTGTCCGTCACGGTCGCCGCGCCGACCTGCGCCGAAGCCGACGCGCTCGGAACGATGTTTCTGGCTATGGGCGCCGATGACGCGCTCGCGGCCGTGCAGCGGATGCCCGAACTGAAAGCCTATTTCATTCTGGCCGCCGCCGACGGGGGTTTCGAGGAGTACGCCACGCCCGCAATGCAAGGACTCTTATTGAATTAGGGGATAAATCTCGGGACGTTTTATAAGAAAACCCATGCCATACATATCCGTCGAAAGCGGCGCACTGACCGCCGAACAAAAGAAAGAACTGATCGAACGGCTCACCGCAACCGCCGCAGAAATCACCCGTATCCCGACGCAATTCTTTACCGTTACCATAAAGGAATTGCCGGATGCGAATTTCGGCATCGGCGGCCAATCGATCGATGAAATCAAACGCAACTATAAAAAATCATGAAGAAAGCCGCATTCCTATATAATAAGCAGTCCGGCAGGGGACGCATCGCCGACCGCGTGGAGGCGATCCGCGCCGTGTTCGCCGAACACGACTACGAGTTGGAGCTACTTCCCATCGATTTTAATAAAAATCCGTTCGAGGAACGTGAAGCGATTGAATTAATGGTCGTCGCCGGCGGCGACGGCACGGTCAACTTCACCGTCAACGCCATGCGTGCCAAAGGGTTGGATATTCCGCTGGGCATCATTCCCGCCGGCACGGCCAACGACTTCGCCGGAGCGCTCGGCATGTCGCACGACCCGCTCGAAGCGGCCCGCCAAATCGCGACGGGCGACGAAATGCGCGTGGACTGCGGATGCGCCAACGGGTTGCACTTCATCAACATTTTCAGTTTCGGGCTCTTCACGACCACGTCGCAACGCACCCCCGATGAACGCAAACATAAATTAGGAAAACTGGCCTACCTGCTCGAAGGGGCCAAAGAGCTGCGGACGATGCACGCCGTGCCGTTGCAGGTCGAAGCCGACGGCGAACGGTTCGAGTTCAACGCGCTGATGACGTTGATTTTCAACGGCGAGACGGCCGGCGGATTCCGCTTGGCGCGCCAGTCGTCCGTTCGCGACGGGTTGTTCGACGTGATAATGCTCGAAAAGAAAAATTTCTTCCGGTCGGTTTTCGCCATGCTGCGCTACCTGCTGGGCGGCAGCCCCAAAATCGTGCGGCATCTGCGGGCACGGAGCATCGACCTCGTGTCGACGGTCAACGAGCCGACCGATGTCGACGGACAGCCCGGCGTCGCGTTCCCGCTCCACATCGAGTGCCTCGCGGGAGCGGTGCGGGTGCGTCAGCCGCGCCGTTTGTAACGCGAGGGCGAGGTGCCGGTGTGCTGTTTGAAGTACTTCCCGAAAAAGGACTGCGTCGAGAAATTGAGCCGTTCGGCGATTTCGCGGATGCTCAAACCGGAGTATTTCAGCAGCGTTTTCGCTTCCAACACCACCGATTCGTCGATCCAGCGGGCGGCCGTCTTGCCGCTCACCTCCTTGACCACCGTCGACAGGTATTTGGGCGTGATATTCAGCTGTTCGGCATAGAATCCCACATTGCGTTCGCGCGTGTTGTGCTGTTGCAGCAGCGACATGAATTCGTCGAACAGCACCTCGCTGCGGCCCGGCCGGACCTGCGTCTCTTTCCGGTCGCGCTGGTTGAGTTCGGCCATGATGTAGAACGCCGTCGTGAAAAGCGAGCGGATGATTTCGTTGCGATAGCGCTCCTTGTCGCTCCGAAGCAGCATTTTTATTAACTGGAACACGTGGCGGATTTCGTCGACGTCCTGCGGCGTCGCTGCGATGACGGGCACCTTGCCGAACCGCATGAAGACGGGCAGCGAGGTCGCCAGATCGAGCTGGATGCCGTCGATGAACGCCTGCGAGAAAGCCACGAAATAGGCCGTCGCGTCGTCCGTGCACTTCACCATGCGGACGATGCTCGCCGGACTGCACACGACGATGTGGTTCGGCCGCACGGTGTGGTTCTTCATGTCGATGGAGACCGTCGCCTCGCCCGTCATCATGACGATGGCCAGAAATCCGTCGATCGTCGCCGGATAGTCCGCGACGGTGCGGTTGGCCGCATCGAGCGCCGCAATCACCAGATCGTCCGAAAGATAGAACACCTCCTCCATCTCCCGCTTGATGCGCGAAATGGAGACCTTGTGCAGACTTTCGTGCCGCGAAACCGTTGCGTTTTCCGCCATGCCGTTGCCTTTGTTCACGCTGCAAAGATACGAATAAGGTGAGAGCAAACCAAAACTTGTTTTGAGCTTGCCGAACCGAAGTATCTAAGACGAAGTCAAAAGTAACGAAAACCGACGTTTTTTCCAATCCGTCGGCCGGCCGTGCGGAGATTTCGGCATCGGAAATGCGGTTCGTTCGTTTTTTTTCCTACTTTTGCGCATTCATTCGTTTCCGCGTATGTATCGTCGCATCATACAGCCTTTGTTGTTCGCGCTGCCCATCGAGCGGGCCCACCGGCTCGTCGTGCTGGCGCTGCGGATCATCGGCATGATTCCCGGAGGACGCTGGCTGCTCGACAAATGTTTCGCCGTGCGCCACCCCGCGCTCGAACGCGAGGTTTTCGGACGGCGGTTCGCCAATCCCGTCGGGATGGCCGCCGGGTTCGACACCAGCGGCGAAATCTGCCGCGAACTGGGTGCGTTGGGATTCGGGTTCGTCGAGGTCGGCACCGTCACGCCCCGTCCGCAGGCGGGCAATCCGCGTCCCCGCATCTTCCGGCTGAAGAAAGATCGCGCCATCATCAGCCGCATCGGCATGGCGAATCGCGGACTGAAAAAGGCCATCCAGCACCTGCGGCGGCCCCACGAAGGGCTCATCGTCGGATGCAACATCGGGCACAACGCCTCGACGCCGCCCGAAGAACACCCGACCGACTATCTGAAAGTTTTCCGCAACCTCTACCAGTACGTCGACTATTTCACCGTGAATCTGTCGTGCGGCCTCGCCTGCGGAGACGGCGAAACGCATCGCCGCGACCGCATTCTGCAAATTCTGGAACCGTTGTTCGACTTCCGGCGCGGCCAGAACCAGTACCGGCCCGTGATGCTCAAAATCTCGCCCGACCTGACCGACGAGGAGGTGGACGTCGTCACCGATATTCTCATCGACACGCCGCTCGACGGCATCGTCGCCACCGACGGCACGCTCCGCCGCGACGGATTGCAGACCAGCCGCACGACCCTCGCCAAAATCGGCGGCGGACGCCTCACCGGCCCGACGCTGACCGCACGGACGATCGAAATCGTGCGGCGCATCCATGTCCGTTCGGGCGGCACCTACCCCATTATCGGCGTCGGGGGGATGATGTCGGTCGAGGACGTGCAGGCGCTATTCGCCGCCGGAGCCGACCTCGTACAGCTCTACACCGGCTACATCTACGAAGGGCCGCGACTGGTGCGCGACATCTGCCGGGCGTTGATTTCCGACCGCACGGAGGTCGGGAATGCACTCGGCGAATGACAAAGAAATCCAGTGAGCGCGCTTCCGACCGTCGGAAACCCGCCGACCGTCCGTAGCGCTAATAAAAGTATGCAAGCTACCATTCTCACCATCGGCGACGAGCTGTTGATCGGACAGATCGTCGACACGAACAGCGTCCACATCGCCCGTCAGCTGAATGCGGCGGGCATCGTCGTCCGCGAAAAACGCACAGTCGGCGACGACCGCGAGCAAATCGCAGAAGCCGTCGAACGGGCCCTGCGCGACACCGACGCGGTCATCATCACGGGCGGACTGGGCCCCACGAAGGACGATATTACCAAGAAGACGCTCGCCGAGCTCTTCGGTAGCGGCATGCGCTACGACACGACGGTCGCTGCGCATGTCGAGCGGATGCTCTCCGCGCGCGGCATCGCCTTCAACGAACTCAACCGCAGTCAGGCTCTCGTGCCCGAAGCCTGCACGATACTGTTCAACGCGCACGGCACGGCACCGGGCATGTGGTTCGAGCGCGACGGCAAAGTGGTCGTGTCGCTGCCCGGCGTGCCGTTCGAGATGGAGCACCTGATGCAGGACGAGGTAATGCCGCGCCTGAAAGCGCGGTTCGCCCTCAAACAAATCGTGCACCGGACGCTCATCACGGCAGGGCTGGCAGAATCGATGCTGGCCGAACGCATCGCAGCATGGGAAGATGCCCTGCCCGACTATCTGAAACTGGCCTACCTGCCCAATCCGGGAGCCGTACGGTTGCGGCTGTCGGCCTACGAGGTCGACGGTAAGCAGGTCGCGCAGGAAATCGAGGAACGGTTCACGCAGTTGCAGCAACTGATTCCGCAGTATGTCGTGGGCTACGAAACGGCTACCGTGCAGGAGCTGGTGCACCGCATGCTGACCGAGCGCGGGGCGACCCTCGCTACGGCCGAAAGCTGCACGGGCGGCACGATTGCCTCGCGCTTCACGGCGCAGGCCGGAGCGTCGGCCTACTTTCTTTGCGGGGTCGTGTCGTACAGCAACGAAACCAAACAGAGCGTGTTGGGCGTCAATGCCGACCTCATCGACCGGTACGGCGCGGTCAGCGAACAAGTCGCGCGACAGATGGCCGAAGGCGCCCGCCGCATTTCGGGGGCCGATTACGCCGTCGCCACGACCGGCATCGCCGGCCCGACGGGCGGTTCGCCCGAAAAACCGGTCGGCACGGTCTGGTTCGCCGTCGCCACGCCGTCGCATACCGTCGCCGTCTGCAAGCAGTGCGGCACCGATCGCGGGCAAATCATCGACCGCGCTTCGGCGTTCGCCATCGGGTTGTTGCGGGAAAATATCGAGTGATTTTTCACTATGCTTATTTGTACTGCGGAAAGTGGGGGCTCCCCGCTTGGCAAAAAAGCGTAAAGAAAGCAAGCCGTAAAAGCGTTATGAAAACGGGGACAGTTTGCAAGCAAAAGCACAAAATATAGAAAATTGCAGGTAATGATTTAGAGACTGTGCGCAATCGTATTATTGCATAAATTCTCTTGTCAAACAACTCTGAAACAAAAATACGAAATATCGGTTATCAGCCAAATAAATTTGTACGGACGGACAGATAAAGCGGATTGTAGACATTCGTGTTAAATCGCACACGACAAAATCGAATTTCCATGAACTGTGTTCTAATCGAAATATGTGCCTGCAAATCGTTGCAGGCACATATCCAAAGGCTTCTCGAACGGATAGCCGCATTACGAACCTTGTCGGCTAAATCGGCCGTGCCACGTTGGCTTTCGGCCGAAGATGTCTGCAAGGCATTGAATACAGAATTTATTCGTTGACGTTCGATTAGATGTCCATATACATAGGTCGCATCGGTTCACAATTTACCGTTCGAAAGGGTTTCCGTTCGGCGCAGTGCTGACCACCCAACGAAAAGCGTTCAGAAACAGCAGGTTCTGCACACCGTCCGTGAACGCTTCGTCGCCATGTCCCATGTTCAGGTAAATCATCCGGTAACGGCGGTTCGTCCAAACGACCGGGAAATCACCGCCGAACACGATGTCCTTGATACCCAACGGATAGTTCTTCGGTGATAACGAGACCAGCACGTCCACATCAGAATCGAGTCGCGGGCTCGGATTCCACTGGTACCATTCGCTGGACGGCACGACGAACTCTGCCGGCAGGTTTTTCGTCACGGGATGCTGCACCGTATCGAGCGAAAGCAGCACCGGCTGCGGCGGCCAGTTGTTGCAAAGGAAAGTACCGCATCCTAAAAAACGATTCAGCCATGCCCAGTCCGTACGGGCATCGTTGTAAGCTGCAGCGTGGAATCCCACCCAACCGCCGCCTTGCTCCATATAGGTCTCGAAAGCAGCCCGTTCGGACGGCGTTTGCGGCAGCGTGTTGAGCATGACCACCACATCGTAACGGCTCAATACCGCTGCATCGAATGGGGCGAGATCGGTCGTTATGTCCAGTTCAAAACCCTCGCCATAGTTGAGTTTCCGAAAAAACTCGACCGCTTGCGCATCGAACTGCCGGTGGGCCGGTTCGACCCCTTCGGAGTGGTAAATCAACGCCTTGAATCGCGGCCTCCGTGCATAGCTCGCCGGTCGAACCGAATCCGCCGGCTGCAACAACTCCGCCGCTACCGTACGACGCAGGTCGCCGGCCGCATTGTCGCCGGCATACTCCCAATACATGCCGCCCCGCAAATCCTGCTCGCGGATGTAACGACACTTGACGGCCAGCGAACGCGGATTTTCATAGCCTGCGACCAGTTTGCCGTTGCCATCGGCCAGATAAGGAACCTGCGCGACCGAATCCCAGCACGCGGTGAAACGATGCTCTTCGCAGATACGGCTGAAATCCTGAAAATCGGGATACCCCTCGCCGCCCCGTCCGTAAAAGGGCATTCCGAGTACCGTTTTTTCGCGCGGAACACCGGCCGCCAAATGAGCCCGGACAGCACTGTCGGCGGTCATCGCACCGCTGTGTTCCGACGGATAGAGTGCCGAATGAAGCTGCGGTGCACGGGCCATGTCGTAGGCCATGATATTGACGAAATCGAGATAGGGTATGACTGCCGGAAAATCGATGTATTCCGCCGATGCGACCGTCGCGATCGTCAACTCTTTTTGCGCACCGAGCATTTCACGCAAATCGCGTATCAGAAGGGTGAAATTCCGCGTATCTTCCGGTGCAGCCGAAATACCCGCATCGGAAACGGTCGGATATTCCCAGTCGATGTCGATTCCGTCCAATCCGAGTTCATCGACCTTACGCTTGCAGTCCGCCGCGAAAGCCCGGCGCAGCGAGCGTTTCGCCGCCATTTCGCTGAAACGGCCGCTCCCCCAGCCTCCGACGGAAAGCAGTACCCGCAAATGCGGATGCTGCTTTTTGAGTGCTATGATTCGCCGGAGCCGTTCCTCGTTGTCGATGCGGACACCATCGAACGTGTCGTTCACGTGCCCGAACGCATAGTTGATGTGCGTCATACAACGAGGGTCGGGCATCTCGTCCGTCCACGAAGTGACGTATGCCACCACGACTTTCGAGGTCGGCGATACGGCTTGCGCCCGACCCAGAAAAGCAAACAGGAAGAAAAACGGTGCAATCCGAACCAAGTTCTTCATCTCGCGCGAACGGTCTATTTTTCTTGGAAAAGCGCCCCTGCGATGCCCAGTTCGAGTCCGCGCAGTTCGGCCAGCCCTTTCAGGCGTCCCAAGCAGGAGTAGCCCGGATTGGTCCGTTTTTTCAGGTCGTCGCACATTTGGTGCCCGTGATCGGGGCGCATCGGAATCGAACGCTTGTACTGCTGCTGGATTTCCAGAAAGGCTTTCATCACCTTGTACATCGGCACATCGCCCTCCAAATGGTTCGCTTCGTAGAAGTTCCCCTCCGCATCGCGCTGCGTCGAGCGCAGGTGGACGAAGTAAACCCGTTCGCCGCAGCGACGCATCATGCCCGGCAGGTCGTTCTGTGCCGATACGCCCAGTGAACCCGTGCAAAGACACAGCCCGTTCGACGGATTCGGAACCGCCTCGACCAATTTCTGAAAATCGGCTTCGGTCGACAAGATGCGCGGCAGACCCAGAATCGGATAGGGCGGGTCGTCGGGGTGAATCGCCAGCACGGCTCCCGCTTCGTCGGCGACGGGCGCGATTTCGCGCAGGAAAGCGATCAGGTTATCGCGCAGGATTTCGGGCGTGATGCCCTTATAGCGGTCGAGTTCGCGTTGGAACTGTTCCAGCGTGAAGCTCTCCTCCGAGCCCGGAAGCCCCGCGATCATGTTGCGCGTGACGCGTTCGATTTCGGCGGCATCCATCCGTTCGTAGCGGGCTTTCGCGCGGGCGATCTCTTCGGGCGTGTACTCTTTTTCGGCGCCGGGACGTTTCAGAATGAAGAGGTCGAACGCCAAAAATGCCGCCCGCTCGAACCGCAGGGCTCGCGAACCGTCGGGCAATTCGTAGGCGAGGTCGGTGCGCGTCCAGTCCAGCACGGGCATAAAATTGTAGGTGATGATTTTCACCCCGCAGGCCGCCAGATTGCGAATCGACTGCTTGTAGTTGTCGATGTACTTTTGGAAGTCGCCCGTGCGGGTCTTGATGTGTTCGTGCACGGGAACGCTCTCGACCACCGACCACACCATGCCGGCGTCGGCGACCAACTGTTGGCGTTTGCGGATTTCGTCGACCGGCCACACCTCGCCGTTCGGGATGTGGTGCAGGGCCGTCACGATGTCCGTAACACCGGCCTGCCGGATGTCGGCCAAACTCACGGGGTCATTGGACCCGTACCAGCGGAAAGATTGTTTGCAGAGATACATGTTCGGAGCGGATTTAGATGGAAAATGCGTCGAAACCGCCGTCCACGACGGCCAGCGCACCCGTCACGAACGACGAAGCGTCGCTGATGAGGTAATGAATGGTTCCCAGCAGTTCCTCCGGTTCGGCGAACCGGCCCGCCGGCGTATGGGCGATGATCGTCCGTGCGCGATCGGTGTAGGAGCCATCTTCGTTGGTCAGCAGCGTGCGGTTCTGGTTCGTCAGCAGGAAGCCCGGCACGATGGCGTTCACGCGCATTTCGGGCGAAAATTTGGTCGCCAGCTCCGCCGCCATGTACTTCGTGTAGTTGGCGATAGCCGCTTTCGCCGCGCCGTAGCCCACCACCCGCGTCAGGGGCCGCAGGGCCGATTCGGAACAAAAGTTCACGATGACGCCTTTCTTGCGGGCGGTCATCGCTTCGCCGAAGACGGTCGTCGGCAGCACCGTACCGAAAAGATTCAGATCGACCACCTTTTTGAACGCGTCGATTTCCAAGTCGAGGAACGATTTGTCGGGTGCGATGGTCGCGCCGCCCATGTTGCCGCCCGCCGCATTCAGCAGCACGTCGATACGACCGTAAGCCGCGAGAATGTCGGCGCGGTTCTGCTCCAAAACCTCGCGGTTCAGCACGTCGGTCGTCAGAAACATCGCTTCGCCGCCGTCGGCCTTGATTTCGGCGACCAGCGTTTCGCCTGCGGCGGCGTCGCGGTCGAGTACGACCACCCGGGCGCCCTGCTCCGCGAGATAGAGGCAAATGGAACGCCCCAGAATTCCGGCACCGCCCGTGACGACGACGACCTTTCCCTTGATGTCGAACAGATTTTTCATAATACTATTTTATTTGTCGTAATAGAACGATATGCGTTTCCGAATATCCGTTGCCGAAGCCGCGACGATCGCTTCGTAACGGCCGGGCTCGGCGACCCAAGCATGCTGCGCATCATCGAAAAACGCAAGCATCGACCGGTCGATGGCGAAAGTTACCGTCTTGGTTTCTCCGGGTTCCAAATGCACTTTGGCAAATCCTTTCAACTCTTTTTCGGGCCGGACGAGGGTCGATTCGACGTCGCGGATGTAAAGCTGCACCACTTCGTCGCCCGCACGGTCGCCCGTGTTCGTAACCGGAACCGACAGAGTCAGTTTGCCGTCGCCGGAAAACCGGTTGCGGTCGAAGGTCGCTTTGCCATAACGGAACGTCGTATAGCTCAAACCATGTCCGAACGGGAACAAAGGAACGATTTTTTTCCGGTCGAACCAACGATAACCGACAAAAAGATCGTCGGCATAAGTTTCTTCGTAGATTCCGTCGTCCCGCTTCGTGCCGGGATATTGTCCGGTGGCAATGGCGCCGACCTCTTCCAGCCGAACGGGGAACGTAAACGGCAGACGGCCGGACGGATTCGTATCGCCCGTAAGCACTGCAGCGAGTGCCGTACCTCCTTCCGAGCCCGCATACCACGCCTGCACGACGGATTTTACGCGGCCGATCCACGGCATCGCTACGGCATTGCCCGAGATGTTGACCACCACCAGACGGGGGTTGGCCGCAGCCAGTGCTTCGATGACCCGGTTCTGACCATAGGGCAAATCCAGTGCCGTGCGGTCGCTGTCTTCGCAATCCTGATGTTTGCTCTTGTTCAACCCGCCTACGAAAATCACGTAGTCGGCTTTTTCCGCTTCGGCGACCGCTTCGGCAATCAGTTCGTCGGGCGTGCGGTCTTCTTTCAGATTCTGGCCCGACTGCACGCCGTTGTACGAACCGTCCGTATCGCCCACATAGCCGCGAACATAAGCCACCTCGACCCCCTGCAACCGGCGGCGCAGCCCTTCGAGCGGTGAGATTTCGTATTTGGTTTTGAGCGACGAACTGCCGCCGCCGACCGACATCATCTTGACGGCGTTCTCACCCACCACCAGCACGCGGCGCAATTCATCCGCAGGCAGCGGCAGCAGGCCGTCCTCGTTTTTGAGCAACACCATGCCCGCTTCGGCGATGCGGCGGGCCGTATCGAAATGCTCTTCGGAGCAGAGCGAACCGTAGGGCCGCGACGGATCGAGTTCCGTGCGGTAGATGAGACGCAGAATACGGCGCACTTTGTCATCGAGCTCCGCCGTGCCCACCTTGCCCTCTGCAATCAGACGGGCATAGGGAGCCGCCAGATAATAATTGTCGTAGGCATTGTTCGACCCAGAAGATAGCCCGTTCGTCCATGTGCCGAACTCCATGTCCAACCCGATGCGGATGGCCTCTTCGGTATCGTGCACGCCGCCCCAGTCGGAGATGACCACGCCGTCGAAGCCCCATTCGCCTTTCAGAATATCGACCAGCAGCCGTTCGTTGTGGCAGCAATGCTGGCCGCGATAGAGGTTGTACGAGCCCATGATCGCCCACGCATGCCCCTTTTCGACCGCCGCACGGAACGCCGGAAGGTAGATTTCGTACAAAGCGCGGTCGCTGACCTCGACGTCGGTCGTATGGCGGTGGAGTTCATGATTGTTGAGCGCATAGTGCTTGACGCAGGCGGCCACGCCGTTCTCCTGCACGCCCTGCACATAGGGAACCACCATTTCGGACGCAAGGAAAGGATCTTCGCCCATGTACTCGAAGTTGCGTCCGTTCAGCGGCGACTGGTAGATATTGACGCCCGGCCCCAACAGCACCGATTTCTTGCGGTAGCGGGCTTCTTCGCCGATGGCGCGGCCGTAGCGTCCGGCCATCGACGGGTCCCACGTCGCCGCAAGGCAGGTCAAGGCCGGAAAATTGACGCACGAATCGTTCGACCAACCGGCCTGCTCCCACTCGTCCCACAACACTTCGGGCCGGATGCCGTGCGGGCCGTCGGTCATCCACACTTCGGGGATGCCCAGACGCGGCACGCCCGGCGACGAGAATTTCGACTGCGCATGGATCATCGCGATTTTCTCGGCGGTCGTCATGCGGCGCAACGCATCTTCGATGCGCTCCTCGACCGGTTTTTGCGGGTCGAGATAAACGGGACGATGTTGTGCCTGCACGGAGAGCAGCGCAAACAGCCCGAAACCGAAAACAAAGAATCCTTTCACGAGTTTTTAGTCTATATGAAGTTCGATGGAACGGATATAACCCTTTTGCGGGCGGCAATTTTCGGCCTTGCAGCATTCGATGAAATCGAGCATCGCCTGCCGTGCGGCCGCTTGATCGGAACGGGCGTCGCGGATTTCGCGATAGGTCGTACGCGGTGCTTCGGAGAACGCCACCACGGCATCCCACCCTTCGGGACGATCGAATCCCATCATGCACGAACCGTCGATTTTCTTGTAGGGCCAGAAAGTCCAGCCGATGTTGTTTTCGCGCATGACTTTGCAGAAAGCCGCCTGCCACTCGTCGGTATTGTGGCCGATTTCGCCCATGTACATCGGGCGGCCCGAACGATCGCGGAACGCGATGATCGCACCGATGGCTTCGGCGGTGGGCGCACTGCCGTACCGGTGGCAGGTGAACATCAGCTGCGGGTCGTAGTCCGTATCGGTCAGCGGCTCGAAGTTGCCGTTCCATTGCGCACCGCCCGCCAAGATGATGTGGTGCGGGTCGACCTCGCGGATGGCCGCCGTCGCCCGTTTGTGCAGCGATTCGAGTTGCGCATTCAGTTCCGCCACGTTCGCGAAGTAAGGCGCGATGGGTTCGTTGATGAGTTCGTAGCCCAAGATGACCGGTTCGTTCTTGTAATGGGCGGCGATTTTGCGCCAGATGTCGCAGAAAAGCCGTTGGCTCGCTTCGCTCTCGAAGATCCAAGGGTAGCCGTAACTGTCGTCGATGTTGTCGCCCGTCTGGCCGCCCGGAGCGTCGTGCATGTCCAGAATCAGGTAGAGCCGGTTGTCTCGGCACCAGTTCACCACGCTGTCGATGCGGGCGAAACCGTCCTGTCCGGCGGTCAGCCCCATGTAGTCCTCGTCGGTAAACAGTTTGTAGTGGAACGGCAGACGGACGGTGTTGGCACCCGTCGAAGCGATGAACTCGATGTCGCGGCGGGTGATGTAATGATCCTTGAAAAGACGCCAGAACTCGTCCGTGAAATCGGAGCCGACCAGTTCGCGGAACATGCGGTCGATCATTCCGGCCGAATTGGTCTTCGAGAAGCCGAACATGTAGCCTTCGGGATTGAGCCAGTTGCCCAGATTGGTGCCCCGAATGAACAGTTTTTCGCCGTCGGGCGCAACGAGGTCGGTTCCTTCGACCCGCACGAAAGCAGCAGCGTCGGGATGCCGCGTCGAATGGCAGGATGCCGCGAAAAGCAGCCCGCCGAATAGCAGAATGGATATCAGTTTGTTTTTCATGGTATCAGTTCGTTTGAATGAATGCCGGTTTCAAATCCTTGCTTTCGCATCGGGCCGAAACCACTGCCCGAATGCTGTCGTGCAGCCGGATGACGGCGCGGCCGTTGGCCGCCTGAATGCGGAGCGAACCGGTCGCCGTTCCCTGATTATGCGATAATGCGCGCAGGTCGGTTGCACCGAAACGGATGAAATCGGCCGACTCGAAACAGCGATTGCCGTCGCGGTCGCACAAAACGGCCTCCGCGAAGCGTTCGCCCCCCTCGTCGACGATTCGCAACCGCACCTGCGCCGGTTCTCCGCCCAGACGGGTGGTGTATTGCTGCACGATAGCATCGCGCACGACGGTTTTTCCGCGTCGGGCGACCGCTTCGATGCGATTCTCGCCCTCCGACAGAACGACCTGCCAGTGCAGGCCGGCAGCGGGGAAATCCTGACTGTCGCGCCGCCGGACGCCCGCCGAACGACCGTTCACGAAGAGTTCCGCCTCGTCGCAATTGGAATAGACGAGCACCTCTTTCGATTCGTCGGCTGCGCCCCAACGCACCGGCTGCGAATGGCCGTAGATGTGCACCATCGGCCGCTCGCTCCAATAGGACTGGAAGACGTAATAGCTCTCTTTCGGCGTGCCGTCGCGCTGGACGACCCCTTTCTGGTTGACGTACGGAATGGGATTGTCGGGACGCAGCGGGGTCGAGAAATCTTTGAACGTCCAGAACGCCGCACCGGTCAGCCACGTCATCCGTTCCTGCTCTTTCAGGTGCCAGTCGAACAGCCGCACGGCATAGGTTTCGCTCCAATCGCCGTTGCGGTCGCCCGCTTCGATGTCGAGCGCCGCAGCCGATTCGGCATGCCGTCCGGCATGGCTGTCGGCTCCCCACTCGGCGTGAAGAAAACGAGGCACGCGCTCGAAACCCTCCCATGCCATTCGGACGTAATCGGTATAACGGCGGCTGTACCAACCCGCCCAAATCGAAGGCGAATAGACATCGACGACCTCCTTGCAGAAATCGCAACGCCGGATGCAGGTCTGCCGCGTCGGGTCGAGCCGATGCGACAGCTCATGCAATTCGGCCATGAACGCGCGGATAGTGTCGCGGTCGAACTCCTCGAAGTCGCCCGGCCAGTCGTTCTCGTTGCCCAATCCCCACAGAATTACCGACGGGTGGTGGCGATGCTGCGCAATCATGTTGCCGAGCATCCGGCGGGCCTGCGCGCGATACCGCTCGCCGCCCAACCCTCCGCGACACCAAGGGATCTCCTCCCAGACGAGCAGTCCCATCGTATCGCAGGCATCGAGCACGGCATCCGATTGCTGGTAATGGCCCAGCCGGATGAAATTGGCGCCCATCGCCTTGATTTGTTGCATTTCGGCAACGGTCTGTCCGTCGGTCATCGCCGCACCCACGCCCGCATGGTCTTCGTGGCGATGGGTGCCGCGCAGCAACAATCGTTTGCCGTTCAGATAGAAAGGCCCGTGCTCCTCGAAGCGGAAATGACGGAATCCGAAGCGTCGTTCGATGCGGTGCGTGCCGCCGTCGGTCGACAGCTCGGCCGTGCAGGTGTAGCAGACGGGGCGCTCGGGGCTCCACAACGCGGGGCGGGGAACGACGAACCGCACGGAACCGTCCGAACACCTCTGCGAGGCGACGACCCGCCCCGACGCATCGGCAATGCGGACGACCGGCGAACCGGCCCCGCCGGCAACCGCAATGGCCACTTCGACCATACCCGTTTTTCCCTTTTCATCCGTACCGGCCTCGATGCGGAGGTCGGCGAGGTGCACCGCAGGCAGATAGACCAACTCGACCGGCCGGTAGAGCCCGCCATAGAGATTGAAATCGGACATATCCGACGGAATCATTTCACGGTCGCGGCCGTTGTCGCACCGCACGGCAACGGGAATCCGACCGCCGAAACGCTCGCGGCACACCGGATTGCGCCGGAATGCGTCGACCGCTTCGGTGATATCGGCCTGCCAAGCGTCATAGCCGCCCGTGTGCGTCGCCACGAGCATCGTGTAAACGTAGACTTCGGTTTTCTGCCCTGCACCGGCGAACCGGAGCAATGTACGGCCGCCGGCATACGGATTGGCGACATCGAGTGCTGTGCGGTACCAGCCTGCACCCTGATAGTAGTTGACGTCGGGATCGACCGCATCTTCGGCGTTGAAGCAGTGCGGCAGGGCGACCGGTGTCCACAGGGGCACGCTTTCGGGCTTGCCGGGCAACGCAGGCCGGAAAGCCTCCCACACATGGCCCAGATCGCCGCGCAAAAACTCCCACCCGTCGGTCAGCGGTTCGTCGGCCGCCGCCCGTTGTCCGCAAAAGAACAACGCCGCAAGCAGCAGGAGCAGATTTATCCGTCGTTTCAAGAAATGCTTCATAGTGCGGTCGTTCGGCAATCGAGCGCGGCCTTGCGGGACAACGCCTCCAAATAGTAGTAATCCGCATAGTTCAGCGGCACATCGACCTCCGAACCGCCCGGCAGATGACCGACCGAATGCAACAACAGGAACCCGTAATGGCTGTTCAGCGGAGCCTGATAACTCCGGTGCAGGCTTTCGACGATTTTGTCGGCCGCCGCACGGTAACGCGCGGCTTGCTCCGTCCCGACATAGGTGCACAATTCGTAGAGCCCCGAAGCAATCAGAGCCGCCGCCGAAGCATCGCGCGGGGTATCGGCCTTGTATTCGGGCAGTTTCATATCCCAATAGGGAATGCCATCGGCAGGCATGTTGGGCAGCGAGAGTACGAAATCGGCAATGCGGCATGCCTGATCGAGATAGCGCGCATCGTGCGTGAAACGGTAGCACATCGTGTATCCGTAGAGCCCCCAGCCCTGCCCCCGACTCCAAAACGAATCGTCGGCGTAGCCCTGATGCGTGCACTTGCCGCGCACGGCACCCGTCGCAGGGTCGTAGTCGACGACGTGGAACGACGAAGCATCGTCACGGAAATGGTTGCGCAGCGTGACATCGGCATGGCTGACGGCGATGTGCCAATAGGTCGAATCGCCCGTGATTCGCGTCGCCTTGAAGAGCATTTCGAGGTTCATCATGTTGTCGATGATGACCGGGAAGCGCCACTTGTCGCGGTTGTGGTCCCACGAACGGATGCACCCCACCCGCTTGTCGAAACGGGTCGCGAGCGACTGCGCCGCGCGGACGACGACGTCGCGGTACGAGCGTTCTCCGGTCTGTTCCCACGCCTTGCCGAAACTGTCGCCGATCATGAATCCGAGATCGTGCGTGCCGCGATGGTTTTTCACCTCCTCGATGGGCCACGTCCACGAAACCGCCTGCTCGCGCCAGTAGTCGTCGCGGGTATAGGCATAGAGTTGCCACAACGAACCGGCAAAAAAGCCCGAACACCAGTCGCGCGGTGCGACCATTGCAAGCGAACCGTCCTTGCGGATGGTACGCGGCGTGACGCGGCTCTTGGCGGCGTTTTCCGGCTCTTTTTTCGCTTTCGCGGCGCAATCAATGGCAAAACGCAGCTGCGCATCGGCGAACGCATAAGCATCGTCCGTCACGTTCGGTACTCCGTAAATCAACCGGAAGCGATCGTACGGGCGGGCGACGCGGCAGGCATAGAAACCGCGCAGATAGGCTCCTTCGGGGTCGTCGAGATAATGCGCCGTGCGGTAAAGGTCGCGGCAAAAATTCTGTTGCGCCCCGTCCCAATCGGAAATCTGCTGGTAGGGCCATTCGCTCTGCGGGCATCCGGTATAGCCCAGCAAGAAATCCATCGCCTTGTAAAAACTGCGGCCGTCGTCGGAGACGGAGCGGTCGACCCGCAGCCCGAGCCGTTTGCCCATCAGCGCCAAGTCGATGAAGTGGGTCAGGTTGTACTGCGAATAGTGATAGGCCAGCGTCCGGCGCAATTCGTGCGGCTGGCTGCCGTCGGGTTCGATCTGGGCATAGATGCGTCGTTCGGGCAAGGCTTCCAATACTTCGCGCGCCAGTTCCGTATCGCCGGTGTAGAGCGCATAGGCGACGATTTGGGCATCGTAGGCGACGCTGTGGTTGTTCCGGGCGTTCGCTTCGGCGATGCCATTCTCGTGGGTCATCATCCAGCGCGTGAACTCGGAGAACCACTTGCGCAGAGCCCGGCGTTCTTTCGCCGGATAGGCTTTCGAGCCTTCGAGCAACTGCACGGCGTCGAGCATTTCGACGAACGAATAGCTGTCGATGAGTCCCGAAGCGCGTCCTTTGTCGTCGTAGCGGCCGCGCACGATCTGCGCATAGTTCAGATTGGGATTCATGCGGCTCTTCGGGTCGAGGAACCAGACGCGCAGGGCTTCGACGGCTTTGGCGGCATAACGCTCGTCGCCGCTGAAATACCATGCCAGCGCGAGCGTCGTCACGCGGTCGGCCATCCGGCCGAGCGGAATGCGGTCGAGCGTGTTGATTTCGGGATTCGTCTCGCCGTCGCGCGAGATATAGGGCAGACCGTCGGGTTTCGACGGGTCGGGCCACGTATAGCGTGCTTGGCTCAAATAGTCGTGTTTGTCGCCGCTCGCGGCCGTGCGTCGTTTCTGCATGACCGAACAGGGCTCGGATTCGAGCAAGCGGTCGGCTTCGGCCAGCAAAGCACGGTAAGCACCGGCGTAGTAAGGCATGTCGAGCGATTGCCGTATCTCGGCCAAACGGTCGACCGACCAGATGGACTGGCCCCGCAAAAGGCCGCAGGGCGTCAGGATAACGAGCATCGACAGTAGGATTTTTTTCATCGGATGTCGGATTTGCATATCGGTTAGTGTTTTTCGTATTTCAATAGCAGCGCCGGATGCGCAGGGCATTCAGAAGCGTACTGCCAGCAAGGGCCCGGAATCGGATTTCGACCCGTCCGTCGCGGTTTTCCACCGTGTAGCGTCGCGCAGCGGCCCGCAGTCCTTCCGGTGCATAGGATTCTTCGACCGTACGGCCGTTGATTTCCACCCGGAAACGGTTTTGCACGGCCGTCTGCCCCGCATCGCGGCCGAGCAGGTAAACCGACGATTCGGCCGACCGGTAGGGATCGGCGAAAAGCAGTTCCACTTCGTAGGTGCCGTTCGGCAGGTCGAAACGATAACCGTCCAAACCGCGCCGCAGCGTCTGGAACAACGGCCCGTCCTCCGTACAGGCGATTTCCGCCTGCGTCGCGTCCGCTTCGCCGCCCAAGCAGCCCCAACTGCCCTCCGTATAGGGACGATCCGGCAGCCATGCCGTACCGCTCCGGTCGGAGGTGAAGCAGCAGTCGCTTCCGACATTGACCGCGATTTCCAATGCACCCTCCGCATCGGCCGTCCGTTCGGGCACGCCCGAAAAGTCGACGAACAACGCATCTTCCGCCGGCCGGCCCCCGACCGATGTTCCTGCGGCCCGCAGGGATACCCCGCCGGCACGGAAAGGCACGTCGTAAATCACGATGCAGTTTTCCGGTTGCCGGCGTCCCAACGAACGGCCGTCGGCGAATAGTTCCACTTCGGGCAGGTTGGTGTAGATTTTCACCGGCAGCACCGCTTGTCCGTCGGCATCCGCCGTCCATGTACGCCGCAGCCAATCGCGCGAAGCGATGCGAAGCACCGGCCGATCGGCACGCCATGCCGCCTGATAATAGTAATAGACATCTTTCGGCGTGCGGTCGGCATAAACCACCCCCTTGTTGTTGATGCGGGGCATCGACTCGTCGCGTTTGGCCGACGAAAAGTCGATGAAGTTCCACAAGGCACCCCCGCAAAGATAGGCATTTGTTTCCAGTACGGGGAGATAGTGTTCCAGATAGCGCTGCTGGTACTCGATGCTGAAATCGAACGGACGCGGAACGAGCGAGTGCAGGCGCCTGTCGGAGCCTGCGCCGTATTCGCTGACGATGATCGGGTGGTCGGGATGCTCGCGATGCTGTTGTGCTACGAAGCGGTCGAATCCTTCGAGGTCGCCGCCGTACCAGCCGTTGTAGAGGTTCCAGCCCACGACATCGGTGATTTCCGACAACCCGCAGCGGTTGTAGTCGTCGCTTCCGTGAAAGGCCATGACGCTCATGCGGGTCGTGTCTTCCTGCTTCAAAACCCGCTCCAACCGTTCGGCCAGCATGCGGGTGCGGGCCAGCACGGGCCGCAATTCGGATTCGGTCTTGTAGCGGCGTTGCGTAACGAGCAGAATTTCGTTCATGTAGCCCCATAAAATCACCGACGGACGGTTGTAATGCTGCCGAATCATTTCGCGCAGGTTCTCTTCCGCCGTATCGGCATAGGTCGGCGAATCGGGCACGATGTCGATGACCGGAATCTCTTCCCAGACCAACATTCCCTGCCGGTCGCACTCTTCCAGAAAGGCATCGTCCTGCGGATAGTGCGCCAACCGGACGAAGTTGGCTCCCATCTCCTTGATGAGCGCGAAGTCGCGGCGGTGCATCTCGTCGGTCAACGCCACGCCGTAGGGCTTTTGGTCTTGGTGACGGCAAACGCCGCGCAGCTTGTAAGGTTCGCCGTTCAGGAAAAAGCCTTCGTCCGCATCGAACCGGAACCACCGGAACGCCGTGTGCAGCGTCATCCGGTCGAGCTCCTGCCGATTCCGACGGAGGGTTGCTTCCACCCGATAGCGGTTCGGTGTCTCCGGCATCCACAGAGCCGGATTTTCCAGCACACGGGAGCGATACGAAAACTCGGCCTGCTCTCCGGCCGCCAGCCGAAGCGGACAGGAGCCCTCGTCCACCAACCGGCCCGCCGGGTCGAAAATCCGAACCTCGACCGTCGCACGGCACCGCTCCGCCGCATCGTTCGTCACGGAACCCCGCAAAGCGACGGTTCCGCGTTCTGCGCTCGCTTCGGGCGTGGAGACATAAAGCCCCGACGAACCTTTGTCCGTCATCGTGAAATGACAATCGGGAACCGTCACGAGCCAAACGTCGCGATAGATGCCGCCGAAAAAGGTGAAGTCGCCCGACAAGGGCGGCACCTCGTCGTCGGCATTGTCCACGCGAACCGCCAGCACATTGTCGCCGTCGGGCCGAAGCAGTTCCGTCACGTCGTACACGGCGGCCGTGTAACCTCCGCAATGGGACCCCGCGTCCTCACCGTTTACATAAAGCCGCGCCGTTTTGCTGGCCGCATCCATCCGAACGTAGTATCGCTGTCCCGGCTGAACAGGCACCCGCAAACTGCGGCGATACCACCCTTCGCCCCGATAATACTCCTTGACCGTGTAGGCATCTGCATTCCACGTATGCGGAATGCGGACGGGCTCCCAGTCGCGGTCGTCGCAGTCGACGGCAGCCGCTTCGGGATGCGTTCCGATGCGGAAACGCCAACCGTCATCGAGCGAACGGACGATGCGCTGCGCCGAGACGGAGCATGCCAGCAACAAAAAGAGAGAAACCGTGCATGCGCGCACGATATATCGGTTCGAGTACATGCGGAAAAATCGTCGTAAAAAACGAGCGGCCGACCAAGACCGGATAAGTCCCGGCCGGCCGCTCTCCCAACAACCCACTTGAATTGCGCTACTTGATATTGACAGTGACTTTGTAGTTCTGGGTGAAGATGCGCACCTCGTAGTTGTCGGTACGCGACTGCACGGTCGACTCGATATCCTGATTGGAAAGCTCGACATCCGATGCGGGGTCGAAGGTCTGCACCGTCACCGTGCCGTCCGCGCCGTTCAGCGCCTCGATGCGGACGTTCTGCACCCCTTTTTTCGCTTGGGGCCACGTCAGCGTGTAGGCTCCGTTGGCAGCGGGTTGCAGTACCGTGCCGTCGGCATCGACGACCTGATAATCGACGCCGAGCGTCAGGTCGCTGACCGTCCAGTAGTAAGTCACCACATCGTAGGAGCGGATGAACTCGCACCAGAACTGCATCGGGATATCGACCGTCGCGCCGTGAGCGACATCGAACGAGACTTTGTTATCGTTCTTCCCCCAGTCCTCGAATCCGATATAGTAGATGTGATTCATGGCGGGGTCGCCGTTTCCCCAAGCATCGTCGTCGCAAGCGGTCAGCCCGCAGCAGGCGACCAGCGACAGCATCATATAAAGTATCTTTTTCATGTTTTTCGTTTTTTTTGAAGTTCTCGATTCGCTTATTCTCTCCAATTCGGGTTTTGTTCGACATTGCCGCCCGAGTGCGAAATTTCGTAGATCGGAATCGGATAGAGGTAGTCGCGTTCGGGGTTGAAACGACGGTTGGCAGCCTCTTCGATGACATAGATATCGTCCTCGTCGTAGACTTTCACGCCTTTGTAAAAGCCTCCGTTCGCGGTCAGGCGATCCTCGACGTCTTCGCGTTGGGTAGTCGTCTCGTCTTCCACGAATTTCTGACCGAGTATGTAGGTCGGCAGGACGGTTTCGGCCGTTTTCCAACGGATGATATCGTCGTAGTGGAGGTTTTCGTCGATGAACTCGACGAAACGTTCGCGGCGGATCTCTTCGAGCATATCGAGCCCGTTGGTCGTAACGAACGCGTTGGTCAGCAGGGCCGGCATATGGACACGGTTGCGCAGCGCGTTGACCGTCTGGTCGAGCTGCGCATCGGTAATCGAACCGTTGTACTCGTAGAGGGCTTCGGCATAGGAAATCAGCACTTCGGCATAGCGGATAATCATCTTGTCGAGGGTCTCCTTGCTGTTGGTGGCGTCTTCCGACTTGATGTAGCCTTTCTTGATTTTGTATCCGTTGTGGCTCTCATAGAAAGGATTGAACGGGCCTTTAAAGGCTTCTTCGTCGTACCGGAAGAAAGTCATGCCGAAACGGGGGTCGCGGTTCTCGAAAACATCGTTGTAGTGGGCTTCGGGCGAAATTTTCAGCGGCGATTTCGCACGGGGCAGACCGTCGGTATAGAGGAACATGTCGATCGTCCGGCGAGGAACGTTCACCGCATTTTCCAACTGGCGGCTGTTGCCGTGAGTGGTCGTTCCGGCACCGTTCGGGCCATACTCCTTGATGAATACGTTCTCCTTGTTCTGGCGGCCTTCGCCGTCGAAAACGAAGAGTTTCTGGAAATCGGGATAGAGTTCGTGTTTCTTCTCCGCAATCATCGTTTCGGCCGCGTCGATGGCGACTTTCAGATGCGCTTTCCAATCGCCGTTCGGGGTCTGGTGGTACTTCTTGTGGGTGCCTTCGTAGAGCCCCACCCGTACCAGCATGGCCAGCGCCGCCGACCGCGACACATGCTCCCAAGCATCGACGTGGTCGATGTCGGGCAGGTGTTCGGCCGCGAATCGCAAGTCTTCGTAGCACTGTTGAATCACCGTTTCACGGGGCGTGCGACCCATTTGGAGAATCGGATCGCTCGTGTTGTTCACGGCTTTCATGATCATCGGCACGTCGCCGTACTTTTTGACCAGCTCGAAGAAGTGGAACGCCCGGAAGAAGCGCGCTTCGGCCTTGTAGCGGTCACGCACGGCTTCGGTGACTTTGGCCCGTTCGCTCTTTTCGAGAATGTTGTTCGAGATGAAGATGCGCCAATAGGGATCCGTCCAGTCGCCGGAGGTCGACGGAACCGAGCGGCTGCCGTCGGAAACGGAGTTGGGACCCGATTTGGCGACCAGTTCATCGGAACGGTAGTCGTGGTAGAAACCGCCCAGTGCGCCGCCGGTCTGTTGGTAGAACCGGTTGCAGGCACCGCGCAAGTCGGTCTCCGTCTGCCAGTAGTCGGAGTCGGTGAAAGAGGTTTCGGGCTCCATGTCGAGGTTGCACCCCGCGAACGCCATGCAGAGGGCACCGAACACGAGGGTATTGAGTATCTTTTTCATGGTTTTTCTTCTATTTTACGGGATTCTTCGTTAAAGCGTGAGGTTGAGACCGATCACCCATGTGCGGAAGAACGGATAGTAATTGTTGTTCGAGGTGTTGCCCACTTCGGGGTCGAAGACTTTCAGCATGTTCGACGACTCCCAGACGTCCGAACCGGCGACGTAGAGGCGCAGTTTTTCGATGCACGATTTCTTGATGGGGAACGTATAGCCCAGCTGGATATTCTTCAAGCGGATGTACGAGGCGTCCTGCACCCAGCGGTCGGCCGGCTGGAAGTTGAACTGGTCGTTGGCGTAGTTGTACAGACGCGGCCAGTAGGCATTCGTGTTTTCGGGCGTCCAGTAGTCGCGGTGGATCGTCCAAGGCATGTCCGAAGTCGTGGCGAACGGCGCGAGGTCGCCGGCATTGATGAGCACGGTGCGTTTGCCGACGCCTTGGAACATGCAGCTGAAGTCCAAGCCTTTCCACGAGAGGTTGAGCGTCAGACCGTAGAGATAACGGCCGTTCGACGAACCGAGACAGACGAGGTCGCCCGGATCTTGGGGCGTACCGCCGCCGGCACCGATCTTGTGGTCGGCCTTGCCCTGTGCGACGTAGCGGACGTCGCCGCCCGAAACTTTCGCGTCGCTGAACGATTCGTAGCCCGGATTGGCCGCTTTGTAGTCGAGATACTCCTGACGGCTGTTCCAGAAACCGTCGGTCTTGTAACCCCAGATGCTGTTCATCGGGTAACCCTCGACGATGGCGTTCGCTCCGGCCTTGATCGTGTTGGCACCGTCGTAACGGATCACCTTGTTCTGGCTGTCGCTGATGTTGAAGCTGATGCCGTACTGCAAATCCTTGTAATGGTTCTTGTAGGCGATCTCGAACTCCCAGCCCCACGTTTTCAGCGTGCCGACGTTCGACGACGGAACCGAAATGCCGACGATATGCGGCAATTCGAGGTTGGCCAGCATGTTGTCGTTCTTTTTCCAGTAGTAGTCGG
>JAMPDE010000002.1:410241-454849 GCA_023665825.1 Alistipes senegalensis | reverse complement strand
CTTTGGACGAAGATACTCAGGCTATCGATGACGTGATCGTCGTTGCATTCGGTACAAGTAAAAAGGAGGCTTTCACAGGTTCGGCAAAGGTCATCAAATCCGATGAATTGATCAAGACGCAGTCGTCGAACGTACAGGATGCGCTGGTCGGTAAAATCGCCGGTGTGCAGTTTTCGTCGGCATCGGGTCGTCTGGGCTCGGGGCAAACGATCTCCATTCGCGGTATCGGTTCGTTTTCGGCTGGCAACTCGCCGCTGTGGGTGGTCGATGGCGTGCCTTTTGAAGGAGATATCAACAATATCAACTCGGCCGATATCGAGAATATCAGCGTGCTGAAAGACGCTGCATCGAATGCGCTGTACGGTGCACGCGGTGCGAACGGCGTCATCATGGTGACGACCAAACGCGCCAAAGCAGGCGAAGCGACCGTTACGTTCGACGGCAAGTGGGGCGTCAACACGCGCGCACTGCAAAATTACGACATCGTAGAAAACCCCGGCGAATATTACGAGGTACATTACAAATCGCTCTATAACGCTTATTTGTCGGACTACGCCGGCGATGCCGTCAAGGCGCACGATGCAGCCAATCGCAAGTTGACTTCGCCGACTGCGGGCGGTCTGGGTTACAATGTCTACACGGTACCCGACGGACAGGATCTGATCGGCTCGAACGGCCGTCTGAATCCCGCAGCCAAACTGGGCCGCAAAGTCACTTACAAAGGACAGGAATTTACGCTCTTGCCCGACAACTGGCTCGACGAGGTGTACAAATCGGCTACGTTCCGTCAGGAGTATAACGTCAATGTTTCGGGTGCTACGGAGCGTTCGAACTTCTACGCATCGTTGGGTTATCTGGATAATACGGGTATCATCGACGGTTCGAACATGGAACGTTACACAGCCCGTCTGCGTGCCGATTACCAAGCCAAGAAATGGTTGAAAGTCGGCGGTAACATGTCGTATGCGCACTTCCTGTGGAACAATGGTAACAGGGATTCCGACGAAGGTAACAGCGACGGCGGCAACGTGTTCGCAACGGCGATTCGTACGGCTCCGATTTATCCGGTTTACATGCGCGACGGCAACGGCAACATCATGATCGACCAGTACGGTATGCAGATGTACGACCCGGGAGACGGCCGCAATGCCGGCGGCAACCGCCCGACCGGAGGTCAGAGCAACCCGTTGCAGGACATCCAGCTGAATAAGAACATGAGCGAAGGCAACGCCTTTTCGGGTAACGGTTTCTTCGATTTCCAACTTTACAAAGGGCTGAAATTGACATTGAACGGCAGTGTCAATATCGACGAGACCCGTAGTACGCTGATGCTGAACCCCTATTACGGTCAGTTCGCCGAATCGGGCGGTTCGATCTCCAAAGAGCACAGCCGCGAAATCGCCTACAACCTGCAACAGCTGTTGACTTATAACACGATCATCGCAGACAAGCACAACATCGACGTGCTGTTGGGCCACGAAATGTACGATCGCAAGAGTTACGGTCTGTCGGCGTATCGCACCGTCATGTTCTCGCCTGACAATCTCGAATTGAGCGGGGCTGTTGTCGACGGCAAATCGTCCGCTTCTTCCGTTTCGGAATACAACAACGAAGGATACTTCATCCGTGCTCAATACGATTTCGACGAACGGGTTTTCGTTTCGGGTTCTTTCCGTCGCGACGCTTCGTCGATGTTCCATCCCGACCATCGCTGGGGTAACTTCTGGTCGTTGGGTGCCGCATGGCTTATCAACAAGGAGAGCTGGTTCAATGCCGACTGGGTCAACATGTTGAAAGTGAAAGCGTCCTACGGCTCGCAGGGTAACGACAATCTGCCCTATTACAACCTTTATACCGACGTTTACACGATTTCCAACGACGGTAACGGCAGTGCGACGACGGTTTTCGCCCGCAAGGGTAACCCGAATATCACGTGGGAAACCAACACCAACCTCAACCTCGGCGTCGAGTTCGGTTTCTGGAACGACCGCTTGACGGGAAGCTTCGACTTCTTCAACCGGAAGACCACCGACATGTTGTTCAGCCTGCCGGTTCCGTCGGAGGCCGGTTATACTTCGGTCTACACCAATCTGGGCGATATGCGCAATCGCGGTATCGAGATTGAACTGAATGCCGACCTCATTCGGACGAAAGACTTGGTTTGGAGCTTCGGCCTCAATATGACGCACTACAAGAACGCGTTGGTCAAACTTCCCGAACAATATAAAAACCACACGACTGCCGACGGCAAGAATGTCGGCCGCCAGAGCGGCAACCGTTTCTATTCGGAGGGCAAGTCCGTTTACGAGTTCTACTTGCCGTCCTATGCGGGTGTCAACCCGGAAACGGGTCGGTCGAGGTGGTACATCTACGAAACGAACGAAGAAGGTGTAAAAGAACGTGTCATGACGGAAGATTATTCGAAGGCATCGTCGGATGGCCGTGAGTTCCAAGGCGACGGTCTGGCCGATGTTTACGGCGGGTTCAACACCTCGTTGCGTTGCTACGGCCTCGATTTCTCGGTAGGCTTCACCTATCAGATCGGCGGACAGGCGTTGGATGCGGGCTACATGGAATACATGTCCTCGCCGAACGGCAATTCGGTGGGTTACAATTACCACCGCGACCTGCTCAACGCATGGAGCCCGGAGAATACCGGCAGCAACATTCCCCGTTTCCAGTACGGCGATATCAACATGTCCTCTGCATCCGACCGGTTCCTGACCGACGCTTCCTATCTGAACATTCAGAACATCACGTTGGGTTACACGTTGCCGAAGAGCATTACGCGCAAATTCCTCGTCGAGAGCCTGCGCATCTATCTTTCGTGCGACAACGTATGGTACTGGTCGAAGCGTCAGGGCATGGACCCGCGTCAGAGCATCGGCGGTACGACGAATCCGTACTACTACGCTCCGATCCGTACGTTCTCGGGCGGTGTGACCGTAACATTCTAATTTCAAATCGAAGCACATTATGAAAATGAATAATATATTAAAATTCAGTACGGTATTGTTCGGCTTCTCGGTTTTGGCATCGGGTTGCATCAAGGAGACCGTACCCGAAGGCGGTTCGGCCACCCAAGGACAGATCGCCGGCTCGCAGTTCGCTTCGGAAGGTGCCGTGATGGCCTTGCCGACGGTGTTGATCACCAATCGGGTCGGATGGAGCGAACACATCGATTTCGGTTATCCGGCGCTTTTCGGTGCGACCGATCGTCTTGCCGGCGAAATTTTCCCTGTCTGCGCAAGCGTAGAGGGCGGAAATCCGTACACCGATCGTTTCCAGTCCTATCATTACATCAATTCCGGTGGCATGAGTGTCAACACGTGGGGCACGGCTATGTTCTACGAGAATTATTACAAATTCATTCTGACGGCGAATAGTCTGATTTCGTCGGTCGAAGGACCTGCGCAGGGTATCGCCAAAGTGTATCGTGCGGTAGCTTACCTCGACATGGCTCGTCTCTACGACCCGCTGCAAGCCGATGCGCCCAACGATGGTTCCTACGAAGCGCAGCGTGCGGCGGTCAAGGAGCTGACTGTCCCCATCGTAACCGAGACTTCGACGATGGAGGAGATGGAAAACAACCCGCGTGTGACGCGCGAAGCGATGTTCGCGTTCATCCTGAAAGACCTCGACGATGCCGAAACGTTGCTGGCCGATTATGTGCCTTCGGGTAAGAACCTGCCCTCGTTGGCTGCTGTTTACGGTATGAAAGCCCGTGCCTATCTTTGGTTGGGTGCTTTCACTGAATCGTACGAAACCGTTCCGACCGGTAATGCAGCCTACAAACTTGCTGCCGAGTTTGCCGAAAAAGCCATTACCGCATCGAATTGTTCCATCATGACCGAGTCGGAGTGGCTTGATCCCAAGAGCGGGTTCAATACGGTCAACAATGCGTGGATTTGGGGCATGGTGCAGTCGAGCGATACGGTAATCGGCAACCTCCATTCGTTCACGGCACACATGAGTCCTGAGGCGATTTGGGGCTATGGTTACATGTCGCAGCCGGGTATCTCGGTATTCACCTACGAACGGATGGCGTCCACCGATTTCCGCAAGAAAAATATTGTGAATCCCGAACGCAATTATAAGGCTTTGCAACCTTATACGAATCTGACGGAAGCCGAGTTCGAGGACGGCGGCATCGCACCCATGACGTGGTTCAAGTTTCATCCGGCAGCCGGCGAAAAACGCGACAACACGGTCGGAAACGTGACCTCCATTCCGTTGATGCGTGTCGAGGAGATGTATCTGATTCAGGCCGAAGCCGTAGCCCACTACGACGAGGGCACCGGCAAAGCGTTGTTCGAAACTTTCATGGGGTATCGTGCCGCAGGGTACAAATGTCCGGCAGCCGCTTCGACGGGCGATGCACTGATTGAGGAAATCATCTTCCAGAAACGTATGGAGTTCTGGGGCGAAGGAATCTCGCTCTACGACATGAAGCGTATGAATATCGGCATGCACAACGGCGACAAAGGAACGAACGCTCCGTCGGAGATGCGTTTTTCGACGAACGGCCGCGCTCCGTGGTGGAACATCATGCTGCCGTTGAGTGCCGCACAGCAGAACATTGCTTTGCAGGGCCACAACAACCCCGACCCGAGTTTGACAGTCAAGTCCAACGATTAAAAACGTATAACATTTATGAAAAATCTGAAAATATATTGGTTGGCGGTCGTCGCGCTGGTTGCCGGATTGTTCGCGGCGTGCGACGATACGGACTACACGGCGGGGCCGAAGGACGATGGCGCGCAGGTTTACTTCTCGTCGGAGATGGCTTCGCAGACGTTCAATGTCGGCGATGACGAAAGTTCGGTCATCATCCCCATGAAGCGTATCGAAAGCGCAGAGGCCCTTACGGTCGCTATCTTGAGCGATGTCGGCGATGCGCAGGATCTGTTCGACATTCCGGCATCGGTGACGTTCGATGCCGGTGTGGATGCGGTGGACTTGGTCGTTTCGTTCGACCGCAAGAATCTCAAAGACGGTACGGAGTATCCCGTTTCGTTGTTGATCAACGACGAGAATGTCACGGCTTACGGCCGGTCGAAAATCGACTTTACGGTCGTTCCGTGGCCTTGGGTGAAGTTGGGAACCGGCAAGTTCCGCGACGACTGGCTGACTACGATGTACTCTGTAGATCCTACGGAAGTCGATGTGACGATTCACAAGCACAAGAGCCGTGAAGGCGTCTACATGATCGAAGATATGTATGGTTGGAATTTCCTCACGGAGGCATTCGGAGCCACGAAAGAAGAGTTGGAAGCCGGGTGGGATGCTTCCTATACGACAACCAATATCACCATCAATGCGAGCAATCCCGATGCGGTAACGATCGGGTTCCAACCGACCGGTATCGTTCATAAAGGGAAATACGGCACATTGGGAATTGCCACTTGGACGAATACTCCCGGTACCTTGATCGACGGTATCATTACTTTCCCGAAAGGCGGTTTGGCTTTTGCTACCGATGATGGAAACTACACTGCTAATGGAAGCGGCATGTTCCGCATCATCCTGCCGGGTTACGAGGTGACGGACTATTCGTTGGCGGCGGTTTATGCCGGTATGCAGGTAGGAGCCGACAATCAGACGGCCAAACCCGTATTCAACTTTACCTATGGTATCGATGTAACGGGCATCGGTTACACGTTCGTCAGCGGCGATGTTTCGGCGACGCCCGATGAGTATGTCGACGGTATCGTCGACGGTACGGATGAAAACGCCGCAGAAGTCGCCGACTTCGAGGCCGGTGCAGGCAAGGTCTCCATTGCTGCCGAACTGACGCCGGGCATCTACACGCTGGTCGCTGTTCCCAAAGACAAGAACGGTGCTTATCTGGCCAGTGCCGCAACGGTTTGCCAGTTCTACTTCCCGGGCATCGGCGCAGCGGAGGATCATCCCTGCGAGGTGGCTGTCGAGTTGAGCAAGGTGAGCGAAAAAGCACCCGACAAGGCGGACAAATATCCCGACTCTTCGTCCATTTATTGGGAAATCACCGGTACCGACATCAAGAGTTTGAAAATTTACCTGAATAAAACGGCCTTGATCCAGTCGGTGAAGGACGGTGAGATGGCCAGTTCCGGCATTGCGGATTTGCAGGCTTTGATGGACGCTTACGGTTCGGAACTCGATGAAAATTTCCTCTCCGAAATCCGCGAAGATGGCAAAACTTGGAACATCGCAGCCAATCGGGATGCCGAAACCTCCTACACGATGTTGGTCGAGGGTGAGAACATTTACGGCGAAAAGAAACTCGTCGAATCCGCTCCGTTCACGACCGCCGCGATTCCCTATACCGGTGAGCTGAAAATCGGTGCGTACCGGATGAGTTGCACGGTAACGCCGCAGGATGGGGATCCCGAGACATATGAAAATGTTTTCGAACTGAATCCTACCGCAGGCAGCGACACGAAGTTTACCGTTAAGAATTTGGGTGTTGAAAATGGTACTTCGTGGCATGCAACTTACGATGCCGCGACCTCGAAACTTACGCTCAATGGTATCGAAGTCGGCTATGAAAGTGATGGTAATTATTTCGGTCAAGGGTATGGCTATTACGATGCGCAAAAGACAATGATTTATGGCTTCTTCTCTTACGCATCCGACGAGAGTGACGGAAGTGATCCCTGCGTCTTCTCGGTAAATTCGGATACGAAAGAGATCTCCGCTATTGATGTTACTTTCGCCGTAGAGGTCTATAAGGTGAGTGATAGTGGTAGTACATTTGCTGGGTATCATGGTTACTTTGACCCTGCAAACACTACCATTGCCTATGGCGAAACGGAATCGAGTGCCGCCAAGTCGTCGGTAAAACCGATGGCCGTTCGTCCGGTCGGTGTGCCGTTCAGCAGCGTGCGCGTTCCGGTACAGAACCGCAAGACCGTTGCCGTTCGCGACAACTTCGCTTCGGAGCAAATGGCGTTCGTTCGCGACACCCGTGCCGCTGATGCGGGCAGCCGTACGCTCTCAGTGAAAACCGCGAAGTGCGAACCCCTGCCCAAACAGCCGACCCGCAAGGCCGATTTCAAAATGACGGCCAGTGCACGTTCGCTGATGGAGTAGGTGCGACTGCGATCCTATATCCGCACGACCCGACACGGTACCGAATACCGTGTCGGGTTATGTGGTAGAAAGGAATCGTATTTGCTGTAATTCAATACCAAAACTACTTTTTTGTTATGTCAAGGAGAAAACTTCTGGAAAAAGTCGGCTTGCTTTCGGCGTTGCTCCTTTGGGGGGCGTGCTCTGAAAATCCGGTCGACGAAATGCCCGCTTCGCCCGTCGAGAGCCGGGTCGAGGAGAAACTCGTCCTTTCGTCGGAGCATGCTGTTTCCGGTTCGTTGCTGGTTCGGTTCGACGCCGGTGCCGTGCGGCAGATCGAGCAAGCGGCCGATGCCGTTACGCGGGCGGGCGGTGTCGCTACCCGTTCGGGAATCGCCGATTTCGACGAGGTATTGGTCGGTATCGGGGTGCAGTCGTTGCAGCGCTTGTTCCCCGTCGATCCGCGTCACGAGGAACGTATGCGCGAGGCCGGATTGCATCGGTGGTATGTCGTCGGGTTCGACGAAAGGGCCGATCTCGACCGTGTGGCCCGCGAAATGGCCCGTGTCGCCGAAGTCGACAAGGTAGAGTTCAATCAACAGCTTCTGCATGTTTCGTGCGGAAAGGCCGTCCCTTTGACCGATGCACTGCAAACCGCACCGGTTACGCGGGCCGATGCCGCTTTCAACGACCCTCATCTGGGCTTGCAATGGCATTTTATCAATGGGGGGAATACGGCAATTTATTCGGGGATTAAGGCCGGTGCCGATGTGAACTGTGCCGAAGCGTGGCCGATTTGTACGGGCGACCCGCGTGTCGTGGTCGCGGTGGTCGATGACTGCGTGCAGTGGGATCACCCCGATTTGGCCGCCAATATGTGGGTCAATGCCGGAGAAAAGGAAGACGGAACGGACAGCGACGGCAACGGATTCGTCGATGACCTGCATGGCTACAACTTCGCCGATAATACCCCGTTGGCTGTCAGTACCGAAGGCGATGCGGTCGATCACGGTACGCACATAGCCGGTACCATAGCCGCGGTGAACGGCAACGGGCTGGGCGTTTGCGGCATTGCGGGAGGTTCGGGCCGGAACGACGGTGTGAAAATCATGTCGTGCCAGATTTTCCATAACGACAAGGGCGGTACGGCGGCGATTACGGCCCGTGCAATTGCCTATGCGGCTAATAATGGCGCGTCGATTCTGCAATGCAGCTTCGGATACAACGGCGGCGCGATTACGTCCGATTCCGAATACGAGAAAGCGGCGACCGCCGAGAAAGATGCCATCGACTATTTTGTGCGTACGCAGAATTGCGATGCGGTCGACGGCGGCATCGTCATCTTTGCGGCAGGTAACGAAGCCTTTGGACTTTCGTCCTATCCGGGTGCCTACCGGAGCTATATTTCCGTGACTTCCATGTCGTGCGACTATACGCCGGCCTACTACACCAACTACGGGCCCGGCTGCAACATCGCGGCTCCGGGCGGCGACGTTTATCAGTCCTATTTGGAGAAGAAGAAAGACTATTATTCGGAGGTGCTTTCCACCCTGAACGACGGCCAGTACGGATACATGCAGGGGACGTCGATGGCCTGCCCGCATGTGTCGGGTGTGGCTGCGCTCGGTCTTTCGCACGCGTTGCAGCAGGGCAAGAAATTCACCCAGAAAGAGTTCGTGGCGATGCTGCTTACGTCGGTAAATGACGTCAACCGTTACTGCACGGGCACGAAACAATATGTAAACGATGCGGGCGGTCTCGCAACGCTCGATCTCTCGCGTTTCAAGAACAATATGGGTTCGGGCTACATCGATGCGTTCCAGTTGCTGATGCAGATTCGCGGTATCACATGTCTTCCGGTGCCGGTCGGCGAGCAGGTGTTGCTCGACTTGACACCCTACTTGGGAGACGGAAATCTGAACATGCGGGTCGTGAAAGCTGAAATCGATGCGGCGGACAGAACGCGGCTCGGTATCACTTCCGAACCGAAGGTTTTCAGCAACCGGATTATTCTGACCTGCACCCAATCCGGTTCGGCGATCATGCGGGTGACGCTGCTGGCCGGCAAAGGCAATGACAACGGGGTCAGCGGGCTGACCATCACCAAAGAGTATGCGTTGGTCGCCCGTGCGTTCCGGCCGCAGAACGATGGCTGGTTTTAGCCGCGACGTGTGCATTCATTTTGAACATGGACTATGAAAAGAATCGAATTCTTGTGGATCGTTTTGGTCGCGCTTTTCGCGACTACGGGGTGCGGCGGTTCGTCCGACGATGATCCGACACCCGCACCGGCTGCGTTTTCGGTGGCTGGCGAATGGCGGTTGGTTTCGTGGAGTACGCTTTCGACCGCCGATATCTACGCTTCGTTCGACGAAGCCGGTACGTTCGAGCTTTACCAGCGGCTTTACACGCCCGAGTACCGTTACCTGCACGGAACCTATACTTATGCCAAGTCGGTACTCGACGGTGTGTACAGCGATGCTGTTGCATGGGGTAGTGCTTATCGGGTTTCGTTCAATTCGGACGGGTCGCAGATGACCCTGACGGCCGAACGGGACGCCGCCGATGTCTCCGTCTTCGCCCGTGCGGCGATTCCCGACGAAGTGCGAGCTATCAAATCGGAAGCATCTGCACAGGTACAAACGAAATCCGGTGCCGTGCGTTTTTTTTGATGCACGTTTAGCCTGAAACGAAGCAGGAGAGGTTTTCCCAAACGACCTCTCCTGTTTCGTTTGTATGTGCGGGGGCTATTCGTCCGTTTCGTGCCAGTCGCCGTGCGCCTTGATGAGCTCGATGAGCCGGTCGAGTGCCTCCTCCTGCGGGATGTTGCGGGCGATGACCTCGCGGCCCTTGTAGAGCGTGATGCGCCCGCGACCGGCCCCGACGTAACCGTAATCGGCGTCGGCCATCTCGCCGGGCCCGTTGACGATGCACCCCATGACCCCGATGCGCAGATTTTTCAGGTGCGACGTGCGCGATTTGATTTCGGCTAACGTGCGCTCGATGTCGTAGAGCGTGCGGCCGCAGCTCGGGCAGGCGATGTACTCCGTGTGTGAGAAGCGCACGCGGGCCGCTTGCAGAATCATCAGTTCGATTTCGCGCAGCTGCGCCTCGTCGAATGCCGGTGCGTCGACCCAGATTCCGTCGGCCAGTCCGTCGAGGAGTAATGGCCCCAGATCGGCAGCCGCTTTCACGGCGAGCGTCGCCAGCTCCGAATCGTCGTACCGACGTTTGATTAAGACGGGCGTGCTGCTCTCGTCGTCTTCGAGGTTCAAAATCGCTGTCCGCAGCTCGGCCGTCGGATTGCCCGAAACGGCTTCGAGGATGCGGAATCCGTCGTGCGGTTCGCTGTGCACGACCGGTTCGGCGATCTGCGATCTGCGACGGAATTCGGTCGGCGAATAACGCTCGGGATGCCGGACGTCGAACTCGCCCAGCCGTTCGCGGAAATGGTCGGCGAGCAGCTGCGCTACGGGCACCTCGTTTTCGGGGGCTTCGGTCAGCGATACGCGGATCGTGTCGCCGATGCCGTCGGCCAGCAGCGCCCCGATGCCGACGGCGCTCTTGATGCGTCCCTCGATGCCGTTTCCGGCTTCCGTGACGCCCAGATGAATGGGGTAGGACATTCCCTCGCGTTCCATTGCCTCGACCAGCAGCCGATAGGCGGCGACCATGACGCGCGTATTGCTCGATTTCATCGACACGACCGCTTGATCGAAATCGTGCGCCTGACAGATTCGCAGAAATTCCATCGCCGAAGCGACCATCCCTTCGGGCGTATCGCCGTAGTGGTCGAAAATCCGCTTGGCCAGCGACCCGTGATTGACCCCGATGCGCAGGGCGACACCGCGTCGGCGGCATTGTTCGACGAGGTGCTCGAATTCGCCGTGCTCCATGCGGTAGTTGCCCGGATTGATGCGCACCTTGTCGACGTATTTCGCGGCGACGGCCGCCGCTTCGGGCACGAAATGGATGTCGGCGACGATCGCCGTATCGAATCCTTCGTCCCGCAGGCGTCGCACGATGTTTTGCAGATTTTCGCCTTCGCGTGTGCCTTGCGCGGTCAGGCGGACGATTTTGCCGCCCGCGCGGTCGATGCGTTCGATTTGCGCGACACTGGCTTCGGTGTCGTTCGTGTCGGTGTTGGTCATCGACTGCACGGCGACGGGCCGTTCGCCGCCGATGACGACCTTGCCGATGCGTACTTCGTGCGTTTTGCGACGCTGAAAATGACGGAGTTCCATTCCTGATGTGCCTTTTGTCCTCAAAATTACGCCTAAAAGTCGATAAAAGCAAATGGGCGGCCTTTTTGTTCCCGGCCGAATCTGGCACGATAATCGTCGCGGTATGTCGTCGAAAAAGATGCCGCTTATGAAAACCTCCTTTCTCGGTCTGGAACTCCGGTCGCCCGTCGTGGTGGGCAGCTCGCCCTACACGGCCGATGCGGAACATATCGCCCGCTGCGTCCGGCACGGAGCCGGATCCGTCGTGCTCAAATCCATTTTCGAGGAACAAATCGTCCGGCAGGCCGCCGCACTGTCGCGCCAGTCGCCCGCCGGTGCAGGCATGGGCGACGCGGGCGAATACCTCGAACGCTATCTCGGCGACGACTATCTTGCCGGTCATCTGCGCCTCATCGCCGAAGCCCGTGCGACCGGCGTACCCGTCATCGCCAGCATCAACTGTATCGCAGGCTCCGACGGCTGGGCCGACTATGCCGTTGCAATGGAGCGGGCGGGAGCTGCGGCGTTGGAGCTGAATATCTTTCTGCAACCTACCGACCGTCGCACCGCCGGTGCGGAGTTGGAGAAAACCTATGCCGATACGGTCGGTCGGGTGACGAAAGCCGTCGGAATTCCGGTCGCCGTGAAGCTGCCGCAGCGGCTGACCAACGTGCTTGCGGTCGCCGATTCGCTGGTGAGTCGGGGAGCGCGCGGCGCGGTGCTTTTCAACCGTTTTTTCGAGCCGGACATCGACATCGAACGGTTGGCTTTCGCGGTCGGAAGCCCGTACAGCCATTCGTCGGAGTTGCGGAACGTGCTGCGCAGTGTCGCGCTGTGTGCGACGGCGGTGCCGCAGCTGGACATCGCCGTGTCGACGGGCATCCACGACGGTGAAGCGGCCGTCAAGGCGCTGCTGTGCGGGGCCCGTGCCGTGCAGATTTGTACGGCGATTCATCGGTTCGGGTATCCGGTCATCGGTGAGATGAATGCCTTCATCGACGCATGGGCCGACCGGCACGGATTCGCCTCGCTCGACGAGTTTCGCGGGCGCATGGACTTCGGCCACGCGGCAGACGACACCTACCAGCGGACGCAATACATGAAATACTACCGTGAATTCTGCGGCGACGACGTGCCGATGCTGGGGTAAAAAACAGAGAGGGTATCCATACGGATACCCTCTCTCATTTTCAGGCCGGTCGAAATCAGTTGATCGTCCGCCGGTCGGGTTCGTGGTCGGGCGAGAGTGCCTCCATGTCGATTTGCAGTTTCACCATCTGAATGGCGGCAGCAGCGGCTTCGTCGCCCTTGTTGCCCAGCCGTCCCCCGCAGCGGTCGAGTGCCTGCTGCATGTCGTTGACGGTCAGCACGCCGAATGCGATGGGCATGTTCCAGTGGATTTGCAACTGGGTGATTCCCTGCGTCACGCCCTGACAGATGTAGTCGAAATGGCGCGTATCGCCCTGCACGACGCATCCCAATGCGATGACGGCATCGACGTCGGTGTATTCGGCGAAGAACTGCGCCCCTAACGCGAGCTCGAACGCACCCGGAACGTATTTGATCTGGATATTCAGGTCGGGACATCCGGCGCTGCGGAGCGTGCGGACGGCTCCTTCGAGCAGGGCTTCGGTCACCTCGCGATTCCACTCGGCCACGACGATTCCGAAACGCATCTCTTCCGCCGAAGGAAGCGGTGCGTCGAACGTAGACAGATTATGGTTTTTCGTGGCCATTGTCGGAGTCGGTTTATTGTACGGTACCTAACAATTTCTCTGCCTCGCGGGCATCCATCGAAGCGGGATAATCGGCCAGAATACGCTCGAAAAAGGCAGCCGCCTGTTTCGTGTCGCCGTTCGCGCGGGCAGCAAGACCCGCCTTGCGCAGGTACATCGGTGCCGTGAGGTTGTTGTCGGCGGCATCGACCGCTTTTTCGTAGAGTTTCACGGCACGCGCATAGTCGCCCTGCTCGACGGCCACGTCGCCCTGCAAACCGTAGTTCTGGGCGTTGATAAGCGCACCCGGAAGACCCTTGACCGTCGAATACTTGGCCAGATAGGCGGCGGCATTCGCCAGATCGCCCGTTTGCAGGTAGCAGATGCCGGCGTAGTGTTTGGCCAGATTGCCCGACGGCGTGGAGCCGTACTGCTCGATGACTTCGAGGAAACCGGCGCCGTTGGCATCGCCTTCGAGTGCCAGCATATAATCGGGAGTTTCGGCCTCGAAACGCTCCTGCGCCTGCGCGATGAGCTCGGCGGCTTTCTCGGCGCGCGGCTGCATGATGAGTGCGCGGTAGCCGTAAATCAGGAGGCCGATCGCCAACAGCGCGAGGAGAAGATAGGAGAGCCGGCGTCCGTTGTTCTCCAAGAAAAGTTCGGTGCGGTTCATTGCTTGGCCGAGCGTTTCCTGCTGCTCGGCGGCTTGCTGTTTTGCCATAGGAAATTTCGTAAATTTTTGCAAAGATAGGAAAAAATCCGCATTCCTCGTTCGGCACTCCTAATTATTTCTTGTACCTTTGCTCCATGCGTCTGAAAAAATTGTCGTTGGTCGACTTCAAGAACATCGCACAGGAGGAAATCTCGCTGGGCGCCGGCGTGAACTGTCTCGTGGGGGACAACGGCGCGGGCAAGACCAATGCGGTCGATGCCGTGCACTACCTTTCGATGTGCAAGTCGTCGCTCCCGATGACCGACGGCCAGAGCATCCGGCACGGGGCCGATTGTTTTCTCGTCGAGGGGCAGTATGTGTCCGACGCCGGGCGGAGCGAACGCATCGTCTGCGCCTGCTCGCGCAAGGGCGGCAAGGTGTTGAAACGCAACGGCAAGGAGTACGACCGGCTTTCGGACCACGTGGGGCTGATTCCGGCCGTGATCGTGTCGCCGGCCGACGGCGTGCTCATCAGTGATGCGGCCGACGAGCGGCGGCGGTACCTCAATGCCTTCATTTCGCAGCTGGACAAGGGGTATCTGCAAGCCCTGATGCGTTACAACGCCGTGCTGGCGGAGCGCAACCGGCTGCTGAAGATGCAGCCCGACGAGACGATGCTCGCGATTTACGACCGGCAGCTGGTCGAGCACGGCGAGGTCATCCATGCCCGTCGGCGCGAGCTGGTCGCGCGGTTGCAGCCGCAGGTCGAGCGCTACTACCGCACGCTGTCGGGCGACCGCGAGCAGGTAACGCTGCACTACAAATCGGAACTGAACGACCGCCCGTTCGCCGAAATCCTGCAAGCGGCGCGTCAGAAAGACTTCGTGAACGAATTCACGACGGCGGGCATCCACCGCGACGACCTCGTGTTGCGCATCGGCGACTATCCGCTGCGCAAGTACGGTTCGCAGGGGCAGCAGAAATCGTTTCTGATTGCGCTCAAGCTGGCCCAGTACGCCGTCGTGGCCGAAGAAAAACACGAAAAACCACTGCTGCTGCTCGACGACCTGTTCGACAAGCTCGACGCTTCGCGGGTCGAACAGCTCATCCGGCTGGTCACGGGCGAGGAATTCGGGCAGATTTTGATTACGGATTGCAATTCCACCCGTCTGCAAGCCATTCTGGACAAGGCGGGCGGCGATTATACGCTTTTCCGCGTGGCGGATGGCCGCATCACGGCCGAACGCGAAACAAAAATCGAATAACGCCATGCGACGGACGAAAACCATGCTGATGGGCGACCTGCTCGACGAGTTCTTCAAGCGGCCCTACGTGGCGGCCAAAGTCGCCGAAGGCCGACTGCCCGATACGTGGCGCGCTGTCGTGGGAGCGCAGGCCGCCGACCTGACGACCGAACTGCGGCTCGAACGGCACATACTGCATGTGCGCATCCAGTCGAGCGTGTTGCGTTCGGAGCTGTTCTACCAGCGCGATGCCCTGCGCGACGAAATCAACCGCCGGTCGGGCCTGCGGCTGGTCAATGCCGTCATCATCCGATAGTCGGGGGGGGGTGAAAGAAAAGCGGCCGGTTCGTATGAATCGGCCGCTTTTCGTGTAGACGCTTCGGCGTCTTACTTCTTGCTTTCGAGGCACCAGAGCACGATCAGCCAGATGAAGCCGATGACCGGTACCAAGCAGATCAGCCACCACCAGCCGCTGCGGCCCGTGTCGTGCAGACGGCGCGCACCGACAGCCAGCATCGGAACGAGTACGGCCAATCCGTAGATCGTGCTGAGCCACGAAATGCCGAGCGCCCAACCGATGATGCCGATGATGATGCTTGCGATCCAGTTGAAGAGGACGAACATCCAGAACTCCGTGCGGGTCGCACGGCCGTTGAAATCGGCGTAGTGGTCTTTCAGACAACTCAAATACCAATTCATACTTGAAAATTTTTAGTAAAACAAAATGGTTAGTCCCTACTCTTTGATTCGGATTTTCGGGTTCTTCCGTAATCGGGCGTTCCGGCCTCGCGGCGGAACGACCCCGCAAAAATATAAAATTTTTCGTATCATAGCGAATCCGGCTCCGCCGTTTGCGGGTCGCCCGCCTCGATCAGGTCGGCTTCGTCGACCCCGAGCGTGCGGTAGTAAGCGTTCAGTTCGCGCACGATGTCGGTTCGGCCGGCGTAGGTCGCCAGATAGTAGAGGTTGTTCAGCTCGTGCAGGCGGTCTTCCAACTCGCCCGTCACCAAATCGGCCTGCACGCCCTCGAACCGCAGGTAGTACTCGATGTATTCGATGACCGTGTGGGCGTATTCGAGCAGCAGGGCATCGGCCTTGCGCGTCGCATCGGGCGCACCCATCGCGCCGGCCAGATAGTAGGCCTCTAAGAACGGATAGGTGTTGGTGCCGGTAAACCGGATCCGGTCGGTCGGCAGCCGTTCCAGCCCCAAGTCGAGCAGTTCGACCGCTTCGTCGACGCGCTGCTGTTCGATCAGTGCTTTCGCCGTGCGCGCGAACGCCGCCCGCGCATGCGAAGCGTTGAGGTTGTACTGCATGAAGTAGTCGATGTGGACGCGCGGGTCGGCCAGATTGCCGTAGCGGAACGTGTCGCGCAGCAGCGGCGCGGCGTAGTCGGGGTCGATGCGCCCGATCTCGCCGCTTTTCGCAGGCGTGCGGATCGGCACGAAGCGGTAGGCGTAGCCGTCGAATTGCAGGTAGTCCGCCAACCCCAAGTCCAAGAACATGTAGGGTTGCGTCATGAAGATGGGCCGCTTCCAGTCGAAATTGGCCAGCATGTCGAGCAGCATCAGCTGGCTCTTGTCCACGTAGTTCTTGCGCAGGGTGAAATAGACCGTATCGACCATCAAGTCGCGGTCGGCCTCCTTGACGATGCCCGACGCGATGGCGTTCTCCTTGTTCACCGGCAGGGCCAGTTGTTTGGTCGGGATGTAGTCGGCCCGTTCGCCTTCCGCCGTGCCGTTGTCGAGCCGCAGCTGGGTGCGGGGGTCGTCGTTGCGGATGAAGTCGATGACCTCCTTCAACGCGACGGGCCGGTCGATGCGCTCGCTGACCACCACGAAATCGTTCGCGAAGGTGTACTTGCTGCGCGGCAGCGAGAACGGCACGCCGTCGGCTTCGTTGGCGCGGGTCTTCATCTCGTCGACGTACCAGTCGCCGCCGAGATAGGACGTGTTCATGATGCGCACGTCGGGGCGCACGCCGTAGACCTCCTGATTGTTCCACAGCGGGAAGGTGTCGTTGTCGCCGTAGTTGAGGATGATGGAGTTCGGCAGCGTGGACATCAGGTAGTTCCAGCCGATGTCGCGCGCCATGTAGCGGTGCGAGCGGTCGTGGTCGTCCCAGTTCTGCGCCGCCAGAATCGTCGGCACGCCCATGCAGAGCACCGTCGCGGCGGCGGCGATGACCGGCGTGTCGCGGTGCAGCAGCCGCGCGAAAAACTCGCGGAACGCCAGCACGCCCAGCCCGATCCAAATCGAAAAGGCGTAGAACGAACCGGCGAAAACATAGTCGCGCTCGCGCGGTTCGCCGGGCTGGGTGTTGAAGTAGAACACCAGCGCGATGCCCGTCATGATGAAGAGCATCATCACGACGGCGAAATTGCGCTGGTCGCGGTTCAATTGATACAGCAATCCGAGCAATCCCAACAAAAAGGGCAGGAAATAGTAGGTGTTGCGCCCCTTGTTTTCGGCGATTTCGCGCGGCAGGTCGTCCTGCGGGCCGGTGAACTGACGGTCGATCCACTTGACGCCCGACAGCCAGTTGCCGTCGGTGATGGTCGATTGCAGGGGCTGGATGTCGTTCTGCCGGCCGACGAAATTCCACAGGAAATAACGCCAGTACATGTAGCTCAACTGGTAGTTGAAAAAGAAGTTGAGATTTTCCAGAAAGGTGGGTTCTACCACTGTCCGAAGTTCTCCGTAGTCGTCCGTGTATGTGCGTTTGCGGCCGAAGTCGAGCACCGTGCCGCGCAGGGGGCGTCCCTCGCGGTCGCGCAGGATTTCGCCGTTTTCGTCGCGCAGGGTCTCGACTTTCGTGCGGTAGGCGGCCCACTGCTTGAATTCGTTTTCGCTTTTGAGCGTGCTCCACATGCGCGGGAACAGGTGGATGAATTGCGGGTCGAACTTGTAGCCCGACAGGACGCGTGCGGCCTTGTACTTGCCGTTGTCGTCGAGATAGAAGACCGTCTTGTACTTGCCGTCGGCGAGTTTCGGCGCCGAGTAGTAGGCTCCTGTCACGAGCGGCCGGTCGCCGTACTGGTCGCGGTTGAGGAGCGACAGCAGGGCCTGCGGATTGTCGGGGTTGTTGGAGTTCATCGGCGGATTGGCCGCTGCGCGGATCGTCACCGATGCGTAGGACGAGTAGCCGACCAGAATCATCGTCACGCCGAGCAGCACGGTGTTCCACACGACGCGGCCTTTGGTGTGGGCGCGCCACGCGAGCCAGCCCATGCCGCCGATAAGCGCGAGCGCGAAGACGACCATGCCCGAATTGACGGGCAGCCCGAGTACGTTGACGAAAAAGACGTCGACCATAGCACCGGCCCACACCGAGTAGGGGATAATCAGGTTGTTGATGAACACCAGTACGGCGCAGCCGGCCAAGAACGCCAGCGCAACGCCCTTGACGGTCGTGCGTTCGGTGCGGCGGAAGTAGTAGATGAACGCCAGCGCGGGAATGGTGAGCAGGTTGAGGATGTGCACGCCGATCGACAAGCCCATGAGGTAGGCAATCAACACGATCCACCGCAGGGCGCCGGGTTCGTCGGCGTGTTCCTCCCATTTGAGCATCAGCCACACGACCAGCGCGGTGAACATCGACGAGAGGGCGTAGACCTCGCCCTCGACGGCCGAGAACCAGAACGTGTCGGTGAAGGTATAAGCCAGTGCCCCGACGATGCCCGCCCCGAGCACGGCGCAGGTGTTCGCGAGGGTCATCTCGCCGCCGTTACGCACGACGAGCCGCCGCGCGAGGTGCGTGATCGTCCAGAACAGAAAGAGGATGCAGAACGCGCTGGCGATGGAGTTCATGGCGTTGACGGCCGCCCCGACGTAATCGGGATTGCCGAACGCGAAGAGCGTGGCGAGGCGTGCCAGCATCATGAAGAGCGGGGCTCCGGGCGGGTGGCCGACTTCGAGTTTGTACGACGTGGCGATGAACTCCGAGCAGTCCCACAGGCTCGACACGGGTTCCATCGTGGCGAGATAGACGCATGCCGCGACGGCGAAAACCGCCCAGCCGACGAGATTGTTCCAACGTTTGAAAAGATTCATGTATGCACGGGATAGGTTACTGATGTGCAAAAATAATCATTTCGCGCCGAAATCCAATCGTCCGAAACGTCCGATCGGTCGTCCGCCTGCCTCTTCGTGCCGCCGGATTTGCATCGTGCGCGGATTTTTCGTACTTTTACCGTCCGAAAAACATTCGAGTCATGGAATCCGAACTGGTACTTTATAATACGCTGACGCGCCGCAAGGAGCGGTTCGAACCGCTGACGCCGGGCCGCGCGGGCATGTACGTCTGCGGGCCGACGGTCTACGGCGACCCGCATCTGGGCCACGCACGGCCGGCGGTGACGTTCGACCTGCTGTTCCGCTATTTGCAGTCGCTGGGCTACAAGGTGCGCTACGTGCGCAACATCACCGACGTGGGCCACTTGGAGCACGACGCCGACGAGGGCGAGGACAAGATCGCCAAGAAGGCGCGGCTCGAACAGCTCGAACCCATGGAGGTGGCCCACTATTACACGGAGCGCTACCGCCGGGCCATGGAGGCGCTGGGCGTCGAAAGCCCCTCGATCGAGCCGCACGCTTCGGGCCACATCATCGAGCAGATCGCTTTCGTGCAGCGCATTCTTGACGCGGGCTTCGCCTACGTGTCCAACGGGTCGGTCTATTTCGACGTCGAGAAATACAACACCGAATATAATTACGGTCGTCTGTCGGGCCGCAACCTCGACGACATCGTGGCCAACACGCGCGAGCTGGACGGTCAGGGCGACAAGCGCCATTCCTACGACTTTGCGCTGTGGAAGAAGGCTTCGCCCGAGCATATCATGCGCTGGCCCTCGCCCTGGAGCGACGGTTTTCCCGGCTGGCACATGGAGTGTTCGGCCATGTCGACGCGCTATCTGGGCGAGCGGTTCGACATCCACGGCGGCGGCATGGATCTGATGTTCCCCCACCACGAGTGCGAGATCGCGCAGTCGACCGCGGCCCTCGGCCACGATTCGGCACGCTATTGGGTGCACAACAACATGATTACGATCAACGGTCAGAAGATGGGCAAGTCGCTGGGCAACTTCATCACTCTGGAGGAGCTGTTCACGGGCAGCCACAAGCTGCTGGCACAGGCCTATTCGCCCATGACGATCCGTTTCTTCGTCCTGCAGGCCCACTACCGTTCGACGCTCGACTTCTCGAACGAGGCGCTGCAGGCCGCCGAGAAGGGTCTCGACCGCCTGATGAAGGGCATCGAGGCGCTCGAGAGGATCAAGCCTGCGGCCGTCTCGACGGTCGATCCCGCGGAGTTGGAGAAGCGTTGCCGCGCGGCGATGGACGACGACCTCAATTCGCCCATGGTCATTTCGGCCCTTTTCGACTGGGTGCGGACGATCAACCAGATCGCCGACGGCGCGCAGACCATCGCGGCCGCCGATTTGGAGACGCTCAAAGCCACCGTGCGCCGGTATGCGTTCGACATTCTCGGTCTGAAGGACGAGAAGGCCGCCGGTGCGGCTTCGGGCCGCGACTATGTGACGCCTTTGGTCGAAATGTTGCTCGACGAGCGGCTGAAGGCCCGCGCCGCCAAGGACTGGGCCGCTTCCGACCGCATCCGCGACGGACTGGCCGCGGCCGGCATCCGCGTGAAAGACCGCAAGGACGGCAGCGACTGGGAGTTGGAATAATGCAAGCATCGAAAAGCGGAAGGGAGAAAGTCCGCCGCAGAAACTTTTCGTTCGTAACCTTTCATTTGAATCGAAGTGTCCGAACTGAAATCGGCAGCCACGGAGCTGGGAACGGAGCGCATCCGTAAATTGTTGGTGCAGTATGCCGTGCCGGCGATCATCGCCATGACCGCCTCGTCGCTCTACAACATGGTCGACAGCATCTTCATCGGGCATGGGGTGGGGCCGCTGGCCATTTCGGGACTGGCGCTGACTTTCCCGCTGATGAACCTCGCCGCCGCGTTCGGGTCGCTGGTGGGCGTCGGGGCCGCCACGCTCATCTCGATGCGGCTCGGCCAGCGCGACTACGAAACCGCCCAGCGCGTGTTGGGCAACGTGGTGATGCTCAACCTGATTATCGGCGTCGTGTTCGGGGCGGCGGCCTTGATTTTCCTCGACCCTATTCTCTACTTCTTCGGGGCGAGCGAGGCGACCATCGGCTACGCCCGCGAATACATGTCCATCATCCTGTGGGGCAATGTCATCACCCACATGTACTTGGGTCTGAACGCCGTGCTGCGTGCCGCAGGGCATCCGCGCACGGCGATGTACGCGACGATCAACACCGTCGTCATCAACACGCTGCTCGACCCGCTGTTCATCTACGTGTTCGGCTGGGGCATTCGCGGAGCGGCCATTGCGACGGTGCTGGCGCAGGCGATTTCGCTGACGTGGCAGTTCTACCTGTTGTCGGACAAACGCGAATTGCTGCACTTGAAAAAGGGCATCTACCGGCTTCGGACGGCCATTGTGAAGAACATCATCGCCATCGGCATGTCGCCCTTCATGATGAACTTGGCGGCCTGTTTCATCGTCATCCTTATCAACAAGGGGCTGAAACAGTACGGCGGCGACTTGGCGATCGGCGCCTACGGCATCGTCAACCGGTTGGCCTTCTTCTTCGTGATGATCGTCATGGGCATCAATCAGGGTATGCAGCCCATTGCGGGCTACAACTTCGGTGCGCGGCAGTTCGACCGTGTGCTGCGCGTGCTCAAGCTGACCGTTATCGGGGCGACGGCCGTCACGACGTTCGGATTCCTTATCGGCGAGTTCATGCCCCGCGTGGCCGTGTCGCTCTTTACCTCCGATGCCGAGCTGATTCGCTTGTCCGCCGAAGGCATGCGCATCGCGTTCGTGTTCTTCCCGATTATCGGGTTCCAGATGGTCTCGACCAACTTTTTCCAGAGCATCGGCATGGCGGGCAAGGCGATCTTTCTGTCGCTCACGCGGCAGCTGTTATTCCTGCTGCCCGGACTGATTTTCCTGCCGCCGTTCTTCGACCGCTATACCGAGTGGAACGGCAGCTGGGGCGTGTGGTGCGCCATGCCGCTCTCCGATTTGCTGGCCTCGTTCGTGGCGTTCGTGCTGCTGATGCGCGAGTTGCGCCGCTTTTCCAAAATAACTCACTGTGAATCGTAACGTCATCATCACCATCGGCCGGCAACTGGGCAGCGGCGGACGCGCCGTCGGCGAACGCATCGCCGAACGGCTCGGCATCCGCATGTACGACCGTCAATTGGTCGCGCTGGCCGCCGAACAGAGCGGATTGTACCCCGAATTTTTCGAGAAAGCCGACGAAAAAGAGTCGCGCGGCATGCTGTCGAGCCTTATCGGCTACCTCCGCTCGCCGTTCGCGGGCGACACCGGCGCGGGCGACAACGTGCTGTCGAACGATGCGCTGTTCAAGATTCAGAGCGACGTTATCCGTGACATCGCGGCGCGCGAATCGGCTATTTTCGTGGGGCGGTGCGCCGACTACATCCTGCGCGACGACCCGCGCTGCATCAGCGTATTCATCACGGCCGACCGCGCCGACCGCATCGAGCGGCTGTGCCGCGCGGACGGCATCGACCCGGTCGAAGCCGAAGCCCGCATGGAACGCACGGACGCACGCCGGGCGGCCTACTACGACTATTACAGCGGACGCCGCTGGGGTGCGGCGGCGACCTACGGGCTGTGCGTCAACTCGTCGCTGCTGGGCATCGACGGCACGGCGGAGTGCATCATCGCCTTCGCCGAACGGAAACTGCAAACGAAATTCTGACCGGATTATGGTACTTGCCGAACAAATAAAGGAGCTCGAAGGCCGTCGCGAACGGCTCGAACAGTGCTTGGACATCGAGCAGAAACGCATCGACCTTCGCAACGAGGAGGAGAAGACCCAAGAACCCGATTTCTGGGAGAATCCCGACCGGGCGCGCGAGCAGCTGCGCAAGGTGGCCGGCATCAAGGCGTGGGTCGAGGAGTACGACGACGTGCGGCGGCGGGTCGAGGATTTGCAGCTGATGCCTGATTTTCTGAAAGAGGGGGTCATGACCGAGCAGGAGATGGACGCGCAGTACGCCGCCGCGCTCGATGCGGTCGAGAAGCTCGAAATGCGCAACATGCTGCGGCGCGACGAGGACAAGCTGGGCGCCATTCTGGACATCAACGCCGGTGCGGGCGGCACCGAAGCGCTCGACTGGGCGTCGATGCTCCTGCGCATGTACACCCGCTGGGGCGAGGCGCACGGCTACAAGGTCAAGGTGCTCGACTATCAGGCTGGCGACGAGGTGGGCGTGAAGTCGTGCACGTTGGAGTTCGAGGGCGAATACGCCTACGGCTATCTGAAAAGCGAGAACGGCGTGCACCGCATGGTGCGGCTGTCGCCGTTCAATGCCAACAACAAGCGGCAGACCACGTTCGCGTCGGTATTCGTGTCGCCGGCGGTCGACGACACCATCGAAATCACGGTCAATCCGGCCGACATCGAGTGGGACACGTTCCGTTCGTCGGGCGCGGGCGGGCAGAACGTCAACAAGGTCGAGACGGCCGTGCGTCTGCGCTATCACGGTAAGGACGCCGACACGGGCGAACCGGTCGAATTCCTCATCGAGAACATGGAGACCCGCTCGCAGCTGATGAACCGCGAAAACGCGATGCGCATCCTGCGCTCGAAACTCTACCAGCGCGAACTGGACAAACGCATGGCGACGCAACAGGCGCTGGAAGCCTCGAAAAAGAAAATCGAATGGGGTTCGCAGATCCGCTCCTATGTGTTCGACGACCGCCGCGTGAAAGACCACCGCACCAACGTGCAGACGTCGGCGGTCGAAACGGTCATGGACGGCGATCTGGATCTGTTCATCAAGGCCTACCTGATGGAGTTCGGCGGGGAAGCGTAAGATATTATACTTATGGACAAACGATACGAAAAAGAGGAACGTTTTTCTGAAAAAACGGTCGGGGAACTCCGAAGCCACTACGAAGCGATTCTGCGGCTTTTGGGCGAAGACCCCACGCGCGAGGGACTGTTGAAGACCCCCGAACGCGTGGCGAAAGCGATGTCGTTCCTGATGAAAGGCTACGACGACGACCCGCTCGAAATCATCCGCTCGGCGATGTTCCGCGAGGAGTACAAGCAGATGGTGCTGGTCAAGGATATCGAACTCTACTCGATGTGCGAACACCACATGCTGCCGTTCTACGGCAAGGCGCACGTGGCCTACATTCCGAACGGCCACATCACCGGCCTGTCGAAAATCGCGCGGGTCGTGGAGTGCTTCTCGCGCCGGTTGCAGGTGCAGGAACGGTTGACGGTACAGATTCGCGACTGCATTCAGGAGGCGTTGAATCCGATGGGCGTGGCCGTCGTCATCGAAGCGAGCCACATGTGCATGCAGATGCGCGGCATCGAGAAACAGCAGTCGGCGACGACCACGTCGGCGTTCACGGGCATCTTCTTGTCCGACCACCGCACGCGCGAGGAGTTCATGACGCTGATTTCGCACCGCTACCGGTAGACCGCGCAAGCAGGCGATACAAAAACGGCGGCCGAAATACATCCGGCCGCCGTTTCCGTTCGATGCGAATCGCCGCTACTCGCCCTCGTCGACGAATTCGATGTCGATCTGACGCTGGATGAGCTCTTGCAGCGACAGCGAAGTCTCGGTCGAGGCGACTCCCTGAATCCGCAGGATTCCGTCGAAAATGGTGTGCATCAGGTGTTCGTTGTCCACGCAGTACATCTTCACCAAGATGTTGCCGTTGCCCGTGATGAAGTGGCATTCGACGATTTCGGGAATCTCTTTCAGCAGCTCCACCGTCTTGTGGAGCAGCTGCGGGTCTTTCATCGTGATTTGGATGTGCGCGCAGACGTCGAATCCCAGCATCTTGGGGTCGACGACCAGCCGGCTGCCCAGAATCACTTTCGCCTCTTCCAGCTTGCGGATGCGCTGGTGGATGGCCGCGCCCGAAATCCCGCATTCGCGGGCGATCTCCAAAAAGGGCATCCGCGCATTGGCGAGCAGCGCCCGCAGGATTTTGTAGTCGATCGCGTCGAGTTTCGCTTTTGCCATCTCCGTACTATTTCAACACGTTCAGTTCCTTTCCCACCTTGACGAACGCCGCCACGCAGCGGTCGAGCTGTTCGGTGGTGTGTCCGGCCGACACCTGCACGCGGATGCGGGCCTGCCCCTTCGGTACGACCGGATAGTAGAATCCCGTGACGAAGACTCCCTCGTCCTGCAAACGGGCCGCGAACTCCTGCGACAGCTTCGCGTCGTAGAGCATCACGGCGCAAATGGCCGATTGCGTCGGTTTGATGTCGAATCCGGCGGCCAGCATCGCCGTGCGGAAGTGTTCGACGTTGGCGACCAGTCGGTCGTGGATTTCGTCGCTTTCGCCCAGCATCTTGAACAATTCGATGCCCGCACCCACGACGGCGGGGGGCAGCGAGTTGGAGAACAAGTAGGGCCGCGACCGCTGGCGCAGCATGTCGATGATCTCCTTGCGGCCGGTCGTGAATCCGCCCACCGCGCCGCCGAACGCTTTGCCGAGCGTGCCGGTCAGAATATCCACTTGCCCGCGCAGGTTATAGAGTTCGGTGATGCCGCGCCCCGTCTTGCCCAGCACGCCTGCCGAGTGGCATTCGTCGACCATGACCAGCGCGTCGTATTTTTCGGCCAAAGCGCAGATTTTGTCCAGCGGGGCGGCGTTGCCGTCCATTGAGAATACGCCGTCGGTGCAGATGATGCGGAAACGCTGCGCCTGCGCTTTTTTCAGGCACTCTTCCAGCTCGGCCATGTCGGCGTTGGCGTAGCGGTAGCGCACGGCCTTGCATAAGCGCACGCCGTCGATGATCGAGGCGTGGTTGAGCGCATCGCTGATGATGGCGTCCTCCTCGCCGAACAGCGGCTCGAAAACCCCGCCGTTGGCATCGAAGCAGGCGGCGTAGAGAATCGTGTCTTCGGTGCCGAAATAGTCCGCAATGGCCTTTTCGAGCTCCTTGTGGATGTCCTGACACCCGCAGATGAAGCGCACCGACGACATGCCGTAGCCGCGTGCGTCCATCGCCCGCTTCGCCGCCTCGACGAGGCGCGGGTTGTCCGACAGGCCGAGATAGTTATTGGCGCAGAAGTTCAGCACCTTGCGTCCTGCCACTTCGATTTCGGCCTGTTGGGGCGAGCAGATGACGCGTTCGCGTTTGTAGAGCCCCGCCGCTTCGATGGCGTCCAGCTCCTGCCGCAGATATTTTCTGAAATTGTCGTACATGGTTTTATGTGGTTTATTTTCTGTGATTTTACAAAAATACGAAAAATTATGAATTGGACGAGCGCGCTTCCGACCGTCCGAAGCATACTGACCGCCCGTAGCGCTTGAAACCCGCTTTTTAAGCGGGCGCTTCCGAACCTTCCGAAGCCCGATGACTGTCCGTAGCGCTAATAAAATTCGGAATTGCGACGATTCCCTTGTTCGTGCGGCCGTCGATGCAGACCCGCAGCGGTTCGGGGAACCGGACTTGCCGCAGGTAGGTTCCCTCGTGAATGGCCGGACGGGCGTCCAGCTCCCCGATGCGGAACACGCCGTCGCCCCGATGCGGCGCGATGGTCAGATACCCGACACCCAGCGAGGTGACGTTCTGGAAGAAGTGGGTGCCTTGCGACGGTTCGACCTCGAACTGCGGAATGCCGCATTCGACGATGACCTTCGCTTCGGAAATATGCGTCCACTTGGCCGGCACCCCCAAATAGGGGTCGGACGAACCCCAGCGGCCCGGCCCCGCCAAGATGTAGCCGCGTCCCTCGTCGCGCATGCGGGCGTTGAACGCCAGCAACTCTTCGGCGATGCGTTCCGTCGCGAGCGAATCGAACGCATCGGGTTTCACGTAGATGATGTCGGCGAGGTCGTTCATCGCGCCGATGCCGAGCGCGTTTTCGCCGTAAATCAGGGCGTCGGCCACCCGCTCCGCCGCCCAGTCGACCGGCCGGTTGTCTTGGGTGTCGATGATCGGGCGGATTTGCAGCAGGTTGAACACCTGCTGTTCGCCCGCCGCGACATCCATGTCGGCGGCGAACTCCACTTCGACCGGACAGCGCATCTCTTCGGAACCCATGCGGAGGATGTCCGACACGATGCCGGCCAACGGAAAAGTTTTGTATTTCAAGATGTTGTTGAACGTGATGACGCGCCGTCCCTTGTCGTCGGGGCTGTCCGAAATGCGTTCGTTGTCGCGATCCCACACCGACGCGACGTGGCGCGTATGGTGCAGTCCGGCGATTTCGGCGAGGCCCAGCCGCCGCAGGTTCACTGCATCGTCGATCGAGGTGCGGAACTCTTCGGGCCGCAGGTCGAGGGCCAGCACTTCGTTCTGCGTGTCGCGCAGGGCCAGTTCGGGCGTCGAGGTTTGCAGCACCTTGTGCGGGTGGCGGGGCGAGAAACGCAGCGTGCGGCCGCCGTCGACCACGATTTTACCCAGTCCCATCGCCACGTTGCACACGCCGTCTTCGGGTCGTTCGTCGCCCAGCGGGTAGCAGTTGATCGAGCGCGCCACGCCCGAGAAGGTCGGCAGAAACAGTCCGTCCTGCTCCGTGCCGCACACCTCCTGCACGATGACGGCCATCTTCTCCTCCGACAGCACGTTCTGCGACGAGGCGATGTAGGCGCGCGACGCTGCGAAGTAGACCGACGCGTAGACGCTCTTGACCGCTTTGAGCAGCAGGCGCAGCATCTGGTCTTCGTTGGCGACGTAGGGAATCATGTAGGTCGAGTAGATGCCCGCGAACGGCTGGTAGTGCGAATCTTCCAGCTTCGACGACGAGCGCACGGCCAGCGGTTTGCGCACGGTGCGGATGTAGGCTTTCAACGCCTCCTGCAACCGCTGCGGAACGGTCGAGGCGACGAATTCGCCCAGCACCTCCTCGTCGGGCAGTTCCTGCTCGATGACGTATTGCAGGCCGTTCTCGACGATGAATTCGTCGAAAAATTCGGTCGCGATGACCACCGAACGCGGAATCATGACGCGCACGCCCTCGTACTTGTCGTACTGCCGGTATTTTATCAACATCGAGTTCATGAAAGCCAAGCCGCGCGCCTTGCCGCCCAGCGACCCGTCGCCGATGCGGGCGAACGCTACGGCGTCGGAGTAGGTTTCGGCATCGAAACGCGCCACGACCCCCTGCCCGAGCAGCGTGCGGTAGTCGCGTATCAGCACGACCAGCGCGCTGCGGTGTTCGGCGACGGTGGCGAAGTGGTCTTTGTCGAGCCGGCGGATAGCGGCGGCCAGCGGGAACAGTCCGCGCGAGTAGAGCCATTTCGACAGGTGGTTCTGCGAGGTGTGGTACTCGAACACGTCGTCGGGGATAGTCGCGATGAGCTGCTGCATCTGCGCGAGGTCTTTGGCCCGCCCTATTTCGGCGCCCGTATGCAGGTCTTTGAACACGAAGTCGCCGAACGCGAATTCGGTCGCGATGTAGTCGTGCAGCTGCTGGAGCAGCGTTTTCGAGTTTTTGGCGATGAATCCCGCTCCCAGTTCGCGGGCGGCCGCCGCGAAGTTGGTCTGCGACGATTGCAGCAGCACGGGCATCAGCGGGTTGTCGCGCCGGATATGCCGGCAGAGGTCGATGCCGGCGTCGAGTTTCTCGGCGGAGGGGTTGTCGTGGCGGTGCAGGACGAAGCCGACGTCGGAGATGACGCCCAGCAGGTTGTTGCGGTAACGGTCGTAGAGCTCGACCGCCTCGTCGTAGCAGGTGGCCAGCAGGATTTTCGGCCGCGCCCGCTTGCGCAGCACCTGCTGCTGTTCGTTGAACGCGTCTTTCAGGAATTCGGTGTTTTGCAGCAGCAGCAGCTTGTAGAGCTCGGGCAGGTAGGTCGAGTAGAAGCGGATCGAATCCTCGACCAGCAGGATGGCCTGCACGCCGCCGTGCAGGATGTCCTCTGCGGCGTTCATCTTGTCCTCGACCAGCTTGATGATGGCGATGATGAGTTCGGGGTTGCCGTGCCACGAAAAGACGTAGTCGAGCCCCGAGCGGTCCTGCTCCTCGATGCGGCGGTAGATGTCCTTCGAGAACGAGGTCAGCAGGGCGACCGGGATGTGCGGATAACGCTCCTTGACCGTTTTGGCGAAGGTGAAGACGTCCGGCTCGCCGACGTTGTACATCGTCAGAATGAAATCGAACGAACGGTCGCGTTCGAGCAGTTCCAATGCTTCGCCCGTCGAGCTCACGCGCGTGAACGAGGGCGGGTTGGAGATGTTGAGGTCGAGGTATTCGCGGTTGATTTGCGCTTCGATGCGCCCGTCCTCCTCCAAGATGTAGCCGTCGTAGCTGCAACACACCAGCAGAATCCGGTGGATGCGGTATTTCATGAAGACGTAGCGGGCCTGCGCCTCGTCGGGGAGAATAGGGTTGAACTGATCCATTATGCGCAAAAATAAGAAAATTTGCGTATCTTTGACTTCGTCAAACACGAAACTCGCATGAATCCCGAACAATACCGCCTCTACGAGGTGACCTCGCCCGCGCTGGTGCGTGAATGGCTCGACCTGCCGAAACGTCTTTATCGCGGCAACCGCAACTGGGTCTGCCCGCTCGACTGCGACGTGCTGGAAGTTTTCGACCCCGAAAAAAACGAACTTTTCGCCGACGGCGAGGCCGTGCGCTGGATCGTGCGCGATGCGTCGGGTACGGTCGTGGGCCGTATCGCCGCGTTCTACAACCGCGAAAAAGCCGCGTTGGAGGAACAGCCGACCGGCGGCTGCGGGTTCTTCGAGTGCATCGACTGCCAGCAGGTGGCCGACATGCTGTTCGACGCCGCGCGGCTGTGGCTGGCCAGTCGCGGGATGGAAGCGATGGACGGCCCCGTCAACTTCGGGCAACGGCGCGACTGGTGGGGGCTGCTGGTCGAAGGTTACGAATTCCAGCCCCTTTATAAAAATCCCTACAACCCGCCCTATTACAAAGAGCTGTTCGAGCATTACGGGTTCCGCAACTACTTCAATCAGAACAGCTACATCTGGCGGGCGAACATCTCCGAAGCGAACGAACGCATCTTCGACCGCTCCGAACGCCTGCTGTCGATGCCGGGCTACCACGTCGAGAACATCGACATGAAGAATCTGGAAGATGCCGCCGAGAATTTCCGCGTCATCTACAACAAGGCGTGGGCGCTGTTCTCGGGGGTGAAACCCATGACGCAGGAAGAGGCCCTGCACCTGCTCCGGCAGATGCGGCCCCTGATCGACCCCGACATCGTCTTTTTCGCCTATTTCAACGACGAGCCCATCGGATTTTTCATCACGGTGCCCGACCTCAACCGCCTCATCGGCAAGTTCAACGGACGCTTCGGAACGATTGAAAAACTGCGGCTGCTGTGGGACCTGAAAGTCCGTAAACGCAGCGACCGCATTTTCGGCGTCATCTTCGGCATTGCGCCCGAATTTCACGGCAAGGGGGTCGAATCGGCGATCATGGTGCGCTACTGGCACTTCATGATGGAGCAGCAGACCCGCTACAAGACGCTGGAACTGGCATGGATCGGCGATTTCAATCCGGTGATGAACCGCATGATCGAAAACTACGTCTGCGCCACCCGCCACAAGGTGCACACGACCTACCGCTACCTGTTCGACCGCACGAAGGAGTTTCATAGATGTCCGCGTCTGGGCATCAAACGCAGGGAGTAGCATCCGATGAGAAAAAACTAAAAAAATATCGTTATGAAAACAACCGCATTCACCGCGCATCATATCGCTGCCGGTGCCAAGATGGCCGAGTTCGCGGGCTATAACATGCCCATTGAGTTCACGGGCATCAACGACGAACACATGACCGTCCGCAACGGGGCGGGCGTCTTCGATGTCAGCCACATGGGCGAAATCTGGGTCAAGGGGCCGAAAGCCCTCGCGCTGTTGCAGCATATCACGACGAACGACGTCGCGAAGCTCTACGACGGCAAGGTGCAGTACTCGTGCATGCCCAACGGGCGCGGCGGCATCGTCGACGACATCCTCGTCTACCGTTTCGATGCCGAGACCTACATGCTGTGCGTCAATGCCGCCAACATCGACAAGGACTGGGCGCATATCTGTGCCGAAGGCAAGGCGTTCGGCATGGAGGCCGGTCACGGCAAGGAGCTCTACAATGCTTCGGACGAAATCTGCCAGCTGGCCGTGCAAGGCCCTGCGGCGATGAAAATCGTGCAGAAGATGTGCGCCGAACCGGTCGAGCAAATGGAGTATTACACCTTCAAGAAGATGCAGGTGGCCGGTTGCAGTGCGATTCTTTCGATTACGGGCTACACCGGCGCGGGCGGCTGCGAAATCTACGTGGCCAACGAAGACGGCGAAAAACTCTGGAAAGCCCTTTGGGAAGCCGGCGCGGAGTACGGATTGAAGAACATCGGGCTGGGTGCCCGCGATACGCTCCGCCTCGAAAAGGGATTCTGCCTCTACGGCAACGACATCGACGACACGACCTCGCCCATCGAAGGCGGGCTGGGCTGGATCACGAAGTTCGCCGACGGCAAGGAGTTCATCGACCGTGCGGTGCTGGAAAAGCAGAAAGCGGAGGGCGTCGGCCGCAAACTGGTCGGCTTCAAGATGCTCGATCGCGGCATTCCGCGTCACGGCTACACGCTGGCGACGCCCGAAGGCAAGGAGATGGGCCACGTGACGTCGGGTACGATGTCGCCGTGTCTGAAAGTCGGCATCGGCATGGGGTACGTTGCGGCGGAATACGCCAAGCCCGGCAGCGTGATTGCGGTCGCCATCCGCGATCGGCTCCTGCGGGCCGAAGTGGTCAAGGTGCCGTTCGTCTAAAAAAGAAAGGGCGTCGCAGAAGCGGCGCCCTTTTCTTTTTATCAATAGTACTTGACCGGATGTCCCTCGATGGCTGTCAGCAGGTTGTTGGCCGCCGACGAGGCCCCGATGCGGAACAGGTCGGGCGTCAGCCACTCCTTGCCGAGCGTCTCCTCGACGATGGTGTAGTACAACGCCGCGTCTTCGGGGGTGCGGACGCCTCCGGCCGCCTTGAAGCCCACCTTGCGGCCCGTTTTTTCGTAGTAGTCGCGAATAGCCTGACACATGACCAACGCCGCTTCGGGCGTGGCCGCGACGTCGATTTTTCCCGTCGAGGTCTTCACGAAGTCGGCTCCGGCGAACATCGACAGCAGCGAGGCCTTGCGGATCAGTTCGGGCGTTTTCAGCGCACCCGATTCGATGATGACTTTCAGCACGAGTTCTTCGTCCATTTCCGAGCGGATGGCCTCCACTTCGTTGGCCGCTTCGTCGTATTCGCCCGTCAGCATCCGGCCGACGTTGAGCACGATATCCACTTCGTCGGCGCCGTTTTCGACGGCCATCGCCACCTCCAACGCCTTGACTTCGAGATAGGTCTGCGAAGCCGGAAATCCGCCGGCGACCGACGTGATGCGCATCGGCGTGCCGTCGACCGCCACGCCGACCGTTTCGACGAACGCCGGATAGACGCAAATCGAGGCGACGTTGGGGATGTGCGGGTATTTCTCGTAGAATTCGACCGCCTTGCGGGCGAACGCCGTGACCGAAGTCGCGGAGTCGTTGCACGACAGGGTGGTGAGGTCGATGGTCGAGTAGCAGAATTTGTAGACCTCTGCGTGGTGGTTTCGGCGGGCGGCTTCGCGCAGGCGGGCGACTTCGGCATCCACTTGTTCCGCGCTCCATGCCGGAGCATATTCGTTCAGACGGTTGGCGTATTCCATAGTACGGGACGGTGTTGGTAAGTATCGCAAAGATAATGCAAGTCGGGCAGAATGACGCACCGTCGGCCGAAAAAATTCGGGAATTGCGGCCGATGCCCTGCGAATTGAATAAAAAACGCTAACTTTGACCTCGTGGAAAACCGCTGTACAGCCGCCATGTCGCAATACCATACACCCGTCCTTTTGGAATCGTCGGTCGGTTTGATGAATATCCGCCCCGACGGCACCTACGTCGACCTCACGTTCGGCGGAGGCGGTCATTCGCGCCGCATCTTGGAGCTGCTGGGCCCCGACGGACGGTTGTACGGATTCGACCAAGACAGCGACACGCGCGCCAATTGTCCCGATGACCCGCGATTCCGCTACGTCGAGAGCAATTTCCGCTTCCTGCGGGGTGCCCTGCGGCTGCGGGGCGTGACGGAGGTCGACGGCATTCTGGCCGATCTGGGGGTTTCGTCGCACCATTTCGATGCGGTGGAGCGCGGTTTCTCGTTTCGGGGCGAGGCGCCGCTCGATATGCGGATGAACCGGCGCGGAACGCGCACGGCGGCCGACCTCGTGAACGGTTGTTCGGCGGAGGAGCTCACGCGCATCCTGTGCGACTGGGGCGAGATAGACACTTCGTGGAAAGTGGCCAACTGCTTGGTGCGGGCGCGGGAAAAAGCCCCGATACGGACTACGGCGGAGCTGGTCGCGGCCGTGAAGCCGTGCACGCCCAAGAAAGACGAATCGAAGTTTTTGACAAAGCTGTTTCAGGCGCTGCGCATCGAGGTCAACGGCGAAATGGAGGCCTTGAAAATGGCGTTGGAACAGAGCCTCAAAGTATTGCGACCCGGCGGACGGCTGGTCGTCATCTCCTATCATTCGCTCGAAGACCGGCTGGTGAAAAATTTCCTGCGCAGCGGCAACTTCACGGGCGCAGTGGCGAAGGATTTCTACGGGCGGGCCGAAGTGCCGTTCGAGCTGGTGACCCGCAAGGCCGTCGTGCCCGATGCCGAAGAACTGGAACGGAACCCGCGTTCGCGGTCGGCCAAGCTGCGGGCCGCGACAAAAATTGCTGAAACATATCCCGAACCATGAAACGACCGACGACGATGACTATTCGGCTGTCGAAACATCGAACGACCGCTTTGCTCCGACCGCTTTTCTGCGTTTTGGGCCTCGTTTGCCTGTCGGCCGGCATCGGACTGCTCCGCCACGCTGATACGGTAGACCGGACCTACGAGTCCGTAACGGGGACGATCGAACGCATCGACCGATACCGACGGGTCGTACGCGGCAAGACACGCACGCATTACGATGTGACGGTGCGTTACGAAGTCGACGGACGCGGGCACATCGGAAAAGTGAACTTCTACCGGTGGTCGATGCGCGTAGGTGACCCCATCGAACTGAAATACGATCCCGCCGACCCGTCGCGGATCGAGATGCCGCAGGAGGGACATCTGTTCGGCTGGATTTTGTTCGGATGCGGTGTTTTCGTCTTCGTAACGGGATTGTGCGTGCCGTTGTTGCTGCGGAAATCGCAGGAAATCGCGGCTTCCGCCGTCGAAAATTCACCCGAAAAAGAGTAACCCCGCATGCTGCACGACCACGAATTCGACCCGCTGACCCCCGAAGAGGAGGCCCGGCGCGCGCAGGACGAGGAGTTCGCCCGACGCGTCCGCCGCGAGGTGCGGCGCATGGAGCTGGGCGAAGCCGACGACGACCTGCGTGCCGACGAGGAGCGTGAAGCCGAAGAAAACGCCCTGCGCGAAAAGGTCCGCCGCAAGGAGCAGCGCCGCAACGCCAGCACCTTCTGGCAGTTGTTTTCGGGCACGATTCTCGTCCGCGAGGGGATGTCGCAGTCCTATCCCTACCTGCTCGCCATTGCGGGGATGTTCTTGGTAAGCATTTCGGTGGTCTTCCTCTCGTTGCACACCGATATGAAATACATGCGTTTGGAGCGCGAGGTGCAGGTGCTGCGCGAGCGGTCGATTCGGATGCAGGAACGGCGGTTCCATTGCACGACCCACTCGGCCGTGAGCGAAGAACTGCGCCGGCGCGGCATCGACCTGCGCGACCCCGTCGCCCCGAGCGAACTCATCGACGACTGACCCTATGAGACCCGACGAACCATCGCCCATCAAACGGGACATCCTGCTGCGTGTGCGGGGATTGTACGTGCTGTTCATCCTCGCGGGGCTCATCGTGTTCGGACGGCTCGTCTGGGTGCAGTTCATCAGCCGCGAGGTGGCCGACAACGCCGACCGCGTCCACTCGCGCATATTCATTAAAGAGGAGATCAAGGCGAGGAGGGGCAGTATATTGGCCCGCAACGGCGAACCGTTCGCCACGTCGATTTTCCGTTATCGGGTGGCGTTCGATTTCGGTTCCGAAGGGCTCGATTCGCTCGACACGTTCAACGAGCAGGCCGATTCGCTCGCCAAACTGCTCTCGGCGTTCTTCCGCGACCGTTCGGCGGCCGAGTACGCCCGTTTTTTCCGCCGCCAGCACGCTTCCCACTACCGGTTCGTCCGGCCGCGCGACACGTTGACCGTCCGTTCCGAAGGGTGGCTCGGCCGTATGTTCGACCGCATGAAGGGGCGTGAATTCGAGCGGCACACCGTCTACGATACGCTGCGCGACCGCACGCCCGTCTACATCCTGCCGCGCGAAATCGACTACGGCGAGTGGGAGACGCTGCGCACCTATCCGCTGCTCAACTGGAACATGGGGGTGGTCTACCAACTCGAAGAACACGACCAACGCATCTACCCGCAGGGCGAACTGGCCCGCCGCACGGTCGGACTGACCGGAAACAGAGGCAATTACGGCATCGAGGAGGCCTACCGCGAAGAACTCGCCGGCACGGACGGGCAGGCCCTGCGCCAGCGCATCGCCCGCCGGTTTTCGGGGCGGGTGCCGGGCCCGGCCTATCGGGAGCCGGTCGACGGCTGCGACGTCGTGACGACGCTCGACCCCGATTTGCAGGACGTGGCCGACAAAGCCCTGCGCACCCAACTGACGGCGCAGAACGCCGTGTGGGGCACGACGCTCGTCATGGAGGTCGCGACGGGCGAAATTCTGGCAATGGCCAATCTCGGCCGCAATGCCGACGGAAGCTACTCCGAGCGCGAAAACTACGCGTTGAGCCGCAGCATGGAGCCCGGCTCGACCTTCAAGCTGGCCACGATGCTGGCCCTGCTCGACGATGCGCACTTTTCGCCCGCCACGACCTACGACACTTTCGACGGCAAGCCTGTGACGGTGGGTCATGCCGAAAATATCCGCGACGACCACACGGGCGACCGTGTCATCGACTTCCGGCGGGCGGTGGCGATGTCGTCCAACGTCTATTTCGCCAAAGCCGTCTGGGAGCACTACGGCGCGACGGGCCGCAAACAGCAGTACAGCGACTACCTGCACAAGGTGCTGCATCTCGGCGGGACGGTCGGGCTGGAACGGCTGGGCGAGCGTCCGCCCGAAATCACGACCGACTGGAAAGTGCCCGATCCGGGCGTCATGTTAGTGAAGATGGCCTACGGCTACCGCGTGCGGATGACGCCGATTCAGGTGCTGACGTTCTACAACGCCATAGCGAACGACGGCCGCATGGTCGCGCCGCTCTTGGTGCGCAGCCTGCAGCGCAACGGCAAGGAGCGGGAGCGTTTCGAGCCGCGCGTCATCGCGCAGTCCGTCTGCTCGAAAGAGGCGTTGCACGAGGTGCGCCGCTGCCTGCAAGCGGTGTGCACCGAAGGCACAGCGAGTGCGTTTTTCAGCGATACGACCCGGCTGCACGTGGCGGCCAAGACCGGCACGGCCCAAATCACCGAAGGCCGGCAGCGCGACCGCTATCTGGGTTCGATGGTGGCGTTCTTTCCGGCCGAAGCACCCCGCTACACGGTGCTGACCGCCATCGAGACGCAGGTGCAGCCCGGCAAGACCTACTACGGCGGGCCGTTGGCGGGCCCCGTCGTGAGCCGTATGGTCGAGTTCATCCACAATCGCGGGCAGAGCCGTCCGCAGCGGGAACAAGGCCCGCGATACTATCCGCAGCGCATCAAGGGGGGCGACATCGTCCGCATGCGCGAGGTCGCCGATGAACTTTCACCCGACACGAAATACGATGCCCGCAAGGGGTGGGGTTGCGCGCAGGTGGATGCCGCTTCTTCCGTGACTATCCATAGCATTCCTGCCGATCTGAATAAGATGCCCGACGTGTGCGGTATGGGACTGAAAGATGCCTTGTTCCTGCTCGAAAGTCGCGGGCTGCGCGTCCGTTTCACGGGCGCCGGAACCGTGACGCGCCAAAGCATCGCGGCGGGCGAATCCGTCCGGGCGGGGGCGGTGGTGTACCTCGAAATGAAATAGTGAAAAGCGTATGACCGCACTTTTTGAAAATATCATCTTCGGCCCCGTGCAGTCGCGGCGGCTGGGGCTCTCGCTGGGGGTCAATCTGCTGCCCGTCGCGTCGAAACTCTGTTCGTTCGACTGCATCTATTGCGAATGCGGCTGGAATGCCGACCACCCGACCGACGGGCGTCGGTTCAACCGGCGCGAGGACGTCCGCCGGCTGCTGGGCGAAACCCTGCGGAAAATGACGGCCGCCGGAACGCCGCCCGACGTCATTACCTTCGCGGGCAACGGCGAGCCGACCCTGCATCCCGATTTCGAGGCGATTATCGGTGACACCATTGCCCTGCGCGATGAGCTGGCACCGGCGGCGAAAGTTTCGGTGCTGACCAACGCCACCCGGCTGGGCGACGAAAGCGTCCGGCGGGCCCTGCTGCGGGTCGACAACCCGATTCTGAAATTGGATTCGGCGTTCGACGCGACCGTGCGGCTGCTGAACCGGCCGCAGAACCCCGCCTACACCGTGCGCGGGGTGGTCGAACAGATGCGCCGGTTCGACGGACGGATGATTTTGCAGACGATGTTTCTGCGCGGGATGTGCGACGGCTCGGTCGTCGACAACACGACCGACGGAGAGGTAGCGGCATGGCTGGCTTTGGTCGCCGAGATTCGGCCGCGTCAGGTCATGGTCTACTCGCTCGACCGCGACACGCCTTGTCCGACGCTCGAAAAGGTGCCGCGCGAGGAGTTGCAGCGCATCGCCGCCCGCGTCGAAGCGCTCGGCATCGCTTGCTCCGTAGCGTAGTTTTTCTTGGCACTTTTTGTTCCGTCAAAAAGTGCGCAAAAACCTCTCCGACGATGTCTCCGCCTACTTCGTGCGGCCTAACGCTGGCTTCGGGCGACTGACGCCGGTTTGCAAGCAAAATTACGTCTGAAACTTGACAAAAGCAAATTGAGGGAATGGTATTGACTGTCTGTTCGTTATGCGTTTCGTTTCCGAATGTCCGCAGCGGAAAAAGAGCGGTTCGGTGCATTTATAACCGATAGTTCAGTTTCCAAATCGTTACCTTGTCGGGATTGCGCCGTATTTCGCATAATAGTGATTTGCAGTCTATTACGCATTTGTTCATCTTGGCAGACAACTCTGCTGAAACTATTTTTACACCCCTTAAAAGCAGAGTGCCATGCGCAGTACATTCAAGGTTCTGTTCTACCTGAAAAGGAACAAGGAAAAATCGCAGCCGGTCGTTCCGGTCATGGGCCGCATCACCGTAAACGGGACGATCGCCCAATTCAGCGCTAAACTCACCGTCCCTGAACAGTTGTGGGAAGTTCGCGGCGGCAGAGCCAAAGGCCGAAGTCTCGAAGCAGACCGGATCAATCGTCATCTGGACAATATCCGAACACAGATAGAGGCCCATTATCGGGAAATCTGCGACAGGGAGACCTATGTAACGGCAGAAAAAGTAAAGAATGCTTGGCAGGGCTTCGGTCAGAGATATAAAACCTTGCTGGATGCGTTTCAGCACTTCGCCGACAACCTCAGCAAACGGGTCGGTATCGACCGGGCGAAATGTACATGGTATCGTTACAACAGTTCGATCCGCCATTTGCGGGCGTTCATGCAGCATACCTATCGCGTCAGCGATATGCCGCTCGCCGAGCTGGAATAGTCGTTCATCGAGCAGTATTCCATCTTTCTGAAAACGGAACGTGGTTTCAAGCAGACTACCGTTTGCCGTTATTTGGATTGCCTGATTAATATCGTCAACATCTCGTTCAATAACGGACTGATGCCCCGTAATCCGTTCGCATCCTATCGTTATTTCGCGCCGACACCCGAACGGGATTTTCTCTCCGAAGAGGAAATCCGCATGCTGCAAAACGCAACATTCCTCAGTAAAAGCCAGTCCCGAAACAGGGATCTGTTTCTTTTCTCCTGCTTTACGGGCATCTGCCACAAAGACATGAGTGCACTGACTGTAAAGCAGCTTACGCAGGATTCCGAAGGCGACTGGTGGATCAGTGGCAACCGGTGCAAAACGGTATGTCGTCAAATTACTGCCGATGGTGTTTGCTATCCTCGACAAATATCGAAAAGTATCATCGTTCGACAAACTCTTCGATGGCATGCCGCAGGTCCATACCATCAATGCTTCACTGAAGCGAATCGCCCGGCATTGCGGCATCGAGAAAAACAGCACGTTCCACATCGGAAGACATACCTATGCGACTACGATCTGTCTGATGAACGGTGTGTCGTTGGAGACCTTGTCGAAGATACTGGGGCATAAAAACATCACGACGACCCAAATCTACGCGAAAGTAACCCAACCGATGATCGACCGGGAGGTTTCGAGGCTCAAAGAGAAATTACAAAACCGCTTTTCTATATGATTTTGGTTATTTAGTACATTACAAGAGCATTATTCCCGACGTCAAACTCGGTAGAAAAGAGAATAGATTAAAAAATCCGTAAACGAAACGATCCGCCTATTCTAGTGCGAACTTGCGCAGAAATTCGGCCAGATTCGCGCCTTCGTCCAAACCTATTTTCTTGCGGATGCGGTAACGGCTGACCTCGACGCCGCGTACGGAAATGCTCATCAACGGAGCGATCTCTTTGGAAAGCAAATCCATCTTGATATAGGCGCACAACAACAACTCTTTTTTTGTCAATTCGGGATAGGCGGCGGTCAATCGGTCGAAAAACCCGTTGTGAACCGAATCGAACGTATGCTGGAAATGTTGCAAGTCGTTGTCGTGTGCGATGTTTTCGTCGATTTGACCGATAAGACGGATGACCTTCCGGCGCAGCGAAACCGGATTTTCTTCGTTGAGCGTTTGGTAGATGTTCGTCGCGGCTTTTTTGATGTTGAGCAGAATCTCGTTTTTGCGTACGATGTTCAGAGTCGAATTCACCAGCTCTTCGGATTTGTGCCGCAACTCGGTACGCAGGACCTCTTCTTTGAGCGAGTCTATTTCGAGTTCTTTCAGTTCGTTCTCTTTTTTGAAACCTTCTTCCTGCTGTCGAAGTTCCAGCTCTTTCTGTTTCACCAGTCGCTTGCGGCTTCTGTCGATCCGACGAACCAGATAGCCGATGCCCGCTCCCGATAGGGCGAGGTAAATCAGGTAGCTCCACCACGTCCTGTACCAAGGCGGCAGCACCCGAAAAGCAATGGATGTCGAGGCCTGTTCCTCGCCGTCGGCGACCGAAGCCCGCACATGGAATACATAGCGTCCTTCGTGCAGATTGGTGAACTCTTTCACATTGGTTTCGCGGTATTCGCTCCAGCTTCCCGTTTCGTACTCGGTGTCCAATCGGCACGCGTAGCCTGTCGGTTGCGTGCGGAGATAGTTCACTGCGCTGTACTCGAATCGCAGCGAGTTGCATCCGTAGGGAACGACGAGTTCTTCCGTCTCGTCTGCGGGGTAGTTGCGGCCGTATAGGAGCGAGTCGGTCGGTTCGGTGAGCCAGATACGGCGAATCGCTACCGATGAATTTCCTGTGTGCGGGGATGTAGCATCCAAATCGAGCAGGGAGAACCCGTCTTCGGAACACAGCACGGCATGGCGGTCGAACGTCGATACGTGCTCGAAATGTTCGATCAGCAATTTGTTCAGATAGAGTTCGCCCTGCCGTTTGAAATAGCGGTCACGCTGGTCGTCGTAGCGCAATACCCGCAGCGAATGTCCGTCGGAATACCAGATGTTGTTGTACGTGTCTTTGTCGAGATAGCTGTACCGGCCGCCGGCTTCCGCAGTCGCCGCTTCGAGCCTGCGGTTCCGAAGCAGGCAGTCGTTCGAGCGGTCGTAGTTCCAAAGTCCGTATTGCGACGCAACGCACACCGTGTCGTCGATGACGGAGAGGTGGAAATCGCTCGTGACTTGCAACGATTCGGAGCGGTAGTTCTTTTGGGCAACGACCCGCTTCAGATCTTCCGAGAGCTGCATTCGGACGATGCCGTCCCCCTTGTTGGCGATCCAGACCACCCGGTCGTCGTGCGGGTCGGCCAGCAGGCTTTTGCAGGAGACCGTGCAGCTGTCGATTTTATGAACGACCTGCCACGCTTTCCCTTTCTCGCGGCGGAGCAGGTAGATGCCGCGTCCTACGCCGTAGGTACCTGCAATCAGCGTGTTTTTATGTCGCGGCAGCGCGACGATTTGCCGGACGCCCCACAGTCCGTCGACGTGCTGCACCGTCCCGTCCCGTTCGATTACGAAAACGCCCCGTTCGGTCGCTCCGAAGAGCTGGCCGTCGTGGGGAAAGAGCTGCCATGCCTGCCCGTTGGTCTTTTCCACGAAGGCGACTTCGCCGGAACCGTCGGACTTGTCGGGTATCGAAGTCCGGTAAATGCCCTGATTGGTGCCGAGATAGAGTTTCCCGCCGAAAAATGCAGAAGCGTAGCCCGAACCGATGTCGGCCCGGTTGCCGTAAAGAGCCTGTATGGGCGAGGTAATCGCCACGTAGTCGATGCCGCTGTCCAGTCCCAGCCACAGATTGCCGTCGCGGTCGAACAGAATCGCCTGCACCGTCCTGTTCTGCAATCCGGTGGAGGTCGACAGGATTTGCGACCGGTCGGTTTCGAGGTCGAGCACGCATACGCCGTCCTGCACGGTTCCGATCGCTATGCGCGAGCCGAGCCGTGCGGCGCAGATGGCCCCGTTCTTCCGAATATAAGCGTCCACCGAAGTGCGGTAAGGGCGCAGGCCTTCTTGCGGATGATAGGTATAGAGTCCGTTGAATCGGGTTACGACCAGCATCCGGTCTTTGTGAGGCAGCAGTTTCACTACTTTCAGTTTCCCCAGTTGCTCGGATTCGGGAAGCAGGTGCAAACCGTCATCGGCGACTGCAGCAAGCCCTTCGTCGGTTACGGCCATGAACTGTTGGTTGATGACGGCCGATGTGGCGATGGTGCCTCCGCTATCCAGCGTATGCAGTTCGCCGTTTTCGAGGTAGACGATGTAGCGGTCGTCCTGAAAATAGACCCGTCCGGCATTGAGCAGGACATTGCGAATGACCCCGATATGAACGGTTTTGCGTAGCTCGTGGGCAAGCGACGTATAGCGCAGTCCGCCCCCTCTGTCCGGCTCGAAATAGCCCAGTTCGTTGATGGCTCCGATGTAGATGCGCCCGTCCCCGCTCTTTTTCAGCGACCGGATTTTGTGTCCCGTAACCGGGTAGAGCGCCCAGTTTTCGCCGTCGTATTCGAGCAGCCCGTTGTTGTTGGCGACGTAAATCCAGCCGTTTTCCTGCTGTTCGATCATCCAGTTCTGGGTGGCAGCGCCGTAGTCTCGGTGCGTGTAGTTGAAAACCTGCCGGTGCCATACGGCATAAGCGGGCCGGGCGAGTGCGAAGACCGACAAAAACAGAAGAAATCGGATTTTCATATCATTCGTGCGAACATTCGGGGATGCAAGTGCAACAAAGGTACTCGAAATATCGGATTTATAATATATCGCCGTTGTTTTTATTATATATTTATTGTGCCGAATCTATTATTAAATTATTTAATTATATAAGTGTTATTATGTTTGTTCTATCTGAAGAACAGCTGATTGAAAATCGCATGTGTAATTTTTGACGTAACTCGATTTTTGGATAGACGTATTCAAGACGTAGCGGTTTGCGCCGTTTTCAGCGGTCGAACGGATATTTTTGTGTTGCAATCATGCACCAAAACAACTTAAAACCAAAACCTGTCGAACTATGAAACAACATTTTCGCACAAGGAGTATCATGCGGCTGCTTGCAGTCGTATGTTGTCTGTTCTCGTCATTCGGTTGGGGTGTTTCCGCTCAAACCGCGATGAACGCATCGGGACGCGTGGTCGATGCCGCGAGCAAGGAGCCTTTGCTCGGCGTCACGGTGATCGAATCCGTCGCGAATCGAGGCACCACGACGGATGCCGCCGGCCGCTTCGGGCTGCGGACCGAAAACGGGGCGACCCTTACCTTTTCTTATCTCGGCTATGAAACGGTCGAGGTCAAGGCCGGCACGGATGTCGGGACGATCGAAATGAAATCGGCCGACACCGAGTTGGACGAAATCGTCGTCGTGGGTTACGGCACGCAGAAAAAAGTCAATTTGAGCGGTGCCGTCAGCTCCATCAGCGGCGACGCCATCGCCGCGAAGCCTGCGACCGACGTGCTTTCGGCCATGCAGGGCGAAATGCCGGGCGTGGCGATCCTGCGCAGCGGCGGCGAGCCGGGCGCCGAGAGTTCGGGCATCCGCATTCGCGGTTTTTCGTCGGCCAACAGCACCTCGACGCTCGTGCTCGTCGACGGTGTGGAAAGCGACTTGTCGTTGATAAACCCGAACGACATCGAGTCCATTTCGGTATTGAAAGATGCCGCCGCCTGCGCCATCTACGGTGCGCGTGCGGCTTCGGGCGTCGTGCTCGTCACGACCAAGAGCGGCAGCGAGGGCAAGACGCGCGTAAGTTATAACGGTTACTACGGTTTCAACCTGCCGGGCAACATGCCGGAGCGTCTGCCCGCATGGGAGGAGCAGGCATGGATCAACGAAGGCCGTCTCAATGCCAGCGGCAAAGTGGAATGGAACCCCGAACAGTCGTCGTGGGTCGGCAACCCCAACTTCAACTATCGTCCGAACAACAGCAACGGCCGCTGGGACTTCTTCCAAGCGACCAACTGGGTCGACGAGGGTATCAAAAAGTACACTACGCAGCAGAATCACGCCGTTTCCGTATCCGGGGGGGGGAAATCTCTCAACTACCTCGCATCGGCCGGATTTTATACCAAAGACGGCCTGTTGAAGTATGGCCCCGACCAGAACGACCGCTATAATGTACGCTTGAAAATCAATTCCGAACTGAACAAGCACATTTCGTTGAGCGTGCTGGCCAGCTTTGACGAGCAGGACAAGAAACAGAATCCCTACGGCTCGAAAAACATTCTCGGGCGGTTGTTCCGCGTTCGCGGCCGCCAGCCCATCCTCAATCCCGAAGAGGATATCAACGAAAGCCCCTATAACGGGGACTTGCAGGTCAACGCCATCGACCTGATGAAAAACGGCGGCGTGACCAAAAGCACCTACGGCGCCTACACGGGCAAGGCCGAGCTGGTCATCAAGGATTACTTCACCGAAGGCCTGAAACTGAAATTGAGCGCCAGCCGCAAGTCGAGCTACTACACGCAGACGGTCAAAAAACGTCACCTCGTATGGTACGACCGGCTTGGAACCGGAATCCGCTTCCAAGCTAACAACCCGAACGAGATGTCGCGTACGAAGAACAACGACTATCACGACAATCTCGAGGCGCTGCTCTCTTACGACCGGCAGTTCGGCAAACATTCGCTTTCGGTCTTGGGCGGTATTTCCTACGAGCGTTATCGCAAGGACGAAGTTTCGGGTACGGTCAAGAACCTCAATTCCAACGATTTCTTCTCGTTCAACTACTACGACTCGAGCGACGCGACGAACACGAGCGTTCGCGATGAGATTCAGACGTGGGCGATCATGTCCTACTTCGGCCGCGTAAACTACAACTACGACGAACGTTATCTCTTCGAGGCCAACTTCCGTTACGACGGCAGCTCGCGGCTGGCTCCGGGCAACCGGTGGGAGATTTTCCCGTCGTTCTCCGCCGCATGGCGCGTCAATCAGGAGAAATGGTTCGACGTTCCGGCCATTACGA
>JAMPDE010000002.1:406419-410141 GCA_023665825.1 Alistipes senegalensis | reverse complement strand
TGCCCGCCGCCCACGATCGCCGCCTGCGACGTCAAGTGGTGCGGCGCGCGGAACGGCCGGCGGGTCATCAATCCGCCCGCGACGCCCGTCTTGCCTGCGACGGAGTGTATTTTGGTCGTTTCCAACGCTTCGTCGTGCGTCAGCGGCGGCAGGATGGTCGGCATCCGGCGCGCCAGCATGGTCTTGCCCGAACCGGGCGACCCGATGAGCAGCACGTTATGCCCGCCCGCTGCGGCGATTTCCAACGCCCGTTTGACGTGTTCCTGCCCCTTGACATCGGCGAAATCCTCGTCGTAGCGGCCCGCCGATGCCTCGAACGGTTCGCGGTCGGCCGGACGTGCCGGTTCGATCGGTTCCGTGCCGTCGAGCCACGCGAGCAGCTGCCGCAGATTCCGCACCGGAATCACCTCGATTCCCTCGACAATGGCCGCTTCGGCGGCATTCTCGGGGGCAAGCACGATGCGGCGCAATCCCTTGCGCCGGGCCAGCACCGTCATCGGCAGCACGCCCGGCACGGGGCGCACCGAACCGTCGAGCGACAATTCGCCGGTGAACATCGTCCCTTCGAGTGCGGCGGGCTCCACGCGCTCCATCGCGGCGAGAATCCCGACGGCGATCGGCAGGTCGAACGCGGCTCCCTCTTTGCGCAGGGCGGCGGGAGCGAGGTTCACGACTACGTTGCGGGCGGTCATCCGTTCGCCCGAGTTCTCGAACGCCGCCCGAATGCGCTGCTCGCTCTCCTTGACCGCGCTGTCGGGCAGTCCGACGAGGTAAAGGCCCAGTCCGCCGCCCGTGATGTTGACCTCGACGGTCACTTCGACGGCGTCGATGCCGGCGACGGTCGCGGTATGGACGGCTACGAACATTTTTATTAAGGGGTAATGCTATTGTCGGGTTTACGTGCTTTGGGCGGAGCCATGCTCTGAAAATCAGAACGGCGCTTCGTCGTCGAGGTTGCGCGAGCGGTTGGGGTCGAATTCGTTGCCGGCCGCCGAGCCGAGCGCACCTCCTGCCGGCATCGGGGCACCGCCGTTCGAGCCGCTCGCGTAGTCATCGTAGGCCTGCTGGCTGTCGAGGGCTTGGCTCGGGGGCAGCATCGTGTCGTCCATGTCAGTGAAACGCGCCTGCTCTTTGAGGAAACGCAGGTTGACGTCGCATACCGCGCCGTTACGGTGCTTGGCGATGATGATTTCGGCCAGTCCGGCTGTCGGCATGCCGTTTTCGTCTTGGTTGATGCCGTAGTACTCCGGTCGGTGGATGAACGCCACGATGTCGGCGTCCTGCTCGATCGCGCCCGATTCGCGCAGGTCGGAGAGCTGCGGACGCTTCGACCCGCCGCGCATCTCGGTCGCACGGCTCAACTGCGACAGCGCGATGATCGGCACGTTCAGCTCTTTGGCGATGGCTTTGAGCGTGCGCGAAATGAACGCCACCTCCTGTTCGCGGTTGCCTTTCGAGTCTTGGTTGCCGGTCATCAGCTGCAAGTAGTCGATGACGATGATTTTGATGTCGTTGTGGATTTTCAGCCGGCGGGCTTTCGAGCGGAACTCGAAGACCGACAGCGCCGGCGTATCGTCGATGAACAGCGGGGCCGTCGCGAGCGGTTTGGTGGCCGACTCCAAGTGCCGCCACTGTTCGGGCGTGAGGCGTCCCGACTTCACGTCGTTGCCCGCCAGACCGGTTTCGGCGATGATGAGGCGCATCATCAGCTGCACGGCCGACATTTCGAGCGAGAAGAACGCCACGCCCTGCTCGTGGTCGACCGCCATGTTGCGGGCCATCGAAAGGACGAAGGCTGTCTTACCCATTGACGGACGGGCCGCGATGATGATGAGGTCCGAAAGCTGCCACCCCAGCGTCACACGGTCGATGGCCATGAAGCCCGACGGCACGCCGTTGAATGCGCTGGCATTCTTGGAGGCTTCTTCGATTTGCGACAACGCCCGCGCGAGGATGTCTTTGGACGACTGCACCGAACGTTTGACGTGTCCCTCCGATACCTTGAAAATCTCCCCTTCGGCGAAGCCGATCAGCTCCGTCACGTCGGTCGATTCGTCGTAGGAACGCCGCTGGATTTCGGTCGCCGAGCGGATTAGCTCGCGCTGGACGTATTTCTGGGCGATGATCTTGGCGTGGAACTCGACGTTGGCGGCCGAACCGACTTTCTGCGTCAGCTGGGCCAAGTACGAGGCTCCGCCGATTTTTTTCAGCTCTTTTTTGGCTTTGAGCCGCTCGGTGACGGTGAACAGGTCGATGGGTTTCAGCTCCATCGACAGCTCCTCGATCGCCTTGTAAATCAAGCGGTGTTCTTCGGTGTAGAACGAGTCGGGCGTGACGAACTCCTGCACGGCGATGATGCTGTCCTTTTCGAGCATCAGCGCGCCGAGCACGGCTTCTTCGAGTTCGACGGCCTGCGGCGGCACGTTGACGGCAGCGTCGGTCAGGGCCTCGAACGATTCGCGGTTTCGGGTCGAAGGGTTATAATTTTTAGCCATTTTCGTTCAACGGAGGGGTGTTCTCGCAAAAGTAGTGAAATTTTTTATATTAATTTAACAGAATGGCGCTTTTTGATCCGGCAAAAAGCGCCGTAAAAACCTCTCCGACGATGTCTCCGCCTACTTCGTGCGGCCTAACGCTGGCTGCGGGCGCCTGACGCGGGTTTGCAAGCAAACCGGCCCCTCCGCCGGACGCTTTTAGTCCGCACTCCGTTTTACGGCTTCGACATCCGGTCGGATTCAATGGTGCGGCTCTTCGAGCCGCCGATAATTCTGAATTTTGAATTCGGCACTCACTCTTTCTTTCCCAGCTCGCGGTGTACCACTGCCAGTGCCGCGATGCTGATGCGGCAGTCGGGCACGGTCTGCAACATCGCTTCGGCGCACGACAGCAGGGTCGAGCCGGTGGTCATCACGTCATCCACCAACAGCACGTGCCGCCCCGCGAGCCGCGCGGGATGCCGGACGGCGAAAGCGTTCTCGACGTTTCCGGCCCGTTCGCGCCGCGATTTGCGCGCCTGCTCCGCCGTGTTGCGCTTGCGGCAGACGGCCCCGCGTTCGACCGGCACGCCCAGCTGGCGGGCGATTCCTTCGGCGATGTATTCCGATTGGTTGTAGCCGCGCCGCAGCCGCTTGAACGGATGCAACGGCAGCGGCACGATTGCATCTACATCGTTGTAGAGGTCGCTCATGCGCAGTTCGCGGCCGTACCATTCGCCCATCATGCGGGCCGTGCGCCACGCTCCGCGATATTTGAATCCGTGAATCAGCCGCCGCCAGCCGCCCGACGAACGAAAAAAGAGAAAGCCCGATGCGCGGTGAATGGGCAGCAGATTACGGCAGCGTTCCCATACCGGATTTTCGGCCTGCCGCCAATAGCCCGTCAGCGGGGCCGTCACGCGGCAGAGCGTGCAGATCGTCCGTTCGCCCGGCGTCAGTTCGTGCCCGCACACCGCGCAGCGTTCGGGAAACAACAGCCGTAACAGCGGCCGGAACCAGTCAGACAGGGTCGACATCGGCTACGATCGTGATGTTCTTGAAATCGGGGTCGGCCGAAAACCGTCGCAGTTCTTCGCGGAGGATTTCGCGCGCACGCGACGACGAGGCGCCGGTTTCGATTTTCAGCAGCAGCCCCAGCAGGTACTCGTTGCGGATGCGGTCGACCGGCGGCGCCATCGGCCCTAACAGCCGGCGGCCGAAGCGCGTGCGCAGGCGCGAGGCCAGTTC
>JAMPDE010000002.1:342556-406319 GCA_023665825.1 Alistipes senegalensis | reverse complement strand
CATCGGCAGCGAATCGCGGATGCTCGCCCGCAGCGAAACCGCCGTTTCGGGCGGCGCACCCCGCAGAATGTTGAAATTGTGCAGCGCGACGATGTAATTGCGTTCGGCCGTGAGCGCATCGTATTCCGCCTCGCTCAACCGCGTGTCGATCATCAGCACGTCGCTTTTGGCGATGTATCCCTCGTCGAAACGCCGGTCGACCACCTCCTTCAACGAACGGATGATCGCCACGTAACGCTGCACGGCTTCGGCGAAAAGCCGCATCGCCGAGAGATTCCAATAGGCATACTCCGCCGCATAGCGCACCTCCGAGCGGGTGAACTCCTCGTCGCACAGCGCGATGCCATAGCCGAGTTCAGCCTGCCGATAGGCCGCCCGCGTCGCTCCGCCGCCGTAGACGGTCTGCACGATTTGCGGTTCGACGCCGAACGTCCACCGTTCGGCCCCGTCGAAGCGTCGGGCGGCCACCGCGAAACTTCCGGCCGCCGACAGACGGGGCAGGAAGCCCGTGCGGGCACGGCGCATGTGCTCGACCGCTTCGAGGCTTTGCGCCGCTGCGGATTTCAGCCGACGGCTGTACGTCAACACGGCTTCGCGGTATTCCTCAACGGAAATCCGCACCGTATCGGCATGCTGCGGCTCGGACAACGGCATCTGTGCGACGCCCCGAACGCCGCAAAAGAGGAAGAACAACAAAACGACGCGTTTCATGACTGGCGGATACGGTAAAAAAGTGCGTAAAAGACAGGCAGGACGAAGACGGTAAGCAGCGTCGCCACCAACAGCCCGCCCATGATGGCAGCGGCCATCGCCCCGAACAGCGAATCGCCCAGCAACGGCACCATGCCCAAAATCGTGGTGCCCGAAGCAACCGTTACGGGGACGATGCGGCTGCGCGTGGCCGAAATCAAGGCATCGTAGGGCGACAGCCCCTCCGCTCGCAACGTGCCGATCTGCTCGACGAGCACCACCGCATTTTTGATGTTCATGCCGACGAGCCCGAGCAGGCCGAGCAACGAGAAAAAGTTGAAAATTTTGCCGGTCGCGGCCAATCCCAGCACCACGCCGATGAAAATCAGCGGCGTCATGAGCAGAATGACCGCCGGTTCGCGGTAATTGCGGAAGAGCAACAGCAAAATCATGAAAATCAGCGCCAGTGTCAGCGGCATGTTGGCGGCCAATGCCTCGTTGGACTCCTGCTGGCTCTCCTGCTCGCCGAAACTCCGCATCGAATACCCCGCAGGCAACACCACCGACCGCCCGATGCTGTCGCGCAAAGCCGCATAGAGAGCGACGGTATTGACGCCGCGCGCCGGGTCGCACTGCGCCCGCATGGCCCGCTGGCGGTTGTAGCGCTTGACCACCCCACGCCGAAACTCGAACCGGAACCCGTCGGCCGCCTGCCCGACGGAACGCATCTTGCCCGACGGCGTGAAGAGCGGCAGCGCCTGCAAATCCGAAAGGTCGTACCGGCCCATCCGGTCGTCTTTCAACAGAATGGGCATGAACTGGTCGCCCTCGCGGTACTCGCCCAGCGGATAACCCTGCGTGGCGACGGTGATGCCCTGCGCCATCAGCCGGCGCGAAATACCGACCCGCTGCCCCTTCATCTGCGAATAGACGGGCTGCCACGTCGGAATGCGGTTGCCCCAGTTGTTGCGGATGTTGGCGGTGCCGGGCGTGCGGGCCATGATGCGTTCGGCCTGCGTCGTCAGCCGCAGCAGCGTGTCGATGTTCTCGCCGATGAACCCGAACTCGATGGCGGCATCGGGCACGGGCGACAACTTGAAAAGCGACGACCGCAGCCAGACGTCGGGAAAATTCCGTTCGACGAACTCCGAGAAAGCCGCCTCGACCTCCTCTGTCCGGCGCCGGTCATAGAGCTCGACGAGCAGGTTACCGAAATTGGGACGCTGCGCGACGCTGGCCGACGCCAAGTAATAGCGCGGCGGCGTGGCCCCCATCGTCACGGAGACCCGTTTCACTTCGGGCCGTGCGCACAGCCACTCCTCCATGCGGAGCAGGTTGCGTTCGGTCGCCCGGATGTCGTAGCCTTCGGGCAGCAGCACGTCGGCACGGAAATAGGGTTTGTCGAGCGACGGAAAGAAGTTCTGCGGCATCCGCCCCATGACGAACACCGAGAGCACGAACAGTACGACCACGCCCGCGACGACCCACCACCGGCGGCGCAACAGCGCGGCCAGCATCCGGTCGAAAGCGCGGTAAAAACGCGAATCGTACGGATTTTCCCGATTCGGTCGGCGCACATCCGACCGTCTTAATAAAAAATCGCCGAAAAGCGGCGTCTGCGTCAGGGCCAGTATCCAGCTCAACAACAGCGACACGGCCAGCACGACGAACAGCGGTTTGACGATTTCGGCGACGGACGACGGAGCCAAATAGAGCGGCAGGAACGAACAAATGCCGATCAGCGTAGCCCCCAGCAGGCTGCGCGCCGGAGCGGTCGCCCCGTCGACCAGCGCACGGTCGCGCGCCACACCGCGCAGCATCGCCTGCCGCGCATTGTCCGTGACGACGATGGCGTTGTCCACCAACATACCCATCGCGATGATGAAACCGGCGAGCGACGTGCGGTTGAGCCCCTCGCCCAAGAACTGCATGGCGAAGAGCGTGCCGCCGATCGAAAAGAGCAGCGAACTGCCGATCAGCGTCCCGGCCCGCAACCCCATGACGGCCATGATGAGCAAGACCACGATGGCCACCGACTCGGCCAGATTGAGCAGAAAAGTCGCCGTCGCCTCGCGGGCGATGCGGTCTTCGGGATAGAGCACTGTCGATTCCAGCCCTACGGGCATGCGGGAGGTAAGTTCCGACACGACGCGCCCGACCTCGCGGCCGACCGCCGCAACGTCGGCCTCCGCTTCGGTCGAAATGCCGATGCCGACGGCACGCCGTCCGTCTATGCGCATCAGGGTTTGCGGTGGCTCGGCGTAACGCCGCTCGACGCGTGCCACGTCGCCCAAGCGGTATTGCTTGCCCGACGAGGACATCAACAGCTGGTTGCGCAGGTCGTCCAGCGTCTCGTAGGTGCCGTCTTCGAGGATGCGTATCCGCATCGCGCCGGCCTGCTCCTCGCCGCTGTCCACCAGTACGTTCTGCTGCTGGATCGTCGCGACGAGCGCTTCGGGCCGAATCGCGAAATTGGCCAGCGTCGCCAGACTGATCGACACGTCGACGACGGAGGTCTGCTCGCCGAACAACACGACTTTCTGTACGCCGGGCACCGTCACGAGCCGTTTTTTGAACCGCTGCGCCCAATCGCGCAACTCCGACCACGAGAAACCCTCGTCGGCCGAAAGCCCGTAGTAGATGCCGTACACGTCGCCGAAATCATCGGCCACCGCAACGGCCGATGCACCGGCGGGCAGGCGCGGCTGGACGTCGGAGACCTTGCGGCGCAGTTCGTCCCAAAGCTGCGGAATCTCGGCGGCGCGGGTCGCAGGGTCGAGTTCGACCAGAATCCGCGAGAGGCCGTAATAGGATTCCGAAGTGATTTTGCGGATGCGGCGCATCGACTGCACCTCGCGCTCGATAGGTTCCGTAATCAGCTGCTCGACTTGCTCGGGCGAGGCTCCCGGATAGGAGCAACTCAACGCCGCGCTTTTGATGACGAACACCGCGTCCTCCTTTTTGCCCAGCGTGAAGAAGCCCGCGATGCCGCCGACAAGCAGCACCGCCAGAAAGAACCACACCACGCGGCTGTTGCGCAACGCATATCGGGACAGATTCAGCATGGCCGCGTCAATCGTTGAGAATCCGCACTTCCTCCCCCTCGTGCAGGCGGTAGACGCCCGCCGTCACGACGCGGTCGCCCGGCTCGACGCCGCGCAAGACCGTCACGCGGTCGCGGCCGAACAATTCGCCGAGCTCGACGGCCCGCAACGACACGCGGTCGTCGCGGCCGACCACCCACACGTAATCGCCCCCTTCGGCCGGAGCGTAGACGGCCGTAACGGGCAACGATACGACGTCGGGCATCCGGTCGGCAACCCGCATCGACACGATGCACGACATGCCGGGCACGATGCGGTAACGGGTCGTGTCGACGTCGGTCAGGCGCAGCGAAACAGGAAAGCCCGAAGCGTCGGACGACGTTTTCACGTACTCTTTCAATACGGCGCGGAAAGTCGTGTTGCGGTAGTTGTCGAACACAACGGAGAAACGGGTAGAATCGGCCGTGAGCAGCTCCAACCCCTGCTCCGGCAAGGTGAACTGCACGGTCGTGGAACTCGGGTCGACAACGCGGATGACCGCCTGCCCGGCCTGCACCCGTTCGTAGGCATCGACGAATTTGCGCTCGACGACACTGGCGAACGGAGCCCGCAACTTGGTGTCTTTCAGCCCGTCGAGCGAATTTTCGTAAGCGGACTGCGCCTGCGTGTAGCGCGTGCGGGCCGCCTCGAACTCCTGCTGCGAAACGGCCTGATGCTCCAGCAGCCGCTGCATGCGGGCGTACTGCGACCGCGCCTGCTCGAACGCCGAACGGTCGGAAGCCACCTGCAACTCGATGTCGCGCGGATTGAGCTCGGCGAGCAAGGTTCCTTTCGCGACGTACTCGCCCGTCGGCACCGGCAGGTCGAGCACCTGCCCCGCCACCTTGAAAGCGAGCGTCACGGCATCGTCGGGCGTGGCCATGCCTGCAAAATCCCGCACGATGAACGCGCTGTGCGAAGCGGTCGTCACCTTCACGGGCCGCACCGCCTGCGGTGCCGTCCGATGCGACCGGCAGCCGGCCGACGCCAGCAGCAAAAACAAAAGGAAAAAGCGCATACGAAAAAAGTTGACTTCGTGTACCGAAGTCAACTTTCATACCAAGCGCTGCAACCGAATCACTTCGCCAGCCGTTCGATGGCCGCGAGCGCTTCGGCCTGCGCCTCTTCCGACGCCCCTACCCGCGCATGACGGACGATCCCGTCGGCATCGACCACTACGGTCAGCGGAAATCCCTGCGCACCGACCAACTTGACCAACTCCGCAGCTTCCTGCAAGTGCGTCCACGTGAAGCCGTGTTTTTCGGCGATCGGCAGAATCACATCGGCCTTGTGGCGCGAAGCGGAGAGGAAAACCACTTCGGGAAACTTGGCTTTCCAAGCCGAAAGCACCGGCATCTCCCGACGGCACGGGCCGCACTCCTGCTGCCAGACGTTGAGCACCCAGACTCGGCCTTTCAGCGTCTCCGTTGACCAACTTTTGCCGTCGGTATCGAAGTAACGGAACGCCGGAAACGCATCGCCCGGCTTCACCGCGATGTCTTGCGACTTCGGTACGCGCGCGGGCCGGTGCGCTTCGTAGTCTTCGAGCAACCGGTCGGCGAACTTCACCTTTTCCGCCGGAACCGCTTTTCGCATATCGGACTCCGAAAGGGTGAAATTTTCGGGATAGTAAACTGCCAGCAACCGCCCGCCTTCGGGGTCTTGGAGGAAAGCCATGCTGCTGCCGCCGGGTATTGCGGGCTTTTCCACGAAAAAATGCCCCTCGACAACCATTTTGGCACTGACCGGTTCGTCGGCAGGAGTTTGGGCGCAAAGCGCGGCCGGAGCGGCGAGGCCCACGATAAAAGCGAACAGAAATCGGAGTTTCATAGCGTAATGATGGATTTTGAAGCGTGCGTTTTATTCGATGTCGCGGCAGTTCCGCTTGTCCGCGATCGTCCCGTCGTCGAGCACGACCACGCCGTTGCGGGCGCGGAGCATGGTTTTCATGGTCGAGGCGTCGATGTTGTAACAGCGCACCTCACCCGTGCCGAAGTCGTACCACGTTTCGCCGTCGAGCGGATAGGGCGTCAGGCAGACGACCTCCGCCCCCTCGACGGCCGCACGGGCCACCAACGCCGCCATGCGGCGGGCGCAACGCTTCGGCAGGCGGTCGAACGACGTGATGCACAGCAGATACAACCGTCCGGGCGTCGCCAGCACCTCGTCGGTGACGTCGGCCCCGTCGTCGCGCAACGAAAACTCGCTCACCAACGGACGAATCGAAGGCGTTTCGGTCGTCGTGCGCGTGTCGACCCACTCCCACCGCACGGTGTCCTGCCATGCGGTATCTTCGAGCGTGAATTCGCGTTTGCGGCCCGTCCGGCGGTCGCGGTAAACGAGTATCGTCTCCGTTTCGCCGACCGTTTCGGCCGGTTCCTGCATCGCCTCGCGGATGTTCACCCCCACCTTGTAGGGCAGGAAATCGATGAGCGGCAAATGACGATAGCAATAATACCCCAAAAACATCGAAAAGAAGAAGAAAATGCAGGTGAGCGTAACCTCCAACGGCTTGAAAGCGAACACCTTGTCGGGCCGGTACCGCCACCACACCACGACGGCCATCGGCAACAGCGCCAAATCCTTGAAAAAGGTCTGCCACGAGGTGAGTTTCAGCGCGTCGCCGAAACAGCCGCAATCCTCGACCGGTATGACCGTCGCACTCAAAAAGGTCAGGCCCGTGAAGAAAATCATCGACACGAGCGCGAAAATGGAAATCAACCGGATCCGCACCTTGAAAAGCAGCATGCAACCCATCATCAGTTCCGCGCCGCAGAGCCAGATGGAAAAGAGCATGCTGGCCGGAAGCAAGGCTTCGAGCCCGTAAATCGTCAGGTATTCGTCCACTTTGAGGGCCGTGCCCCAAGGGTCGATCGCCTTCGTGAAGCCCGACAGCACGAAGGTGCAGGCCAACACGATGCGGCACACATGCGCCGCGATTTTGAATGCCCGTTTGTTTCTCATCGTCGTTGCAAAGTTCGTTCGACTTCGGCGGCGATTTTTCCGAAAATCGTTTCGGGAGCCGCCATCGCGCCTTCGGCCGTGCCGCAATCGACCACGCGCAGCATCGCATCCTGCCGCGCGGCCGAAAGATAGACCTCGCGCACCCGCTGCTGAAGCGACAGCGAATCCTCGTGAATGTCGCGGGCCCCGTGCAGATAGTCGCGGTCGTCGCCCTCGCGCTGTTCGGCCAGCTTGCGCTCGGTGAACGCGAACGGCACGTCGAGGAACAGCGAAACGTCGGGACGCGGCAGGCGGTTGTAACCGAACTCCAAGTCGAGAATCCAGCGGGCCAGCCGGTCGCGCGCCTCGCCCGCAGGCAGTTTCGCGCACTGGTAGCCGACGTTGGAATAGACGTACCGGTCGAGCACGACGGCCTTTCCGGCATCGAGCCAGCCGCGCAGCAGCGAAGCGGCATCGGCGCGGTCGCCGGCATAAATCAACGCCACGAGATAGGGATCGACCGTATCCACGCCGCCGAACTCGCCGCGCAGGAAGCGCGCGATCAGTTCGCCGTAGACCGGCGCATCGAATCGTGGGAAGTGGAGGTATTCGCTCTCCACACCCCGTCCGGCGAGCCACTGCCGCAGCAACCGAATCTGCGTCGATTTCCCGGCACCGTCCAATCCTTCGAGTACAATTAGCATAGCAGGTATTTCTTCATTTTATTTCAGCATCCGCACGGCGCGGGCGACGCCGTCGGCCAAAGCATCGGCTTCGGCGAGCGTGTTGTAAAGCGCGAACGACGCACGGCACATGCCCGTGACGCCGTAGTGGGTCATCACCGGCTCGGCGCAATGCTGGCCGGTGCGCACGGCGATGCCGAGCTTGTCGAGAATCATGCCTATGTCATAGGCGTGCACCCCCTCGACGTTGAACGACACGATCGCGCACTTGTCGGCCGTCGAGCCGTAGATACGCAGGCCGTCGACCGCCGAAAGCCGCTCCGTAGCATGCCGCAACAATGCCTGCTCGTGCCCCTCGACCTCCGCCGGGTCGAACTGCCGCACGAACCGCACGGCCTCGCCCAATCCGATCGCCCCGATAAAGTTGGCCGTACCCGCCTCGAATTTCAGCGGCACGGGCGCATAGGTCGTGCGGGCGAACGAAACGCGGTCGACCATGTCGCCGCCGCCGAGAAACGGCGGCATCTCCTCCAACAAAGCCCGTTTGCCGTAAAGCACGCCGATGCCGGTCGGGCCGTAGAGTTTGTGTCCCGAAAAGGCATAGAAATCGCAGTCCAGCGCGCGGACATCCGCGCCGCCGTGCACCACGCCCTGACAACCGTCGACCACGACCACCGCCCCGACGGCGTGCGCCGCATCGACGATCGGCCGCAGGTCGGGACGGGTTCCGAGCGTATTCGATGCCTGCGTAACGGCCACGATACGCGTACGGTCGTCCAACAACGACGGCAGCAGGTCGGTACATAGAGCCCCCGCATCGTCGAACGGCAGCATCCGCAATTCGGCGCCCTGCCGTTCGGCCAGCATCTGCCAAGGCACGAGGTTCGAATGGTGCTCCATCTCGCTGACGACGATATTGTCGCCCGGCCGGACGAACCGCCCGCCCCACGCATAGGCCACCGCGTTGAGCGACGCCGTAGCCCCCGACGTGAAGACGATTTCCTCCTTTTCGGCCGCCCCGATGAAGCCGGCGATGCGCGCGCGGGCTTCCTCGTAAAGCGTCGTAGCCTCCTCCGCGAGGAAGTGCACGCCGCGATGGATGTTTCCGTTCAGTTCGCGGTGCAGACGGTCGACCGTTTCGATGACCGCCGCCGGTTTCTGCGCCGTCGCGCCGCTGTCCAAGTAGACCAATGGCCGTCCGTAGACCTTGCGCGCAAGAATCGGAAACTCCGCTCGTATTTTTTCGATGTCAAACATTTACAACCGCTCCATTTTTTCGGCGACGGCCGTCATCAGCCGGTCGCACAGCGGCTCGATGCCGCAATGCCGCACGACGTCGGCCGCGAATCCCTCGATCTGCAAACGGCGAGCCGCCGCTTCGCTCAATCCGCGCTGACGCATGTAGAGCACGGCCTCGTCGTCCATCCGCCCCACTGTCGCGCCGTGCGAACACTTCACGTCGTCGGCGTAAATTTCCAATTGGGGCAGCGCGTCGATACGCGCCGCGTCGCTCAACAGCACGTTGCGGCTCTGCTGCACGGCATCGGTGCGCTGGGCGTCGGGCGCGACATAGACCAGCCCCCCGAAACGACCTGTCGCACGGCCGCCGGCAACCCCTTTCACGCACGATTCGCTCCGGCAGTCGGCCACGTTGTGCGCCGTATGCAGCGACACGGAGCAATGCTCCTCGCCGCCGACGATGAACAGCCCGTGCAACACGCTTTCGGCGTGCGCGCCGTCGAGCGACGTCCGGTAAGCCGCATCGGCACCGGCGAACTGCAAAGCCGTGATGCGGCTCGCGCTGCCTGCGGCCTGCGTCAGATTCACTTCGACCTTCGCCGGAGCGAAAAACACCTCCGTCAAGGTCAACCGCGCCGCCTCCTGCAACCGGATCCGCAGGTTCACGGGCACGTCGGCTGGTTCGCGATGCACGACGACCAGCTGCGCCGACGCACCGGCCGCCACGTCGACTTCCAACGCCGCCGCAGGGTCGACCGCCACGAACGGCGTCGGCTCCTCGCGGTCGACCGTCATGCGCGCGCCCTCGCAAGGGCGGAACCCGGCCAATATGTCGTCCAAACGGGTCGTCATTCGGCGTAATCGTTTATGAGCCAGTCGTAACCTTCCTTTTCGAGCCGCAGGGCCAGCGTCTTGTCGCCCGTGTAGATGATGCGGCCCTTGTAGAGCACATGCACCACGTCGGGCACGATGTAATCCAGCAGCCGCTGGTAGTGCGTGATGACGACGGTCGCATTCTGCGGCGTGTGGAGCTTCGTGACGCCGGTAGCGACGATGCGCAGGGCGTCGATGTCCAGTCCCGAATCGGTTTCATCCAAAATGGCCAGTTTCGGGTCGAGCATCGCCATCTGGAATATCTCGTTCTTCTTCTTCTCGCCGCCCGAGAACCCCTCGTTGACGGCCCGCGAAGTGAGTTTCGACGACAATTCGACGACCGCGCTCTTCTCGCGCATCAAGCGCAGGAATTCGGCCGCCGAAAGCGGCTCCTCGCCGCGATATTTGCGCTGTTCGTTGACGGCCAGTTTCATGAAGTTGGCCATCGTGACGCCCGGAATCTCGACCGGATACTGGAACCCGAGAAACAACCCGAGCCGCGCACGGTCTTCGATGGACATGGCCAGCAGATCGTGCCCGAGAAAGGTCGCCGAACCTTCGGTGACGGTGAATTTCTCGTTACCGGCCAGCACCGAAGCCAACGTCGATTTGCCCGAACCGTTGGGACCCATGATGGCATGCACCTCGCCGGCGCGGACTTCGAGGTCGATGCCCCGCAGAATCTCCTTGCCGTCGACCGACGCATGCAGATTTTTAACGCTCAACATATCATCCAATCCTATTATTCTAATTCCTATCCGACGCTCCCCTCCAACTGCAAGGCCAGCAGTTTCTGCGCCTCGACGGCGAATTCCATCGGCAGCTTGGCCAGCACCTCGCGGGCATAACCGTTGACGATGAGCCCGACGGCATCTTCGGTCGAAAGGCCGCGCTGGTTGCAGTAGAACAGCTGGTCGTCCGAAATTTTGGAAGTCGTGGCTTCGTGCTCGACCACCGCCGAACGGTTGCGCACGTCCAATTCGGGGAACGTATGGGCTCCGCACTTGTCGCCGATGAGCAGCGAATCGCACTGCGAGAAATTGCGGGCGTTCTCGGCCCCCTTGCCCACGCGCACTAGCCCGCGATAGGCGTTCTGGCTGCGGCCCGCCGAAATTCCTTTCGACACGATGCGGCTGCGCGTGTTGCGGCCGATGTGGATCATCTTCGTACCCGTATCGGCCTGCTGGAAATTGTTGGTCATCGCCACCGAGTAGAACTCCCCGACCGAATTGTCTCCGGCGAGGATGCAGCTCGGATATTTCCACGTAATGGCCGAACCGGTCTCGACCTGCGTCCACGACAGCCGGGCGTTCTCACGGCAGATGCCGCGTTTCGTCACGAAATTGTAGATGCCGCCCTTGCCCTCCTTGTCGCCCGGATACCAGTTCTGCACGGTGGAGTATTTCACTTCGGCGTCGCGTTCGACGACGATTTCGACGACGGCCGCATGCAACTGGTTTTCGTCGCGTCGCGGTGCGGTGCAACCCTCCAAATAGCTGACATAGGCTCCCTCATCGGCGACGATGAGCGTCCGTTCGAACTGGCCCGTGCCGGCGGCGTTGATGCGGAAATAGGTCGACAACTCCATCGGGCACCTGACGCCTTTGGGGATGTAGCAGAACGACCCGTCGGAAAAGACAGCCGCATTGAGCGCCGCATAGAAATTATCGGTATGCGGCACGACGCTGCCGAGATATTTTTTCACCAGCTCGGGATAATCGCGCAGGGCTTCGGAAATCGAGCAGAAGACGATGCCCTTTTCGGCGAGGGTCTGCTTGAAGGTGGTTTTGACGGAAACCGAGTCCATCACGGCATCGACCGCGACGCCCGACAGCGCGAGCTGCTCCTCCAACGGAATACCCAGCTTGTCGAACGTCCGTTTCAGTTCAGGGTCGATGTCGTCGACCGTCCCACCGGTTTTCGGCTGCTTGGGCGCGGCATAATAGATAATATCCTGAAAGTCGATCGGCGGAATCTGCAAGTGGGCCCACGTCGGCGGCGTCAGCGTCAGCCAATGGCGATAGGCCGCCAAACGCCGTTCGGTCATCCAGTCCGGCTCTCCTTTTTTGGCGGAAATCAGACGCACGACCTCTTCCGAAAGCCCTTTGCCGATGGTTTCGGTCTCGATGTCGGTCGTGAATCCGTATTTATACTCCTGCTCCCGTAAGGTTTCGAGCAGTTCATTTTGGTTTTCGGCCATTTCCAGCGAAATAATCGTACAAAGATACGAATTTTTTTATTAGCGCGGCAGACCGTTTTACGGTTCAGAGCGTCATCTTCGCTTCCGACCGTTCGCTTGCAGTTTGCCGAGCGGAAGTATCTTCGACCAAGTCAAAGATAGTAAATCGAACAATGATATACAAAAAACAGGCGAATCCGCACCGTAACCGGAAATAAAACCGGCGGCAGGCCCGCAAAGGCCCGCCGCCGACAAAACGATTTTCAGCCGTCGCAGCCGATTTACGGCTTCCGCCGAAATCCGCCGCAACCGAAATCCGAAATCAATTCAGCGAAGTGTACGTACCGCCATCGACCTGTGCCACCGTGATGTCCTGCACCAGATAGTGAAGATACATCTCCAAGTTGGTATAGCGCGTATCGAAATTGTATTCGTTGGCATCTTTGGGGTTGTTTTTGTCCAATCCGGCCTTGTCCTCGAACCAGTCGGGCATGCCGTCGCCGTCCGAGTCCTTCACGCGGGAAAGCTCATCTTTGGTAGCCTCGAGCTTCGGATAGCCGCCCTTGTCCTTCTGCGAATCGATGATGCCGTACCAGCTGCGCTTGTAGAGGGCACCGCTGGCCGTCGTGATCTGGTCTGTGGAGTTCTCACCCGAAGTGCCCGTACCGTTCTTGACGTCTTCCAGCACGCGCGTGTCGGCCGTGTCGTGGCAATATTTATTGCCGACATAGCGCACCACACCGCAATACTGTACCATGGCGTTCATGGCAGCCTCGGCCGTATGGGTCGTCACGTCGCAAACTTCACCGTCGGAGGTGCGCACCGGAAGCGGCGCCGATTTCCAAACCGGAGCGAAGGGGCAACTGCCGTTCGCACCACTTTCCGTACCTTTCACAAAGCCCTTCACGTTGTCCGACGAAACATCGACACCCGTCTGGGGGTTCTCCACCGACGTGTCGAGCTTGTTGGTGTTGCCGTGATAGATGGTCGGATTGCCCGATACGAACTTCTGAGGCGTCTCGCTCACTTTATTGCCGTCGTAGTAGGTATCCAGCGAGCAGAAATAGAGGCGTTTGCAAATCTTGTTGTCCGACTCTTTGCCGTCCTTGTAGCTCGGGCCGCAACCCTTGACCGAGGCGGGGCCCCACTTGTAGCAGTTGCCCACGAAGTTCATCGAGATGCCGACGCCGCCGTAAGCGGGGAAGTTGCAGAAGTTGTAAACCACGTTGTTGCGGAAATCCAGAAGGCGGTCGGCAATCTTGATTCCCTTGGCCTTGGCCGTAGCTCCGGGCGTCGGGCCGTCGGCATACTGCTCGGGGCTGTCCAGACGCGGGTTGCGCGAATCGTGGTGGGCCAAGATGTTGTGGTGGAACGAGGCCGGAGCACCGCCCCAAATGCCGCCGTAGCCGTGCGAACCCTTACCGTGACCGCCGTTGCGCAGCGACTCGTAGATGAGGCACCACTGCAAGGTCATGTTGCGGTTGACGTAGAACGAGACGCATTCGTCCGTAGACCACGACAGCGAACAGTGGTCGACGATGATGTTCTGCATGTAGCGGCCGCCGAGGGCATCCGTGCCGTCTTCGCCGTTCTCATCGCCCGGACGAACACGCAGGTAGCGGATAATCACGTTGTCGGAGTTGACCTCCATGCCGTAGCCTTTCAGGCAGATACCGTCGCCCGGAGCCGTCTGACCTGCGATCGTGACGTTGCCGTTAGCGATCTTCAGCGTCGACTTCAGTTCGATCGAGCCGGCCACGTCGAAGACGATCGTGCGGGCCCCCGACTGCTTGATAGCCCAGCGCAGCGAACCCTCTTTCTCGTCATCGTCCAGACGGGTAACGTGCAACACCTTGCCGCCGCGACCGCCCGTCGTGTACATACCGGCTCCTTCGGCACCCGGGAACGCACGCACGATGCCGTCCTCCTTTTCGTTGTTGGGAAACTTGAACATGCCCGTATCGGTAATCTCGCGCATAGGAGTTTTCACAACCAAGTCGGCCGAATAGTCCGAATCGGAATGCTCGCCGTCGTTGACGATCGCCTTCACGCGGAACGTATACTCCGTGTTGCTGATCAAATCGCTGACGAGGACGCTCGGGGCCTCGATTCGGTCACGCGCGACCACTTCCGTCCCGTGAAGCAACTGGTATTCGTAAGCGTCGGCGTATTCCACCGGCTCCCATTCCAATTCCAGCGTCGTGGGCATGCTGTTTTTCAAGCTCGGCACGGGAGCGGGCAGCGCAGGCATCGCTTCGCCCGGCACGCCCTCGACCGGCTCGGTATAGGCCGAAATCGGCCCTGCACCCTTGTACGAAGTGCAGACCGAAAAAGCATAAACTGCTCCGTTGGTCAGGCCGGTGAATTCGATGGTCGGTTCGGTGACTTCCTGAATACGCAGAATCGTCCCCTTGTTGTCCTGCAAACGGCAGGTGTACGCCGTAGCGCCGTCCACATCGGCCCAAGCATAAATCAGCGAACTTTCCGTGCGATTGAGCAAACGCACGTCGGTCGGTGCGGGCAGTGCGGCACGGGCATCCGTATCGTCGTCCGAGCAGGCGATACCGCCGAGCAGCGAACACAACGATACGAAAGAGTAAAACAGAATTTTTTTCATAGTCGAGTATTAGGTTGATGTTGGTTGTTTCGGTTATTTTTCGATCGTTACCGCCGATGCCGCTCCTTTCGAGAGCTGCGAATTTGCGGCGGAAATCTGCGGCGACTGCACCCGCACGTCGCGGTTGCGGCTACCGGTTACGGTCATCGCGCACTCCAACCCGTCGGGGCAGGTGAAATTCTCCACCGTGAGCTCTTTCACGTTGTTGACGATCAGTGCGGGGCCCTGTTCGGGAATCACCTGCACGTCGCGCAGAAGCACCGCCGTCGATTCGTTGATTTGTGCGCCGGTCTGGGCGTAGATGCGGGCATTTTCGACCGTAACGCGCTCAACATTCATCTCGGGCAGGCCGTTGAAGTACATCGCGCGACGGGCACCGCGGCACCATACGTTGCTGATGTGAATATCGCGGAAAGCGGGCGTCGTTTCGTCGACCGGTTTCAGCGCCAAGTCGGTCGGCTCGGCATTCTCGCCGGCGGCGAAGGCTTCGGAAGCGGACTTGCCGCCGTAGAACAGGTCGAACAGCAAGGCTTCCTGCGCGATGTTGCACATCGAAATGTTGTCGATATAGATGTTCTCCACCACGCCGCCGCGTCCGCGCGTCGACTTGAAGCGCAAGCCGACGTCGGTGCCGGAGAAGATGCAGTTCGTCACGTTGACGTTCTTCACGCCGCCCGACATCTCGCTGCCGACGACGAAACCGCCGTGTCCGTGAAAGACGATGCAGTTGTCGACGATGATATTTTCGCACGGGATGCCGCGCTCGCGCCCGGCCTTGTCCTTACCGCTCTTGATGCAGATACCGTCATCGCCCACGTCGAAGCTCGAACCAGTCACGACGACATTTTTGCACGATTCGATATCGATGCCGTCGCCGTTCTGGGCATAATCGGGACAGCGCACCGTAATATCTTTGACAATCAGATTGGTGCACATGGCGGGGTGGATGTTCCAGCAAGGCGAGTTCTGGAACGTGACGCCCTCCAACAGCACGTTTTCGCAGTGGTGGATGGCGATCATCACAGGACGCAGGAAATCGCGCATCGTCTCGAAATCCTCGCGGGTCTTGGCCCACGTCGAGACGTTCTGGTCGGCACCGCCCGTCGCGCCCCGCTTGAAGCTCTCGGAGGGATACCACGTGCGACCGTCATCCGACACGATGCCGCCGAGTTTGAGCTGGTTGGCCCATTTGCGGGCGGTCACCTTGTCCTTTTTCAGTGCGCGCCATGCGGCACCGTTGCCGTCGATGACGCCCTGACCGGTGATAGCGACGTTTTTGGCGCCGACAGCCGAAACCGGCGACTGGCAACGCCACGTATTGAGCCCCTCGAAGGTGATCTGCGTCAGCGGGTAGAGGGATTTATCGTCGCTGAAAAAAATCAACGCGCTTTGTTCCAAGTGCAGATCAATGTTGTCTTTCAGCACAATAGGCCCCGTATACCACACGCCGGCCGGCACGATGACCCGGCCGCCGCCCTGCTTCGTCAGCGCGTCGATCGCAGCGGCGAAAGCATCGGTGCACAGCGTCGCACCGTCGGGTACGGCACCGTAGTCCAAGATATTGACCGTGCGGTTCGGAATCGCCGGACGCGGCACGGAAGGCATGTCGAAAGGCAGATTTTCCGACGCTACGGCATCGGAGCAACACCCGCCGCAACAAACGGAGAGCGCGAACGCAGCGCAGGCGGCGACAGCAGCCGACGCAACGGAATGCAGTTTCAAATTCATAAAATTATACGGTCGAATTAGGTTATTTTCGATTTTCCGAATACAAAAATAACGAAATCGCAAGAATCGGAATCGGATTTTTTATCACAAACGATGTAATTTTCGTCAAAAATCGGCCGCAAAGCACGGCGGACGGAAAAAAGAGTGTCTATGCTCCCCCTCGAAAGTCCAAACACAAAACGAACGCAGCCCGCGACAGAAAGTCGCGGGCTGCGCAATACCGAACCCGTGAGGGAGGGGGTCAATGTTCACTCATCCATTTTTTGCCTTTCGGTGTTTTGGTATAAACGTATACCCCTCCGGCAAATACACAAATAGATAACATCATAATGATACCGCCCATAACTATTCCTCCTTTCCTTTTTTCTTTTTCTTATTCAATAAGTATACCCCGATTGCCATGCAACAAAATACAGTCACGAAACTAACGAGATACATAATCCACCCATTGCCTATCTCCCCCAAAAAAGAGGACAAAATACATGCGGTGGCAACATATTTGGCAATATCTAAAAACCACTTTCCGATTTCTTCGACTGCTTTCATATTGCAAAGTTAGTATTTTTTTTCATTCGACAAAAAGGGGGGTCTAACAAGTAGTAGACACCCCCTTACCGGATTTATCGGTCGTCCCGATAAAGCATCCTGCGGATTTCGTTCATTATTTCAACCAACGCGGGTCACCGGCACCGGCAGCAATAACATCCGCATTCGCCGGTTTGTAGTTCTTCAAGAACTCGTAGCTCGAAATCTGCGGGTCTGCCACCGTGAAGCCCGTAATCGTGCTCACCGTATTGTAGATGAAGTTATCTTCCGACGTATACGTTGCTTTAATACCGATGTCCTTCGCCCAAGTAATACTCGAATCGATCGTAATAATGTTCTTCTTCACCGTAACAGAGCCCTTGGGAGCTTCGAAAAGATCTTTATTATTGCTAATGTACTTAATGTTGTACATGGTATTGTTCGTAACTTCCGCTTCGAACGCAACATCAGCAGCCCCATTCGGGAATCGAATAAGCTGACCGGTTTTAGTATTCCCGTAAACCGAACCCATTCCATCGATCGTATTGCCGGTAATTACCCACTTTTTACCGAAAGCCTTACTATTAGCTGCTACGAACCCGCCGTCAGAACCGCCGACACAGACGATATTGTCCTTAATCGTCAGGTTATTGACACCGAAATCAGTTCGGTTCATACGGAAAAATGCGCTCTTGAAACCGCCCCAAACCACGCAGTTTTCGACTTCCATCGTTTCTACATGGGCTTTTTGCCCGGAGTTATCGAGGAAATACTTCTCTGCATTCGAGTCTGTATTCAACGTACCGTCGGCTTTAAGCTTGAAATTGGTGAATTCGATATTGGCGATACGAATCTTCTCGCAAGGCTCGGTCGGACAAACTACGAATTGCCCAATGTTCACTTTCGGACGATTCGTAGCGGATTCGCCAGTAATCGTGATAGATTGCGTAAGATTGTATGTTTTCGAGGTGTTGTAGTCGCCGGCTTTCAACGTCAGCACACCGCCTTCGGCCATACAATCGATAGCGACTTCCATCTCTTCGGCACTCTCAATCGTCAACGCTTTGGCCAACGCCGGAGTTTTCACCTCTTTCCAGTCCGTCCACAACGAGTTGGAAACGGTAGGATCAGACTCGTCGGCATAGGTCCGCATGCGGACCTTGTAAATCTTTTCGGGTTCGAGAGCCGTCTTATTTCCCTCGGGGCCGTATCCATCAATGCCTTTTTCGAGAGCCAACTCGCCCGTAGTTTCGTTGGGTTCGAGCTTAATCAGATAATACTCGTCGTCATCGGCGACATCGGTGCCTGCGGGTGCGAACTGGATATCGTATCCTGCGGCTTTTTCAACCTCTTTCCATGCAAGGAACACTTTCACCGACATCGCATTCTTAACCGTGAGTTTCGGAGTAGACAGCGGCGTAGGGTCGTATTCGAGCGTCTTGATAACGCAATAGTCGGTAAACTCCGATTCGAGGTAAGCATCGCTGGCGGGAACAGCCTTGACACAGAACGAATAGTAGGTATCGTTGTCCAAACCGAAGAAAGTCATCGACGTCAGAGTAGTCGCCGTCGCATAAACGGTTTCGCCCGGCGTGATATTGCCCGTAAGTTCAGACATGAGACCCTCTTTCACCGTCTTCGGGTCACCGCTAACGGTAAGCGTCTGCAATTCATAGGCATAATCCTTGGCATTGGGCACAGCATCCCACACGAACTTAACGGCATGTGCCATTTTGTCTTGGAATTTCAGGTTCTTCGGCACCGGCAGCTGTCCGACCGTCGTAGCCTTGACCGCACCCGAGTTTTTAGAAGCGGCGTAGAGTACGTTGTCGCCCTCTTTCACCTCGCAGGCGCGCACGGTGAAGAAATAATGATTACCCGAAACCAAACCGGTGAACGTGTAGCTATTGTCGGTCGTCGTGGCGGTGAAATCATCCACGCCGATGGAGGTCAGCGTAACGGCGTAACCGGCCGTAGCACCCTCGACCGAATCCCACATGAACGTGAGCTCCGTTTTGGACGTCTTGGACTTGTCGCACATCACGTTGGCCGGAACCGCCAGCTGCGGAACGGTCGGGTCGGCCGCAACGGTCTTGACCATCGTATAGACGGAGTAGGCCGAATTGCGGCTTTCGTTCAGCTTGTGGTTGGCGCGCACGCGGAAATAGTACTCGGTGTTGTCATCGAGGTTCTCGAACGTCACTTCGTTAGCGTTTTCGATCATGCGTTCGCGGTAGATGTCGCCTGCTTCGGAGAGACGAATCTGGGCCGAATAGGACGAAGCGCCCTCGACGGCTTCCCACGAAAATTTGAGGCTCGACGTCGTAATGTCGGCTTCAGCGACTTCATTCACGACGGGAACGGACAGGCGCGAAGACTCCGTAGCGGGATCGACGACTTCGTCGTCATCCGAGCAAGCCGAAAAAGTGAACGCCATGCCGATTGTCAAAGCGACCGCTGCAACGGAAGTTGCAAGGCGCGAAATGAACGGATTTTTTTTCATAACTATTGTTGTTTTTTATTTTTTCGGTTAATCCTTTTCGCTCTGGCGGGCGGGAGAGCGTCGGGCTCCCCCGCCCCGAGCAACATTCGTTGTGTTATTTGAGCCAACGCGGGTCACCCACGCCCAGTTTGCGCACCTCGTCGTTGCCGACGGTGAAGTCGCATCCGGCGTAGTTCTTGAACTGCGGATCGAATTCGACGTACTTGTTACCCCACGAAGCGAGTTTCTCGGTCGGATCCGTACCGCTATCGTTGCCATTACCCCAGCCTTTGGTCACGACGTTGTTTTCGATGTTGGTCATGACGGTGCGGGACGCAAAGTTGTCGACGTTGCAAAGCACCTCTTCTTCGGTACAGAAGATGTTGTTTCTGATTTCAACCGAACCGGCCGTATCGGAACCCGATATCAAACCGTTGATATGGAAGAACAGACGACCCTTGTTGTGGTAATCGGCGAAGGTGTTGTTGTTGACCACCACACGCGTCGCATCGTTCGCATTGTAGGTCAGGAAACGGACACCGGTGTTCTGGGTATTCAGACCCGTCGTCGTGTTGTTCGTGTAGGTTACTTCGTTCACACCCTTCGTCAGGTTCATGTAACTATTCTGACCGTACATGCGCAACAGACGGCAATCGTTGACGTAAACTTCCTCGACCGTAAAATCAACGCGGTTGAAACGCATGAACGAGGAACCGTAATCGTGGATGTAGCATCCCTCGACCTCGATGCGCTTGATATTCGCCGCCTGCCCCGTATGGTCGATGAAGCACGAAGTCGTGTTGTTCAAGTTCTTGCACTCGCATTCGAGGTTCTCGAAGCGGATCGTACCGTCGAGATACTTCGTCGGGCTCACGGTGAACTGGTTGACGATCAGTTTCGGCATCTGCTTCGTAGCGGCCATGATAGTCACTGCACCAGTAATCACGACGTTTTCCTCGAAGATATATTCGCCCGGCTGAAGCGCAACGACAGCACCGTCGATGGTGTAAGCCGCCTTGAATTCATCGACTGTGGAAACCACCACGACACCGGCAGGTTTGGTCTGCATGGTAGTGAACGATACCATGTTGGAGTCCTCTTTCGGCTCTTCGAGGTCGTCGGCATACCGCAACACGGCGTTGTAGGTCGTATTGGGTTTCAAAAGCCCGTCGGACATCGGGTAAACGTATTCACCATTCTCCTTCGCTTCGGACGAAAGCTCGATTTCGACCACGTCGGAAGCATCCGTCGCGTTGGTCAACACCAACTGCCGGATATCGGCATCGGCACGCCACTGGAACGTGATGTCGTCGAACGTAACTTTCGACAAATCCATCGCATAGAGCACCGGAATGACAAACTGCACGGTGTTGAACGTCTCTTTCGAATTGCCGGCCGTAGCGGTGTAGGTACCCGAAGCGAATCCGCTCTGGGTGAACCCGCCTGCAGCATCGTCCACGTAGACCGTCTGCACACCGCCGTCGGGAGCCGTGATAGTCACGAACTCGACGCCGTACCCATCCATCCACGTGAAGTCGACGATGGCTTTCACCTGATCGACGACGACGCACGAAAGCACCTCCGTCTTACCCGGCACGCGAATCGAATAGAAGTCCGAGAAGTAGGAGTTCTGCGCAGCGTCGTTGTGAATGGCTTTCACGCGGAAATAGTAAATCGTGTTGTAGTCCAACCCCGAAACCGTCCATTTCGGTTCGGACAGCTGCTCGTTGCTGGCTACCAGCTGGTATTCGTTGTGCGAAGTTCCGGTCGCATTCTGCACCGACTCGCGCGAGTAGAGCTCGACCCAGTAACCGACCGCACCCTTGATGCCTGTCCAACTGGCTGTCAACGTCGTACCACGCGGCACGAGCGTCACCGTAACCGGACGGAACAGCCGATCGGCAACACCCGAATCGGTTTCGTCATCCGAGCACGATACGGCCAGTACGGCGCAGAACGCCGCCAACAGCATCGCAAATTTTTTCATGTATTTCATAATTCGATCTTACTTTTTTGTGACACATTCATCAGTTGGAGAAACCGTAGTCCTGCTGCAGCACTCCGTTGTAGTCGCGAATCATGTTCGCCGGAATCGGATAGAAGGGGCAGTTCACGGCACCGTAATTCGGATCGGCCAAACCTTTGGCGATGTCGTCCAGATACTCGTTATAACTGCTGTTCTTTTTGGTGATGCCGCTGTTGAGCTTGATTTCGCCCGAAGCCTCGTCCTGACTGTAAAACCAGCTCGACGTACCGCCCGAAGCCAACGACGAATAGTATTCGGCCGACGGAGCCTTGCCGAGTTCGTAGTCGAGGTTGATGTCGGCGATCATCTCGTTGTTCGCATCGTACTTGTAATAGACGACTTTCGGAATCGTGCGGGTAATCGTTTCGCCATTGACCTTGCGAGTCGGGAACTCGAATTTGTAATTCGGCTCTTCGGCAACGATCGTTTTGCAGGCCGCTTTCATGTCGTCGATGGCTTCGGCCAATTCGCCCCAACGGATGAGGTCCCATTTGCGGATGCCCTCGCCGACGAACTCCCAGCGGCGCTCGTCCTTGATAGCCTTCATGAACTTGTCGCCCCGACGGTCGGCCGACTTGCCGGCGAGATAGGTCTCGAAATCGGCATCCGACATCGTCGGAATAGCGCGCTGGCGAACCTCTTTCAGAGCCGCTTTGGCATCGGCCGTAACCGAACCGTTGTAATTATAGGCGGCTTCGGCATACATCAGCAGAATATCCGAATAGCGCATCATCGGGAAAGCGACGCCCGTACCGGTCTTGGTATTGGCGGCGTAGGAAGCGGCGGCGAAGTCGCTCGGCATCCACATCGTGTTCCACTTGCCCACACGGAACTCCTGCGGGTTGCTGATGAGGTACTCGCTGATACCCGTCGTCGAAGTCACGGCATTGGCGTAATCCGACGTGCTCGACATGTCGCGGAAGTCGGAGAAGTATACCGAAACGGGACGGCGCGTGTCTTCGGGATGATACGAATAGAAGAATTCGATCGGCACGAAAATCTGTCCCTGCGTATTGTAACCGTACTTGGTAGTAGTATTACGGATACGCGGGCCGATGGTATAACCGAACTCGGACGAACGCGACAGGATGAATCCGATCTGATAGAGCACCTCGTTGTCGGCATATTGCCGCTGGTTGATGGTCCGCCAGAAGGTCTCATAGCCCGAATAGTCGGCCGAAGCCTGCGTCAAGCTGTAACCGCCCTCGTCCATCACGGTCTTGGTCTGCTCCATCGCGATTTTGTAGTAATCCTTCGCATCGGCGGCGGGCTCGACCCATTCGCCTTCCGGCGTGAAGTTCCAGCCGGCACGCATCAACGCCAACTGGGCGCAAAGGCCGTGTGCGTATCCGCGCGTGATGCGTTCGGGCGTCTCCTGTTTCCAAGGAAGCTCGGCTTCATACTGCTGCAACTGGGCGATCAGCGTCTCCATAATCTGGAAACGGTCGGTTTTGGGCAGATAGACGTTCGAGAGGTCGGTCTTAGTGGCCTCCATCTTGAACGGCACGTTGCCCAGCATCCGAATCAAATCGCGGTAGCACTGCGCACGCAGGGCAATGGCCTCGCCGTGCATCTGCACGAAATCCGTCTCGCCCGATTTGTAGGAAGCGGAACCCTCGATGCCTTCGATCAGCAGGTTGGCACGCTCGATAGCGATGTACAATGCCTCGACAGCTTTGGTAACCATCGCACCCGAACCGTCGGTAGCCTCCATGTAATTGGTGGTACCGCGACCGTCGTCGCTGGCGGGCTTGGTGACGGTGAACGAACGGATCTCCGTATCGCTCTGGCAGTTGAGAATGATGCCGAGATACTGCGAGTAAGTAGCGTCTTCGTTGAATTTGGAGTAGACGCCCATCAGTCCCTTGTAGGTAAAATCGTAGTTCTCGTAGACGAGTTCGGGCGTGAACGCCGAGGGCGACTCCGGCTGCAGAAAATCCGAGCAGGAGGTAACCCCGAATCCGGTCGCCGCGAACATCAGCACATACGCATATAACTTTTTCATTTTCATACGGCTAATAGATTTAGAATGTGATGTTGGCACCTACCACCCACTGACGGGCACGCGGGAATGCCGAATAATCGACGTTGGGAGTCAGCGGAGTCGAACGGCGCGTATCCACTTCGGGATCGTAGCCGCTGTAACCCGTCCAACAGAAGAGGTTCGTACCCGTGCAGTAAACGCGCAGACGGGACATGCCGATTTTCTTCGTCCACTTCTGCGGGAGCGTATAACCCACCGTCAGGTTCGACAGACGGAGGAACGAAGCGTCCTCCAACGCCCAATCGGTCAATACGCCGCGCGTGATGTTGGTCGGCGTCCAGATCGTGGCGTTCTCGTTGGCGGCACGCAGAGCGTCGATGTCGTTCATCAGCGTCGTACCGGTCTCCGGGTCGATGTACGTGAAACGGTTGCGCATGATGCCCAACAAGTTACCGTACTTACGGGTATTGAACGTCGACGTGAACTCGATCTTGTTGGCATTGTAGACCTTGTTGCCGACGCTGTAATTGAAATAGGCGGCGACGTCGAAGCCATAGAACTGGGCCGACAGGTTGAAACCGCCCGTAATGGTCGGCTGCACGCAACCCAACACCTCGCGGTCGGACGAATCGATTTTGCCGTCGCCGTTCAAGTCCTTGATTTTCATGGCACCCGGCATGGGCGAACCGCCGTAGGGCAACGATTCGATGCCGTCTTTCGACGTCCACGTAGCCGTTTTGGAATCGGGGTCGTAGGTGTAGTTGAAATCGTCGACCGTATAGAACCCGTCGCAACGGAAACCGTATACCTGACCGATCGGTTTGCCCACTTCGACCAGATAGTCGCCCAAACCGCTGATGGTGCTTTCCCATCCCGAACCTACGAGCATCGACTGGGCGTAACCCAGCTCCTCGACCTTATTCTTATTATAGGAGAGGTTGGCATTGAAGTTCAAGCGGAAGTTCTCTTTGTCCACCAGCACGGCATCGACCAAGACCTCGACACCCTTGTTCGCGGTCTTACCGATGTTCTGATACTGCGAGGTGAAACCCGACGAAGAAGGAATCGAAGCGGCGATCAACAGGTCTTTGGTCGTATTCCAATAGAGTTCGACCGAACCGGTCAGTCGGTTGTTGAAGAAGCCGAAGTCGATACCCAAGTTGCGGGTGATGGTGGTTTCCCATGTCAGATCGGGATTGGGCAGCGAACCTTTGGTCGTCATGATGCTCTGCTCGACGCCGTTGATGCCGTACATCTTCGAGGGCGACGAAACTTCGTATACATAGCGATACAAGTCGTTGTCAATGCGGTTGTTACCCGACGCACCGTAGGAGAAACGCAGTTTCAGGTTCGAGAGCCAGTTCTCGGCCCCCTTCATGAAGCGTTCTTCGGAGATTCGCCAACCCACAGCGGCCGACGGGAAGTAACCCCACTGGTGACCCGGAGCGAATTTCGACGAACCGTCGGCACGAATCGAAGCCGTCAGCATGTACCGGCTGTCGAACGAGTAATTCACACGGCCGAAGACCGACGCCAGATTGTTGGGCATGCCCACACTCGAACTGATCGGACGGGCCGTACCGAGATCCATGTTGGCGAGCGCGATTTTGCGCGTCACGGTTTTGGGGAAGTAGCGAGCCTCGACTTTCAACGAGTTGGAAACGCTCGAATTGACCTCCTGACCGACCATCACCGTCAAGTCGTGCCGTTGGTCGAACGTCTTCTGATAGGTCATCGTATTGGCGATGCGCCACGTGTAGGAATCTTTCTTCTGTTTCATGGCTACGGGCGCCAGATTGTTCTTGCGGGCCGTAGAGGTCGAAAGACCGTAGAACGTGTCGTTCCGCTCGTCGTAGAGGTCAGCGCCCCACTCCGAACGGAAGGTCAGCCCCTCGATGATTTTCCAGTTCAACGCACCGTTGTAGGTCTGGCGCTGACGGGTGCTTTTCTTATACTCGTCGTTGGTGATATCCACCGGATTCAAGAACTCGGCGGAGTTGGTAGCCAGCAACTCTTCGATGTATTCGTCTCCTTCGGGCAGCATCTCGGCCAAACCGTTGGTAGGCATGTAACGGATGGCGTGCTTCAGACGGGGAACCGACGAACCGCCTTCGGTCGACGAACCGGCACCCAACACCGTAGTATAGGAGTAACGAGCCGTGAAATCGAAGGTCAGCCCCTTGCAGATTTCGGCGTTCAGCTTGGCGTTGATGTTGTTACGCATGAACGACGAACCGATCATGATGCTCTCGTCGTCCATGTGGGTCAAACCGACGTTGTACTTGATCTTCTCGGTACCGCCCGTAATCGAAGCGTTGTAGTTCTGCGTGAAAGCGGTGCGGCCGAAAATCTCCTGCTGCCAGTTGGTCGTCGACAGATTCTTGTAGAGCTCCAAGTCGCCGTACGCACCGTAATACTTCAAGAAAGCGGAGTCGTTGTCCCACGTCGTAGCCGTCCGGTTGGCCAGCTCGTACTGCGAGGTGACATATTCGTACGAATTGAGCACGTCCTGTTCTTCGGCCAGATACTTCCAGCCGAAATAGGCGTTCAGCGAAACGGTGGTTTTGCCCTCCTTACCCGACTTGGTGGTAACGATCACGACGCCGTTCGCACCGCGCGCACCGTAGATGGCCGTCGCCGAAGCATCCTTCAAGACGTCGATTGACTGGATGTCGCCCGGAGCGATGTCGTTGATCGAGCTGACGGGAAATCCGTCGACGATGAAGAGCGGCGAGTTGTCCTGCGTAATGGAACCGCCGCCGCGCACGCGGATTTTGATTTCGGCATCGGGACCGCCTTCGGAGGTGGTCACCTGCACACCGGCCATCCGGCCCGTAATCGCTTCCGCAGCCGACGAAACGGGCATCGCTTCGAGGACTTTGGAGTTGACGGACGAAACCGAACCGGTCAAATCCGAACGTTTCTGCACGCCGTAGCCCACGACGACCACATCGTCCACGAGGGTCGAGGATTCGCTCAACACGATCTCGTAGGACGTCTTCGACGGAACGAGGTCGACGAACGCATCCTCGTAGCCGACATACGAAACGACGAGTCGTTTGGCATTCGCAGGAACGTTGATCGTGAAATCGCCGTCAAGGCCTGTCGACACGCCGATGGAGGTACCGTCGACCACCACCGTGGCGGCGAGCACCGGCCCCATCGAATCCTTGACGACACCCGAGATCTGCCGGGAAGAGGTTTGCGCGAAACCTCCCTGCGTCAAAGCGACAACTGCCAGAACGAGCATCGCACGACGCAACACGGTTCTGGTGAACGAGTAAATGTTCTCTGTCATAGTTTAAGGTTTTATAATTAGGTTAATTTGCGTTTTAAGCAAAACAAAATTAGCCGTCCGGCGTCATTCCGGCTGGTAATTTTTATCATTTATCATGGATTTTTTGACAAATTGCAGCGAAGAGGGCCGAAAACCCGCTTCGCACCGGAACCGGAAAACAAGCGGGCGGCACGACCGAAAATCCGTACCGCCCGCCATATCCGAATCCGTCGTCGGGGCTATTCGCTCAACCGTCCTTTCGCACGGTCGTATTCCATCGAGGCCCAAACGAACGGTCCGACACCTTTGCAGTCGTTCTCGATGACAGGTTCCGAAATATAATAGTCGAAATTGCCGCTGCGCATGTCCTTGCCGCCCAGACCGGCCACCGCACAACAATCCGTAATCGAAATCGTGCCGTCGGGGTTCTCCTTCACGAAACGCTCGACAAAACGTTCATAAAGCCGCTGCGCCTCGTCGCCCAGTTCGGCAGGCAGGTAGCCCAGCCGCACGCCCTTCTGCATGGCATAGATGAACATGATCGAACCGGTCGCCTCCAAATAATTGCCCTCGCGGCCCGGCTGGTCGAGCACCTGATACCACATGCCCGTCGCAGGGTCGGCGAAGCGGGGCAGCACTTTGTAAATATGGTGCAGGATGTCGACCATCGGCTGCGTGGTTTCGTCGACGCCTATGTATTGCAGCGTCTCGACGATCGCCATCGTGTACCACCCCAGCGCACGGCCCCACGCATGTTCGGACTGTCCGGTGGTCTTGTCGCACCAGAACATGGCGCGCGAATCGTCGTAAGCATGGCGGAAAAGTCCCGTCGCGGGATCCAACGTATGTTTCGCCACGAGGATGAACTGTCGCACGATGTCGGCTTTCAGATTTCCGAACAATCCGCTTTTGCCCATCATGCGCACGGCATACTCGGCATAGAACGGCTCGGCCATGTAGAGACCGTCGAGCCACATCTGATGCGGGTAGGCCTTTTTGTGCCAGAAACCGCCGTCGCCGTTGCGCGGATGCCCCTCCAACTGACGGAACAAGGTGTCGAGTACGGCATGGTAACGCGGCTCGCCCGTACGTTCGGCAATCGCGAAGAGCGGACGTCCCGGACAAATGTGGTCGAGGTTGTAATTGCTCATCTTGTAGGTGAGGACCGAGTTGTCGGGCCGCACGATCGTGTCGTAGTAGCGCAGCGCGTAGTCGTAGAATTCGGGACGGTCGTAGGCTTCGGCGGCATCCATCATGGCCAGCAGTTCGAGGCCCGTCGTGTAGTTCCACTTCACTTTTCCCGCCGGAATGCCGTCGAGCGTCGTCGGCGAGGGGTTGCGGGCGATTTCGCTCTCGACCATGCGGACGGCGAGCGGTCGGCCCGCATCGTAAAGCGGGCGGTCGGCGCACGATACGCCGAAGAACGCGGCGCACGACAATGCGAAGAACAAGGTTCGTTTCATAATTTTTTATTGTTTTTGTTTCAGGTCATGCGTTTTGAGGTATTCCGCCGGAGACATGTGGCAGATTTCGCGGAAGCACCGGCTGAAATAGCCGGGATCGGAGAATCCCACCTTGTAAGCCACCTCCGACACGGAGAACTGGCCGGTGCGCAGAAGCAACTGCGCTTTGGTGATGCGGAACTCCTTGATCAGTTCGATGGGCGACTTGCCGGTCAGGCTTTTGAGTTTGTTATACATTGTCGTGCGGCCCAGTCCGAGATGTCCGGCCAGCTGGTCGATCGTCAGGTCGGAATTTTCGATGTGCTCGCCCAACCACGCCATCACCTCCTTCATGAACTCTTCGTCGCGGTCGGTCACGACCATATCGTCCGCCGAAAGCTCCACGACCTTGTTGCGGGCCGACTGCGTCGAATACTTCTCGAACAGCATCCGCCGCTGGTTCAGCAGGTTGTCGATGCGGGCCAGCAACAGTTCGATGCTGAACGGTTTGGTGATATACCCGTCGGCGCCGTACTCCATCGCCTTCACGCGGTCATCGGGCGAATGGCGCGCCGTCAGCATGATGATCGGGATATGGCTGATCGTGAAATCATGACGCACCTTGTCGATCAGCTCGATACCATCCATGCGGGGCATCATCAGGTCGGTCACCACGATGTCGGGCATCTCGGCGTGAATCTTCGCCAGCGCATCGACGCCGTCGTCGGCCTCGATCACCCGATAGGTCTCGATCAGGCTGTTGTAGATGAAAATCCGCAGTTCGCGGTTATCCTCGACCAGCAGGATTTTCTGCGCATCCGACGGCGGCTGTACGTCCGTACGGTGCTGGCTGCCCGTCGAGGTGTAATCGCTGACCATGTAATCCGCCGTCCCGTTCGCCGCCGTGAAGTCGATCTGCTCCATGCCGAAATGGGCATTCCCCAATTTGAGTTTCACGGTAAAGGCGGCTCCGTGTCCGGGACGGCTCTCCACCGAAATTTCGCCGTGATGCAGCTCCACGATGTCGCGGCAGAGCGAAAGACCGATGCCCGACCCCTTCATATCGGGGTCGACGGCATGGAACGCTTGGGCGAAACGCTCGAAAATCTGTTCCTGTTTCTCTTTCGGAATGCCGATACCCGTATCGCGGACGACGATTCGAGCGCATCCCTCCTCCTCGTGGAGCGAGAGAATCACCTCGATTCGCCCCCTCTCGGGCGTGAATTTCAAAGCGTTGGACAACAAGTTGTACACCACGCTCTCGATCCGCTCGACATCCACCCATACCAGAATCGAACGGCTCGAAACCGTAAACAGGAGGTCGATTTTCCGTTCGGAAGCCATTTCGCGGAAGTCGTCGAGCGCATCCTCGACCAGCGGCACCAGATTGACGCGCGAAATTTTGAGCTCCATCTTGTTCTTCACGATTTTGCGGAAGTCCAGTAGCTGATTGACCAGCGACAGCATGCGTTTGGCATTGCGATGGGCCAGCGCCAGACTGATATTGCCCCGCGAGGAGAGCCGGTCATGCTTGATGACATCCTCGATACCGCCCAGAATAAGCGTCAGAGGCGTGCGGAGTTCGTGGGAGATATTCGTAAAGAAGCGCAACTTCAAATCGGTCATATTCTGCTCGACGCTCACCTCCCTGCGGATACGGATCATCGTACTCGCCACCCGATAAACAACGAAGCAGATACCGAAGAAAGCGATGACATACAACGATTTAGCCCACCATGTAAACCAAGGGGGGGGGAGAACTCGCACGTCGATGCCGATCTCCTCGCCTCCGGCGTCCGAGCTGTCGGTCGAGGCTTTCACCCGGAAACGGTAATCGCCGACAGGCAAACTCGAATAGAAAGCACTGTTGGAGGTTCCGGCGAAAGCCCAGTCGCGGTCATAGCCCTCCAATTTGTAGAGGTAACCCACCGTATGCTGCACCGCCTGATTCAAGGCGGCGAAACCGATTCGCATGTTCGAGAAATCATGCGGCAGGACGATTTCCGACGCTTCGGAGATGCTTTTCGCGAGCGGCGAACGGTCACCGGGTACGATCGCCCGGTTACGGACGTCCAAACCGGTGAAATGCAGGTTGTAATCGACCCGCAGGGCTCGCATCTTGTCCGGGTCGAAGCGGTAAATGTTGCGTCCGCTACCGAAAAGCACCTTGCCGTCCGGCAGCGACACGGCGGTCGCCTCGCTGAAAATCGCCGCATGCGTATCGTCGTAGAGCGGATAATTGGTGAAACGTTCGGACGCGGGGTCGAAACGCGAAACGCAGTGGAGGGTCGAAACCCACAAATCGCCCTGCCGGTCGGAGGTCAAGGCCATGCAGATGTTGTTGGAAAGTCCGTTTTCGCGGTCGAAATTGCGGAATTGCGGGATGCCCTGCGCATCGTAGCCGGTAATCAGATGAACGCCGCCGCCATAGGTCGCCAGCCAAATACGCCCGGAAGCGTCCTTATAAAGATGTATGATGTCGTTGTTCCCCAGCGAAGCCGCATTGCCGGGAATGTTCTGCACCAGCCGGAAACGCATCTTCTGTACTTCGTCTTCGGGGTCGAAGACCAGCAATCCGTCCACCGTCGCGGCGAGCATCCGGTTCTCCCGGTCGCACAGCAGCCAGCGCACCCGTCCGGCTTCGTCGAGCGGATAGTGGCGCATGCGGTTGCCCGCATGCAGGAAACGGTCCGAACCGGCCGATTCCAGCAAGTCGATGCCGCCGCCGTAGGTAGCGATCCAGATACGGCCGCGACGATCCTCTTCGATGCAATAGATGTCATTGCTGCTGATCGAGTAGATGTCGGACGCCGCATGGCGGAAAGCGGTCACGGCGTACCCGTTCCCGTCGGGTTTCAACCGGTAGAGCCCCCGCCCTTTGGTTCCGACCCAGATATTGCCGTGCGCATCCTCTTTCAGCGCGTAAATCATGCCGAGCCCGCCGCGCTGCGTCGTCGGATGACGGTAGACCAAGCGCATCGAAGCATCGTAACAATACAATTCTCCGTCCCGCGTACCGACCCACAGACGGCCCTGCCGGTCGTTCATCAACGCACGCACTTCGCCCGCCAGCCCGGATTGTTTTTCGGAATCGAGCGTGAAAATATCGGCAGGCTGGTCGAGCAACACCGCTTTCCGCAACCCCCGCTCGTGGTAGGTCGAGAGCCACAGCACGTTGTCCTGCACGTCGAAACGCACTACGGCATTGGTCATCCGGCAGTCGGGACGCGCGGGGTCGTTGTAAAACGGCCGCACCTCGTCGGATTCACGGTCGTAATACCCGAATCCGTATTTGTTCATCTTGATCCACAGCCGACCCTGCTTTTCGACGAAACGCGTCAGCGTATCGGTATTGTACGAGACGGTATAGGGCCGCTGCTCGAAATGTTTGTAATCATTCGATGCCGGATCGTAGCGAGTGATGCCCGCATCGGGGGTAGTCACCCACACGATGCCGTGCGAATCGCTGTTCAGTGCCCGAATGCGCTTCGGCCGACGTCCGGCAGGCGCAAGCCGGACGAGCCGGTCGCCCTCGACGCGGAACAATTCGCCCGCCGCATTGCCCGTATAGACGCCTCGACCGATGCTGTCGGTCGTAACAGCCGTCAAAGGAGCACCGGAAGCGGGAATCACGACCGCTTCGCCGCCATGCAGGGCCGCCCGCACGACCGCGTGAGGAGCGACACCGTAAACGCCGGTGTCGTCGGCAACGAATCCGAAAATCGGTTCGTCCGTCCTGCACACCGTACGGGCCCGCTGCCACAGCGCACTCGAAGCGACGAAATTCAACTGTCCGTCGGACGCGGCGATCCACGCATTGTCCCGGTCGTCGACGTACATGGTACGCACGGAACCGCCCAATACGGGCTCGTCGAATACTGCATCGACCTGCACGGGAGCGGCATCGGGCGTGTCGACGAAGCGAACGGCTCCCATGCCGGCGATGGAGACCCACGTTCCGCCGCTCCGGTCGTGCAGACGGCCGGTCGTGCGGTAATGCTTCGGGTCGATGCCGCCGACGAGCTGCACGACATCCTCGAACTGCTCGGTGAAACGATTGAAGCGGTAGATGTGCAGGTTGTAGGTCATGAACCACAGATGGCCGTTCGTGTCTTCGCTCACGGAGATGAACCGGTGATGCGACAAGGGCGACGAATCGGCGGGCATCGTACTGAAATTCCGAAAGGTATATCCGTCGAAACAACTCACGCCGTACCACGTGCAGAGCCACACGAAACCGCGCGAATCGGTGTAGATATCGGCGATGCGGTCGTGCACCATCCCGTCCAGCGTCGTGTAGTTGCTGAACAGGCACAGCGGAGGGTCGGTTGCGCAGAACCCGCGCAACGCACCCACTATGACAGCCCACACCAGACAGAAAATCAGTCGCTTCATGACAAGGGAGCAGTCAGCCTACTTTCAATACAACGGCCGGGTCAAGTCATCGGCCTGTTTTCGGGAAAGCCGGTGCGCCCATTTCACGCGCGGGCCGGCGGCACCGGGACCGGTCGAACCGTATTCGCCATAGAAAGCATGTTTGCGCGCCTCCGGCTTGTTCCAGTCGTGCCACCCTTCGGGGCGGATGTGCGCACCCAATTCGCAATCGATGAAGACGGTCTGGGCGTACTCGCGCCAAGGCCGGCCCAGATAGCACTTCGTTACGCCGTCGGCCGCAGTCAGGCGGCACATGTAGAAAGTCAGGCCTGTCTGCGCCCCCTTGCAGGTCGAAGCGGCCGTGATGTAGGAATCGGCGAGCGAGTGAATCTCGCAAGCGGTAAACCGGGCCGAAGCCGATCCGAAGATAAAGTCGGTCGTTCCCTCGATGTAACAATCCTCAAACCGGTACCAACAATTCAAATACCCAGTTTCAAGGTCGCGGTTGCCGTGTCCGTATAAATATAGGGTATCCTGATTGCCGAGAAAGCGGCAAGTGAAAAACCGCAGGTTGTCGCCGAGACACTGCACGGCGACGGCCTGCCCGACACGTCCGGCCGTATTGGCGAACGTAATGTTGTAGAGCGTCCAATTGTCGCCGCCGAAATAGACGGTCGCGGAACCCGAAGTACCCAGTTCGTGGCCGGTCGGGCCGATTTTCGAGGCGTAGTCGTTCCACGTAATCGTTACGTCGCCGCGCCCCTCCATAAGGACATTGCGTTTGGTATAGGGAACGGAGATTTTTTCGCGGTAGGTGCCCGGCATGATGCGCAAGCGGGTTTGAGCGCGACAGAAATCGGGAATCGCGGCAACGGCTTCGGCGACGGTGAAGAAATCGCCCGAACCGTCCTTCGCGACGACCAAATCGGGAATCATTACAGGCGAAGCATACTTGGCCAATTCGGGCACGACGTTCCGCATTTCGGCAATCAGCATCCGCGCCAGCGTGCGGGCGCCGAGCACATTGAGGTGGGTGTTGTCCTCCCGCCCGTTGGGATAGAGCGGGCACGTGCCGGGCGCAACCCACATGAAATACTCGCGCGAAGCCTCATCGCCCAGCCCGGAAACCCATTCGCGCGTCAGTTTCTCGGCGTCGATGAAGGCCACGTTCTCTTCGGCGGCTATGCGGCGGCATGCCGTGAGGTACTCGCCGTGCGTATCGATCAGCACCCCGTCGACGAAATGACGGCGCACGATGGGGGTCAACAACACGGGGATCGCCTCTTTTTCGCGCGTTTCGCGGATGTAACGACGCAGATTTTCGCCGTAAACGTCGGGGCCGGCATAGCGTTCGGTCTTGATTTTCTGGTCGTTGTGTCCGAATTCGATGAACACGTAGTCGCCGGGCTGCAATTTTTCGTAAATCGGCGCCCAACGCTTTTCCTCGCGGAACGAGCGGGACGAACGGCCGTTGTAAGCGTGATTTTCGACGATGACCGATTCGTCGAACAGCGGCTGGAACATCTGGCCCCACCCGCGTTCGGGATTCTCTTTGTCGAGTTTTTTCGTCGCGCAGGTCGAGTCGCCGATCAGATAGACGTGCGTCGGCTCGGCAGCAACAGCAGCGGCCGTCCACAAGCCGCAAAACAAGATGAAGAATAAAATTCGTTTCATTCGGTCGGTTTATATTTAGGTTTGTTTTTCAGGTCGAGGTTTCGGTTATCGCACCCGCTCCACGCGAATAGGTTTCGAGGCACCGGCGACCGTTTCGAGTCCGAGCAACAGGCACTCGTCGTCGCTCTTGCCGTCGAGCCAGCGGCTGCGGCGCCACAGCATCTCGAAATCGTAGTCGATGCGGCCGCGCCCGTCGGGCTGCAGCTGGAACAGGTAGCTGGTCTTGTCGTCCTGTTCGCCGACGATCTGCGCCTGCGGCACGGCGATAGCCAGCGCGACGCTCTCACGCTGCCACTTGGTCGTGTCGTTCTCGGGAAAATCGCACCCGAAGACGCCGATTTTGCCTGCCCCGCGCAGCACGCGGTGCTCGACCATCTTCATGGCGCCCGTCGTGAAGACCAGCCCCGTGTAGTTGCCCTCGAAGCGGTTTTCGACGTGCACGTCGCTATGGCCGGCGTAGAGGATGTAACGCGACGTCATGGCGATTTCGCGGCCGCAATAGTTCCACCCCTCGACGCGCATCTCGACCACCGTCCGCACCGGGCCTTTGGCCAAGATGCGGGCTTCGCGGCGTTTGAAGTCGGTGATATGGGTCATGCGGCCCTTCTCGGCATCCCAGCCTTTGAGCGTCCCGACGCCCACCGACCCGAAGACGCGCAAATTGTCGTATCCGAAATCGTCGGCCAGCTGTTCGGGGGTCGAATACCACATAGACTGCGCCAATTCCAGCTGCGGCCGCTTTTTGCCGTAGGTGTCGATGGTCTGCTTCTTGTCGAAATAGACCCGATAGGCGGCGTACTCCGACTCGAAAGCAGGACCGTGATGATGCAGGCGATGGTACATGTCGTCTTTGTCTGAAGCGAGCGTATCGGCCGCTTGCAAGGTTTTGTCGGCATTTTTGAGCCACATCTGCGCATGTACGCGCGCCGGATAGGTGCGTTTGGCGGGCTTGGCCGAGAAGACGACGCGGAAATCGCGCCGGCCGTAGAAATCGGAGACGAAGACCAGTTCGTCCAATGCGCGGTCGAGCTGCGACGGGATTTCGCCGTCGGAACTCGTCACGACAGCACTTTGCGCCCACGCGGGCACGTCGGTAATCACGACCGGACAATCGCGGCGCCAACCGTCGACCGTCACACGATAGACATGCGTCCGTTTTTTGGGCGTGCGGGCCTCCGAGCGGCCGCCGCCCGCGACGATGCCGAGCACCGCCAGCAACAAGCAGATTCGTTTCATGATTTTATTCATTTGTTTTTCACCTATTTAAGTCATTTATTAAATCATCCAGTGCGGCTTTCGAGCGTATGGAATTTTCCGGCCAATCGTCGCCGAAGGTCTGTAAATCGGCCTGCGGGAGCAGTTCCACCGCACTTTCGTCCGCGCGGTCGAGCCGAAGCCCCAGCGTCTCGGCGAAAAACACATAGACCGCCTGCCGTTTGGAGGAACCGAAATCGTGTTTTTCGTCGGCCAAATGGACGTTGCGCACACGGTCGGCCGCCCCGTAAAAATCCCAAATACGCCGCAGGTAGGGGTATTCCAGCGCGGGATACGAAGCCGTCCAATCGCCGCCGTCGCTCACCGTGAGCACGGGTCGCGGAGCCATCGCCGCTGCCAGAATTTCGGGCATGCAGCTGCCGCCGGCCGCCAGCGTCACGGGGCGTCCGCTTTCGCACGGACAACCGCCGTCGAAGTGCGACACCAGATGCACCACCGGAGCCAATGCCGCGAACCGGCCGTCGACCGCCGCCAGCAACAAGGCGTGCGTCGCTCCGCCGGAACCGCCCGTAGCGGCCATGCACGCGGGGTCGACATCCTCACGGGTCGCCAGCAGCCAATCCGTAACCGTTTTCGACCAAAGCACCTGCACCTGCATGGCGTAAGGAGCCGTATGGGCATCGCGTCCGACCTGCCGTTCGGATTCGCCCCAGCCGAAAATATCCATATCGACCGCCACCGCCCCCATGCGCGCCAGCGATGCCATCAGCAGCTGGTGGTCGGGCCGATACCGCCCGTCGGGCCAATGGCCGGACGGCGCGACAATCAACGGCCGTTTCGGCGCGGCGGCACCCGCAGGAGCAGGCTCACAGCCGCCCTCCGCGTTCACAGACGCACAGCCCGCCGGAGCACAACAGTCCGTGTCTACTGGCGCATAGATCGTCCCGCACACGTAAAGTCCCGGCAGGGTTTCGAGTGCGAAATTCTGTGTAGTATAGCCGTCGTGCCGCCGCACTGCGCCGCACACGGCCGTCGGCTGCGCAGGCACGGCCTGCAAAAAAGGTTCGAGCGCCAACGCCGTCCGCACGTCGGCGAGTACCCGTTCGCGGCGACGTTCCCACGCCTCGCGGCCGTCGTACTGCGCCGAAAGCCACGCAAGCAGTTTTTCGCCGTCGGCCACCGTGCGGCGGTAGTATTCATAGGGTTGGACGACGATTCGCCGTCCCTCGTCTTTCCAGACCAGTCCGAGCGGACGGGTCACATTGTCGAGCGTTTCGGACAGCGAATAGGGACGCACCCGGAACGAAGCCCATTCGACCGACACCGTATCGGCATCGAACCGTTTGCAGACGATACGCGCCCCGAAGCGGCCGCCCACCTCGTCCAGCACCTCCGCCAACGGACGGACGAAAGGCACCGCACCCATCAATTCGGGCGACGGCGCGCCTTCCTGCACCATGCACGAATCGCCGTCCTGCGCGGCGGCACGGCCGCCCGAGAGCAGCAGACAAGCGACAGACAATAGGATGCGTTGCAACATGCGTCGAGGTCGATTCATGAATACAAAGATACGAAAAGTCGAGCGCAGAAGCAAGCGTTAGCTCGGTTCTGCCGAGACGGAGTATCTTCGGCGAAGCCAAAGATACAATTTTTGCGGGTTATTCTTTGCAGTTCGGCAAAAAGATTCTATATTTGCACACCGTTTCGCGGCGTCCGCGCCGTTCGCAAACGTTGCACGGAGAGGTGGGTGAGTGGCTGAAACCACCGGTTTGCTAAACCGACGTACGGGTCAATCCGTACCACGAGTTCGAATCTCGTCCTCTCCGCTGTTTTATTCAAACCGGCCGTGCAGCGCCGAACAATTACGAAACATCCCGCAAAACCGAAGTTTTGCGGGATGTTTCCGTTCGTAGCAGACGGATTATTATCGGGCGGTCGGAATGCCGCACCCGAACAGTCGTTCCAACCGTTCGCTGCCGGCCAATTCGTCCGCAGGCAAGGTGCACAATTGCGGCGGATCGATCAACATCGCCCGATCGGCGAACGAAAGCACCAAATCCAATTCGTGCGTCGAGAAAAGAATACATTTCCCCTCCTCGTGCGCCAACCGCCGAAGCAGCGACACCAATTCGCGGCGGCCGGGCAGGTCGAGAAACGAGGTAGGCTCGTCGAGCACGATGACGGGCGTATCCTGCGCCAATGCGCGGGCAATCATCACCCGCTGGCACTCGCCGTCCGAAATCCGGTTCATCGCACGCCGGGCGAACGCCCCCATTCCGACCGCATCCAACGCACGTGCGACCATGTGCCGGTCTTCGTCCTGCATGCGGCCGAACCAGTTGGTGTACGGAGCGCGCCCCAGCGCGACGACATCTTCGCAACGCAGGTTGGCGACCCGCACCCGCTCCGTCGCAACGAACGCCACCGTCCGCGCCAACCGGGCCGGAGCCATCGACGCCAAATCGCGACCGTCCAACCGCACCGCACCGCCCAACGGGCGTTCCAACCCGCACACGGTACGCAGCAACGTACTTTTACCCGTCCCGTTACGGCCGATGAGGGCCGTCAGTTCACCGGCCGCCAGCGTCGCGGTAACCCCGTCGAGCAATTTCCGCCGGCGATACCCCACCGACAAATCCACCAGTTCGATCATGTCATGTTCTTGTTTCGCACGACGACCCACACCACAATCGGGATGCCCAGCAGTGCCGTAACCGTATTGACGGGCAGGGTCAGCGTTTTCGACACGATGTCGCACACGAGCATCGCCACACTGCCCGTCAATGCCGAAGCAGGCAGCAGCACGCGGTGATCGGCCGTCGCGAAAACACTGCGCGCGACATGTGGCACAGCCAGACCGACGAACCCGATCGGGCCGCAGAACGCCGTAACGGTTCCGGCCAGCAAGACCGTCGAGAGAAATATCCAAAAACGCACATGCCGCACGGAAAGACCCATCGTGCGGGCGTAATTCTCGCCCAATAGCAACAGATTGAGCGGTTTGGTCGTCGCAACAGCCAACACGAGCCCGACGGCGACCGCCGGAGCAAGCAGCGACAACTGTTCGGCCGTCACATCGCCCAACGATCCCATAGTCCAAATGACGAACGATTTCAACGCCGTTTCGTCGGAAAGATATTGCAGAATCTGCACGACAGCCCCGACACCCGACGAGAACATCATGCCCAGAATCAGAATGACCATGATGTCTTTGATCCGGTTCGACAAAGCCGCAATCAGCAGCAGAATCGCGGCCGCTCCGACCCATGCCGCGCCCGCCATGCCCAATGCGGAAAAAGCAACCTGTCCCGATGCGCCGAGCAACGGCAGGCCGAGCAGAAAAAGCGCGACGCCCAAACTGGCGCCGGAGCTGACGCCCAACACGTAGGGCCCGGCCAGCGGATTGCGGAACAGGGTTTGCATCTGCAACCCGCTCACTGCGAGCGCAGCACCGGCCAACAGCGCGACGACGGCCTTCAACAGCCGGATATCGAGGATGATTCGGGCCGTCGTCGGGTCGCAATCGCCGCCGGTAAGCGCCGCTCCGATATCACGGACGGAGATGCCGACCGAGCCGACCGTCAGGTCGAACAGAAAAAGTCCGACGGTCAGCAACGCAAGCAGCACAAAAAGCCAACAGGCACGCAAATTCATGATATTATTCGAGCTGCCGATAATAGACGAAAGGTTCGGGAACCAGTTCAGGGTGGAATATCTTCACCAAATCGCGCAACACGAGGTCGGGATGGACGACGCCCGATTCCCAAAAATCGTTTCCGCCCGCCGGATTCAGCCGCCGGTCGCAGTTCCAGACCGCCCCGTTGCGCAGGCACGCGACATCGGCGAATTTCGGCACCGCACGCAGCAGCTCCGCCAATGTCGAGCAGGCTCCGGTATTGAGCCACACATCGGCAGCATCGGCCAAAAGACGTGCCTGTTCGAGGTCGACGGGCAACGAACGGTTCGACGATTTCGCCCGATAAACGTACTCCCCGCCGGCGTCGGCAATCAAGCGGGCCATGTAACTGTCGGGCGGGGCCATGAACCACACGTCGTTGTAGGGTGTGTTGAGCATCACGCGCGGCCGCGCAGCCGTCGCTCGGGCGACCCTGCCTTTCAAGGCATCGTAACGTTCGGGAATCGCGCGGAAAACCGCTTCGGCCTCCGACCGTTTGCCGACCAGCTCGCCGATAACCACCAGCCACTCCGCCTTGCCGAGCGGCGATTCTTCGAGATACTCGCCGACATAGACGAACGGAATGCCCAATTCACGCAACTTCGGCTCCATGCCGCTGGCCCCGTTGACACCGTACAACAACACGAGGTCGGGAGCAAGCGCAACGAGCCGTTCGTAATTCACATTCCCGTCGTAACCGACGTCGAACACCTTGTCCCGATGCTCGACGACATACGGATTGGAGATGTAGTCGATGCCCGACACCCCGACCACGCGGGCTGCTTCGCCCAGCGCATCGAGCAAAGCCACATGCGAAGAGGACATGCAGACGATCCGGCGAGCTTCGCCCTCCAGCACTTGTCCGTCGAATCCGGCCGGTGCTTCGTCCCCGTCGCGAAGAATCAGGAGCTTCGTTTCGGAGCCCGCGCTCCCCTGCCACGAGGTCGTAACACGCAACAGCCGGTTGTCGGAGCCCTGCGCTCCCGACAGCTCGAATCCCGAAGCATAGCGGGGTTCGTATACCCGTTCGGTAAAGCCTTGTACGCCCTCCGACCACCGGCCGCATGCCGCCAACAGCAATACTGCAACTGCCGTCAAAAAAATATACCGGATGGGCATCATGATTCGAGGGTTCCGAGGTTATTGTTCAAGAGTTCCATGTAACATTATACTCCACCGCACAGACCAAAACAAGGAACTAACATCAGAAAATAGACAATTAACCCACATTAAAACCGGTTTACAATTTTACTTATTTACAGAGAGAATCGATAATGACGTCAATAACTTTATGTTTGGCAAAATATCGTTGATAATACGATTTTGCTCGTTGTCCCATTTTCTCCAATTCGACTTTCGGCATACGACTCAATGCAATTGCATTATCAGCAAGAGTATGGACATCAGAAGCGTCGGCATCCAAACCACATGCAGCCTCCTTTATAATTTTACCGGTGATACCGCCGACCATAGATAAAATAGGTTTCCCCGATGCCATATAAGTCTGAATTTTAGAAGGTATCGTGAGTGTAAAGATTGGATTATCCTTCAAAGACACAAGCATGACATCGGCATGAATAAAAAAAGCAGGCATCTCAATAGCCGAATATCTACCTAAAAATATCACACTCTTTTCCAATCCTTTGGACTTGACTTTTGTTTCGACATCTTGCCGTTTACGACCATCCCCCACTATCATCCATTTAATCTCCGGTACATGCGCAGTTAATTCAGCCGCATCTATGACCCGTTCGAGATCTTGCGCAACTCCAATATTTCCGGCAAACATGATAATAAAACCATCGGCAATCAAATCAGCGTATTTTGCCGTGTCGACTTGAGATTGATTTAAATAGAAATCTTCGGCCCAATTAGGAGCATAGACTATTTTTGAACCGAAAGCACCCTTTTCCAGAATCGATTGAGCAAAATCTCGGGACTGTACCAACAATTTATCGCATTTCCGATAGATGCGAGAAACCATCCCATGAAGACAACGATACAAAAATCCCCTTTTTATTCCGGTAGTAGCACTCACACTTTCCGGCCACAAATCTTGCACCCACAAAGATACGCTACACCCCGTTTTTTTCTTCAACAATAAAGCAGGATATATCTGAGTTATCGGTGATGTGCCAAAACAAATCGCCGCATCCGCCGTTATCCGATGAGTCGCGACATACCAACAACCAAAAATGATATACGACAGATAATTCAGAATCAACCTAATACTTCCCCCTTTGCCACGAGGGAAGAGAGGAACTCTTATGATGGTCGCCCCCCTATATACCTCTTTGACCGTACCCCAAAAACGATACCCCTGAAAAAACTTGCCGAACGGATAATTAGGCTTTCCGGTCAATACCGTAACTTCGTGTCCGCGTTTAACAAACTCTTCAGCCAGATCATTTATTTTGAAATCTTCCGGATAGAAATACTGGCTAACAATCACAATTTTCACTTGGATAGTCTATTTTATTTTCGCCAAATCATTTTATTGACAATGCCCGTATAAGACTGAATCAATTTGACAACTTTCGTCGAAACATTCTCATCCGAATAAGCTGGAACAGACTGGCTCTGATCTCCGTTCCGATACATTGCAACCGCCAAATCAACCGCTTGCAATACTTGCTCCGTAGAGATTCCGCCAATTACAAACACGCCCTTATCCATTGCCTCAGGGCGTTCGGTACTCGTACGAATCGAAACAGCGGGGAATCCAAAATACGCCGCTTCTTCGGGAATCGTTCCCGAATCGGAAACTACGCAAAACGCATTTCGCTGCAAACAATTATAATCGTGAAATCCCAGTGGCTGATGTTGCATCACACGCTCATCGAAGCGGAACCCGCGTTGCTCGATAAATTTTTTGCTTCGAGGATGGCAACTATACAAAATGGGCATATCATATTTTTGAGCCATCTGATTCACCGCATTCATCAGACTGAAAAAATTCGGTTCTATATCGATATTTTCTTCACGATGCGCACTCAACAGAATATATCCGTTTTTCTTCAGTCCAAGTTCATCGAGGATCGTACTTGTGTCTATTTTTTTCTTGTTCTCGTTCAGCACTTCCGCCATCGGCGATCCGACGACATACGTATATTCCGCCTTAACCCCCGTATTAAGTATGTATTGACGGGCATGCTCGGAATAACATAAATTGACATCGCTCGTTACATCGACAATCCGACGAATAACCTCTTCCGGCAAGTTCTCATCTTTGCAACGATTTCCCGCCTCCATGTGGAAAATAGGGATCTTCAACCGTTTCGCAGCAATAACCGACAAACAACTATTCGTATCGCCCAAAACAATGATTGCATCCGGTTTGATTTCCGCCATCAAATCATAGGATTTGGAAATCACGTTCCCCATCGTTTCGCCGATATTTTTACCGACAACCCCAAGATAGTGATCCGGTTTTCGCAAACCTAAATCCTTGAAAAAAATCTCATTAAGCGTATAATCGTAATTTTGTCCCGTATGTACGATGATTTGGTCGAAGTAGGCATCGCATTTTTTTATAATCGCGGACATTTTAATGATTTCAGGACGAGTCCCGACAATCGTCATCAATTTCAATTTTGCCATAATCAATAAAACGGATAAAGTTTCTTATGTTGCTCAACCCACTCTTTCATTTCCACAACCATCTGTTCGTAAGAAGGTACTATAAATGAAAAATCCGAGCGTTGATGTCGTAAAGACTTATCCAGTTGCAAAGCATCCGATTTTTCAATCCTCAACGTATTGTTTCGGAAATATTTATTGAATAAACATAATAGATCGTATTTCGAGATACTTTCATTATTCACCAAATTATATAATCCTGAAAAACCGGACTTCAAAGCATATTCCATGGCCTTCGCCAAGGTCAATGTCGTAACTCCTGTCCAAATAGCCCCCGTGAATCCTTGAATGGTTCCATGTTGTTTCATAAACCAATTGAACAAACCGATACCATTTTCATTTATATCCGGGCCTACAATCGAGTTGCGGAAAGTTATATTCTTATCGTCTTCAATCTCACCGAGAGCTTTCGTTCTGTCATAAAACGTATTCCCATCACGCAAGGAGTTTTCAAAATACGGACCGGTATTACCGGCAAACACACAATCCGTACTCATCTGTACAAACTTCGCCTTGCGCTCCTTCAGCGTATCTGCGACAAAATGAGGTAAATAACTATTCAAATAAACAGCCATTCCCGGATTGTCATCCGCAACGCGATTCAAAAGGCCAATGCAATTGATTACGGCATCCCACTCTTCTCCAAGCAGCATTCTTCTAAACCCAGACATGTCAATCGCATCGCCCGTGATATTACGACAATACGGAAAGGGCGTCCTTGAATAAGCCGTAACGTCATGCCCTTGTTCGAGCAGATATAAAGTAATAAGATGACCTGCCATCCCGCTCGAACCCAATACCAAAATTTTCATAATACAATGAACCGGTCTCCGATTAAACAGAAAAATTATTCACTACGGATATCGCGAGTCTTTGCGCGAGGAACAAGCCCTAAATCTTCCTGAATAAAACGCAATTTCATCAATAGCTCCTTCATTCCATCAACATCCAAACGCCGGGTATTATGCGAATGATAATCTTCGATTTTATCGACTTTTTCATTCCCTTTCGTGAAAAATTTGTCATAATTCAAATCACGCGTATCGCAAGGAATTCGATAGTATTTTTCCATATCTATCGCTCGAGCCATTTCTTCCCGCGTAACCAAAGTTTCATACAACTTTTCACCATGGCGTGTACCGATTAGCTTTATCTCAGTTTCCGCATATTTCGGATCTATCTTTGAATAAATTTCTTTCAGGGCTTGTGCCAATGTCGAGAGTGTTGCAGCCGGAGCTTTTTGAACAAAAAGATCTCCATTTTTCCCATGCATGAATGCATAAACCACCAAATCTACCGCATCATCAAGCGTCATCATGAAACGCGTCATATTCGGATCGGTAATCGTAATCGCCTTTCCGTCTCGTATTTGTTCGACCCATAAAGGTATTACCGATCCACGTGATGCCATAACATTTCCGTAACGAGTACAGCAAATAGTAGTTTCGGCAGATTCCCCTAATTCTCGACCTTTAGCAATCGCCACTTTTTCCATCAAAGCCTTACTCATTCCCATAGCATTGATCGGATAGGCTGCTTTGTCGGTCGAAAGGACAACAACGTTCTTGACTTTATGCTCAATAGCCGAAAGCAATACGTTTTCCGTTCCGAGAACATTGGTCTGCACAGCCTCTACCGGAAAAAACTCGCAAGATGGGACTTGTTTAAGGGCTGCCGCAGAAAACACATAATCCACTCCACGCATCGCAATATCAACCGACTGCCGATTCCGGACATTTCCGATATAAAATTTAACTTTGGGATTTTGCAAAGCATGGCGCATATCATCCTGTTTTTTTTCATCTCGTGAAAAAATACGGATTTCTTTGACATCACTATCCAAGAAACGGCGTAAAACAGCATTACCGAACGATCCCGTGCCTCCGGTAATTAAAAGGACTTTGTCTTTGAAAACTGACATATTATAATTTGTGTTAAGATTGATTCAAAATAAGTTGAAAAAACAATGGCCAGGAAGATGCTTTCGTTCCGACAGGTCGATAATTAACTCGATTGATGCAAAGAGATCTAATTGCCTCGCTCCAACCGATATAATCCGATGCCGGCACAAAACAAACACCTTCATACCGCTCCAATACTTCATGAGCATATTCAAGATTGTTCGCCACTATCGGGCATCCGAAAATTGCAGCCTCAAGCAAAGGCAGCCCCATTGTTTCAACAGTGCTCGGGAACAACAAACCATGAACGGATTTATAAATGGATAACAATTTGTTATGCTCTATTCTACCTTCATACACGATTTGGCGTTCTACTTTTCGTCGCTTGACAAGTTGATCCAACTTTACATTTTCACCTTCTACGATTGAAAAATGAACCCTAATAATACTAAACAACCGCGCATCCTTTTCCCGCAACAATGCAAGTGCTTCGATAATCGTACGATGTTCTTTGTAGGTAAATGCGGTTGCCGGATATATGAAATGAATATACTTGTCTTGAAAATCATATTCCGATATACACGCTGTTTCTATTTTTTCCACATCAGGAAACATTACATGTACCTTTGTTTCATCCGCACCGAATTTTTGTACAAATCGTTGTTTAATGAATGGTATTTGAGTAACCACGTCAGTATTCGGATATAACGAAAGTTTCACAAAATACGGGTACAAATATTTATAAAGCCACATCCGGCGTTCGCTTCGTTTTATGAAATTCCATTTATTTGGAAAAAACGGAATAGCCTGATGATAATAAATAATTTGACGTACAGGAATACAAGCACCTATATTCTGCAATGAAACAATACAATCAATAGTAAGTTTTCGTTTTTTTATCCATCGTTTTAGCCCAATCCAATCGAACCAAATACGATGTTTCCATGAATGATTATTGTCATAAATATATTCCACCCCATCCATTTTTGGTTGAGGCATGGATGCATCAACAAAAATAAACCAACGGTGCACAAATACATATTGCGGAAGATACGAAAGGAATTGCTTATATATCATCAAAGCTCCACTCTCCCGAGTCGCCGTAGCCAAAACAACGATATTCATGGAAACGAAATGCCTTATTTCGATCTAAAGCCAAGTAACAAATAGGAACAAATTTTATTTCGCCTGATACAGACTACAACACATATACTCAAACTCAAAAAACATAAGGCAAGAATAGGTACAACGACAAAATTATATAAAATATAACCCAAACCATACAATCGAAAAAAATAAGGACCCATTGTTTCAAGCAATAACGTCTGAACCACGTAAATCCCCAAAGTAAGTTGCCCATATTTTGCAAGTATATTGCATAATGTACTTTTTTTAATTCTATCCGCGGCCGAAGAGAATACAAGGATATAACTTAAAGCGCCCAATAAACCTACAAACATTCTCATATATCTCAATAATAAATATTTCAAAATCCCCCCCCCATCAAATTGCAAAATTTCGAGCGATCAAGCGCATCATTGATCAGCATTTTCTTTATATTCTGATTGAACATCCATACACTCTGATTACACACACTAATGTAGATAGATGCAACCAGAAAAACAGTCCCAACAAAACACAAAATAATCTTCCAATGTTCCAAAATTCGGAAAAAATATCGGCGAATCAAAATCCCAAACACAAAACAAGGATACATAATAAACACATCCCAGTAAATCACCAATTGACTACAAGCAAGCGAAAACAATATCCATCCTATTTTATTTCTTTTATGGCTGAATCCTAAATACCCGAGCATCGCACAAACGAATGCACTTTTCAGGAACCAAATGGAATAAAGCAAATCACTACCCAGATCCGGATAATTCTCGCCGCGCAAAATCAAAATAAAGACTGTTTTTATCCCATAAATTAAAAAGACCCAAGCAAAAAAAGGTAAAAGTAATTGAGAAAACCGTTGCTTAAACAGATTTCCAAATGATTTATCAAATATGTTTGAAGCGAAAAATCCCGAAAGACACATGAAAAGCGGCATGTGGAAAGAGCATATCCAAAGATATATCGGATTCGTTTCATAAGGATGGTCGGATGGAAGTAACAAAACATGCCCCCATAACACAAAAAAAATTGCAACGAGTTTCAATAGATCCAGCTCGACCATACGAGAACCGTATGATTCTTTATTCAGACTCATTTCCATCATACACTCAAAAGCGGAACATCGGCAATTGATCAGAAATACGAAATGTCATCTCCGAATCAGCGATAATAATTTAGTTAGTAAATTAACAAGTGCAGTAAATGGTTTGTTATAATACCGTTTAACGAAATTAATGACGCGTAGAAGATTACGAGGCTTGTTTTCCACCCAACTTCCGTTGCAAAGATGAAGTGCATAAGTTTCTTTTTGAGAAAAGATGCCCGACGGATTCGTGAAAGTAACCGGCGGATACAAAACAATATTATCTTTCAAGTGTTGTTCTTTGGCCACAAACTCGAACCCCCAATCCATTTTAGCAATATCCGCCATGCGAACGGTTATCGGAAGCATATCCAAAGATCCGTCTTCTTTTATGAACTTACATGATTCATACTCTTCCAAACATTTGCCAACAAACGGATGGTTAGGAATACTTCCCATCACAGCCGCCTCAATGGCTACATAATTCGTCGGCTTAAAATATTCTATACCTGAAAAGAAAGCATTCGATAGAAAATCATCAAAAGGCTTGTAAACTTTAACATCCGAATCCAAATAAACTCCCCCATACGTATATAAGGCAAAAAGTCTAATGTAATCCGCAGCAAACGCCCATTTTCGTTTATTTACGGCTTGTATGGCAAATTCATTTTTCACCTCTCGGTCGAAACGAGCCCTATCCCATAACATAATTTCATAATCCGGCATCTTTTCATGCCAAGATTCGATACAACGAGCAATTTTTTCGGGATATGCCTCACCGCTCAGCCAACAAAAATGAATCAATTTAGGAATATCCATCATAAAAAACTTAATAACACATTTTTATACGGAACATAGGCTTCCTGGTACATTGTCACCAATTCGTAATGACGCCAAAAAGAACATAAAGCATAGAAGCTAAAAATACAGCACCTATTGGCCTTATTAGCGACATATATGAGCATGGGGACGACTAGTATTTCAAAAAAATGAAAATATGCTGCACCCCGAGAAGCCATTTGAGGGAGGAATCCGCATCCGACATATAAAAGAAGAGCCATAAAATAGATATTCGTAAAATATGCTCCATATTCAGGGAAACAAGATTTAATCTTATCCCGATAACGGTATGCTAATATAAAGGTAACAAGCCTTAATAGCACGGCACTATTCATCAATCCAAAATGGTCACCAGCCTCTTCTGATATATAAATACTCAACTTCCAAGCAATTACCGCTGGCAACAATGCAGATATCGTAATAAATATACCATAAAAAAACAAATTTGAAACTATCGCACCGCTACCCAATAACATATATCTTTTTAAAGATAAGAAATTATTTTTTATCAATTTAACGACAACGACAATAATTGCCGAGTAATGAATCAATGTCGCAATACCCACCAACCACCAAAATCGCCTCTTTTCAACATTAACAATTGCCCAAAGACAAATTGATACAGCTAATGATTGCCGTATCAACCCCATCATGTTTGAATACATGAACATTCCAGCAAATAGTAAAAGCGAAACAAACGGATATGGAGAATATTTATAAATAAAAGGAAATAGAATCACAATATTCAGAAATGCCATGACCACTAAAATAGCTTGATATGGCAATTCAGACATTGCAATATTTAGTAGACCGTAGATAGGTTCGACGTATACTTTGCTGGGATCAAATAATTCATACGCTTGAAGACTTCGTATTGATTCAAAAATCTCCCGATACCCGTCATAATCATTCCCCATTCCTCGAAAGCCCGCCATAAAGAAAATAAAGACAGCGAATAAGCCATACAAAGATGCATGAATAGGGCCTTTCCTTCTACTTAACAGCTCTAACAAGCCCATACATAACAAGTATGTATAAATAACAAAATAAATCAACATCTATTTTGTATTTTGAAGACCTTTTTATAAAACAAATTGTTCAACGTTAAACTCGGATATATTGTTTGCCACACATCCATATACAAAAATTGCTTTTTGATGGATTCGACCGAATCGTCAGCAGAAGTATTATCCACCACAATCATTTCAAATACCGAGCTATGCGTCTTTTCATAAATGAATCGAAGATAATTGAAGCGTCAAATCCCTTGTACTGTAACTAAAAACATCTATCCTTATTCAATTTAATTCCGTTTCAATTTTACATATATAAGTATCTCATCAAGCAAATCATCCTTTTGCCACAGCAGTGCCAATCCATAGACCGGCATACCGACACCGACAGCCGCCAAAATCATAAAAACGGGCGACACTATATTTCGTGTTACTAAGAGAATCGCTATCACCATTATTAAGGTAGCCCAAACATATTTCAGATTATCCCGATGAAAAATCGGGAACGGTATGAATTTCCTGCCAGCCCACAGTTGCATGATCAATATCACCAATTCCGTCCAGAACGTAGCGATGGCAGCACCCGTATAGGAATATCTCGGAATAAGCAACAAATTAAGTCCGACATTCATAATTGCACCCCCAATCGCACCCCATATAATAATGTTCTCTTGATTTTGAGGATACAGCAATTGGTTGCCAAACACATTGGTAATACTGCTGAAAACAATGACCGGCGCAGTCCAATAAAGCACCGAAACGGATGGCAGAAAAGCGGTTCCACAGAAAATCTCGGTAATCGGCTCAGCCAGCAGCAAAAGGCCGATCGTACAAGGCAACGCCGTAGCAATGACCAACCGGTAGGACTTCTGCCCCACAGCCGCAAATTCGGCCATTTTACCGGTTTTTACCAAATTCGCGCATCGGGGCAGCAACACGACACCCAACGAAGTAATTACCGACAACACGACATAGGATATCTTATACCCTGCCGTATAAAAGCCCACCGCTTCTTCATTTTGCATGAAACCCAACATGACCGCATTCAGCTGAAAATAAATACTGATGATCAGATTGAGAATAAAAATATGTATCGCCGGTTTCAGATGTCGTGCAACCTGCAATTCCCGCCATTTGATTTTCGCAACTTCGATGTATTTGCGCAGATGTATGAAGTTGATCAGATTATTGCCCACCGTCGACCCGACGACGACTGCCCCATAAATCAACAAATCTTCCTTACGCTTTACAAAGACAAACAGCGAAACAACCGCAAGCGTCCGAATGACCACAGCCCGGACGGTGATGAACAGAAAATCCTCTATGGCCTGATAAAACCACTGCACGCCGATGCTCGTAAACAAGATAGTCAGGCTCAGAATATAAAACAATCCGGCCTGTGCATGTATTTGCGGAACATATCGGGCCAACAAAAACACCATTACATATCCCGCACCGCAAAGAATTACACTCAACAGCGTAATTTCCACCGTGATTTTATTCCTCAATACCACGTCATCCCGATACTTCGCCACTTCGCGCACCGCATACATCGGAATTCCCAATCCGGTCAACAAGACAAGGTAGTTGACGATCGAAGAGAGAAAATTGACCGCACCTATGCCATCCGGCAAAAGGATCCGGGCAGCATAAGGAAAAGTGATTACCGGAAAAATAATTCCGGTAATCGTATTGATCAGGTTCAACAGGACATTGGTCTTCAACGAACTCATCCGAAACGTTTTATCTGTTTCCGTACATCTCCTCGTAATACTTTTCGTATTCGCCGCTGGTGATGTTGTCTGTCCATGCTTGATTTTCAAGATACCACGCTACGGTCTTTTCGATGCCCTCCTCGAACTGCAACGACGGCTCCCAACCGAGCTCCCGCTGCAATTTCGATGAATCGATAGCATACCGCAAATCGTGGCCGGCACGGTCGGTGACGTAAGTAATGAGGTCGAGCGAATGGCCCTCCGGGTTCCCCAACAACCGGTCGACGGTCTTGATGACCACCTTGATGAGGTCGATATTTTTCCACTCGTTGAATCCGCCGATGTTGTAGGTCTCGGCAACCTTGCCCTTGTGGAAAATCAGATCGATGGCCCGCGCATGGTCCTCGACGTAAAGCCAGTCGCGCACGTTCTCGCCTTTGCCGTACACGGGCAGCGGCTTGCGATGACGGATATTGTTGATGAACAACGGAATCAGTTTCTCGGGAAACTGATAAGGCCCGTAATTGTTCGAGCAATTCGTGACGATGGTCGGCATACCGTAAGTATCGTGGAACGCCCGCACGAAGTGGTCGCTGCTCGCCTTGCTTGCACTATACGGCGAATGCGGATTGTACTTCGTATCTTCGTAGAAAAACTCCTTGCCGTAGGCCGAATGATGCTCGCTCGACGAAGCGGTCGTTGTGAACGGCGGTTCGACCCCTTCGGGGTGAGTCAGCTCCAATGCACCGTACACTTCGTCGGTCGAAATATGGTAGAACCGTTTGCCTTCATAGCGTTCCGGCAGACTTTCCCAGTAGAGTTTGGCCGCCTGCAACAGCGTCAGCGTGCCCATGACATTGGTGCGCGCGAAAGTGAACGGATCTTTGATGCTGCGGTCGACATGGCTCTCGGCCGCGAGGTGGATGATACCGTCAATCCGATACTGCGCGAGAATTTCCTGCATTTTTGGAAAATCGCAGATATCGGCTTTTACAAAGGTGTAGTTGGGTTCCGCTTCGACATCTTTCAGATTGGCCAGATTGCCGGCATAGGTCAGTTTGTCGAGGTTGACGATCCGATAATCGGGATATTTACGAACGAACAACCGCACGACATGCGAGCCGATGAATCCGGCCCCGCCCGTGATTAAAACATTGCGTTTATAATCCATTTCGTTTCAGATTTTCGAGGCACTTTTCGAGCGAATCGGTCCAGTAGGGAATCCGAATGCCGAACGTCTCCTTGATTTTCGTCTTGTCCAATACGGAATAGGCCGGGCGCCGCACTTTCGAGGGAAATTCGTCGGAGTGGCAAGGCCGGATGTCGCACTCCGTGTGCCCTGCGAACTTTGCGATTGCCTTCGTGAAATCGTACCACGAGCAGACCCCTTCGTTCGAGTAATGGTAAATCCCCTCGTGCCCTTCGTACTTGCGATGTTCGACGATATCGAAAATCGTTTCGGCGAGGTCGAGCGCGTAGGTCGGCGTTCCGGTCTGGTCGAAAACCACCTGCAATTGCGGCCGGGTCGCCGTCAATTCGAGCATTGTTTTCAGAAAATTCCGGCCGAATTCGGAGTAGAGCCATGCCGTGCGGATGATGACGTGATGACAGCCGCTTTCCCGAATCACCTGCTCACCGCGCAGTTTCGTTTCGCCGTAAACGCCGGTGGGCGTTCCCTGCTGCTCTTCCCGACAAGGCGTATTGTACGGTTCCCGGCCGAACACATAGTCGGTCGAGATGTGGAACAGCCAGCCGTCCTGCTTCTTGACCGCCCGAGCGAGGTTTTCGACCGCCCGGACATTGAGCCGTTCGGCCTGCTCGCGGTCGTCTTCGGCCTTGTCGACATTCGTATAGGCGGCACAGTTGACGATCAGGCGAATATCGTTTTCCGCCACCGTCTTTTCGACGGCCGCCGCATCGGTAATATCGAGTTCGACGACGTCGGTGAAGATATACCGGTCGGAACTTTCGCGCGCCACGAGCCGCATTTCGTTTCCGAGCTGCCCGTTCGCGCCCGTTACCAAGATATTCATATTCAATATAGAGATTCGCTATAATCGAACAACCATTCGGCTTCGTTCAGGCGCGGGTGGTGCCGGTCTTTTTCTGACAGCAGCACCTTGTCGGCCGGAATCCGCCAGTCGATCGCCAAATCGGGGTCGTTCCAAGCGACGGAACCTTCGGACTGCGGGGCGTAATAATTATCGCACTTGTATTGGAATATCGCTTCGTCCGACAGCACCGAGAATCCGTGCGCGAATCCGCGCGGAATGAAAAACTGCCGGTGGTTCTCCCCCGTCAGTTCGACGGCGACGTGCTGTCCGAAGGTCGGCGAACCCCGACGAATGTCCACCGCGACATCGAGCACCCGCCCCGCGATGACGCGCACCAATTTGGATTGGGCATGGGGCGGTTTCTGGAAATGCAGTCCGCGCAAAACGCCGTACGAGGATTTGGATTCGTTGTCCTGCACGAAACGCACGGAGCGAACCTGCTCGCAGAAACGCCGTTCCGAAAAACTCTCGAAAAAATAGCCCCGTTCGTCCCCGAACAAGTCGGGTTCGATAATGACGACGCCCTCGATGGCAGTAGGAATCACTTTCATACGACTACTCCAAATTCGCCTGCCCCGTCCGTTCGATTTCGTCGACGACTTTCAGCAGGTATTGTCCGTAGGGATTTTTCAGCATCGGGGCCGCCAGTTCACGCATCTTGTCGGCCGTAATCCAGCCCTTGCGGTAAGCGATGCCCTCCAAGCAGGCCACTTTCAGCCCCTGACGCTTCTCAATGACTTCGATGTAGGTCGAAGCCTCCGACAGCGAATCGTGGGTACCGGTATCCAACCACGCGAACCCCCGTCCCAACGTAAACACTTTCAGCTCCTTGTCGTCCAAAAAGCGTTGATTGACCGACGTGATTTCCAGTTCGCCGCGCGCCGACGGCCGGATCGACTTGGCCACCTCGACCACCTTGTTGGGATAAAAGTAGAGCCCGACCACCGCATAGTTGGATTTGGGATTCGCCGGTTTTTCCTCGATGGAGAGGCAATTTCCGGCCTTGTCGAACTCCGCGACGCCGTACCGTTCGGGATCGGAAACCCAGTAGCCGAACACGGCCGCCTTGTGCTCCTCTTCGACCGTGCGGACGGCGTCGCGCAACATGGCCGAGAATCCGGGCCCGTGAAAGATGTTGTCGCCCAGCACGAGACAGGCCGAATCGTCGCCGATGAACTTTTCGCCGATGAGGAACGCCTGCGCCAGTCCGTCGGGCGAGGGCTGCTCGGCATACTCCAAACGCAGACCGAAATTCGACCCGTCGCCGAACAGACGCTTGAATCCGGGCAAATCCTGCGGCGTCGAAATAATCAGAATCTCGCGAATCCCCGCCAGCATCAGCACCGACAACGGGTAATAGATCATCGGTTTGTCGAATACGGGCAGGAGCTGTTTGGAAACGCCCTTCGTAATAGGATACAACCGCATACCGGAACCTCCGGCCAATACGATGCCCTTCATGTCACTGCTCTTTTTTGAATTGCGCCGCCAACTCTTCGCCGAACAGCACCCACGCCGAAACCGCCGCGCCGAACAGGAAAGCGAATCCGATGATAATCAACATTTTCGCCGGTTTTTCGGCACGCAGCGGCACCGTCGCCGGTTGCAGGACGACATAAACAGGCGTCGATTCCTGCACTTTCGCTTTAGCCAGTTGCAGCTGCTGGGCCGTCTGGTTGTAGACCTCGTAATTCAGGTTCATTTCGTTCTGCAAGCGTTCCTGCTCGGTGCGCACCGACCGCAGCACGACGTTCTGGTTCGCGTCCATGTAGCGGGCGTAGCGCGCCTGCGCCGCATAGTAGGCGGCTTGGGATTCGTCATAGAGTTTCTGCGTGAAATCGAGGTCGTGGCGCGCCTTGTTCGTCCGGTAATCGGTGATGTGGTTCTGCAAATTGACCATCACCGTATCGGTCAGCGTCGCGGCGATCAACGGATCCTGCATCGTCACGGTCAGCGAGATGACGGAAGTCTTCTTGTCCACCGTGCAGACGACCCGCTCGGAGAGTTTTTTGACGGCTTCGTGCTCCTTCCGCGTCAGCCGGAACGGATCCACGACGGGCCGTTTTTCCTTGTCCTCTTTTTCCTTGAACAGCGACAGCGTCCACCCGATGAACTTGAACGGCGCCATAATCGCTGCGCTCCACCAAGTCCGGCGCGTGTGTTCCTGCACGTAATCGTACACCGTCGTTTGCAGGTCGCCCTTTCGGTCCGTCACCGGCACGTCGAACAGCGCCACCATGAACGGAATCGACTCGACGATATCGGGATAGAGCGTCGGGCTCATGGCGTCTTCGGACATGGCGCCTCCGACATTGACGCCGGCCAACGACGCCAAATCACTCAATCCGCCCAACGATTTTTTGCTGCTGGACAATTCGGGCGCGAGTTTCACCGTCGCGCTGTACTCTTTCGGGATGCTGAACGCCACCACGATGCCGACCGCCGCACCGATGGCTGCCCACTTGGCGATGCGCTTCCGCGCGTTCCACAATTTGCGGGCCAGCTCCAAGAGATCGATTTCCTCCTCCTGCGGCTCCCGTTCCGTCTGATTCACCGAGAATTCCTCTTTCATCGTTCCGTCGTTATTTCGATAAGGATGCGATCGTCGCCGCCATCGTACCCAGCGAAGCCGCCGAAGTCGTCAGCCCCATGATTTCCGACAAAGTGACCGGATTGCGTCTGGGTTTGCTCGGCACGACGATTTCGCAACCGGGTTCGAGCGTCATGCCTTTCTTGGCCTGCGCGATCGTCCCGTTCATATAGACCACATAGGCGCGCTTGCGTTTGGCACGGTCGGCATAGCCGCCCGCCTGCGCGATGTAGTGTTTCAGTTTCTTGTCCTTGTGATAGACCACCGTATTGGGGTTCATCACCTCGCCGTTGATGGTCACCGTGCTGACGTATTCGGGAACGACCAGCCGGTCGCCCTCGCGCAGCACCACGTCGTAGTCCGAACCCGGATCGGCCAGCGCCTTGTCCAAGTCGATGCCGACCGTATAGTCCTCGCTGATTTCCAGACGGGCCATCGAAACCGAATCGCTACCGCGATTCTGACGGGCCGCACGGATCGTCGCTTCGCGCACGGCCAGCTCCTCGTTGTTCATCCGGCGAATCAATCGGCCGCCCCGCACGTAGGCATCCTCCGTCACGCCGCCGGCCCGTTTGACCAGATCGGATATCCGTTCGTTCTTCCGCGCCAGCGCATAACGGCCCTCGAAAGCCACTTCGCCCTCGATCGTCACGATGCGCTGCGATTGATAGCCCGGACTGCGGCGCACCTCCACGATGTCGAACGGTTCGAGCGTGAAGACCGAATCGCGGTCGACGATGAATCCGTCCTTGATGGAGAAGGTGTATATCCGGCCGATTTCCTTGCTCGGCGTCTGGCTTTTGGGCGACTTCACGCGGCGCGACACATCGACTTTGGCCGTCGAGGCGCTCTCCAAAAGACCGCCGGCCAGCACGATGAGGTCTTCGACCGTCATCTGCTCGGCGAACGGATAGACGCCGGGCCAAGCCACCTCGCCTTCGATGGTCAGATCGCCGAGTTCGCGCATGTCGTCGAGGCTCGGAACGATCAGCACGTCGTTGCGGCGCAACCGGACGTCAGGCACGGTTCCCGCCATGATGCCTTGCAGGTCGATAGCCAGCATCTCTTTGGTCAAATCCTCCTTTTCGCGCAGCAGCTGGGCCCGATTGCGAAACGCATTCTCTTTCAGCCCGTCGGCACGCAGCACTAATTTCCGCACGGAGTTCATCGCGTCGCTCAACTCGTACATGCCCGGACGATAGACCGCCCCTTCGACCTCCACGCGGTTCGAGAAACGTTCCAGCGTCGCGCCGACGCGCACCGAGTCGCCGTTTTGCAACCCGAACGTGTCGTATCGGCCGTCCTCGACGCTGAAAAACTGCCGTTCGCGCCCCGATTTGCGGATGACGCCGACCTCCGTCGTATAGGCGTCGCCCGCGAATCCTCCGGCGTATTTCAGCAGCGCACCGACCGGTTCGCCCTGCTTCACTTCGTAGTACATGGGGCGTTTCACCTTGCCCTGCACGGTTACTTGGGCTTCATAGGGAGGCACGATGATGACGTCGCCCTCTTTCAGCCGGACGTCGTTCGACAACTTCCCGTCGAAGAGATATTCGTAGATATCGGCCGTCGCGACCTCCTTGCCGTTGCGCACCACGCGGATGTTGCGCAGCGAACCGATGTCGGTGACGCCGCCGGCATAGTACAACGCATGGAACAGCGAGGCGAACGACGAAATCCGATAGGTTCCGGGCGTGTTCACCTCGCCCATGATATTGACTTGGATGGAGCGCAGCTCGCCCAGCGACAGCCGGATGTCCGACACGGGTTCTTCGCCCGCGATGCTCTCGTATTTCCGGGCGAATATCCGCCGTATCTTGTCGTTGGCCTCGCGCACGGTCAGCCCGTTCAGATGAATGGGGCCGAGCTGTTCGACGATGATGTTGCCTTCGGGCGAAATCTCCTGCCGCACGAAATCCTCGTTCGCGCCCCAGATGTCGATAATCACCTCGTCGCCGGGCCCCAGCGTGTAGTTCTCCGGCGTAGCGAGGTTTTCGTTCGGCTCGAAGGTCAGCTCCCGCTCGGAGAAAATGTTATGTCCGAACAGCTGCAAGCTGTCGGGGACGGGGGGCTTCCGTTTGGAACCCAAAGAATCGGCACCCGCAAGCAGGTAGCTTCCCATCGCATAATTCGCGTTCATCGGGACGACCATCCGCTCGTTTTCGCGGCTCGCATCTTTCGTATCGTCGGAATTCTTCGCATCCGCGCTCCGTTCGTCGGAAAGGCCGAGCAACCGGTCGCGGTCGGCGGCATCCAAACGGCGGTCCTTGACCGAACCGCTGCGTTTGCGCAGGCGGCTGTCCGTCTGCGAATAGCCGTTGTCGCGGTTCCGGGTCGTGTACGCAGTCGAACCGCCCAGCATCCCGCTGACGCTGCCGGTCGAGTTGCCCGAACTGCCCGAGCTCTGCTGACCGCCTCCGTACTTGCTCTGCAAACGTTGGAGCTGGTTCATGCTGACCCCTTTCGCCATCAGTTCCCGCGCAATCTGCATCTGGTTTTTGCCGGACTGCATCGCGGACTGGACGTAGTTCACGATCTGGTCGTCGGTCATCTGCGCCGCAGCGGGCATCGCCATGCCCAACAACCACACGGCAAGCAGCAACCATGTTTTTCGTTTGGTGTTTAAGAACATCGTATTGCGTTTTTGATATTTGTCTAATGTTTGTCCACGAAATTTCGGAACATCAGGAAAAAGCGCGTCCGGCTCAAATGCGTATGGTAACCGAAACGCCGCAACCAGCGGAAAAAGCGCGTATTGCGCCGCAGCTGGTTTTCCAGAATATGGTAAAGCCCGAACGTAAACAGTGCGCTCAACCCGACCACAACGAAGAACTGCACCTCGCACGAAGCCCCCAGCATCGCCGCGACCCACCAACAGAACACGACGCCCGAATTGAGGGTCAGAATCGCGACGGTCGTCATCGGATGCGAACAGCCCAGCGCGATGAACATGTGGTGCAGGTGCGTTTTATCGGGATGGAACGGCGAAACGCCGCGCAGCAGCCGCACCGACATCACCCGCAACGTATCGAACACCGGAATGCACAGCACCGCCAGCGTAAAGGGAATCGGATTGCCGCATCCGAATACCGGGTCGCCCTCGTACTGCAACACTTCGCACACGAAAATCGCCATGACGATTCCCATGACCAACGTCCCCCCGTCGCCGATGAACATGCGCGACGTGCGGCCGAAAACGTTGTGGAAGAAGAACGGGAACAACGCTCCGGCGGATACCGCCGCCAGCAAGAGCATCGGCACGTTGCGGGTACAGAAAAAGAAAGTCCCGAAAATGAAGCAGGCTACGATGCAGTAACCCGAAGACAAGCCGTTCACGCCGTCGATCAGATTGATGGCATTGACGATGCCGACCGCCGCGAAAATCGTCAGAGGCACGGCCACCCATTGGGGAATACGGCCGATTCCCCACAAACCGTGAAAATCGTCGATCTGGAAATTTCCGCCACCGCCCAATATAAGACCGAGCACAACGGCGATTTCGATTCCGAAACGCAGCGAGGGCGAAAGATCCAGCACATCGTCCATCGTTCCGGTGTAGAGCATCGCCATCATCGCCGTTACGACGACCAGCATCGACGGCAGCGGCACGAAGGTGCTCATGAAACCGATGCCGACCACCATGCCGAAGAAAACGGCGACTCCGCCCAAGACCGGAACCGGCTCGTTTTGCAGTTTGCGAGCATCGGGTTTATCGACGATGTTTTTCATCCGGGCGATCTTCACAATGCGCGGATGAATCCAACTTGCAAGCCCGAACGACGCAACGAAAGAGATTGCCAAGAGCAGATAATTCGACGGTATTTTTATCATAGCGATGATACGTGCGGAATTTTATGCGGGGGTACGCCCCGCCGCTGTTTCGATTTTCAATTGAACCGGCCGGCCGGCGGAATCGTTACGGTTCTATTTTTTCCATGAAATCCTTCGGGATGTAGCTCGTGGCTACGGCGGCGACCCCCTCGATGGCGACGATCAGCCGCTTGGCATTGCGGATGCGGGCGATATACCCTTCGGCTCCCCGAAACACGCCTCCCGTAATGCGCACCCGGTCGCCTTTGGCCAAAGCCGGATCGACCGCTTCGAGATTCCGGCTGCCGACGGTCGTCACGAAGATGAACATCCGCATCTCCTCGTCGGAAATCGCCGCCGGTTCTTTCGTTCCGGGCATGCAGTAGACACCCACCGAACCCGTCGGATGCTTGCGGATGTTCTCCACGTAAGCCTTTTCCGAACGGACGAAAAGCAACGACGGGATAATCGGCTGCCTGACGGTCGAACGACCGGCGACCGTCGTCCGTTCGACGGTCTTCATCGGCACGTAATACTCCCAGCCGGATTTCTCCACCCACGAGGACACCTCGACGGATCGGTTGTGAAAGACCCGCAAGGCATACCAACTCCGCAAAGGTTCAACCGCTTCCGCCATGTTTTCGTTTTTCTGTTTTTATCCAAGCCCGACGCACCCGCATACCCTCCCCTCGCCCGTTGCAAAGTACACGACCTTGCACGCGGCAAAAGGACTCGACCGTACAACGCCGCGAATCGCAACGTTTTCGGTTCTTCGGATCAATCGCGACAACGAGATGAGCGCCGGTGAGGTTCCGCAATCGGACAATTCTGACCGATTCCACCGCAAAAATACACAAAATCAGCTACACCGCCAAATTTGCACGCGCTTTTTTCCAAGCCCGGAATACCCCCCCCCTTAAAATCACGCAAAACACACATTATCAACATATTGCATGCTTAATAAATTTTTCGGCGACATATGCGGAACCGTATCGAAACATCGAGCGGACGAAACGGACGACCGCCCCGCGAACCGAAAAGGCGGTTCAGCCCGCACAAACGGCATTCATCGCGCGGTCGTGCGGCTCGACCGGCAGCGCATCGACCAGCTGATGCGCGAAACAGACCCCGACGCAGAACGCCCGCAATTCGGGCAGGGCCAGATAGCGGTCGTAGTAGCCCCTGCCGCGCCCCAGTCGGGCCCCGCCGCGCGTAAAAGCCACGCCGGGAACGACCACAAGGTCGATTGATTCGGGCAGGCACTCGCGAACAACAATCCCCGCCGACAAGCCGCCAGCGGCATCTGCACCGGCCGCACCGTTCGGAAGCTCCGCGCCGCCCCTGCCTGTCGGATCGACAGAAGCGGTTGAACCGGCGGAACTGCCCGCGCCAACGCACGCCCCCACCGCCGGTTCGTCGATGCCGAACGCCCCGCGCACGAGCGCATCGGGCCGGTAGTCGTAAAACCGCATCGCGTCACCCTCGACGCGCGGCACGACGACCCGTTTCGAGCCGCTCCAACGACGCAACGCTTCGGCGGTCGGCGGCTCGTCGGGCAGGGCACAGAAACACGCCACGCACCGTGCCTGCGCGAACTCCGGCAAGGCCTCCACCGCAGCGAAAATCCGTTCGGCCGCTGCCCGTTTTTCGTCCGGCGACAGCGCACGGTTCCGCCGTTTCATCGCGATTCGCAACTCGGGCTTATTCATTTTTTTTACAATCTATTGTTATTCCGCAAACAATGGCTATCTTTGTTGCGCTCTTACTTTTACAAAAGTAACGAATTTCACGAAATACAAACCAAACACACAAAACATTATGAGCTGTTTCCTAACCAAATCCTCCGTCGGCAAGAAGTTGGTGATGAGCGTCACGGGTGCTTTTCTCGTGCTGTTCATCCTCTTCCATATGTCGATGAACCTCACGGCGATCATCTCGCCCGAAGGGTACAACGCCATCTGCGAGTTCTTGGGCGCCAACTGGTACGCGCTGGCCGGTACGGCCGTATTGGCGCTCGGCGTGCTGGTGCACTTCGCCTATGCGCTGCTGCTCACCGTCGACAACTACCGCGCGCGCGGCAAGCAACGCTACGCCGTGACGGTCACCGAACCGGGCGTCAGCTGGGCTTCGAAGAACATGCTGGTCATCGGCTTCATCGTGCTGGCCGGCCTGCTTCTGCACCTGTTCAACTTCTGGGCGAAGATGCAGCTCGTCGAGGTCTTGGGCGGCCACGCTTCGGTCGTCGGCGGATACACCGTCACCGCGACGGACGGCGCCACGCTCATCGCCTATACCTTCTCGAAATGGTACTACGTGGTCATCTACCTGCTGTGGTTCGCCGCTCTGTGGTTCCACCTCACGCACGGCGTGTGGTCGATGTTCCAGACCGTCGGCTGGGCCAACGACACGTGGTATCCGCGTCTGAAATGCGCCGCCAACGTGGTCGCCACGCTCGTATTCGCCGGCTTCGCGGCGGTCGTGGTCGTTTACTTCATCAAGAGCTGCTGCCCCTGCTGCAGCGGATGCTGCTGATTCAATAGAACTAAAACATACGCAATAATGGCTTTCAAATTAGATGCTAAAATCCCTGCCGGCGAACTCGCACAGAAGTGGAGCAACCATAAGGCAGCCATCCGGGTCGTGAGCCCCGCCAACAAACGCAAGCTCGACATCATCATCGTCGGAACCGGTCTCGGCGGCGCATCCGCAGCCGCTTCGCTCGGCGAACTGGGTTATAACGTCAAGGTGTTCTGCATTCAGGACTCGCCGCGCCGCGCCCACTCGATCGCGGCACAGGGCGGTATCAACGCCGCCAAGAACTACCAGAACGACAACGACTCGGTCTACCGTCTGTTCTACGACACGATCAAGGGCGGCGACTACCGCGCCCGCGAGGCCAACGTCTACCGTCTGGCCGAAGTGTCGAACCTCATCATCGACCAGTGCGTTGCACAGGGCGTGCCGTTCGCCCGCGAATACGGCGGCCTGTTGGCCAACCGTTCGTTCGGCGGCGCGCAGGTTTCGCGTACGTTCTACGCGCGCGGCCAGACCGGACAGCAGCTGCTGCTGGGCGCCTACGCCGCGCTGAATAAGGAAATCGCTGCCGGTTCGGTCAAGAGCTACCCGCGCCACGAAATGCTCGACGTCGTCATCGAGGACGGCGAAGCGCGCGGCATCATCGCCCGCAACTTGGTGACGGGCGAAATCGAACGATTCGGCGCGCACGCCGTCGTCATCGCTACGGGCGGTTACGGCAACGTATTCTTCCTCTCTACCAACGCAATGGCATCGAACGGTTCGGCCGCATTCCAGTGCTACCGCAAGGGTGCCGGCTTCGCCAACCCCTGCTTCACGCAGATCCACCCGACCTGCATTCCGAAGCACGGCGACCAGCAGTCGAAACTGACGCTGATGTCCGAATCGCTGCGCAACGACGGCCGCATCTGGGTACCGAAGAAACTCGAAGACGTGCAGGCCATCCGCGCCGGCAAGAAACAGCCGTCGGATATCGCCGAAGAGGACCGCGACTACTACTTGGAGCGCCGCTACCCCGCATTCGGCAACTTGGTGCCGCGCGACGTCGCTTCGCGTGCCGCCAAAGAGCGCTGCGACGCAGGCTTCGGTGTCAACGAAACGGGCTTGGCCGTCTTCCTCGACTTCAAGACCGCGATCGAGCGATTGGGCAAGGACATCATCAAACAGCGCTACGGCAACCTCTTCGACATGTACGAGGAGATTACCGACGTGAGCCCCTACGAGCAGCCGATGCAGATTTTCCCCGCCGTGCACTACACGATGGGCGGCATCTGGGTCGACTACAACCTGATGACCACCATTCCGGGCCTCTACGCCATCGGCGAAGCCAACTTCTCCGATCACGGGGCCAACCGACTGGGCGCATCGGCGTTGATGCAGGGTCTCGCCGACGGTTACTTCGTGCTGCCCTACACCATCGGCGATTACCTGTCGCACAAAATTCAGGCTCCGAAGGTCAAGACCGACACGCCGGCATTCGACGAAGCCGAAAAGGGCGTGCGCGAGAAAATCGCGAAACTGCTCTCGATCAACGGCAAGCAGTCGGTGGACGACATCCACAAACGGCTGGGCAACATCATGTGGGAGTACGTCGGCATGGCCCGCACGAAAGAGTCGTTGGAAAAGGCGATCGCCGAAATCCAAGCGCTGCGTCAGGAGTTCTGGAAAGACGTGAAGGTCGTCGGCGACGCGAACGGGTTCAACGTCGAGCTCGAAAAGGCACTGCGACTGGTCGACTTCCTCGAACTGGGCGAACTGATGGCGCGCGACGCACTGAACCGCGAGGAGTCGTGCGGCGGACACTTCCGCTCGGAACACCAGACCGAAGAGGGCGAGGCCAAGCGCGACGACGAAAACTTCGTCTATGCGGCCGTATGGGAGTACAAGGGAGCCGACCAAGCGCCCGAGCTGACCAAAGAACCGCTCAACTTCGAGTTCGTACACCCGGCACAGCGCAACTACAAGGACTAACACACAGACGTCAGACAATCTAACATTCAGCAAATCATGAATTTCACATTGAAGATATGGCGTCAGAAGGATGCCAAAAGCAAAGGAGCGTTCGAGACCTACAAAGTCGAAAACATCTCGGCCGACACCTCGTTCTTGGAGATGCTCGACATTTTGAACAATAACCTCGTGCACGAAGGCAAGGAGCCCGTCGCGTTCGACCACGACTGCCGCGAGGGTATCTGCGGCATGTGCTCGCTGCACATCGACGGTCAGGCGCACGGCCCCAGTCAGGGCGCTACGACGTGTCAGATCTACATGCGCAAGTTCGAGGACGGCGCAACGATTACGATCGAGCCTTGGCGTTCGGCAGCGTTCCCCGTCATCAAGGACTTGGTGGTGAACCGCAATGCCTACGACCAGATTCTGCAAGCCGGCGGCTTCATCTCCGTACGCACCAACTCGGTGCCCGACGCCAACGCCATGCCCATCGCGAAAGCCGACGCCGACGAGTCGATGGACGCCGCTTCGTGCATCGGCTGCGGTGCCTGCGCCGCCACGTGCAAGAACGGTTCGGCGATGTTGTTCGTCGCCGCGCGCGTGTCGTCGCTGGCCAAGCTGCCGCAGGGCCGCGTGGAGGGTGCCCGCCGCGCCAAGGCCATGGTCGCCAAGATGGACGAACTGGGTTTCGGTAACTGCACCAACACGGGTGCCTGCCAGGCCGAGTGCCCCAAGCAAATCTCGATCGCGCACATCGCGCGGCTGAACCGCGAGTTCCTCTCGACCAAGATCAAGGAGTAAAA
>JAMPDE010000002.1:282010-342456 GCA_023665825.1 Alistipes senegalensis | reverse complement strand
GCCACGTCCGCGCCGACCGCTGCCGCTTCGACCGCCGCCGCTCCTGCCTCCGCGACCACCACGTCCACGCGTTTCGGCCGGAGCGTATGTCGGTCCCTCGCCCACCCCTTCGGGCAAATCGGCCTTGCGGATTTCGCGCTCGATAAGTTTTTCGATGCGGTGGAACCGCCCCTGATCCTCCGTGCTGACGAACGTAATGGCACTGCCGGTCGCGGCGGCGCGCGCGGTACGTCCGATGCGGTGGATGTAATCTTCGGGGTCGCGCGGCACGTCGTAATTGATGACCAACCCGATGTCCTCGATGTCGATGCCGCGCGAAACGATGTCGGTCGCGACGAGAATGTCGACACGGTTGTTCTTGAACGCCAGCATCACCTCCTCACGCTGCGCCTGCTCCAAATCGGAGTGCATGGCGGCGACGTTGAGTTTCATCCGTTTGAGCGTATGGGCGAGCTCCTTGACTTTCAGTTTCGACGACGAGAAAATGATCGTTTTCGACCCGCTCGGCTCGGCGAACAGGGTGCGGATGATGTTCAGTTTCTGCGCCTCGTAGCAGACATAGGCCGACTGGTCGATCGACTCGTTGGGTTTGGAAATGGCGATGCTGACTTCGGCCGGATTGCGCAGGATGGTCTTGGCCAGCGTGCGGATTTTGGGCGGTAAAGTAGCCGAAAACAGAATAGTCTGCCGCTCTTTGGGCAGGTACGACACGATGTGCATGATGTCGTCGCTGAAACCCATGTCGAGCATCCGGTCGGCCTCGTCGAGAATCAGGTATTCGACGTGCGACAGGTCGATGCCGCTGTTCTGCAAATGGGCGATCATGCGGCCCGGCGTGGCGATCACCACGTCCGACCCCATGACGAGGCCGCGTTTCTGCGTGTCCCAGCCCTTGCCGTCGCCACCGCCGTACACGACGGTCGTCGAAACGGGCAGGTAATAGGAAAAACCCTGAAACTGCTGGTCGATCTGCTGCGCGAGCTCGCGCGTCGGGACGATGATGAGCGACTTCACGACGTTGTCTTCGTTGCCCTCGACGAGCAGCTTGTTCAGCAGCGGCAGCGTATAGGCCGCCGTTTTGCCCGTACCGGTCTGGGCGCATCCGATGATGTCGCGCCCTTCGAGAATGACGGGAATCGTCTTCTCCTGCACGGGAGTCATCTCCCGGAAATTCATATCTTCCAATCCGTCGAGGATTTCAGGCTCCAAATCGAGTTCGTCGAATCGCATGTTTATTAAATAAGTAAAAAATCAAACTATCGGTTGTGATGCTTTCGCATCGTGCGGGCCGCTCGCGGCATCCCGCCGATTTTTCGGGTACTGCGGTCAGTCGAGCACCTCGCCGAACAGCGTCGCCGCCGTGCAACCCGTAATGCGCACCCGAACGTAATCGCCCACGCCGTGCGCACCGCGATCGAAAACGACCGTCTTGTTCTGCGACGTGCGGCCCGACAACTGGCCGGCATCGCGTTTGGAGGTTCCCTCGACCAGCACTTCGTATTCGCGGCCGATGTCGCGCCGGTAGCTGGCCAGCCCCAGTTCATTCTGCAAGGCGATGATTTCGGACAGACGCCGCGATTTCACCTCGTCGGGCACGTCGTCGGGCAGGTGCTTCTGGGCGAAGGTGCCGGGACGTTCGGAATACTTGAACATGTAGGCGAAATCGTACCCCACCTCGCGCATCAACGACAGCGTGGCGGCGTGTTCTTCTTCGGTCTCGCCCGAAAAGCCCGCAATCAGGTCGGTCGTGATGCCGCAATCGGGCATATAACGGCGGATGGCCGCGATGCGGTCGAGATACCACTCGCGCGTATATTTGCGGTTCATACGGTCGAGCATCGACGTAGCCCCCGACTGCGCGGGCAGGTGAATCGACCGGCAGATGTTGGGCGTCGAAGCCATCACCTCCAACAGACGGTCACTCATGTCTTTGGGGTGCGACGTCGCGAACCGCACGCGCAGCAACGGCGAAACGGAGGCCACGCGGCGCATCAGTTCGGGAAAATCAACCTCGCCGGCGCGGTAGGAGTTGACGTTCTGACCGAGCAGCGTCACCTCGCGGTAACCGTTGTCGAAAAGGCTCTGCGCTTCGGCGACGATGGTCGCCGCGTCGCGGCTCCGTTCGCGTCCGCGCGTGTAGGGCACCACGCAATAGGAGCAGAAGTTGTTGCAACCGCGCATAATCGAAATGAATGCGCTTACGCCGTTGCGGTCGAGCCGCACGGGAGCGATTTCGGCGTAGGTTTCTTCGGTCGACAAGAGCACGTTGACCCCCTTGTGCCCCGCTTCGGCCTCGCGCACCAGACGCGGCAGGTCGCGGTAGGCATCGGGGCCGGCGACGATATCGACACCGTGAGGCCCCTCGAACAGTTTCTCTTTCAACCGCTCGGCCATGCACCCGATGATGCCGACCAACAGCGCGGGTTTGGCGCGGCGCAACCGCTTCATCTCGGCCAAACGCCCCCAGATACGCTGTTCGGCGTTGTCGCGAATGGAACAAGTGTTTATTAGAATGATGTCCGCCTCGTCGATGCGGTCGGTATAGACGTATCCTTCGGCCTGCATCACCGAGACGACGATTTCGGTGTCGCCGACATTCATCTGGCACCCGTAAGTCTCGACGAACAACTTGCGGCCGTCGCCCTGCAAGGGGCGCAACGTGTTTTTCTGAATGGTCATCCGCTGATTTTCCATGAATCGTCCGGTCTGCTCGACTATTCCGCCTGAATCGTATCCGTATCGGGCAGCGGCTTGAACCCCTCGCCGTAGGTATCGTAGGCATCGGTCACGACGACGAACGCCTTGTGGTCTATCTCGCGGATCTTGTGCTGCACCTGCCGCACCTCCTTGCGGCTGACGACCAAGAAAATCATGTCGCGGTCGTTGCCGGTGTACATGCCGCGCGACTTGATGTAGGTCGCGCTGCGGTCGAGGTCGTGGAGAATGAACTGTTTCAGCGCTTCGGTATTGTCGCTGATGATGAACAGCAACTTGTCGTACGACGCACCGTCGAGCATGTACGCCACGACGCGCGAGGTGGTGTAAATGATGATGAGCGAATAGAGCGTCAGCATCCACCCCTCGCCCGAAGCCTGCTCAATACCGAGCCCGAAGCCAATGACGACCAGACCGGTCAGGACGACGAATCCGTCGGCCAAGAAGATGCCGGTCGAAAACTTGATGCCCGCGAATTTCTGCAACAGCATGGCCACGATGTCCGTGCCGCCCGTCGTAGCCTGCTGGCGCACGACGAGCCCCATGCCCACGCCGATGATGACGGCCCCCATGAGGCAGGCGAGGAACAGATCGCCCGACAAATCGAGCCGTCCGCCCAACAATTGTGCGGGGTCGAGCGCTTCGACCGCTTCGGGAGTCGGATAGACCAGCCGCGTCAACAGGTTCATGTATCCGGGCGTAAACAACGCGGCGAGGACAGTACGCGTACCGAACTGCCTGCCGAAAACCAGCACGGCGATAACCATCAGCGGAATGTCGAACATGTAACCGAACGTTCCGACCTGAATGGAGGGGAAGAGGTTGTGCATCACGATACCCAAGCCGTAGACACCGCCGGGAACGAATTTATAAGGGTTGATGAAGAGCACGAAGCCCGAACCCATGACGGCACAACCCACGAAAATGAGGAGCCACGAACGCCACCACGTCCATGAACCGATTCGATCGAGTAAAATTTTCGCAATCATGATGCAAAGATACGAATAAGCTCGGCAATGCCAAATAAATTTGGCATTGCCGAGCGGGAGTATCTTCGACGAGCCAAAGGCTCGGGAACGAGGAATCACTCGCTGCCGGTGACAATAGCATGCCGGACGACGGTTTTGCCCGCAGCATCCTTGATTTCGGCCTCGATTGTCCGGTCTTTCAGCACTACACGCACACTTTCCCGATTGGAGTTGATCAGCACCGGAAAGTCGTACCGGTCTTCTCCGGCCGGTGTATAGAACGATTCGTGCAGATGTCCGCACAACATGAGATCGACTCCGGCCCCCTGCAAAAGCAGCATGAAGAGCCGCTGTATTTCACGCCCTCCGTGCCAGTCGTAATGCAGCGGCGGAATATGTATCAGCACGATCCGCAGCGGCGCCCGACGGAATTCATCGCTGGCGACGACCTCTTTCAACCAATCGGCCTCGACCTCCCGGTAGCGGTCGAAATCGGCCAGTCCCGAATACTCGATATCGTTGTCGGGCTTATCCTCGCCGCAGTCCAGCACCACGAAAAATGCAGGTCCGTGTCGGAACGTATAGTAAAACCGTCCGGTCGGCGTCGGAAAGTATTCCAAAGCACGGTAGGAAAAAGCACCCCGATTTTCGTGATTGCCCCGTACGAAATAGAACGGCACATTGCCGGCGAAAAGTTCCGAAGCTGATCGCAGATAGCCGTCAAGCAGCTGCTCCTCCGACTCGATCATCGAGGTCATATCGCCGTTCATCACCACGAAATCGGTATTCCGCTCCGTCACATCGCCCAGCAGCCGCCGAAGCAGCGAATCCTTGCCATGAATATCGTTCACGACGACGAAACTGATTTCCTCCTTGTCGGAGTCCAGCGTAGTCGCATAATAAGGCTCGTGTTTATAGACCCGGCTGGATGCGACTCTGCCCCGAATCACCCCTTTATTGCCGCCGTTTTCGAGAATTCCCTGCGTGAAAATGCGGTAACGGTAACGGGTTCCCGATTCAAGGCCCGTGACCGGCACCCGATGCAGACGGCCGATGGCGCGTTTGCCGTGCTCCGAATGATAATAACGGGGCCGCTCCGTCGCATAGAAATCGCTCCCGTCGTCCGGCGCGACCTCCACCCAAGCCACAGCATCGGTATCGGAGACCCAAACAACCGTGAATCCGGTTTCGGTGACAGCCTGCAAATAAGGCTTCGTCTCGATTTTGACTCCCGGCAGTGCCGCATGAAGCAATTCCGCCCAAAGCAGGAAAAAACAGATCGGAATGCCCTTTTTCATTGTCTTCTGATATTTTCCAATTTATTATGCAGCGAATCGGCCTTTGCAGGGTACTGTTCTGCCAGATTATGCCGTTCGCCGACATCCTCGCGCAGGTCATAGAGCTGCCGCATCGTATCGTTGCCCAATTCGGTGTTGGTCTGCCGGTTAAGCCGCATCCTGTTGCTGGGTTCGATATATTTCCAACCATCGACGATGATAGAAAGCGTGTTGTTCACGTTCTGCTCTACGACAAACTCCCGGTCGGACCCGCTACCCAGCAGAGCAGAGAGGTGGTTGCGGCTGTCGGGTGCGGCCCCTTCGGGGATTTCGCCCCCGCACAAGGCCCCCAAAGAGGCAAAAATGTCGATATGGCTCAACAATGCGTCCGACACGGTTCCCGCCGGAACATGTCCATGCCAGCGCACCAACATCGGCACGCGCGTTCCCGCTTCAAAAGCGCTGTATTTGCCTCCCCGAAAATCGCCCCACGGACGATGATCGCCCAGCAGCTCAACCGCACGGTCGTTATAACCGTCGTCGACGACCGGCCCGTTGTCGCTGCTGACGATCAACAGCGTATTGTCCGCGATACCAAGACTGTCTAACGTACGCATTACACGCCCCAGACAGTAATCGAAAGAGAGAATCGCATCACCGCGCGGACCCATGCCGCTTTTGCCCGCAAACCGGGCATGAGGCACGCGCGGCACATGAATATCGTTGGTTCCGAAGTAAAGGAAAAACGGATGCTCCCGGTTTCGGACGATAAACTCCACCGCCTTGTCCGTGATCCGGTCGGCGATTCGGTCATCTTTCCACAAGGCCGCCTTACCGCCTTTCATATACCCGATGCGGGAAATTCCGTTGACAATGGTCTGGTCGTGCCCGTGAGAAGGGGTCATTGCCAGCAATTCGGGATTGTCCCTGCCGGTCGGCTCGCCCTCAAAAGGTTCGGCATAGCTTACGGAAATGGGGTCTGCCGGATCGAGATCGACGACACGCTGGTTTTCGATATATACGCAGGGAACACGGTCGCCCGTAGCGGCCATGATGAACGAATAATCGAATCCGATGTCGCGCAGACCCGGTGTAATGACGCCGTTCCAATCCTGCCGGGCCGTCTCGCCCAGACCCAGATGCCATTTTCCCACTGCTCCGGTGGCGTACCCCACACCGCGCAACATGTCGGCCAGCGTATACTGTTCGGGAGCGATGATCATTCCGGCATTTCCCGCCGCGATGCCCGTTCCCTCCTTGCGCCACGGATATTGTCCCGTCAACAGTCCGTACCGGGCGGGCGTACTGGTCGAGGAGGTCGTGTGGGCATTGGTGAAACGAACGCCTTCGGAGGCCAGCCTGTCTACATTCGGGGTCTGTATCGTGGGCGAACCGTTGCAGGAGAAATCGCCATAACCGACGTCGTCGGCATAAATTATGATGATATTGGGCCGTTCCGCCGGTGTTTTTCCGCAACCGGCGCACAAAGCGGCCGCCGAACCCAGTGCACAAACCGGAATAATCGGCATTTGCATTATTTTCTTCATTCGTCTATCGTTTTATGGTCAATATGCAACCGTGCAGTTCGGAAGGCGTACCGCCCGCCGATATTTCAAACTCGCCCTCTTCGACGACCGGACGGAACTTCGCATCGAGCAATGCGAGTTGTCCGGGCGTCACGTCGAACGAGACGGTGCGGCTTTCGCCCGGAGCCAGTTCGACTTTGCGGAAGTCGATCAGCATGCGGGCCGGACGGGTGAACGAAGCGGTTTTGTCGTGCAAATACAACTGTACCGTCTCTTTGGCCTTCATGCTGCCGGTATTGGTAACGGTAATCTCCGCCACGACCTGCTCATCGGGGGCAGCGACGGATTTCGACAGCCGCAATTCGGAATATCCGAATGTCGAGTAACCGAGTCCGAAACCGAACGGAAAGAGCGGTTCGCCACCCATGCAGACGTAACGGTCGTTGCCGGGACGCCCGCTGACACGGTCACTGTAAAAAATCGGCAGTTGTCCGACCGATTCGGGGAACGAGACTGGGAGTTTGCCCGAAGGAGAACTCTTTCCGAAGAGCAGGTCAGCCACGGCGTTGCCCGCTTCGGTTCCCGGATGCCACGCGATCAGCAACGCATCGGCATAAGGCAGGACGGCACTCAAATCGAGGGGTCGTCCGTTGAATACAACCACGACCACTTTGTTCCCCTGTTCTTTCAGCTCGCGGATCAGCTGCTCCTGTCCGTACGGCAGCCGGATGTCGCTCCGGTTGTTGTTCTCGCCGAACAGATAGCCGTTTTCTCCGACACATACCACCGCGACATCGCTCTTGCGGCTGCGGGACTGCGACATCAGCCGCACGTCGGTTCCCTCGCCGGCCTGACTCCGGATGCCTTCCCAGACGGTCACCGCATCCCTGCCATCGCCCATGCCGACCCACCAGCCGTAAAGATCGCGGCTTACGGCCCACTCTCCGGTCACCGTGATGCTCCGCAGGTCGGGCGAAAGAGGCAGCAGGCCGTCATTTTTCAGCAGCACCATACTTTCGGCGGCCAATTCCCGAGCCGTACGGCGGGCTTCGGGCGTCAACAGCATCCGGTCCGGTTCGGGGTGGCTGCGGAAAGGACGGTCGAAAAGCCCCAGTCGGAATTTGACCCGCAAGACAGCCCGGACGGCCCGATCGACAAGCACTACGGGCAAACGTCTTTCACGGATCATCCGTTCGAGGGTCGTGAGATAGAGATTCGACGTCATCTCCACATCTACACCGGCAGTCAGTGCCTTGACGGCCGCTTCGGCTCCGTCGGCAGCTATCCCGTGCTCCTGCAATTCCGTCACGGCATTCCAGTCACTGAGCACAAACCCATCAAATCCCCACTCTTTTCGGAGAATCCGGTCCAGCGTCAGCGCGTTGGCGGAAGCCGGCGTGCCGGAAATATCGTTGAAAGCCGACATGACACTTACTGCACCTGCATCGACGCAAGCTTTGAAAGGCGGCAGATAGGTTTCGCGCAAAGCACGCTCCGACAATTCGGCGAATTGATAGTCGCGGCCGCCCAATGCGGCACCGTAACCGACGAAATGCTTGACACAAGCCCCGATCCGTCCCTGTTGCGAAGGATCGTCGCCCTGATAGCCGCGAACGAGGGCCGCCCCGAAAACGGCATTGAGCAATACGTCCTCCCCCGAACCCTCGGAGATACGGCCCCAGCGCGGATCGCGTGCCACATCCACCATCGGGCTGAAAGTGAGGTCAACACCGCAAGCCGACGCTTCCGATGCCGCAATCCGGGCTGACGCTTCGGCAAGATCCGGGTTCCACGAAGCCGCAATGCCCAGCGGAATGGGAAAGATGGTGCGATAGCCGTGAATGACATCGAATCCGAACAGGACAGGGATTCCGAGTCGGCTTCGCTCCACCGCGATGCGCTGCAACCGGTCTCGCTCCGCAGGCACGAGCGGAGAACCGTGAGCCACCACCAACGACCCGACTTCGCCGCAGGCTATGCGTGCATCGAGCGTCGTATCGTCCGACCGGTAAAGCGGTTGGGACAGTTGTCCCAATTTCTCACGGAGGGTCATCCGCGACAACAAGTCGTCCACCCGTTTGGCAAGCGGTGCGGAGGCATCCCGGTAAAGAGGTTCTTTGGCCGTACCGGTCAGCAATAAACCGCAGGCAGCCACAGTCAATAGAAAGGTTTTCATGACAGATTTTTTTCGAGTTCGTCAAACACAACGAGTTCCGTTTGCAGGAAACGTTCGGAATCCGAGAACTGCTTGTTTCATTTCCGGGGCGGCACAAACGACAAAGGAGAACTTCGCGCTCTCCCTTGCCGTTGACCGCAGGCCGTTTATTCGGCTTCTATCGTCAGTTTGACGGTTTTCGAGTAACCATTGGTTCCGCTGGCATCCACATTCTCGACCTTGTAGATGCTTCCGGGTTTCTGGTCCGAGAGCTTGAAAGTTCCGCACGCTACCTGAATGCAACCGGGCAGCGGAGTAAAACTGCTTCCGCCGTCTTCGCTTACGGAGATTGTAATGCGAGCCTTGCCCGACGGGCTCTTACCGTCGTTCGGGAAACTGATCGACTTGACGGTCTTGTCATTCAGTTGCGGCAGGATGACATACCCGTTGAAACTCTTTTTGCTCTGGCATGCCAGCCACAGACAGCCGTCGGCAATGCAGCCGCCGAAAATTTTCCATGTATATCCGTCTTCATCCGTAACGGAGACTTCTTTTTGCTCCATAGACGAATTGCTTTCGGGCAGCCCCCACAATGCGTTGCTCGAAAAGTCCGCCACGATCGTCACGGGTTTGGACTCGGTCGGACGGAAGGTCGTCGGAAGGCCCTCGACGCGCTCACCTCCGTTGAGACAAGCCCATGCAATGCAGGTGTAATCCGTGTCGGCTACCAATCCCGTCGCATCGGCCTTGAACGCACTGTTTTCGGCATCGACTACCGCCGGAATCTCAAACGGCGCACCGCCGTCGGACGTCAATGTGAAACCTGCGGTAACGACATCCTCGCTGCCCAGCGAAACAGCCACGTAACTGCTTTCGAGCGTAGCGGTCGTACCCGTCTCGGAATTCTGCCCGGAGACGATCGTCGCACCAACCGATTTCAACTCGGTCGGCAACAGAATCGGAGTAAAGGACGCCGGCTCTCCGCAAACTTTCGGATCGTCATTGAGTCGGGCCCATGCCACGCAATCGTAGGTCTCGTTTTGGATAAGTTCCGTCAACTCGGCACGGAAAGTCTCGGCGGCCCTATCGACGGTTGCCGGCACTTCGACCGCCGTACCCTCCCCCGAATGAAGTGTCAAGATGAATCCGGCCGTTATCGCATCGCTTTCGGCTATGGATATACCGCTGTATATCGCTCGCAGCGTTGCGGTCGTACCCGATGCGGAAACGAAGTCCGAAACAATCGGCGCCGATACGGAGCTGATCTCCACGACGCCGTTTTGGACGATAGAGATGACCGAAGTACGGGACTCTACTTCGTTTGAATAGAGGGTTACAGTGGTCTTGCGCGGCAGTTTCGTGGGTTCGACGACGATCTCCACCGTACCGTTCCGGTCGCCGGTTTCCACAGAAAGGGTTACCCACTCGGCCGGGCAAGAGACGGACCAGTCGCAATTGGACTCGACGGAGAACGACTCGGTTCCTCCCGCAGGGTCGAATACCACTTCTTTTTCGGTGGCGACAAAAGCCACCTCCGGCACGAAGAAATCGGGATCCTCGATCTTACATCCGGTCAAAGCCGATAGAAAGACGAGCGCCGAGAGAATTTGTTTCGTACGTGTTTTCATCTGTTCGGGTTGTATTAGATTAATATAGGTTGATAGCAATTATCGGATCACGGTAATGGAGTAGGGCCTCAAGACAACCTGTTTCGAGGCGTCCACCGTGCGGGAAAGCCGCACCAGCGACGAAGGACCCGTCACGGGAGTTTCGGGCGAACCGGCCGCAACCTGTTCAAACGAAACGGCCGCGAATCCGAGCCCGTCCGTCTTTACGGTTTTCGCTTCGGAGCCGAGATTTATGAGCAAAAGCCGTGAAGCATCGCCGCCGAACAGATAACCGTACAGCGAATTGATTTTGCCGTGTTTCTGCGTTTCAATCTGCGGATTTTCGGAAAAGCGAACCGTTTTGACCGTGACGGCACCCCGCTGCGCTTTGGATAGCATTTTCAAACCTTCGCCCGTCGCACTCAACGCATATTTGGGGGCAGTCGCGCCCGCAATCGAAACGTCGGCGTCGAAAATCGCGGACGCGCTCTTGCCTGCCGTCAGATTGAAGAAGCAGATCAGTTCCACGCGGGGCGTGGCGATCAACTGCGCACTCATGAGCGTTGCGGCCAATCCATGCACCCACTGGCCGGGAAACGGATTAGAACCCGACTCGAAATTGTATTCGGTAACCCACAGCTTGTATCGGGAATCGATCGAGGCATCGAGCACCTTTCCCTGTGCGACCGAAGCGAGCGTCTGCCCGATCATGTCGTAAGGAGTCGGCGAGGACAACGCATTCTTCGGGTAGATATGGATAGTCATGGCATCGCATTCGATCCCCTGCATGTGGTTCATCACGACCGTATTCCACTCCCGCGCACGGGGGCGTTTAGTCCATGAAGCAGGCGAATTGACGCCGATCATCGCGATTCGGGCTTCGGGAAACTCCTTCCGAAAACCGGCGGCCCACACACGGCACAGATCAGTATAATCGGTCGTTTCGGGAAACTTCGTCAGGTAATTGTATTTTTCCGGGTGGTCGTCCAGATAATACTCGTTACCCATCTCGATGTACGCTACCGGCAGACCGATAGATTGCGCGTATTTGAGCATCGCCAGCTGCTCCTCATAAGTAGAGGTAAGCATGTTTATCAGAAAAACGGGAGCCGCACCCGTGCGGTCGTAGACCATTTTGACATGCTCCAGCTTGTAGGGAAGCGGTCCGGCCGACGAAGGGGCAATCACGTTCACCGTTTTTCCGATCTCGTTGTAATAACCCGTACGCCAATCCCAGAAATTGCCGACGGTTCCTCCCGGATAACGGAAATTGCCCGGATCGAGTTCCGCAATCCGGTTGATGAACTCCGCCTTGTCCCATCCCGGACCTTTGATGGACTGGGTGTTGTACCCGAAGATGTTGTCCGAAATCGATTTGCTTTCCTGCGAAAACGTCAAGCCGACGGCATCGGGGTCAGGGTCGGGTTTGCTCCCGCCTCCTTTTCGCACGTCGTCTTTGCCCGACGAACAGCAGGACAAAAGTCCCAGCAATAAGACAAGGGTAATCGTTCTGGCCATAAGGTTATCGTTTTAAGGGGTGTTTTTCCGTCTTGATTCCGTGTTTACAAATATATCGCATCCGAATGAAGCGGAATAGCAGAAATTCGCCAAAAAATAGCGCAGCCGAAACCGGAGACACTCTCCGCTTTCCCGTCATATCGCACCCGTTCCGGCCGCCTCCGCATCCGATTCGCCGCGCACGCTCTTTTTTCCGACGTGTTATTTTTTGAAGAAAATGTAGTCTTTTCTAACAATCGAATTGATGAATTTTGCGAACGGGTCGCTTTATACGGAACAAACCGCAACCCGAACCAACGACAACCAAACTATTAACCCAAAAACTTTTCTTATGAGAGTATCTCGACTCAAAGATTTGACATGTGCCGGTCTCCTTCTGGCGAGTCTGTCTCCGATGTATGCTCCGGAAGCGGCTGCCGCCGTGCCAGACTCGCTCGCGGTAAAAGCGAACACGGTCATGGTATCGCCCTACCATGCGTCCGACAAGGATCTGACTACGGCCGCCGTATCTTCCATCGGGGGCTGGCAACTGGAATACCTGCCCGGAATCAACCGGACGAACCTGCTCAACGGGCGGGTGACCGGATTTCTGGGCATCCAGCACGACGGAGAACTGGGCATCGAATCCAATTCGATGTACATACGGGGACTTCGGAGCATCTCGTCCGACTCCCGGCAGGCCGCCATTCTGGTGGACGGTTACGTGCGCAAAGATGCCAACCGAATCTCTCCGGCCGACATCGAATCGATTACGATTCTGAAAGACGCCGCAGCGACCGCCCTTTATGGTCTGCGGGGAGCGAACGGTGTCGTGCTGATCACGACGAAGCATGGCCGCATGCAACCCCTGACGGTAAGTCTCGACGCCGGAGTAGGGTTTCATACTCCGACACGCCTGCCGAAATATCTCGGATCGTACAACTACGCACGCCTCTATAACGAAGCGGCGGTCAACGACGGCGGATCGCCCAAATACGACCGGTATGCGCTCGACGCCTACCTCCGTGGCGACGACCCCTACAACTATCCCGATGTCGACTGGATGGACGAATTCATGAAAAAATTTTCCGTCGTGCAGCGCTACAACGTAAGCGTACGGGGCGGTACGGAACGCGTACGCTACTACGCCTCCGTAGGATACGTGGACAATTCGGGACTCTACAACGTGGACAAGAGCGCCAACACCTACAAGACCAACGCCAGCTACGAGAATTATTCGCTACGGGGCAACGTCGACGTAAACGTCACCGAACGGTTCGTCATCGGTCTCGACATCGCGTCGCTGATGTCCAAATGGAATTACCCGGGCGCCTATTCAAACAGCACATCCCGTATTCTGAATGCATTGACGCAGACGCCTCCCAACGCCCACCCGATCTTTAACGAAGACGGATCGCTCAGCGGCACCTCCCAATACCTCAACAACCCTTACGGATTGCTCAACAACAGCGGATACTCGATCTTCCAGACCCGTTCCAACTACGCCACGCTGAAACTCGACCACAAGCTAGACTTCATCACGCGGGGGCTCTCGGTTTTCGGTTCGTTCTCATTCGACAGCTATTTCGAGCAGGCCATCAACCGCAACGTCGGATTCGTGGTGTACGACGGCAGCCTCAACAACCAGCAGGGAACGAAAAACCCCGCCACCCAAAAAAACGACAACAGTTTCTCGAACAACTACCGCACACTGGACTTGCAGGCGGGACTCGACTACGCCCGGTCGTTCGGTAATCATAATCTTTCGGGCCGGATATTCATCAACTACAACAACGAATCCGGCAACGGCAAGATCATGCCCCATATCTACAAAGGGCTGTTCGCCTACGCCCACTACGATTTCAAACGCCGCTACATCGCCGACTTCACCATCGCCTGTCAGGGCAGCGAGCAAATCGGCGGAAACGGCTACAACGTCTTCCCTTCGGTCTCCGCCGGCTGGATCATTTCCGAAGAAAACTTCCTGAAAAACAAAACATTCATCAGTTTCCTCAAATTGAGGGCTTCCTACGGAGTTTCGGGCAACGACACCAACATCAGCTATTTCCAGAAAAGCTCGTTCTTCAGTTCGCTCGGCAGCACCTACCTCCAAGGACAGTCGCTCGCCTCGATGCAGGGATTCCGGGAATCGCAGGTCGGCGTGAACAACATCATGGCCGAACGTTCGCACAAGACCAATGTCGGAGTGGACATACGGATGTTCAAAGACAAATGGTCCCTGTCGGTCGACGGCTTTTACGAAAACAACGACCACCTGATCATCGGACAGGCAAGCATCCCCGACATCATCGGCGTTCGCGGGTCGATCAAGAATAACATAGGCCGCATGACAAACAGCGGATTCGAGATCGCCACCGACTACACGTCGCGCATCGGCAAGTTAGGCTACTCGGTCTACGGAAATTTCAGCTTCGCCCGCAACCGCGTGAAAGAGATGCAGGAAACCGATGCGACCTATCGCTTCAATAAAAAGACAGGCTATCCGATCAACTCTTCGTTCGGCCTGAAATCCGACGGGCTCTTCTTCGACTACGCCGAGATCGCCGACCATGCGACGCAGACCTACGGCACCTACAACCCCGGCGACATCCGCTATCTGGACCTGAGCAAAGACGGCTATATCAACGAAGACGACCGCACCTATCTCGGTTACGGCGACATCCCCGAATACGTTTACGGATTCGGCATCGACCTGAACTATCGCGGCTTCGATCTGAACGTCGCATTTCAAGGTGTGGGCAACGTACAGAAAAAACTGGGCGGATACGTCTACTGGGAATTCCGTCCCGACGGAAAGGGCAACGTGATGGAGCATCACCTCGACCGCTGGGCCTATGATCCCGCCAACGGCATCGACACCCGCCTGACAGCCAAATACCCCCGTCTCAGCCTGACGGGCAACGACGGCAACAACCGAGGCCCGAACTCTGACTACTGGCTCCGCGACGCCTCCTATCTGCGTCTGAAAAGCGTCGAACTGGGTTATACGCTGCCCGCCCGCGCCGCAAAAACCGTCTGGCTGAAGAACCTGCGCATTTATGTCTCCGCAACGAACCTCTTCACCTCCGACAAGATCGACATTCTCGACCCGGAAACGACCATGACGGGAACCGTCTATCCTTTGCAGCGGACCGTCTGCATGGGTCTCAACATATCATTCTAAACCTGCCGAGCCATGAAAACCATTTTCAAATATATCTCGCTTCTGTTCCTCGTTGCGACGGTTGTCTCCTGCGATTTCGAAGAGATGCCGTTCGACAAATACGATTCCGACTTTGTCTTCTCGAACGACAAGAAAGCCGAAGGATACGTTCTCGGAGTCTATCTGGGACTTCCGTTCGACAAATCCGACGAAAACGGCTACAACCGCGTAGACGGAGCCATGCTCGCCTCGGCATCGGACGAAGCCATGATAACCGTACCGGGCTCTTCGATCGTCTTTTTGACCGACGGTTCGCTCACGCCCCGAAAAAACAATCCCGACGGCTGTTGGGAAAATAACTACAAATTCATCCGCGATGCCAACATCGGCATCGTCGGGCTCGAAAAACTACCCGAAGCCAACCGCGATCTGAAGCTCCAGCTTCAAGCCGAACTGAAATTTCTGAAAGCGTTTTTCTACTTCGAGCTGGTCAAGCGCTACGGCGGCGTGCCGCTCATCGACCGGAGGTACGAGCTTTCGGAGGATCTGAACGTGCCCCGCTCATCATTCGCTGATTGCGTGGATTACATCGCCGAGCTGTGCGACGAAGCGTATACGGACCTGCCGGCACCGAACAATGTCAATTTCGGCCGCGCATCGAAAGGTGCCGCGCTCGCCCTCAAAGCCCGTCTGCTGCTTTATGCGGCCAGCCCGCTCTACAACGGCAAAGGATACGACGGCAGCGACAACGAATTCATCTGCTACGGTTCCTACGACCAGAAACGCTGGGAGTACGCCGCAACAGCCGCAGCCGAAGTGATCAAACTGGGCGATTACGACATCTACAAGCCCAGCCCCATCGCGGAGACGGACAAGGACGAACAGGTGATTACCAACGGCTCGGCCAACTACCGGAAACTTTTCACGGTGATCTCCGGCAACAAAGAACTGATTCTGCCCCGCACGTCGAAAGTCGGCAACCGCGTCGAGATCCAGAATTTCCCGGTGGGCATTCCCAACGGCAAGGGGTTGACGAGCCCTTCGCAACAAATGGTCGACGCCTACGGAACGGTAACCGGCCTGCCGATCGACGATCCCGAAAGTCTTTACGACCGAACGAATCCCTATGACAACCGCGATCCGCGTTTCTATGCCAGCATTTTCCACAACGGGCAGAACTGGAACGGCACGACGATCGAGACCTTTCAGGGCGGAGCGCACAACAACACCAACACCTCGACCCGGACAGGGTATTACATGTCCAAATTCTGCGGCAGTGAAGTAGTGATTTCAGGAACACCCACGAACACCAACCACTGTTTTCCGCTGTTCCGCTATGCGGAACTGCTGCTCGACTACGCCGAAGCCGTCAATGAAGCTTACGGGCCCGACGTCGACCCGCTGGGATGCGGTCTGACGGCACGCGACGCGCTGAAAGCGGTGCGCAGCCGCGTACTCCGCCCCTCGCAGAGCGATGTGGATGCCGCCGAAGGTGACACCGAAGCGATGCGTGCCGCCATCCGTCGGGAGCGTCGGGTCGAACTGGCATTCGAAGACCACCGCTATTACGACGTGAAACGCTGGAAAATCGCTGACGAAGTATTGAGCGAAAACATTCGGGGCATGCAGATCACCAAAAACGGCGATGCTTTCTCCTACCGGATCGTGGAAAATGCGGGCAGCCGGCAGTTCTCTCCCAAATTCTACCTCTATCCGATTCCTAACGGCGATGTGGTGAACAACTCCGCCATCAAAAGCAACAACCCGTTATGGTAAATTATAAGAGATAAAATCCATGAAAAAGACAATAGCTTTATTTGCAACGATTTTGATTTCGCTCGGCACGCTCCATGCCCAGCCGGTCTCCGTATCGGGTACGGTCGTGGACGAGCTGAACCAACCGATGGTGGGTGTGAGCATCGTCGAGACGGACAACTTCACCAACGGTACGGTCACCGACTCGCAAGGGCAGTTCTCGATGAACGTAAAGAACGCGCGAAGCACGATTCAAGCCTCTTACATCGGTTACATCACCCGAATTCTCGAAATTACGACCCGACCGATGCTCATCGACATGGAACCTTCCGCAACCAACGTGGAGGAGGTCGTGGTCGTAGGTTACGGCGTACAGAAAAAGCAGAGCGTGGTAGGAGCCATCTCCTCGACCACTTCCGAAGAGCTCAAACAGATGGGAAGCCCCAATCTGAGTACGGCACTGGCCGGCAAAGTGGCCGGTGTGACGTTTACCGTGCCTTCGGGCCGTCCGGGAAGCGACGACGCCGAGATCTATGTGCGAGGTATCGCCACGATGAGCGGCGATTCGGCCCCGCTGGTACTGGTCGACGGCGTCGAACGCGACTATTCGCAGGTCGACCCGGAAGATATTGCGCAGCTCTCCGTACTCAAAGATGCTTCGGCGACTGCCGTCTACGGTGTGCGCGGTGCCAACGGCGTAATCCTGATTACGACCAAACGCGGTTCGAAAGGTGCTCCGAAGTTCAACATGAACTATACTTTCACGCTGCAGCAGCCGACCCGCCTCCCGACTTTTCTCGGATCATACGACCACGCAGTGTTGCGCAACGAATCGCTCGCCAACGACGGCGCACGCCCTGCATTCACCGAAGAGGACATCGAACACTACCGGCTGGGTGATTCGCCCTACACCCATCCCGACAACGACTATGTAAAGGATTTCTTGCGCAAAACGACACCGATGCACAAGCTCAACGTCAACGTGCGCGGCGGTACGGACAACGTACGCTATTATGTGGCGCTGAACGGACTTTCGCAGGAAGGCATCTACCGGCAGTTCAACGGCAAATATCCGTCGAACGCCAATTTCAAACGCATCAACCTCCGGGCCAACCTCGACTTCTCGCTGACGAAGACCACCGAGCTGAGCCTCGATCTCAACGGACGTCTCGACCAAAAGCAGAACAACAGTCAGGGTCTCAACGACAACCTGATATTCTCGATGATGTACGAAACGCCCCCGATGTCCTACCCTTACCTGCTTCCCGACGGCTCTTACGGTGCCAGTTCGGATAACGAAGCGGAGAACCTGATGGCCATGCTCAGCGACTGGGGCTATTCGCGCCTCGCCTCCAATAGTCTGGAAGGCACGGTCAAACTGCACCAAAAACTGGATTTCGTGACCAAAGGCCTCTCCGCACGCGGTTTGGTAAGTTTCAACAGTTACTACGACGACGGCACGAAAGTCAGCTACCGACCGCCTACATACCGGTATGTCAGCGACACGGAAAAAACGCTTGCCAAAGAAGAAAGCGCCCCCTCGATCACTTCCCTGTCGGGCAAAGGGCACCGCCGCCGGACCAATATCGAGGTAGGAATCAACTACGACCGCACTTTCGGCGACCATGCCGTCACGGCCATGGCAGTATACACGCAGACCAAAGAAAATAACAATGCCGTGCTTCCGCGTGCGTTTCTGGGGTATGCGGCCCGTGCGACCTATGCCTACAAGAGCAAGTACCTCGCCGAAGTGAATCTGGGCTACAACGGCTCCGACCAATTCGACAAGGGACACCGCTACGATTTCTTCCCATCGTTCGCACTCGGTTACGTCCTCTCCAACGAAGGATTCATACAGCGGTCGCTGCCTTTCATCACCTTCATGAAACTGCGCGCCTCCTACGGCGAGGTCGGCAACGACAAGATCGGGTCGGACCGCTTCCTATACCTGCAAACCTACGACAAGAACGGGAATTACTTCTTCGGCAAGGACAACGGTTTCGGAGGGATGCCCACCCTGTCCGAAGGGGCGCTCGGCAACACAAACGTCACATGGGAAATCGGCAAGAAGACCAACGTCGGTATCGACCTGACCTTCTTCGACAAGCTGACACTGAACGCCGACATCTTCCGCGAAGACCGCGAAAAGATCTTCATCTCGCGCAACACAACGCCCCAGATACTCGGCGTCGGCACGGCCAAGGAGAATCTCGGCAAGGTCCGCAACGAAGGTTTTGAAATCGAAGCCGGATACCGCGACGTCGTGAACCGGAATTTCAGCTGGTTCGTATCGGGCATGTTCTCCTACTCGAAAAACAAGGTGCTCTACAAGGACGAAGTCGAGCCCAAATACGAATATCTGCGTCAGACCGGCAAACCGATCGGCCAGTATTTCGGCCACACGGTCCTGCGCTACTACCTGCCCGACGACTTCACCACGATCGACGGCCTACGCGTGCTGAATCCCGACCTGCCGCAACCTCAATATCCCGTACAACCGGGCGACTTCATGTACTGGGACCGCAACGACGACGGAGTGATCGACTCGTTCGACGAAGGCCCTATCGGGCGGTCGAAGATACCGCGTTTCGTCTACAACTTCACGTTCGGCCTGAGCTTTCGGAATTTCGATTTCAGCATGATGTGGCAGGGTGCCGGCGGCAACAGCAAACTGATGACCAAGTCGCTCTACGAACCGGTGCGCGAACGCAACCGCTTCCAAGACATCCATCTCTACCGCTGGACCGAAGAGCGCTGGCAGAACGGGGAGACGATCAAATACCCGCGTCTGTCAAGCACTACGAACAAGCACAACCAGTGCACCAATACATTCTATCTGAAAAAGGGCGATTATCTCCGGCTCAAAAGCATCGAAATCGGCTACACATTCAACAAACGGCAGCTCCGGTTCATCGGGCTGAACTCCATACGCATCTACGTGGGCGGCAACAACCTGTTGACATTCTCGGAGATCAAGAACTTCGATCCCGAAATGGGGGATGAAACAGGCTATTTCTACCCGCAGATGAAGATGTGGAATTTCGGTATCAACATTAACTTCTAATCCATACCAGCAATGGCTACGAAAATAAACAAATACGGTATCATATGTGCACTGGCTCTCTTGTCGGGCGTCGTGGGCTGCGAAGACAGTTCGAGCCTACTGGACAAAGAGGAGTCGAACGACATCTACGAAAACATGGTCTTCAGCGATCCCTACAATGCCACATGGTTTTTGAGCAATATCTACAAAAGCATGAACGACGGATTCATGGTTTTCGGGAGCAACGATTCGGGCGGGTTCCTCGGCAATGCCGTCGATGAAGGCATCTGGAAGGCCAACTGGGACAATGCTTATAAAATGAGCGTCGGAGCATGGGCGACGACCGACATGCTTCTCAACTACGATCCTTGGGAAAAATACTATACGGCGATTCGTGCGGCATGCCGTTTTCTGGAGCATGCCGACGAAATTCCCGACTCCCCCGAACCGTTCATCGACGAGGGCGTACGCACGCGAATGAAAGGTGAAGCCCGTTTCCTGCGCGCATTGTTCTACTACGAACTGTTGAAATTCTACGGCGGCGTACCCATCGTAACCCGTGTACTCGGACCCGACGATGCAGCAGAGTTGCACGGAGCACGCGCCGAATTCGATGAAGTAGTCGAATTCATCTGTTCCGAAGCGATGCAGGCCGCAGACGACCTGCCCCATGTGGACGAATACGCGGACTCGGAATGGGGACGCGCCACCAAAGGCGCCTGCTACGCACTGATTTCCCGCGTACGCCTCCTGGCAGCCAGCCCGCTATTCAACGACATGCAGAATCCCGCCGGCAGTGCTTTTCGAGGCGAATACAATGCCGAAAAGTGGAAAATCGCAGCCGAAGCGGCCAAGTATTTCCTCGAAAACACCCACGGCTACGCCTTGCACCAAAGTACCGATCCCGAACGTTACGGCGATTACGAAGATCTGTTTCTCCGCCGCTACAGTCCCGAAATCATTCTGGCCTACCAACAGGATCAGTTCGCCGTCCGACTCGAACGAAACTGTCTTCCCGGCCAGTTGTTCAACTACGCATTTGGCGTGCTGAACAACTTCCCCACCTTGAATACCGTAGCCGAATACGAGGTCGTCAAACTCGACGAACAAGGCAATGTGGTTTCGACCCATCTGCTCGGTCTCGACAAGCTGCTACAACTCCATGAGACAAACGGAACCGATCCTGAAAGCGGCTTCGACCCCCAGAATCCCTATGTGAACCGCGATCCGCGTTTCTACCAGTCGGTCTGGTACAACGGCGAGCCGTGGCCCGCCCGGGGCACGACGGCCACCGATACGCCGAAATTCGAGTCGTACGTCGGCGGCACCCACGACGCCACAGCCAAAGGTTTCTACTGCACGGGGTTCTTCAACCGCAAGTTCCTCGACGCATGGGCGAACATCACCGGATACGGCACAATACTGAAAGTGAATCACAACTTCATCATTTTCCGCTACGCCGAGATCCTGCTCAATTACGCCGAAGCGGTAAACGAAGCCTTCGGCGACCCCGATGCGGTGCCGGCCGGGTATCCCATGTCAGCGCGCGAGGCGGTCAATCTGGTACGCGAACGCGCGAAGTTCCCGAATTACAACATGCAGGACTTCAAATGGCCCGTAGGCATGCCCAAAGCGGCTGCCGGCAAAAGCATCTCGCCGCTGCCCGCAGGACTCGGACAGAGCGAAATGCGCAAGCGCATCATCCATGAACGCTGGATCGAATTTTTTCAGGAAGAGCAGCGTTTCTTCGACCTGAACCGCTGGAAAATGCGTTCGCCCGTCACGATTTACAAGCAGATCATCACCAAATCGGGCAGCAAACTCACCTTCGGCGTAGAGGAGCTGATAACCAAAACATGGAAAGAGAAGTTTTACCTATTCCCCATTCAGGAAAAGGAAATGAACAAAAGTCCGCTGCTGGAACAAAATCCGGGCTGGAGCATCGAAGAGTAAAAGGTTATGAATAAGAATCTGTTATTGAAATGTTCCGTATGGGCCGCCACCCTCAATATGGCGGCGGCCCTTCCCGGAGCTGCACAGAACACGGCGCAGGCTCCGGCAAAAGCGGCCGTACGCGATGCGGCCCGGATAACGGTTCAGCTCGACAAAATCTCGGAGCGCACCGTGAGCGACCGGCTGCTGGGATTCAATATCGTCTACGCCAAGAATCCCGACTCCCTATGGCGTTCGGGCGTACTGGAGAAAGCGATCCGTGATGTCCGTCCCGGCTTCCTGCGCTACCCGGGCGGTACGGTAAACACCTATTTCCATTGGGAACACCCGACGGGAAACGGCTGGGAGGATCTGTGGGATCCGCAGTACGACACCGCCCGGAACCGTCCGCCGGAAGAGTTCATGGACATAGACGAATACATGGCGCTCGTACGCCGAACGGGAGCCGAACCGCTTCTGGGCATCAACATCAACTCGGGATTCCGGTGGAACCGGGTAGAGGAGAGCGTGCAAGAAGCACTCCGCCTAATGAAATACTGTCGGGACAAAGGCTTCAAGGTGAAATACTGGTTCTTGGGCAACGAACCTTACATGCACGACTGCAACGGCGGAGCAGTGACTCCGGCCAGATACGGCGAGATGATCAACGCCTTCGTCCCGCGCATGAAGGAATTCGATCCCGACATCAAAATCATCGCCAACTGGCACGCCACGTTCCGTAAACATGCCCGCCAATACGACGAACTGTTTGCCGTAGCGGGGCGCAACATCGACATCATCGACGTGCACTGGTACTGCATGTGGGGCACGGCGTCATGGAACGAATGGCTCGCAAAAACGCCCTGCGGCGTATTTCTGGGCGATTCGTATGCCAGCGAAATCGAACGGTTCCGAGAAATCGCGGCCCGCAACGAAGTACCGCATGTCCAGCTGGCTAGTCTCGAATGGAACGTCGGTCCCGGAAAAAAATCCGCAGATCCCCGCCTCACTCCCGATCAGAGTGCGCTCATACAAGCCGAAATGATGATACAGTTCATGCAGGGAGGACTCGATATGGCTACGTTCTGGCCCTTGTTTTGGGACAGCGAGTTCGGATTCCGAAGTTTTTTCGACAAAAAGACCGGCAAACCGCATCCGACGAGTGAAATCATGAAAATTTTCGGCACCTTTCAAGGAAATGAACTGGTCGAATATACGGTAACTCCCGTACCGGAGAAAATGTTGAGTATCGCCGTTCGGGATGCCGCCGCGGGGAGAATTGCGCTGTGTCTCCTCAATAAAAACGATTTCGCAGTCGAAGCGGCTGTCGGAGGCCAGCTCGCCGCCCGTAAAAAACGGGTGGGAGTCGAGCGATTTTGCATATCGGCCGACCGGCTTTCGCTCGAACATGAACCAGTATGCAAAAAAAAGGCGGAAAGCGTATTGCTCGCGCCTTTTTCGCTGACATTCATCTATTTATAACACATTAAAAATATCGTCATGAAAAAATACACCGTCTTTTGCTCGATCGTCCTGCTGGCGGCCGCCATTCAGGCACCGGCCAGAACGCCGGAATACAAGGTCTGCTTCGGAAATACGCACGCCCATTGTAACTATTCGGGCGACATCGCCATCTTCCGCGCCAAGAAAGGACTTTCCCTCGATCCGAAAAACTCGGTCGAAAGCCACTACAAACTGGCCAAAGAGAACGGGTACGATTTCTACTTCGTAACCGACCACTCGCAATATCCGGTCTACACGCCTGACGCATGGGCCGCCGTAAAAGCCGCGGCCGAAGCTGCCACCGACGCCTCGTTCGTCGCACTGCGCGGATACGAGCACTCGGAAAACGACGGCCCAGACGGTCGGGGACACATGAATGTCTACAATTCGTCGGACTACCTCAATGCGATGGCCGACAGCGTGAGCATCGAATACTTCCACAACTGGCTCGCCCAACCCGAACAGGCCGATGCGATCGTCTGCTTCAATCATCCGCAGAAGGATGCCTATAACGATTTCCACTGCTACAACGAGGCGATGCGCAGCCGCATGAAACTGATCGAACTGATCAACGGCAACCGAACGAAATTCTACCCATCATTTCTGAACGCCCTCGCCAAAGGCTGGAAAGTATCCCCCGTCGCAGGCTGCGACAATCACGGCTGGGAGGGAATTTCCAAATGGAACGCCCGTACCGGTCTGCTCGTCACGGAAATGACTCCCGCAGGCATACTGGAAGCCATGACAGCACGCCGCACGTTCGCTACGCTCGACAAAAATCTAAGCGTCGTTTACCATGTAAACGGCAAGGTCATGGGGTCGGATATCAAAGAGGCCCGGAAATATAAATTCGATATCGCAGTATCCGATCCTGATATAGAGCGGGCCAACCAAGCCATCACGCGGATCGAAGTCGTCGACAGCAGTGGAACGGTCGTGGCCGGTGCCGATTTCGATTCCCACGAAGTGCGGTGGAAACCGGTCGTTCCGGCAGGAGAAAAGTGTTATTTCGTCTTGGTCTACAACGCCTCCAAACCGGAAACGCCGGTGGCTTACGCCGCACCGGTCTGGGTAGAACCTTAATACCGCCGCAGACATGTCGCTGAAAAAATGGATAAGCTGTCTGATGGCCGTATGCTTGTGCTGCGGCTGCGGAGACGATGCGCCCACACCCGATAAAAGACCGCCGGGCAACAACGAACCCGTTCCCGCAGAAAAAGAGCGTTACCGGATCTTTCTGGGAAACACCCACGCCCATTGCCGTTACTCTGGAGATGCGGTCCAGACCGATGAAAACAGCGTCGAAAATCATTTCCGGCTGGCTAAAGCCAACGGATACGATTTTTACTGCATCACCGATCATTCGCAGTACGAATCCTATACGCCGCAGGCTTGGGAGCACCTGCAAGCCGCTGCCGAAGCCTCCACCGACGCTTCGTTCGTCGCTATTCGGGGATACGAACATTCGGAAAACAACGGACCCGGCGCCAAAGGTCACCAGAACGTATACAATTCATCGACCTACCTCGACGCGCTGGCTGAAGGTATCGACATGCCCTATTTCCACAATTGGCTGGCCGAAGCGGCGAATGCCGGCGCAATCGTATCGATGAACCATCCGGGAAAAGATCAGTACAGCGGTTTCGCCTGCTACAACGAGCAGGCCCGCCCGCATATCAGACTCATCGAACTGATCAACGGCACGAACGATTACTACGAATCGTTTCTTGCGGCACTCGCGAAAGGCTGGAAAGTGTCGCCCGTCGCCGGATGCGACAATCATGCAACCAAGCCAATCGCCACATGGCAGCCCCGCACAGGGATTGCAGCCAAGAAACTGACGCGGGAATCCCTACTCGAAGCGATGGCCGCAGGACGCACCTACGCCACCTACGACAAAAACCTGCAGTTGCTCTATTATGTCGACAACCACGCAATGGGCTCCGAAATCCGAACTTCGGCCAACAAGCTAACCTTCGAGATCGAGGTCTTCGACCCGGACGAATCCGACGTTTCGGACCGCATCGTGCGCATCGAAATCATCGGCGAAGACGACCGCATCGTCGCTTCGGAAACCTTCTCCGCACACCGCGTCGACTGGAAAGTACAAGTGCCTCGTGGGCAGAGATATTACTATCTGAAAGTTTACACTGCTTCATCGGAGGCGCCGACAGCCTATGCCGCGCCCGTCTGGATGAAATAAACCATTGGAATCCGATGTCTGGAAAATGGATATGTTTTTCGCTTCTGTCGCTGGCGGCAGTTCCTCCGGCCAGCGGCGGCAACCAGAGCCGACCGCTGAACATGGAGACGCTCTCCGTAGTGGACGGACTGAGCAGCAACTACGTCTATACCATTACGCAGGATCGCGCCGGATACATGTGGTTCGGTACCGAAAACGGACTCGACCGTTACGACGGCAAGACGATCCGCCATTATCAGCATTCTCAGGACAATCCGCAGTCGTTGAGCGACTCACGGGTCAACTGCCTGCTTTCGTCCGCAGACGGAAGTCTGCTGGTCGGAACCGAAAAAGGAATCAACATCTATGTACCGGAAAAGGACGTCCTTACGCCCTACGCACCGGCGCGGACCATCAACGAGCAGAATATCCGTACGATGATCGAGGAGGATTCGTTGCTCTGGGTGGGAACCAGCATCGGGCTGTTCCGGCTCGACCGGACCACCGGCAGTATCAGTTGTTACAACACCTGCAACAGCGGTCTCGTACACGACATCGTCCGGGCGATCTACGTCGACGACGATTATCTGTTCGTCGGCACGTTCGACGGCGTAAGCCGCCTGAACAAGCGCACGGGGCAATGGTCCAGCGTCAACCTCAAAACGGATCGGATCCGGCTGCCGCTCAACAATCTGGTTCTCTCCATGCAACTGTCGCCAATCGATCCGAATATACTTCTGATCGGCACGCAGACGGGATTCTGTGAACTCGAAAAGTCCACGCTCACCTATACGCTGCACGAAAAGGCACGGAACAAGCAAATGACGAACAACACGGTCAAAACGATGTGCGTGGTCGGCAGCGAGGTGTGGCTCGGGAGCGAAGAAGGACTGATGATCTTCGACAAAGGTTCGTTCACAGGCTACGGCTACGATCCTAAAAACATCCATTCGCTTCCCAACAACATCGTCTGGTCGATCTTCAAGGACCGGAGCAACATCGTTTGGCTGGGCACCGAAGGGGGCATCGCCTGTTACGATGCGGGCGCACCCTCGTTTACCAGTTTCGATCTCTCGGAAGCCAGCGGAAATCCATACGTGGGCATCTCGGTATTCGCCGCCCAGATAGATCGCTCCGGCCGGCTGTGGCTCGGATCGCGGTTCGGGTTGTCGGTCTACGAACCGGAACAGAACCGGATGCAGTGGATCAATCTTTCGAACGCCGTAGTCGGAACATACAACTTCGTCAAAAGCCTTTCGCTCGACGACAACGACATTCTGTGGATCGGGACAGCCGAAGGATTGGTCTGCTACGATACCCGGCGGAACCGGGAGGTGCCGATTCAATCGCGCCTGCGCGACCGGCTCAAATACATTTATGCCGTGATGCAGGACTCCGCAGGCAAAATGTATGTCAGTGACGCGATGGGCCGGATGCAGATCATCGATTATGCGTTCGACGCTTCAACCCGTCAGTTCGGGCCCGTTGCAGACAGCCTTGTCCGCACGGGCGAACCGATCGAATCAATGGTCGTGGATGAAAACTACGTTTGGCACGGAACACCGGGCAGCGGTCTGGTGCGCTACGACAAGCAAACAGGCAGCCACAAACGGTATCTTTCGGCCCAAGACGACCCCTCGACGCTGGGTTCCGACGTGATTCTCTGCCTATTCGTCGACCCCAACACCCACCGATTATGGGTGGGAACGGACAAGGGGCTGGATCTTTACGACGCCGCATCCGATGCGTTCCGGCACATATCCGATTGCGAAACTTCGGAAGCGGTCTATACCATCAACAGCGATGATTCGGGGCTTTTGTGGTTTACCACGCAACAAGGCGTAACCTGCTACGACGTACTGTCGCAGACCTCCAAGATGTTCTCGCTGAACCACTGGTTCGACCGGCGCAACGCGATCTTTCCGGTCTCGGTCTCTCACGGAAACAACGTGCTCGTATTCGGTCTGGACTGCTACCTGCAACTCAGCCGGGCCGACGTCATCCCCAAGAAAGAGAGAGCACCGCTCTACATCACCGACATCCGCATCGACAACCGCACGATCGCGGAGTACGGGCTATGCGAAACTCCGGTGCAAGAACTGAAACGGCTGAAATTGCCCTACAACCAGAACATACTGTCGATCTGCTTCGCCATGCTCGACTACTCTACTCCGTCGCTCACCCGCTACACCTACAAGCTCGAAGGCTACGACGAAAACTGGAAAACCGTGACGGGCACGTCTCCCTATGTCGAATATACAAAACTGGCTCCGGGACACTACACCCTGCGGGTCGCAGCTGTGAGCAGCGACGGGGTACCGGCGTCGAACGAACTGAGTTTCGATATTACGATCACGCCTCCGTGGTGGGCCGCATGGTGGGCTTATCTGATCTATCTCCTGACCGTTGCAATCGCAGCCTACTACCTGAACTCGATCACCCGCAAACGCCGACAGGCCGAAGACGAACTCCAAAAAGAGAAGCTCGAACGCGAAAAAATCGAAAGCGTCAATCGATTGAAACTGCAATTCTTCACCAACATATCCCATGATTTCCGCACACCGTTGAGCCTGATTATCAGCCCCGTCGAAACGTTGCTCGACACCGAGATGGACCCTGAAAAGGTGAACAATCTGCGGATCATCAAGCAGAACGCCCTGCGCCTGCTACGGCTCGTGAACCAGATACTCGATTTCCGCAAGGTCGAGAATCAGAAAATGAAACTCAACCCCGTATCGGAAGACATCGTCACGACCCTGCGGGGAATCTGCCGGTCGTTCAGCGAACTGGCCCAGAAAAAGCGAATCTCCCTGCTGTTCGAATCGGGCGAAGAACGGCTCGTAATGGATTTCGACCCCGATAAAATCGACAAGATCTTCGTCAACCTCCTCTCCAATGCCATCAAATTCACCCCCGAAGAGGGGCAGGTGCTCGTCAGCCTCCGGCGTAAGGACACCGAAGACATCGAAGTGATGGTGGCCGACACGGGCATCGGAATTCCCGACGGCGACCTCCCGCACATATTCGAACGTTTCTATCAGGTCGAAGAGCACACCGGACTCGGAACACGCGGTACGGGAATCGGCTTGATGATCGTCAAGGAGTTCGTCGAGCTGCATCACGGACACATCGAGGTCATGAGCCGAGACAAACAGGGTACGACTTTCATCGTGACGCTCCCGATCGTCAACGAAGCCGACTACGACCCGGCCGAATCCGGGAGTACGGAGACTGCAGATCCGTTTCCGGCCGAACCGGAAGCAAGCCTCCGCTCCGGGCACGAATTCACGGTGCTGCTGGTCGAAGACAACGAGGACATGCGCTCCTACCTCAAAGCCGAACTGGAAAAAAGCTACCGCGTCATCGCTGTCGAAGACGCGGAGAACGGCTGGAAGCTCGTGAACGAAACCATGCCCGATCTGGTGATTTCCGACGTGATGCTTACAGGCATGAGCGGCGTGGAGTTATGCCGCAGGATCAAGAACGACTTCGTGCTGAACCATATCTCGGTAATCCTGCTCACGGCACGTACGGCCGAAGAGCACATCATCGAAGGTTTCGACGCCGGAGCCGACGAATATATCGGCAAACCGTTCAACCTGCGGGTACTCCTGCGCCGGGTGGACAATATCCTCACCCAACGTTGTCGTCTGCGCGACAGCCTGCGGCGCGATACAGTCAATATCGCCTCGGTCGAACGGCAGTCGCCCGATGAACTATTCATCCGCAAGGTGGTGGCACTGATCGAAGAGAACATGGCCGATCCCGACCTGAACATTCCGTTCCTATGCGACAAATTGGCCGTGAGCCATGTGAACTTTTACCGCAAGGTAAAGGCCATCACGGGACTGAACGTCAATGCCTTCATCCGGGAAATCCGGCTCAAGAAAGCCGCCCAGCTTTTGCGCGTCAAAGGCATATCGGTCACCGACGCCATGTACGAGGTGGGGTTCAACCACCGCTCCTACTTCTCGATGTGCTTCCGGGAAGTATTCGGCGTGACACCGAAAGTATACGCCAAACAACATCACAACGAACATAACAATGAGTAACCTATGAAAAACCAACTGATCCTTACCGCAGCCTCGATGGGCATTCTGTCGGGCTGTATGCAACAGAAGAGCCGGGCGAAAGACCTGAATGTCGTCTACATTCTGGCCGACGATCTCGGCTACGGAGATCTCGGCTGTTACGGCCAGACCAAAATCCATACCCCCAATATCGACCGGCTGGCCGCCGAAGGAATGCTGTTCACGCAGCATTACGCGGGCTGTACGGTGAGCGCACCGTCACGCTCGGCACTGATGACGGGCCAGCACACGGGGCACACGCCCATACGCGGAAACAAAGGAGGTACCGGCGACGACGGTGCGGAAGGCCAGCACCCCATTCCGTCCGGCACCTATACGCTGGGAAAAATGTTCCGGCAGGCGGGCTACGCAACGGGAACGTTCGGCAAATGGGGGCTCGGTTCGCCCGGGTCGGAAGGCGATCCCACCTATCAGGGATTCGACGAATTCTTCGGCTACAACTGTCAGGCGCTCGCCCATAAATACTACCCCACCCACCTCTGGCACAACCGCGAAAAAATCCTGCTCGACGGCAACGATCTGGCCCATACGGCCCAATACTCCCACGACATCATTCAGCACCGGACGCTCGACTTCATCCGCCGGAACAAGGATCGGAAATTCTTCGCATTCCTCGCATACACGCTGCCCCACGCCGAACTGCTGGTTCCCGAAGACGAAATCATCGAAGCGTATCGGGGCCGGTTCGAAGAGAAGCCCTATACGGCGAAGAGCGGCGACTACTCGCCCGAAGGGAAGCATCCGATACACTACTGCTCGCAGGCCGAACCGCGAGCGTCATTCGCCGCGATGATTACCCGTTTGGACCGTTATGTAGGCGAAGTGACGCAGCTGATCGACAGTCTCGGTCTACGCAAGCGGACGATCATCGTCTTCACGAGCGATAACGGGCCGCATCGCGAAGGGGGTGCCGATCCCGACTTCTTCGACAGCTACGGGCCGCTGCGCGGCATCAAACGCGACATGTACGAAGGAGGAATCCGCGTACCGATGATAGCACGGTGTCCCGGCCTGATCGCCGAAGGGACTCGGACGGACTTCGTATCGGCGTTCTGGGACGTGCTTCCTACCTTCGCCGACATGGCAGGTGCAGAGATTCCGGCAGACGTGGACGGCATTTCGATACTCCCGACGCTGTTCGGCGAAAAAGGACAACGGGAACACGAATATCTTTATTGGGAGTTCCACGAAAACGGCGGCAAAATCGCAGTCCGGACAGGCAACTGGAAGGGCATCCGGCTCAACGTCGGCAAAAATCCCGAAGGCCCCATCGAGCTGTACGACCTCTCGACCGACATTCACGAAGATCGCAACGTAGCGGACGAGCACCCTGAAATCGTGCAGAAAATTGCAGAAATCATGCGTACGGCCCGTATTCCCTCCCCGCTGTTCAACTTCGGTCAGGCGAACGGAGCGATGTAGGTTCCGCCGCAATTATCAACCATTCAACCCGAACATCAAGAAATGAAACGCCTAATCGCCTCCCTTGCCTTACTGCTCCTTTCGGCCGGACTGCCGACCCACGCCGCACCGGATCGGAAAAAGAGCGAAAATGCCTATTCCCCCGGCATGGTAGCCGTCGACATCGCCACGCTCAAACCGCTCGCCAAAGCCGATTCCGTCATACGCGGCGCTATTTATGCCGACCCATCGTTTCCGGCTTCGGAACGTGCCGCAGATTTGATCCGCCGCATGAACTTCGAGGAAAAATTACGTTTAACGGGCGGCTGGAACCGCTTCATGATAGCCGGCATACCCCGTCTGGGCGTGCGTCCGGTCTCGATGGCCGACGCTTCACAGGGCATTCGCCTGCAAACGACGCTGGTGAAAGACAAAAGCACCTCCTTCCCCGGCATGCTGCCGCTGGCTTCGACATGGAACCCCGCGCTCGCGACCGAGATGTCGCGCAATCTGGCCGAAGAATGCAGGGCACTCGGCGTAGATATTCTGCTGGGGCCCGGTGCCAATATCCAACGGCTATCAGTCGGCGGACGGAATTTCGAGTACATGGGCGAAGATCCCCTGCTCACCTCCGTCATAGCCGCAGCCTATGTCAAGGGGCTGCAGCACAACGGCATCATCGCCACGCCCAAACATTTTCTGGGTAACGATCAGGACTTCTGCCGCCACATCGCCAACAGCATGATCGACGAACGGACCCTACGCGAGATCTATCTGCTCCCATGGGAACGGATGATCGCCGAAGCCGGCTGTCTCGGCATAATGACAGGCAACAACCTCACCAACGGCCTGCCCTGCCCGATGAACAAACCGCTGATCACCGACATACTTCGCCGAGAGTACGGATTCAAGGGCATGGCCATGACCGACTGGCAGAATACAGGCTACTATCCGCAGCTGCAGCATCTGGTGCTGACGTCGGGCGAAACGCTGCTCATGCCCGAAAACGCCACGTTCCGGGAGTACATCCTGCGCGAAACCGCCGCTTCGGCGGAGCGCAAGGCCGAAGTGGAAGCCTTGCTGGAACGGATGATCTACCCCACCCTGTACGCGCTCTTTGAAATGGGAATTTACGACAGGGATTTCAACGATCCGTCGCTTTTCGCCCGTTTCGACAAGCACAAAGCCATTGCAGCACAGTGCGCTGCGGAAGCGATGGTGCTGCTCAAGAACCAACGCAACATCTTGCCGCTGAAACCGGGACAGCGCATTCTGCTGACCGGCACCGACGAAATTCATAGCGGAACGGGCAGCGGCTTCGTGACGGGATACGACCACGTAAGCTACGAACAGGGATTGAGATCCGTCTACGGCGACGATCTCATTTGCCAAACCGATCCCGACAGGGAGACGATCCGCAAGGCCGACGTAGTGCTTTTCCGCCTCAACAAACCGGCAGGCGAAGGACGGGACATCCCCTACGAAGAACCCTCCGACCAGCTCGAACGGCTGCGGGAGACGGCCAGACTCAACAAGAACGTCATCGTGCTGATCAATGCCTGCAACGTGATGCCGATGGATTGGCTGAAAGACGTACGGGGCGTTGTCTGGTGTTATTTTCTCGGGCAGGAACGGGGGACGGCACTGGCGGCACTGCTTTCCGGCCGAGAAAACTTCTCGGGAAAACTTCCGTTCACTGTCGAACGGAACTTCGACGATTCGCCCGCTCCGCGATTCAACCACATCGGCGGCAAGCCCTACTGGCATGGCAACAACCAATACAAAAATTACTGGCTCGGCTGGAAACAGGACTCGGTAAAGGGCTTTTCCAATCACATACGCCCGGGCGAGACGATCGACGTACCCTATTCGGAAGGCGTTTTCATCGGATACAGATGGTACGACAAGCATCGCATTCCATACGTCTTCCCCTTCGGCTACGGACTGTCGTACACAACGTTCACCTATGAAAGTATCGTCTGCGAAAACCGGATGGAGGACGAAGGCAGAGTTCTGGTAACGGTACGCGTCAAAAACGACGGAAGCCGAGCCGGAAAAGAGATCGTTCAACTCTATGTCTCCGACACCCGGAGCAGCGTCGAACGACCGGAAAAAGAGCTGAAAGCCTTTACCAAAGTGACACTGGAACCGGGCGAAAGCAAAACGGTGACGCTGGAGCTGGACCGCCGCAGTTTTTCGTTTTGGGATACCGAGTCCCACGATTGGAAACTGGAACAAGGTGAATTCGTACTGCAGGCAGGAAGTTCCAGCGCTGACCTGCCGCTCGACACGATTCTGAATCTATAATGCGGCCAACGCGAAATCAGAAGGGAGGAAACGAGTTCCTCCCTTTTTCATGTGCATATCAATCATGCGGAGCGGTCGTCTGCAGCCAGCAGATCGTTTCGTCCGGTTGAACGCCATATCCGCGAATTACGAATTTTTCAGGATAAACCTCGACGATCGCATAATGGTTATCCAGCCCTTCGATCATGCCTTGAAAGGTGAAATGCAGAACGGAACCGAAACGGGCAACACCCCCTTTGTGATGATGACCTGCGAGAAATGCCCGGACACAAGCGTATTTTTGCAACAGGGCGGCAATCTGCATATTATTCCACAATGTAAACTGACCTGCCGGCGGCATGAGCGGCATATGGGCGAAGCAAATCACCCGCTCACCCCTGCTCTCGGCAGCGGACAACTCCCGAACGAGCCACGCCCGCTGCGCCTTTCCGATCGCACCGTTGTACTGCCGGGCGTTCGCCGCACCGGATCGCTTCAACGAATCAAGGAGAGCGACCGCCTCTTCGTACTCCGGCGAATCCTTTGCACGGGCATACACCGAAAGATCGTTGCTGTCGAGAAATAGCAACCGATACCCGTTCCTCGACACGGAGAAATAAGGGTCGGAAATGCCGAGCACCTCCAACACGTGCCGCTGCTCTTCGGAACCGTACGGCTCCAGATAATCGTGATTTCCCAAAATTTTGTAGACGGGAGCTGCGGACTGCTCCAAGATCGGCCGAATCACCGCGTAGCTCCCGACATCGCCGTCGATCATATCGCCCAGCGACACCACGAAATCGACATGTGCACGGTTGAACGTCGCGACCGCCTCCCGAAGTTTCTCTTCAGATTCGGTATAATGACGAGCCGCCCACGTCTCTTTGACACTCGAATAATGCACGTCGGTAACAACTCCGAAAGTAAACAGCGGCGATTCGGCGGAGACGGCGGAGCCGTCCGAACCGTCCATCACGGGCGGCGTAGCGAAACACCCGTTGCCGCAACGGCCGAAATCATAAGAATGCGCATCTTCGGTCGCAAACCACAATATATCCGGCCGCTCCTCCGCATACGGATTCCCACAGCCGAACACCAGTGCCGCAATCATCAGAAATCTCGAAAGACGTTTTGTTTTCATAGCTGCATATGTTTTGTCCTGACAGCAATACTACGAATTTTCAGGCGATTCCCGAAGCACGGATTCGTCTAAAACTATCAGAGACGGCAAAGGCGCATTTTCGGTATCCGAAATTTGCCGAAGCCGGGCAATGTGTTATTTTTTGACGGATCGCTGACCGTCATTCTAGATCGTTTGAGTTATGTTTGCGACAACCCAATCCGACAACCGATGAACAGACTTTTCTTGATCCTATGGATTCTGGCTGCCGCCGCAGGAAACCGGATTTCAGCCGCAGGGCGCACCGAACTGAACCGAGAATGGAAATTCCGGCAATACGGAATCGGCGAATGGCTTCCGGCCGAAGTACCCGGAACCGTGCATACCGACCTGCTGGCAAACGGGCGGATTCCCGATCCGTTCTACGGCAGCAACCAAAACGACCTGCAATGGATCGACAAAGTCGATTGGGAATACAGCTGCACCTTCGACTCCCCCGAACTACTCTCGTACGACAACGTGCGACTCGTCTTTGAAGGAGTGGACTGCTATGCCGACATCCGGCTGAACGGCGAACTGCTCCACCGTACAGGCAATATGTTCCGCACATGGAAAAGCGACGTCAAAGGATTGCTGAAATCCCGGAACAACCGTCTGCACATCGTGTTTCACTCTCCTGTCATGCAGGGGCTCAACAACATGACGGCCTACGGCAGCCGTCTCACCGCCAACAACGACCTCAGTGCATTGGGCGGACTGGGTCCCAACAAGGTAAGCGTTTTCACGCGCAAGCCGGGCTACCAGTACGGCTGGGACTTGGCACCGCGCTATGTAACCTCCGGGTTGTGGCATCCGGTCGTACTCGAAGCGTGGAACGAGGCCCGTGTGGAGGATTTCCACATCCGCACCCGCTCGATCGAGCAGCGGAAAGCGCAGATGAGCGCATCAATCGCACTGCGGACGGATGTGTCCGGCAACTACCGGATCCGTATCCTGCTGAACGGGAAGACCATCCTTACCGCAGACAAGACATTGGATGCGGGAGCGCATGCCATCGAAGAGCGGTTCGACGTTCCCTCCCCGCGATTGTGGTACCCCAACGGAATGGGAGAACCCTACCTCTACGACGTGGAGCTCGTACTGGAAAAAGAAGGAAAGGAGCTCGACCGCACGGCTGTCAAGAGCGGCATACGAACCGTCTCGCTTTGCTGCCGCGACGATGCGGACGGTCGCGGACGCAGTTTCGGCTTCGAGGTGAACGGTATTCCGGTATTCTGCAAAGGCTCCAACTATGTGCCGGCCGATGCCTTTCTGTCCCGAATTTCGCGGGAGAAAACGGAATTTCTGGTGCGGAGTGCCGCCGAAGCCAATATGAACATGCTGCGTGTCTGGGGCGGCGGCACGTATGAATCGGACGACTTCTACGAGATGTGTGACCGGTACGGCATCATGGTATGGCAGGACTTCGTCTTCGCCTGCAACATGTATCCCGGTTCGGCGCAAATCTATGCCGACATCCGGGCCGAAGCCGAAGACAACGTACGCCGGCTGCGCAACCACCCGTCACTTGTTCTCTGGTGCGGCAACAACGAAATAGATGTAGCGTGGAAACCTCATGACAAACGCAACAGCCGGTTCCGCAAATTCTATACGGAAGCAGAGGCCGAACAATTCGACCGCGTAAACGAAATCTTATTCCGAAATATCCTGCCCGGTGTCGTAGACAGTCTTTGCGGCGGCACCGTTCCCTACTGGCATTCGTCACCTTCACAAGGCTGGGGCCTCGACACGGCGAATCGCTGGCGCTACGGCGACGTACACAACTGGGACGTTTGGCACAAAGGCGACCCCATAACGGCTTACGATACCCAGATCGCCCGTTTCACATCGGAATACGGGCTCCAATCCTACCCCGAACTCTCGTCGGTCGAGCGGTTCATCCCCGAAGGGGAGCGCCGTCTCGCCTCTCCTTCCATGAAGTCGCATCAGGGAGACCAGAAAAAGGGAGACGCCCGCATGCTGGAATATGTCGATCGATCCTACCTGCGCGACGACGATTTCGCTCGCACGCTCTATCTCAGCCAGTTGATGCAGGCCGAAGGGATGAAGACAGCGATGGAGGCGCACCGGCGCAACATGCCCTATTGCATGGGGTCGCTCATCTGGCAGCTCAACGACGTATGGCCCTGCGCCAGTTGGTCGGGAATCGACTACTACGGCCGGTGGAAAGCCATGCACTATTTTATAAAAAAAGCGTGCGAACCGGTCATCGTCTCGCCCTGCATACAAGGCGACTCGCTCGATATTTTCGTCGTTTCCGACCTGCGGAAGCAGCTGCGGGGCGTACTGAAGCTCACGTTGACGGATTTTTCAGGAAACGAACTGAAAAGCAATACCGTTCCCGTCACCGCCGGAGCCGCTGCATCGCAACGTGTACTCCGGTACGGCGTGCATGATTATTTGGCCGGCACAGACTCCCGCAACGTGATACTGGTCTGCGAATTTCAATCCGAAAAGGGCGTTTACCGGGTCTTGCAGTACTTCGAGACGATGAAAAACGCCGCACTTCCGGCCGCAACGGTCCGTATCCGCGCCGAGAAGCCGGAAGCAGAGACCTGCCGGATTACGGTGAGCAGCGACAAACTGGCGAAAAACTTCACCCTGCACTACAAGGGTACGGCGGGAATCTTTTCAGACAACTATTTCGACCTCCTGCCGGGCGAAAGCCGGAGCATCACGCTTGCGACGCCGGAAGATGCCGCAGAGGTACTGAACCACATCGAATGTATGGCCCTCAATCCAGAAATGACAACCCTAAAACTATGATGCACCTGAAACGAATCGCACTGCCCGCAGGCTTTGCAGCCCTCGCCCTTTCGCAGGCGGCAGCCAAACCGGCTGCACCCACTCCAGTCGCCCGCAACGGCGAAAAACCGCGCAACGTCATCTTTATCCTCAGCGATGACCACCGCTACGACTTCATGGGGTTCACAGGTGCCGTTCCATGGCTCCGAACCCCGGCACTCGACCGCATGGCTCGTGAAGGCGCCTTTCTGAAAAATGCGTTCGTAACCACGTCGCTCTCCTCGCCGAGCAGAGCTTCCATTCTCACCGGTCTGTTTACGCACACCCATACCGTCGTGGACAACCAAGCGCCGAAGCCCGCCGATCTGGTCTTTTTTCCGCAGTACCTTCAACAGAACGGATACCGCACCGCTTTCTTCGGCAAATGGCACATGGGCAACCAAGACGACAGGCCCCAACCCGGATTCGACCACTGGGAAGGATTCCGAGGACAGGGAACCTACTACAACACGGTGCTGAACATCAATGGCGAACGCGTAACGTTCGACCCGGAACTTTACTCCACCGACATTCTGACCGACCACGCCATTGATTTCGTACGCAAAAACGAAGACAATCCGTTCTTCATCTATCTCTCCTACAAATCGGTACACTCCGGGTTCCAGCCCTCTCCGTCACGAAAAGGGATGTACAAAGACGAAAACGTAGTTTATCCGCCGTCGTTCAATGTACCGGAGTACGGAATTCCCCAACTACCCAGCAAGGATACGGACGGCAGGCCGCTCGCAGGACGGGGCTGGTACGGCGAGAACCGCCTCCCCGACTGGGTGAAGAACCAGCGGGAAAGCTGGCACGGCGTCGATTATCAGTATCACGGCGCACTGCCGTATGAGGAGGATTTCCGCAATTACTGCGAGACGGTGACCAGTATGGACGATGCCATCGGGCGGCTGATGGATTTTCTGCAAGCCGAAGGGCTCGGCGAATCGACGCTGGTGATCTATATGGGCGACAACGGCTTCACGTGGGGTGAACACGGACTGATCGACAAACGCAATTTCTACGAACCCTCCGTGCGCATACCGATGCTGGCCTACTGCCCCGAACTCATTCCGGCGGGCCGCACGGTGGAGGAGATGGTGCAGAATATCGACATCGCACCCACGATCATGGCCGCCTGCGGCCTCGCCTCTGCACCGCAGATGTGCGGCGAATCGTTCCTGCCGCTGCTCAAAGGCGGCACGATAGCCGACTGGCGCAAGCGCATCTACTACGAATACTATTGGGAATATGCGTTCCCCCAGACGCCGACCGTATTCGGAGTGCGCACCGACCGCTACAAATACATCCGTTATCACGGCATCTGGGACACCAATGAATTCTACGATCTGCAAGAAGATCCCCACGAGACGACGAATCTGATCGACCGGCCGGAGTTACAGGACACGATCCGTTCGCTGGCCAACGATCTCTACGACTGGCTCGAAAACACCGGAGGCATGCAGATTCCGCTGAAACGGAGCGTTTATTACCGACACGGCGACCATCGCAATGCGAAAACCTATTAAATTTGTATCTTAAAAAAGACTTACCGATGAACCGACTTCTAGCAATTCTCCTCTGCGGAACCACCCTCTGCACCGCCGCAACCGCGTCCGAATGGAACGCTCCCGCCGACCAATCCGTCAATGCCCTGCGAAGGCTTCCCGCACGAGCAACCTCCTACTCTTACTGTTCCGAACAGGACGCACTCACGGGCGACCGCACACTGTCACGCATCCAATCGCTCGACGGCATGTGGAAATTCCGTTTCGCCGAAGACACCACCCAAAGCCCTGCTGATTTCTGGCGTCCCGACGCAGACCTGACCGGCTGGGACGAAATTCCCGTTCCTTCATGCTGGGAGATGCAGGGCTACGGCTACCCGATCTATACCAACATCGTCTACCCCTTTGAATTCAAGCCGCCCTACATCACGCGCGACAATCCCACAGGCTGCTATGTCCGCACCTTTTCGGTGCCGGAAGCGTGGAGCGGCCACCGGGTAACCCTGCATTTCGGCGGAGTATATTCCGGTTTCTACGTCTGGGTAAACGGCATCTTGGCCGGATACGGAGAAGACAGCTGCCTGCCCAGCGAATTCGATATCACCGAATTCTTACGGCCGGGAACGAACAAACTGGCCGTCCGGGTATTCAAATGGACCGATGGGAGCTATCTCGAAGATGCCGACCACTGGCGCATGGCAGGCATTCACCGCGAAGTCTTCCTCTCCGCCAAGCCCGATGCCGCAATCGGCGATTTCGGCGTCAGAACGATCTTCGATGCCGACATGCGCGACGCGTTGCTGCAAATCCGCCCGACAATAGATTTGCGCGAAGGAATCTCCGCCGCAGGTTGGCAACTCAGCGCACGGCTCTACGCACCCGACGGAACCCCAGCGGGACGAGAACTGACGCTGCCCGTCGAAGAGGTTCTTGCGGAAGCCTATCCCCAGCGCGATAATGTCTATTTCGCGCTGTTGGAAGAGCGTATCGCCGCACCCGAAAAGTGGAGTGCCGAAAATCCCGCACTCTATACGCTGGTGATGACGATCCGCGACGCCGACGGGAAACTCGCCGAAGCACGCAGCTGCAAGGTCGGATTCCGCGACGTCCGCCTGCGCGGCCGCGAAATGCTCGTCAACGGAGTACCGGTAAAACTCTACGGCGTGAACCGGCACGACCACGACCCATATAGCGGCAAAACCGTTTCGCGCGAATCGATGGAGGAAGATGTCCGCCTCATGAAGCGACTCAACATCAACTCCGTACGCACGTCGCACTACCCCAACGACCCCTATTTCTACGAACTCTGCGACCGCTACGGTCTTTATGTCGTCGACGAGGCCAACATCGAGACGCACGGCAAAGGCGGCCTGCTCTCGAACGATCCGCAATGGATTACACCATTTCTCGAACGCGTAAGCCGCATGGTCATCCGCGACCGCAACCATCCGTCGGTCATCATGTGGTCGCTGGGCAACGAATCCGGCTGCGGGCCGGCGCATGCGGCAGCGGCAAACTGGGCCAAAGACTACGACCCGACCCGTCTGATCCATTACGAAGGAGCGCAGGGTCAGCCGATGCATCCGCTTTACGTTCCACTGAAACGTACCTCAGCCGCAACCTTTACCAGCGCAATGGCAACGGACAACCGGTCAGCCGCCGGACCGGTTAAAAAGCCGCAAAACGGCGGCAATCCCACCGACCCCGCCTATGTCGATGTACTAAGCCGCATGTACCCATCCGTCGCGCAGCTCGAACAGATGGCACTCAATCCGATGCTCGACCGCCCCGTAATGATGTGCGAATACGCGCACTCGATGGGCAACTCCACCGGCGGCCTGAACGACTACTGGAAACTCATCCGAGCACACGCCGGGCTGCTGGGCGGCCACATCTGGGACTGGGTGGAACAGGGACTGACGAAAAAAGACGCACAAGGACGCACCTACTGGGCCTACGGCGGCGATTTTGAACCGGCCGGAGAACATCATGACGCCGCTTTCTGCTGCAACGGCATCGTCAATCCCGACCGTACGCTGAAACCTGCCGCAATGGAGTGCAAATATGTCTTCCAGCCCGTCGAGTTCTCGGCTTCGGACCTTGCTGCCGGAAAAATCACAGTCCGCAACCGCAATTTCTTCGCCAGCACCGAACGCTACGATTTCACGTGGGAACTTTCGACCGACAAAGGCGTGCTCCAGCACGGCAGTTTTAAGGTGCCGCCGACCGCCGCCGGCTGTTGTTCCGAAACCAGAATCGCATTCCGCCCTTTCAAACCGGAACCCGGTGCTGAATACCTGCTCCGTGTGCAGGCTCGTGAAAAACACCGGACCCCGTACGCCGAAGCCGGACACATCGCCGCCGAAGAGCAGTTTGCACTGCCCGTTCACAAAGAACTGATCCGAACTGCTCCAAAAGGCAAGACGACCGTCACGCAGGAGGATAATCGTATCGTGTTGAATGCTGCCGGCTCCCGCACCGAAATCGACCGCCGCAGCGGGTACATCGCGTTGCATTCGGTGCGCGGACGCAAACTGATAAGCGCTCCGCTGCAACCCAATTTCTGGCGTGCCTCCACCGACAACGACTGGCGCGGCTGGCGTACCGGAAAAATCGCAGGGTGCTGGAAAGATGCCCCCGAAAAATTGCAGACCGTCTCCGTACAAATCGACGAATCGGCAGGCTCGGTCACCGTCGAAAAGGCAATCCCCGACAGTATCCGGCTGACGCTGACCTATACTCTCGACGGTGCAGGGGTCTTGACTGTGAATTACAAGCTCGACATCTCCGACCGGATGCCGGAACCGTTACGCATAGGATTGCAAACCTGCGTTCCCAACACGCTGGACCGAATCGCCTATTTCGGGAAAGGGCCGCAGGAAAATTATTCCGACCGCTCCTGCGGCGCCTTTCTGGGACTCTACCGGAGCTCTCCCGAAAAGTTTATGCACGATTACATCACCCCTCAGGAAAACGGCAACCGCTGTGACGTCCGCTGGCTCTCCCTGACGACTTCAGACGGTCGGGGCATCCAATTCGTCGGGGTCGAACCGTTGAGCGTATCGGTATGGAATTGCACGCAGGAAAGTCTGGACAAGGCGCGCCACAGCAACGAAGTCGAGCTTCTGGCCGATGCCTTGACCGTCAATATCGACTGTATACAGACCGGTGTCGGCGGCACGGATACTTGGAGTATCAAGGCCCGCCCTTCGGAGCAATACCGGCTATTGGCGAAGCACTATGCCTACCGATTCAAGATCGTCCCCTGCAACGGCGAATCCGAAATGATACGCAACGGCCGCAGCTTGTTCAAAAATCAATGAGCCCCTGCCATTTCCGCTGTCCTGACACAAGCCGCAGAAAGCATAGCAAACATCCCCGATACGCCCGGCCGAAATTCGGTCGGGCGTATTGCCGAATAGCACCGGTAACCGATAAAAGCGGCAATATACCGTTTGAAGATGCGAAAATCCGAAGCCACGTAAAATTTTCCGATTTCAGACTTCGCCTTTCCGATTATTGCCTATCTTTGTTCTGCCATGACCAAGAAGAATCGCGAAAAACGGCGGCAGAACAACAGTGCCTACCGCCGTGTGCCCCGCCCCGAAGAACTCCCCCGACCGCTTCCGGCCGACCCCCAGCAACGGGTGGTCGAAGTCTATGTCGAGGGCTACGAGGACGTGGCTTTCTGGCGCGGTATCTTCGACCATTTCCGCACGCCCTATCTGCGCTTCGAAATTTCGGTGCCCGACCGCGACGACCTCCCCAAAGGCAAAAAAGTGCTGCTGAACATGGTTCCGCAGGCATCCGAACAACTGCTGCTGTGCATGGACTCGGACTTCGACTATCTGTTCGCCGACCGCACGCCCCAGTCGCGCGTCGTGAACGGCTCGAAATACGTGTTCCACACCTTCACGTACGCCACCGAAAACTATCTGTGCTACGCGCCGGCCCTGCACAACGTCTGCGTCAAGGCGACGAAGAACGACACGCGCATCTTCGACTTCGTGCGCTTCATGCACGACTATTCGCGGACGATCTATCCGCTGTTCGTGTGGTACGCCTTTTCGGCCCAGCTGGACACGGTAAACGTCTTTCCGCTGTGCGATTTCAAGTCGTCCGTGCGGATCAATTTTCTGGACATACGCGACAACGGAGCCGAAACGTTGGCGTGGCTCGCCCGCAACGTCGCCAAACGCGAACAGATGCTCGCCGCCCGCAATCCGCAGATGCTCGAACCGATGCGCGAATTCGAGCGGCAGCTCGGCGAACGCGGCGTGACGCGCGAAAACGCCTATCTTTTCATGCACGGCCACACGCTGATGGACAACGTAGTGATGGTGCTGCTGAACACGGTGTGCGAAAAACTGCGGGCGATGTCGATCGCGAAAATCGCCGCCTCGACCAAAACGGGCATGGCCCTGCGCAACGAAATGTCCAACTACACCAATTCGCTGCGGCCCGTGCGCGATGTGCTGCTCGACCACGAGAACTACATGAACTGTCCGCTGTACAAATGCCTGCAACGCAGTCTGCTGCGCTATGTCCGGCTGGTGGTCGGCGGCATGTACAAGCGCGGCGAAATCCGGGATCCGGCCTATTTCACCGTCATGCGCCATCTCTACGAGAGCAATATGTAGCCCCGTTAAGAACGGGGTTTTAAGCGCGAAGGACGCTCCATACGCTTTGCGACGTTTCTGCGCCCTTCGTGCCGTCGGAGCAGCGAGGGCTGTCAGAAGAAAAACCCGATCGAGCCCGACCAGACCAGATCGTTGCGGACGCGGACTTGGCGGGCGACGCCGCGCGAAATGAACGTATCGCGGTTTTTCGAGACGCAAGGCCCCTGCACGCGGGCATCGAAGAAAAACTTGCCGATGTTCAGTCCGACGCCGCCCAGCCACGCGGGTTTCTCGGAAAATTTCACTTTCAACAGGTCGGTGTGCGAGCTGTGCAACGAGGTATGCAACCGGAACGAGGCACCGCCGAACAAGCGCAGCGCGCCGAATTGCAGGCCCAGCTGCACGGGTACTTCGAGCCGTTCGGAGCGCAGCCGCACGTTTGTGCGCAAATTCGTGTTAGCGGCATGCACCGAATAATTAATAAACCCGTAATCGAGCTCCGATTGCAGGTGGAGGTGTTTCGAGAGATTCAGCCGCAGGACGAAGCCCGTCTCGAAACCGGCACGGGTCGAACCGGCCGTGAAGCGCGTACCGTCGATGACGACGGGCGAAAACCGATAGTCGGTAGCAGTCACACCGCCGCGCAAACCGGCTTGCAGCCGTCGGGCCGATGCCGAACCGCAAGCGAGTGCGGCGATGATGAGCGTAAGAAAGAATTTTTTCATAAAATAAACGGTATTAAATCGCCGCGCAATCGGGCGCGACGAGGGTCTTACATCAGGGGCGAAGCGAGACGCAGGACGTTGCCGAGCACGCGTCGCCAAGCAGAGGGATGCCATGTCGCGCGGGTGATTCGGCGGCAGGATGCGAGGTCGCGGTCGAAGGTCGCCGAAAGCTCGGCGACGGTCTGCGGGTCGCGGATGAACATCGTCACCTCCCAGTTGTCCGCCAGACTGCGATAGTCCATGTTGGCCGTGCCGACCGACGCGAGGCAGTCGTCCACGAGGAACAGTTTGGCATGCAGGAAACCGTTTTCGTAACAATAAACCGCGATTCCCGCATCGAGCATATCTTCGACGTAGGTATCGGCAATCCGATCGGCGAACGTCGAATCGCTGCACGTGGGAAGCATGATTTCCACCCGTATGCCGCTGCGCGAAGCCATCCGCAAGGCATCCAGCAGCAGGTCGGGCGGCAGGAAATAGGGCGTGCAGATGCGTATCCGCTCGCGGGCCTGCATGACGGCCGTCACAAAGGCATCGGCAAGGGTCGTCCGCGTCGGCCCCTCACCGGCCCATGCCGCTTGGAGCGGAAGCCGCTGCCGAACGGCGTGACGGGCGATGTAACGGGCCGCATCGAGCCGTGCACCGCCGACGTGCGCCCAATCGGACAGAAAAAGCCTTTGCAAATCGGCTACGGCGTCGCCCTCAATTCGCAGGTGTTCGTCGCGCCATTTGCCCATGTCGTCGCCGTCGAGGTAGTACTTTGCAATGTTTATGCCACCCAGAAAAGCGATTTTTCCGTCCGTAACGACTATCTTGCGGTGATTGCGTCGCGTGCTGCGGGGCGTGAAGTAAGGAAAGCGCAACGGCCCGAAAGGCCGGACTTCGATCCCCGCGCGCCGCATGCCGTCGAACAACGCACCGTGCATGCCCCACGACCCGACGGCATCGTAGATGACCCGCACTTCGAGTCCGCCGCGCGCCTTGCGCGTCAGAATGTCGGCGATGGTGCGGCCGATGCGGTCGTCGCGGAAGATGTAGTATTCCATGTGGATGCTCTGCGTCGCACGTTGCAGGGCTGCAATCAGCGCCGTGAAAGCGTTGTTGCCGTTATGGAGCAGCTGCACGCGGTTGCGGAGCGTGATTCGCGTGCCGCAACCGGTGCGGATGATGCGTTCGAGCCGGTCACCGACACGTTCGTGCGGCTTCGTGCCGACGGGCGAAACGATTCGGATGCGCGTGCGAACTCCGGCCAGCAGATAAAGCAACGTCCCGAACAACGGCAGCAGGGCGATGACGGCAAGCCAAGCCCCCGCCGAAGCGGGCGACCGGTGCTGCCGCGTCACGACGGGGAGCGTCGCAGCGACCCATAACAGGTGAATCAAGAGAGCGAGGCGCATGGTTCCGACCATAAGGCACACTCCGTGCCATTCGGCCGAAACGAAAAAGGCCGGCGAAAATACGCCGGCCTTCAAAAAAGTATGATGCGGAATTTACTGCCGCTCCGTTTTCGATTCGTCGGATGTCCGCGTCGTCGAACCGGAGGGTTGCGACGCACCGGTTTCAGCCCCGAATGCCTTTTTCAGCTCTTTTTCGCAGGCGTCGTGGTCTGCGCCTTTCGGAGCCTGCCCCTCCCGGATAATGTCGTTCAGATTTTTCTGAAAATCCCGTTCGCAGGGATCGCATTTCGTTTTGTCGTTGTTCATGGCTACGGAAATTTAGCATTATACTGCCTTTCCGTTGCAAATAACGTACAAAAACGCGTGTCAGAGTTTGTCCACGATCTCCGTGATACGGCCGAACACCTCGTCCATCGTACCCAGACCGTCCACCGAAGCGTACTTGTTCTGCGCCGAATAGAAATCGGATACGACGGCAGTCTGCCCGTGATAGACCGACAACCGGTCGCGGATGACCTCCTCCGACGCATCGTCGGCGCGGCCCGAATCCTTGCCGCGCAACAGAATGCGGCGCACCAGCTCCTCCTCCGGCACGCGGATGTCGATCATCGTATCGACCGACAACCCGTGCTTCGCCAGAATTCTGTCGAACTCCTGCGCCTGCACCGTCGTGCGGGGAAATCCGTCGAAAATGCACCCTTCGGCGTCCTTGTGTTCGGCCACGTAGTTGGCAATCATGCCGATGACCACCTCGTCGGGCGCCAGCTGGCCCGTGCTGATGTAATGCTCCATGCTGCGGCCGAGCTCCGTGCCGCGCCGAATCTCCGAACGGATGACTTCGCCCGTCGAGACGTGTTCGATTCCGTAATGTTCTTTCAGCCGCTGGGCCTGCGTTCCTTTGCCGCAGCCGGGCGCTCCGAATAAGACGATGATTTTCATAGCGATACTTCTATCGAATAAACCTGATCGAACGCAAAATTAGCCCAAATTTTTGAAAAACGCACGGATTTCGCTAAATTTGTAAAAATTTTCATTAACCCGCTTTTCAAGCGGGTTTTAAGTGCGACGGTCGGTTATCGAGCTTCGGAAAGCCGTTGCGCCGTTACGGTTTTCAGCAAAGCAGTGAGGGCGGCTGCCAGCAGCACAGAAACGGTCTGCCACGTTTAGAACGGCGTTTTTAACGCCGCGTGGCGAACGAGGAAAGCTAACAAGCAAAAAAAGAAGCAAGCCTATTTTAGAAAAAAAATGGAAGGGAAAAAACGTACGGAAATCGCCGAACTCGGACAGTTCGGACTGATCGACCGGCTCGCCGGCAAATTCACCGCCCGCGACGCCTCGACGCTCGTCGGCATCGGCGACGACGCCGCCGTCATCGCTCCCCCTGCGGGCGAAACGATGCTGTGCACGACCGACACGTTTTTCGAGGGGGTCGATTTCGACCTGACCTATTTTCCGTTGAAACATCTCGGCTACAAGGTCGTGACGGCCGGAATCAGCGATATTCTCGCCATGAACGCCCTGCCGTCGCAGATTACCGTGTCGCTCGGCGTGTCGGCCAAACTGCCGGTCGAAGCGCTGGACGACCTCTACGAAGGCATCGCGTTCGCATGCCGCGAACAAGAGGTCGACCTTGTGGGCGGCGACACGCGGGCCTCAATGACGGGGCTGGTCATTTCGGTCACGGCGCTGGGCCATGCGAAAAAGGAAGATGTCGTCCGCCGCAACGGTGCGCAACAAAACGACCTGATTTGCATCACGGGCAATCTCGGAGCGGCCTACATGGGCCTGCGGCTGCTCGAACGCGAACGCCGCGTGCTGAACGACGTGCGCGACCCGCAACCCCAATTCGCCGGATACGAATACCTGCTCGAAAAATACCTGAAACCCCGTCCGCGCATGGATATAGTGGCGGTGCTGGGCGAAGAGCGAATCCGCCCGACGTCGATGATCGACTTGTCGGACGGATTGGCGAGCGACCTCATGCAACTGTGCAAGGCTTCGGGGTGCGGGGCGCGCATCTATCTGGAACGCATCCCGCTGGCCAAACAAACCACCTCGCTGGCCGACGAAATGCACCTCGACCCCGTCGTCGCGGCACTGAACGGCGGCGAAGACTACGAACTGCTGTTCACCGTACCGCTGGCCATGCAGGAGCAAGTCATGCGATTGGGACTGGTCGATGTCATCGGCCATATCGTGCCGGCCGACAAAGGGTGCCACATGGTGACGCCCGACGGCGGCGAAATCCGGCTGCAAGCGCAGGGATTTTCCAAGCAGAAATAGCACCCGATAGCGGCATCGGGCGGGTCGCTTTCCAGCCCCGCCCGGTCGCTATCCGACGAAAGGGTCGGACTATATTACCGGTCTGCGGAAGCGGATTCCGTTATCAGTTTTCGGTCTTTCCCTTGAATTTGTCCAACTGGCGTTTCAGCGCGTCGATGGCTTCGTCGACCGCCTCCTCGAAACTTTTCGCTTGGTCGCAGGCCACCAGATCCTCACCGGGCATATGCAACGTAATCGTGGCGATCTTGTTCCCTTTCTCGTGGTCTTTGTCGAGTTTGAGGATGACCTCCGCTCCGGTCGAGCGTTCGGCAAAACGATCCAGCTTCGCCATTTTGGCGTTTACGAATTCGACCAACTTCTTGTCGGCGTCGAATTTCACGGATTGAATCTGTACGTTCATAGCCTGTGATTTTAGAGAATGATTATTATTTCCCGCCCTTCTCGCGGGGGTGGGCCTTTGCGTATACCGTTTGCAGGCGCGCGATGCTGTTGTGCGTGTAGACCTGCGTCGCTTGCAGCGAGGCATGGCCCAGCAGCTCCTGAATCTCCCGCATGTCCGCCCCGCCGTTCAGCAGATGCGTCGCGAACGTGTGCCGCAACACGTGCGGGCTCTTTTTCCCCTGCACGCCCGCCTGCGCCAACTCGCGCTGGACGATGCGGTAGACCGTGCTTCGGGAGATCCGCGCTCCTTGCTGTGTTAAAAATAGTGCTTTTTTCGCAGAATTGCAAAAATTCTGCCTGTCGATCGCATCCGTATAGACCGAAATTTTTTCGCGCACGAAATCCAGTATCGGCACGATGCGCTCCTTGTCGCCTTTGCCGTGCACCCGCAGCGAACGGCAGTCGTCCGACAAATCGTCGCGATCGGCCGCAATCAGTTCGGCCAGACGCAGCCCGCAGGTATAGAACAACAGCACGATAAGCGCATCCCGCGCCGCGACGAAATCGGCGGGTTCTTCCTCGCAGTGTTCGACGACCGTCGTCATACGGCTTTCGGGCACGAATGCCGGCAGCCGGCGCGAGGTACGCAGCGAAGCGATGGGTTTGACGACATTGCGCTCGACCTCGCCGTTTTTCTGAAGCCAGTGGAACAGCGCCCGCAACGACGAGATTTCGCGATTCATCGAACGCGCGCTCACCCCGTCGTGTTCCGTGCGGTAGATGATCCATTCCCGGATGTCTTCAGTCTTAACGCGGCGCAGGGCTTCCCGCTCCTCCGCCAGCCTTTTTTCCGGGCTCTTTTCCGAACCATCTTCCGGCTGTCCGTCGGCGATTCCGAGCCATTGCAGGAACCGTTCGATATCGCGCCGGTAGTTGCGCACCGTCAGCGGCGAGAAGCGGCGTTCAGCTTCCAGAAAGCGTATGAAACGTTCGAGCATACGCAAAGATACTACGCCTCACAAAAAAATGCAAACAAGCAGTCGGGAGCGAAGACGACGTACCGAACCGTAAAGCGGCCTGCTGCGCTAAACGGCGCAGGAACCGTCCGAAACATGGTAACGGTCTATCGCGCTAATAAAAAATTCGTATCTTCGCGCCATGAAAGCGCATTGGAAACCCGGCACGGTGCTCTATCCGCTGCCTGCGGTGTTGGTCAGCTGCGGCGGAACACCCGAAGAATACAATCTGCTGACCGTCGCGTGGACGGGCACTATTTGCAGCGACCCGCCGATGTGCTATATCTCGGTGCGGCCCGAACGGCACTCCTACGACATCATCCGGCGGACGGGCGAATTCGTCATCAACCTCACCACGCGCGAACTGGCGCGGGCGACGGACTGGTGCGGCGTCCGGTCGGGACGCGACTACGACAAATTCCGCGAAACGGGGCTCACGCCGCTGCCTGCAGCCGAAGTCGCCGCGCCGATCATCGAACAGTCGCCCGTGAATATCGAATGCCGCGTGAAGCAGGTAGTCCCGCTGGGTTCGCACGACATGTTCCTCGCCGATGTGGTTCACGTACAGGTGGATGCCGCATTGATCGATCCGGCGACCGGCCGGTTCTGCTTGGAGCAAGCCGACCCGATCGTCTATTCGCACGGCGAGTATTTCGCATTGGGCGATGCGCTCGGGCATTTCGGATGGTCGGTGCGAAAAAATCCGAAAAAATCGCATCGGCGTTGATTTTTATTTGGCGATACGAAAAATTCGTATTATCTTTGCACTTGCAAAAGCAATCGGAATAATTCCGACGCCGATGTTACATCGCGGGATAGAGCAGTTGGTAGCTCGTCGGGCTCATAACCCGGAGGTCGGAGGTTCGAGTCCTTCTCCCGCTACTAAAAAAGAGGTCAGACGAATGTCTGACCTCTTTTTTATCCTACACCGGAACAAATCTACTTCGAGAGGGCTTCCGCGACGATTTCGGACAAATCGCAGACTGCGGCCTGCGACGCACCGCGTGCAAGCGCCTTTTTACAGAGCGGGCACGCGGTAACGATGGTTTCGGCACCGGTCGCTTCGAGTTCCGCCGTTACCGAGCGGGCAATTTGCAGCTGCTGACCGTCCGTAATGGCAGTATTGGCCACCGACGACCCGCAACAAAGCGCGTTTTCGCGCGTGTCGGCCGGTTCGAGCAACAAACCCACCGCCTCGATGACCGCGCGGGGCTCGTCGTAGATGCCGCTGCCGCGTCCCAGCTCGCACGGGTCATGATAGGTGAACCGAGCCGTACTCTGTGCGACGTTCAACCGCCCCGATTGCATCAGGCGCAGGATATACTGCGAATGGTGGAGCACCTCGATGCCGTCGAGGGCGTAATCCTCGCGAAAGACTTTCAGACAAATGGGACACGACGTGACCAACGTCGTGATGCCGTGCTTGCGGAACAATGCCGTGTTGGATTCCATCATCCGGTGCGCTGCTTCGGTTTCGCCGGCCAGTTTCAGCGGACGGCCGCAGCAGATGCCCCCCTCGCGGTCGGCCCACCAGACCTCCTCGCCTGCCGCATGGAAAATCGTTTCCATCGCCGCGAGCGTGCGGGGCGTCAGCAGGGTCATGCAACCGGCAAAATACCCCACTTTCCCTTCGCCCGACGAGGGATCGGCCGTTTTCAGATAGTCGTAACGCCGTCCTGCCGGAATACCGTGCAGCGTGTCGCGCGAGTTGACGCGCAGGGTATTGAGGTCGATCTGCACAGGGCAACGCTGCGCACAACGCCCGCACAGCAGGCAGTTGTCGGCCACTTCGGAGCGCAACATGCCGTAACGCCGGTCGCGCAGGAAATAGACCGACTGCACGTCGTTCACACCGAGCACGCTTTGCAACTGGCAGGGGTCGATGCAGATGCCGCACCGCGAACAGGCATCGACTTGGAACCGGTCGTAGGAGCTCTCGCGTTCTCCCGAACGCAACCGGTACCGTCGTAGGAAAATCAACGGTATCTCGGTGAATATGTGCATGTAGCGCGAGAACGGCAACGCCACGAAGAAGATGCCCAAACACGACGAATAGAACCACCACGTGCCGGTTTCGAGGGTCTGCAACGTCGCCGCCGAAAGAAAACCGGACATCCATGCGCCGAGCGAACCGGTCAGGAAGCTGCCGCCGCCGTAGAGGGCGCAGGTGGTGCTTTCGGCGAGCAGTCGGGCCGGAAAGACGAACCACAGGGCCGACAGCGCGATGCGGTCGCCCAGCACGTGTTTCGTCGTGCGGCGCATGCCCATCCGCTTGGAGAAGAAGCGTTTGCCCCAAGCCAACGCCACGCCCGACAGCACGAACAACAGTAGCAAGTCCATGACGAACGCGAAGACCGGTTTGTGGGGCAAACCGGTAGCGAAGTAACGGAAAAAGACATGCCCCTGCAACGGCACCCAGCGCAAACCCATGTAGGCCAGCGTTTCGAGCCACCCCACCGAAATCAGCAGGAACCATCCGAAAGCCAGCGACATGTGCATGTATCCCAGAACGGGGTTGATGCGGAAAATGCGGCGGTGCAGCAGCGATTCGCAGACGACTTCGCCTGCGGCATCGAGCGTCGCCCGCGTCGGGATGCCGCGCACGATGCGCATCTTGTCGGCACGGGGCAACCGGTAGAGCCAAAGGCCCCACTTGCACGCCAGCGTGACGAACATCACGCAGGCTCCGACGATGAACGGGATACAGAACGGTGCGAAAAACTCCATTACGCGTGTTAAAAATCCCCTAATTTTCGTTTAATCAACAAAATCACGCCCCGCGTGTTGATGCCGCGCGGACAGACCAGCCGGCACTTGCCGCAGAGCATGCACTTGTTCATCTCCTCGTAAGCACCCTGATACTCGCCGCGACGCACCAGCGTGTGCACCTTGCGGAAGTTGAATTCCGTCAGGTTGCCCGCCGTGCAGACCGCCGTGCAGCTTCCGCAGCCGATGCAGGTTTGCAGTTCGGGCATCTCGTGCAGAATCTCGTCGCTCTTGCGCAGGTTATTGCGGTCGATGTCGATCGCACGCGGTTGGGAAATCGTGTATCCGAAATTGATGGCTGCCATGCGCGTGATGTTACTTTCTCAATAAGTACTCGGCCGCCGCATCGGCCGCCGCAATCGCTTCGCAGACCGTTTCGCCGATGGTCTTCGGGGCCGTGACGGCACCCGCATAGAAAATGCCTTCGACCCCGCTCCGCACGTTGCCGAGAAAGAGGTTTTCCGGTTGCAGGAATCCGCTTGCCGCGCGGGTCAGCCCCGCACCCGCCGCGAAGGCGGCGTTGGTGTCGTTGGCCCGCATGCCGATGAGCAGCACGAGCAAATCGACGCTCATGCGCAGCGGACGTCCGGTCAACGTGTCTTCGGCCTTGATGCGGATCCGCCCGTCGTGAGCCGGCGCCGCTTCGGAGATGCGTCCCCGCACGAAGTGGATGCCGTATTGCTGCTGCGCTTCGCGGTAAAGCTCCTCGTAGCCCGGCCCGAACATGCGGATGTCCATATAGAAATTGAACACGTCGGCTTCGGGCAGCAGGCGTTTCGTTTCGATGGCCTGCTTGACGCCCGTCACGCAGCACGCGCGCGAGCAGTGCTGCTGGCAGACCTTCTCGTCGCGCGAGCCCACGCAGTGCAGAAAGGCGATGCGGCGCGGCTGCGAGCCGTCGGTTTTGGCCACGCGCCCCTCGTTGAACATCCGTTCGAGGTCGGCCGACGTAAGCACGTTGTCGTAGATGCCGTAGCCGTACTCCTCCTTGATGCGGGCGTCGAACAGCGTGAAACCCGTCGTGACGACCACCGCATCGCACGCCAACGTCCGGCCGTCGGCCAATTTCACCGACCGGGCAGTGAAACTTTCGACGTCGGTCGAAAGATGCACTTCGATACCTTGTTCGTCGACGCGGCGGCGCAGTTCGGCCAGCACGTCCGTTGCGGGCGTGAACGACGGGAACAACCGGTGCCAGTTGCGCAGTTTGCCGCCCAAAGCGTTTTCGCGCTCCACGATGACCGGTTCGATGCCGCGCCGGGCCAGTTGCAGGGCCGTTTGCATCCCCGCAGGGCCGCCGCCTATGACGATTGCCTTTTTCATTCCTTGATATCGTATAGCAGTTCCGACTGGCCGCAGTTCACCGCCGCCGTGTCGGGTTTGCCGATGAATTTTCCGTTGCGTCCCAAGTACTTCGCCGCCGGGTCGTAGTCCACGCCCATCTTGTCCAACAGCGGTTCGACGTCGACTTGGTGCATCTGCATCCCCAGCTCCCAAGGGTCGTAGCCCAAGACCAGCCCGGCCATCTCCTCGTAGGTCAGCACCGGAATGCCGTGTCCGTTTTCGCCGAACGTCGTGCCCTCCATCTCGGCGATGGTGTATTGCCACTTGTCGAGGAACATGGCGCAGCCCGGACAGTTGGCCACGATGAAATCGGGTTTGTAGGGGGCCATGCTCTCCAATTTCTTGTGCGAATTGGCGATCGAGTAGCCGCGATTGGCCTGCACCAGATAGTTGCGGAACCCGAATCCGCAGCAGTGGCGGCGTTCAGGATAGTCGACGCACTCGCCGCCCCATGCCTCGACCATGCCGGCCAGCACGTAGGGGAATTCCGAACCGCCGATGCCCGACTTCGGGAAAATTTTGGCATAGTGGCAGCCGATGTGCTCCACCACGCGCAGCGGTTCGCCCGTCGCGGCATTCACCAGCCGACGCTTGGCCCGCGCCGCGATGTCGTCGCGGAAGTGGAACACGATGTCCGACGTGTGGGCGAGGCTCGCCGGCTTCGTGAATTCGCGACCCGTCGCCTTGCGCAGGTATTCGCGCGTGCGCTCTTCGGTCTCGGGAAACTCCTCCCACGTGGCGAGGATTTCGGTGTAGATGCCGAACGAGGTGATGCACGACGTCACGAAATTCTCGTAGCCCGCCTCGTTCATCAGCGCGAACTGTCGCGCGACGACCGTCATGATCGTTTCCAGCGGCACGATGTCCGAATGGTAGCCGATGCCCGTGCACGACGAATGTTTCGGGTCATCGAGCAAATCCTTGCCCAAATCGCGGGTCAGGATGTCGATGAACGCCCGCTCGCTGCCCGGAAAAAAATTCTGACGGATGCAGCTGCGCGCATAGTAGTAGCGGTCGTCGGCTATCTGTTTCTGGTAATCCTGCCAGCTGTTGCGTTTCATGGTTCGATGCTGTTTTTCTGGAATACGTCCATCATGTAGCGGTCGTCCGCGCCCTGCTCGTAGCCCATTTCGCGGGCCTTGCGGTCGGAGTGCTGTTCGATGGTGTCGAACATCTCGGTGCCGCCGCTCTCGTCGAAAATCCGGCGGATTTCGTCGAGCGATTCGTCGTCGATACGGCGCAATGCGCCCGCCCCTTCGCTTCCGTAAACCGGCGTGAAACAAGCGAATACTTCGCGGTCGTGGTCGTAAATCCACTGCCACACGGGCCCTTGTTCGGGATGCAGTTCGGGTTTCACCAGTTTCGGCACGAGACAATAGCCCGTGCGGAGGATGTTTTCGCCGATGGTGCGTTTCAAGGCCAGCTGCTGGCGGCCCTTTTCGCTTTCGACGAAGAAGCCCAGTTTCTGCGACAGCGTGCGCAGGGCTTGGATGACGTATCCGGGCGTATTGCCGCGCGGACAACGCGGCCGGCACGACATGCACTCGCCGCAGAACCAGATCGTATCGCCTTTCAGCAGTTGTTCGATGGCCTCCTCGTCGCGCGTCTGGACGATGCTGACGATTTGGCGCGGGTCGTAGTTGTAGAACTCCGCCGCCGGACAGACGCCCGTACAGACACCGCAATTCATGCAGGCATGCAGCCCCTCGCGGAACCGCACGTCCTCCATCAGCATATCGAAGTATTTTGCCATCGCACGAAAAAACCTTTGCGGTGGCAAAGGTAGGGATTCCGTGCGGTTCGCGGGGTGGTATAAATACCTAATTTCGGTAACGTTTTCCGGTCGCGGAATTTTGATTTCCCGAAATTATGGCTACTTTTGTACACGACATACTGACTACACGGAAAGTGTAAGTTTGTTCTCTGAATACGAACGTAGGAAATTCAAGATGAAGAGAATAAGCGGACATCTTTCCACGTCGTACCTCGAATGGGGTATGGGCGTGGAGCTGTTGCTTATTTAATTCATCGAGGTATCTCCTACGACCCGTATTCATTGAATAAGTTTACGGCACCACGCTTTCCTATTTTTATAAATAGTCGTGGCGGGGCCGCACGACAAGCGAAAAGCTCACTTAATCGATGAAAAAACGGATTTACTGGCTTGCGGCCGCATTGCTCGTCGTTGCGGCGGCGGGATTCTTTTCGGGGTGGCACATCTACCTGCATGGCGAACGCCCCCGAACCGTCGAAAACATCACGGGCGAATGGTTCCTCCGACAATACCATGCGCACAACGTCGACCTCGAAACGGACGACGCATGGACGGTGGATTTTCCGACCGATGACCACGACATCTATATCACCGTATTGTTCGATGCGGGCGGTTTCGGCTGCATCGAGATGAAACACGAGGGCTCGCGAATCGTCCATGCGAGCTATTATCACTGGGCATTGGCCGACGATACGCTCGTGAGGTCGAACGAATGGGAAAACGACGAATACCGCATCGAAAAACTGACCCGTTCGGAGCTCGTGTTGGTCATCCGACGCGAAAACCTGCGCGGCGAAACCTACGAGAGCACCTACTATTATACGCGTCACCCGTTAAAAGAGCTGGATTCAAACGCGAACGGCCGCTACCGCCGCTCGTAGACCTCGAACGTAAAGGGATAGGGATATTCCGCGCCGCAGGGGACGGATTCCGCTTCGGTGAGCCGCCATTCGGCCGGATTCCAGTCGGGGAAACGGGTATCGCCCTCGTAATTATGGTGCACGCGCGTCAGATAGAACCGGTCGGCGACGGGCAGGGCTTCGGCATAAATCTGTGCGCCGCCGATGATGAACACCTCTTCGTCGGCCGGAAAGAGTGCCAACGCCTCGTCGAGCGAATGGACGACCTCGCAGCCCGCGATTTCCACGTCGCGGCGCGTGATGACCACGTTGCGGCGGTTGGGCAGCGGACGGCCGAGCGATTCGTAGGTCTTGCGGCCCATGACGACCGGATGACCCGTCGTCAGCGTCTTGAACCGCCGCAGGTCTTCCGCGATGTGCCACAAAAGCGCGTTCCGGTCGCCGATTACGCCGTTTTCCGCAACGGCAACGATCATGGAAATCATGGTGCAGAATAAAAATCAGAACGACATCGGGGCTTTGATAGCCGGATAGGGGTCGTAACCTTCCAACGTGAAATCTTCGTACCGGAAGTCGAACAACGACTTCACGGCCGGATTCAACCGCATGCGGGGCAACGGGCGCGGCGTGCGCGAAAGCTGCTCGCGAGCCTGCTCCAAATGGTTGAGGTAGAGGTGCGTATCGCCGAGCGTATGGATGAACTCCCCCGCTTCGAGACCGCAGACCTGCGCCGTCATCATCGTGAGCAGGGCGTACGACGCGATATTGAACGGCACGCCGAGAAACGTATCGGCACTCCGCTGGTACAGCTGGCACGAAAGCCGACCGTCGGCCACGTAGAACTGGAACAGCACGTGGCACGGCGGCAGGGCCATGTCGGCCACTTCGGCCACGTTCCACGCCGACACGAGGATGCGGCGCGATTCGGGATTGGTGCGGATAAGTCCCACCGCCTGCGCCAGCTGGTCGATGCTCCCGCCGTTCGGCGCGGGCCACGACCGCCACTGATAGCCGTAGACGTGGTTAAGGTCGCCGAAACGGTACCCCGCAACAGGCGATTCGGCCTCGTCGTGCACGGCTTGCAGGAACGCATCGCGGTCGAACGCCTGCACCCCGTCGCGTGCGCATAGTTCGGTATAGTAACGATAGGCGTCGTTGTCCCAGATGTGTACGCCATTGTCGGTCAAATACTTGATATTGGTGTCGCCGCGCAGGAACCACAACAGCTCGTGGATGACCCCTTTCAGAAAGACTTTCTTCGTAGTCAGCAGCGGAAAACCCTCGCGCAGGTCGAACCGCATCTGATGCCCGAACACCCCTTTGGTGCCCGTTCCCGTGCGGTCGCCGCGCACGACGCCTTCGGTCAGGATGCGCTGCAAGAGGTCTTGGTATTGTTTCATCGGTCGGGCGTTTCGGGAGTGAGCATTTCGAGAGTGAGTGTGCCGGTTTCGTCGAGCACGGCGTAGGACGGACATTTTTCCCAGCCGCCCAAGTGTACCGTGTGCAACGCGCCGTCGCGATAATCGCGCGGGAAGTGCATGTGCCCGAAAACGAAGTGGTCGACTTCGTGGCTCTTGGCATAGTGTCGGGCGAAACTAACGAGCGGTTCGGTGAGCGATTCGTCGAATCCCTCCGACCCGGCGTGCGACTTGCGCGAAAGACCGCTCCACCACAAGCCGAAGCGCATCGCCCAGTCGGGATGCACGAGCCACGAAAAGAGCCAGCGCAACGTGCGCGACCGGAAAATCCGGTTCAGCAGGCGCGGTTCGCGGCCGACGCCCATGTGGTCGCCGTGCGCCACGAAAATCCACTGTCCGTTGAGTTCCAACACTTGCGGTGCCGTGTAAACCTCCACGCCGCACTCGCGCCCGAAATAATCGCGCACCCACATGTCGTGATTGCCCGTGAAAAAGAGGACGCGAATGCCGCGTTCGGTCAATTCGGCCAGTTTGGCCAACGTGCGGACGAAGCCTTTGGGCACGACACGGCGGTACTCGAACCAAAAATCGAAGATGTCGCCCAACAGCACGATGGCTTCGGCATCGGCCGCCGCACGGTCGAGCCACGCCACGAACCGCCGTTCGTTCTCGCGTGCGAACGCCGCATCGCCGCCGCCCAAATGGACGTCGGCGGCGAAATAGATGCGTCCGGCACCGTTATGTCGTGCGTTTTCTGTCATAAATTGCGACGTGTGCGGGGTTTAGGCGGGTGCGGGGCTTGCGGCCGGAATCCTCCCGCCGCGTGCCTCGCTGCGCGTTATCGGGTCAGCTGCCGGAGTTTGGCATCCAGCGTCTTGCCGTAGATGTCGCGGGCGACGAGCGTGCCCTCCTTGTCGATGAGGAAATTGGCCGGCAGCTTCTGCACGTTGTACATGCCCAGCGAACTCGATGCCCGGCCGCGCAGGTCGCTCACCGAAATCCAAGGCAGCTGCTGCTCCTGCACGGCGGTGATCCACAACGGTTTGGACGTATCGATCGCCACCTGATAGACCTCGAACGGCGTATCGGCATTGCGGTATTCGTCGTAAATCTCTTTGAGCTCGGCATTGAGCGCATTGCTGTTGCCCAGTTCGGCCGACCAGAAATCGAGCAGCACGACCTTGCCCAAGAGCGACGACAAGCGGATTTTCTTGCCGTAGATATCGGCCATCTCCAAATCGGGATACCCCGTCTCGGTGATGTTCGACGACAGGCTGATACGCGCATCCATGCGGGTGATTTCGGCCAGCAGCGATTGCAGGTAGGGCGATTCGGGATAGCTCTGTTCGAGGGCTTCGGCCACCGTACGGTAGTAGACCACGTCGCTGTCGCCGTTGAACAGATAGGTATCGCCCGGCAGCCGCTGATAGAGGGCGTAAACCGCCGCCAGCGAGGATTTGTGTTCGACGATGAAGCGCAGCTGCTCGCGGCGGATGCGGTAATACTCGGCCGTGTACTCCTTGATGAGCGCCTGCCGCTCCTGCTCCGAAAGCCCGGCTTTCGAGATGCGGCCGGCGAGTTTGTCGAGGTTCTGCGCGCCTCCGACGAACGCTTGGTAGAACTGCCGCAGGAGTTCCGACTCTTCGGAGCCTTCGACCGTGTAGTTGCGCACGACGTTGCCGACCGAACCGACCGTCAGCCGGTCGCCCGCCGCAAGGAAAAGCGGAATGCGCTCGCCGTTGTAGACGACATGATAGAGCGCAGGAGATTGCGGAGCCGTTTTCAGCCGGAAGAGATAGTTCCCTCCGGCATCGAGCGTCGCGGAGTCGATGACGGTCTGCGCCAACGGCGTGACCTGCTCCAGATAGACGGTCGCCGCGTCGGTTCCGACGAAACGGCCCGAAACGACGACTTTCGACGAACGGCAGCCGCCCAACGCGAGCGCGGCGACCGCAAAAAACGTAACGGTGAATCTGTTCATGAATTCGGGTTGAAAAGAATTTTCAACGAAGATACTTTTTTTCTTCGACAACGCGAACATTTAGCGCGAAGAATTGCGGCGCTGGCCGTTGTTTTTCTGAAAATTGCGGTTGCGCTGCTGGTTGCGGTTGTGCTGCGAGCGCTGCTGCGGACGCTGCGGTCCCCGCTGCGGACGTGCCGAAAAGTGCTGTTTATGGTCGTTTCGGAACTTATTCAAGGTCTGTTCATCGATTTTTATAGCACCTTCGGAGATCCGTTCGATGTCCCGGACGATCACCTCGTTGTTCGGGTAATCCTGATTGTACTCGTAGCTTTTCGCACGCATGTAGCGGGCCAGATTGTCCACCGTCTGCGATACCGTTCTGGGGTCGTGTGCATGGCCCAGCTGGCGGATCATCTGTTCGACGTACTTGCCGTAGTGCTTGTAGCCGATGCGATGCTGCGAGTAGCGCATCCGGTGGGGCGTCATGACCAGTTCCTGACGCGAAGGCTGCGGGTAGGGCGAATCGACATCGAGCTGAAAATCAGACATGATAAAGAGATGATCCCAGAGTTTATGGGTAAAATCGGCCGTGTCGCGCAGCAGCGGGAAGAGGTTGCCCATGACGGCGATCACGGCGCGTGCCTGCCGGTTGCGTTCGTGGCGGTCTTCGATCTTCGACAGCGAGTCGATCATCTCGTGGATGTGCCGTCCGTATTCGGGCAGGAACAACTTGCGTCGGGTGTAATTGTAATTCTTTTTCATAAGGTTTTCGGATAATCGGACCGTATCGTATGCGGTCGCCGGAGTGTTCCGTGCGGGTGCTGGCGATAGGCCGTTACAACATCGTTTCGCGATTTTTCCGCCGACGGCCGGATTTGGTGCGAGCAGGCGGAAAAAATTATCTTTGCCGTGGATGAACCCCTGCTTCGGACGGCGCGGCAGAACGGGAATTCAGTCGATTACGCCGACAAATGTAGGAAAAATTCAGGAAAAACAAGCTATGGCAAAAGTTTTAATTCTCGACCATTCAAAAAGTATGCGAAACATTCTGCGCGAGCGGTTGGAGTACGAGGGTTTCTCGACCGAAGCGGCCGAAGACGAGACCGTCGCGACCCGGATGTGCGAGAAAATCCCGTTCGACGTCATACTGGCCGATTCGACCGAGCGGATTTCCGATACGGGCGTGCCGTTCATCGTCCTCGCGGGCGAGGGCACCATCGACTCGGCCGTCGCCGCCGTGCGCAGCGGTGCGCGCGACTACCTCACCAAGCCGATCGACATGAACCGCCTGCTCACCTCCATTCACAAGGTGGTCGACGAACCCGAC
>JAMPDE010000002.1:260949-281910 GCA_023665825.1 Alistipes senegalensis | reverse complement strand
GCGGCACGCTTTTCATGGACGAAATCGGCGACATGTCGCTGGCGGCGCAGGCCAAAGTCCTGCGGGCGTTGCAGGAGAACCGCATCTGCCGCGTGGGCAGCGACAAGGACATCGACGTCGACGTGCGGGTCATCGCCGCGACGAACAAGAACCTGAAAGAGGAGATCGGCAAGGGCAATTTCCGCGAAGACCTCTACCACCGCATCGGCGTGGTCGTCGTGCGGGTTCCGGCCTTGCGCGACCGTGCCGAAGACATTCCGTTGTTGGTCGAGCACTTCATCCGCGCGATTTCGGCGGAGTACGGCATGCCCGAAAAGCCGGTCGATGCCGACGCAATGGCGGCCCTGTGCGCGATGCGCTGGTCGGGCAACATCCGCGAGCTGCGCAACGCCATCGAGCGTCTGCTGATTCTTTCGGCCGACAGCATCACGTTGGACGACGTGCAGAATTATTGCTGATTTCTCGGTTCGGTCGATTACTCTTGCTGCCAGCCGCCGCCGAGCGCTTTGTAGAGTTGCACGAGTGCCAGATGCTCGTCGCGCACGGCATTGCTCAAACCGATCTGCGCATCGAAGTAGCGGCGCTGGGCGTCCAGCACGTCGATGTAATTGATGCTGCCCGCCCGATATTGGAGGTTGGCCAGATCGACGTACTTGCGGGCGGCATCGCACAGGTCGGATTTCAGGCGCGCCGTTTCGCGGACGCTGCGGTAGGTGACGATGGCGTCGTCGGTCTCCTTGAATACTTCCAGCACTTTCTGTTCGTAGGCCAGCCGGGCCTGTTCGTAAGCCGCAAGGGAGGCCTTGTAGGTCGCCTGCTTGCGCCCGAACCCGAATATCGGAGCCGTGAGCGTTCCGACGACATAAGAGAACGGCGAGCGCAGCAACCCTTTCAGGTCGTCGTTTTCCCAGCCGCCCGTCAGCCGCAGCATCAGTCGCGGGAAGCGGTCGGCATAGGCTACGCCCGCACCAGCCAATGCGGCGCGCAGCCGGGCTTCGGAAGCCCGCAGGTCGGGGCGTCGCTGCAACAGTACCGACGGTATGCCTACGGGAAGGTCTTCGGCGGGAATCTCGCCGACGTTCATCGTACCGCGAACCACCTCCCAGTCCGGGTACCCGCCCATGAGCAACGAAAGGGCGTTTTCCGTGATTTCGATCCGCCGTTCGAGGTCGGGAATCAGGGCGGCAGCAGTGGCATACTCCACCTGCGCCTGCTGGTAGACCGTTTCGGAGGTCAAGCCGCCCTCGAACCGCAGTTTAGCCTGCGCCACTCCTTCGCGGCGCGTTTCGAGCGTCTGCCGCACGATCGCCAGTTCGTTGTCGAACGCCACGAGCCGGAAGTAGGCCGATGCCGTTTCGGCGACGAGCGTCATGCGCATAGCCCGTTCATCCTCGACCGTTGCCGTGTATTCGGCTTGGCCCTTGCGTTTGGCCCAGCGCAGGTTGCCCCACAAATCGGCCTCCCAACTCAACGTCGCTTTCAGGTCGAACTGCGGATCGCGCGACGATTTGCCCCCGTCGTAATCGTTCGTCTCGTAATCGCCCAGTGCCGTTGCCGACAGAGCGGGCAGCCGGTTGGCCTTGCTCACGCGGTAGAGCTGCCGCATCTGCTCCACACGGGCGGCCGCCGAGCGTATGTTCTTGTTGTCGGCCAACGTGCGTTCGATGATCCGGCAGAGGGTCGTGTCGCCGTAGAACTCCCACCATTTGAGGTCGGCCACCGTCAGCGAATCCGCACGTCCGGCGATCTGCTCGGGAAGATTCAGCTCCGGCACCTGACAGCGTTTGACCGCCGAGCAGGAGGCCAGCACGACAGCGGCGGCCGAAAACAGCAGGATATGAATGGTTTTCATCGTTTCAGTCGATTTTTGATCCGGTAAATCCATACGAAAAAGAAGGGTACGAAGACGATGCCTGCCGTGATGGCCACCAACATGCCGAAGAAGACGCCCGTGCCGATGCCCTGCCGGCTGGCCGAACCGGGACCGGAGGCGACCACCAGCGGCACGAGTCCCAGAATGAAAGCCAGCGAGGTCATGACGATGGGGCGGAATCGCAAGCGTGCCGCCGTGAGGGCCGCCGATACGATGTCCCATCCTTTTTCGACCTCCTCTTTGGCGAATTCGACGATCAGAATGGCGTTCTTGGCCACCAGTCCCACCAACATCACCAACCCGATTTGGAAATAGACGTTGTTTTCCAGTCCGCAAAGCCAGATGCCCAGATAGGCTCCGATGCCGGCCACCGGCAGCGACAGAATGACGGCGATGGGCACCGTCCAGCTTTCGTATTGCGCGGCGAGGAAGAGAAAGACGAAGAGGAACGCCAGCGCCAGCACCGTGCCGGTCTGTCCGCCCTCGTGCTTTTCTTGGTACGACAGGCCGCTCCACTCGACGCCGATGTTTTCGGGCAGGTGCTGCCGGGCGATCCGCTCCAACACGGCCATCGCCTGACCCGAGCTGTATCCGTGCGCCGCCGCGCCGGTAATCGTCGCGGCGTTGAACATGTTGAAGCGTTTGACGGTTCCGGCGCCGGTGGTGTATTGCGTCGACCCCAGCGACGTTACGGGAATCATCGCGCCGCCCGTACCCCGCACGAAAAAGAGATTGAGGTTGTCGCGCCGCATGCGATAAGGCGCTTCGGCCTGAATGTAGACGCGGTAGATGCGGTTGAAAAGGTTGAAGTCGTTGACGTAGATCGAGCCGGTGAAAGCCTTCATCGTCGAGAAGATGTCCGACATGGCGACGCCCTGCAAGCGCGCCTTGTCGCGGTCGACGTCGAAATAAAGTTGCGGAATATCGCCCTGCATCGAAGAAGCCACGCCTTCCAGTTCGGGCTGTCGGGCCGCATACAGCAACAGCGTATCGACCGCCCGGCGCAGGTCGTTGTAGGTGGCGTCTCCGCGCGCTTCGAGCACCATCTCGAAACCGCCCGACGAACCCAGTCCGGGAATGACGGCCGGTGTCGACAGATAGACCTTGCTTTCGGGATATTGCACGAGCTCCTCCCGGATGCGCTGCATCACGGCGGCGATTTCCTCCGTCTGTCGTTCGTCCCACGCTTTGAGAATCACCGTGAGCGAGCTCCGCGATTGGTTGGATCCCACGCGGGGGCTCGACCCCGTCACGTTGAGGACGTATTCCACGTCGGGGTCATTCACGAGCAGTGCCATCGCCCGGTCCGTTACCGCACGCGTCCGTTCCAGCGAGGCACCCTCCGGGAGTTCCAGCTCGACCGTGAAGTAGCCCTGATCCTCCTGCGGCATGAAACTCTGGGGCAGCAGGCGGTTCATCAGCCAGATGCCGACGAGGACGACGCCGAAAGCGGCGAACATGCGGCGCGAATGGCCGAGCGCCCCGACGATCATGCGTCCGTAGAACCGGTTGCCCCGAGTCAGCGCAAGGTCGATGCGGCGGAAAAACCGGTTCTTCCGTCCGTGCGACGGACGCAGGAAGAGTGCGCACATGACGGGGCTCAACGTCAGGGCCACGACGGTCGAAATGATGACCGACACGGCGATCGTGATGGTGAACTGACGGTAGAGCTGTCCCGTGATTCCGCCGAGAAAACTTACCGGCACGAAGACGGCGCACAGCACCAGCGACATGGCGACCAGCGCGCCGCTCAATCCCTGCATCGCCTTTTTGGTCGCTTCGTAGGGCGAGAGCCGTTCCTGCTCCATGATGCGGTCGACGTTTTCGACCACCACGATGGCGTCGTCGACCACGATACCGATCGCCAGAATCAATCCCAAGAGCGTCAGCATGTTGAGCGAGAAGCCGCACACGAGCATCACGCCGAAGGTGCCGATGAGCGAAATCGGCACGGCGATGACGGGAATCAGCGTCGCCCGCCAGCTCTGCAACGAGAGGTAGACCACCAGAATGACCAGCAGCAAGGCCTCGAACAGCGTGCGGTAGACGTGGTGGATCGACGCCGAGATATAGGCGGTCATGTCGAACGGAATGTCGTAGGTGATGCCGTCGGGGAAGCTGCGGCTGATCTCCTTCATCGCCTCCTTGACCGCATCGGCCACCTCGATGGCGTTGGCTCCGGGCAGCATGTTGATGTTCATCACGGCGGCATTTTCGCCGTTGATGCCGCTCTCGGTCGAATAGGACGAGGCTTCGAGCGAGATGCGGGCCACGTCTTTGAGGCGGATGATCGAACCGTCGGGATTGGCGCGCACGACGATCTGCTCGAACTCACCGACCGACGACAAACGGCCTTGCGCCGTGATGGGAACCGTAATGTCGACCCCTTCGGCCGGAGCCTGCCCCAGCACGCCGGCCGCCGATTCGCGGTTCTGGTCTTGCAGGACGGCCTGCAAGTCCTTTACGGTCAGCCCGAAGTTGGCCAGCTTGTCGGGCTGCACCCAGATCTGCATGGCGTAGTAGCGGCTGCCGACGTTCGACACGCGTCCGACGCCGGGCACGCGGCGCAGCATGTCGAGCACGTTGAGTGTCGCGTAGTTCGAGAGGTAGATTTCGTCGAACTTGGGGTCGGACGACCGGAGCACGATGGTCAGCAGCTTGCTCGAAGCCTGCTTCTCGACCGAAAGCCCGTTCTGCACGACTTCGGCCGGCAGGCGCGACTCGGCCCGTTTCAGGCGGTTCTGAATCTCTACGGCCGCCAAGTCGGGGTCGGTCGCGATGTCGAACGTGACCGTCGCCGAGAAACCGCCCGAATTGGAACTCGACGACTGCATGTAGATCATGCCGGGCGTGCCGTTCAGCTCCTGTTCGATAGGCGTAGCTACGGCCTGCGTCACGGTCTGCGCGTCGGCACCCGGATAGGAGGCCGAAATCGTTACTACGGGCGGCACGATTTGCGGGTACTGGTCGACGGGCAGCATCGCCAGTCCGATGCCGCCGACGATGACGATGATGACGGAGAGCACCGTCGAGAAGACCGGCCGGTCGATGAAGAAATCCGATTTCATGGTCTACTCGGTTTGGGGAGTATCTTCGGCGGCAGGTTTCAGCGGCCGCACTTTCATGCCGTGTTGCAGTTTGTGGTAACCCTCGACGACGATGTTTTCGTCGTGCGCCAGTCCGCGTTCCACCACCGTGCGGTTGTCCAGCTCGGGACCGGTCTCGATGAAGCGCCGTTCGACGACGCTGTCGGGGCGGACCACATAAATATAGGCGCCGCCTTTCTCGATGACGAGGGCTTTGGTCGGCACGACGACGGCGTTTTCGCGCACGTCGAGCAGCAACCGTACTTTCGTGAACTGACCCGGCAGCAGGATGTGGTCGGGATTGGGCATTTCGGCGCGCACGGAGAAAGTGCCCGTCTGCGGGTCGACCTGCGGGTCGGCGAAGTCGACCAGTCCGCGAAACGGGTATTCCGAGCCGTCGGCCAGCGTAACGGTGATATAAGGATCCCACGTGCGGGTGGAGTCGCGGTGCCCCAGATTGACGTTGCGGGCTTTGGAGCGCAGGTAGTCGAGCGCCGTCATGCTGAAGTCGACGCGCACCGTGTCGCTCTTGACGACGGTCGCGAGTAGCGACTTGCCGCCCGGCCCGACCAGCGTACCGATGTCGACGCTGCGTTCGGAGATATACCCCGAAATGGGCGAACGCACGTCGGTGTAACCCAACGTCATTTCCGCCTGCGTCAAGTCTGCTTCATTCACCACGACGTCGGCCGCAGCGCTTTCGTAGGTGGCTACGGCGTTGTCGAGATCGAGTTGCGAGGCGGCGTTCTTTTCGTAGAGCGGACGGATGCGGTTCAGGTCGCGCTGGGCTTTGAGCGCCTGCGCTTTGGCTTTGTTGAGCGAGGCTTTGGCACGGTTCACGCGGGCACGATAGAGTTTGGGGTCGATGACGAACAGCGACTGTCCCCGTTTCACATAGGTACCTTCGGCGAAGAGCATCTTTTCGAGATAGCCCTCCACGCGGGCGCGGATTTCGACGGTCTGCTGGGCCCGGATGCGCCCCACGTAATCGCCGTAGATGCTCACGTCGTCCGTAGCGACCGGTTCGACCGCAACAGTGGGCAGGAAAGGTGCTGCCGGACGGGGCCGAAACACCCAGAAAAGCACACCGGCGGCCACCGCAGCGGCTGCGGCGATCAGTATCCACTCCCGCCGGCCGAGTTTTACGTGTGACGCCCTATCTGCTGTTGTCTTGCAGAACCGGACAGCCGTGCGACCGGTATTGCGTATTCCGTCATACAGGCGATTTTCCATCATGCGTTTTTTTGCAAAGGTAAATTATTTTCCATAAAACGGCTCGTTCGCGGAAAAATACAATAAAAATGCAAACGAGCGGTCGGAAGCGAAAACAACGCCACGAATCGTAATAAGGGTCTGCCGCGCTAATAAAAAATTCGTATCTTTGGCTTCGCCTTAGATACTCCGCCTCAACAATGCACAAATAAATTTGGCATTGTTTTCGGCTTATTCGTATCTTTGCCCAAACGTTTCGGTCTATGAAACCACAAAAGAAACAGGGCATCGCCCCGCAGAAAATCAAATACGTCTGGTACGTCGCATTCGCGCCCATCGTACTGGTGGCGGTGATGCTGCTGCTCACGGCCGCCGGCGTGTTCGGACGGCTGCCGTCGTTCGAGGAACTGGAAAACCCGCGCAGCAACCTCGCGACGGAAATCTACTCGGAAGACGGCAAGGTGCTGGGCACCTATTTCGTGCAGAACCGCTCCTACGTGCAGTACGACGACCTGTTTCCGTCCGATTCGACGCTGCACGTCCGCATGGACGGCCACGAGGTGCCGCCCGTCGTCGCCGCGCTGATTTCGACCGAAGACGTGCGTTTCCGCAGCCATTCGGGCATCGACATCCCGTCGCTGTTCCGTGTGGCGTTCAAGACGCTGCTTTTGCAGAACACTTCGCAGGGCGGCGGTTCGACCATTACGCAACAGCTGGCCAAGAACCTCTTTCCGCGCGACACGACCAGTCGCGGGGCCGTCGGGCGCAAGGCGAAGCTGGTCGTATCGAAGTTCAAGGAGTGGATCACCGCGCTGAAACTCGAATACAACTACACGAAAGAGGAGATCGCGGCGATGTACCTCAATACGGTGGAGTACGGCTCGAATGCTTTTGGCATCAAGACCGCCGCACAGACCTTTTTCAACAAGGAGCCCGACCAGCTCAACGTGCAGGAGGCGGCCATGCTCGTGGGCGTGGTGAATGCCCCGACGCGCTATTCGCCGGTGCGCAACCCGCAGAACGCCCTCGCCCGCCGCAACTTGGTGCTGTCGCGCATGCGGCATGCCGGCGTCCTGACGCGGAAGCAGTACGATTCGATTGCGGCGTTGCCCATCCTGTTGAATTACAAGCCCGTATCGCACAATGCCGGTACGGCCACCTACTTCCGCGAAATGCTCCGGCTGGTGATGAACGCCGACAAACCCCGCCGCAGCCAGTTCTACAACGCGTGGGATTACGAGCAGGCCGTCGCCGAGTACGAGAACAATCCGCTCTACGGCTGGTGCCGCAAGAACCGCAAGGCCGACGGCACGCCCTACGACATCTACCGCGACGGGCTGAAAATCTACACGACCATCAACTCGGAGATGCAGCACTATGCCGAGCAGGCCGTGCAGAACCAGCTGGAAAAGGTCATCCAGCCCCGCATGGACGCGCAGTACAAGCGCACGCGGGTGCTTTTCAACGACACGGACCGATCGGAGCGCGAACGCATCGTGCGCAATGCCGTCCGTTATTCGGACCGTTACCGCGAAATGCGCAATGCCGGCATTTCCGAGCGGGATATTCTGGCTTCGTTTGAAAAGCCGTGCTCGATGAAGGTCTTCACCTACACGGGCGAGCGCGACACGCTGATGACGCCGCGCGACTCGATTCTGCACCACAAACGCATCATGCGGGCGTCGCTCGTGGCGATAGACCCCCATACGGGTTACGTCAAGGCCTATGTCGGCGGGCCGAACTTCCGCTATTTCAAGTACGACATGGCGAAGCAGGGCAAGCGGCAGATCGGTTCGACCATCAAGCCGTTCGTCTATACGTTCGCCATCGACCATCTCGGCATGACGCCCTGCACGATGGTGCCCAACCTGCCCGTGACGATCGAAACGGCCAACGGTACGGCGTGGTCGCCCAAAGAGGCGGGCGACGTCGAACAGTTGGGCGAACTGCATCCGCTTTCGTGGGGGTTGGCGCGCAGCCGCAACAACTATTCGGCATGGATCATGAAGCAGGCCAAGCAACCCGATGCCGTCGCCGATTTCATCCACAACATGGGCATCCGCAGTTACATCGACCCCGTGCCGGCCTTGTGTCTGGGCACTTCCGAATCGAATGTGTTCGAGCTGGTGAGCGCGTTCTCGACCTTCGCCAATCAGGGCGTGCACAACGACGCGACGTTCGTCACGCGCATCGAAGACCGGCAGGGCAACACCATCGCGACCTTCATGCCGCAGTCGCAGGACGCAATCAGCGAACGCACGGCTTACACGATGCTGACCATGCTGCAAAAGGTCGTGACGGCGGGTACGGCGGGCCGCATGAAGTACGTCTACGGCTTCGAGGGCGTGGAAATCGGCGGCAAGACGGGCACGTCGAACAAGAACCGCGACGCATGGTTCATGTGCGTGGCGCCGAAAATCGTGGCGGGCGCATGGGTCGGCGGCGAAGACCAAGCGGTGCACTTGGTCGCAGGGGGCGAAGGCAGCGTCGTCGCGCTGCCGATCGTGGGCGAATTCATGAAGAACGTCTATGCCGACGGGCGTTTCGGCATTTACCGCACCGATACGTTCATCCGCCCGACCCAGATGCCGCACTACCGGTGCGACGATACGATCGACATCGAAACCGGCGAATCGGACGAAGACGAATTTTTCGACTGATCCGCGCGTCGGCCCGACACGCAGAACCGAAATACCGAACATAGCATTACAACCGACTGAATAAAAAAATGAAAATCGCAATCGTAGGTGCCAGCGGCGCCGTAGGTCAGGAATTTTTGAGGATTTTGGCGCAGCGCGACCTGCCCGTCGATGAGTTGTTGCTCTTCGGGTCGGAGCGGAGCGCGGGACACCGTTATCCGTTTCGCGGCGAAGAACTGACGGTCAAGCTGTTGCAGCACAACGACGATTTTCGGGACGTCGATTTCGCGCTGGTGTCGGCCGGTACAGGCGTGTCGCAGGAGTACGCCGAAACCATCACACGGCACGGCACGGTGATGATCGACAATTCGCGCGCGTTCCGCATGGATGCCGACGTGCCGCTGGTCGTTCCCGAAGTCAATCCCGACGATGCACGCAACGCCCCGCGCCGCATCATCGCCAACCCCAACTGCACGACGATTCAGATGGTCGTGGCACTGAACGCTATCGAAAAACTGTCGCATATCCGGCGCGTGCATGTCGCCACCTACCAGTCGGCGAGCGGAGCCGGTGCGGCGGCGATGGACGAACTCGTGCAGCAATACGCCGAACTGGGCGCGGGCAAGGAGCCGACGGTGTCGAAATTCTCCGCCCAGCTGGCCTACAACCTCATTCCGCACATCGACTCGTTCATGGAGAACGACTACACGCGCGAGGAGATGAAGATGTACCACGAGACGCAGAAAATCATGCACTCCGATATCCGCGTGTCGGCGACCTGCGTGCGGGTGCCCGTCATGCGCAACCACTCGGAGAGCATCTGGCTCGAAACCGAACGCCCCGTCACGGTCGAGGAGGCCCGCGCGGCATTCGCGGCAGCTCCGGGCATCGTGTTGCAGGACGACCCCGCGAACAGCGTCTACCCGATGCCGCTTTTCATGGAGGGCAAAGACCCCGTCTACGTGGGCCGCGTCCGCCGCGACCTCACCTGCGACAACGGGCTGACTTTCTGGTGCGTCAGCGACCAGATCCGCAAAGGTGCGGCCCTCAATGCCGTGCAGATTCTCGAAACACTGCTTTAAGCGGCAGGCCGCTATCGAAACGAACGATGCGCACGCTCGGTAGAGCGTGCGCATCATCGTTATCGACGAATTTGTCGTCGCGGCGTTATTCGATGCGTTTGTAGGTTTGGGTATTTTCCTCCAATTCACTCTCGCCCTCATAGGTGCTGACCAAAACGAGCTGCGATTCGGTCAGCTTTTTGATTTCAAAGGTTTCGGATTCTTGATATTCCGTATTTGTCATCGTAAGTTTGGTGTCCGAAATCGAATAGGTGTAGTAGGTTGAATAGAAAGGTTCGTAATGGTGTTTTACACAGGAACCATTCTTGTCGAACGTGCACGTCCAATAAAAACCTTCTTCGTCGGGGTATTTTTCGTTCCATGTCTCTTTTCCGCTCCCTTCTTCTTCGTCGTCATAGATACACCAACCTTTTTCGTTGGTGATTTGCCAAGTTCCGGCGATTGCATCCGGCGTAATGGGCAAATTGGTTTCGTCATCGTCGGAGCAGGCCGAGAACGAGATTGCCGCAAGCAGGGCGGCCGTACAGAAAAATAACTTTTTCATGATTGAAATAAGTTTTGGGTCGTCGCTCCGGCACCTCGCGCGACTTGATTGATTTTAATTTCGGTTAAAATACGGAAAGCGTGGCGCCGAAACTTATTTCAGTTGATGAGGTCGTAGGAAACCGTTATAGATAAAACAAGCAACAACTCCACGCCCATACATCCGGCAGAATGCAGGATATACGACGCGGCAAGATGTTCGCCCGCTCTCTCTATATGATTAGAATTTCCTACGTTCCATCAACGAGAACAAGCTACACTTTCCGTGTAATTAATATGTCTGCGCAAAAGTAGCGATATTCCGCGACATTCCAAAATCGCAGCGGCCTAAACCCGCAGATTCCGCCGAGCCGGAGTTTGCGGTACGTTATTTGTTCGGGACGACGACGAATCATCCATCAAACACATTACGACCATGAAAAAGTATCGTTGCACCGTCTGCGAGTACATCTACGACCCCGAAGCGGGCGACCCCGAAAACGGCATCGCGCCGGGCACTTCGTTCGACGACCTTCCCGACGGCTGGATCTGTCCCGTCTGCGGCGTCGGCAAAGAGGCGTTCGAGCCCGTCGAGGAGTAACCCGCCGTCGCAACCGCACCGCACAAAACCGTTTCAACCATGTATTCGTGCATTTTACCGCTAATTTTCACGCTTATGACCACCACCGACACCGCTGCGCCGACCCGCGAAAAGTTCGTCGTGCGCGAGCTGCCTTACGCCTACGATGCGCTCGCACCGCAGATTTCGGAGGAAACCATGCGTTTCCACCACGACAAGCACTACAAGGGCTATGTCGACAAACTCAACGAACTGCTCGCCGATTTGCCCTACGCCGGAAAATCGCTCGAAGAGATCATCGTTTCGTCCGACGGCCCCCTGTTCAACAACGCCGCGCAGGTCTGGAACCACCAGTTCTATTTCGACCAGCTTTCGCCTACACCGCAGACCCACCCGACGGGCTCGTTCAAAGAGGCTATCGACCGCGATTTCGGGTCGGTCGACCAGCTCAAAGCGCAGATGAACAAAGCCGCCGCCGCGTTGTTCGGTTCGGGCTGGGTGTGGCTCGCCGAAGACAAATCGGGCAACTTGGTCATCGTCAGCGAACAGAATGCGGGCAACCCGCTGCGTCGCGGTATGAAACCGTTGTTGTGTCTCGACGTATGGGAACACGCCTACTACATCGACTACCGCAACCGCCGGGCCGATGCCGTCGCCGCCATTTGGGACAACATCGACTGGAAAACCGTCGAAGAGCGTTATTATTAGCGCGGCACGGGTCGGGAGGCTGCGACATTTCGACCATAAAAGCGAGGGCGGAAATACCCGCCCTCGCTTTCGCTGCATACGCTCGTGAGGTCGAACGAATGGGAAAACGACGAATTCCGCATCGACCGGCCGACCCGTTCGCAGCTCGTGCTGGTCATCCGACGCGAAAACCAGCGCGGCGAAACCTACGAAAGCACCTACTACTACGAAAGAATCGGGAGCATCGGCAGTCGCTATAAGCCGAGCAGCCGTTTGATGCGGGCGAAAATCTCGGTGTTCTCCATCACGCCGCTGAAATGCTGCGCGCCGGTGCCGTAGGCATAGAGCACGACGGGCGAACCGCTGTGGCCCGTAGTGCTGTAACGGTACTCGATGCCGCTTTCGGAGGAGGTGAAATCCTTGTTGTTCGACACGATGGTCAGACCGCCCGTTTCGTGGTCAGCAACCACGACGACCAACGTTCCGGGATGCGCGTCGGCATAATCGAACGCCTTGTGTACGGCCGCATCGAAGTCGCGCATCTCGGCAATCATCGTCTGTGGCTTGTTGCCATGGCAGGCACCGTCGATCTGCGACCCTTCGATCATCGCGAAGAAACCCTTTCCTTCACGGCCGAGCAGCTCCAGCGTATGTTCGGTAGCGCGGGGCAGGTAGTCGCCCCGTTCGGGAGCAGCGGGCATGTATTTCTCGGCGAACAGCCCCAGAATCGGCAGTTGGTCGGCGGCGCAGAAATCTTCGGGTGTCTGCACGTAGGTGTAACCCTGCGCCTGCATCTCCGCAATCAGGCTGCGGCCGTCCTGCTCCTCGAAGTAGGTGCGTCCGCCGCCCGCAGCGATGTCGAGCCGCTGGGCGGCCAGCATCTCGGCGATGGTGCGGTGGTTGTGGCGGCTCGGCGTATGGGCCGTGAAGCCTGCCGGTGTGGCGTCGGTCAGATAGGAGGTCACGACAATGCCCGTCGCGAGGTTGCGCCGTTTGGCCAGCTCGACCATGTTTTCCACCGGCGTGTCGTCGGGCAGCACGCCGATGCGGCTGTTGCCGGTCTTGTGGCCCGTGCCCATAGCCGTCGCCGAAGCACCCGAATCGGTCACGCGGTTGTTGGCCGAATAGGTCTTGCAGATGGCCGTGTACTGCGCACGGTCGAACGCCGTCGGTTCGTAGCGGTTCTCGATCATCAGCGAGGCCACTTGGGCAAGGCCCATACCGTCGCCGATCATCAGCACGACGTTGCGGACTTTTTCGTCGGTTTGCGGTCGGGGTTTTCGGGCTTCGGCCGGTGCCGTCCACAGCAGGAGGGCGAAGAACAAGGAGTAAGCGATGCGTTTCATAGATTTATTAAATGATGGTTTATTAGCTATTCATCCTATCGATTAAAAAGGCAGTCCCAGCGACCCGCCGACCCACACGCCGCCGGACGACGGACGGTAGACCGACAGCCGGAACGTCGAGGTATACGAAGCCGGTGTACGGAATGCGTTGAAATCGAAAATCAGGTCGCCGCCGACCGACCAGATGCGCCGCTGCGTCATGCCGTGTGGGCCCAGCGTGCGGAATGCGGCTCCCTGCCCGCCGAGATTCAGCCGGATACGCTTGACATAGAGCACCGCGCAGATGCCGCCGTCGGGATACCACACCGGCAACTGGTAGTCGACCGACACGGCCCGATAACGGTCGGATTCGATGGCCGACGAGGCGAATCCGGTCGGAATCAACACCGACGAACGGTAGGTCAGCGGCCGGTTTCCGTCGGGAAAACGGGCACCGCCGAGCGAAGTCTGATAGGTCGCCGCGATTTTCAGCGAGTGGTGCGGCGCGAAGCCCGGAAGATAAAGGTGCCCATACCCCACGACCAACTTAGAAAAATCGTCGTTGGCGGGATTAACGCTGCAATTGGCCAGCAACTGCCACCCGAAACGCGGCAGGAAATCGCGATAGGCCATGCGCACTTGGTCGGAATAACTCACGCCGAACGAAAGTTTGTGCAGGCCGTCGCGGTAGCCGACGGCATCGAGGTTGGCAACATTGCCCTGCTCGTCGCGTTCAATGGCCTGCAAGTCGGCCACCTTGCCGTTGGAATAGTTCCATGCGGCCGAGAGGGTCAGCCGCCGCGTGTGATAACCGCGATGAAAGAGCAGCGGCAGCGAAGCCGACACGTCGAACGAATGGTATTTCGCCGCTGCGGGGCGCGGCTGGCGCACGACGTCGCCCGTTTCCGAGTCGCGGGCCGCCAGTCCGTAGACGATGCGGTCGCCGCCGTACGACGCACCGAATGCGAGCCGCACGCCCCAGCCGTCGTAACGCAGACCCGCCTTGACGAGCGAACCCTCGTCGCGGTTCCAGCCGTAGGAAGCGAAGGCTTCGGTATTCGACAGCAAATTCTGCGACAACACCGTCGCACCGAAATTGACGTCGACGACGTGTTCGTCGACCGCCTCGAACGGGTCGAAAGCGACCGGCAGCCAGCTATGGACGTTCAGCGCATGGAGCGCCTTGCGATAACGGCGGGCAGGGTGTCGGGCGGTTTGGGCAGTCGAATCGGCCACGCAGAACCGCACCGTATCCAGATTGACGACCGGCCAGCGTTTGCGAGGCGGATTGACGATATTTTCGGGCAGCCGCGTGGGTGCGACGAATGCGACGGTATCGGCCGGCTGGACGGCCAGCGCATAGCCGTGCCGGTCGTAGGTCGTCAGCAGCAGGCTGTCGCCGCCAGCCGGCATTCCGTCGAATGCGCCGTAGGTCGAGGTCGTCAGCCGGTATTGGCGGCCGGTCGCCAAGTCGAAGCGGTGCACCTCGTCGTACCCCGATGCGATAGAGCCGAAATAAAGACTGCCGGAACGGGCCCGCAAATCTCTCAACGTGATGTAAGCACCTTCGGTCAGCAGCCGCAGCGTGCCGTCAGGCTCAAACCGGCCGAGCCACATGCCGCTGTCGTCGGTGACGAGCGCATAGAGCGCATCGGTCGTATCGTCCCACGCCAGCCCGTGCAGCTCCTTGTCGACGGGTACGGGCATCCGTTCGCGGCGGCCACGACCGTCCTGCCGCACGACAGAATAGCCCGTCGCGGCGGCATACTCGACCCATGCCAGCCCGTGTTCGCTCATTGCAGTGGGATACAGTGCATTGCGGATTCCCCGAAGCGTGCGTGGCCGCCCGTCCGCCAAATCCATGTAGCAAAGCCGCGAACCGACCCGCTCCTCGAACAACGTCGAGCGGCGGTATTCGCTCCACCACACCCGACCGCCGCACACGATCGGCCGCGACGAAATCGACCCCGTGCGGGCGACGACTTTTTCCGTGCCGGTTCGCCGGTCGAACGCCACGAAGCGCGAAGTGCGGTCGTAATCCTCCTTGACGGCCAGCACCGTGCTGTCGTCGAGCGGCAGGGGCCAGCAGTAGGTCGTATAGTTGTCGTCAGGCAGTTCGCAGAGCGGCCGCGCGCTGTTCGGCCGCGCAGGCAGCGAATCCCAATGCCGTTGCAGGGCGTCGAACGTCTCGCGGAACAAGCGGTTGACCGTCGTCCCGTAGTACTTCTTCAAGCCTACGTGCGTCGTCGCAATCACATAAGGATTGCGCGCTCCGTAGCGGGCGACCTTGTTCCAGACATTTTCGCCGTAGCGGGTCTCGGCATAGGCGTTGATTTGGTAACCCAACCGATAGTGGTCGGGGATATACTCGCGGTAGGAACCGCAGAACCATTTGTCTGTGTTGCGGCGGTAGCGCGTGCCCGCGCGGTCGGTTCCGACGCGCCGCATCGCCCGATAGCCGAGCGTGAACGAGGGTTGCAGGGCACGTCCGAACGACGACATCTGCGTTTCAGCCATCACCGCGTCGCCCTCCATCGCCCAGCCCGGCATGCAGAGCAGACCGACCGTCAGGCTTTGCTGGCCGGCCAGATAACGCAATACGCGGAACACGCCGCGATTCAGGTTGTTGAACTGCACCGTATGGCGGTATTCGTGCGCCGTGAGTTGTTTGAGCCACGTCATCGAGTAGCTTTCGGCTTCGGGAACGGTGAGCAGTTCGACCCGTTTGGGCATGTACATCACCACGCCGTTGGCCTCGAAATTCTGCGCGTGCAGGACGAACGGCAAACGCATCGGCCCGCGCGCGAATCCGTAACCGATGTCCGGTCGGATGCGGTCGGCGTAGTAAAGCGACCGGCGGGCCGCACCGGCGGCACTGTCGGGAAAGATCACGCGGATGTCGGGCGTGCGGATCGTCGACCACTTCATCGGAGCGTCCGCACCCCACGAGTAGTACTGCGCCTCCCCCCGCCAAACCGCCAGAAGCAGCACGCCTATTAATAAAATATGTTTCCGGTATCTCACCTCTCTATGCGCCCGCTTTTTTGCAGCCGTAGCCGTTTTTGGTCAGGATTTCGACCACACGGTCGCGGTGGTCGCCCTGAATAACGATTTCGCCCGCTTTGGCCGTGCCGCCGACACCGCATCGGGTTTTCAGCAGCCGCGCCAGCTCCTGCAACGCATCGTCCGGCCCGACGAATCCACGCACGAGGGTCACGACCTTGCCCGCACGCTGTTTGCGGTCGAGCCACACGCGCAGCTGCTGCTGCGACGGCGGGAGCAGTTGGGCTTCGGGTTCTTCGTGCGTATCGAACCGGTAGTTCGGGTCCGTCGAATAGACCATTCCCAAACGGGCTTTCCAATCGTTGTCTGCCATGATGCGGTAATTTATAGGTACAAAAATACGAAAAATTTGTTAGCGCGGCAGTCCGCAGCACCGGCGATTTTTTGCAATTTCGCAGAATATCGCTACTTTTGTACATTACATATTGATTACACGGAAAGTGTAAGTTTATTTTCTATTCGCGAACGTAGGAAATTCTTTGAAGACGAAAATAAGCTGACATCTTTCCACGTCGTACCTCGAATGAGGTATAGGCGTGGAGCTGTTGCTTATTTAAGTCTTCAGGGTTCTCCTACGACCTGCGTTTATTAGATAAGTTTTCAGCCTCACGCTTTCTGTTTTTATAAAAACATAGTCGTGACGGGGCGCACGACAAGCGAAAACTTATTCGACCGATGAAATTCCGAATCCTGCTCCCCGTTGTATTTGCGGCCATCCTGACCGGCTTTTTGTTCGGGTGTGCCGACACCTCCGAACTCCCCCGAACACGCGATAATTTTATCGGGACATGGCATCTCGTCCGCCAAGAAGGGCTGGAAGAGCGGTACGGCCGAAAAAGCACTTGGGTCATCGAATACCGCACGATAGACGCCGCCGTCGATACGGATGAAGAAACTTATTACGAGACATGGACGTTCGGAACGGATAACATCTGCGTCGAGACCAAAGGCTGCGACAAGACCGAGTTACAGACCGATTACTACGGCTATGGCTGCCGGAACGACACGCTCGTCGTCCAAGACCGCCGCGACCCGACGGGCTATCGGGTCGAGAAACTGACCCGTTCGCAACTCGTGCTGTCCGAGACAACCGACAGCCTTTACGGCAAAACCGCTTGGGTGCTCACCTACGAACGCTGCTTTTGAACGGCGGCACCGCCGGCCGATACTCGAAGCCCCACTGATAAAATTCCACTCGCCCAAATCCGTGATTTTCCCGAAAAAACATTGCTGTTAAAAAAATAACAGCTATATTTGTTCCCGAAACGGATTTCTCAAACAACAAACAGAAAAACCATGAACGTACCTGCGAATCTGAAATACTCCAACGACCACGAGTGGTGTCGGGTGGAGGGCGACGTGGCCGTGATCGGCATCACCGACTTCGCGCAAAGCCAATTGGGCGACATCGTGTTCGTCGATATCCCGACCGTCGGCGAAACGCTGGCTGCCGGCGATGTGTTCGGCTCGATCGAAGCCGTGAAAACGGTGAGCGACGCATTCCTGCCGGTGGGCGGCGAAGTGCTCGAACTCAACGAAGCGGTCGACGCCGACCCCGCGCTGGTGAACAAAGACCCCTACGGCGAGGGCTGGATGGTCAAGGTCAAAATGGCCGATCCGTTGGAATACGACAAACTTCTGACGCCGGAACAATACGGCGAACTGATCGGCTGACGGCCGGGATCAGTCTCTAACTCAAACACATAACGTAATATGGCTACGAAAGTTACGGTCGTAGGTGCCGGCGCGGTAGGCGCGACCTGCGCGAATGTGATGGCTTGCCGCGAGGTGGCGAGCGAAGTGGTATTGCTCGATATCAAGGAGGGACTTTCCGAAGGAAAGATGCTCGACATGTATCAGTGCTCGACACTGATGGATTTCGATACGAAATTAGTCGGCGCGACCAACGACTACAAGCAATCGGCCAATTCGGACGTGGTGGTCGTCACGTCGGGCATCCCGCGCAAACCGGGCATGACGCGCGAGGAACTCATCGGCACGAACGCCCAAATCATGAAGGGTGTCATCGACAACGTCATCAAGTATTCGCCCCGCGCCATCGTCATCGTGGTGGCCAACCCGATGGATACGCTGACCTACTTGGCGCTGAAAGCATCGGGACTGCCCAAAAACCGCGTCATCGGCATGGGCGGCGCACTCGATTCGTCGCGCTTCAAGTGCTATCTGGCCAAAGCGACGGGCATGAACATCAACAACATCGACGGCATGGTCATCGGCGGGCACGGCGACACGACGATGATTCCGCTGCTGTCGAAAGCGTCGGTCAACGGCGTGCCGGTCACGCAGTTCGCCTCGAAAAAGAAGCTGGCCGAAGCAGTCGCCAACACGATGGTAGGCGGCGCGACGCTCACGAAACTCATCGGCACGTCGGCATGGTATGCGCCCGGCGCAGCGGCAGCGATGATGGTCGAAGCCATTCTGAACGACCAGAAAAAGCTGATTCCCTGCTCGTGCTACCTCGAAGGCGAGTACGGCGAACACGACCTCTGCATCGGCGTACCGGCGATTATCGGCCGCAAGGGCATCGAGAAGATCGTACAGCTCGACCTGACGAAAGACGAAGCCGAAAAATTCGCTGCTTCGGCAGCCGCCGTGCACAAGACCAACGACGTCCTGCGCGAAATCAAGGCGATTTAATACTTGAAGAACGATAGATACTTCATCCGGCAAAAGCCGGTTTTTCCGAAAAGTCGAGGAAACGTTTCGTTTTTTCGACTTTTTTTATTTTCTTCGCGTGAATTTTCAAAAAAAACAGTCATACGCAATGAAAAATTCCACTACGATTATCCGATGGGTGTGCCTGTTGCTGTGCCTCCTCATCGTAAAACCGACCGCCGCGCAGTTCAATCTGAAAAAAGCGCTGGGCGGAGCGGCCAAAGCCGCACAGGCCGCGACGCTGACCGATGCCCAAATGGCAGCCTACGTCAAGGAGTACATCGACTGGATGGACGAACACAACCAAGTATGCGCCGACGACAACCCCTACACCGTACGCCTGAAAAAATTGGTCGACGGACTGGATTCGGCCGACGGCATTCCGCTGAATTTCAAGGTTTATTACGTCACCGACGTGAATGCGTTCGCCTGCGCGGACGGCAGCATACGGGTATTTTCGTCGCTGATGGACATCATGACCGACGAGGAACTGCTCGGCGTCATCGGCCACGAAATCGGACATGTGGCGCACCGCGACTCGAAAAAGGCGTTCCGCACGGCCCTGCTCGCTTCGGCCCTGCGCGACGGCGTGGCATCGAGCGGCGGCAAAGCGGCGACGCTGACCGATTCGCAACTGGGCGACTTGGGCGAAGCGCTGGTGAACGCCCGCTACTCGCAACAACAGGAACGCGCGGCGGACGACTACGGCTACGAATTTCTGAAACAGGGCGGTAAGAATCCTTGGGCTATGGCGCTTTCGTTCCGCCGGCTGAAGCAGATGGAGGAAGAGGCCGGAGTACAGAAAGACAGCAAACTCAACCAGCTTTTCGCCACGCATCCCGATTTGGACGCGCGCATCAAGCGGATGGAAGAACGGGCGACGGCGGAAAACATCGCCATGCCGGAATCCGAAACCGTCACCGCCGAAAAATAGTTTTTTGCAAAACACAAGCAGTGCGAAAGCGGGCACGAACCCGACCGGTTCCGAGAAGCCCGCTTCACGAACAACGAAAACAGACCGCCGGATTTCGGATCCGGCGGTCTGTTTTTCAATCGCTCCTGCCGATCAGATATTGATGTCCACGATCTCGAAATGAACCGTTCCCGCCGGAACCTCCACTTCGACGACATCGCCCTTTTTGTGACCCAACAGCGCTTTGGCGATGGGCGTGCCGATCGCCAGCTTGCCTTCGCGGAGGTTGGCTTCGTGTTCGGCGACGATCGTGTAGGCCATCTGTTTATTCGTATTGCGGTTGAGCAGCGTCACCTTGCTCAAAATCTGCACCTTGCTCTTGTCGATTTTCGATTCGTCGATGATGCGGGCGTTGGAGAGCGTGTCCTCCATTTTGGCGATACGCATTTCCAGCAAACCCTGCGCTTCGCGCGCAGCGTCGTACTCGGCATTCTCCGACAGGTCGCCCTTGTCGCGCGCTTCGGCGATGGCGGCCGACACGGCCGGACGCTCGACGGAACGCATGTGGTCGAGCTCGTCTTTCAGCTTTTTGTAGCCTTCTGCAGTCAGGTAAATGATCTCTTTTCCCATGATTGAAAACCAAAAAATAAGAATCCTGACCAGTGAAGGTCAGAACCCCGATTTGCTCTTGCAGGAACAAAGATAAGAAGGATATTCCACATATCCAAATTTTTGCGCGGGCAAAACCTGCGGCCATGCAGGTCGTGGGCACCGCAGCACGATTCCGAATCCCGAACCGAAGAAAAACGCCCCGTGCTAATCGAGTTCCGTGATGCGCCGATAGTCCGACACCGCGACGGCATGGCTGTAATAAGCCTGAATCGCGTTGGTGTAGATCTGAATCCAGCTCAACTGCGCCTGCATCACGTCGAGAATGGTCGCCAGCCCCTCGCCGTAGGAGTAGGTGCTGATTTCGAGGTTCTCGCCCGCGATCCGCAGGTTGTACTCCGTCGCACCGACCTGCGCGCGGCTTTCGAGGAGGGCCGTCCAGCCGTTCATCTCCTCGCGCACGATTTCGTCCGCCAGTTCCGCCGCGTCCCACTCCGTGCGCATGCGGGCCGCTTCGGCCGCTCCCACCGCACGCCGTCGCTCGCCCCAATGGAAAATCGGCACCGACAACTGCACGAACGCCGTTCCGTCCGCATAGGTCGAACCGTTGCGGTTGGGCGAATAGGGCTTCCAGCTGCCGCCGATGCCGACGCTCAACTGCGGATTGAACGGAGCCCGCGCCGCACGCACCGCG
>JAMPDE010000002.1:223209-260849 GCA_023665825.1 Alistipes senegalensis | reverse complement strand
AATTGCGGGCCACTTATCCGGCTTATTACGCCTCGAAGAACAAAATCGAGTTGACGCCTGCTATCGACGTGGACAAGATACTGCACACAATCAAATCCAAGTACGCCCACGAACGGGTGAACGACATCGACGGGGTGAAAATCGACTTCGCCGAGAATTGGGTGCACTTGCGTAAATCGAACACCGAGCCGATCATCCGTGTCTACACCGAAGCGAAGTCGATGGAGGAAGCCGACGCACTGGCGCAAAGGTTTATCAAAGAGATTGAGGAGATCGTAAAGGGGTAATATAATATAAGGGGCGCAGCCTGCGAACGGCACGCCCGAAGGCGGGCCTTCGCCGCCGGAGGCTGCGGCCCGCACGAAGAATTGCAAGGACAGACAGAAACAGAAACTATGAATAACAATCGCGTTTTGATTTCGGGCGGTGCCGGTTATATCGGCACGCATACGGCGGTGGAGCTGATCGCTGCCGGTTACGAGGTGGTCGTCATCGACAACCTTTCCAATTCGGAGCTGGCCGCCGTCGAGGGCGTGCGCCGCATCACGGGCACCGACGTGCCGTTCGAGCAGGTTGATACCTGCGACGAGCAGGCGCTGCGCCGCGTCTTCGAGCGGTACGAGTTCGATTCGGTCATCCACTTCGCCGCTTACAAGGCAGTGGGCGAATCGGTCGACGAGCCGTTGAAGTATTACCGCAACAACCTCGTGTCGTTCATGAACATCTGCGCCCTGATGCGCGAGTTCGGACGGCCGAACATCCTTTTCTCGTCGTCTGCGACGGTTTACGGCGAAGCCGAAGAGCTGCCCGTGACCGAGCGGACGCCCCGCCAGCCCGCCACCTCGCCCTACGGCAATACCAAGCAGATGGCCGAAGACATTTTGCGCGATTGTTGCGCCGCCTACGAAGGCGTGCACGGCATCGCTCTGCGCTACTTCAATCCTATCGGTGCGCATCCGTCGGCCCTCATCGGCGAACTGCCGCGCGGCGTGCCGCAGAACCTCGTGCCCTACATCACCCAGACGGCCGCCGGCATCCGTGAGTGCCTGTCGGTGTTCGGCGACGATTACGACACGCCCGACGGCACCTGCCTGCGCGACTATATCGACGTCGTGGATTTGGCCAAAGCCCACGTCGCCGCCGTCACCCGCATGACGCGGCAGCGCATGAAGGCTGCCTACGAGATTTTCAACGTCGGTACGGGCCGTCCGGTGTCGGTGCTCGAACTGGTCAAGGGATTCGAGCAGGCCAACGGGCTGAAGCTGAACTACAAAATCGTGGGCCGTCGGGCAGGCGATATCTCGGCGATTTGGGCCGATACGACGCTGGCCAACGAAGAGTTGGGCTGGAAAGCCGAACGGCCGTTGCAGGAGACGCTCCGCACTTCGTGGGCGTGGGAAAAACATGTGCGCGGGATGAAATGACCTCGTTCCGCCGCAAAACCGAATGAATAAAAAATCTGCATGAACTCGAATCTTCAAACTATCGCCACGTCATTTGCATTGGCAGCTCCCGTCGTTTCCGTCGATTCGTTGGGTGACGGCTTCATCAACGACACGTTCATCGTGCGCACGGTGGGCGACGCTCCCGATTACATCTTGCAGCGCAAGAACAAAAACATCTTTCCCGACGTTCCGGCCATGATGGAGAACATCCGCAAGGTGACCGGGCACATCCGGCGGCAGGTAATCGCACACGGCGGCGACCCGTTGCGCGAGGTGATGACGGTCGTGCCTGCCCGCGACGGCAAGCTGTATCACGTCGATTCGCAGGGCGACTTTTGGGCTGTGACGGTCTTCATCGCCGACACCATTGCTTACAACAAGGCCGATTCGGAGGCATTGGCCCGCAAGGGCGGCGAGGGTATCGGCAAGTTTCAGGCGCAGTTGGCCGATTTCACCGAGCCGTTGGCCGAGACGCTTCCCGGCTTCCACAACATCCGCTTCCGGTTCGAGCAGTGGGACGCCTCGTTGGCTCGCGACGCCGCCGGCCGCAAGGCTTCGCTCGCCGAAGAGATCGGGTGGATCGAGGCGCGCCGCCGCGAGATGCTCGGCTTCTGGGAGTTGGTCGAAAACGGCACCATTCCCACACGCGTGACCCACAACGATACCAAAATCAACAATATCCTCTTCGACAAGCAGGGCGAGGTGTTGTGCGCGATCGACCTCGATACGGTGATGGCTTCCACGTCGCTCAACGACTTCGGCGACGCCATCCGTTCCTACGCCAATACGGGCGAGGAGGATGACCGCGACCTTTCGCGCGTGGGGTTGTCGCTCGGCATGTTCCGCGCTTACACCGAAGGGTATCTGTCGCAGCGGGCCAAGCAGTTGACACAGGCCGAAATCGACCATTTGGCCTTTTCGGCGCGTTACATCACTTACGAGCAGGTACTGCGCTTCCTGATGGATTACCTCGACGGGGACACTTATTATAAAATCAAGTATCCCGACCACAACCTCATCCGCACCCGCGCGCAGTACGCGCTGTTGCAGAGTATGGAGCAGCAGTACGACGCGATGTGCGCCGTCGTGCGGGAAACGGTGAAGAAATACGCATAGACGACTCATGATTGTTCCGAAATTTACTCTGGATTCCGCCGATTCGGCGGCCGTCGAGCGGGCTTTCGCCGCGTCGGAGCCGCAGCCGGTCGGTTGTTGCAACTGGCCGGAGGCGTTCCCTTATGCGCCGCAGGTGCGGTTCCGCATGTTCCACACGGGCGACCGGTTGTTCTTGCGGTTCGAGGTCGCCGAGCGTTATACGGCGGCTCGGGTCGTCGAGGACAACGGCGAAGTTTGGACCGATTCGTGCGTGGAGTTTTTCTTCGCGCCGGACGGCCCTGCACAGGACGACGGGACGGGGTATTACAACTTCGAGACCACCTGCATCGGCCGCATGCTGCTGGCCTACCGTCGTTCGCGCAGCGAGGGGGTCGTGCGCGCTTCGGCCGAGACGCTGGCTTCGGTGCGCCGCACCTCGACGTTGCCCGATGCTCCGTTCGAGGAGCGCGAGGGCGACAACCGCTGGACGCTGACGCTGGCCATTCCGCCGCAGGTACTGTTTTGCCATGCGTTCGATAGCTGGGACGGCCTGCGCGGACGCATGAACTTGTACAAATGCGGCGACAACCTGTCGCATCCGCATTTCCTGTCGTGGCGCCCGATCGACACGCCGCAGCCCGACTTCCACCGGCCCGAATTTTTCGGCGAGGTCGAGTTTGCTGCCGAAGCAATGTAACGCAAAACGGTGAAAAGCGATTACCATATATACCGTGACAACCGAACATAGCAACGAGACATAAATTAATAAAAATATGGAAAAGTATTCATTACCGAAAGACGGCGGACTGATCGAGGCATCGACTCCGCGCGACATCATCCACCGTTACGAGAAGATCGGCACGCGGGTCTTCGACAGCGAGTATTCGGGCGTGCAGTACGTCGCCGACACCATCGTCAAGGCGATCCGGCATTACGACGACGCGCATGCGTGCAACGCCGATTTCGAGGAGGCCGACCCCTTCGTGCTCGGTCTGACCACCGGCCGCACGCCGCTCGGCCTCTACCGCGAACTGGTCAAGCGTTACAACGAGGGGCAGGTCAGCTTCAAGAACGTGGCCGTCTACTCGCTCGACGAGTTCTATCCGATTCAGGCATCCGAGCAGCAGAGCCGCAACTACCGCATCCACGAGGATTTTCTGAACCACGTCGATATTCTGCCCGAAAATGTCCATATTCCCGACGGGTCGATTCCCGAATCGGGCATTTCGGAGTACTGCGCCGCGTACGACCACGCTATCCGCAAAATCGACCTAATGATTATCGGTGTCGGTGAGGACGGACAGATCGGTTTCAACGAGCCGGGTTCCTATGCCAAGTCGCATACGCGCCTCGTGCAGCTCACCCACAACACGCGCAAAATCCAGTCGGGTGCGTTCTTCGGGTTGGAGAACACCCCGAAGATGGCCATCACGATGGGCATCGACACCATCATGCGCGCCGACCGCATCATTCTGATGGCATGGGGCGAGGACAAGGCACCCATTATCCAGCGTGTGGTCGAGGGCGAGATTTCGGGGCAGGTGCCCGCTTCGCACTTGCAGGGGCACCGCAACATCGAGGTCGTCATCGACGAGAACGCCGCCCAGCGGCTGACCCGTCAGGAGACGCCTTGGCTGGTCGGCCCGTGCGAGTGGACGCCCAAGTTCGTCCGCAAGGCCGTCGTGTGGCTGTGCGGCGTCGTCGGCAAGCCTATACTGAAACTCACGTACAAGGACTACATCGAAAATTCGCTCGGCGAGCTTTTGGAGCAGGGCCGCACCTACGACCGCATCAACATCGACGTGTTCAACGACTTGCAGCACACCATCACCGGCTGGCCCGGCGGCAAACCCAACGCCGACGATTCGACCCGCCCCGTGCCGTCGACGCCCTTCCCCAAGCGTATCATCGTCTTTTCGCCGCACCCCGACGACGACGTCATCTCGATGGGCGGCACCTTCATCCGGCTCGTACAGCAGGGACACGACGTGCACGTCGCCTACGAAACTTCGGGCAACGTCGCCGTCGCCGACGACGTGGTGTTGCAGAACATCGACACCGCCCGCGAACTGGGCTTCGGGAACCATTATGCCGAAGTCGAGAAGATCATCGCCGGCAAGAAAAAGGGCGAACCCGAACCGCGTCCGCTGCTCGACCTCAAAGGGGCTATCCGCCGCGCTGAAGCCCGTGCGGCCGTGCGGTCGTTCGGGCTGAATCCCGACACCAACGCCCACTTCCTGAACCTGCCATTCTACGAAACGGGCGGCATCAAGAAAGGCCAGCTTTCGGAGAAGGATATCGACATCATCGTCAAGCTCCTGCGCGAAATCAAGCCCGACCAGATTTACGCCGCCGGCGACTTGGCCGACCCGCACGGCACGCACCGCACCTGCATGGAGGCCGTGCTCGGGGCGTTGGAGGTCGTGAAGGAGGACGAGTGGCTGAAAAACTGCCACCTGTGGCTCTATCGCGGCGCGTGGATGGAGTGGGATTTGGGCATGGTCGACATGGCGGTGCCCCTGTCGCCCGACGAGCTCATCATGAAACGCCACGCCATCTACCGCCACCTCTCGCAGAAAGACATCATGCCGTTTCCGGGCAGCGACCCGCGCGAGTTCTGGCAGCGGGCCGAAGAGCGCACCCAGCATACGGCGAAACTCTACGACCAGCTCGGTATGGCCGAATATCAGGCCATCGAGGTGTTTGTCAAGATGTTCTGATTTTTTATTAGCGCGACGGCCGGCCGTTCGGTTTCGGGCGGTCGGTTGCGCTATCACCCACTAAATTAAATTTGAATAGCCATGCGTTTGATTATCGAAGAAACATCGCAGCAGGTAGCCCAGTGGGCTGCCGATTACATCATCCGCCGCATCAAGGCGAAGGAGCAGGTGACCAAATCGCCGTTCGTGTTCGGTCTGCCGACCGGTTCGACGCCGCTCGAAACCTACAAGGAGCTGATCCGCCGCCACAAGGCGGGCGACGTCTCGTTCCGCAACGTCATCACGTTCAACATGGACGAATACGTCGGCCTGCCCGAAGAGCATCCCGAGAGCTACCATTCGTTCATGTGGTCGAACTTCTTCTCGCACATCGACATCGTGCGCGAGAACGTCCACATTCTCAACGGCAACGCGGCCGACCTCGCGAAGGAGTGCGCCGACTACGAGGCGGCTATCGTCGAGGCGGGCGGCATCGACTTGTTCATGGGTGGCGTCGGCGAGGACGGCCACATCGCGTTCAACGAGCCTTTCTCGTCGCTCAACTCGCGCACGCGCGTCAAGACCCTGACCACCGACACGATTCAGGTCAATGCCCGTTTCTTCGGCGGCGATACTGCGCTGGTGCCCAAGACCGCCCTCACCGTCGGCGTCGGCACCGTGCTGGCCTCCAAAGAGGTGTTGATTCTCGCCACCGGCCACAAGAAAGCCCGTGCCGTGCGGCACGGCGTCGAGGGTTCGTACAACCACCAGTGGACGATTTCGGCCTTGCAGGTGCATCCGAACGGCATCCTCGTGTGCGACGACCCGGCGGCCGAAGAGCTGCGCGTGGCCACCTACCGCTATTTCAAGGACATCGAGAAAGCGAACCTGATTTAAGGTTCGGTCGACGGAGGGCGGGTACGATGGCGAAAAAGGATATTTTCACCTTCCGCGATGCGGAGAAGCAGGTGGGGCCGGTCGCATTCACGTCGATGGTCAAGCCGGCCGGTTCGACCTGCAACCTCGATTGCGGGTACTGTTATTACCTCGACAAGGCGGCGCAGTACGGCGGCCGGCAGGCGGTCATGAACGACGAGCTGCTCGAAACCTACATCCGTCAGTATATCGAGGCCAACGAGGTCCCCGTCGTGCAGTTTTGCTGGCACGGCGGGGAGCCTTTGCTGCTGGGGCTGGATTTCTACCGGCGGGCGATGGCCCTGCAACAGCGGTACGCCGACGGAAAACGCATCGAAAACACGCTCCAAACCAATGGCACGCTGGTCACGCCCGAATGGTGCGAATTGTTCGCCGCCAATAACTTTCTGGTCGGCGTGTCGCTCGACGGCCCCCGTGACATCCATGATGCTTTCCGGCAGGACAAGGGCGGACGTCCGACTTTCGATAGCGTGATGCGGGCTATCGAGTTGTTCCGCACGTACGGCGTCGAATACAACACGTTGAGCGTCGTCAATCGTCACTGCGAGGGACGCGGGGTCGAGATTTACCGCTTTCTGCGCGATACCGTCGGGAGCCGTTACCTGCAATTCCTGCCCGCCGTCGAACATGTCGTCGACCGTTCGGGCGGATTGCGCCCGTTGATCGTCGCGCCCGAACACGAGGGGGCGCGGCTGGCCGAGTGGTCGGTCACGGCGGCCGGTTACGGCGATTTTCTGTGCGACGTCTTCGATACGTGGGTCTTGTCCGATGTGGGGACGGTCTTCGTGCAGATGTTCGATGCCACGCTGGCCCAATGGTGCGGCGTGCAGCCCGGCGTCTGTTCGATGGGCGAAACGTGCGGCGACGCGCTGGTCGTGGAGCACAACGGCGATGTCTATTGCTGCGACCACTTCGTCTATCCGGCCTACAAGTTGGGCAATATCCGCGAAACGCATCTGCGCGATTTGTACCGTTCGCATGCGCGCATCGAGTTCGGGCTCGCCAAACGCAACGCGCTGCCTGCGGAGTGCTTGCGCTGCCGCTATTATTTCGCTTGTCGCGGGGAGTGTCCGAAGCACCGGTTCGAGACGGGGGCCGACGGATGCCGCAAAAATTCGCTTTGCGAGGGATTGCAGCACTGGTTCCGCCATGCCGAGCCCTACATGGACCGCATGCGCGATTTGCTCGCGCAAAAGCAGTCTCCGGCTTGGGTGATGCAATTCGCCCGCCAGCGGATGGGGCTGCTCTGAATATGCCGCAACCCTCCGGCCCTTACTCGGGGTCTATCCGTCCGCGATTGCGGCGATAGCGGAGCGGGCTGATGCGGTACTTGTCCTTGAAACACTTGCTGAAATAGCGCAAGGTGTTGAATCCCAATAATTCGCAAATATCCGAAACATTGTATTCCGGCCGGTTCAGAAGCAGGTCGGCCGCGCGGCGCAGCTTGATGGTCATGATGAATTCCGACGGCGTCTGGCCCGAAATGGTTTTCAGCTTGACGAACAGTTTCGTGCGGGCGATGCACATCTCTTTGGCGAAGGTGTCGATGTTGAACTTCGGGTCGCGGATGTGGCGGTCGATAATCTCCATCGCCTGTTCGATGAACGCTTGGTCGAGCGGCGTATGGACCAGATTTTCGGGTTCGACGTGCTGTTGGTCGCGGAACTTCTTTTGCAGTACGATGCGGCTGTTTATCAGGTTGTTGCAGCGTGCCAGCAGGACACTGGCGTTGAACGGTTTGGTGACGTAGTCGTCCGCGCCCGTCTGGTATCCGCGCAGGTTGTTTTCGATGGAGGCGTAGGCCGTCAGCGCGACGAACGGGATGTGGCTGGTGTCGAAATCGGTTTTCACGGCCTTGCACAGCTCGAATCCGTCCATGCGGGGCATCACGATGTCGCTGACGATGATGTCCGGCAGTTCGCGCTTCATCGCTTCGAGCGCTTCGACCCCGTTTTCGGCTGTCGTGACGTCGTAATGGGGGGCGAAAATTTCGTACAGCAGCTCCCGCAGCGCACGGTTATCTTCGACCAGCAGTGCCTTGTAGCGTTTTTTGCCGGCGACGGATTCCTGCTCGGACGGGCAGGATGCTGCTGCCGAAGCGTCGGACGTGGCGGCATCCGGTTCGGGCGCAGTTCCCCCCCCCTCGAAATCGGAGAGGGCGCTCTTTATGTCATTGAATACCAGTGATTTTTCATCTTCTGCCGTCGGGGCGATCTGATCGTCCGTCAGGTGGGCGCGTCCCAACGGCAGGCGCACCGTGAAGACGGAGCCCCGATGTTCGGTGCTCTGCACGTCGATTTCGCCGCCGTGCAACTCCACGAGCCCTTTCGTGAGCGCAAGGCCGATGCCCGATCCGCCGTGCGTCGAATCGACCTGATAGAACCGCTCGAAGATGTGTCCGAGCTGGTCGGGCGCCATGCCGATGCCGTTATCCTCGACCCGGATGACGGCGCAGCCCTCCTCCGAAGCGACGCTCAACACGATACGGCCCTTGTCCGGTTCGGTGTATTTCAGCGCATTGGAGAGCAGGTTGCCGATGACCTTCTGCAACAGCGATTCGTCGAACCACACGGCCAGCCGTTCCTGCGAACTCTCGAACCGCAGGTCGATGCGCCGCGTCAGGGCGTATTCGCGGTAGACGGCGTAATGCTCGCGCAGAAAACGCACCAGATCGTGCTCGGCGGCATGGAGTTTCATGAACCCCTGCTCCTGCTTGCGGAAATCGAGCAGGTCGTCGGTGAGCCGTCGGAGGTTGGCGATGTTGCGGTGAATCGACATCAGTTTCTTGTAGAGCTGCGGCTCGGCGATGCGCGATTGCAGCAGCGCGTCGAGGTGCCCGACGACAATGGTTAGCGGCGTGCGGAATTCGTGCGCCACGTTGGTGAAGAAACGCAGCTTGGTCTTGTCCAGTTCTTCTTGGTCGTGGCTGCGCTTGCGTTCGTATTCGAGCGAGGTGCGCAGTTGCAGGTGCGAGGTGTAGACCCGGATGCAGAACAGCAGCAGCAACACGCCCAGTGCGGCGAAAAGCAGCGAGGCCCACCATCGCTGGTACCACGCGGGCACGACGCGCAGCGTGCAGGTGTCCGTTGCGAAGACGCGGCCGTTGCGGTCGACGGCCCGCACTTGCAGGTCGTACCATGTCGGCGGCAGATTGACCAGCGTGATGGTGTTGTCGTTGGGCATCGGGAGCCATTGGTCATTGTCGCCCCAGTGGAGGCGGTATTCGAGCCGCATCGAAACGAACGCGAGGTTGGGGGCGGCGTATTTGAACGATACGGTCGACACCTTCGAGGCGGGAAGCCGCAGGACGGAGCTTCGCGGGTCGACGGATTCGGTCAGCGACACTTCGCGGCCGTCGCAGGTCATGCGCATGGGGTAGATGCGCGTCGGCGAGTCGTCGGGGGCGATGTCGCCGATGCGGAACGAAATCAATCCGCCGTATCCGCCGACGAAAATCGTGCTGTCCGACGCGATGAGCAGCGCGTCTTGGTTGATCATCTGCAACGGCATTTCGTGGCGGGTCTGCTGGGTCAGGAGCCGTTCGGCCGTGCGGTCCAGCACGCTGATGCCGTTGCTCGCGGCGACGAGGAAGCGGCCGCCCGCGAGTTCCTCGACGCTGCATATCTTGTTGCCCGTGAAGTTGTCTATCCGCTCGAAACGGTGTTCGTCGGGATAGAACAGATAGACGGCATCGTTTTCGGTGCAGACCCAGATGCGGCCGGTGCCGTCTTCATGGAGATGCGAGACCGAGCGGTTGCCGTCGGGCATATTTTCGGCTCCGAACCGGTACGAAGTCACTTTTTTCGCGGCCGGGTCGTAGCAGTACAGCAGCGGTTTGTCGCCCGCCCAGTAGAGCGTGCGCCCGTCGCGCGACAGGCACAGATCGCTCACTGCGTCGGTATGCAGGACACCCGGTAGGCGCGAAAAACGGCCGCTTTCGGGGTCGAAAAGCCACAGTCCGGCGTGCGTGGCGAGCAGCAGCCGTTCGTCCCACCGCAGGATCTGCCGCACGATGCGCGATTCGGCCTTGTCCGCTCCGGCGGGCGGCAGGTATTGGCGCAGACGGCGCTGCCGTTCGTCGTACCGGAACAATCCGCCCATGTGTGTGCCCAGCCACAGCGCACGGCGCGACGGGTCGTAACAGAGACTTTTAATGTTGTTGTAGGGCGGTCGGCGCGTCGTGCGGTCGGTCAGGTGCCGCACTTGCTGCCAACGGCCCGTCGTGCGGTCGTAGTGGCAGAATCCGCCTCCTTCGGTCGCGATGTAGAGGTTGCCGTCGGCGTCTTCGGCGATGCCGCTGACGATCGGCGAGCTCAATCCGGCCGACGGGTCGTCCGAAACGGTGTATTTGCGGTAGATGCTGCGTTCGGGGTGGAAACAGTAGAGCCCCTCGAAGTAGGTGCCGATCCAGATGTTGTCGTAGGAGTCGGTCGCCATGCACCATACCGACGTGGATTCGATGCCGCCCTTGTGCGCCGAATCGGTGTAGCGGCTCAATCCCGTATGCCGGCGGAACCGGCGGTCGTCGGGGTCGTAGATGTTGAATCCGTCGAACGTGCCGACGTAGATTCGTCCTGCCGCATCCTCGCAGACCGTGCGCACGAAATCGGAACTGAGCGAATGCGGGTCGTGCGGGTCGCTTCGGAAGCGGGTGAAGGTCGCCAGCCCGTCCTCCGACAGATAGAGCCCGTCGGCGGTCGTGCCGATCCAGTAGCGCTGCTGCGAGTCGCGGAAGATGCAGGTGACCGAAAGGGCGTCGAGCAGCCGGTGTTCTTCGATGGAGGTTCCTCCGCTATTGCAGAGCAGGTAGAGCCCGTGTTCGGTCGTGCCGACCAGCAGCCGCCCGCTTTCGGGGTCGGCGTGGAGCGTGGAAATCCCGACCGACGAATCGCCCAGCATGCAGACGGGTTCGATGCGCCCGTCGCGATAGCGTTCGATGCGGTTGCCGTGCGCCAAGTAGAGGCCGTCGGCGTAGCAGATGCGGTAATTTTTGCCGGTGCACAGCGTTTTGAAGCGGTTGGCCGCCATGTCGTATTCGGCCACGCCGTCGATGGTCTGCACCCACAGTTTACCGTTGCGGTCGCCCGTGAGCCGTTGGATATTGCCGCAGAAAAGTGAATCGGGGCATTCGGGTTCGGTGCGGAAGACCGTGAAATCGTATCCCGACCAGAGGTTCAGCCCGTCTTCGGTGCCGACCCACACCAAGTCGTTTTCGTCGATGTAGACCGAGAGGGCCGAATAGTGCGAGAGACCCTCCTCCACGCTCAAATGGTGGTAGTTGAACTCTTGTGCCGCCGCCACGCCGCCGACGAAAAGCGTGCCTGTCGCGAGGAGTATCCGAGAAACAAGGCGGTTCATGGGCGCGAGGTTTTAGGCGTTTTCGATAAGTCGAGGGCAGAGCTGTGCCTGCACGAACTCTGCCGCAACGGGAAAAGGTGCATGCAGATGAACAAATATAACGGATTTGTGCGAAAAATCAAAAATCGGGGCCTAAAATCGCTTCGGGGCGCATGGCCTGCATCCTGCAAAAACGAGGGAAGAACATTGTGTTCTTCCCTCGTTGCGTGTGCGGTGTGCCGGGTTCGTGCGTTACTCGATGGTCGCGCCGTAGCCCGCAACCGCCGGGACGAATTCGCCCGTGTTGAAGTCCATCGACTTGAACGGGTCGGAGGATTCTTTCTCGTAATTGCCGGTGTCGGGTGTATATGTACCATCGGTACTGAAATACTTCCAACAGCCGGTATTATCCGAGAAACCGTAAGCCAAGTTGTCTTGGTAGTTCAGAGCTCCGGTTACTTGATTGGACGCAGCGATGAATTTGAAGACATAGCTGACTTTGACGGTTTCGGTGGATTTATTCGCCCATAGAATGTTTTTCGAGAAATCGACGTCGTGCACATTGGACAAGTTCAAATATCCATTCGGATTGCCGATGTAATTGATGAACGAGCAGTTCGTCACATCGATATCGACCGTCGACATATCGGTTGTATTGGCTTGAACATGCAACAGACAACCTCGTACTGCGTACTCCTCGGCGTAGATGATGCTATTGTGGAATTTCGCCGTTTTTCCGATGGCGCCTGCATTCAGATTTATGATACGCATGGCTTTGTCGGCTGCCGATGCCTTGCAACGAATGGTGCAATCGATTACTTCTACACGGTTGATTTTTGCATTGGCGTTGTTGAAATAGCTGCAATGGTTATTCTCCGGCGTAATGATTTTGCAATTGTCGAATATCAGGTTTTCGCAAGTTACCGCACCGCCGTTGAAATTCAACGCATAATTGCTTCGCGTACTGGCGTCGAATTCGATATTTTTCACGATAAATCCGGTTCCGGTTCCCAATGGAATCCATGTATTGGTGTCGGCGAGTTTTACTTTCGGATATTTGTTGCTGTAACGTCCGATCAATACGAGCTCGGTGGCGGTGATTTTGTTGAGCGTGATTTCATCCTCCGTGTCGATGAAGTAGACGCCGTTCGCCGTAATAGTCGTTGCAGCCGTTATAAGCTGTACGCCGGACGTGTTTTTATCGTACGTCACGCCGCCCAGCATGACACCTGCCTCGTAGTAGTCCGTAACGCCTTTGAGCGTGCGGGCTTCGGCGGTTTTGAGTGCGCTCGGGGTGTTGTCGTCGCCGTAAGCCACGACGTAGATCGTATAGGCCGTGTTCTTGGTCAGACTGCTGGCCGTGTTGGCTCCTGCCGTGCCGGCCTTACCGTCCGCCATGACTTTGGCAGCGTCGGGCGCAGCGGAGACGGAGGGCTGGCAGATGTATTTCCAACCGTCGGCGTCATCCGTTACGACGCTGAATGTCAGCGAGGTTTCGGTGGTCTTCGTCGCATCGACCGTGACGGAGGTTACGCTGGGTTGTTGCAGCACCGTGCCGGTCGTGTTGACGCGCAGCTTGGCAATGGTCGAAAGTCCGTTGGCTGCGACCGCCAGAATACTTACGTCGGTACGCGAATCGGCCGTCGCACGGGTTCCTGCGGAGGCCGGAGCCGTTACCGTCAGCGTGTAGGCGGATTTCCCCCCCCCACCCGTTTTGGCGGCGAGGTCGGCCGTCCAGCCTGCGGGTGCCGTGACGATGGTGGTCTCGACCCCTTCCATGTCGACGTCGAACTGCTTGGTGGCATTGTAGCCGAACTCGACCACCGACGAAGCACCGGAGATGATGCACTTGAACCCGGCGTAAATCGGGATTTCGTAGGGCGTGCCGCCTGCAAGCAGCGTCAGCACCAGTTTGTCGCTTTTGACTTCCACGTTGGCGAAGAACGGGTCTTTCGTTCCGACGGCGGTGTCCGCCTTGACTTTCTGGTCGCCGTTCAGCACGTACTCCCAGTTCGTGCCGCCGTCGTAGCTGACCTGCCAGTAGTTGTCGGCATCGACCCGGAATTTCGGCGTCGTGCCGTCGTGACCGTCGTTGCCGGGCTTGCCGTCTTGGGCTACGGCGCGCACGTCGTTGCCCTCGCTGTCTTTCATCCGCTCGAACTGGCCGTCGTTATTGACCGAGATAATCCAGTAGCCGTCCTCGTCGATGGCTACTTTAGGTTCGATGTAGCCGCCCTCGCTGCCCTGCGTGAGGGTCAGCACCTCGCCGTTGGAGAGCGTCACGGTGTAGACGCCGTCCGCTTCGGTGACGTTGTTCACGGTCGTGCCGTTCATCAGGGTTTGCAATGCGGCGACATTGCTGTTCAGTTGTTGAATCTGCGTTTCGAGTGCGATTACGCGGTGTTCCAGATCGTCGACGTCGCGCCGCAGCTCGTCGATGTCCGAGCAGGCGATCGCGCCCAGTGCGACGAGCGCGCAGACCGAAGTCTTCAATAAGGTTCTTTTCATGGTATGTGGTTTATTTTTGTTCACGATTATTTGAGTTCCAGCAGCCACGCGGGCACCGAGCCCAAGCGGCGTTCGAGTTGCGCTTCGTAGAGCGATTGGGGAACGACCTGCTCGCCGTGCGCCTCGTCGCGCTTGACGGTCGCCGGGTCGAAGGTGTTGGCCCCCTGATAGCCGACGAACGTGGGCGGCAGGAATTTCCACCATTTCGACGAGAAATCCCACCATTTGATCATCCCGCTCGGCTCGGCGACGGTTTCGACGAAGTTCCAGACGGTCAGGTCGTCCAAGTGGTTGGGCATCTGGTTGTTGTCGCCCCCCTGACGCGATTTGAGGAAGGCTCCCGTACAGCAGTCGATGAGCGTGGCGCGCGGTTGGGTGGCGTGCGACTCGAAGTTGCTGTCCTTGCCCCATTCGTTGCGCCACAGCACGGCGCCCATCGACTGTTTCGATATGCCGACGGCGTGGTACTGGCCGGCGCCTTCGATGATGTACGAGGCGTTGGCATCGGACGGGCCGGTACTCTTGTCGGTCACCTTGCCGATGAAGACGCGCGACGAACCTTGCGAGCGGATGGCCGAATGGCCGCGCTTGCCCGTGATTTCGACGTCGTAGACCGAAACGTTGGCGCAGGTGACGATGGACGAACATTCGCTGACGCTCTCGAACCGCACGCGGCGCATCCACGAGTCGGTCAGGCGCATCAGATTGATCGGCTTGTAGCCGCCGTCGTCGTCCCACGAAGCGTGGTGCTTGAAGTCGGCTTTGGCGTTGCCCTTGAACGTGATGTCCTCGACGCCGACGTTTTCGTAGTGGTTGTATTTCTGGATTTTCCAGCCCCACTTCGCTTCGACCGCGTGCATCAGCGGCTCGACGAAGGTTACCGTATTGCCGTTGACGGACTTGATCTGGTGGTAGTCTTGAATCGTGACGCCCTCCTTGATGATTTGGTAGTCGGCGAAGTTGAGGTTGTCGTAGCGCTCCTTGCTGCCCAGTTCCTGTTGAACCAGTGCGGGGTCGTTGTTCGCCAGCGTCAGGGCGACCCATTCGCCGGCTTTCAGTCCGCTGGTGGAAGCAACTTCGACGGCGAACGTTCCTTTGGCCGCATCGGCCGTCACGTCGGTGGGGTCGACCAGTCCCGAATTGTGCTTGATGTTGAGCAGCACGGGCGAAGTCCACATGTTTTGGGGTGTCGGGGTCGTGTTGGGCGCCGACATCAGAATGGTGGTCTTGTCGCGGCCTGCGCCTTTCAGCACGAAACCGCCCATGTTGATGATGATATCCGAGCTGTATCCGCCGTTGTCGTCCGATTCCGCGTGCAGCTCGAACTCGCCTTCGGGGAAGTAGAGGATGGCTTTGGCGTTCGGGATTTTGTTGCCGATGGCTTCGAGCATCTTTTTGAATGCCGCACGGTCGGACTTGCCGTCGTTCGGAACGGCGCCGTAGTCGCAGATGTTATATTCCTTGTAGCCCAATGTGCTGACATCGGGCGGAGCCACCTCGCCGTGCTTGTAGCCGGCATAGGAGAAGTCGAGCAGTACGTTGTCGGCGCTTCCGTTGCAGAATTCCCGCCATGCGAGCGTGCCCTGCGAGCTGGCCACGCGCAGCGCGACGGTCCGCAGGTAGTGTTTTTCCGAGACGAGGGCGATTTTGATTTCGCCCGCCGAATTCTCGTTCGGGGCCGTTACCTCCAACTGCGTCTCTTTCAGAATTGCCGTCCAGCCCGTCGGAACCAGCAGGGTCGCTTCGGCGACGCCCGTCTGTTCGACGGCGAACGTGCGTTTTTCGCCCGCCATGAAGTACTCGACGGCGTTGTCGTGCGCGATCGTCAGCGCGAAGTCGTCGGTGACGGGGAGCCGGATTTCGCTGCCGTCCGACTTGCGGGTCAGCACCAGCGTATTGGTCGCCGCGTCGAACTCGACGTTCGAGAAGAAACCGCTGTACCCCTCCGAACTGCTGGTGGCGTTCATCATCTTGCCGTCGGTGCCGAGCAGGTATTCGTAGTTCTTGCCGCCGTCGAGCGATACCATCCAGTAGCCGCGCGGGTCGATTTTCACCTGCGGCGTAACGCCGTCGGCACCCGTTTCGCCCGTCGCGCCGTCGACCGGAGCGATGCGCATCGTATTGCCGTCGGCATCCGTTACCGGCTTGAAAGTCTTGCCGCCGTCGGTGCTGTAAATCCAGTTGCCGTCGGCGTCGACGCCGTAGATGGGCTGGGCGTGCAGGATTTCCTGCCCGTGCCAGACGGTGATGGTCTTGCCGTCGCTCAATTCGAGCCGGTAACCGGCATTTTCGGGCATGGGCGTGTATCCCACGATGACCGCCTTGCCCTGCATCAGCGTGTGCAGGTTGCCGATCTCCTGATTGAGTTTCGCGACGTCGCTTTCGAGCGCGGCGACGCGCTGTGCGAGCGCTTCGGCATCCGCGCGGATGTCGTCGAGATCCTCTCCGCAACTCGTCTGCAAGCAACACAGGGCGAGTATCAATGCGTAAATCCTTTTCATCGTTTTATTAATTTAGGTTGGAATGCTGTGGTTGGTTGGAAGGTAATTTATTGGAATGCTATGTTCGGTTGTAGGGTATGTCGGGCAGTTTGTCGGAATGCTGTGTTCGGTCGGTTATTCCGTCGCTGCGTAGGGTATTATGCCGTCCAGAATCCCTTCGCGGTACCAGATGTCGTTGCTCCGCCGCAGTTCGGCTGCCAGTTCGCGGCGCAATTCCGCATAGAGTTGCGGGCAGTCGTCCGCTGTCAGCGGGTGCAGCTGGTAGGGGTCTTTGCGGTCGTCGAAAATCACCGCCTTTTTCAGCCGCAGCTTGCGGTCGATGACCAGCTCCATCGTGTAGCGGTGCGTCTTGATGCCGCGAGCTTCGGGAAAGATGCCGCGCACCATCTTGTCGCGGTCGCGCCGTCCGTTCAGGTTGCGGATGTAGAGTGCGGAGGCCGGACGTTCGGCTTTGCGCTCGTTGCGCAGGGCCGCCGAAAGGTCGCGCCCCTCGACCGACGCCGGAATCCGGTCGGCCAGTCCCGCCAGACTCAACAGCGTGGGCATGATGTCGGTCGACGAAAGCAGCAGGTCGTCCACGCGGTGTTCGAGCACGCCCGGATAACGGACGAGGAACGGCACGTTGAACGATTCGCGGTAAATCGAGTTTTTGGGGTCTTCGAGCGAGTGGCTGCACATCGTTTCGCCGTGATCGGCCGAAAAAACGACGATGGTATTGCGGTCGAGCCCACGTGCTTTCAGTGCGTCGAGCAGCCGGCCGAACTCGCGGTCGACACCCGTCACCGACGCGAAGTAATAGGCGGCACAGGGAGCTTTCGCCATGAGCGTATCGGCATTGGGGCGCACCAGCAGTTCGCCGAGCGAACGATCGCGGTAGCAGGCGTAGTCCTCCTCCATGCAGTCCTCCGTCGAGCGGTAGGGCGAGTGCGGAGGATTCATCGAAATCATCATGAAGAAAGGTTTCGACGGGTCGCGCACGCCCTCCTCGTTGTCCAAGTAGGCGATGGCCTTGTCGACTTCGTGCTTGGGCGACCACTCGTCGATTTCGTGCCGGTCGCCGCGCGTATCCCAGTAGTGGGGGTGTTTGTGTACGTCGTAGGTGCCGTAGGAGTACCAGTAGTCGAATCCGTGCCGGCGTTCGGGTGGCGTGTAGGCGTCCCACACCTCCGCTTCGTCGGCGACGTAGGTGCCCGGACGCTGCGGATTGTTGCGGGTCGGGAAATCGACGTGCAGTTTGCCGATGTAGGCGCAGTTGTAGCCTGCCGCTGCAAAGACGTCGCCGATGCACTCCGCACTCGGCGAGAGGGTGCTTTCGGGTCGGGCGTTCATGCAGTTGAGCGTGACGCCGTTGCGTTCGGGGAACATGCCCGACAGCAGCATGCCGCGATGCGGGCTGCTGACCGGACACGTGCTGCACGCTTCGCTCAGCACGACCGACTCGTCGGCGAACCGGTCGAGGTTGGGCGTGTGCACCGGATCGGCGCACACGCGTGTGTGGCGGTTGTAGGGCGGCGTGTCCCAGAAGTGCATGGCCGAGCCGCGCATCTGGTCGGGGAAGACGTAGACGACGTTGGGCGAAGCCGGCTGTGCCGCCGTCGTCAGCGGGGCGAGGCCCGCCGCTCCGAGCAAAGGCAGGAGATTCGTTGCTTTCATCGTTCTTATTTCGTTTTGACCAGCACGACTTCGCGCGTGGCGCCTTCGCGGCAAGTGAATTCCAGTCGGGTGTTCGCTCCCGCGACCGTTGCGCGGCAGACCGTGTCGTCCGTCGGCTGCCAGTGACCGCGTACCGTCACGACGAGCGTCGACGGAGCCGACGGATTGTCGATCCAGTCGCGCGAATAGATGCTGCGTTCGATACGGCGGCCTTCGGCGTCGTATCGTTCATCGGAGGGCCCCTCGTAGAAGCGCAGGTCGGGGTCGGCGACGCTCAACGTGCGTCGGTCGCCATTGCCGCTGTACAGCAGAATCGACGGCAGCGAAACTTCGCGCACGAACGCATCCCGTATGGCTCCGGCCTCGAACAACGACAGCGCATGGACGCCCGTCGGTTTGTCCGTGACGATGTGGGCGCGGCGGTCGCATTGTTGCACGGTGTAGGGCAGCCGGCGTGCGTCGGTTTTCCGGTCGGTGTCGGTCGGTTCGACGAGCATCAGGTATTCGTAGGTGTCGGTTTCGACCGGCATGCCGTGTTCGATGTAGGCCTTGACGAACGGCCCTTCGGTCGGCGTGGCGCGTTCTTCGTGCAGCGAATGCTGCACCGCGCTTTCGACCGTTACGCGGCCGCGCGGTACGACGTAGCGGGTGCCGAAGTTGTCTTCGAGTACGGCTTTGCCGTCGAATGTCGCACGGTGGCCGGTTCCGGTGCAGCTCTTGCCGCCTGCGCGGAACGTGGCGTGTGCCTCGTCCAAATGGTTTTGGAACAACGTCGTGTGGGTTGCGCTGCCCTCCAATGCGTTCTCGATGCCCGAGCCGAGCGCGACGACCCGGTTGTCGAAGAAGAAGAACGACTTGCGCGCCCGCAGCGTGCCGTTGTACTTGTCATGCTCGTGCAGAATCATCGCGAATGCGCCCTGCCGTCCGCAGTGGCTCGCGCCGCCGCAGAAACTTTCGTCCGACAGGAGCATCTCCTCGACGCCTGAGAAGCGATCGACGTTGCGGATGTCGGCCTGCATGCGTTCCATCGGGATGACCGCCGCCGTCGTGCCCGGTATGTGGCACCAGTCCCAACCCTCTTGGCGGAATCCGCTGCCGAACGCCGAGACGGGCGAACCGTTGCCCAGCAGTTGCAGCGAACCGTGCGTGAGGTAGCGGCCGTAGAGGTTGCAGCCCTCGTAGATTTCGGCCGCCCACAGATAGCGGCTGTGTCCGGCCGCCGTCAGCAGCCAGTCGCCGCGCCGCATCGATACCGAACCGTTGTACGGGTAGACGCGGCACCCTTCCGGCGATTTCTCGGCCGCAATGCCCGCTTTGGAAAAACGTTTGCCTGCCGCATCGTTCGGATTGGGGGCCAGCCGCAGATAGGCGGCAGCCAGTTCGGCGTCGAGCTCCTTGCTCCCGTCGGGCGTGCCGGCCTGCGCCAGCCGCGCGTAGTGGCGTGGAATCAGTGCACCGCGTCCGTCGGGATGACGTCCCGACAGCGCCAGCGGGAACGACCGCAGGTTGCAGTAGAAACGCATTTCGAGCAGGGCGCGTTTGAGGTTTTCGGCGCCCGTTTCGCTCACCGCGAAGTCGGTGCCGGAGAAAATCCATACGGCGTTGGTGGCTCCCGTGAAGCCGCCGGTGGCATAGGCGGGGTAGTGGCGGCGGTGGTGATAGACCGTGCCGTCGCTCTTGAAGCAGGGCGACGTCCCTTCGGTGAGTTGCAGGCCGTTGTCGACCCATGCGGCGAACCGGCGCAGGTATTCGGTCTTGCGGGATGCGTCGTCGATGAGCAGCAGGGCCGCCAGACGCCCCATCAGCGAGGTGTTGAACGCGTCGATGTCCATGCCTTTGGTTTCGGGCAGGCGTTTCACTTCGCCCAGCCCCGAAAACCACTCCATCGCCTGTTGGACGGGTTCGAGGAGACCGGCGTCGCGCAGGGCGTCGCGCATGAGGTAGGGTGCCAGATAGAAATTGCGCATGCTGTACCCCAAGTGGTGCAGCGTGCCCAGCGCACTGCCGGCCGTGAAACCCTGATCGAGCAGGTGGCGCGTCAGTTCGAGGTAGAGATTCCGCAGGCGGGCCTGTTCCGTCGGGTCGGTCGCCTTGACGCAGGCGACGGCCAGATCCAGCAGCAGGTCGTTGCAGTCGCTCAACAGCCGGCCGTCGTCGGTATAGTGTTTCTTGACGTCGGGGTGTCCCAGCGAAAGGTAGGTTTCGGCATAGCGGACGAAAAAGATGCTTTTGCCGCGCAGCGTCGAATCGGCGTTGCGGCGGATGCCGTAGCGGTCGAACCGGCGTTGCAGCTCCTCCGTCGGACGGGCCTTGCGGCCTTCGAGCACCAGCGAGCCGAATCGGCCGTCGATGGTGCGCAGCTGCTCCTCGACGGAGCGTTCGTTCGGGCCGGACGGGGCGGCGGCGAGCGGTTCGTTCCACCAGTCCAACAGTTTCAGCCAGTGGCTGTCCGTGCCGCGATTGATGAACGGCGCCTGCGTGTCGGCCGTGTGGTGGCGGATGTCTTGGAACGAGGCCGGGATCACGTGGTCGAAAAAGAGTTCGCCCTCCGGCATCCCGTTGGCGCGGACGACCACTTCGTCCATGCCCTCTTCGGGCGTGCCCTCCATGTCGCGGTCGAATGCGACCCATGCGCCGTGCCACCCTGCGAAGCCGGTGCCGTAGTCGAACCAGCAGCAGGTGCGGCCCTCCTTGCGGAACTCGAACCGCAGCTTGCCGCCGAGCGGCTGCCTGGCATAGACCCAAAAGACGAAAGTCGAAATCTGTCCCGGATCGGGTGTCTCGCGGCGGTATTCGACCGGTACGGCGAACCGCAGTTCGCTTCCGTCGCGGTGCCACGTCCAGCGGAGCGAGCGGCTGCCGTGCTTGAAGTGGTCGCCCGAAAGCGAGATTTCGGCCCCGTTGTCCGCTACGGCCGGAGCCGTGCCCTGCTCGAACGAGAGGATACGGCTGTCGGCCGGTTCGTGCGCTCCGGCGGCGGGTGCGGCCAGCGTGCCCGCCCATGCGAGCAGCAGTGTCAGGTATTTCGTGCGGCTCATGGTCGTCAGTTCAGTACGGGAAGTCCCGTTTCGAGGTTGCGTTTGCGGAGCAGTGCTTCGAGGAAATAGTAGTCGGCGTAGTTCAGCGGTACGTCGATGCTGCTGCCGTGCGGCAGGCTTCCGACGGAGTGCATCAGCAGGAATCCGCCGTTCTCGTCTTCGGCCGCGCGGTAGGCCGGCGTGGAGAGCGAGGCGACGATGCGGTCGGCGAAAGCCTTGTCATCGGCGTTGCCGTTGTAGGTCGAGAGTTCGTAGAGTGCCGACGCGACGATGGCCGCGCTCGATGCGTCGCGGTAGGTGTCCGGTGCTTTCGGGTCGTTGTAGTCCCAGTAGGGCACCAAGTCTTCGGGCAGGTTGTGCCGGATCATCGCGGCGACCTTTTTGGCATGGCGCAGGTAGCGGTCGTCGTGCGTGTAGCGGTAGCAGAGCGTGTAGCCGTAGAGCGCCCACGCTTGGCCGCGCGCCCACGACGATTCGTCGGCGTAGCCTTGTGCCGTGCAGCGGCGGCGCACCGCACCCGTCGCGGGGTCGTAATCGACGACGTGGTAGCAGCTGCCGTCCTCGCGGAAGTGCTCTTCGAGCGTGCGGTCGGCATGCGCGACGGCGATGCGGTAGAAGGTCGAGTCGCCGCTCAATAGGGTCGCCTTGAAAAGCAGTTCGAGGTTCATCATGTTGTCGATGATGACCGGACAACGCCAGCCGCGCTCGGCCTGCCAGCCCCGATCGACGTTCCACGACTGGATGACCCGTGCGGCGGGAACGTAGCGCGAAGCGAGCGAGCGGGCCGCCGTGACCATCACCTCCTCGTCGCCTGCTTCGGGTGCGAAGAGCAGGCCGTTGCCGTAGCTGCTGTTGATCATGAAGCCGACATCGTGGTGCCAGCGGAGGTATTTCACGGAGTCGAGAATCGCCGTGTGGCGACGGGCGTCGTGCGCCCAGCACGCGTCGCCCGTGAGCCGGTACATGTACCACAGGTTGCCGGCGAAAAATCCGCTCACCCAGTCGTCGATGGGGACGAATACCACCGCGCCGTCGCGGTAGGTCGAGGGGATCTGCGGCGTGCCCTGCTCGAACGAGGCGGCGTTCAGTTGCGAGAGTTGGGCGACGGCGATTCGGATGTTCTCATCGACGATTCCGTCGGTCGGGGCTGCGTGGCGGCAAGCGACCAAAGTCGCGCAGGCCAAAAGAAAGGTCAGTGTTTTTTTCATAAGGTTTTTTCGGTAAAAGCCGGTCGATTTCGTTTTCGTAACAAAGTTATTCGGATGCCTGCGACGGGAAGGGTGTCGCGCGTACACGAAATTTCATCCAGCGTACAAAATGTACTCCGGTGGACATTTTATGTATTTCCGCGTCCGGCGGCTTGCGGGGCCCTATCCTAAATTTGTAGATGCCAAAAAACAACTACTAAATCTTATGAAACAAAAACGACTGTTCAGTATGCTGGGGCTTCTGGCGCTGCTTCTGGGATTCGCTTCGGAGGCATTCGCGCAGGGGAAGATCACCGGCAAAGTGACCGATGCCTCGAATCTTCCGATGGCGGGCGTCACCGTGACCGTCGAGGGCCAGCCCTCCGGTGCGATTACCGATGCGGACGGCAATTACTCGCTCGCAGCGCGTGCGGGCGACGTGCTCGTTTTCGAGTTTCTCGGTTTTTCGACCGTCGAGGAGAAGGTGGGCACCCGTACGCGCATTGACGTGACGATGACCGAAAGCTCCGAAGAGATCAGTGCGGTCGAGGTCGTGAGCATGGGCTACGGCAGCTCGCTCAAACGCGACCTGACCGGTTCGGTCGGCAAGGTGGACATGGACGAGATGCTGAAAAGCAACATCACCACCTTCGACCAAGCGCTTTCGGGCCGTCTGGCCGGTGTCGTCGTCCGCTCGGGCGACGGCCAGATCGGGCAGGAGGCCAACATCACCATTCGCGGCAACAACTCGCTGACGCAAAGCAATGCGCCGCTCTTCATCATCGACGGCTTCCAGTCCGAAAGCTCGATGGGTACGGCGTTGAGCTCGTCCGACATCGAGTCGGTGCAGGTGCTCCGCGACGCTTCGGCGACCGCTATCTACGGTGCGCGCGGTGCGAACGGCGTCATTGTCATCACCACCAAATCGGGCCAGACCGGACGGCCGCGCGTCAATTTCTCGGCGTCGTTCACCGTCGATCAGTTGGCCAACAAAGCCAGTCTGATGAAGCCCTACGAGTTCGTGCGCTTGCAGGACGAGCTGCGTCCCGGCGAACTGACGAACTCCTATTTCAGCGACGACCGCGATTTGGAGTGGTACCGCGACAAACGGGGCTATGACTGGCAGGACGAGGTCTATCGCACCGCCTTTACGCAGAATTACAGCATCTCGGTGGCGGGCGGTTCGCCCAAAGACGCCAAGAACGCCACGCTCTACAACGTGAGCTTCTCGGCCCTCGACCAAGACGGTATCCTGCTCAACTCCAATTTCCAGCGTTATCAGGGGCGTGTGAACTTCACGCAGGACTTCGCCGACGGCAAAGTCCGGTTCAACGCCAATGTCAATTACACGCGCACGGCGACGGGCGGCATCACGCCTACTTCGGCGAACACCACCTCCTCGCAGTCGGGGTGGCTGATCTACTCGGTGTGGGGCTACCGGCCGATTTCGTCGAAAATCGACGGCTCGGACCTGATCGACGACGTGACGGACTACGATGTGGCGGGTGCCAACGACTACCGTTTCAACCCCGTCTATTCGACCAAGAACGAGCATAAGAAGACCTACGTCGACATCGTGCAGGCCAACACCTATATCAATTATACCATTCTGGAAGGGCTCGACCTGAAAGTTTCGGGCGGTTACACGCTGAACAAACGTCGTCGCGAGGCGTTCAACAACACCAAAACCTACACGGGTTATCCGGGTTCGCCGTCGGGCAAGGGCATCAACGGCGGCATCTACTGGACGGACACCGAGAACTGGATTTCCGAAGCGACGCTCACCTATAACAAGCGCATCGGCAAGCACAACGTCAAGGCGCTGCTCGGTACGACCCTGCAAGGCCAGAAGTATACCTACGACGGCATCGAAGCGACTCAGATGACCACCGAGAAACTCGGTTTGCAGGCCTTGTACACCGGTACGCTGCAGCCCGTCGCCTCCAATTACTACAACTGGCGTCAGCTCTCCTACTTCGGGCGTGCCGAGTACAACTACGACTACAAGTACTACTTCAACTTCACGCTGCGTGCCGACGGTTCGTCGCGTTTCCCGAAGGGCAACCGCTGGGGGTACTTCCCCGCGCTCGGCGTTTCGTGGAACTTCAACCGCGAATCGTTCCTGAAAGACTCGCAGATTCTGACGAACGGCAAATTGCGTTTCTCGTGGGGCCTGACGGGCAACAACCGCACCTCGACCCCTTACGACTACTATGCGCGCATCGACACCACCCCGAACAACCAGAACAGCTTCGATTACGTGCTCGGCGGTCAGGTCGTGCCGGGCTACTACGTCAGCTCGATGGCCAACGACAAACTGAAATGGGAGACCACCGAGCAGTACAATCTCGGCGTCGATCTCGGCTTCTTCCACGACCGCATCAAGTTCACCGGCGACCTCTACTACAAGAAGACCCGCGACCTGCTGCTGTCGGCCACGATGCCCGCTTCGTCGGGTTACACGTCGGCCATGATGAACATCGGGTCGTTGAGCAACAAGGGACTGGAACTTTCGCTGGAAACGATCAACGTCCGCGCGCCGAAATTCCAGTGGTCGTCGTCGTTCAACATCGCGTTCAACCGCAACAAAATCCTCTCGCTCGTCGACGGACAGCGGACCTTGCTGCGCAGCGTGACGTGGGAACAGAAGTACAACGGCGACTATCCCTACATCTCGCAGGTGGGCTCGTCGACCGGTATGATGTTCGGTCTGATTTACGAGGGCACCTACAAATACGAGGATTTCGACGACTTGGGCGGCACCTACGTGCTTAAATCCGGCATTCCGTACCATTCGTCGGTCAACCGGGAGACGATCCAGCCGGGCGATCCGCGCTATCGCGACCTCAACGGCGACGGCGTGGTCGATGCGGATGACCGCACCATCATCGGACGCGGCCAGCCGTCGCATACGGGCGGTTTCGGCAACACGTTCACCTACGGCAATTTCGACCTGAACATCTTCATGACGTGGAGCTGCGGCAACGACATCCTGAACGCCAACCGGCTGGTGTTCGAGTCGGGCATCAAGACGAACACCAACCAGCTGACCTCCTACGCCAAACGCTGGACGCCCGAGAATCCCACGAGCAATATCCCGCGCGCCAAAGCCAACGCGATGGAGTACTATTCGTCGCGCGTGGTCGAGGACGGTTCGTTCCTGCGGCTGAACTCCATTTCGCTGGGGTACCAGCTGCCCGAAAAAATCACGCGCCGGTGGGGAATCGGTTCCGCACGCGTCCATGTGTCGCTGAACAACATCTGCACCTTCACCGGTTACAGCGGCCCCGACCCCGAAGTGTCGACCCGCAGTTCGGTGCTGACGCCCGGATTCGACTGGTCGGCCTATCCGCGCAGTTTCGGTATCACGGCGGGCGTGGACCTCACTTTCTAACCAACTATCAATAGCGTGAATCTTATGAAACGAATTTTTATTATATTGTTTAGCGGCTGCGCGATGTTTTCGCTCGCCTCGTGCTCGTTTCTCGACATGGACCCGAAGGTGATTTCGCCCGAAACGTTCTACGAATCCGAATCGGATGCGCTCTACGGTCTGACCGGCGTTTACGGGGCCATGAACAACGAGGAGTTCTACGGCAACTACTATTCGCTGATGATGTCGTGCGTCGACGACCTCTGCTATTGCAATCGGGACGTCAACGGATCGTTCCCCTATTTTTACAATCACGGTACGACGGACTCGAATATCTACAAGGCATGGACGATGATTTATGCCGGCGTGAAGAACGCCAACGAGTTCATGGGGATGCTCGAAAAGCAGGGCGGCGAACTCGACCCCGACAAAGTCATGTACAGCGAGGCCCGCTTCCTGCGTGCGTACTATCATTTCATTCTGGCGCAGACTTGGGGCAACGTGCCTTTGCGCGATGCGGCGGCGAAATCGCCGGGCGACGTGCAAATGGCCGCTTCGTCGCAGGCCGACGTGCTCGCGTGGTGCGTCAAGGAGATGGAGGAGTGTGTGCCGACGCTGGCCGCATCGCTCGAAAATGCCCCGTCGCGCGTGACGCGCAGTGCGGCGCAGGGGATTCTGGCCCGCGTCTATCTTTTCATGGCCGGTGAGTCGGTCGACGGCTTCGATTCGGCGGCCATGTACGAAAAAGCCGCTTATTGGGCCAAGCAGGTCATCGACAGCGGTTTGCATCGGCTCAACCCGAGCTATTCGGACGTCTTCATCGACATGATCGGCGACAAGTACGACACGGAGTACCGCGAATCCATCTGGGAGGTCGATTTCAAGGGCGACCGCACGACCGACTGGACGAACGGCCGCATCGGCGACCTCATGGGGATGCAGAGTTCCAACAACAACGACCAGAATTTCAGTGCGTGGAACTGCAACTATGCCTATGGATTCTACAACGGTTCGCTGAAACTGTGGGATTTGTACTGGCGCACCGACCGCACGGACGACGAGAACGAGTCGGAAGTCGAAATCACCGACGTGCGGCAGGAGTGGAACATGGCGCCTTACAACTATTCGGGCTATACGACGGGCACTTATTATGCGGTATGCGTGGCCGGTTACGACAAATCGCCGTACATATTCGACAAAAAAGCGTCGTTGGACTATCCGACGGTCGCCGCAGGGCAGCGCAACGCCTCGAAATGGCGTCGGGAGGCGATTTACGAAGGACATCGGGATGCCAAAAACCTCTATACGGGCATCAACTTCCCCCTGCTGCGCTATGCCGACGTGCTGCTGATGTACGCCGAAGCCGTCAACGAAGTTTCGGCTGCCAATGCGGGCGAAGCCTACGATTGCGTGAAGCAGGTGCGCGACCGCGCCGGCATCGCAACACGCGCCAAGAGCGAATACGCTTCGCAGGAGGCCATGCGCCAGCTGGTGCGCAACGAACGCGGCCGCGAGCTCTGTTTCGAGGCGCTGCGCAAGTACGACCTCATCCGCTGGGGCTTGTTCGTCGACGAGATGCGCAAATACACCCAGTGGCAGAGCGACGCACGCTGGATCGGTCAAGGGATGGATAAGCGTGCTGCGGTCATCGGCACCAACATTCAGGAAAAACACATCTATCAGCCCATACCGGCTACGGAACTGGGCGTCAACAAGCTGCTCAAGCAGAACCCGATGTGGTAGTCTAACAAAACGATTTTACGGATATGAAAAACTATCGGTTCACAATCATAGCACTGCTGGCCGCCGCCTGTCTGGCGGTCGCGTGCGAGGAGGACATCCTGCGCGATGTCGACGAATGCTACGTCACGCTCGACGCCGAAAATACCTACACCGTCGGCAACGAGGTGAAGTTCGACATCAAGGGCAATCCCGATTACATCTATTTCTTTCCGGGCGATACCGGCCACCAGTACGAGTACTGCGACCGCACGACCGTCGCGATGGAGGACTTGGAAAATTGCAAGTTAGTGGTTAGCTATTATGCCGATTACGGTTTGGCCGGATCACTCGACGTGTATGCGTCGAAGACGTTCGAGGGACTGAAAGGCGACGATGCCGATGCCGACTTGGCCACGATGCGGGCCATCGAGGCGAGCATCGATGAGGCCAAGCAGATTCCGGGCTGGGAGAAACTCGCTTACGACGAGGGTGCTCGCAAAGTATGGACGACGCAGGAATACGACATCACGGAGTATGCCGACAGTTTCTGTCTGGCGTTCCATTGGAATCCACCCGTTTTTGACCAACAGCAGCGCACCTACTGGATCAATTTTTCGGTGAAGACCAAGTTCAAAGGCTACGACGAGGTAACGACGAAAGGAACGGCACTCGGAATGACTTCGGTGAGCCTGAATGTCGGCGACGATCCGAAAATCACCGATGCCTACTATAAGAATAGTGGTAACGGTACGGTGATATTTACCGATACCGATAAAGACATCAAGATGCAAGGTGTCGGTGCCGGTGCGTTGAAGTATGCGATTAACTCGTGGATTGTGACCAAACCCCGTCCATTGAACAATGTCTCGCCTGATACGGGATTCTCGGTCAAATCGGTGGCCGACGACATCACCGAGTACGGCTATGTTTACGAGAAGTCGGGCACCTACGAAGCGACTTTCTTGATTACCAACGGAAATTATCAGGGTGCCGAGCGGAAACTCCAAAAGATGACGGTCAACATCATCGACCCCATCGGGGGAGGCGACGACCCCGAAGCCGCACCTGCCGAATAGCGTGGATTTCGCTTAATAAAAAACCTGCCGACATACGTCGGCAGGTTTTTTTATTGGAATATCCTTGCGGGTCTAAACCAGTCCCGAAAAGCCCATGAACGCCATAGCGAGGATGCCCGCCGTAATCAGCGCGATGGGCACGCCTTTGAACGCTTGGGGCACGTCCTCGAACTCCAACCGCTCGCGGATGCCGGCGAAGAGCACCAGCGCGAGTGCGAAACCGAGCGCGGTAGCGACCGAGTAGGTAACGCTCTGCAAGAGGTCGAACTCTTTTTGAATCATCAGAATGGCGACGCCCAACACGGCGCAGTTGGTCGTAATCAGCGGCAGGAAGATGCCCAGTGCCTGATAGAGCGACGGCGAAACCTTTTTGAGGATGATTTCGACCATTTGCACTAATGCGGCGATGACCAGGATGAAGACGATCGTCTGCATGTAGACGATGTCCAGCGGGACGAGCACGTAGGTCTGAATCAGCCACGCCACGACCGCAGCGATGGCCATGACGAACGTCACGGCCGCACCCATGCCGAGCGAGGTTTCGACCTTCGACGATACGCCCAAGAAGGGGCAGATGCCGAGAAACTGCGCCAGTACGACGTTGTTGACGAAGATGGCGCCGATGATGATGGCGAAATAAGATAGCTGCTCCATGACTTACTTTTTAGCTAATTTGTTGAACAATACCATGAGGTATCCGAGCACGAGGAATGCGCCCGGTGCCAGCACGAAGATCAACGGCATGTAGTCGGCGATGCCGAAACTGTATCCGAAGACGGCCCCGCTGCCGAGCATCTCGCGCACCGCGCCGACGACCGTCAACGAGAGCGTGAAGCCCAGCCCGATGCCGATGCCGTCGAGCACCGAGTCGAACGCGTTGTTTTTCGAGGCGAAAGCTTCGGCGCGGCCCAAGATGATGCAGTTCACCACGATGAGCGGGATGAAGACGCCGAGCGACGCGTAGAGCGCGGGCACGAATGCCTGCATCAGCATTTGGATGACCGTCACGAACGATGCGATGACGACGATGAACGCCGGAATGCGCACCTTGTCGGGGATGATGTTCTTGATGAGCGAAATGACCAGATTCGACAGAATCAGCACGGCCATCGTCGCCAGTCCCATGCCCATGCCGTTTTCGGCGGATGTGGTGGTGCCCAGCGTCGGGCACATGCCCAGTACGAGTACGAACGTCGGGTTGTTCTTGACGATGCCGCTCGATACGATTTTCAACTTGTTCATTGGTTACCTCCTTCCTGTGCTTCGGTTTCGGCGGTCGCCGTCGCGCCCGTCGCCGTGTCGGCGGCCGGTTCGGCGGCGGAGACGCTCTTGTAGGCCGTCCATGCGCGGTTCACGGCGTCGATATAGGCGCGCGACGAAATGGTCGCGGCCGTCAGTGCGTCGACATCGCCGCCGTCCTTCTTGACCGCCATCTTCATTTCGGCGGGATTCTTGCCCTTGAAGCTCTTAATCAGCGGATTGCCTTCGTCGGCCATTTTGGTGCCGAGACCGGGCGTCTCGCTCTGTTCCAGTACGTTCACGTTGACCACCTCACCGGCGGGCGTGAAACCGACCATCAGCCGCACGATGCCGCCGAATCCCTTTTTGGTCATCGTCTCTACGGCATAACCGGTTACTTCGTCCCCTTTGGTCGCGGTGTAGACCGTAATCGGGAGTTCGTCGATGGTCAGTGCATCGGTCGTCGTCGCGTCGAATGCGGGCAGCACCTCGTTCAGTGCCGCGACAGTCGCCGCCTCTTTGGCTTTGGCGATGGGTTCGGCCGTAATCATGTTGACGACGCCCACACCGGCTGAAGCCACGAGCGTGATGCCGAACAGGACGGCCGTCATGTTTTTCAGTGTACTTTCCATAATTGCCTCCTCCTGTTATTTCACGCCGAAGCGTTTGGGTTTGATATACTTGTTCAGCAGCGGCACCACCGAGTTCATAATCAGAATGGCGAACGACATGCCTTCGGGATAGGCCCCCCACAGACGGATGCACATCGTGATGACGCCGATGCCGACCGCGAAAATCACGCCACCCCAGACGGTCATGGGCGAGGTCGAATAGTCCGTCGCCATGAACACCGAACCGAGAATCGCACCGCCGGCCAGCACGTGGAACAGCGGCAGCTGCCACAGCGCGTCGCCTTGTGCGCCGTCGGCCCAGCCGACGATTGCGGCGAATGCGGCCATCGTCGCGAGCACCGTCACGGGGATGTGCCACGTGATGACCTTGCGCCACAGCAGGTAGGCGAATCCGATGAGCAGTGCCAGCGAAGCGACTTCGCCGAGCGAACCCGGCATGTTGCCGAGCATCAGTTCCTGCACGCCGACGACGTCGACAGCGGCACCGTATTTCACGGCAGCCAGCGGCGTGGCGCCGGACAAGGCGTCGAGCCCCTCGACTTCGGGGAACGAAGCCATTTGCACGGGGTAGGCAATCAACAGGAAGACACGGCCCACTAGCGCGGGGTTGAACGGGTTCTTGCCCAGCCCGCCGAACGACATCTTGGCGATGGCGACGGCGACGAACGCACCGATAAGGACGATCCACCACGCAATCGTGGACGGAAGGTTGAACGCCAGCAGCATGCCCGTAACGACGGCCGACCAGTTGCCGACGGTCTGCGGGCCGCGCACGATGAAACGCTGGATAAGGTACTCGAACGCCACGCAGGCGAAAATCGACAACGCGGTGACGAAAATCACGTTCGCCCCGAAGACGACGGTCGAAACGACCAATGCGGGCAGCAGGGCGATGACCACATCGCGCATGATGCTCGCCGTCGACCGGTCGGTCTGCACGTGGGGCGAGGGTGCTATAATCAGATTTTTCATTTTTTTGTTAAGTAAGTTGCTGTGTTATTTTTTCGGTGCTGCGGCTGCGGCACGGGCGCGGATGATGCCCATGACGGTCTGTTTTCCGAGCCGGATCCAGTCGAGCAGCGGCAGATAGGCGGGGCAGGTCGCTTGGCACGAACCGCACTCGATGCACGACGTGACCATTTGCGCTTCGATCGCTTCCCAACCTTTTTTCTGCGTCATCTTCGAGAGGTAGTAGGGTTCCAGTCCCATCGGGCAGGCCGATACGCACTTCGCGCACTTGATGCACTGCGTGGCGGTGCGGCGGGCGGCGTCGCGGCCGCTCATGACCGTGATGCCCGAGCAGCCTTTCGTGACGGGCGAATCGAGGTTGCACATCGCACGCCCCATCATCGGGCCGCCGTTGATGACCTTGCCCGCATCTTCGGGCAGACCTCCGGCCGCTTCGAGCAGCGTCGAAATCGGCGTGCCCATGCGCGTCAGCAGGTTTTTCGGGGCTTTCATGCCTTTGCCCGTAACGGTTACGACCCGTTCGATGAGCGGCTTGTTCTTCTGCACGGCCTCGTAGACGGCGACGGTCGTCGAAGCGTTGCAGACCACCGCGCCCACGTCGATAGGCAGTGCGGGCGGAGGCGGAACCTGCCGGCCCGTGACGGCCGCAATCAGCTGCTTCTCACCGCCCTGCGGGTATTTTACCTGCAAGGGCTGCACCTTGATTCCTTCGTATTCCGCAACGAGCCGTTTGAGATGCTCGATCGCGTCGGGTTTGTTGTTCTCGATGCCGATGACGGCTTTTTCGACACCCAGCGCTTTCATCAGAATGGTGACGCCCACGACCAGTTCCTCGCCGCGCTCCAGCATCGTGCGGTGGTCGGAGGTCAGGTAGGGTTCGCACTCCACACCGTTGATAATCAGCACTTCGGCCTTCTTGCCCGGAGGCACCGACAGCTTCACGTGCGTGGGGAACGTCGCACCGCCCATGCCGACGATGCCCGCGTCCTTGATTTTGGCGATGATGGCCTGCGCGTCGAGCGTGCACTCCTTGACGAGCGTCGTCGAACGGTCGATGCCTTCGGCCCACTCGTCGCCGTCGCGTTCGATCGTAATCATCGGCTGGCGCAGGCCCTGTCCGTTGACAACGAGGTCGACGGCCTTCACCGTGCCCGAGATGGGCGAGTGGATGTTGGCCGACATGAAGCTGCCCGCTTCGGCGATGAGCTGGCCCGTGACGACTTTGTCCCCTTTGGCGACTTTGGCGACGGCCGGCGCACCGATGTGCTGGGCGAGCGGAATGTTCACCACCTCCGGCAACGGAAGCACCTCGATGGGCTTCGCGCAACTCAACTTGTTTTCCGACGGATGGACTCCGCCTATGGGAAATGTTTTCATAAGTCTTCGTAAATTATTGCATGTGGAGAACTATTCGGCTGCCGTTTTCTTCGCGGCGGTTTTCGGTGCCTCTTTCTTGGCTGCCGGAGCAGTCGCGGTTTTTGCGGCGTCGGCCGGTTTCGCGGTCGTCTCGGCTTTCGGGGCTGCGGGTGCGGCGGGAGCTTTCGGCTCTTTGGGCAGCGGCTCCATGTTCACGAGCTTGATCGCGCCCGTCGGACACTCGTTCACGCACTTGCGGCACAGTTTGCACTTCTGCGGGTCGATGTAGGCGAGGTTGTTCTCTACCGTGATGGCTCCGAACGGGCAGACTTTCTCGCACTTGCCGCAGCCGATGCAGCCCGCTTTGCAGGCTTTCATCACGACGGCGCCCTTGTCTTTCGAGACGCATCCCACGTAGACGGCGCGGTCTTTCGGCCACTTCTTGCGCAGTTCGATGATGTTTTTCGGGCAGGCTTTGACGCATGCGCCGCAGGCCGTGCACTTGTCGGGGTCGACAGCGGGCAGGCCCGTCGCCAGATCGACATGGATGGCGTCGAATGCGCAGGCGACCTCGCAATCGCCGAAGCCGAGACATCCGAACGCGCAACCCGTTTCGCCGACGTAGAGCGAGGCTGCTACGGCGCACGATTTGGCGCCGTTGTATTCGTTCGTGCGGGGACGTTTGTCGCACGTGCCGCCGCAACGGACGGTGGCTACCTGCGGTTCCTTTTCGGCGGCGGCCTTGCCCAGATACGAAGCGACGGCTTTCATCGTGTCGCCGCCGCCCACCGGACAAAAGAGCGACGACAGGTCGTCGTTCTTCACGAGCGCTTCGGCCATCGCGCGGCAGCCGGCGAATCCGCATCCGCCGCAGTTCGCGCCGGGAAGCATCTTCTCCACCTCGTCGATGCGCGGATCCTCCTCGACGCGGAATTTCTGTGCCACGAAGTAGAGAATGACCGCGGCAAGCACACCCAACACGCACAGCGTCAGGATGGTGTAAAGTAATACTGCGTTCATTGATTTTTAGTGATTGTGAATTTGATTGTGTGTTCTATCTTTCGGTGCAGGGCCCACAGTGCGGCGTAGTAGACCGCTACGCCGCCCAATGCGGCCAGTGCGCCCGTGCCCTCGTTCCAGCCGAGCACGCCCACCGTGACGAGCAGTACGGCCAGCAGCACGACCAGTGCGCCGACATAACCCAGCACGACGGCCAGAGCTCCTGCGCTGCGCCGCACGCCGACCGTCACGTCGTCGCCCGGAGCGTACTGCGCGGCGTCGGCGCACCGTACGACGACGGTCTTTTCCTGCGCTTCGGCCAGTCCGCATGCCTGCCGCGCCTTGCAGCTGCCGCAGGCGCTCGACGAGGTAATGGTTACATAGACCGTGTCGGCTTCGACCCGTTCGACGCGTCCCGTATGTTCGATCGGGGCCGCCATCAGTCGCCGTATTTGTTCGTGAGCGGCATCAGCCGTTCGTGCCCGAACGAGCACCGCGAAAGACGCAGTACGGGCGGGAACTGGAAGCGTTTCTTCTCGTTGTGCATGATCATCGTGTGGATTTTCTCGACCACTTCGGCGTCGAATCCCGCATTGATGATCTCCTCGCGGTGCTGCCCCTCCTCGATCATGCGGTAGAGAATGGCGTCGACCACCTCGTAGGGAGGCAGGATGTCGGTGTCCTTCTGGCCCGGATGCAGCTCCGACGACGGGGCTTTTTGGAGGATGTTTTCGGGTATGACGTCGTTTTGCGTGCGGTTGATGTAGCGCGCGACGTCGTACATCTCGCTTTTGTAGAGGTCGCCCGTCGGGCTGAACGCGCCGGCCGTGTCGCCGTACAAGGTGCAGAGCCCCAGCGCGTTTTCGCTCTTGTTCGACGAATTAAGCAGGATGTGGCCGGTCTTGTTCTGCAAGGCCATCAGCAGCACCGTGCGGATGCGGGTCTGGATGTTCTCCTCCGTCGCGTCGAACTCCGTGCCGCCGATGACGGGTTTCAGCGTGTCGACCACGCTGTCGTAGATTGCGGTAATGGGAATCACGTTGTACTCGATGCCGAGCCGTTCGGCCAGTGCGCGGGCGTCTTCGACCGAGTGGTCGGTGGAGAACGGCGAGGGCATCAGCAGCGCACGGACGTTTTCGGGGCCCAGCGCATCGGCAGCGATGACCGCCACGATGGCCGAGTCGATGCCGCCCGACAGGCCGATGCAGGCCTTCGTGTATCCGTTCTTGTGGAAAAAGTCGCGCAGTCCGCAACGGGCCGCTTCGTAGAGCATCCGGTTGCGGGCGTCGCTCGTCGAGGGTACTGTAACAGGCTTGACCTGCGCTTCGGTGTCGAATATCTGAAAATCCTCGTCGAAACTCTTCATCATCAGCACCAGTTCGCCGCGCGCGTTGAGCGCACCCGAAGTGCCGTCGTAGACCAAGTCGGTCGAACCGCCCACCTGATTGACCAGCACGATGTTCTTGCCCTCGACGTAGGCCAGCTGGCTCATCTGTTCGTAGCGGTAGGACATGGCGCCCTTGCCGTAGCGGCGGGCGTTGATGGAGAGGATCGTTTCGACCGACCGGTCGAAATCGTGCTCGTATTTCAGGTCGCTGCCGACGACTACGGCGCAGCGATGGCCGCCGATGTCGATGTATTCAAATCCTTTGGAAGGAACCAGAAAGCCCATCTCGCGACGGGCCGTGATATGCTTTTTGCCGATGTACCGTTCGATTTCGCCGTTTTGGATGACGGCGGCGGCGCTGATCGTCCCCTCGTTCGTGAGCACCGGCAGTCCGACGATGGCGGCTATTCCCTTGCAGTGGCGGGCGATTTCGGACAGCGCCTCCTCGCAGAGTTCCAGAAAGGTGGTTTTGCGGAGCAGATCGAACGCGGGTATGCCGCTGATGGCTTGTTCTGCGAAAATGACCAGATCGGCCTGCTGTGCCTTGGCTTTGTTGACGGCTTCGATGATTTTCGATGCGTTCCCCTCGATATCACCGATGGTGTAATTCAACTGAGCAATGGCTATTTTCATTAGATAGTAGCTTTAGTCGGTAGTTTACAACTTTGCAAAGGTAAGGATAATTTGTAAAAGTCGGAAAATTTTTCCCTTTTATTAATAAGGGTAGGGGTGCTATTGCCGGTGTTTGCGGCCGATGCCGATACTCCGGCCGTCGTCGCCGCAATAGCCGATTAATAAAAAATCGGCGGAAGCCGATGCGGGCCTCCGCCGATGCGTGGATTGCGATAGGAAGCGGATTAAAACTTTGCTGCGAGCGCGGCGGCCTGCCGGCATCCGTCCGTTTTTGCGATGTCTCCGGCGTCCAGTACGCCCGGAACGAGCACTTCGCCGACCATTTCCCAGCCGAGCAGGGCCGCCGAACGTTCGATCGGGATGCGTACGCCGTCCATGACTGCGGCGTCGTTTTCTTCGCAGCAGGTGATTAGCGCGCATTTCTTGCCCGCTACATCTTTGCCGCCGATGACCAGCGAGAAGATACGGTCGATGACCCCTTTGATTTGCGCCGGTATCGAGTACCAGTAAACGGGCATCGTGTAGACGACGGCATCGGCTTCGAGCACGGCGGGCGCGATCCGGTTGAAATCGTCGTCGAACGAACACGCCTTGCCTGTTTTGAAGCAGGTCTGGCAGGCGCGGCATCCGCCGATTTGCAGGAACGCGGCGTTGAACCGTTGCACGCTGTGTCCGCGCGATTCCGCCTCTCGGATGAAGGCATCGGTCATGGCGAAACTGTTGCCGTTTTTGCGGGGGCTTCCCGTGATGACTACGATTTTCATGGCTATTTCTGAATCGTGTTCGAGTTCTGGTTGTAGGCTTTGGCGACGCACTTCCATGCGCCGTCGATTTTCAGCAGCAGCAGGTAGTCGGTGAAGTCAATGCGGCCGCCCCAGCCCTCTTCGAGCACCCGCACGACGGCGAGCGTCTCCTCGACGGCCACCACGTCTATGCGGGCCTTGAATCCGTCGCCGCCGCTGACGGTATCGACGTTTTTGTAGAATTGTTCGATGGAGCCGTGTTCCAGCGCCCCGTCGAGAAAGCCGAACAGCACGGCGTCGTCGGTGAACAGTTCGCGGGCATAGCGGCTGTCGCCTTCGGCCACGCTTTTTACGAATTTCATGGCGGCCTCCTGCACGGCCTCGTACTCTTGAATCGAATCTCGCATGATGTGTTTGGTTTGAATGGTTTGCAAGTGCAAAATTACGGGGTAGTCTCGATTTGCACAAGTACCGAAAAATTATTCGGGTACCGAAAATTTATTCACCGTATCCTCCGTTCGGACGATTATGCTTACCTTTGCTTCCGATTGAACACCGAACCTATGTACGAACGCAAGATACCCGTCGACCTCGACTGCCCGCTGCGGCTGACGATGAGCCTGATCGATTCCAAATGGAAATCCTGCCTGCTGGACGAATTGCGGCACGGGCCGATGCGGCCGAGCGAACTCCACAAGGCATTGCCCGAAGCCGCGCCGCGCGTGTTGGACCTGCAACTGAAAGAGCTGGTGGACGACGGATTGGTCGCGAAGACTATCTATCCCGAGTTGCCGCCGCGTTCGGAGTATGCCATCACGCCGCTCGGAACGACCTTGATTCCGATTATCGACGCCATGCTCGAATGGGGCGTGAAAAACGAAGCGCTGTTCGCCGAAAAATACGGAGCGGGGGAGAAAACGCCTCCGGTGAAATAAAAGGCGAACTGCGGGGACTCGCGCACGGAAACGCGGAAAGATGCCTCTCGACGTCGTTGCGCTCGATTTCGCTTGCATTAGGGTACGAAAAAAACGGAACGCGTCGAACGTTCCGTTTTCGTGTAGTGGATAGGGGATTCGAACCCCTATGTCATGCGTGAGAGGCATGTATCCTAA
>JAMPDE010000002.1:206317-223109 GCA_023665825.1 Alistipes senegalensis | reverse complement strand
CCGGACGCTTTTAGTCCGCACTCCGCTCAACGGCTCCGACATCCGGTCGGATTCAGAGGTGTGCGGCAAAGCCGCACGCTAAATAATACAGTGAGAGCGCTTCCTAACTTTCCGAAACCGCAAGGCCGCCCGTAGCGCTTAAAACCCTTTTCTTAAAAGGGTTAAAATAACGACGGCGTGTATCCGGGCTGTGTTTTTTCCATTTCGTCCAGCCGGGCGCAGATGCGCTCGAAGACCGACGCATCGTCGACGAAATCCTCGCGGTCCTTGTCGACGGTCAGTACCTCGCCTTGATAGATGTTGTCGATCCAATCGTTGTACTTCGCATTGAGCCGCCCGAGATAGGTCTCGTCGATGTTCATTTCGTATTCGCGGCCCCGTTTGCGAATCTGGTTGATGAGGGTCGGCACGCCCGCACGCAGGTAAATCAGCAGGTCGGGCTGCGGAATGACGGTCGTGAACAACCGGAACACCTTCATGTAGGTGTCGAAATCGCGCCCCGTCATCAGCCCCATTTCGTGCAGGTTTCCGGCGAAGATGTGGGCATCTTCGTAAATGGTGCGGTCTTGGACGATGTGGCGCGACTTGTTTTCGCGCAGCATGTCCATCGTCTGCTGGATACGGCTGCCGAGAAAGCAGATTTGCAGGTTGAACGACCAGCGGTTCATGTCCTCGTAGAAATCGCCGATATAGGGATTGTCCACCTCTTCGAGATAGGCTTTCGCCCGATACCGCTCCGTGAGCATCTGCGTGAGCGTCGTCTTGCCGCTGCCGATATTTCCTGCTATGGCTATATACATGGTCTTGTGTGTTTATTCCGTTTTCAGCCGGTCGGCCACGTGCCGGTCGTTGACCAGTCGGGGCACCTTGTTTTTCCGGTTTTCGCGCATCCAGCGCAGGAACGTGCCCGCCGGAAGCACCGTCACGCGCTGCCGTTCGAGCGTCGTCTGCCGTTTGGCGTCGTAGTCCGAATTGGACGCCCGCAGCGCTTCGTCGAGTGCTTCGGAGAACCGTTCGCGGTTGTCGGGCTCCTGCTCGAACTCCACGAACCACTCGTGCGCGCCCCGATGCTCCAACGACATGTAGCACGGCGCGACGCTGTATTCGCTGACCCGCGCCCCCGTCCGGCGGCACGCCTCGACCAGCGCACGGTCGGCGTTGTCGACGATCAGTTCCTCGCCGAAGACGTTGATATACTGGCGTGTGCGGCCTGCGAAACGGATCCGGTAGGGGTTCGTCGAGGTGAACTCCACGCGGTCGCCGATTTCGTAACGCCACAGCCCATTGTTCGAGGTGACGAGCATCGCATAGGCACGGCCGCACTCGACCCCTTCGAGCGGGACGATGCGGTCGCCGTCGCGGAACTCGTAGAACGTACCGTAGTCGAGCATCAGCAGCATATCGTCGCGCGACGGGTCGTCGGCCAGCGCGAAAAATCCCTCCGACGCGTTGTAGGTCTCCATGTAGTTCATCTTGTCCGACGGAATCAACTCCTCGAACGAACTCCGGTAGGGTGCGAACTCCACACCGCCGTGCGCGAACAGACACAGGTCGGGCCACACTTCCAACAGGTTGCGCTTGCCGGTGTATTCCAGCACACGGCGCATCAGCGCGAGGTTCCACGACGGCACCCCCGCGAACGAGGTGATATGCTCGCCGACGCATTCGCGGCAGATCGCATCGGCCTTTTCGTAGAAATCGGGGATGATGGCCGTCTCGGTGCGCGGCGCCCGGAACCACCCGCTCCAAAAGTTCATCTCGCGAATCAGCAAGGCCGACAGGTCGCCCGCCCAGTAGCCGTTCTCCATGCTGCACGACCCGCCGAGCGTCAGCGTTTTTCCCGAAAAGACCTGCGTATCGGGATGAGCGGCCGCAAAGAGCGTCGCGACATCGCGCATGCCGAGCGTGTGGTTCCACAGCACCGATTCGTGCGTCACGGGAATGTATTTGCTGCGGTCGGACGTAGTACCCGACGAGCGTGCGAACAGCCGCACCCGTCCGGGAGCCGTCACGTCGCGCTCGCCCGCCTTCATGCGCTCGATGTAGGGTTTGAACGTGTCGTAATCGAACGTATCGACCTGCGACTGGAACTGCCCGACCGTGCGCACCTGCCCCACGCCGAACTGCCGTCCGAACGCCGTATCGGCCCCGCGCCGCAGCAGCTGCCGCAACATGCGCTCCTGCGTCTCGGCGGGATGCCGCCGGAAGCGGTCGATAGCCCGCAGACGGGGCGCGAAGAAAGCGCGGAGTATCCGATTACGCAACGACATATTCATTAATTGAAGTAGTAGCCTATCTTACCGACGGAGGAAGGCATCGCGAAGACCACCACGCGGTCGTAGGCGTTGATTTCCGTATTGTCCACCGCGATGAAGACCTTGTCGCCCCGCACGATGCCGCCGATGATGGCGTCTTCGGGGAGACCCAAGTCGCGGATGCGGCACTTCGTCGCGGGCGAATTGGGTTTGACGATGAATTCCAGCACTTCGGCGTCGCTGCCCGTCAGGCATTTGATGGCCTGCACGTCGGTCGACATCGTGAACCGGAAGATGTTCGACGCCGTGACTAATTTCTTGTTGATGATGGTGTCGATGCCGATCGATTCCGCCAAGTCGATGTAATTGAGGTTTTCGACCTCCGCGATCACCTTCTTGACCCCCATGCGCTTGGCCAGCATCGCTGCGAGGATATTGGTTTCGCTGCGGCCCGTCACGGCCACAAAGGCGTCCATGTTGGGCAGCCCCTCTTCGAGCATCACCTCCGTATTGCGGCCGTCTTCGTTGATTATCAGTGTCTTGTCGAGCACTTCGGCCAGCCGGTAGGCCTTTTCCTGATTGTACTCCACGAGCTTGATGTTCACCTCGTCCTGCAACTCCATCGCGATGCGGGTGCCGATGCGCGAACCGCCCAGAATCATCATGTTCTTGACCTCGACGTTCGATTGCCCCGAGAGTTCGAGCACCTCGCGCAGGGCGTCCTGACACGTGATGACGTAAATCACGTCGCCCTCGACCAACCGCTCCTCGCGGCGCGGAATGATCGTCTGCCCGCCGCGCGCAATGGCGACGGTGCGGAAATTGAGCTGCGCCTGCTCCTCGTCGAACCCCGTGAGCGACGTGCCGACCAACGGCGACGAAGCCTCCAAGCGGAAGACCACCAGCGAGAGCTTGCCGCTCGAAAAATCGACGTACTCCGTAGTCGACGTATGGCCCAGCAGGTTGATGACCTCCGTCGCGGCGACCTTCTCGGGATAAAAAAGGTAGTCGATACCCATGTCGATGAAGATCTCCTTGTTGTTGGGTTCCAGATACTCGCTGTTGTCGATGCGGGCGATGGATTTGCGGGCGCCGAGTTTCTTGGCCATCATCGCCGCGACGATGTTGTCGTTCTCCTCGTGGTTGACGGCGATGAAGAGGTCGCATTTGCGCATCGCCGCCCGCCGCAACACCTCGAACAGGGTCGAATCGCCCTCGACGGCGACGACATCGGCCAACGAACCCACGTCGGCGAGCAGTTTGCCGTCGGGGTCGATGATGGTGATTTCGTGGCCGTTGCCGCTCAACATGCGGGCCAGATGACTGCCCATTTCGCCGGCGCCGGCGATGACGATTTTCATGATTCGATGCGTTTCGTTGTGCGTACGAACGCCGCCCCTGCAATCCGCAGGCCGACCCGCACGCAAACAATCAGACAAATGTACGTATTTGCGCGCGAAAGTCCAAATTTTTATTAGCGCTACGGATTGTCATCGGGTTTCCGACGGTCGGGAAGCGCCCCGCCCGTTTAAGAAACGGGATTTAAGGGCTACGGGCGGTTTTGCGGTTCCGATAGTCGGGAAGCGCACTGCCCCTTAATAAAGAAACCGGCCGGGAACCGAGACGATCATTCTGCCGAAGGCCATTAGGGGCAATCAGAATGACCGAAACGTAAGACGAGGTTCTCCGGCCGGTTCAGCTCGCTATACATAAAAAAAGCGGGCAAATCACTCAACCTATAATCAAGGCCTTGGACTGCCCGTAAAGAAGATTGAAGAAATGCCCACGCCTAAAAACGGCGCGAGCATCAACTTAAATTCTTCTTTACGTCAAAAGTGTCCAAGTTTTGATTATAGAAGAAAAGCCGATGCGCTTTCAGTATGTCTTGGGACAAAGATACGGATAAATTCATAATCCGCAATTCAAAATTCAGAATTTTATTAGGGCTGCGGACGGTAGTGCAGTTTCGGAAGTTTAGGAAGCGCACTGATCCTTAATGAAAAAGCGGGACGCGGCCTGCGGCCCGCCCGACGCAAGGCGTCGCCAGTCGATGTGATGAAATGTCCGCAATCTTGTGAAATAAAGTAAGTTGTGTGAAATAATCGCGTTTTTATATAAATAATCGTTTATACTTTCAAATAAACAATCAGTAAAAAGTATCGCAAATCGCGTAAAATTCTGACATCGGGGCTCGAAAAGAGAAGCCTTTCTATGGTATTTCAAAAAAAATCACTACCTTTGCAGTCCATTTTGGACAATGGAAATAGATTTTTTAACCATTAAAGGACAGTTTTAAGAAATGCCAACTATTCAACAGTTAGTGAGAAACGGCCGCACGAAGTTGGAGGACAAATCCAAGTCCCCCGCATTGGCCGCTTGCCCGCAACGCCGTGGCGTTTGTACCCGCGTCTACACGACGACCCCCAAAAAGCCGAACTCGGCCATGCGTAAAGTCGCCCGTGTCCGACTGACCAACGGCAAGGAAGTCAATGCGTACATCCCGGGCGAAGGACACAATTTGCAGGAACACTCCATCGTGCTGGTGCGCGGCGGTCGTGTGAAAGACCTTCCGGGTGTGCGTTACCACCTCGTGCGCGGTGCCCTCGACTCGGCCGGCGTGGACGGTCGTCGCCAGCGCCGCTCGAAGTACGGTGCCAAACGTCCCAAAGCAGGGAAATAATCCTCTCGAATGAATTTTACAAGCAATAAGAGCAACAAGCAATGAGAAAAGCCAAACCAAAAAAGCGAATTCTACTTCCGGATCCGAAGTTCGGGGACGTGTCGGTGACGCGTTTCGTGAACAACCTCATGCTGGATGGTAAGAAGAGTATTGCCTACACGATTTTCTACGATTCGTTGGATCTCGTCGGCAAGAAGATGAAGGATGCTGATAAATCTCCGCTGGAAATCTGGAAACAGGCCTTGGAGAACATCACACCCCAAGTCGAAGTGAAATCGAAGCGTATCGGCGGTGCGACGTTCCAAGTTCCGATGGAGGTTCGCCCGGAGCGCAAGATTTCTATTTCCATGAAAAACCTTGTCCTCTTTTCCCGCAAGCGCGCCGGCAAAACCATGGCTGACAAACTCGCTGCCGAAATCGTGGACGCCTACAACCAGCAGGGTGCCGCCTTCAAACGCAAGGAGGAGATGCACCGCATGGCCGAGGCCAACAAGGCATTCGCTCATTTCAGATTCTAAAAACAGGACGCAAAGATGGCAACCAGAGATTTGCATTATACCCGCAATATCGGCATCATGGCCCACATCGACGCCGGCAAGACCACTACGTCGGAGCGTATCCTCTTCTACACCGGCAAGACCCACAAGATCGGCGAGGTGCACGAAGGCGGCGCTACGATGGACTGGATGGTGCAGGAGCAGGAGCGCGGTATCACCATTACGTCGGCCGCTACGACGGCGTTCTGGCAGTACAAGGATCACCAGTACCAGATCAACCTGATCGACACTCCGGGACACGTCGACTTCACGGTCGAGGTGGAACGCTCGCTGCGCGTGCTGGACGGCGCGATCGCCACGTTCTGTGCGGTCGGCGGCGTGGAGCCCCAGTCGGAGACCGTTTGGCGTCAGGCCGACAAGTACAACGTGCCGCGTATCGGTTACGTCAACAAGATGGACCGCACGGGTGCCGACTTCTTGGCCGTGTGTGCCCAGATCAAGGAGCATTTCGGTGCGACCGCACTGCCGGTCGTGCTGCCTATCGGTGCCGAAGACAAGTTCGAGGGACTGGTAGACCTTATATATAATAATGCGATTTACTACTTCGACGACAAGACCGTCCGCGATAACTTCGAGTTGCGCGAGATTCCCGATTCGATGAAGGCCGAAGCCGCCGAATGGCGTGCGAAGCTCATCGAGGAGGTCGCTTCGACCGACGATGCGCTGATGGAGAAGTTCTTCGAGGATCCCGATTCGATTACCCCCGACGAACTGCTCGTCGCTATCCGCAAGGCTACGATTTCGATGCAGCTCGTGCCGATGTTGTGCGGTTCGTCGTTCCACAACAAGGGCGTGCAGAAACTGCTCGACTACGTGATGGCATTCCTGCCGTCGCCGCTGGACGTGCCCCCCGTGACGGGTATGAATCCCAAGACCGACGCCGAAGAGGTTCGTCAGTCCAACGAGGACGATCCGTTCTGCGGTTTGGCTTTCAAAATCGCTACCGACCCGTTCGTAGGCCGTCTGGCGTTCGTCCGCGTTTACTCGGGTAAACTCGACGCCGGTTCGTACGTGCTCAACGCCCGCAGCGGCAAGCGCGAACGCATCAGCCGTATCTATCAGATGCACGCCAACAAGCAGAATCCGATGGAGACCGTCGGTGCGGGCGATATTTGCGCCGCTGTCGGTTTCAAGGAGATTCGCACGGGCGATACGCTCTGCGCCGAGAACGCACCCATCGTGCTGGAACAGATGACGTTCCCCGAACCGGTGATCGGCTTGGCCGTAGAACCCAAGACGCAGAAAGACCTCGACAAACTGGGTATCGCACTCGGCAAACTGGCCGAAGAAGACCCCACGTTCACGGTTCATACCGACGAGGATTCGGGCCAGACCGTCATCAGCGGTATGGGCGAGTTGCACCTCGACATCATCGTCGACCGTCTGCGTCGCGAATTCGGCGTCGAAATCAACCAAGGCGCTCCGCAGGTGAACTACAAGGAAGCGCTGACCAAGACCGTACAACACCGCGAAGTCTTCAAGAAGCAGACCGGCGGTCGCGGTAAGTTCGCCGACATCATCTTCGAAATCGGCCCCGCCGAAGAGGGCAAGATGGGCTTGACGTTCGTCGACGAAGTCAAGGGCGGTAACATTCCGAAGGAGTTCATCCCGTCGGTACAGAAGGGCTTCGAGGCCGCTATGGCCAACGGTGCGCTCGCCGGCTACAAGATGGATTCGATGAAGGTTACGTTGAAGGACGGTTCGTTCCACCCCGTCGACTCCGACCAGCTGTCGTTTGAAATCGCTGCGCGCAACGGTTATCGCGTCGCTGCTCCGAAGGCCGGTTCGGTCATCATGGAGCCGATCATGACGGTCGAAGTCGTGACGCCCGAAGAGAACATGGGCGACATCATCGGCGACCTGAACAAGCGTCGCGGCCAGATTACGGGTATGGAGTCGAAGGGCACCGCCCGCGTGGTCAAGGCCAAAGTGCCGCTGTCGGAAATGTTCGGTTACGTGACCGTGCTGCGTACGATTTCGTCGGGCCGCGCCACGTCGTCGATGGAGTTCTCGCACTTCGAGGAGGTTCCCGCCAACTTGGCGAAGGAGATCATCGAGAAGTCGAGCGGTAAACGTAAGGATATAGAATAAGCAAACGATTATGAACCAGAAAATCAGAATCAAATTAAAGTCGTTCGATCACAATCTCGTGGACAAATCCTCCGAGAAGATCGTGAAGACGGTCAAGAGCACGGGCGCTGTTGTCAGCGGCCCGGTGCCTCTGCCCACGCACAAACGGATTTTTACGGTGAACCGCTCGACCTTCGTCAACAAGAAGGCCCGCGAGCAGTTCCAGTTGTGCACCTTCAAGCGCATTCTGGACATCTATTCGTCGACCCCCAAGACGATCGACGCACTGATGAAACTGGAATTGCCGTCGGGTGTCGAAGTGGAAATCAAGGTGTGATGACGGCGGTCGCAACCGTATGTAAAACACTTGTTTGCAAAAATAGCTGCAACGATTTATTCGCAAGATAGCTGTAAAACAACTAATAACAATGTCAGGACTTATTGGAAAAAAAATCGGAATGACTTCCGTTTACAGTGCCGAGGGTAAGAACATACCATGCACTGTCATCGAAGCTGGTCCGTGCGTAGTTACGCAAATCAAAACCGTCGAGAAGGACTCCTACGAGGCGGTGCAGATTGCCTATGACGAAAAGAGCGAAAAGCACACCAGCAACAGCCTGTTGGGCCACTTCAAGAAGGCCGGCACCACTCCCAAACGCAAGTTGGCGGAGTTCAAGGGCATGCCGGAAGTGGCGCTCGGCGACACGTTGACCGTCGACCTCTTTTCGGAGGAGGACTGGGTCGATGTGACCGGGATTTCAAAAGGTAAAGGTTTTCAGGGCGTCGTGAAGCGTCACGGCTTCGGCGGCGTCGGCGGCCAGACGCACGGCCAGCACAACCGCCAGCGCAAGCCCGGTTCGTTGGGCGCATCGTCCTACCCGTCGCGCGTATTCAAGGGCAAACGTCTGCCCGGCCGCATGGGCGGCGAGCAGGTCAAGGTATTGAACCTGCGTGTGTTGAAGGTGATTCCCGAAAGCAACCTCATCCTCGTGAAGGGGTCGATTCCGGGTGCCAAAGGTGCTTACTTAACGATTGAGAAGTAGTATGGAATTAGCTGTATTGAATGCACAAGGAAAAGAAACGGGCCGCAAGGTAGTCCTTTCGGATGCCGTTTTCGGCGTGGAGGCTAATGACCACGCGATCTATCTCGATGTGAAGCAGTACCTCGCCGATCAGCGTCAGGGTACTCACAAGGCCAAACAACGCAACGAGGTGGCCGGTTCGACCCGCAAACTGAAACGTCAGAAAGGTACCGGCGGCGCCCGTTCGGGCAGCATCCTGTCGCCGTTGTTCCCGGGCGGCGGCCGCGTGTTCGGTCCCGTGCCCCGCGACTACCACTTCAAACTCAACAAGAAACTGAAACAGCTGGCTCGCCGCAGCGCACTGACCTACAAGGCGCAGGCCGGTGTCATCAGCGTGCTCGAACCCCAGAAGTACGAGCTGCCGAAGACCAAGAACGTGGCTGCTTTGGCCGATGCGCTGAAAGTTTCGGACAAGAAAGTACTGCTGGTACTTCCCGAATCGAATGTCAATCTCCAGCTCTCCTGCCGCAACCTGCCGTACGTGAAGCCCGTGCTGGCGCAGAACCTCTGCACCTACGACGTGATGAACGCTTCGGCCGTCGTGCTGGTCGAGGGAGCCGAGCAGATTCTGAATACGATGTTAGCTTAAAAACGAAAGACACAATGGAAATTATTATTAAGCCGGTACTGACCGAAAAAATGACGATTCAGGGCGAAAAGTTGAATCGCTACGGTTTCATCGTCGATGTGAGGGCTAACAAGTTGCAGATCCGCAATGCCGTAGAACAGATGTACAACGTCGTCGTGACCGATGTCAATACCGTGAACTACATGGGCAAACAGAAAAGCCGCTATACGAAAGCGGGTCTTCTCGAAGGACGGGCCAACAACTACAAGAAGGCCATCGTCACGCTGAAAGAGGGCGACAAGATCGATCATTACAGTAATATCTAACGGAGATGGCAGTAAAAAAATTCAAACCTGTAACCGCAGGTACGCGACACAAGATAATCGGCACTTTCGACGAAATCACGAAGAGCACGCCGGAAAAATCGCTCCTCGCTCCCAAAAAGAGCTCGGGCGGACGCAACAACAGCGGTAAGATGACCGTACGCTACATCGGCGGCGGCCACAAGCAGATGTATCGTCTGGTCGATTTCAAACGTGCGAAGGACGGGGTAGCCGCTACCGTTAAGTCGATCGAGTACGACCCCAATCGTACCGCACGCATCGCATTGCTGGTCTATGCCGACGGCGTGAAGAGCTACATCCTCGCACCGAACGGACTGCAAGTGGGTCAGACCGTCATGAGCGGCGCAGGTGCCGCTCCCGAAGTGGGCAACACGCTCTTTTTGAGCGATATTCCGCTCGGTACGGTCATCCACAACATCGAACTCTACCCCGGTCAGGGCGCCGCGATGGCCCGTTCGGCCGGTTCGTATGCTCAACTGCTGGCACGCGAGGGCAAATTCGCCATCATCAAGTTGCCTTCGGGTGAGACTCGTATGGTACTCGTAACCTGCCGCGCGACGGTCGGGGTCGTGTCGAACATCGACCACAACCTCGAAAGCTCGGGCAAGGCGGGTCGTGAACGTTGGTTGGGACGCCGCCCCCGCAACCGCGGCGTCGTGATGAACCCCGTCGATCACCCGATGGGTGGTGGTGAAGGCCGTGCATCCGGTGGACACCCCCGTTCGCGCAAGGGTCTGTTGGCTAAGGGTTACAAGACGCGCAACCCCAAGAAGACGACCTCGAAATTCATTATTTCCCGTAAGAAAAAATAATTAAAAAGAGTACATAATGAGCCGTTCATTGAAAAAAGGACCGTATATCGACCCGAAGCTCGAAGCGAAAGTTACCGCCCAAGCCGAAGGCAATAAGAAATCGGTCATCAAAACTTGGTCGCGCGCAAGCATGATCTCGCCCGAATTCGTCGGACAGACCATCGCCGTACACAACGGAAACAAGTTCATTCCGGTTTATGTCACGGAGAACATGGTAGGGCACAAGCTCGGTGAGTTCGCCCCGACCCGCAACTTCCGCGGCCACGCAGGTAACAAGAAAAAATAGGTAGACAATGGGTGCAAGAAAAGCAAATAGAGCCGAAAAAATAAAGGCTGAAAAGAAGCAGAAGGCCATCGCCGTTCTGCGCGATTGCCCGACCTCTCCCCGCAAGATGCGTCTGGTGGCCGACATCATTCGCGGCGTGGAGATCAACAAGGCGCTGGGCATCCTCCGTTTCTCGAAGAAGGAGGCATCAATTCGCATGGAGAAGCTCCTCAAGTCGGCCATCGCCAACTGGGAAGCCAAGAACGAGGGCGTGAGCCTCGACAGCACCGCGCTCTGCGTGAAAGAGGTGTTCGTCGACGGAGGCCGCATGCTGAAACGCATTCAGGCCGCTCCGCAGGGTCGCGCGCACCGCATCCGCAAACGCTCGAACCACGTGACGATCGTAGTGGACAAAATGGTAACCGTAGAAAACAAGTAAGCAGATGGGACAGAAAGTTAATCCGATAGCAAATCGACTCGGTATCACGCGCGGTTGGGATTCCAACTGGTTCGGCGGCAAGAATTTCTCGGACAAACTGGTGGAAGACGCCAAAATCCGAAAATATCTGAACGTCCGTCTGCAAAAGGCGAGCATCTCGAAAATCATCATCGAGCGCACGCTGAAACTCGTTACGGTCACGATTTCGACCGCCCGTCCGGGTATCATCATCGGTAAGGGCGGCCAAGAGGTCGACAAGCTGAAAGAGGAGTTGAAGAAGCTGACCGGCAAGGAGATTCAGATCAACATCTTCGAGGTGAAGCGTCCCGAAGTGGATGCCGTCATCGTGGGTCAGAACATCGCCCGTCAGCTGGAAGGCCGCGTGTCGTTCCGCCGTGCGGTGAAGACCGCCGTCGCTTCGACGATGCGCATGGGTGCCGAAGGCATCAAAATTCAGGTGGCCGGTCGTGTCGGCGGAGCCGAAATGGCCCGCACCGAAACGGTCAAGGAGGGTCGCATTCCGCTGCATACGTTCCGTGCGGACATCGATTACAGCCTCACCGAAGCCCTCACGAAAGTGGGTATTCTGGGCGTGAAGGTATGGATCTGCGTCGGTACGGTCTATGGCAAACGCGACCTGTTTGAAATCGCAGGCTCGGCCGCACAGGCGGGCGCAGGCGATCGGGGCGAACGCGGCGAACGTCGCGGAGGACGCGGCGATCGCGGTGACCGTCGGGGCCGTCGCCGCAACAATCGGTAAGTCGTACTTCTTAAAGCAAAACGAACATGTTACAGCCGAAAAAGACAAAATTCAGAAGAATGCAGAAGGGCCGTATGAAGGGTTTGGCTCAAAGAGGTAACCAACTTGCATTCGGATCGTTCGCCATCAAGGCGCTCGAATCGACGTGGATCACCGGTCGTCAGATCGAGGCCGCACGTCAGGCCATCACCCGCTACATGAAGCGTGAAGGCCAGCTGTGGATCCGCATTTTTCCCGATAAACCCATTACGAAAAAGCCTGCTGAGGTGCGTATGGGTAAAGGTAAGGGTAATCCCGAAGGGTTTGTGGCACCCGTTACGCCGGGCCGCATTCTCTTCGAGGCAGAGGGCGTGCCTCTGGCAGTAGCGCAGGAAGCGCTGCGTCTGGGTGCCCAGAAACTGCCGATTACCACCAAGTTTATCGTACGACGCGACTACGTCGAGAACACCATTTAACGAGACCGCAAGATGAAAAGTGCAGAAATCAAGGACATGGCGACCAAAGATCTCGAAGAACGCATTGCTGCCGAAAAGGAACAGCTGAACAAGCTGAAAGTGCAGCACGCGGTTTCGCCGGTCGAAAATCCGTCTGTCATCAAGAAAAACCGCAGAGACATCGCTCGCATGCTGACCATTCTGCGTCAAAGAAACGCCAAATAATTACAACGACTATGGAAAGAAATCTGAGAAAGGAGCGTATCGGAGTGGTTGTCAGCAACAAAATGGAGAAAACCATCGTCGTTGCAGTGGCCCGCAAGGTGAAGCACCCGATCTACGGCAAGTTCGTCAACAAGACGACCAAGTTCGTAGCCGAATCTTTGGACGAAACGTGCAAAGAGGGCGACACCGTACGCATTATGGAAACGCGCCCGTTGAGCAAGACGAAACGCTGGCGGTTAGTACAAATCATTGAAAGAGCTAAATAATCATGATACAACAGGAAAGCAGACTCGTAGTAGCTGACAACAGCGGTGCGAAGGAGGTGCTTTGCATCCGGGTGCTCGGCGGCACGAAGCGTCGCTACGCCTCGATCGGCGACAAGATCGTCGTCGCCGTGAAGAGCGCTTCTCCCTCGGGCGATGTCAAGAAGGGCGCCGTTTCGAAGGCGGTCGTCGTACGTACGACCAAAGAGATCAGACGTGCCAACGGTTCGTACATTCGTTTCGACGACAACGCCGTGGTGCTGCTCAACAACCAGGGTGAAATGCGCGGTACCCGTATCTTCGGCCCCGTAGCTCGCGAGCTGCGCGACCAGTACATGAAGATCATCTCCCTCGCACCCGAAGTATTGTAATCATAAAAACGATTTCGGATATGTCAGTCAAATTACATATTAAGAAAGGGGATACGGTTTACGTCAATGCCGGCGACAACAAGGGCCAGCAGGGCAAAGTCCTGAAGGTCGACGTTGCGAAGCAGCGTGCCATCGTCGAGGGCGTGAACCTGTGCAAGAAGGCCACCAAACCCAATGCGAAGAACCCCCAGGGAGGTATCGTCGAGCAGGAGGCTCCGATCCATATCTCCAACTTGCAGGTCATCGACCCCAAGAGCGGCAAACCCACCCGCGTGGGCCGCAAGCTCGATGCCGACGGTAAATTAGTTCGTTACGCTAAAAAATCAGGGGAGGAGATCAAATAATGGCATACGTACCTACACTCAAGACACAGTATAAGGAGCAGATCATGCCTGCCCTTATGAAGGAGTTCGGTTACTCGAGCATCATGCAGTGCCCGAAACTCACCAAGATCGTCATCAACCAGGGCATGGGCCAGGCCGTCGCCGACAAGAAGCTCATCGACGTGGCCGAAGCCGAGCTGACGCAGATCACGGGCCAGAAAGCCGTGCAGACGCGTTCGCGCAAGGACATCTCCAACTTCAAGCTGCGCAAGGGCATGCCCATCGGCGTGCGCGTGACGCTGCGCGATGCCCGCATGTACGAGTTCCTGGAGCGTCTGATCGCCGTGGCGCTGCCGCGTATCCGCGACTTCAAGGGCATTAACGAAAAGTTCGACGGCCAGGGCAACTACACCCTCGGCATCACCGAGCAGATCATCTTCCCGGAAATCGACATCGACAAGATCACCAAGATTTTCGGCATGGAGGTTACGTTCGTGACTTCGGCCAAGACCGACGAAGAGGCGCACGCGCTGCTTCGCGAATTCGGCCTTCCTTTCAAAAACGCTAAAAAGAATTAGGCTATGGCAAAAGAATCAATGAAGGCGCGCGAAGTGAAGCGTCTGAAGCTCGCCAACCGCTATGCCCATAAACGCGAAGAGATCGCAGCCAAAGTGAAGAGCGGCGAAATGGACCGCGAGGAGGCTTGGATCGCCTTGTCGAAGTTGCCCCGCAACTCCAATCCTATCCGCCAGCACAACCGCTGCAAGATCACGGGACGTCCGAAGGGGTATATCCGCCAGTTCGGTATCAGCCGTATTCAGTTCCGTGAAATGGCCTCGAAAGGGTTGATTCCGGGCGTGAAGAAGGCAAGCTGGTAGTACAGCTGGATTCGATACGGGTGTCGAACCCGCAGTAGATACGTCGCAGTATCGGGGAAAGTGCCGCCGCAAGCGGTAACTTCCCGATATGTGGGACGGCTCGAAAAGTTCGACATCATTTTTTGGAATTCGATATTTTTTCCGGGAAACGAAGCGAAAAACGACGAAAGAGGTCGTTTCGCTTTGGTTTGTTGGGAAATAATGCGTATATTTGCCCGCTTTCCGTCGGGACGGAACCGAATTCCGCGAGGTGCGCGAGAGGCCGAATGGGTTTTGAGCGTTGTGGGGCCGGACAGATGCTGTGAGATGCGTGAGGGGCGAAAGGCTCATTTGCGCGGGACGTGCTGAACGGTGTTTGCGCAATGCGCGGGCGGTGCCGAATGAGCGGGAGGGCGAAAGTGCAGAGCGAATAGGGAGGCCGAGAACGGGCCTTTGAAACGAAAAACAGAAAGATGTTGGGAAACGCACCTTTTCGATAAGCCGAACGCAGACCCGAATTTGTTCGGGCTATGCCGAGGCGAGAAAGGGAAAAAGGTGAGTTCCCGCTTCCCGATAACTAATTTATTTAATAATTTTTTTTTAATTCTTAACAGTTATGACTGATCCTATTGCGGACTTTCTGACCAGAATTAGAAACGCGGTGAAAGCCAACCACAAGGTGGTTGAAGCTCCCGGTTCCAAAATCAAACAGGAGATCACGAAGATTCTCTACGAGCAGGGTTACATCCTCGCCTACAAGTTCGATGCCGATGAAAAGGGCCACCCCGTCATCAAAATCGCCTTGAAGTGGGATGCCGCCACGAAGTGCAACGCCATCAAGAACTTGAAGCGCGTGAGCCGTCCGGGTCTGCGCCGGTATGCGTCGGTTTCCGACATGCCCCGCGTGCTCAACGGACTGGGTATCGCCATCGTTTCGACGTCGAAAGGCATCATGACCGACGCCAACGCCCGCAAGGAGAACGTCGGCGGCGAAGTGCTTTGCTACGTTTATTAGAAAACGGTGTCGGCGGTGCATCTGCAAGGTTCCGGTACGGACCGCAATCGATTTCGGTATTTCGATGCCGGTGCGACCGCAGCGAATGCAACTTCCGCAACAACTTCGATTAGCAACTAAACAAAATTAATAAGTATGTCAAGAATTGGTAAATTACCTGTAAACTTGCCCGCCGGCGTTACCGTCACGGTATCGGCCGACAACGTGGTAAGCGTGAAAGGGCCACTCGGGACGCTGAATCAGAAAGTAGATTCGGATATCAAGGTAGAGGTCGGCACGCACAAGGACGCTCACACGGACAAGGAGATTCCCGCCGTCATCGTGACGCGCCCCACCAACCAGCCGCGCCATCGTTCGATGCACGGACTCTACCGCGCCTTGATCAACAACATGGTCGTCGGCGTATCGAAAGGTTATGAAATCCAGCAGGAGCTGGTCGGCGTCGGCTTCAAGGCCGAAGTCAAAGGCAATATCCTCGAAATGAGTCTCGGCTATTCGCACGATACGCATGTGATGCTTCCGCCCGAAGTAACCGCTACGGCCGTTACCGAGAAGAAAGGCAACCCGATCGTCACGCTCAAATCGTGCGACAAACAGCTGGTCGGCCAAGTCGCCGCCAAACTCCGTTCGTTGCGCAAGCCGGAGCCGTACAAGGGCAAGGGTATCAAGTTCGTCGGCGAGCAACTGCGTCGCAAGGCGGGCAAATCAGCAGGTGCTAAATAGTAAATAGTCCGATAGTTATGTCACTGAGCAAGATAGAAAGAAGAGAGCGCATCAAGATGCGTATCCGCAAAATCGTGAACGGTACGCCCGAACAGCCCCGTATGACGGTTTTCCGCAGCAACAAACAGATCTACGTGCAGTTCATCGACGACTTGGCAGGCGCGACGCTGGCTACGGCTTCGTCGCTCGACAAGGAGGTGGCCGAAGCCGCCGCCGGCAAGACCAAGTGCGAAGTCGCTGCGCTGGTCGGCAAACTGGCCGCCGAACGCGCTACGGCCAAAGGCATCCAGAGCGTAGCGTTCGACCGCAACGGTTACTTGTATCACGGAAGAGTAAAACAGCTGGCCGAAGCAGCACGCGAAGGCGGACTTAAATTCTAACGAAAATGGCAACGAATACCAATATCAAGAAAGTACGCACCAGCGACCTTGAGCTGAAAGACCGGCTCGTCAGCATTCAGCGTGTTACGAAGGTAACGAAGGGCGGTCGCACGTTCAGCTTCTCGGCCATCGTCGTCGTCGGCAACGAGGACGGCGTCGTGGGCTACGGACTGGGCAAGGCCTCCGAAGTGCAGGCCGCTATCGCCAAAGGCGTCGAAGATGCCAAGAAGAACCTCATCAAGATTCCGGTCATCAACGGAACGATTCCGCACAAGCAGGAGTTGCGTTACGGCGGTTCGGTCGTGATGATCCGTCCGGCCGCTCCCGGTACGGGTATCATCGCCGGCGGTGCCATGCGTGCCGTGCTGG
>JAMPDE010000002.1:197373-206217 GCA_023665825.1 Alistipes senegalensis | reverse complement strand
CTACTTCTACACGGCGATTATCATCAACCCTCAAATGATGGCCGATGACATGAAGCGAAACGGCGGCTTCATTCCGGGTGTGAAACCGGGCAAGCAGACCGTGAACTACATCGACACCATCATGACGCGCATTACGCTTCCGGGCTCGTTCTTCCTCGCTATCGTGGCCATTCTGCCGGCGTTGGCGATGAAGTTCTTGGGCATTCAGCAGGCGTTCGCCTACTTCTACGGCGGTACGTCGCTGCTGATTATGGTCGGCGTGGTGCTCGACACTCTCAAACAGATAGAAAGCTACCTGCTGATGCGTCACTACGACGGTCTGATGAAGACGGGCCGCATTCAGGGACGCCATTAGTTGGAAGCGCTTGTTTTATTAAGAGGCTGAATAGGAAAAGAGCGAGAGTAAGAGAGCAAGGGCGCGTGAAACGAAGATGCACGCGCGTGAGGGAGAACGAAGAGGAGGAGAAGACGATGATTTATCTGAAAACGGACGAGGAAATCGAGTTGCTTCGCGAGAACAACCGGCTGGTATCGGAAACGTTGGCCGAAGTGGGTCGCCACATCAAGCCCGGCGTGACGACGGCCGAACTGGATAAAATCGGCGAAGAGTTTATCCGCGCTCACGGAGCCGTGCCCGCTTTTCTCGGCTACGAGGGATACCCCGCATCGTTGTGCATTTCGGTAAACGAACAGGTGGTGCACGGGATTCCTTCCTCCGAGACCGTCCTCCGCGAAGGAGACATCGTATCGGTCGATTGCGGTACGTTTATGAAGGGGTTTGTTGGTGATTCGGCTTATACGTTCGCCGTTGGGGCCGTTTCCGAGGAGGTACGGAAACTGCTGGACGTCACCAAAGAGGCTCTTTATAAAGGTACGGAACAGGCCAAAGCCGGAAATCGCGTGGGCGATATTTCGGCGGCCGTACAGGCCTATGCCGAGAGTTTCGGCTACGGCGTGGTGCGCGAGTTGGAGGGTCACGGACTGGGTCGCAAGATGCACGAAGACCCGGGCGTGCCGAACTACGGCGCACGGGGCAGAGGCCCGCTCTTGAAAGAGGGCATGGTCATCTGCATCGAACCGATGATTACGATGGGAAACAAGTCGGTCGTTTTCGAGCGCGATGGATGGACGGTGCGTACGCGCGACCGCAAACCGGCGGCTCATTTCGAGTTCGCGGTGGCCATCCGCAAAAACGGTCCCGACGTCCTGACGGACTTTCGGATAATCGAAGAGGCGATCGGATAGCGGCATGCGCCGGACGACCTCGAAAAGAAACGTGAAGCAATTTAATAAGTACTCTATGGCAAAACAAGCAGCTATCGAACGGGACGGGACGATCATCGAGGCCCTCTCCAATGCGATGTTCCGCGTCGAATTGGACAACGGCCACGTGCTCACCGCCCACATCTCCGGCAAGATGCGGATGCACTACATCAAAATCCTGCCCGGAGACAAAGTGAAAGTGGAAATGACCCCCTACGATTTGACGAAGGGTCGCATCTCTTTCAGGTACAAATAATGAAAACGCTTGAAAAACCATGAAAGTAAAGGCATCTATCAAGAAGCGAAGCGAGGATTGCAAGATCGTGAAGCGCAAAGGCAAACTTTACGTGATCTGCAAGAAGAATCCCAAGTTCAAAATGCGACAGGGATAGTATTCACCTCAAATTACCCAACGGTTCATTAACGAAAAGAATTTTTTATGGCACGTATAGTCGGTGTAGATTTACCTAAAAACAAGCGGGGCGAGATCGGCTTGACCTATATCTACGGCATCGGTCGCTCGACGGCCCGCATGATTCTCGACAAGGCTGGCATCAGCTACGACCTCAAAGTGGAGGAATGGACGGACGCCCAAGTCGGCGCCATCCGCTCGACGATCGCCGATCTGGGCATCAAGGTCGAAGGCGAATGCCGTTCGCTCGTCCAGTTGAACATCAAACGACTGATGGACATCGGTTGCTATCGCGGCATCCGTCACCGTCTGGGCCTTCCGGTTCGCGGTCAGTCGACCAAGAACAACGCCCGCACCCGCAAGGGACGCAAGAAGACGGTCGCTAACAAGAAAAAGGCAACGAAGTAATCTTTTAGAATTATGGCAAAGAAAACTGGTACAGTCAAGAAAAAGGTCGTCAAGGTCGGTGCGCTGGGCAATGCCTATGTACACTCCACCTTCAACAACGTCATCGTCACCATCACCAACGAGGTGGGCGACGTCATCAGTTGGTCGTCGGCCGGCAAGATGGGCTTCCGTGGTTCCAAAAAGAATACTCCGTATGCCGCCCAGACCGCTTCGGCCGATTGCGCGAAAGTCGCTTACGACATGGGTCTGCGCAAGGTGAAGGTCTATGTCAAGGGTCCGGGCGCAGGCCGTGAATCGGCCGTGCGTACGATTCACGGCGCCGGTATCGAGGTGATGGAGATTATCGACGTCACGCCGCTGCCGCACAACGGCTGCCGCGCTCCCAATCGCCGTCGCGTCTAAACCTTCGGCGGCCGGCCTCGTTTTCTCCTTGCGGGACGTTTCCCGCGTGGATTACGAAGTCGCCGGTCTCCTCCAGCGTATGTGTAGAAAATTTAACAAAAATTCAAGAAGAAAATGGGAAAATACATAGGACCTAAATCGAAAATCGCCCGCAGATTCGGCGAAGCTATTTACGGCGCGGATAAGGTGCTTGAAAAACGCAACGTTCCCCCCGGACAGCACGGTCTGGCCCGCAAACGCAAGAAAGTGTCGGAGTACGGTACGCAGTTGAGCGAAAAACAGAAGGCCAAATATACCTACGGCCTGCTCGAACGTCAGTTCTCGCGCACCTACGAACAGGCTGCCCGCATGGGCGGTATCACGGGCGAAAACCTGCTGAAATTGCTCGAATGCCGTCTGGACAACGTCGTATATCGTCTGGGCATCGCCCCGACGCGCGCCGCTGCCCGTCAGCTGGTGTCGCACCGTCACATCTGCGTGAACGGTTCGGTCGTGAACATTCCGTCGTACTCGCTGCGTGCGGGCGACGTGGTATCGGTTCGCGAAAAATCGAAGAGTCTGGAAGTAATCGCCGAATCGCTGGCCAGCGGCCGCAGCCGTTATGCTTGGCTGGAATGGGACAACGCCACGATGAGCGGCAAATTCCTCCAAAAACCCGAACGCGAGGAGATTCCCGAAAATATCAAGGAACAGCTTATCGTCGAGTTGTACTCGAAGTAGTAATCACTAATCCTTTCACGCATTATGGCAATTTTAGCATTCCAGAAACCTGAAAAGGTGATTATGCTCGAGTCCACGTCGTCGTTCGGCAAATTCGAGTTCCGCCCGTTGGAACCCGGCTTCGCCATGACGGTCGGCAACGCTTTGCGTCGTGTGCTGCTCTCCTCGTTGGAGGGTTACGCCATCACGACGGTCAAGGTCGCCGGCGCGGATCACGAGTTCGCAGCCGTTCCCGGCGTGATGGAGGATATGTTGCACATCATCCTCAATCTCAAGCAGGTCCGGCTGATCCGCACGGTCGAAAATCAGGACTACGAAAAGGTTTCCGTCAATGTGGCCGGCGTCACGGAACTGACCGCCGGTTACATCTCGAACTACCTGTCGGCATTCAAGGTGCTGAATCCCGATCTGGTGATCTGCCACTTGGCTCCCAACACCAAGATGCAACTGGTGCTGACCATCGGCAAGGGTCGCGGTTACGTGCCCGCCGAAGAGAACAAACCGGCCGATTGCGATTTCGGGACGTTGCCCATTGACTCGATCTTCACGCCCATCAAGAACGTGAAGTATACGCGCGAGGATTACCGTGTCGAACAGCGTACGGACTACGAAAAGCTGAACTTGGAGATTACGACCGACGGCTCGATCCATCCGAAAGATGCGCTGAAAGAGGCTGCGAAGATTCTGATCCAGCACTTCATGCTCTTCTCCGACGAGAAGATCACCGTCAATATGGAGGATACGACCGGTGCCGAAGAGTTCGACGAGGATGTACTGCATATGCGCCAGCTGTTGAAGACCAAACTTTCGGATCAGGATTTGAGCGTCCGCGCGCTGAACTGTCTGAAAGCGGCTGACGTCGATACGGTGGGCGACCTCGTGAAGCTGAACCGCAGCGACCTGCTCAAATTCCGCAACTTCGGCAAAAAATCGTTGACGGAGCTCGACGAGCTGCTGACCTCGCTGAATCTGAAATTCGGCATGGATGTATCGATCTACAAACTTGACAAAGATTAAACCTTATGAGACACAATAAGAATTTCAACCATCTCGGCCGTCAGGCGGGCCACCGCAAGGCGATGTTGTCGAACATGGCGTCGTCGCTGATTCTGCACAAACGCATCGAGACGACGGTGGCGAAAGCCAAAGCCGTACAGCAGTTCGTGGAGCCTCTGGTAACCAAATCGAAAGAGGACACGACCCACTCGCGCCGTGTAGTTTTCTCCTATCTCAAACAGAAAGAGGCCGTTGCGGAGCTGTTCCGCACGATCGCTCCGAAGATCGCCGAGCGTCCGGGCGGTTACACCCGCATTCTGAAAACGGGTTTCCGGCTCGGTGACGGTGCCGACATGTGCATCATCGAGTTCGTCGACTTCAACGAGGCCTACACGTTGGGCATTGCGCCGACTGCTGCGGCCGAAGCGAAACCCAAGACGCGCCGTTCGCGCAGCAAGAAAGCCGCGACGGATGCAGTGGAGGAGGCAACAGTAGTCGAGACCGAGACGACGGCTGCGAAAGCGGCTCCGGCTCCCAAAAAAGCCGCCGCTTCCAAAGCGAAGGCTTCGGCTCCGAAAACGGCCGCTCCGAAAGCCCCGAAGGCAGCTGCGGCAAAGACCGCTGCCCCGAAAGCAGCCAAGAAGACGAACGTCGGCAAGAAAATGTAATTGTCCTTGCGACATCTTCTTATGTTTGATAAAATCCGAACGGTTTTTTCCGTTCGGATTTTTTTATTAGCGCTACGGGCAGTTAGTTTTTGGGATTTCGTGAGGGTCGGGGTCGGAAGCTCACAATTCAAAATTATGTTGCGACGCTTTGCGCCGTGCGGGTTACAACTTTCGCACTTTCGCCGAATAACAGCGGCTCTTTGAGCCGCGCGGGCCGCAGGCTGCGACCTGCACACCATTTTTATTCGGTGAGTGCGCTTTCATCCGTCCGAAACCGAAAAACTGTCCGTAGCGCTAATAATAGATTGATTTTCGATATATATTTTTTGATTTTCAAAATTTATTGTTATCTTTGTCCTCTAAAGTAAAAACGCAGCGTTATGAATTTTATCAAAACTTTTTTGGCCGGATTGCTCGCGTTCGTCGTGGGTTCCGTGCTGTCATTTTTCCTGTGGTTCATCATTCTGATCGGCATCGTGGCCGCGATGGGCGGCAGCGAAACGGTCATCGTTCCGTCCGAATCCATTCTGAAAATCGACCTCGCCGAAACCTTGACCGATGCACCGGAAACCGATCCGATGGCCGGTTTCGATTTCCTGTCGATGAACATGCAGAAACAATTGCCGCTTTTCAAGGCCTTGCGGGCCATCGACACGGCTGCGTCGGATGACCGCATCAAGGGTATCTACCTGCGCATGAACGGCGGGGGCGGCATCGAAAGCCTTGCCGTGCTCGAAGAGCTGCGCGAGGCGCTCGCCGAATTCAAGGAGAGCGGCAAATTCATCGTCGCCTACAACGAAGCCTACGGACAGGGCGGGTACTACCTCGCGACGGTTGCCGACAAAATCTATCTCCAACCGCAGGGCGGCATGGATTGGACCGGTCTCGCCAGCAACCTGATGTTCTACAAGGGTTTCTTGGACAAACTGGGCGTCAAGGCGGAAGTCTTCCGGCCGACGGTCTGCAAATACAAAAGTGCCGTCGAACCCTATATCCTCGACAAGATGTCGCCCGCCAACCGCGAGCAGATGCAGCAGCTCATCAACTCGATGTGGAAAACGCTCTCCGGCACGGTAGCCGAAGCGCGCGGCATCGACTATGCCGCATTGCAGAAAATCACGGACAATTTGGAGGTCATTCTGCCGGAGGATGCGCTCGCGAAGAAGTTCGTCGACGGATTGCTCTACGAAGACCAGATGGACGACGTATTCGCCGAACTGGGCGTCGAAACCGACAAGGACGATGAATACCGTTTCGTTACGTTGTCGCAGTACGCGTCGCAGATGCCTGCCGACTTGAAGAATCTGTCGGCTCCGCAGGTGGCGATCGTCTATGCCGACGGCGAAATCGTCGACGGCGAAGGTTCCGGCGACAAAATTTTCGGCAATTCGCTGGCCCGCACGCTGGCCGATGTGCGCGAAGACGAGGATGTGGCTGCCGTCGTGCTGCGCGTCAATTCGCCGGGCGGCAGTGCGCTGGCTTCGGATATCGTTTGGCGCGAAATGGAACTGCTGAAAGCCGAAAAACCGGTGGTCGTGTCGATGGGCGGTTATGCTGCGAGCGGCGGTTACTACATTTCGTGTCCGGCCGATGTCATCGTCGCCGACAAGATGACCTTGACCGGTTCGATCGGTGTTTTCGGGCTGATGTTCAACGCCCATGACGCATTGGTCGACAAGCTGGGCATCACGATGGACGGCGTGAAGAGCAACGCTTCGGCGAGCATGACGATGGTTACGCCGCTGACGCCGATCCAGCGTGCCGCGATGATGCGTGGCGTGGACAAGGTCTACGAAACGTTCACGACCAACGTCGCCAACGGGCGCAATCTGAAAATCGACCATGTGCTGGACATCGCGGGCGGCCGTGTCTGGTCGGGCGAAGATGCCAAAGGCATCGGGCTGATCGACGCTTACGGCGGTCTGAAAACGGCTATTGCGACGGCGGTGGACAAGGCCGAACTAGGCGACAAATATCGGGTAACCGAAGTGGTGGACGAACCCGACGGCTGGGCAGCGATTTTCGCATCGTTGAACGCGCAGGTGCGGTCGGCTGTCAAGCGCACGCAGCTGGGCATCGCCGCAAGCGACTACGAACGCATCCGCGAAGCGTTGTCGCAGGAGGGTGTCCGCATGTATTGCCCCTACAAGCTGGCCCCGTTAGGAACGGGGTTTTAAGGGCTACGGGCAGTTGTCAGGTTTCGGACGGTGGAAAGCGCGCTGACCGAAATGGAAACGGTCCGAAGCCAGCGCAATATGTGCCCCGAAGCAGATAATTCTGAATAATAAAAACGGCCTGCTGAAAAGCAGGCCGTTTTTATTTTCGGTGATAGCGCAACCGACTGTCCGAAACCGGAAAACGGTCTATCGCGCTTAAATCACCGTTCTTAATGGGGGTTATCGCACCTTGAATCCCTCGTCGGCGCGGGCTGGAATGGGCATCGAGGCGTAATAGCCGCTTTCGAGCTTGTCGCGCACCGATTTGAACGCTTCGATGGTCACGGCCACGTCTTCGAGCGTGTGGGCCGCCGTCGGGATGACGCGCAGGATGATTTCGCCCTTCGGGATGACGGGGTAGATGACAATCGAGCAGAAAATGCCGTGATTCTCGCGCAGGTCGACCACCAAGTTCGTCGCTTCCTGTACGCCGCCCTTCATGAATACGGGCGTTACGGGCGAGTTCGTGACGCCGATGTTGAAGCCGTTCTCTTTCAGACCGCCTTGCAGCGCACGGACGATTTCCCACAGTTTCTGTTGGAATTCGGGGTGGTTGCGGATGAGGTCGAGACGTTTCAGCGCACCGATGACCATCGGCATCGGCAGCGATTTGGCGTAGAGCTGCGAACGCATGTTGTAGCGCAGCAGGTTGATAAGCCAGCGCGGGCCGCTCACGAATGCACCGATGCCGGCCATCGACTTGGCGAACGTGTTGAACAGCACGTCCACGCCGTCGACCACGCCGAAGTGCGAGGCTGTACCGCGACCGCCTTCGCCCATCGTACCGAAGCCGTGTGCGTCGTCGACCAGCAGGCGGAACGAAAACTCTTTTTTCAGCGCGACGATTTCGTCCAGTTTGCCCAAGTCGCCTTTCATGCCGAAGACACCTTCGGTGATGACCAGCACGCCGCCGTTCTGTTCATCGGCCAGTTCGGTCGCGTGTTTCAGTTGCAGGCGCAGCGACTCCATGTCGTTGTGGCCGAAGACGAAGCGTTTGCCCTTGTGCAGACGCAGGCCGTCGATGATACAGGCGTGCGCTTCGGCGTCGTAGACCACCACGTCGCGCGGCGTCAGCAGGCAGTCGATGATCGATAGCATGCCCTGATACCCGAAGTTGAGCAGGAACGCATCCTCCTTGCCGACGAATGCGGCCAGTTCGCGTTCGAGTTGTTCGTGGTAGACCGTCTGACCGCTCATCATGCGGGCGCCCATCGGGGCTGCCATGCCGAATTGCGCGGCGCCTTCGGCGTCGGCCTTGCGGACTTCGGGATGGTTAGCCAGTCCCAGATAGTTGTTCAGGCTCCAGTTGAGCATCTCCTTGCCGCGGAAACGCATGTGGGGGCCGATTTCGCCTTCCAGTTTCGGGAATGCGTAATAACCGTGCGCGTAGGCCATGTATTGGCCGATCGGGCCGCCCGCATTTTTTTCGAGGCGGGCAAAAATATCAACCATAATTATTTGATTTTTATTAAGTTTCTCTGTTTCGGGCCGGCGGTCGTCGTGGAACGGCCCGGGCACTTTTCGGAACGTTCAAAATTAGCCGTTTTTTGTTCCGTTCGGATACGTATTTATACTTATTTTCCCCGTTTAAGAAACGGGATTTAAGCGCTACGGGCGGTTTTGCGGTTTCCGACGGTAGGAAGCGCACTCACCCTTAATAAAACTGCCGCGTCAGCGGCACCGATGAATCCGACCGGATGTCGGAGCCGTAAAACGGAGTGCGGACTAAAAGCGTCCGGCGGAGGGGCCGGTTTGCTTG
>JAMPDE010000002.1:189554-197273 GCA_023665825.1 Alistipes senegalensis | reverse complement strand
GAGGTCAATTCCCTCCGCCGTGCGCAGCCGCGTCATCACGAACTCGTTGAAGCGGTCGGTCTCGGTCAGCACCTCGTTTTCGGGCGGCGCGCCCTCCACGTAGCGGGACACCGACGCGACGTTCCAGTGCCGCTCACGCCCGTCGTAGGAGTGCGCCGCCGGGCCGATGCCCAAGTACTTCGCCCCGTGCCAGTAGGCGGCATTATGGCAGGCGCGGAAACCCGGCCGCGCATAATTCGACACCTCGTAATGCTCGAACCCGGCGGCGCACAGCGTGTCGTGCACGAGCCGGAATTCGCACTCGCTGGTCGTTTCGTCGACCGGAGCGAATGTCCCCCGCGCGGCGCGGCGGCCGAACGCCGTGTCGGGCTCCACCGTCAAATGGTATGCCGAAACATGCTGCACGTCGGCCGCAAGAAGCCGGTCGAGCGTCCGCCGCAGCGAATCGCCGCCGAATCCCGGCACGCCGAAGATGATATCCGCCGTGATGTTTTCAAAACCGGCGTCCCGAGCCATGCGGATGGCCGCTTCGGCCTGCGCGGCGGTGTGGCGGCGGTTCATCAGCCGCAGGCAATCGTCGTCGAACGACTGCACGCCGACAGAGAGCCGGTCAACGCCTGCCTCGCGCAGCGCGGCGAGATAGCGTCCGTCGAGGTCGTCGGGATTGGCTTCGAGCGTGGTCTCCTCGACCGTCGAGCAATCGAACAGCTGCGCAGCTCGGTCGAGCAGCCTGCGAATCGCATCGGGCGGGCAGAGCGACGGCGTCCCGCCCCCGAAATAACGGGTTCGGACGGGTTCGCCGCCGAGATAATCGCGCTGCCGCTCCAATTCGCGGTGCATGGCGGCCACAAGTTCGTCCATGCGTCCCGTGCCGACCTCCTTGTAGAAATCGCAGTAGGCGCAAACGCGTTTGCAAAAAGGAATATGGAAGTAAATACCAGCCATTTTTTTATTAGGGCTACGGACGGTCGGCGGGTTTCGGAAGTTCAGGAAGCGCACTGACCGAAATTCATAATTATGGTTTGACCGGCGGGTCGAAGACTGCGGAGCCCGCCCCGTTAAACGGGGTTTTAAGCGCGACGGACTGCTCGTACGCTTCGCAACGTTTCTGTGCCTCTCGACAGGGCGGGCCTCCGCTGGCGGAGGCTGCGGCCCGCGCGACGCAGAGCGTCGCCGATCATTCTGAATAGCCAATTAAACATTCAAGTGAGCTTCAACCGTCTTGCGCAGGTGTTCGTTGTCCAGATGCGTGTAGATTTCGGTCGTGAGGATGCTTTCGTGGCCCAGCATCTCCTGCACTTGGCGGATGCTCGCGCCCCCTTCGAGCAGGTGCGTCGCGAACGAATGGCGGAACGTGTGCGGGCTGACCTGCTTGTCGATGCCCGCGCGGTCGGCCGCCTGTTTGACGACCGTAAAGACCATGACACGCGTCAGCTTGCGGCCCCGATTGTTCAGAAAGACGGTCTCTTCGCTCGCCCGATACGGCCGCCGGCGTTCCAAATAGAGCTGGATGCGGTCGCGGGCCATCGTGCTGACGGGCACCAGCCGCTGCTTGTCGCCCTTGCCGATGACGCGGATGTACCCCTCGCCGAAAAACAAATCGGACATGCGCAGCGAAATCAGCTCGGACACGCGCAGCCCGCACGAATAGAGCGTTTCCAACATCGCCGCGTCGCGCAGGCCTTTGGCGGTCGTCGTGTCGACGGCGGCGATGATGCGGTCGATTTCGGCGGTCGAAAGCACGTCGGGCAGCTGGCGGCCGAACTTCGGCGTACCGATGAATTCGACCGGCGACTTCTCCAACCGGTCATTCAGCAAAAGAAAATTAAAGAAGCTGCGGATGCCGCACAGCGCACGTGCCTGCGAACTTTTCTCGCGGCCATGCTCGTAGAGCCACGCCACGTAGCGTTCGATCATCTCGGGCTCGACCTTGCGCGGTTCGACGTCCCACTGGCGCAGCACGTAGTGGGCGAAATCGCGCAGGTCGCGCATGTAGGCCTCGACGGTATTCGCCGCGAGCCGTTTTTCCAATTTGATATAGGTACGGTACGAACGCCCCGCATCGGCCCATTTTTTGGTATTTTCCGCCATTTCCGGTTGTCGGTTTGCGCGGATTGCGCTAACTTTGTTCCTTGCGAAGATACGAAAATTTTCAAAAACAGGCATGGAATATATCGGACTGCATATAAAATACGCCGACGACGAACAAGCCGAGATCCTGACGGCCGAACTGGCCGACTATCCCTTCGAGAGTTTTATTAAAGAGGGTGAAGTGCTTATCGAGGATAGGAAGGCAGTCGAGGGTGAGGAGCTCGTCGCCTACATCCAAAAGAGTGCCCTCGCCGACTGCTGCGAGGAGGTCGACGCCCTGCTGACGCGCTACGGCGTGCAGGGCCGCTACGTTCCGATTGCGGCGCAGAACTGGAACGCCGTATGGGAGAGCGATTTTCCGCCCGTCGAGGTCGAGGGACGGCTGGTCATACGGGCGCCGTTCCACGCACCGGCTCCGGCAGGGGTCATGGAGGTGGTGCTCACGCCGCACAATTCGTTCGGCACGGGCCACCACGCGACCACGTGGATAATGACGCGAGCCCTGCTCGACCTGCCGCTGGCCGGACGTCGCGGGCTCGATTTGGGCAGCGGCACGGGCGTGCTGGCGATCGTGGCGGCCAAATGCGGCGCGGCGCACGTCGACGCGGCGGACATCGACGACTGGTGCGAAGCGAGCTGCCGCGAGAACGCCGCGATGAACGGCGTCTCCGACCGCGTGAATCCGATTCTGGGCGATATTTTCGCGGTCGCAGGCCTCAACGGCTCCGGCGGCCGGGCATCCGGCAACGGCTCCGTACCCTCCCCCGACCGTCAGCAGCCCTACGACTTTATTCTGGAAAATATCAACCGCAATATCCTGCTCGAAGCGTTGCCGACGACCGCCCGGCTGCTCGCACCCGACGGCGTGCTGCTGATGAGCGGATTTTTGGAAGCGGACGTCCCGATTCTGGTCGCGGCGGCGGCCGAACACGGGCTGCGCCATACAGCGACCTGCGTCCGCGACGGCTGGGTGATGCTGCAATTCCGAACGGTGGTAGCGAAGATGAAATTCTGAACTGTAAAGCGGTCTATCGCGCTAATAAAAAATGAAAACCTACAAGGGGCGGGGCATCGTACTGCATACGCTCAAATACGGCGATTCGTCGCTCGTGGTCTACCTGCTGACCGACGTCGGCGGGCGGCGCAGCTTCTTGGTACAGGGCGTGCGTAGCCGGTCGGGGCACGGCTCGAAACTCGCGTTGTTCCAGCCCGCCTTTCCGGTCGAGTTCGAGGGGCTCGAATCCAACCGCATGCAGATGCACCGTTTCAAGGAGGTGCGAGCCGGATTCGGCCTGCAAAACATCCCGTTCGACGTCCGCAAATCGACCATCGCGCTCTTTATGGCAGAGGTTTTGTATCGTTTGGTGCGGGAGAGCGAACCGAACGAACCGCTGTTCCAGTTCGTCTGGAACAGCATCGGGGCGTTGGACGCGATGACCGACGGCGTGGCCGATTTCCACCTGTGGTTTCTGGCCAATTTGAGCCGTTTTCTGGGGTTCTGTCCCGGAAACGACTACATCGAAGGGGCATGGTTCGACATCCGCGAAGGGCTCTACACGCTCCTGCGGCCGACGCACACGGGCTGCATGACGCAGGAGTGCACCCGCCTGCTGGGGCGGCTGGTAGGCTGCGACGTCCGGCTGCTCGGAACGCTGGGGCTCAACCGCACGCAACGAACCGAATTCCTCGAAGCGATGCTGGCCTACTTGGGCTATCACCTCGAAGCCGTCCATACCGTGCAATCGCTCCGCATCCTCCGCGAAGTCTTTTATTAGCGCTACGGGCGGTCGACGGGCTTCGGAAAGTTGGGAAGCGCTCTCACCGAATGTAATAATAGCGACGCTTTGCGTCGCACGGGCCGCAGCCTCCGGCGGCGGAGGCCCGCCGTTGGCGACCTCCGCAGTCTGCGACCCGAAAGGTCGGTATACTGACACCGAAGAAAAAAGCGACCATGAAACAGACACTATCGATCATATTATTCGCGCTGGCAGGGCTGGCGACGGGATTGGCGGGACTGACGAAGTTGTCGGCAAGGCTGGCGGAACCGGCGGCGGCACAGGAGCAACAACCGCAGGAGCAACCACTGCAAGAGCGGCAAGAGTTCCGTCCCTCGACGACACCGCCCGACCCCCACTACCGGCTTCCCGATTCGCTGGCGGGCTGGACGGTATGGCGTCCGGCAGCGTCCGACGAGCCGGAGTACGAAGAGCTGTCGGTGCGCGAAGCCGTGCCGATGACTTCGGTCGTAGTCATCCGGCGCGAACAGCTTCCCGCCCAAACGACCGTCCTGCTCAACAACACGCTGCGCGTCGGCCGGCGGCTCGTCATCTCCAACGGACAGGCCGAAAACTGGGGCCCCTACCCGGCCGGGAACCTCGATGCCCGCACGATTTCGCTGCCCGACAACTGACGGCCGGTTCCCAAATACCGATTTCTCAACAAATTAGGTATTTTCGCGTATTGCGCCGACGCTATTTTTTCCGAATTTTGCACCGACCGGAACCCTTTTCCGGCCATTCAGAAAAAATCGTCGGATTCATGAAAACACGCCTTCTCTTACCGTGCGCCTTGTGCGCACTCCTCGCCGCACAAGCGCAGCCCCCGACCTCCGAAACGTCGCAATCGTTCGCAGCCGCAACCGCATCGACCGACGCATCGGCCATCGACGAACTGTCGACCCGCCTCGACGCGCTCGAAAAGAAAACCACGACGTGGGACAAAGTCCGCAGCTACCTGCCCCAGATCTCGGGCTACATCCAGCTGCGCTACCAGTGGGACGACGCCGAGCAGTCGAGTTTCGACGTCCGCCGCGCGCGGTTCAGCCTGAAAGGCGATATCGGGTCGAAACTCGATTACCGTTTGCAAGTCGAATTCGCCTCGAAAGTGCAAATCGTCGACGCCTACGTGCAGTACAAGCCGTTCCGCCAGTTCAACGTCAAGGCGGGCCAGTACAAAATCCCGTTCACCATCGAGAACACCGACTACGCACCGTTGAAATTCGAGTTCATCGACTACCCGATGGCCCTGCGCAAGCTGATGGGTTTTTCGGAAGTCATCGGCGGCGAAACGCTCTCGGCGACGGGCCGCGACATGGGTCTGTCGTTCTACGGCGGTTTCGGCCGACGCTCCGGCTACGATTTGGTGAGCTATGATTTCGGCATTTTCAACGGCTCGGGCATCAACAAGTCCGACAACAACCGCTCGAAAGACGTCGTCGGACGGCTGACCGTCCGGCCCGTCGCCGGATTGTCGGTTTCGGGGTCGTACTACTGGGGCGAATACGGCAAGGCCTACCTCAAACGGCAGCGTTACGCCGTCGGAGCGTGCTACGATCGCGGGCCGGTGGTCGTGCGCAGCGAATGGGTCGGCGGCACGACGGGCATCGCCGCGACAGAAACCGCACCGGCCAACGACCTGCACAGCGACGGCTGGTATGCGATGCTCGGCTGGCGCGCATTGCGGTCGCTGATGCCGGTAGCTCGTTACGAAAGTTTCTATGCCGACAGCGACGTCCGCTCCTCGACACGCCAGACGAACTACACCGTAGGGGCCGTGTGGCAGCCGCTCAAGCAGCTGCGCCTGCAAGCCAACTACACCTACGAAGACCACGCCGCCCCGAACGCCCGAAACAAGAACGTCGTATCGGTCATGCTGACCGGCAGCTTCTGATAAGCCGCGAGCAGAGCCGTTTACACGGGCTCTGCCGAAGCAAAAAAATGTACATAAAACGAAACTCAAACCCGAAATTTAATGAAACTTCTCGAAAAACTCCGTACCGAAGATTGGGTAACCGTGTGGGTATCCATTCCGTTGCTGTTGCTCGCCGTATTCGCGCCGAAAGCGATGCCCAGCGTCCCCTCGACCCTCGTCGGCGAAGTGGCGTGGTACAACATCGCGCTGCTGTTCGCCATAGTGCTGGTCGTGCTCTACATCGGCATGGCGCTGCTGCGCCGTCCGCTGAAAGGGCTCTTTCCCTCGTTGGTCGTCGTCTTCGCCCTCTCGCTCTTGGCGCAGGTGACCGCCAAAATCCCGCAGGTATCCTACTACGGGTTCGAGTCGGTTTTCTTCTCGGTCATCTTCGGCCTCGTCATCCGCAACCTGTGGCACGTGCCCCAGTGGATGAAACCCGCCGTGCAAGGCGAATTCTTCATCAAAATCGGGGTCGTCTGCTTGGGTGCGACGATTCTGTTCAGCGACGTCATGAAATCGGGCACGTTCGGACTGGTGCAGGCCTGCATGGTAGTCGCGCTGGTGTGGTTCTTCGCCTTCTTCGTGGCGCGCCGCATGGGGGTCGACCGTTCGTCGGCGATGATCCTGTCGAGCGGCGTTTCGATTTGCGGCGTCTCGGCCTGCATCACGGCGGCCCGCGTAGCGGGCGGCGACGACCGCAAACTGTCGTACATCGTCTCGCTGGTGCTCATCGTCGTCGTCCCGATGATCTACCTGATGCCTTGGCTCGCCGGCAAGGTGCTGCCGCTGCTGTTCTCCGACCCGCACATCGTCGAGGAGGTCGCCGGCGCATGGATCGGCGGCACGATCGACACCACGTCGGGCGTCGCCGCGTCGAGTACGATGGTCGGCGAGGTGGCCAACCAGCATGCCGTCATCATCAAGGGGGCGCAGAACGTATTGATCGGCGTCGTGGCGTTCTTCATCGCGCTCTACCTTTCGGCGCGCGGCGAAAAGGGCGGTTCGACGGCACCGTCGTTAGGCATCGTGTGGGAAAAGTTCCCGAAGTTCATCATCGGGTTCGTTGCGGCGTCGCTGGTGTTCAGCCTCTTGCAGAGCAACGGCCAGCTGACCCTCAACGCTTCGCACAAGGTGGTCGAAACGGGTGTGGCCAAGATGTTTTCGACGCTCTTCTTCTCGCTGGCGTTCGTCTGCATCGGACTGGACACCCGTTTGAAAGATATCGTCTCGAAAGAGAACCGCAACGTGCTGTGGGCCTTTCTGACGGCGCAGACGTTCAACATCGTCGTGACGCTGATTATCTCCGCCGTGCTGTTCGGGTGGCTGAAGCCCATGTGGAACTGACCCTCCGGCCGATGACCGAAAAAGGGCCTTGCGACGAGATTCGCAAGGCCCTTTTTTCAGGACAGCGGTTCGATGCCGGTCTGCTGCACGATGCGCCGCCGGACGTAGCGGCGCAGCCAGCGGAAAATCGGCGCATCGGAGAGCTGCGCGGCATTTTCCAAGAATGACCAGAATTCGACGCCGCAGACGAAGCCCGTAAAGAGCCGCGCGGCATTGAGGTGCAGGAAATCGAGCACATAGCGGTCGACGAGCCACGCCATGACGATGGCCGTCAGCACCAGCGCGAGTTTCAGCACCGTGCGCCATGCCTTGCGGCTCTCGAAGTACCACGCCTCGCCCGCCCGCAGGGTCGCGGCACGGTCGGCCGCGATGCCCGTCACGAAGTCCACGCCGATGAAGAACATCGCGCAGACGATCATCGGGGCGACGGGCGCGAAGACGGCGGCCAGACCGGCCGCCGCCCCGCTAACGAACCTGCACCAGCTTTCCATCGAGCGTACAGCGTTTGAGGACGTTCTGCTTCGGGTCGTACTCCGGGTAGTCGCCGGCGCGTTCTTCGATGCGGGCCACCGCCCGCAGCAGCAGCGCGCGGGC
>JAMPDE010000002.1:159720-189454 GCA_023665825.1 Alistipes senegalensis | reverse complement strand
GGCGGGGGCTTCGGCGAGCTGCTGCAGGAGCTTTTCGGCGAGCTGGAGGAGCCGCTTCTCGTCGCGCCGCCGGGCCAGACAGAGGTCGCAGACCCCGCACGGCCGGGCCTCCTGGTCGCCGAAGTAGTTTTCCAGCACGATGCTGCGGCAGCGGCTGTCGTTCGAGGCGTAGTCCATCATCCGCTCGAAGCGCCCGCGCTGCAGCTCCTGCCGCCGCAGGTAGGTTTCGGGGGCGATGTAGAGGTCGGCGCGGCGCGTGCGCTGCCGGTCGAAGCAGAGGATCGGCGAACGGTTGGCGGGGACGTAGCGGATGACGCGCAGCTGCCACAGCTGCTTGAGCAGCTCGCGGACCCGCTCGATCGGGTAGCCGCTCCAGAGGGCGATTTCGCCCTCGTCGATGGGCCGCAGCTCGGAGAAGACCCCGTTGTAGAGGCGCAGGAGCGTGCGGATGAAGTGGTCGAGGTCGTCGCGGCGGATGCGCAGCTTGTAGAGGTCGTCGCGCTCGATCATGAAGCGGATGCGCGCGGGGTTCTCCTGTGCGTCGGTGAGCGTGAGGTAGCCGTTCTGCTGCAGGAGCTTCAGCGCTCCGACGACCGTGCCGGGCCAAAGGTGCTGCCGCGCGCAGAAGTCGTGGATGTTGAAGAGGCAGGCAAGGCCGGCCCGGTCGCCGATGCCGAACTGCAGGTAGGAGCAGACCGCCTCGTAGATCTCCTTGACCTGCTCGAGCGGCGGGAACTCCTCGGCGATGCGGCGGGCGATGCGGCTGCCGTCGTCCGAAGCGACGAGCAGCAGGGCGTAGGCCCGCTCTCCGTCGCGGCCGGCACGCCCGGCCTCCTGATAGTAATTTTCGAGCGAGTCGCAGGGGGCGTAGTGGACGACGAAGCGCACGTCGGGTTTGTCGATGCCCATGCCGAAGGCGTTGGTCGCCACGATGATGCGCGTCTTGCCGGAGATCCACTCCTCCTGTCGGAGCGTCCGCTCGGCGTGAGGCATGCCGGCGTGGTAGGCCTGGGCGGCGAAGCCCTCGTCGGAGAGCAGCTTGGCGATCTGCTCCGTGCCCTCGCGCGTGCGCATGTAGACGATGCCCGAGCCGGGAACGTTGCGCACCAGACGCAGCAGCTGCGAGTTCTTGTCGTCGGTATGGCGGACGCTGTAGGAGAGGTTGGGGCGCGCGAAGCTGCTGCGCAGCAGGTGCGGCTCGGCGAAGCGCAGGCGCTGCATGATGTCGTCGGCGACGAGCCGGGTGGCCGAGGCGGTGAGCGCCAGCACGGGGACGCCCGGCAGCAGCTCGCGCAGCTCGGCGATGCGCAGGTAGGAGGGGCGGAAGTCGTAGCCCCACTGCGAGATGCAGTGGGCCTCGTCAACGGCCAGCAGGCTGACGTTCATGCGCACGACCCGCAGGCGGAACGCCTCGGATGCGAGCCGCTCGGGGGCGACGTAGAGGAACTTCATGTCGCCGTAGGCGCAGTTGTCGAGCACGATGTCGATGCGGCGGGGCGGAAGTCCGGAGTGGACGGCCGCGGCGGGAATGCCGCGGGACCGCAGGCGGTCGACCTGATCCTTCATCAGGGCGATCAGCGGCGTAACGACGATGCAGAGCCCCTCGCGGGCCATCGCGGGAACCTGATAAGTCAGCGACTTGCCGCCGCCCGTAGGCATCAGGGCGAGGGTGTCGCGCCCGGCCATGACCGAGCGGATGATCTCCTCCTGCATGGGCCGGAAGTCGTCGAAACCCCAGTAGCGGTGCAGGATGTCGCGGATTTTCTCGTCGCCGGATTGCATTTTACAAAAATAGGAATTAAAAATGAAAAAGAGAAGAAAGAGGCTACCGTCCTTCTCTTCCTTTCTTCCGTTGAAAGATTGTAGCGGTGCTACTTGATTTTTGCCGCTTTTTGTGCCGGCAAAAAGCGGCGCAAAAACCTCTCCGCCCGACTGTCTTCGCCTACTCCGGAGCGGCTAACGCTGCTCCGGGCGCCTATTCGCGGGTTTGCGAGCAAACCGGCCCCTGCGCTGACGCTTTTAGCCGCTCCTCCGAAACGGCTCCGACAACATGGCGGATTCCGGATTTTCTGCGTAATGTTCAATTTTACCTAAGATAAGTTTTCCGGCCCGGATGTTGGACGGAACGGAAAAAATTCATAATTTTGCGAAACGAAAAGAACGCGGAAGTTCGCGATGGCTCGAAGAAGGTACATATCGCTGATGCTGCTCGCCGTCTATCTGCTGGCGACGGGCGGAGCGTGGATGCTCTCGCTGTCGTGCCGCTGTCAGGCGGAGCGGCAGGGAGAACACCTCTGCTGCGTGGCGGGGCATCATGTAGGGCATGACCATGATGCGGCGGCGGAAGAGCTGTGCGCCACCTGCACCTGCGATCGCCATTCGACCGAAATCGCGCTCTACACGGCCTCGCAGGACGACCTGCGCGAGTGCCGGTGCGCCGTGCTGGCGCTGCCCCATTGTCTGGCGGCCGCGCAGGCCGCCCGGCTGGCGGCCCCGAAATTCCGCAAGGAGCGGATCGCGGAGCCGGCCTATCCCCTGCCGCAGGCGCCCTGTCTGCGGATCTCATCCCTTCGTGCTCCTCCCGCATCGGTCTGAAACCGTGCGGACCGGCCCCTCAGGAGCGGGTCGGTCCGGAACCGAGTTTTAACCGATAAACGGAATGCAATGAAAAACAGAAAAATCATTCTATTTACGATTGCCCTTGTCGTCTCCGGCGCCGCGTCGGCGCAGGAGCTGCGGGGCACGGTGCGCGATGCCGAAGGGCAGCCGCTGGTCGGAGCCGCCGTCTACTGGGCCGGCACGAACGTGGGAGCGAGCACCGACGCCGACGGTGCATACCGCCTGCACCGTGTGAAGAATTACGACCGGCTGGTCGCGACCTATCTGGGTTATGTGAACGATACGCTGCAGGTGGCACCCGGAGCCGCCCGGGCCGAATTCGCCCTGCAGACCGAGGGCGTGGCGTTGGACGACGTGGTGATCGAAGGCACGATGAGCGGCAACTTCGTCAAACGCGACGGCATCATGAAGGGCGAGATGATCTCCTTTGCGGGTCTGTGCAAGATGGCCTGCTGCAACTTGGCCGAGTCGTTCGAAAATTCGGCCTCGGTAACGGTGGGCTACAGCGACGCCATTTCGGGCGCGCGGCAGATCAAGATGCTCGGACTGGCCGGCACCTACACGCAGATCCTCGACGAGAACCGTCCGATCATGCGCGGTCTGTCGGCCCCCTACGGTCTGAGCTACACGCCCGGCATGTGGCTCAACTCGATCCAAGTGTCGAAAGGAGTCTCGTCGGTAACGGCGGGCCATGAAGCGATCACGGGTCAGATCAATCTGGAACACCGCAAGCCCACGGACAACGAACGCCTGTTCGTGAACCTCTATCTGGACGACGAGCTGCGGCCCGAAGCCAACATCACGACGGCTTTTCCGGTGTCGCGCGACGGAAAACTGACCTCCGTGATTCTGCTCCACGGCTCGATGGACACCGACGTGCGCAAGATGGATCACAATCGGGACGGATTCCGCGACCTGCCGAAAGCCGATCAGATCAACGTGGCCAACAAGTGGCTCTATGCGGCGGACAACGGCACGCAGATCCGCTGGGGCTGGAAGTTCGTACAGGAGAACCGCCTGGGCGGCATGTACGGCTTCAAGAACACGGCGGCCATGCGCGACGCGATGGCGGCGGACTGGGACTGGCGGGCGACGGATCGCCCGATGCCCCTCTACGGCTCGCACATCCGCAACCGCGGCGCCAACGGCTACTTCAAGATCGGCACGCCCCTCGGTCCGTCGGTCTACGACGAGGAGACGCAGGACGAGATGCGCTCGAATCTGGCGTTCGTGGTGGACTTCGACCACTTCAACGAGGATGCCTACTTCGGGCTCAACGACTACTCGGGCAACGAAAACACGCTGTCGGCGAATCTGATGTATGCGCACTACTTCACCTACCGCTCGTCGCTGAACGTGGGAGTGCAGGGCCATTTCTCGTCGGTGCGCGAGAAGCTGCTCAACGCTGCGCCGTGGATCGCCCAGACGCCCGAAGCGTTCTACGATCTGGACCGCACGGAGAACGAAGCGGGAGCCTATGCGGAATACACCTACACGATCGCAGACAAATTTTCGCTGGTGGCCGGCGTGCGCGGCGACTACAACGACTATTATGACAAGTTCTACTTCACGCCCCGCGGTCATGTGAAGTGGAACATCACCCCCACGACGACGCTGCGCGCCTCGGCCGGTCTGGGCTACCGCTCGACGAACGTCATCACGGACAACATCGGCATGCTGGCGACGGGCCGCCGGATCCTTTTCGACGGTGCCATGTCGGGCACGGAAGGCGAAGCGGCGTTCAAGGCCCTCGACCGCATGGAGAAGGCGCTGACCGCAGGCGGCAGTCTGACGCAGACCTTCTCGGCGCTGGGGCGGGACAACCTGACGCTGAGCTTCGACTACTTCCGCACGCAGTTCTACAACTCGGTGGTGGCCGATCAGGAGTGGAGTCCGCAGTATATCGACGTATACGCCACGCGCGGCCGCTCCTACACGGATACCTACCAGATCGACCTGTCGTGGACGCCCGTGGAGCGGCTGGACATCTTCGCGACGTTCCGCTACACGGACAGCGAGATGACGATCGACCGTCCGGACGGCACGACGGCCCGCGTGGAACGTCCGTTGGTGAGCCAGTACAAGACGCTGCTCAACATCCAGTACGCCACGAAGTTCCGCCGCTGGGTATTCGACGCCACGGCCCAGCTGAACGGACCCTCGCGCATCCCGACGCAGACGGGCGATCTGGCGGACTCGCGCTACTCGCCCCGCTATCCGATGTTCTACGCGCAGGTGAGCCGCAAGGTGGGCAAGTTCGACATCTACGCGGGCTGCGAGAACATAGCCGACTACCGTCAGAAAGACCCGATTCTGCATGCGGAGAACCCTTACTCCTACGAGTTCAACTCGATGAACGTATGGGGTCCCCTGATGGGCCGCAAGTTCTACATCGGCATGCGGCTGAACCTCTATTAAAATCGGCTCGGCGAGCGAGCGGGAGCGGAGAGCGCCTGCGGTGCTGCCGGGCGGAAGCGGAACTGCCGGAAACCATGCGGGCAAGCGCAGGCGGGGGCCGTGCGGGTACCGCGATAAATTGAACACGAAGACAAAGAAACGATTCAAAAGACAAACCGAAATCATGAAGAAAATTGCGATGCTGTGTCTGGTGCTCCTGATGGGTGCCGGCACGATGCGGGCGGCGAAGCCTGCAGCCGAAAAGAAGACGGTAACGACGGTGTTCTGCACCGACATCCACTGCGACCACTGTGCGAAAAAGATCATGGACAACGTACCCTCGCTGGGCAAGGGGATCGAAGAAGTGCAGGTCGACGTGGCGACCAAAGAGGTGAAGGTAACCTACGATGCGACGAAGAACACGGACGAAAACATCGTCAAGAAGCTGGCGTCGCTCAAAGTGAAAGCCGAACCCAAACCGGCGGAGGAGAAATAGGACGCCGGACGACGAAGAGACGGCAGGGGCCTTTCGGGGCTCCTGCCGTTCGTATATGGGGATGGGCGAGATGCTTTTTTAGGGTGGGGATTCGGCTACCGATGTCGGGGATTTTCGGGTGGGTGCCGTTCGTATATGGGGATGGGCGAGATGCTTTTTAGGGCGGGGATTCGGCTGTCGATGCCGGGGATTTTTGGCGGGCGCGGGCGGATTGGGCTGCCGGGGATTTTCGGGCGGGTGCGGGAGTATATTCGGCTGCCGGGGATTTCAGGCGGGCGCCGTTCGTATATGGGGATTTGCGAGATGCTTTTTAGGGCGGGGATTCGGCTGTCGATGCCGAGGATTTTTGGCGGGCGCGGGAGGATTGGGCTGCCGGGGATTTTTAGGCGGGTGCTGGAAGATTGGACTGCCGGGCCGTCGGGGCAAGAACACGAAAAGTCCCCCGGAGCAGCATGGGGCTGCTCCGAGAGACTCGGGAGCTATTTTGTTCCGAAAAGAACTTCCGGACGGAATCCTGCAGCGGGGCGACATGCTCTACCTCGCGAGACATGTGCTGGTACCTGTCGTAGGGTATATCCGAAGTGCATCCTGAAGAGGCGAAAACACAGGAAAACCGGAACGGCACGGTCGGAGCGGAGACCTGAACGGAGGAAATTCGCGGAACGAAGACGATTTTCGAAGTCCTGAAAGGACGAGGAAAAACGACCGACGTCGGTGAGAAAACAGCTGTTCCGAAAGGAGGCGTTGCCCGGAATGGCTCTCGTCGCATCGATAAAGTACAGCGCGCCTGTACGACGATCCGCCGCCTGCGGAACGAAACAAAGATACAACGCGGAAAGGCCTTTGTCAAGAGGTAAGTGTAAAGTTCGACATTTTTACTGTCGAACTTTACGCTTTTTCGGAGTGAGGCCGAGAGGTAAATGCCTCGGAATGAATGAGGAATAGTGGATAATGAATGATTGTTGGAACTTCTTGAAAAATCCGTTTTGCTGACGGCTGCGACAAGGGGGCGGAAGATCCTATGTACATTAAAATTCGCCTTAAAAAAAGCAGCTTGCAGATGCTGGACGCAGCGAGCATTTGCCGCTTTTTGTTCCGGCAAAAAGCGGCGGAAAACCGACGCTCGAAGCATGGGCAGAAGCCGCTTGCGGATTATGCCATGCGAGGAGGAGGAAAACAAGCGAAGCGCAGTTAAACCTCTCCGCCCGACTGTCTCCGCCTGCTACGGAGCGGCTAACGCTGCTCCGGGCGCCTATTCGCGGGTGTGCGAGCACACCGGCCCCTGCGCTGACGCTTTTAGCCGCCCCTCCGCGGACGGCTTCGACAACGGTGCGGAATTTTGAAGGTTCGAATAATTATTCATTATTAACTATTCATTATTCATTGAAGAAAAAGCAGCCTGCAGATGCTGGACGCAGCGCACGGGATAGGCTTGAGCTCGCGGATCACTGCCCAGAGGATTCACGTTGCCGGTTTCGAACCACAGGCGGCCCGCGTTGGCATTGCCCGCTGCGACGGGCGCGGAGGACCAGTAGAGGCCGTTCGTGCCGACTGCGTTCAGGGCTCCCGTCGGGTAGTTGCGGTAACCCGAAGCAGGCAGTGAGGGCAATCGCTGGAATGAATGGCGGAAAGAGCGCGGCAATTAAAAATGAAAAATTAAAAATGAAGAATTGTTCGAGGGGCACGAAATATCGGGCGGCCCCGAAAATTATCACTATTTAATTGCCGCAGGCTTTCCGGCAGACTGGGATATACACCCTGCCCGGGGCGGGGACGGATCGGGTTCGACAGGAAGAACCGGTTCCATTTCCCCATAAAACCCGGCTCTTAGCCGGGTGGGGACAGATGAGGGCGAACAGAAGTATCCGGCCCTATCTCCCCCTAAAACCCCGCTCTTAGCGGGGGGATTGCTGAATCTGCGGACCGCGCTGGCGGAAGCTGTCGGCCGCCGCCACTCCGGGTCGTCAGGCTGCTGGAGAGGGGGGGGGAATAAAAAAAGCCACTCTTCGCAGAGTAGCTTTCTCTCTTCCGGCCGGCCGGATTACAACGCGTTCACGTGCAGCTGCAGGGCGCTCTTGAGGTTGGCGGCCTTGTTCTTGTGGACGATGTTGTGCTTGGCCAGCTTGTCGAGCATCGAGGTTACTTTGGGAAGCAGTGCCTCGGCAGCGCTCTTTTCGGTCGTCGTGCGCAGGGCCTTCACCGCATTGCGGGCCGTCTTGTGGAACAGCCGGTTGTGGGCGCGCTTGGTCGCGGTCTGACGGATCCGTTTTTTCGATGACTTATGGTTTGCCATAATTCGTTGTTGTTTTATTTTTTACTTTTCGAGTTGTCGTCTTCGATAGGGGGTCTCCCTCGCTTCGGAGCCCGGCTCCTGCCGCTCCTCGCTCGCCCCCCCCCGTGTAGCCCATAGCAGAATCGAACTGCTCTTTCAAGAATGAAAATCTTGCGTCCTAACCGATAGACGAATGGGCCTCTACCGCTATCGCCCTCCCCGAGAGGGGGTGCTTTAGCGGTGCAAAGGTAACCAAAAAAGTGAGTTGTACAAAAAAAATGGGAAAAATATTGTCTCGATTCACGTTTTCAAGGCATGAACTCGTCCCGCCGCAGGGTCGAATGCCAGTCCCGAGCCGTCGAAAAGCCGTTCGAGCAGGCCGCTCGACGCCATGTCGGCCGCCGGCAGGCGATGCAGCGCCGGAGTGTCGATCAGCAGGATCGAATCGCTCAGCGTCAGGGCGATGTCCAGATCGTGGGTCGAGAAAAGAATGCACTTGCCTTCGTCGCGGGCCAGCCGTGCGAGCAGCGAGACCAGCGCATAGCGGTTGGGCAGGTCGAGGAAAGCCGTCGGTTCGTCGAGCAGAATGACGGGCGTGTCCTGCGCCAGCGCCCGGGCGATCATCGCCCGTTGGCATTCGCCGTCGGAGAGGGTGTCCATCGGCTTGCGGGCGAAGCCGGAGAGACCCACGGTGTCGAGCGCCCGATGGACGATCTCCCGGTCGGCCTCCTGCATGCGGCCGATCCAGTTGGTGTAGGGCGCCCGGCCGAGGGCCACCATGTCTTCGCAGGCCAGGTTGGCGATCCGCACCTTGTCGGTGGAGACGAACGATACGGTCGCGGCCAGTTGCCGGGGCGTGAGCGACGCGACGGGGCGGCCGCAGAGCGCTACCTCTCCGGCAGTCGGAGGGTTCAGCCCCGCGATGATGCGCAGGAGCGAACTTTTGCCTGTGCCGTTGCGGCCGATGAAGGCCGTCAGCGTGCGGTCCGGAATTTCTACGGAGACGCGCTCCAGCAATGTGCGCGGCCCGTAGGCGAGGGTGATATTTTTCAGCGAAACAGCCATCAGAAGAAACTGCGGTTACGAACGACGACGAGGATGACGACCGGAATGCCCATCAAGGCGGTGATGGTGTTGATCGGGAGCACCAGCAGCTTGGAGACGAGGTCGCAGAAGAGCAGCAGCGCGGCGCCGGTCAGCATCGACCCGGGCATCAGGATGCGGTGGTCGGCCGTGCGGAAGAGCATGCGGGCCAGATGGGGCACGGCCAGCCCGACGAATCCGATGGGGCCGCAGAAAGCCGTAACGGTGCCGGCGAGCAACACGGTGGCGAGCAACAGCAGCAGGCGCGTGCGCCGGATGCCGAGACCCATCGTGCGGGCGTAGTTTTCGCCCAGAAGCAGCAGGTTGAGGGGTTTGATGACGGCGACGGAGAGCACGAGGCCCACAACGACGACGGGAGCCAGCAGGGCCAGCCGGTCGGCCGTAACGTCGCCTAAGGATCCCATGGTCCAGATTACGAACGATTTGAGTGCCGCCTCGTCGGAGAGATATTGCAGGATCTCGATTACCGAACCGATGCCCGAACCGAACATCATGCCGAGAATCAGGATGACCATGATGTCCTTGATGCGGTGGCTGACCGCCATGACGAGGGCGAGCACGAGCGCCGAGCCGAGCCATGCGGCCCCGGTGATGCCGAGCGACTGCACGAGCGAGTGGTCGGCGATGCCTGCGAGGGGGGCGCCCAGCAGGAAGAGCGCGACGCCCAGACCCGCTCCCGAGCTGACGCCCAAGACATAGGGTCCGGCCAGCGGGTTGCGGAAAAGGGTTTGCATCTGGAGCCCGCTGGCGGCCAGTGCGGCTCCGACCAGCAGAGCCGTGATGGCTTTCAACAGGCGGATCTTCAGTACGATGTCGCGCGTGGCGGGATCGCACGCGGCGCCGGTCAGCGCCCGCCATACCTCGCCCGGCGAAAGGGCGACCGATCCGACGGCCAGATCGAGGGTGAAGAGTGCTGCGGTCGCGAGCACGAGCAAGGCGAAGAGCGTAGCCGGACGGGACATCTATTCGAGCCGTTTATAATAAATGAGCGAGTCGGAGCCCGACGCGGGATGGAGGATCGCGGCGAGGTCGCGCAGAATCAGGTCGGGATGCACGGTGCCCGATTCCCAGAAGTCGGAGCCGCCGGCGGGAGTTTGGCGGCGGTTGTTGTTGTAGACCCGGCCGCTGCGGACCGCGGGCATGTCGGCGAATTTCGGGTTCCGGGCCTTGAGCTGGGCCAGCGTATTGCATGAACCGACGTTGAGCCACACGTCGGCATCGGCGGCCAGCAGGTAGGCCTGCTCCAGATCGACGGGCTGCGAGGCGTTGCCCCCCTCGGAGACGGTGTAGGTGTCGCCGCCGGCGTCGCGGATCAGCCGCACCATGTAATTGCGGGCGGGCGGCATGAACCATGTATCGCGGTAGGGGGTGTTCAACAACACTTTGGGCAGGCAGACGATGTCGGGGACCTCTGCGGCGATGTACTCCTGCATGCGGTGCGCGACGGCGGTGTAGCGCTCGACGATTCCGCGGAAGACCTCCTCTCCGCGGTCGCGGCAGCCGCACAACTCGGCGGCGATCATCAGCCACTCGGCCTTGCCCAAAGGCGAAGGTTCGAGGTATTCGCCCAGATGGAGGTAGGGAATGCCCAGCTCCCGGAGTTTTCCGGTGAGGAGGGTATTTTCGCCCGTTACGCCGTAGAGCAACACGATGTGGGGCCGCATGGCTGCGAGCAATTCGAAGTCGAGGTTCGAGTCGTAGCCGACGTCGCGGACCTCGCCGCACAACCGGTGGCTGCGGATGCGGGAGTTGGAGATGTAGTCGATACCCGAAACGCCCTTGATGCGGTCGACCTCGCCGAGGGCGTCGAACAGAGCTATGTGGCTCGACGAGAGGCAGACGACGCGGCGTACCGGGGCCCGGACCGTCTGTCCGTCGAAGCCGACGGGAGAGGGCGTATCGCCGTGCAACACGAGCAGATGCTGCTCGACGTGTTCGGCTCCCTGCCACGGATTGCGGACGGTAATCAACGTTGCGTCGAGGTCGTCGCGACCCCGGATGTCGAAGTTCGAGGTATGGGCCGGGGCGTAGACTTCGCGGTCGAAATCGGCGGCGGAGTATGTTTTGCGGCCGCTGCAGGAGACGACGGCAAGGGCCGCGAGCGGGCAAAGAAGCGAATAAAGCGGTTTCATCGAGTTCAAAAGTAGAAAAAATTCTCCGGATTTTGTTGTTTTTCCAAAAATATGCTATATTTGCAGTCCCAAACCGAGAGGTTTCGGGTAATCGGGGCGTAGCTCAGTCCGGTTAGAGTACACGTCTGGGGGGCGTGTGGTCGCTGGTTCGAATCCAGTCACCCCGACAAAACCGAGCGCAAAAGTCTCCAATCGAAAGATTGGGGACTTTTGTATTTCAAGGCAATCCTCTATAGAGTTGACCGGAACCTGCGATATGCGAAAGCAGGCTGTCTTACGGAAAAGATTTCTTCTGCCGAGATTTTGTACGGACCATCAGGAACCTTTTCCGGGAGGGTGTTGCGGAGTTATTCCGGGTATCCTGAAAAAACGACAGCAGAACGGGACTTCTGCTGCGGCTTTCGGGACGACCGAAAATCCGGCCCGTTATTTTATAAGGAGTGTTTTGCCCCGGCTCTTTCGAGCCGGTTATAACTTCACCGAATATTAACTTACTTTTCTGTTCTCCGGATTTTTGCGCGACTCGCGCAATTCTTCGAGGTAGCCGGCGGTGATTACGCCCGATGGCAGGGCGATGATCGCCACGCCGAACAGCGAGGAGAGCATCGATACGATCCTCCCGATGTCGGTTACGGGACATAAATCGCCGTAACCGACGGTGGTCAGCGTAACGGTCGCCCAATATAGGGCATCGAAAAAGGAGCCGAATGCGGGTTCTCCGGTCGCAGGATTGACGTGCGGTTCTGCATTGAACATGACCAATGCGGTCAGAAAGATATAGAACAGCGCGAGCAACAACACCGACAGGAGGACCTTGCGCTCCTTGTAAAGGACGCGTGCGAACATTTCGATCCGGCTTGAGTAACGGAACACTTTCAGGACGCGTACGATCTTCAGCAACCGGGTCAGACGCAGTAATTTGAATGTTCCGTCGAGCAGATTCAATCCGGGCAGAATAGATAGCAGATCGACGATCGCCATCGGGGTGAATGGATAGAGCAGATACGATAGCCATCCTCTTTTCAGCCGAAGCGGCGAAGTATACCACCGGGCAGCATAGTCGATGACGAAAGCCGCTACCGTGATGATCTCCATGATCCTGAAAATAGGGTAGGAGCGGATGAACATCAATGGTAAGATGCTGACGACGATACAGACGAACATCCAAACATCGTATATGCGGCTCGCGATGTCATGTTCTGTGTCCTTGCTGACGATCTCGTATATTTTGGTTTTGAGCATGCTTGTTTCGGTGATTTGGGCCAGAAGAGTCTTGTTCGGGGGAGGTTACTTTCCGATGCAGAAACGAAGTACAAAATACTAATAATCTGTATGTTATTTTGTTATGCACTTCTGTTTTCTGCTTCGTTGTAAATACGCGGCAAATTGTTTTTTGACGGATTTTCGGAGGAAATTATTTTCCCGGCAGGATGTAATGCGGCTATTTTACTTTAGCAATATTCGATGATGCTATCTGTCATTTATACCTCTTTGGGTGTAAAAATAGCAAAATAATCATACTTATACCTTATTGGGTATAACTATTCTTAAACAATGCAACATAACCCCGATCGGGTATTAATAAGGCGTACTGATTTGTAACGATATGTTATCTAATTGTCGTTCGAACTTATCAATGTTCTTGCGAGCTATATCCACCAAACCGACAATCTCTTTGGTAGCGCCAAGCCCTGTCTTTATGGATGCGATATCGCAATAACCTATTTCGGCATTGAATTTATCCATCAAAAATTGTTCGATCGGAGTTATTTCACGCTGTTCTTCATCCAATTCTTTTTGCAAATCTTTGATATGCTCGTTATAATAGTTTCTGATATCCGAGATATCAATGGCGTCTTTGATTTTTGTTCCAAGTAGCCAACTTTTTGCAATACCTTTTACAATGTCGCTTTTGGCTAAGTCTGTAGCTGCGGCGATGGCATCTTCTGTTGATAACTCAGTTAACTTTTTACAAGATGGCATATCCTTTATTAGAGTTGCATTTCGTACGATTTCTCGAAGATGAATTAGCATATTGAATATTTGAATAGAACCAACTTGTATGATGTTGATCTCATCCGTATGTGCACATTTCTCCACAAATCGCCTGCATCGGGATGCTCCTCGCATTTCTGTAGCAAAACATGTTTCGAGCATGTCGATTGTTTCCCGACAATAGGCTTTGAATAAGGCAACGGTTTGTATGTTATTAGCGGCATTTTTTGAACTGTATTTTTTGCATAGGTTATCGATTTGGGTAATGGCGTTTTCTTTACCGCATTTGATAACGAATATTCCTCGTGGTTCCATATGTCTGATCTATTTAGTGCTGGTTCGTTGTACACGACGTTTTTTAATCCCTAATTTATGATAGAGTTCTAATATCGATTCTTTGAGATATCTGTAAGATTGCGGAGCGCAAATTTGATCTTTCAAATCGGTTAGCGGTTTAGGGGCCTGCAATTCATGCGCTGCTTTGATTTTAATTGCGTAGGCATCTTGATGATTCGAAAAATAACTCATGAAGAAATCTTCGGATATGCCCGCATGTTTTTTTGTCTTTTTCCATACAATCTCCGGCGTATCTTTTATAATAGAATCGATTTCGATAAAGGCAACGATCATTTTGATCGGAGCCGTTGCGTATACGACAATGTATCGTATCTCCATAGGAATGTGTTTCCTGTATTCGTATCGTTTTTCTCCCGAGAGTATTTTTTTGATGTGCTGCGGGTGAATGGATAATATGATCGTATCAGTTTTCATGTATTAGTGTCAAATATTGCTCGTTGCTAATTTGTCGTATGCTCTGTATATATCCTTTGATGTTGGCATCAGCTATATTTTGATTGGATATTTCCTTGTTGAGGGCTATATACCGGAATAAGATAACTAAAGTCCTTTTCTTCAAAATATTTTGTATGTCTGAATACTTATATACCGTTCTTTTGGCGATTGCAGGAAATACCTCGTCGATGTTTTCTGAAAACAGAATATCTTCAACGATTCCCATACATTGTATGGATTTTCGATCTTTGCTTCGGTAAAATAGGACGATATCTCCTTTCTTAATCGTCTTGATTTTGGAATGACATAGATACGCCTTTTTAATGGTATTACCCTGACAGGTGTATAACGATTGATCTTTCTCGAACAAAGTGCCTTTCATGCTGCTGAAGTCCGGGAATAGGTCTTCGTGAAATTGCGGTTGAATTGGAATGATAAATTTTTGGACGGATTCATTATCCTTAAAATAGGGATAGTATCTTATCAAAGATTCCAGACTGTTGCAAGCGTCGTTTTTTAATTTCATCGGTTTGATATAAACGTCGTCTTGTTTATATTTGCCAAGAAAGGAAAAGCCATAGTCGGTACACAAACCTACGAGTGTTTTCTGTTCCTCTCCGTATGTATGCAGGTAGACCCAATCCAAATCGTTCTTTACGCAGTAATCGAACGCGATGTATAAAAGTCGTTCGCCCAACTTCTTTCCACGAGCTTTTGCATCTACCTTAAATGTGCAAAGTTTCAATATGCGACCGGGAATAACTTCTCCATTGTCAGTCAGTCGGGCATCCTGTTCGTGTTTGTAGATACAGATTGCGACGACATTGCCGCTTCCATCTTCGATACACCAGCATTTCCGTTTGTCTTCTGCACATTTCTGAAACCACTCATCGAACCTTGCATATGATTGACGTAAAGACTCGAAGAAAGATTGATTTTTGTTTATTTCGTATAAATAACGTTCCTTGACGCCCGTGTAATTGAACGTAAACGATTCTTTGGCCGCATATCGTTGGAGTAAAAGTAAACATTGCCCCAACCGATATACTTTATCCTGCAATCCGATTTTTGCAGCCTTCCGATGGATGCCTTCGTCATTTGTAACAAGAAGGTGTACGGCGCCCCGATATAACGCGAATAAAATGCTATTGTCTACTCTGTCGTTATCGTTTGATTGCGACAAACCAAGTTCGTGACACTCTTGATTGGAAAGAATCGGAGGATTCTCTATCTGTGAATATTGTTTTAACCGAGAGAGTACGATTTTTCTTCTTTCGGTATCTTTGTCTCGATTGATGTCATCGAACTGCATCGGATGAATATATAGACAATGCTGCTGTTCTGCGGATAATTTCCGCAGTTCGGCAAAGGAAGAGTCGAGTGTTTTACCCGTATCCTCCAGTGGAATAATGATATTCGTGTCTAATAATATATTCATCGATGATGTTTGCTGTCGGCTTTTACCGGTAAATTAATGATTATTGGCGTGGTTCTTTGCCCTTATTTTCAATCGACTTTTTAAGGTCAACCAAAAACCGATAATCATTAGTACGATTCCGGGAGAGGCGTTAATTAATCTGGACGTAAAACCAGATGCTTCTACTATCCATTCTATTGAGCCGGTAAATCCGAGTATTGTCAGAACTGTTCCGGCAATCAAACATCCGATACCACCAATAATGCTCAATAGGACAATGATAAATTCATAATGCAGTGCCTGCATACCGAATTGAGTATTTGCCACTGATGGATCAATATCTACGGTGCATCCGGTTAAAAGAAAGACTATTACGAGAATGGTAACAGATAACTTGGCCATTTGCTTGTTTTTCATATGCTGAATAATTTTATTGCCTCATCTTCACCTTTCTCTATGGCTGTCTCTACTGCGGTTTTTGCAAGGTCTAATAACCGTTTGCTTTCTTTCCGTAAGGTAGTACTTTTTTGAATTATATTTGCAATTTCATTTTGAATATCTTTATTAATTGCAGGCAGACTTATATTTATAAATTCATCTTTATTTATAGCTGTCAATATTGTTCCCGTACAAGCACGCTTCAATAGGGCTTGAACGGCTGCGGACTTAAATAATATCAATGATGTTTCGGAGTTTATTATTCGTGGCGTCAAGATGTAGAAACCGGTCGAACATAATGCACCGTCATATTCGTCTGTTACAATTGCACAACTTTGCAAAGAACCTTCGATTGACGAAATAATGACGTCTCCTGTATGAACGATGCGTCGTGCCCGACTTGGAAGGTTTGAACCGTATTCGTAGGTATATCCTAATATCTCACCATTTGCTCCGATGTTTGATAATTCAATGTATTTATATTGAATATCGTTGTCGGGAAGAAAGTTGCGATCACGAAGAATAAATAGATTCCCGATAGTGTCTTGTCCTAAAGGATATTGAGAAATCTTATCGACTATTTCATCATATTGGGGTTGATAATACTCCGCATCCAACCGATTAAATAGAAGAAATGAGTTTTTGTTCGTTTTTATATTACAATGGCTATTATTCGTTATAGATTTTGATATTTGGAGATGTTCTGATAAATATATTTTTGCCTCATTATAGATATGTCTGGATTTTAGATTACTATTGTATGCAATAGTAATTAGTTTAGAAATATAATTCTGAAAATCCGGCGAAAATATCGGTACGATAACTCGACCTATTTCTTGGCAATTTAAATTTATTTGTTCTGTTTGACGGGATAGATATTCCAAATACATTTTACCATATTTAGAATTCAGATATGCGCATAAATAATTAGAATTTATTTTATTGGTATTTATGCGTATAAGGGCAATATTCTGATTGATATTGGCTGGTAAATCTTCGGCGTGCAATATGCAAGAGCGAGCGATTACATCATAGCTTGCACCTATAACTGTCGTGATTATGTCATTTTCTTTTAATTGAGTTTGACGGATTTCATCATTTCCCAGTAATGATAAATGATGCGAGAAAGGCCCTTGTATGATATTATCTCTTAAATTATCAGTTTTAATAAAACGTATGTCCCCTCCATAATAGTCACTATTTTTCATAGATGGGGTATGTCCGGTTTTTATACTTTCTTTTACGAGATTTGTCAAAAGTTCATTTTTTGATACTGAGAGTAATTGTTTCAGAATCGCATATTTCTTTTGAAAAAACTCAGATTCAAACCTTAGATCATAATTTAAATTGGTATATTGGATTTCAATAATTTCCAGCCCCTCCGATAAAGCCTCGTACTTTACTTTATCAAAGGGGCATCCGCGAAAAAAGAGAGTTGCTCCTTCTTGGCGAATTCGATAAATGCTTCGGCGATGCCGTCTGGGGTAATTTGTTCTATTTCATTCTGATGTTCTGCCTCATTCCAATTGTAGTTTACGGTCGTAAGCAGATCGTGATAAACGACCGGATGTCCGTACTTGTCGCAAAGAGCGAGTTTTGGATCGGTCGTCGTGCCGCTCTTGTCCGATTTCCAATAGAGTTTATCGCCGCTGTTGTTTTTGCCCTCTTTCTGCTGGGTCGCAAAGAAGATATTATAATCATCGACTTTCGGACATAGTACCTCGTCCCATTTCTGAACGAACAGAACGCTCGTTTTGGTGCCGGTATGCGGCTTGAACGTGTTGCCGTGCAGTCCGACAACAGCGAGAATGCGACATCGTTCGGCGATGTATTCACGAATCGCCTTGTCGCTGCTATTGTTGAATCTTCCTTGCGGTAATACGATTGCCATACGTCCGCCCGGTTTCAAAAAATTGAGGTTGCGCTCGATGAAAAGAATATCGCGGCTGATGCTTTTTTGAGTCTTGCCATTCTTCATTCCTAAATCGTAGCGACTCAAGATCTGGCCCTCTTTGATTTCTCCGGCAAACGGAGGATTCGCCATCAGAACAGCAAAGTTGAATTGTCCGAAATCATTGCCGACGCGCAACTGTTTCAATTTCTTGAAACCTTCATTATAGGTGTCTATCCAGGTTTCATCTTTTGTAACTGTATTCCAACGGGCCCAGTCCAGTGTATTTAAGTGCAGGACGTTTGTATGGCCGTCGCCGGCAATCAGATTCAATGTCCGGGCTACACGAACGGCTTTTTCATCGAAGTCGATGGCAAAAACATTGTTTTGTACATATTCGATTTCTGTATGGCTTTTGGGTGTTGCTGTAAACAGATGGTTGACGGGCTTATTCGCTGCAATTTGCATCTGCTTCCATACATGAAAAATAGTATGAACTGGAAATCCGGAACTGCCTGCTGCCGTGTCGATCATTGTTTCATCGGGCTGCGGGTTGAGCATCTTTACACACATATCGATGACATAACGAGGTGTGAAATATTGCCCTTTTTCACCCTTGCTGCTTTTGCTCATCAGATACTCGAAAGCCTCGTCTACTACGTCGAGATTGGAATTGAAAAGTTTTACTCCTTCAAGCGAAGAAACACAGATCGATAAATGCGGAGGAGCCAGTGCAATCTTGGCATCTTCAGCAAATACACCAGTCCATTTGTTGCAAGCTTTGCGGAAGAGTTTCTCGATTTTTTCTTTCAGTTGAATGTCGCTTTGTCCGGAGTTGCGAAATTCCAAATTGTAATCTTTGTCTGTCGCTCCGATTTGCTCGTCGTATAATTTGGCGAATATCAGTTTGAAAACTTCCTCGAATACGTCGACTCCGGCATTGGCCAAAACTTCATCCTCCATTTCGAGAATCAAGTCTTTAAGCGACTTGCCCGTTTTTGTCAGTTTGTCGTTTTCGATTAAATCCGCCATCGTGAAAGGCGTCTGTAAGATATCCTCCAACGTTTGATGAACATCGGGAATATTGGGAATATCCTTGAAATAATTCGGATTTTGACGTTGGTAATAGGCTATTGTCGTTCCGTTCGTCCATACGGCCATGCTCGCTCCTGTCGCATGGGTGTAAGATTTCAGTTGTTCGCGGCCATCCTTGGCTTTCGGTTTTTTCAGTTCGACGATGATGTAGGCGACGTTGGCATCGTCATTATCTCGAATCACAATATCCGCCCGTTTGGCCACCTCTCTCCCGAAATAAATCGGATATTCGAAAGCCAGTCGGCTCTTTGGATAACCATATTCATTTATTAATTTGTCTGTGTATAATTGTCGTACGATTTCTTCCGGTGTCAGTTTAATCTCTTTGTTTCGGATAAGACACGATATGGCCGGATAGATTTTTCCTTTTTTATCGGTGCGCTCGATTATTCTATTTTCCAGTTCTTCAATAGCATTTTGACTGAAAAGGTCTAAGCTGTATTCGGAACCTTTGAGAATTTCGTGAAGTTTCATATGCTTGGGCTTTTATTTGTTACTGATTAAATCTTTGGGGTCGACTTGAAGAATTTTTGCAATCTCGAAGAGCTGTTCGAGACTGGGTTGGCGGCGATTGCAGGCATAGGCGTTGACGATGCTGAAACTCTTGCCGAGTTTATCGGCCAGCCAGGTCTGTTTAATGCCTTTCTCTTCAAGGACTTCTTTTATTCGATTCATGGGTGCGGATATCTTATTCGGATGATATTTGCCATAAAGATATGAAAAAATTCACCATATTGGAATGAAACGGATGGTTGATCGGGAGAAAGGGAGATAGTTTGGCCGTTGAGTTATAAAAAGCCGAGAGATATTAAACTATCTCTCGGCTTTTTCAATGTTTAAATTCATAGGCTCCGATATCTATCGTTCCGTTTGAGATTCGAGGATTTCCGGCAAGGTCGGTAGTTCCCAAATCCGTTGGATAATAAATGTTGTATCCTTTGTCTATATATGCGGATTCAGCAGTAAGAGACCAATTATATTGGGACCAATCTTCTGTTCCCAACCCTGATTTTGAATATGGGTGTGTGAATCTCACAGAAGAATTATCATTGTTGTCAATGATATATGTCTCTACGGAATTTGTGATTGATGTTCTTTGATTATTCCATAAGATACTATTATATGCTGATGATACACTCGCATATTCATTATTCACGATGGTGCAGTTATGGGCCGTGGATATATAAAGATTCCTATTATTAGCGAAAAGACAATTTATGAATTTATGCTCGCCGGACATAGAACTTGGCATCCCGCCAGTTGTTTGTCCCGAACAATTATTATTTGCAAATACACTATTTATAATAATTGCAGTGCCGCTAATTAAGACTAATGCACTTGTCGTTTCTCTATTTCCGGAAAAAATACAATTTTCGACATAACCACCATTGACAATGTGGTTTTTGTTATTGAGTAATTCACAATTGCGTAAAACCCCATTTATTTGTAAGCACACTACTGCCTGGCTGGGAAGCCCACTCACTCCGGATATGATAAATCCATCGACGACGGATGTTTTTGCATCGTTATAGAGATATACTGTCCCGGTAATGGTCGTTTTTTTTGTTCGTTCCGTTTTGGCTGTCTCTGCTCCTGTGAACCCTCCATAAATAGAAACACCATCTCGTAGTCCGAATATGCGTTCATTCCAGGTTCCGGCGGATACCCATATTTCCATATCTGCTTGAGCGGCAGAGATGGCTGCACTTATCGTCTTTTTTGCCGAAGCCCAAGATGATCCATCATTATTATCATTTCCTGCAACAGAAACATAAATGACGTTTGTCGGAGCTGGAGTTATTTCTGCCTGTAACGTTGTGAATGACATTTGGGGGCTATATGATACCCCTAACGCATTTACGGCATAAGCCGCGACATAGTATCGACATAGCGACTGAAGTCCTTTAACGTCGGCATAGAATCGGCCATTGTTATCTTTTGTTGCTTGGATTTTCACGCCGCTATCTATGGTTGTGGATGATGGAGATAATCCATATATGAATCCGCATTCCGTAACATTATGGCTACCATCATCGGAAACTACAGCAGCAAATCTCGCAGATGACGATGTGATCTCTTCAATGGTCAAAGAGTTGACATCTGGTAACCGTTCGGTGCTATCGAATTCTTTTAATAGCATATCAACTATGCTTGTTTCTCCAGCTTTGACACTGATGTTGCTTCGACTATTGGAGTGATAATTGCTTTTGGTTATGGATAAAAAATATTCTCCAGGGTCTAAATTGCTGAATACATAATATCCATTGGTTTCCGTGGTGGTTGACATCCCTGTCGGCTGTAATAGAATATTACAGCCCGATAACGGTTCGCCTGTTTGCGAATCCTTGATGGTTCCATGAATTGTACCTTTGGTTGCAGATTCCTTATATAGCAAAAAATCCACACGAGCTTCTTCTCCTGGTGTTACTGTGATATTTTTCGAATTTGCGGCATATTCCACCTTACTGACTTGGATGGAATACTGCCCTCCTTCGATATTCGGGAATTGAAAAGTACCGTCGCTTCCTGTGGTAGTAGCAAGTCCGACCGGATTTAAAGTTACGTTACAGTTATACGATGGCTCGCCGGTAGTTGCATCTTTGACAGTCCCGTAAATATTTCCTGTAGTATCTGCTATTCGTTCCGTGCATGCGAAAAATAGTAACACCGGTGTAATAATAAATGACAAACACCTTTTCATATTAGAAATTCGTATTGAATGAAACTCCTTGTATTGAATTGTCGGCATAAGGGGCTATGTGCACTTTTTTATATCGTTTCGCACCTTTTGCCGTTAGCGCATCAACAATGTTCCAAACATAAATGGCTCCTGCCGCTGCAATACAACCGTTACGCACGTGGCGATAGGTTGTCGATTTGTCTTGATATGCTTCGCGCAGCTTCATGTTGCGCTCGACCAAGGCCTTGTTGTAATAACTATTGCTTTGGTTATGACACACAACGATTCCGACCACGCTTACGGCTTCGAGAGCAAGTATCGTAACACCTTTACCTGTATTTCGTTTGTACATTTGCCCCCATCCAGGAATAATCATCGAACGCCACAATGCCGCACCTTTGTAATCCGCAGTCAATTCAATTTTGTCGAATGTTACCCGTTCGGGATTATGGGCTACCTCAAAAAAGAGATAATAACCTTTTCGGTCTTCATATTCGTCGACAATTTCGAATGCCGTGTCGAAAGTATCGAAATCGAGCCGATAGGTTGATTGTAAAGAGGAGTGTTCGTTGATATGACCGTTCCGGTTTTGAGAGAGGGTTTTCATGATGTCCGTTCCTCGTACGGTTACGCCTTGACTCCTTGCAATATCGCCGATTAGTCCAGCAATAGCATTTTGCCGAGCTTCGAAGGATGTCGAACCATGTCCTTGCATGGTTTTGAAGTAGTAGGTTTGATTACTCTGTTGGGGAAGGATTCCACGCATCCAAGGCGGTCGTTTATCGGCTGAAGCCTGACTGGATAATCCGATTAGGCAAATCATTAACAATAGATATTTTTTCATTTATACAAGTTTTAGTTATTTGCAAAACCTTCTTGGACGAAATCTGATATTTCACGGGCGTATTTCTGTGCCGCTTGTGTTTCTTCCAAGGCACGTTGCATGGCACGAATACGGGCTTGCGATGCTTTCTCTTCATTGACGATGAAATAAACGCGGTATTGCTTTTTCTTCCCGTTCTCTTTGACAACGGAGAAACTTTCGGTCAATACCCCTTTGATTTCACTTTGTACCAATCGTTCATAGGCGGCATACATCTTGTCGAACTCTCCATTCATATCCGATTGATCGATGTTCGTATCCGATACGATTCGTCCTTTGAGCGTTGAACCGGCCAGATTGGCATACGTAATCAACGCATTGTTGTAGGCGACTTGACGACAGGCGTTGATCGACAACCCCTGTGAACATTCACCGACTAATTCGGTATTGGCATCATCTTTCAATTTTTCGTAATGCTCCAAAAGGGCGACTTCCAGTGTTTTGGCACTGCCGGAAATCTTCCAGCCTTCGCTGCGATACTCTTTCACTTTGGTCTTGTACATTTTGTCGTAAGCCTTGTCGAGTTTTTTGTTCTGTGCTGCCGTTCCGGAGATACAACATACCGTTGCAATCATCACGATTGCCTGAAATAGATTTTTCATAATCGATAGTATTTTAGTTAAGGTTTCTTTGGCGAATTTTTTTGTGAAGTCAGATTTTAACTCCTATTCCAATTCATTTTCATTGGTTATAATCAATGAAATACGTCGTTAAATGTCTAATTATATTTCTCATGAGTCCGTTTATTGTAAATATAGTGCTGTACTACTTCCCCATTTTCATCAAATTGATATACAAGAATCAACGGGTCGGCATGGCTGTATGAACTATCATTGGTTCCGGTATCGATATTTGTACTCAATCGGATGCCTTTCCCTGTAAAGGTTGCAGTCGTGACCACGGGATACACTGTGGCTGAAATCTTTTCGTCCAAGTCTATCCATTTATCTTTGTCTATGAGATACAAATCGTAGTAATACGCATGATCCTCACTTGCATGTACAAAAATGTAGGTACCGTTGGTTCTAAAAGACCGAATGTCTTTTAATTTATTAGAGACAACAGCGCTTGTTTTTTGGGCTTTGAGGTCGTACTTCATAAGTTCCATATAGTATAGTGTGTCGCTATCACAGTCCCAGTACATTTCGTTTTCGTCTCTTATTGCCCAAATCTCTTTCGATAGATAGAAGATGCAATGTATTTTTTTGTCTACACGAGTAGCTACGATATTTTCTTGAGGGATCGTCTCTAAAAATTCGGTCGCTCGCTTTTCGTATTTTGCTTGTGGATTGCATGATATGAACGCAAAGGCTCCACATAAGATAGTAAGAATGTATTTCATAAAAAAGTACCGTATCAACTCCTCTGCGGTGTTAAGTTGTGAAGAAAGTGTGGAGCTGTTCGTCTGCCGGTCAGTATTCGTGAGTAGTTCGAATAAGAATGACCTCGGTATTTAGCGTCTTTCATGCTTTTCTTACCGCCAAGCAGGCGAAACACTTTCTCTTAAAAGTTAAGAATTCTTTTCGAGTGTCAATTTTTGTCCGTCTTCACTCACAGCAATCAAATAATCGTGATGATTACTCATGTAAATGTCCCATGCTTCTCCCTCCCAATCATCTGTATGACCGCGGCGATAAAATCCGATATTTTCCAAATAGGTCGGAATTGCCTCGCGAATGCGTTTTCCTGCGTTGGTGACGGTCACGTCATCCCAATCCAGATTTATGATAACATGTCCTACCAGAGCATCGCGATTATATCCGGAATAATCTGCCATCCAGTCAGTAAAGTGGATTTTATAAGTTGTTTTTAGATTTCCACTGCCAGTTATTCCGTTGAAAGTTCCCCAATATTTATAGGCACTATTCGAATGGGATCCCATGTCGTAGTATTTTTTTAATTCTAAGATAGACATGCCCATTTCGATATTTTCTATGCCTTTCTTATTTAATTTATTTAGCACGGATGCGATATGGGCTTCAGCATCGTAGTAGTCGCTGTGAACCCATTGCGTGCAGCTCCAATTTCGGTCGTGAACATATGCAAGGAACAGATTTGGGTAGGGAGCTGAAGGAAGCAAGATGTATGAGTAGCTGTTCTTGTCGAGGGGAGTTCCATTGTAATCGGCAAAATAAAACTCTTTTTTTGTCCGAATAATGCACCTGTTATCGGCAACTGGTATGATTGGATATTCGGATTTGAAAATGCGCTCTCCATTGAAATCGATGCATTCGGTTTCGGTTTCGTCTTCGACAAAAAACGCTCGGTCTTTGGTTACATGTCCAGGTTCGTCGTATTTCGCACGTACGACGATTTCTCCTTTGTTATTCAAAAGCCCATAATTATCGTCTTCGTCTTCAAATACGGCAAATCCATGATGATAAGGTAAAATACCATCGATTTTATTCAATAACCGGAATGCAACTTCACCTTTCCGATCGAAAACTTTTCCGCCAAAATAGAGCAGCCCATCCGAATATAGGTTATATGATGAGACTATTTTGTCTGCTGTCATGTCGGTATTCAATTTTGCTATTTTCTCTCCTTGGATATCGATGATGTTGAAGTCACTGCCAAATGTGTATTTCGTTTCGTCATCCACAACGGCAATGCCTTCGCAAAATGGAGTCGCATACCTATATTTCGGCTGAATGACAACATGTCCTTCTGTATCGATATATCCATATTTGTTGTCTTCGGTCTTAAAAAGACATAATCCGTCGGAAAAATAACTATTTACTGCGGTGATTCGTACACCTTCGTATTCTTCGAAAATGAATGCAATATCACCGTTCTTTTTGAGAAACGAGATACCTTCTTCCTCTGTAACAACCGGAATAAGGTCCTCCGTACAAAAGCCACCGGCAATATAGCTCTTGTTATTGATTGCTTTTGGAGTTTTGCCTATCGTAAAATATTGTAATCTCCCGTCTGAATTCTCCACTCGAAAGACCCCATTTACTACTGCCGAAGGCGTTTTGTAAAATTCGTCTTCGAATAAAACGGTGCCATCTGTCCCGATGAGTCCCCAATTATCCGATTTTGCAGCTTTGAATGGAAGATGCGTAATTTCCGGCATCGAGCCGTGTTTGTCGCAGGATGTCGTACTGGACATCAATAAGCCTAACAATAGGCATTTGAATAATGATTTTTTCATGTTGTATTATCTAATAAAATAAAAAGTGCGGAACCTGCTGTTTTCCATACAAACAACAGGCACCGCCAAGCGCCCCGTACACATACGGATAAACAAGCAGTCCGCACCCATAACGGATATGCGAACCGTGCTTATTCTTCCCTTGTGTACATCGAACCTCCGGAAGAGGCTCAAAACAAAATTGGCGGTTTTGTTGTTTGGGGAATCCTAAGATTCACGTTAATAATATCTCGTAACCCCTCACAGGGTTACACGACAAAGATACTATTTCGCTTTGAATCCGCAAAGGTTTGGACTGCTTTTCCGTTTGCAAATGTATTTCGGGGTTGCGTACTGACCAAATCCATTACGGTGCATTGCGATTCATTCCAGTTTTTTATTACTTTTGTATGCCTATGGAATACTCGAATGAACGAATCGACGCATTGAAAGCGGCTGTTGTGGAAACTTTCGGGCGGACGCTCGATGCCCCGACCGATTTCGATGCGTTGTCGTCCGAAATACAAAACAAGACGGGAGAAGCAATTAGCCCGTCGACCTTGAAGCGGTTGTACGGATATATCAAACCCGCTACTGTTCCGCGTCCGTCGACGCTTTCGACTTTGGCGCGTTATGCGGGTTTTTCCGGCTGGAGCGATTTCTGCGATAGATGTATTGAGCCTATTGCTTCCGAAAAGCAGGGCAAGCGCAGTGTATTTCTGTATTTTATATTGTCGGGAATCGGTATTTGTGTGCTGGTGTTCATCCTGTGGTTTGTCGGGGTAGCTCCGCCAGTGCGGACGAATCCGAATACGGAGCAACAAATCTCCGAACCGGAATCAAAAGACAGCGATGCTGTAGTGTTATCAGCTTCTGAATCGGACGCTAACAGCTCCGAAGATTCTGAGCATTTGATCTTTATTCTACCGAAATCAGAAAACAGAAAAGTTGCGGCGCAAGCGGCCTCTGCACCGGAGACTGGCGGTGATGAAGTTCCGATTCATCCGACCCTTGCGGCGGAAACTCCCGAACAGAAAGCGGAGCGCATAAAACAGCGATATGTCGTTATTGCCAAAGGCCGTTGCGACTCCATTCGTAACTTGAGAAGCGGAATGGATATCATTACTTATAAGGAGACTGTCGACGACTTCTATTTTCCGTTCGTATTCACCGAGTTGAAGAATTCGATCGACGAGCAAGTCGCCGCTGTTTTTCCGGAAGACGATTCACTCGCGACGCGCTATCGCAACGAAATCTTTTCTCTATGTCGGGAGATTTGTGTCGAACTGATGCGAGAAATTCCGGCAGATGAATTGACGAAAGCCTATAGGGAAAAGTCAGGCCTCAGAGATTAAAAGAGAGCGTTGGGCTCTCTTTTTAGTTAAGGAAGTGCAGCCATGATTTTGGAGACGTTAAATGATTGCTTCGTCTTTACGGATATTGATTTTGTGCGGTCGAGTGGTTAGAAAGGTCTGTAAAGTACGGCGGTCCGAGTTACTCACTTCTGAACTTGAAAATGGTAGCAGAGATTGTAATACCGTTTCCTTTTGTTTTGCATTTACTTAATAATACATGAAAAAATGTTGTGTAGTGCAATAAAATTCATCTTCTAAGGTATATGTATAAGAAAAAGATTATTTCAACTTTTGACCTTTTTTAATAAACATGGGATTGAAATCTGCTTTGCTTAAAGGTAGTATTTTTTCATCTTTGCGCTGTAATGGAAAGAATTCCTTTTCTTGGATTAAAGTTATATATTCGGAGATGTCTGGATCTGATATACTGATCGCATATTCAATTCCCGAAATTACTAAAACATAATATATTTCAGCCTCTACAACGTTATTTGGGTGTTTGATATAATCTTTGACAAAAAAAGACATTTCGTGTAATATTTCATAGGGAATATCTTTGCTTTCTTGAATGAAAAATGAACCTTCGGAGTAAATTCGACGTTGGCTGTATTGCCAATATTTCCCTTTCCCAAATCTTGCGTACTCTCTAAGTGTTTTAAGTATATCTGTATTTTGCCCCAAGAGTTCATTGACACATAGATCGTATTTTTCTTTACCCATGTGGAATAAAAAATATTCATATGCGCATTTGGCTAAAAATCGAGACATTAAAGGATTGGGATATTCGGGCTCCGGAAGATATTTTGCAATCATCCTATGGCTTTTTCCTTCAATTATACTGTTAATGACGTCTTTGTCATCTATATGGATCAGTAATGTGTTTCCTTGAGTTAGAAATGATACTCCAGCCTTTTTTTGAGCTCCTGGAAATATCATGTCTTGTTTTATGAGCCTATTCTTTTTGGAAAGAATTTCATTTCGGGATCGAAGCGATATAAAATAAGGTTGATTTAGCAGATCTTTTTCTATTTTTATTGCAAAATAGTGGTTGCATGCATTGCAAACATATCCTTTAGGGAGATAGATATGTTTATTCCCTAAAGATTCCGGAACGATATGCTCAACACTTGTAGAGGCAGAAGCATCTTTATGACAAAAAATACATTGCATATATCTTATTGTTAGATCAATCGGTATTATGTCAAGTTTTTGCGGAATAGTTCTTGGCCGCCTATTTCCCTTTTTGATCTCGCATAGCGTTATCTGTCGCTACGCCGATGTGTGTATCCGCTTGTGCTGCGATGGCCGACCAACGCTGTATTCGGCTTTTCTATGATGTTAAAACCATACTAAAATTAGACAAAAAATCGACTGTTACAAATTAGACATATCTTTTGATAAATTACGTTGTGCAAATTTCGGTGAAATTACAGCAGTAGTGTTCAGAGCTTGCCATTTCCTTTGGTAGCGACCAGCCGATGCCGCCGGAAAGAATATCCGCAAGGTTTGCGGAGCAACTTGCATGACCTTGCGGATTTCTTTTGGCGGCAATACCTTTGCGGACGAAGGGAATGGCTTATTTGTTTTTCAGACGGGAGGCATTTTCGTTTAGGCGATTAGCTTCCTGTTCTTTGAGTCTCGCCTGTTCTTCGAGTTGCACTTTTCGTTTTACGGTTTGTTCATATTTTTCGATATCTTTTTTCATTCGGCGGATTTTGGCGTTGTCGCGGTTCAGTTCGAATATTTCTTCCAGTTCGGTAATGCGTTTGGGTGTCGCTTCGCCTTTCATTTTGATGTAGCGGTATTTCAGGTCATTGTCGATGCGGTTGTAGTCCGGCTGAGTAGTGAAATAGAGTGCCGACGACAAAATCATGCAACCGATGAAAAGAAACAGCACCAAGTAAAGGGTAAATGGGGATTCTGAACTGAAAGTTATCCGGTGTTGAGTTATTCTCGGCGGTAGTTCGGCAGGGATTTCGATTGCGTCTACAGACGATTGCAGGTTATCTATATCGGCTTGCATTTTCGCATTGCTCCGCTCGATGCTTTCCAATCGTCCAGCAAGCTGGGTTATTATCGTCCGATGCCGCTCTTGTTGGGACCGAACGATATGTTCCACTTTCTGCGGTAAATCGCTATCGACTGATTGATTATTATCTTTTGCCGATAGTTCGGTTTTGATGGTTTTGACCATTGCGTCCTTGAAGTCTTCGTACATTTCATAAGACATCATAACATTATTTTCTTTCATAACAAATTGTTGATTTATGTTTATAGCTTCATTTTAGATTTATTTGCTTTTCGGTCTCGCAGTTTGCGTTTCCGCTCCATGTCGGCAATCGCTATCGCTTCAGCAACGGCGTTTAGTAATGCAGTAATACGTGCAATATGTTCTTCGGGGCTTTCGCTGGATTTGCGTTGGAGTTGGGCGGTGGATAGTCCGACAGGTGAATCTTTGGGTGGCAGCGGCAGTGCTCCAATCTTGCTACCGAAGTTTATCGAGCCGGCATCTGCTTGTCCCTTATTTCCGCTTCCGCCTGTATTGCCGAATAAGTCGGTGAATGCCGCCCGATAATTGTCTATGGCCGCATGAAATCCATTTGCAAGTGTCGCCCAATGCTGGGTTTGGTGCTGTGCCTGTGCAAAGTGTCGGTTCAGTTTCGAGTAGCTGAATTGCCTGTCTATCTTTGAGCCTGAAAACTCGAAGCCATTTTTACAGAACAACACCCCTTGTTTTCGACTGGTATCGCCGCAATACTTGTAGTGCATGGCAATCCCTTGATTCTTCAATCGAAGTTCCAAATCGTCCCAATTATTGCAATTCGGTAAACCCGTTTTGATTGCATCGTATATTTCGTATTTGGTTTTGTTGGGTTCTCGCAGGCGTTCCCGTCGTACCGATTCTTTCCCCGGTGCAAGATGCAACCCGTATTTCTCGGTCAGTTCCCGACAGACTTTGGCGTTTCGAATTTTGATATTCTTGTCCGAAATGGTCTGTCCGTTATTTCCTACCCGATTGTAGACCAGATGAC
>JAMPDE010000002.1:152159-159620 GCA_023665825.1 Alistipes senegalensis | reverse complement strand
AGAACACCTACTCGGGAGCCTACACGGTGATGCCGATGGCGCTGGGAGCAACGAAAGTAGTGGTAGCGGACGACACGGATGCCGAGAAGATAAAGGGCGCAGGCTTGTGGTATCAATGGGGCAGAAAAGACCCGCTCGGAAGAGCCTCCTACTGGGGAAATGGCAATGCGACGACGCCGGCATCGGTGGCGGTAACGGCTCTTCCAAACACGATTCCGAACTTCCCGACCGGCGTCACCGAAGCAGTAGGGCAAGGATATTTCTTTACAACCTATAAAACAGGAACGGACAACAGAATCAACCTCCTTGACGAATTGTTCGAGGCTGGATATATCACAAGTAAAACAGCTACCGATGTAGAAGTAAAGGAAATAGCAAAGCAAATCAATGGAGAGGATATAATGGTGTCGACAGACAGATACATGATTGATAAAGCAATAAAGTATCCCACCGCATTCATTTATATAGCCAGCGGCTTTAACTCTAATTGGACTGCTTTAACCAATGATTTCTTATGGGGGAATCCGCAAGGCTATAATTATCCCAAAATGGCCCAAACCTATAAATCGGTTTTCGATCCCTGTCCGAATGGATATCGTATGGCACCCAAAGACTTGTGGGTTAACTTCATGGTTGATGTGTCCAAAACTACGGAAGGTGACATATATTATATTAATGGAGAAAGAGATTTCAATAAAGGCAGAAGCTTTTATTATAAAGGTATGGGGGCAGTCGTCTTAAATGAAGAAGGCATTGCTATTGGCTATCAAGTTCCCAATGGGACTGAAAGTGTCGACTGGATGACCGATTATTATCCCGCAGGGGGAATACGAGGTTATTCAACAGGATCTGTTGCATCGGTTTTTTCACATAATTATGGAATGAGTAGTTCTCCGATGAGTGCGGGTAGTGCAAGTGCAAGCTTGTTTTTCAGTCGCCTTATGCGTATGGCCGCGTTTATCGGTGAAAACAGGGGGGCAGCTTTTACTATTCGCTGCGTCAAGGAGAATTAGCCCCGTCTATCGGGCAAAGGCGATCTGCTGATGGATGTGGAGCCATCCGTAGCAGATTGCCGAACCCGATGCGATAATTTATGCAAAAAAGGGTTGCTATTGTAAAAATAGCAACCCTTTTTTTGTTTGGCTCGGTGGATGCAACGAATCAGCACCGACGATGCAAAACTGGGTCAGAATTCCGACGTGAAGTGGAACCGGATTTCCTTGAAATTGTCTTGCGCCAATGCGAGCGCGTAGCTCGTATCGGCCAAGAAAACATCGCGGCCGTGCTTGTCGACGGCCATGTTGGTGTGCTTGCGGCGTTTGAAGTCGGCCAACTGCGCGGCGTTGTCGCTCTCGACCCAGCAGGCCTTGTAAATCGAAATAGGCTCCCACCGGCAGGCAGCGTTGTACTCGTGTTCCAACCGGTACTGGATGACCTCGAATTGCAGCGCGCCGACCGTGCCGATGATTTTGCGGCCGTTGAGCGACGAAGTGAACAACTGTGCGACACCCTCGTCCATCAGCTGGTCGATGCCTTTGGCCAACTGCTTGAATTTCATCGGGTCGGCGTTCTCGATGTAGCGGAACTGCTCGGGCGAGAACGACGGAATGCCCGTGAAACGGAGTTTTTCGCCCTCCGTAAAGGTATCGCCGATCTTGAAGTTACCTGTGTCGTGCAGACCCACGATATCGCCTGGATAGGCCGTGTCGATGATCGACTTCTTTTCGGCCATGAACGCCGTCGGCGACGAGAATTTCAGCTGCTTGCCGCTGGCGACGTGGAGATAGTTCTTGTTCCGCTCGAACACGCCCGAACAGATTTTCAGAAAGGCGATACGGTCGCGGTGGTTGGGATCCATGTTCGCATGGATTTTGAAGACGAAGCCCGTCATTTTCGGCTCCGACGGTTCCACCGTGCGCGTTTCGGTCGGGGCGGGACGCGGCGACGGAGCGATGCGGATGAAGCATTCGAGCAGTTCGCGCACGCCGAAATTGTTGACCGCCGAGCCGAAGAAAACCGGAGCCAGCTCGCCCCGAAGATAGGCATCACGGTCGAACGGGTCGTAGACGCCCTCGACCAGCTCGACGTCGGCGCGCAGCTGGTCGGCGAACTTCGTGCCGATACGGTCGTCGAGTTCGGGCGACGAGAGGTCGGCGATTTCGACGGTCGAAGCATCGGCTGTCAGCCGCTCGTCGGAGGTGAAAAGCGACAGATTTTTCTCGTAAAGGTTGTACACGCCCTTGAAATCGGGGCCGTTGGAAATGGGGAACGCCAGCGGCCGCACGCGGATATGCAACTCTTTCTCCACCTCGTCCAGCAGGTCGAACGGCTCTTTCGACGGACGGTCCAATTTATTGATGAAAACGATGACCGGCGTCGAGCGCATGCGGCAGACCTCCATCAGTTTGCGGGTCTGGGCCTCGACGCCCTTCGCGCCGTCGATGACGATGATGACCGAATCGACCGCCGAAAGCGTGCGGTAGGTGTCTTCGGCGAAATCCTCGTGGCCCGGCGTGTCGAGGATGTTGATTTTGGCCCCCTCGTACTCGAACCCCATGACCGACGTCGCGACCGAAATGCCGCGCTGCCGCTCGATTTCCATGAAATCCGACGTCGCGCCTTTCTTGATTTTGTTGTTCTTGACGGCTCCGGCCACGTGGATGGCCCCGCCGAAAAGCAGCAACTTCTCGGTCAGCGTGGTTTTACCCGCATCGGGGTGTGCGATGACGGCGAATGTCCGCCGGCGGTTTATCTCTTCGAGTTGTGTCATGACTGCGTGTGAAAAGGGTATCGGCATCGGTCGCCGCAGCCCGTTTTTTTGTCGGACAAAAATACACAAAACTTTTGGGAAATCTCGATGGGTTTTCTATATTTGTCAAAACACCCCTCTCGAAACCTTAATTGCCCTATGAAACGTCTGCTGCTTTCCCTGACAATCGCGCTTGTTTTCTCCACGAGTTGCGACAAAGAAGACGACACGGATATGGAGTGGGATTTCGCGTGCTTCTCGGCGAGATTCTACGTGCTCAATTCCAAGACGGGCGAGGATTTGCTCGACCCCGATGTGGAACGGAACATCCTCGACCGACCGATTGCGGTCGTATACAAAGACGTCCGATACGAAATCGAAAAAGCGCAGGATTCCGAATTTTTCCCGCCAGTCGGCACTCGTTTTTTGATGCCGAAGCCTTTGGCCTTGCGGTTGTTCCGCACCCGTACCTACCAAATCGTCGACGGCAAAAGAGTGAAATTCGACGGGCCGTATTGCCTCGCGTTCGGCGAGTTCACGCCGGTGAACAATTGGCACGGCGAGGAGTTTACGATCGAATGGGGCGACGGTAGCTCGAATACCGTAAACTTCGACCTGTATATCAAGTGGAAACACAAGAACGATCCGCATGTATTTTCGCCGTTGCGGCTCGACGGGGTTCCGCACGACGGCTGGCACATCGCACTCTACAAATAAACGCTCTGCAAATAGCAACGAACGCGGCGAAACCCGATGCAGGTTCCGCCGCGTCGCGTTTTTTCGGACGGGTCGTTATTCTTGGGGATAGTCGGCATTGTAGTGGCAGCCGACCGATTCTTTCAGTTCGCGGCCCTGCTTGATGACTAAATAGGCCGTCGCGATCATATTGCGCAGCTCGCACAGGTCGCGGTTGGGCTTGGTCTTGCCGTAGAGTTCTTCGGTCTCTTCGTAGAGGATTTCCAGCCGCCGCATGGCCCGTTTGAGCGAGAGGTTCGACCGCACGATGCCCACGTAGTTGGACATCAGCGTCTGCATCTCGCGTTTCGACTGGATAATCATCAGCATCTCTTCGGTGTGTTGTGTGCCCTCGAAATCCCAGTCGGGGATGCCCTCTTGGAAATCGGTTTTGTCCAGCCGGGCCGCCGCATGACGGGCCGCTTGGTCGGCATAGACCAATGCTTCGATCAGCGAATTGGATGCCAGCCGGTTCGCGCCGTGCAATCCAGTGCACGAGGTTTCGCCCAGCGCATAGAGCCGCTTGACGGAGGTTTCGCCGTTGGTGTCGACCTTCACGCCGCCGCAACAGTAGTGGGCGGCCGGCGTGACCGGTATCAAATCGCGCGTGATATCGATACCGATGGACTTGCACTTCTCGTAGATGTTCGGGAAATGGCTGCGCACCGCGTCGGGGTCTTTATGCCGCACGTCGAGGTAGACGAACTCCTCGCCGCGCTTCGACATTTCGCGGTGAATGGCTCGCGCCACGACGTCGCGCGGGGCGAGCGACTTCATCGGGTGGTATTTGTCCATGAATTCCTCGCCGTTCTGCAACCGCAGAATGGCCCCGAAGCCGCGCATCGCTTCGGTGATAAGGAAACTCGGCTTCTCGCCCGGATGATAGAGCGTCGTCGGGTGGAACTGGATGAACTCCATGTTCTCCGTAATGGCTTTGGCGCGGTGGCACATCGCGATGCCGTCGCCCGTCGCCACTTCGGGGTTGGAGGTCGTCGAGTAGATGTTTCCGCAGCCGCCCGTTGCCACGACCGTCACGCGCGCCAGCATGGTTTCGATGGCGTTCGTTTCGAGGTCGAGCACATAGGCCCCGAAGCAGGCCAGCCCGCGCGTGTGGCGGGTCACGAACTCGCCCAAGTGGTGCTGCGTCAGCAGGTCGATCGCGAAATGCCGTTCCAACACCGTGATGTTCGGATGATTGCGCACGGTTTCCGTCAGGGCCCGTTCGATTTCGGCGCCCGTCAGGTCTTCGTGGTGCAGGATGCGGTGTTCCGAGTGGCCTCCCTCGCGGTTGAGCTCGAACCGCCCGTCGGGCGTCTTGTCGAACCGCGTGCCCCACGCGATGAGGTCGGCGATCAACTCCGGCGCGCGCCGCACGACCAGCTCGACGGCCGCCGAATCGCACTTGCCCGCTCCGCAGACCAGCGTGTCGCGGATATGTTTCTCGAACGTATCGGGGTCGTAGGTCACCGAACAGATGCCACCCTGCGCGTAGTTGGTGTTGCACTCGTTGAGCTGGCCTTTGGTGACGACGGTCACATGGCCGTATGCGGCAGCTTTGAGGGCGAACGTCAGCCCCGCAGCACCCGAACCGATGACCAGAAAGTCGGTTTTCATGATTTTCGCGGTTTTGGAAAAGTAGGCCTTTCGGCGTTGCAAAGTTACAAAAAATCGTAACTTTGCCGCACAAAACCCCGAAAATGGAACGACACATCGCAATCGAAGATTTCGACTATCCGCTGCCCGACGAGCGCATCGCCAAATTCCCGCTCGCCGAGCGTTCGGCCTCGAAACTGCTCGTCTGGCAGGGCGGTGCGATTTCCGAACGCCGGTTCGCCGACTTGGGCGACGTCCTGCCTGCCGGCCAGCTGCTGGTGTTCAACAACACCAAAGTCATCCGCGCCCGCATCATCATGCACAAGCCCTCCGGCGCACGGGTCGAGGTTTTCTGCCTCGAACCGCAGGAACCGGCCGATTACGAACGGGCGTTCGCCGTCACGGGCAGCTGCGTGTGGTCGTGCATCGTCGGGAACCTGAAAAAATGGAAGGACGGGCCGGTCGAAATCCCGTTCACGTTCGACGGCCGCGAAGAGCGGTTGCAGGCATGGCGCATCGGCGAGGGCGGACGCGAACAGACCGTGCGTTTCGAGTGGACGGCCCCGATGACCTTCGGGCAGCTGCTCGAATATCTCGGCCGCATCCCCATTCCGCCCTATCTGAATCGCGAGAGCGAGGAAATCGACAATACACGTTATCAGACGGTCTATTCCCGTTTCGAGGGGTCGGTGGCGGCTCCTACGGCCGGATTGCATTTCACGCCGGAGCTCATCGACAGCATGCGGTCGCGCGGATTCGGGTTCGAGGAGGTGACGCTGCACGTCGGGGCCGGCACGTTTCTGCCCGTCAAAAGCGCCGATGCGGCCGAGCACCCGATGCACACCGAGCATTTCGAGGTGCGCCGCACGACCGTTGCGCACTTGCTCGAAAAGTGGGGAGCCATTACCGCCGTCGGAACTACTTCGGTGCGGACGCTCGAATCGCTCACAGCTCTCGCATGGCGCATGCGCACCGCCGGCGACCCGCAATGCGACCGCACCATCCGCCAATGGGAGTTGTACGACATCCCCGCCGACTTCACGGGCCGCGATGCGCTCGCCGTGCTGCTCGAATACATGGACGGCGCCGCGCTCGACCGGCTGAAAGCCGCGACGCAAATCATGATAACGCCGCTGGGATACGAATTCCGTATCGTGCGCAATATCGTCACCAACTTCCACCAACCCAAATCGACCCTATTGTTGTTGGTTTCCGCCTACGTCGGCAGCGATTGGCGCAGTATCTACGATTACGCCCTCGCGCACGACTTCCGGTTCCTCTCTTACGGCGATTCGTCGGTGCTGATGCGGTGATTTTTTTTAATTCGCAGATACACAAAGGGTTGCTGTTTTTGCAGCAACCCTTTTGCATCCTAATCCCTCGAATTCGGGCAATGGCTCCGAAATGGCTCCACACCCCAAAATCATTGCACCGAAATTCGAACGGGATTTTTTAGTTTTTCGCCTCTTTGACGCAACGGAGCGGGGTTCCGAACCCGGGCTCGCTGTAAAAGCTGGTAAACTGGGATACCATCGAGGCGTGAAAGAAGAAGACTCCACCATTACCGGTACCATTCAATGGCGAACTGACCTTACAAATTCCACAACCGCCAACATCTCCTAATATACCGGTTGTCGAATGGCGGTAGCCGGATGCCGGGTAGAAATCGGTTTTGCCTTCGTGCCACAATCTTACGTTATCGGCATCGGTTTCATAATAGAAGAAGTAACCGCGCTGCGTAGCCATCGTTGTCGTTTTGCCGTCGGCATTGATATTTGCAACATTAAATAGGTTTTTCGCCCAAGAAATTTCGCTGGAGACATCGACCGTACGGCTTCCGCCGGTATCAGTGAATGCTATGAATAAATCCGCAGGTGCCACGCGCCAACCGGCCGGACACGGCTCGAAAACCGCGCGGTGCAACGTAGAATTTCGCGGATAATTGTATCCCTGCGGATTGCCCCAAAGGTGATTATTCGGCTTACCGAGCCAATTATTCCCATAACCAGAACCACTAATAAACACGTCGGGATGGGCCGTTGCATAGTCGATCGCCCAACGGTCTGCACTCTTACCGTCTTTTTCATCGACATTGACATTGAAATCTTCACCGAACTGCTCTTTAAGCGTCAAAACTTTGTCTTGGAGTGTAAAAGGGGTCGTTCCCGTCGCTCCGGCATAAGTCGTAACGAACGTGTTCCCCGTAAGAGCAGCCGAACGCCCCATCGGATCCTTTCGTCCCCATTGATAGTACAGTCCGTAGGCTTTGAGGTTATCGTTGTTCGCCGGTTCATTGTATTTAATGGTAACCTTGTTGGTCGCTCCCAGTGCAATGGGCATCACTTGATAGGTACCCGAGTTGGTGTACTTGTATTCCAGTATGT
>JAMPDE010000002.1:30882-152059 GCA_023665825.1 Alistipes senegalensis | reverse complement strand
GAGCACAACACTTTTAATGTTGGGGTCCTGGGTTCGAGCCCCAGCGGGTTCACCAAGAAAGAGTTGTCAATCAAATGATTGGCAACTCTTTCTTTCATTACTTCATCTGTTCGCGATACACCAGCTCGACAAATCGCAAATAAATTTGGGGGTGCGCTCGACTTTTCGTATCTTTGCGACGCAAAACAGAAAAAGCATTTTTTATTTAATAAATCCATAAAATCAAATTCTATGAATACGATGGACATCTCTATGGAGATTATCGAAGTGCATGCCCGCGAGATTCTCGACTCGCGCGGCAATCCGACCGTCGAGGTCGAAGTTCGCACCCAGTCGGGCGCATTCGGTCGTGCCGCCGTTCCGAGCGGTGCTTCGACCGGCGAAAACGAGGCACTTGAGCTCCGCGACGGCGACAAGAGCCGCTATCTGGGCAAAGGCGTACTGAATGCCGTGAAGAACGTGAACGAAATCATCGCTCCGGCCGTCATCGGCATGAACGTGGCCGACCAAGTAGGCATCGACAAGACGATGCTGGAACTCGACGGCACGAAAACCAAATCGAAACTCGGCGCAAACGCCATTCTGGGCGTATCGCTGGCCGTAGCCCGCTGCGCAGCCGACTATTTCGGCATGCCGCTTTACCGCTACATCGGCGGTACGAATGCCAAAGTGCTGCCCGTACCAATGATGAACATCATCAACGGCGGTTCGCACTCCGACGCTCCGATTGCGTTCCAAGAATTCATGATTCGTCCGGTCGGCGCTCCGACGTTCAGCGAAGGTGTCCGCATGGGTGCCGAAGTATTCCACAACTTGAAAAAGGTGCTCCACAAACGCGGTCTGTCGACGGCTGTCGGTGACGAAGGCGGTTTCGCTCCCGCACTGAACGGCACGGAAGACGCCATCGAATCCATTATCGAGGCCATCAAGGCAGCCGGCTACGTTCCGGGCACGGACGTTAAGATCGGCATGGACTGCGCATCGTCGGAGTTCTACAAGGACGGCGTTTACGACTATACCATTTTCGAGGGTGAGAAAGGCGCGAAACGTTCGTCGAAAGAGCAGGTCGAGTATCTAAAAGGCCTCGTTGAGAAATACCCCATCGACTCGATCGAAGACGGCATGTCGGAGAACGACTGGGACGGCTGGAAGATGCTGACCGATGCCATCGGCGACAAATGCCAGCTGGTCGGCGACGACCTGTTCGTAACGAACGTCGAATTCCTGAAAAAGGGTATCGAACTGGGCTGCGGCAACTCGATTCTCATCAAGGTGAACCAAATCGGTTCGCTGACTGAGACGCTCGACGCTATCGAAATGGCACATCGCGCAGGCTACACGACCGTTACGTCGCACCGTTCGGGCGAGACCGAAGATTCGACGATCGCCGACATCGCCGTTGCGACGAACTCGGGCCAAATCAAGACCGGTTCGATGTCGCGTTCCGACCGCATGGCCAAGTACAACCAGCTGCTCCGCATCGAGGAGGAGCTCGGCAGCGAGGCTATCTACGGCTACAAAAAAGTAGTTCGCAAATAATCCGTAAGGATTTTTTTCAAAGAAACCGGTCTCGGAAATATCCGGGACCGGTTTCTTTTATATAAAGAACTTGAAATAATTATTCGGATGTAGAATAACTATCCTGAATCACCTCTACCGAAGTTACGCGCAACGAAGTGTCGCCGGGCGTCCAGAAACCGAATGCTGGCGAATAAAGTTCCTTCCGTTGTTTGCGGAATGCTTCCATTCCGTCTACCAGAATCGCCAACTTCCCGCCCACGTATTTGATTTCGATCGGGATTCGTTTGCCTTTTCCTTCGTTCAACTTAATCGTCCCCTTGTTGATCCAATCCCGACTGATACGAAGCGTGGGTTCCGAAAAATCGAAACTGTCTCCATTCTCCACTTCCACTTGTTCGGATTGAGTTTTATAACATTGACGCATCGTAATGATATAGTACTCATAACACGAATCGTTCATCGGATCGTCACGGCGATTGAACAATATCCCGAAATAGGTTTTATCGGTCAGCTTCGGGACGACGACTTCGGCCTTGACCGTAAAATCGCCCGCAATGTCTACGGGAAGCTCCTCCACCCAGATTTGCGCCGGAACCGCCTTATCCTTGCTGACGAGTTCGATTGCGCCGTTCCGGATAAGCGCACTCATCTTTTTGGTCGACTGTTCGACCCAATCGAGGTGGATGTTCTCCTCGAAATCGTCCTTGATATGCACTTGCGCCGAACCGCAAAATGGCAGCAGGGAAAGCAGTGCTCCTAAAATGCAGATTGCTTTTTTCATAGCGATTCGTGTTATTGCAGACGCATCTGCATTTCGTTAATCAGCGGTTCGTATTTTTTCAGCACACGGCCCCAAGCCTTGAACCCTTGCTCGCCGGCATCGACATCGGCTATTTCCGACGAAATACGGATTTGATAAGTCAAATTGCCGTCATTGGAAATCTCTTTGATTTGCACACGAGTACGAACTTTTACTTCGGCCATCGGAAAACTCTGATATGCCCATGCCGTATTCATGAAGCCGGATGAACGGTCGGAGGTCTTGATTTCATCGTAATAATTCAACAGGGTCTGTGTCAGCAGCTTCCACGCCTGCGCTTCGTCGATGTTTTCACGCACACGAACCGTAAAGTAACGGTTCGCCAATTCCGAAGCGACCGAACCTTCCAGCGAATCGTCTTTTTTCAACGTATAAACGATAGCATTTCGGGTATCCGACCGCAAGACACGCAGATTTTCTTTCGTGGCGTAACCCTCGCACTCCAATTTAATGACATAAACCTCGTTCTTCTTGTTGAACTGCAAAACGTAGGAACCATCAGCGACATACTGTCCGTCGACATAGATTTTCGCTTCGGCCGGAATGACCGTGATTTTCTTTTTCTGCGGGAAGCACACCGCCGGAGCAGCAATAAGAACAGCAATGACTACAATCAATAATTTTTTCATGTTTTTCAAAATTTAAGAATGGTAAAAGTTTCCGTTTTGTCCGACAGCGGCTGTCGTCGCGAAAGTTCCGGTGCACACATAAAAAAAGCGCGGACAAACTCCTTTATCGGTCCTTGAGGTCTTAGGATACCATGCTACCAAACAAATGAGTAAAGCCCACGCCGTACGGCGTGAGCGTCAACGCTTTACTCTTGGTAGCTTCTTTGAAATTTCCTAAGTTTCAAGGGCCAGAATAAAAGCTAACGCTTTTTCCGAATATGTCTACAATGCGTGCACCTTGTCCGTGCTATGCCATAGGCGTTTTTGTTTATGATACAACTATTTTATGCAAAATTCGCTACTCCCACTCGATCGTGGCGGGCGGTTTCGACGAGATGTCGTACACCACGCGGTTGACCCCGCGCACCTTGTTGATAATCGCATTCGAGACGTCGGCCAAAAATTCGTAGGGCAGATGTACCCAATCGGCCGTCATGCCGTCGGTCGAGGTTACGGCCCGCAAAGCGACGCAACTTTCATACGTTCGTTCGTCGCCCATCACGCCGACACTCTGCACGGGCAGCAAAATCGCACCGGCCTGCCAAACCTTGTCGTACAAACCAGCTTCGCGCAACGAGTCGATATAGATTTTATCCACTTTTTGCAAAATATCGACCTTTTCGGGCGTAATTTCGCCCAAAATCCGAATCGCAAGGCCCGGTCCCGGAAACGGATGCCGACCGATCAACCGGTCGGAGATGCCGAGCGAACGCCCCACGCGCCGCACTTCGTCCTTGAAAAGCAAGCGCAGCGGCTCGACGATTTTCAAGTGCATTTTTTCGGGCAAGCCGCCTACGTTGTGATGCGATTTGATAGTCGCCGACGGGCCGTTCACCGAACTCGATTCGATGACGTCGGGATAAATCGTTCCCTGTCCCAGCCAACGCACTCCGTCGATGCGTTGCGCCTCCTCGTTGAACACCTCCACGAAGTCGCGACCGATGATTTTGCGCTTCTTTTCGGGATCGGTTACACCCGCCAAATCACCCAAGAACTTGGCACCGGCTTTCACCCCCTTGACATTCAGCCCCATATCCTCGTACGACGCGAGCACCTCCTCGAACTCGTCCTTGCGAAGCAATCCCGAATCGACGAAAATACAATAGAGATTCCGCCCGATAGCCTTGTGCAGCAGCACGGCTGCCACCGACGAATCCACGCCACCCGACAAACCGAGCACCACCTTGTCGTCGCCGATTTTGGCCCGCAGTTCCGCCACTGTGCTCTCCACGAAACTTTCCGACGTCCACGTCTGCGAACAGCCGCAGATGCCGACCACGAAATTGCGCAGCAACTGCGTGCCGTCAGTCGAATGATAGACTTCGGGGTGAAACTGAATGCCCCACGTCTGCTCTCCCTCGATACGGAAAGCCGCCACACGCACATCCTCCGTACCGGCAATCAACCGGTAATTGTCCGGCACACGCGTAATCGTATCGCCGTGCGACATCCACACCTGCGTCGTCTGCGGCAGACCCTGCATCAGCGGATCGGAGGGCTCCCCTACCGTCAGCATCGCACGACCGTATTCGCGGCTCGGAGCGGGCGACACCTCGCCGCCGTAAGCTGCGGCCAGCAATTGGGCACCATAGCAGACGCCCAGCAGCGGAAGCCGCCCCTTGATAGCCGACAAATCGGGATTGGGCGCTCCGGCATCGCGCACGGAACACGGGCTCCCCGAAAGAATCACGCCCCGCACCGAATCATCCAGTGCCGGAATTTTGTGAAAGGGATGAATCTCGCAATAGACATTCAACTCGCGCACGCGACGGGCGATGAGCTGCGTATATTGGGATCCGAAATCGAGTATCAGTATTTTCTCCATCATTCGGATGTTTTATTTATTTTCACAGGACGGTTATAGCTACCTGCCGCCTTCATTTCTTTAACGAAGTCTTCGAGCCCCACTTCGCGGATACGTTCGATGCACCCCGCCCTATCGGAACGGAACATGAGCTTGAAACATTTGCTGATAAAACTATTGAATTTGCGGCATTCCGCAAGCGGCATCAACGTACATTCGGCACAAGTCACCCAACCGTGTTCGGCACAGCATGCACGCACCGTACACCACGTCGCCTTTTCATTCTGCCGGCATCCTGCGCACTTGCCTTTCGCATAAGCCCGGCAGGTTTCACAACACAATCCGCAGGCAGCTACCTTCGCTCGATTCGTCTCCATAGGCTATTCGCTCTTTTGCGATTTTTCCGCGCGCGCAAGCCGAACCTCATCCTGCAAGAGCCGCAGAAACCGTCCGGCATGCAGCCCGTCCATCTGGGTATGGTGAAACTGGAACGACAATTTGAGCTCTCTTTTGAAACATCGCTTTCCGATTGCGCCCCAAAAGATGAATGGATTGTTGTAAATGCCGCTATACATCCCCACGACGCCGTCGATATGCGTTTCCACCAATGCGCTCGTACCGATAATCATCGCATCGGCGCTTATGTCATAATGGGTGCAGGAGTCGCGAACTTGTCGGGTCAGTGCCAGATAATCGTGGTTGAACTGCCGCAAATCTTCCGAGAACGGAACGTCGCACGTATTGATGCCACCCGATTTATTGACCACGATGACGTTGATGCCGAGCCGGTCGTAACGCACCAAATCCTTACCGACGGGAAGCGTCCGAAACTGCTCTACCCGGCTTGCCGCCCGGCCGATGCACCAGCACATCAGCATGTTGAATTTCACCCCCTCGCGTTTCGCTTTGCGCCACAACCGCGTGACGTCGAGCGTGGCGAACATCGTCACCATCGGTTGCGGAGCCTGCATCCACAACTCGTAGGCTTCGGCCCGGTCGGTATCCTTCGGATTTACTGCCGTCGCGCTCATTTCGCCCTATCGTTGTTAGCGAAAATACGTCCGACGAAAAAAGCCGAAATAGCGGCCAACGTACAATAACGCGCTGCGGAAGTCCTCGCAATCAGGAACCAAACGAACAACGCCGAAACGACAATCAGCGAAATCCACTCGAATCTGGTCGGTTTACGGAAAAAGCCCATGTTTTCAGTATTATTTAGCGTTCGCTGCTGTAATTCGGTGCTTCGCTCGTAATGGTCACATCGTGCGGATGGTTTTCGATGACCCCGTTCGAGGTAATGCGGATGAACTTCGCCTGCTGCAACTGGGCGATGTTCGCAGCACCGCAATAACCCATGCCCGAACGGATACCGCCGATCAGCTGGTAAACCGATTCGCTCAACGTTCCCTTGAACGGCACGCGGGCTACGATGCCTTCGGGTACCAATTTGTTGATGTTCCCCTCGCATCCTTTCTGAAAATAACGGTCGGCCGAACCGGCTTTCATCGCGTCAATGGAGCCCATGCCGCGATAGGATTTGAATTTTCGGCCGTTGTAGATGATCGTTTCGCCCGGAGCCTCTTCCGTTCCGGCGAACATCGAACCGATCATCACGCAATCGCCACCCGCCGCCAACGCCTTGACGACGTCGCCCGAATAGCGCAGACCGCCGTCGGCAATCACCGGAATCCCCGCTTTACGCGCCTCGATCGAAGCGGCATAGACCGCCGAAAGTTGCGGCACGCCGACACCGGCGATGACCCGCGTCGTACAAATCGAGCCGGGTCCGATGCCGACTTTCACGCCGTCGGCACCGTTTTCGGCCAAGAACCGTGCGGCTTCGGCCGTCGCGATATTGCCCACCACGACGTCGAGCTGCGGATAAGCCGCCTTGATTTCGCGCAACGCCCGCACGATATTGGCGGAGTGGCCGTGCGCCGAATCGAGTACGACGGCATCGACATCCTCTCCGACCAACGCAGCGACCCGCTGCATCATATCGGACGTGATACCAACCCCTGCGGCTACGCGCAGGCGGCCTTTCTCGTCCTTGCAGGCGTTCGGATGATCCTGTACCTTCGTAATATCCTTATAGGTAACCAGCCCGACCAAAAGGCCGTTGTCATCGACGACCGGCAGTTTTTCGATTTTATTGTTGAGCAACACCGACTTGGCATGTTCCAGTTCGGTGCTGTGGGTCGTTACCAAACGGTCGCCGGGCGTCATTACTTCGGCGATGCGGCGCGACATATCGGTCTGGAACCGCAGGTCACGGTTCGTCACGATACCCACCAACCGACAACCGCCGTCCACGACGGGAATACCGCCGATTTTGTTTTCGTGCATCAACCGGAGCGCATCCCCCACCGTGTGTTCTTCGGTAATGGTCACGGGATCGTAGATCATGCCGTTTTCGGCACGTTTCACGCGACGCACTTCGGCGGCCTGCGCTTCGATGGACATGTTTTTGTGAATAACGCCGATTCCGCCCTCGCGTGCAAGCGCGATAGCCATCGGGGCTTCGGTGACAGTGTCCATCGCGGCGGACACGATCGGGATATTGAGCTGGATATTACGCGAAAAACGGGTCTTGACATCGACCTCACGCGGCAACACTTCCGAATAAGCGGGTACGAGCAACACATCGTCGAAGGTGAGCCCTTCGGGGAGTACCCTTTCGTTGACGAACGACATAGTGAACGGGGTTTTTGTTGCCCACAAAAGTAAGCAAATTTTCGAGACAGCCCAAATTTCGGCCCGTTTTTTACATCATCCGTCCGAATATCCGACGACCGAACAGATAGCGCAACAAAATCGAGCCGCGATAGATATGCCGAACCGGTACAAGCCGACTCGTGTGCCGGATCTCACGGCGTTTCCGCAACAATTCGCCGTGCCAGCGCAGAAAATCGCAATAAGCACGGAATACGGCGCGGAATGCGCCCCACTTCCCCTGCATCAGATAGGTAAAGGCGGCCAACAAATCGAGCAGCGGCCGCAAAGCGACGACCATCGCCCGCTGCAAAGGCGACGCGCATTTCAGCAGCATCGCCAGATTGTTGCGGTGATTGTAGTAGATTTTCTGCGGCGAATCGGGCGTCAACGTCCCCCCGCCAAGATGATATACCGTACTCTGCGGCACGATCCGCACCCGATAACCGGCCAGCTGCATCCGCCAACACAGATCGATTTCTTCCATATGGGCGAAAAAACGGGCATCGAAACCGCCCAACGACCGAAAAACATCCGCCCGGCAACAAAAAGCCGCCCCGCTCACCCAAAAGACATCGCGGGCATCGTCGTATTGCCCGCAGTCACATTCCGTCGTCTGCAAAATGCGACCGCGACAGAACGGATACCCCAGCCAGTCAATATACCCGCCCGCAGCACCAGCATACTCGAATCGGTCGGGCGTCATCAACGCCCGCAGTTTCGGGGCGACGGCCGCCACATCGGGATGCTGTTCCATTGCAGTAATCAACGGTTCGAGCCACCCTGCCGGTGTTTCGACATCGGAATTGAGCAGCACGAAGCAATCGGCTTCCAACTGCGCCAACGCACGGTTGTAGCCTTCGGCAAAACCGTAATTCCGATCCAGTCGAATCAGCCCGACCGACGGAAAATCGGCTTCAAGCAACGCAACGGATTCGTCCGTCGAACCGTTGTCGGCGACGACGACCTGCACCCCTTCCGGTGCGGCCGCGACAACCCCCGACAGAAAACGGCGCAAATGCACTGCTCCGTTCCAGTTCAGAATGACGATCTTGGCAATCATGCGGTCTTGCTCTCTTTTTTCCGACACTCCGCGCTGTTATCGCGATTTAACAAAAATTTGTACTTCGTTCACTTTCGTGCGTACCCGCAACCACCGTTCCAATGTAACGCGATCGACCGGATGCAACGAATCGCGCGGCGATACGACACATATCAAGGTCGTGTCGCGGGGCGTTCCCGTCCCATCGAACGTCACGCCTTTAGTGAGCGAAACGGTCGCGATATCGGGCAGGAGCACCCCCACTTCGCGCGAAATCTCGTCCACCTCGACATCCGTCGCCTGATAACGCTCCAACCGGGCCCGCATCGCTTCGATACGACGGTTTTTCTCGGCGAGCAGTTCCGTATAACTCTGCTGCAAGGAGTTGACATCCAGTCCGTCCGGCTTATTCGCCTGACGGACAATCAATTCGGCATATTCCAGCCCGAACCCGCTCAACTGCGCCCGCGCATTTTCGATGACCGACTCTTGAAGGGGTTCGCCGAGCAGCAGCAACTCGATTCGCGAAGGATGTTTGCGGGCCGCATACTGCTTTTTACACTCGACGACGCGCGTGTGCGGAAAATCGAAAACCTGTGCGACATATTTGTCCGCCATTGCCTCGAATACCGTGATCCGCACCATGCGGAAGCCGATGAAAACACTCGGAATAAAGGTCAATAAGGTGATAGCCAGCATCATCCGCTTGACATTCCGTTCGCGCACTTTGTCGATGAAGGTCTTTTTCTCGTAACGCAGGAAACGCACGATCACGTAGGTCGCTAGCGCAATGAATACCGAATTGATGAAAAACAGATAAAACGCGCCGAAGATAAACCGGAGTTGTCCAGTCGCAATGCCGAAACCGGCCGTACAAAGGGGCGGAATCAAGGCCGTCGCAATAGCCACACCCGGAATAACGGTCGAATTACGGTCGGTGCGCGTTTGGGCGACGATGCCCGCCAACCCGCCGAACAATGCAATCAACACATCGTAAGTCGTGGGAGCGGTACGGGCAAGCAATTCGCTGCTGTTCGACGACAACGGCGACACGAAGAAATAAATCGTCGAGGTAACGATCGCCACGATGAACATCAGCATCAGGTTGCGCAGCGACGTTTTCAGCAACTCGAAATCGTTGATGCCCAAAGAGAGCCCCACCCCCATGATCGGTCCCATGATCGGCGAAATCAACATGGCGCCGATAATGACCGCCGGAGAATTGATATTCAGTCCCAACGAGGCAATCATCGTCGCGAAGATCAATACCCACAGATTGACGCCGCGAAACTCCACGCCTTTGGAGATAGCGGCGACCACCTCGTCGCGCGAAGCCGTATCAGCGTCGAGATCGAAACGGCCTTTCAGAAAATCCCGCAACCGATAAAGCAAACTTATCGTGCTCGAATTGTTCGTATTCATCATGTTCAATCCTCCTCGTTTTCCGTCATTTCGGGCGCATCCTTTTCGCGTCCGGGTTTCGGTTTTCCGGCCACCACCACCACGAACTCCCCTTTCGGCGGATGCTCGCGGAAATGCGCCAAGACTTCCGAAATCGTACCGCGCACGGTCTCCTCGAACTTCTTGGTCAACTCGCGCGAAACCGCCACCTGCCGCTCCGCACCGAAAACTTCCGCGAATTGTTCGAGGCACCGCACCACCCGATACGGCGATTCGTAGAAAATCATCGTGCGCGGCTCATCGGCCAGCGCCTGCAACTGCTTGTTGCGTCCTTTTTTCTGCGGCAGAAATCCCTCGAAGCAGAAACGGTCGCACGGAAATCCACTCTGCAGCAATGCCGGAACGAAAGCCGTCGCACCGGGCAGCGTTTCCACCTCGATGCCCGCTTCAAGGCACGTGCGCACGAGCAGGAAACCGGGATCGGAAATGCCGGGCGTACCTGCATCCGAGACGAGCGCGGCACTGCGACCGGCAGCAATGGCTTCGGACACGGCCTGCACCGTCGCATGTTCGTTGAATTTGTGGTGCGACCGCAACGGTTTTTCGATGCCGTAGTGTTTCAACAGCACGGAAGTCGTCCGCGTATCTTCGGCCAAGATGAAATCGGCCTCGCGCAACACGTTGAGTGCGCGCAAGGTAATATCGTCCAGATTACCGATCGGTGTAGGTACGATATAGAGTTTGGACATGGGTCAGGCGAATTTTCGTTCCAACAAATCCATCAGCAGACGCACGCCGTCGGAATCGGCATTCCATGCGTAGTTTTCCGTGAGGTAAATCATGCAGTCGTCCAGAGTTTCAGCATCGTTCATCGCCTGCATGGCCGCTTCGTAAGCCTCGCTGTCTCCGTCGAACAAATCGCGGATAAGCAGAAATTTGTCATTGATGCCGATCGCCTGCCGCAAATCGGAAATCGCAGTCTTGCGACGCAAGGACGACGCCATGTCACGCGGCGGCTCGATGGTATCGGACAACGTCCGTATATCATGGTTAATCACCTCGCCCAATACGCTTCCGGTCGAAACGGACGCAGATGCCGATGTTGCCGCAGGGGCCGGTTCCGGCGAAGAAGCCGTTTTCGGTTTTTCGGTCGAAGCACCGGAATCCCATATCGGTTCGTTGCTCGCTACCGTCTTTACGGTAACCTCCTCGAACATTCCGCGTTCCTCGCCCGAATCGGTCGTGCGGGCCGATTTTCCGTCGCCGTAAAGCGACATGATGACCCGTTGTTTCCGGCGGTGGCGGGTCGTATCGTCCTCTTCCACTTGTTCTTCCATCGGTTCCTGCTCCTCCGCAGCGAACAGCGTCGCCGTCTGTTCTGCCGGAGCCGTTTCGGAACGCGGCTTCGCCAACACCTCGACATGAGGCGCGGTAAAACGTTCGGAGATGGATTCGGGTTTGGAACGCGGGGCTGCCGAAATCGTTTCGGGCTCCGGCTGCGGGACAAAAGTCTCAACGGAAACAGAGATCGGATCCGGTTCCGGCGAAGAAACAATTGCCGGTGCAGCCGGTTGCGGCTCCTTTCGATGCTGAACGGGCGGGACAAGCTCTTCCGCTTCAACAGGATTCGTCGTATCGGCCGGCACGGCAAGTTCTTCCGAAGCCGTCGACGCAAGGTCCGGTTCCAATGCCAGCATGCCGCTCAAATCCAAATCCGCACTCTCTGCAACCGAATCATCCAGCTTCTGTTCGGTCAAAGATTCCACCGCAGCAGGTTCTGTTCGTACTGCGGCTTCTTCGGTCGCCGATTCGGAAAACCGAATCGCTTCGTAAACATTGCGCAATTTTTCGAGCACCAAATCGCGTTCGAGGGCATCGACCGGTTTGCCGTCGCACCAGCCCTCTACCAAAGCCGCAAGCCGAGACAACTCTTTCCCTATGTTTTCCCGATCCATTTTTCGTAAGGATAAAATTTCCTCACAAATATAAGCATTATTTTCCACGCCGCAATTTGCCTTTGTGAACGGCTTGCACTATCTTTGCGCAACAATAACTCGAAATCATGGCATTACAATGCGGCATCGTGGGGCTTCCCAACGTGGGGAAGTCGACGCTTTTCAACTGTCTGTCCAATGCGAAGGCGCAGGCGGCCAACTTTCCGTTCTGCACCATCGAGCCCAACGTGGGCGTCATCACCGTACCCGACCAGCGGTTAGTCAAATTGGCCGAAATAGATAACCCTAAACGGGTAGTTCCGACGACCATCGAAATCGTCGACATCGCCGGTTTGGTCAAGGGTGCCTCCAAAGGCGAGGGTCTGGGCAACAAATTTCTGGGCAATATCCGCAATACGAACGCGATCATCCACGTGTTGCGCTGTTTCGACAACAGCAACATCACCCATGTCGACGGCACCATCGACCCCGTACGCGACAAGGGAATCATCGACACCGAACTGCAACTCAAAGATTTGGAGACGGTCGAAAACCGGCTGTCCAAAACCCAGAAACAAGCCACGTCGGGCGGGGACAAGAACGCCAAGCGCGCGGTGGAACTGCTGCTGCAATACAAGTCGGTGCTGGAACAGGGATTGAGCGCCCGCACGGTAGAACTGGACAAGGAGGACAAAAAACTGGTCGCCGACCTCGACCTGCTGACGGCCAAACCGGTGCTCTACGTCTGCAATGTCGACGAAAAAAGCGCGGTCACGGGCAATGCCTACACCGAAGCGGTCAAGGCGGCCATTGCCGACGAGAAAGCCGAAATGCTCATCGTCGCGGCAGCCACCGAAGCCGACATCGCCGAGCTGGAAAGCTACGAAGAGCGGCAGATGTTCCTCGAAGATTTGGGGTTGCAGGAATCGGGCGTCGCCCGTCTGATAAAATCGGCCTACAAATTGCTGAATCTCGAAACGTTCTTCACGACAGGACCCGACGAAACCCGCGCATGGACTTACGTTCGGGGCATGAAAGCACCGCAAACGGCCGGAATCATCCATACCGATTTCGAGAAAGGGTTCATCCGTGCCGAAGTGATCAAATACGACGATTACACGACGCTTGGTTCGGAAAAAGCCTGCCGCGATGCGGGCAAAATCGGCATCGAAGGAAAGGAATACGTCGTGCAGGACGGCGACATCATGCACTTCCTGTTCAACGTTTAATGTAAGGGGCATTGCAAATAAAAACGTATTGAAAATAAAATCATGAAAAACATCAAGTATTTCGTCGTAGCGCTCACGACCATCGTTTGCGCCGTCGTATTGGGTCGTTCCTACACCTACAAGTACCGTTCGCAGGATACCATCGTCGTCACGGGGTTGGGCGAAACGCAATTCGTTTCCGACCTGATCGTCTGGTCGGGCGAAATCACCACCGAATCGCAAAGCGTGGCATCCGGATACGGCCAGTTGGAAAGCAACAAGCAGAAGGTGCAGAAATACCTGACAAGCAAGGGTATTTCCGCAGAAAGTATCGTTTTCGGGTTCGTCAACGTCGACAAGCAGTATGAATCGGTCTATAACGCCAACGGCAACTGGGCAGGACAGCGTTTCACGGGATACCGGCTGCGCCAGCGTTTCACGGTCGAATCGACCGACGTGGAGAAAGTGGAGGTCGTTTCGCGCGAAATCTCCTCGCTCATCGCACAAGGCGTTTCCATCGAAGCCTACGCGCCGGATTACTACTACACGAAACTCGACGACGTGAAAATGGGGCTGATCGAAACCGCTTCGGCCGATGCCCGCACGCGCGCCGAGAAAATCGCCGACAATGCCGGTACGAAAATCGGCCGTGTCGCTTCGGCACGCATGGGCGTGTTCCAGATTACGGGAGCCAACAGCAACGAGGAATTCTCGGCCGGAGGCTCGTTCAACACGTCGAGTCGCACGAAAAAGGCCCGCATCACCATGCGCATCGAATATCGCGTGAAATAATCCCGTCGAACCGTTTCCAACCGCTAATCCCCGACTATGGAAAAAACCGTTCGGGTGCGTTTCGCACCCAGTCCGACCGGCCCGCTGCACATCGGCGGCGTCCGCACGGCACTCTATAACTACCTTTTCGCCCGCCAGCACGGCGGCAAGATGATTCTGCGCATCGAAGATACCGATTCGCAGCGCTTCGTTCCCGGAGCCGAAGATTACATCCTCGAATCGCTCCGCTGGTGCGGCATCGAAATCGACGAGGGCGTCGGTGTCGGCGGCCCGCACGCTCCCTACCGACAGAGCGAACGCCGCGACATCTATTTGAAATATGCGTTGCAGTTAGTCGATGCCGGCTGGGCCTACTATGCGTTCGATTCGGCCGAAGAGCTCGACACGCTACGCAAGGAGTCCGAAAGTCGCGGCGAAACCTTCGCCTACAACTTCACCGTACGCGAACGACTCGCCACGTCGCTCTCGCTTCCGGCAGAAGAAGTGAAAACGCGCATCGAACGAGGCGACCAGTGGGTCATCCGCTTCAAGATGCCCGAAAACCGGACGGTGAAGATGGACGACCTGATTCGCGGGCACGTCGAGGTCAACACCTCGACGCTCGACGACAAGGTGCTCTACAAATCGGCCGACGCACTGCCGACCTACCACTTGGCCAACATCGTCGACGACCATCTGATGGAAATTTCGCACGTCATTCGCGGCGAGGAGTGGCTGCCGTCGCTGCCGCTGCACTACCTGCTGTACGAGGCATTCGGCTGGCAGGATACCCGGCCGGAGTTCGCCCACCTGCCGCTACTGCTGAAACCGACGGGCGGCGGCAAACTCTCCAAACGCGACGGCGACAAAATGGGATTTCCCGTTTTCCCGCTTTTCTGGAAGTCGCCGACGACCGGCGAAACAGCGCACGGCTACCGCGAGGACGGTTATTTTCCCGAAGCGTTCATCAACATGCTAGCGTTGCTGGGCTGGAATCCGGGTACGGAGCAGGAACTTTTCTCGATGCAGGAACTCATCGACCTCTTTTCGTTGGAGCGCGTCTCGAAATCGGGTGCTCGCTTCCAGCCCGACAAGGCGAAGTGGTTCAATGCGCAATACATGCACCACAAAACCGATGCGGAACTGGCCGCATTGTATCAACCCATTCTGCGCGAACACGGCATCACGGTAACGGACGAAGTGGCCGGTCGCGTGGCAGGCATCATGAAAGAACGAGCCACGTTCATCACCGATTTGTGGGATTTGACCTCGTTCTTCTTCGTAGCCCCGACGGAATACGAGGAAAAACAAGCGAAAAAGTACTGGAAAGGAGATAACCCGGCTATCCTGCGCGAACTGCGCGAAGTGCTGGCCGCCATCGACGACTTTTCGCTGGAAAATACCGAACACATCGTCCACGCGTGGATCGAGGAAAAAGGTTACGGCATGGGACAAGTGATGAACACGCTGCGGCTTGCGCTGGTCGGTGCGGGCAAAGGGCCGGGCATGTACGACGTCACGTCGTTCATCGGCAAGGAGGAGAGCCTGCGGCGCATCGACCATCTGTTGAACTCTTTGAAACCGGCAGAATAAGCCCTATGGTAACAATCGAACAGCACGTATGGGGCATGACGCCCGAAGGCGAAGCCATTATTCTCTATGTCCTGCGGAACGAACACGGCGCAGAGGTTCGCATCACGAATTTCGGGGCTGCCATTGTCGGCGCGACGATGCCCAACCGCGAGGGTCGTATGGCCGATGTCGTATTGGGCTACAAACATCCCGAAGGCTACTTCTTCGACGGCGCGGCAATGGGCAAAAGCGTGGGCCGCTGTGCGAACCGCATCGCATTGGGCCGCATGACCGTCGAGGGCAAGGAGTATTCGCTGGAAGTGAACAACGGCCGCAACCACCTGCACGGCGGGACGAAGAACTTCGCCAACCGCGTGTGGGAAAGCCGCGTCGAAACCAATCGCGTGGTCATGGCACTGACGTCGGACGACGGCGATCAAGGTTACCCGGGCGAATTGCAGGTCGAGGCCATATTCGATTTCGACGACGAAAATTCACTCGAAATTACTTACATCGCACAGACCGATCGCACGACGGTGGTCAATCTCACGAACCACGTCTATTTCAACCTGTCGGGCGAGGCAAGCGGTTCGGTACTCGACCACGAGCTGCGGCTCAACAGTTCGCAGGTGCCCGAAATGGACGCATACCAGATTCCGACGGGCCGGATGCTCGACGTCGCCGGAACGCCGCAGGATTTCCGGCAGTTCCGCCCCCTGCGCGACGGTATCGATGCCGAGTTCAACCACATCCGCGATTTTCGCGGTTACGACCACCCGTTCGCGATCGACGGCTGGCGGCCCAACATTCTCGGCGAAGTCGGCGAGTTGCGCGACCCGAAATCGGGACGCATGGTGCAGATTCTGTCGTCGCAGCCGTCTGTGATGATTTACACGGGCAACTGGCTGGCCGGAGGATGTCCCGAAACGAAATCGGGGCGTCGCTATGCCGACCACGACGGTGTGGCCATCGAATGCCAGAATTTTCCAGACGCCGTCAACCGCCCCGAATTTCCGTCGCCGCTGCTTCAGCCGGGCGAACGTTATTGCCAGAAAATCGTCTTCCGGTTCGGAACATATTGATTTGCAGCCGGAAAAGCCGATGCGAGGATTCCTTCACACGAAAAAAGACGGAAAGTGTTTGCGCTTTCCGCCTTTTGTTTTACCTTTGCGCCGATATTCTTCAAGGGGTGCTCGCCGTTGCGCGGGCTGAGATTATACCCATCGAACCGGAGACGGGTAATGCCGATACCGGGAACGCATAATCAACAACACATACCCCTTTTCTGTTCTTTAACTTATAATTAAAGTTTTATGAAAAGGTTTTTCATTCAATCGGCCGTCGTGCTTGCGACGGTCGTCGGGACACAGCCCCGAACACAGGCGCAAACCGTTGCGGAAAATTCGGTGCGCATGGTCCGATTGCAGGAGGTAGAAGTGAGCTCTACCCGCGCGACGGAGAAAACGCCCGTCGCATTCGCCAATCTTTCGGCCGAGCAAATCGCCCGCAACAGCTACGGCTACGACATTCCGTCGGTACTGGCCCTCACGCCCTCGATGATTGCGACCAACGAAACGGGCATCGGCATCGGTGCTACGTCGATGCGTCTGCGCGGCACGGATGCCACACGGCTGAACGTGACGATCAACGGCGTTTCGATGAACAATCCCGATTCGCACGCGATGTACTGGTACGACACGCCCGACCTGATTTCGGCCGTCGGCACGATGCAAATCCAACGCGGCGCCGGTATTTCGACCAACGGCACGGGGGCTTTCGGCGGAGCCGTCAGCATGACGACCGAACCGCTTTCGACCGAATTCGGCGGTTCGGCATCGCTCTCCTACGGCTCCTACAACACCAACAAGCAGGCCATCGGGATTTCATCGGGGCTATTAGGCGGACACTGGACGATCGATGCGCGACTGACGCATATCGGGTCGGACGGCTATATCGAACGGGGAGCAACCGACCTCAAATCGTACCTATTCCAGACCGGCTACTACAACGGCAATACGATGCTGAAACTCGTGTCGTTCGGCGGCAAGGCGAAAACCTATCTCACCTACAACGGCGTAACGAAAGAGGAGATGCGGCTGAACGGCCGCCGTTTCCACAACAGCGGCATGTACTACACTTCCGACGGCCCGCACTCCTACTATTACATAAAAAAAAGAGAATTGCAACGTGCGACCGTCGATTACTACGACGACCAGACGGACAACTACCTGCAAATCAACAACCAACTGCTGTTGAGTCAACGCCTGAACGACCGCTGGACGCTGAATGCCACCGCTTTTTATACCTACGGCTACGGCTACTACAAACAATACAAGGATGACGCGAAACTCGTCGAATACGGGTTCCCGGACGCTCTCGCCTACCAGACCGATGCCGACGGCCAGTTCGTGCTTGACAAAGAGGGCAGCAAAATCAAGGTGCTCAAAGACCTGATCCGCGAAAAACTGATGCGCAACCACTTGGGCGGCGTGAATGCAGCTGCCAACTACTCGACCCGTCGGCTCGATCTGACGTTCGGCGGTTCGTGGAGCTACTACACCTGCCCGCACTGGGGCGAACTGGACTGGGTGGACGGCGTGGAACCGGCTGCACTCGGTGGCCGCTGGTACGACAACGATGTCGACAAGCAAGACGCCAACATCTTCGCCCGGGTCAACTGGCAAGTAGCGAACGGATTGCGCCTTTTCGGCGACTTGCAATACCGCTACGTCCACTACAAAGCGTGGGGCGTAAACGACAACTTCATCGACAAGCAAACGGGCATGCAGCCTATCGACGTCGACAAGCGGTACCACTTTTTCAATCCGCACATCGGACTGAACTACACGTTGGGAAAACGCAACAATTTCTATGTTTCGTTCGCCATTGCGCAGAAAGAACCCACGCGCAGCGACTTTACCGACCGCTACATGTTCGCCGAAGCGGGCACCTACCCCACCGCCGAAAGGCTCTATGACTACGAACTTGGCTACACCTATACGGCACCGCGTCTGTCGCTGGGCGTGAACCTCTACTACATGAAGTACAAGGATCAGCTCGTTCCGACGGGCCGCATCAACGACGGCTACGACGCCCTGAACGACAACGTACCGGACAGCTACCGACGCGGTATCGAGCTGTCGGCTTCGTGGCGGGTGACGAAGTGGTTCACAGCCAATGCCAACGCGACCTTTTCGCAGAACCGCATCGAGAATTACGTGCACCGCGTCGTCGACTACGGGCTTTCGGGCAATGTCGCAGGCGAATACGGCTACCACACGGTCGCAATGGGAACGATGCCTCTGGCCTATTCACCGAAAACCATTGCGGCACTGTTGCTGGATTTCCACCACAAAGGATTCGAGGCCGTACTGCACACGCAATACGTGAGCAAGCAATACTTCACAAACTACGAAAACCGGAACATGCAACTCGATGCCTACTGCGTGACGAACCTCAATCTGGGCTATACGTTCCGCACACGGGCTGCCCGCAGCATCCGGTTCGGGTTGCAGGTCAACAACCTGTTCAACACGGAGTACGAGAGCAACGGCTACGGCTGGTCGGAAGCCTATACGGATGACAAAGGACACACAGAACAGACCGATCACGCCTTCTACTTCCCGCAGGCACCGCTCAATGTGCTGGCGAACGTAACCGTGAAATTCTGACCGATACCGATTCGGGATATCCTGCATCACGCAGGATGTCCCATTTTCCCGACAAATTCTTACCCGCAATGATAACACCCTCGCTGCAACGATACATCGAAAACCGGATTTTGCCGCTCTATGACCGATTCGACGCGGCCCACCGCCGCAATCATGCCGAAATGGTGATTGCGCAAAGCATGGCCATCGCTGAGAATTACGAAGTAAACCCTGATATGGTCTATGCCATCGCAGCCTATCACGACAGCGGATTGCTGAAAGACCGACGGACGCATCATCTGGAATCGGGACGACTCGTACGAGAAGACATGCGGCTCAAAGAGTGGTTCCGTGACGACCAAATCGAGATCATGGCGCAGGCGGTAGAAGACCACCGAGCATCGTCCGACCAAGAACCGCGAAGCATCTACGGCAAAATCGTGAGCGAAGCCGACCGATTCATTGACCCCGACCGGATTATCGAACGCACCATTCAATACGGGCTGGAACATTTTCCCGAACTCGACTGCGAGGAGCACTACCGACGTGTCGTGGCACACATGAACGAAAAATATGCGGAAGGCGGCTATCTCAAACTGTGGTTCCCGGAAAGTCCGAATGCCGCGCGCCTCGAAAGACTCCGTGCCATCATCCGCGACGAAACGCTGTTGCGAGCGAAATTCGACCGTATTTATCGGCAGCTAACGTCATCCGGCAAATAAATCTGATGTATGGACTGGAAACTGATTCTTCAATTAGCGGGCATTGCGCTCGGCCTGCTTTACCTGTGGCTCGAATACCGGGCAGACATCCGGCTGTGGGTCATCGGGCTGGTGATGCCCGTTGTAAACGGCGTACTCTACTACCGGTCGGGGCTCTATGCCGACTGCTCGATGCAAGCGTACTATGTGCTGGCTGGGCTCTATGGATGGGCGGTATGGCAACGCGGACGAGCCGAAAAAAATAGCCCGACAACCCGAACAGTCGGCACTTCGCCCGCCATTTCCCGCACTCCGCTGCGGCAGATACCGTTGCTCGTGGGAGCCTACGCGCTTGTTCATGCCGGAATTTATCTGCTGCTGGTCCGCTTCACCAACAGCACCGTGCCGTTCTGGGACAGCTTCACGACCGCCCTATCGGTCGTGGCGATGTGGATGCTCTCGCGCAAATATGCCGAACAATGGCTCGTCTGGCTCGTTGTAGACCTCACGACCGTCGGGCTCTATTTTTACAAGGAAATTCCTTTTACAGCAGGCCTCTACCTGCTCTACTCAGCATTGGCCGTAGCCGGATACCTGCGCTGGAACCGGCAAATACGAAACAACTGACCACTGCGAACATCTGCAAAGAAAACGGGCTGTCGGAAGTGTTATTCCGGCAGCCCGTGCTGTTCGACATAGGCGAGAATCTCCTCGCGCAAGGATTTGGGAGTAACATTCTGCCGCAAAACCAACAGATAAGAATTACGGATTTGTTCGCGGATGAAACGGTCGGGCAAATCGCCGTCGGTACGAATACCATTCCAATGCCGTTTGCTGAAATGCCAAGCCGTAGTCACCTCCGGGTAGGATTCGCGCAGACGCAAAGCCTCGTCGGGATCGCATTTCACAGCGATATGCCCGAAATCGGCCATATCGGCGCAAGCATACATCTTGCCTCCGACCTTATAAACGAGCGTCGTTTCATCGAACGGTGTAGTCTCTTCGCTCATCGGCAAAGAGAGGCAATAATCGCGAAAGCTCAAAACATCCATGAGTAATCGAATAAAAAGAGCCGCAACGAATGATTGCGGCTCTCGATTTTGCAAAATGGACCGGGCCGATTCGGCCCCTCCGAAAAAAGTTCGTAAAAACTATTCCGCAGGCTGTTCGTCGCTCGCTGCGGGAACTTCGGTCTGCGGGATGGCCGGAGCCGATTCCATCACCTGTTCCTGCAATGCTTTGGCATCTTTGGCTGCTTCGGAATCACCCGCAACTCCTCCGCGATTCATCGCAACGGTAGCCGCCAAACTCAATACCAAGATGACGACGGCCATCGTCCAAGTGAATTTTTCCAGAAAATCGGAAGTTTCGCGCACGCCCATCACCTGATTCGATGCGCCGAAATTGGCGGCCATGCCGCTCTTGGGGTTCTGCACCAATACCGCGAGAATCACCAGAATACTCGCAATGACTATCAGGGCAACGCAAATCGTGTATAACATATCGTTGAGAATTTAATTATTGTTTTTCTGTTTCTCGACCCGGTCGATAAGCTCGGCAAAGTAAACACTTTTTTCGGGATTTAGCAAACTTAATTTATGATAAATCGCGACGGCCCGATCGGGCAGACCCTGCGCAAGATAGATTTCGGCCAGCGACTCGCTCACCAGCTCCTCGTTCTCGGCCAGTTCGGGGGTCGTCCGCACCTCCTCGTCGGGTTCGCCCTCTTCGGCCACGATACGCAGATTCTCCTCTTCCAAAAAACGGTCGATCAATTCGTCCGACGAAACCGAGAGCAGCTCGGCCGCAGCTACCGGTGCAGCACATAACGAGCTCTCGACCCGCCATGCGGACAACATAGTCAATCGCGGGTCGGTTCTGCCGGTCAATCGTTCGCGCAAGACCCGTGCAGGGCCGAACCATCCGTAACGACGGACGAGGCCGTCGAGTTCCGCTTTTTCGGGGGGACAATCGCCGCCCGCAAAAAATATCCGGGTCAAAGTTTCGATCGGGTGCATATTTTTTTTCTATTACCAGTTGGAAGCCGACGCTTGGAAAATGTCGGTCACGATTTTATCGACGATTTGCGGAATCAACTCCCCTTCGACTTCGGTCAGAAGCCTCGTCGATTCGTAATCCTCGTAGGCCGAAAAGGTCCGATTCCACGAAGCCTTTTCATCGACGGCATTAGTAAAACGCACCTTGACCGTAATGGTAAGCCGGTTCAACAAGGCGTAATCGTCGCTCGACACGGAAGCCGTCACGGAGGTATAATTCACGATCTCGCCCTCGAACGCGAAATCGCCGCCCTCCTCGACCTGTACCAACCGCGTGCGGCGCGTAAACATATCGACCAGCGCTTCGGTCATCGTCGAACTCAATATCGGCGACACCATAGTCGCATTGTTCGGGAAATAGGCCACCGAAAAGGTCTTGGCATCGGGCGGAATCGAGGCTCCCGAAAGCGAATACTTGATTGCCACGCCGCAACCGCTCGCTACGAACAAAGCGACGAGCGCCAACGAAAAACGGACAATGAATGAGGAAAAATGATATTTGTGCATCGGATATTCGTCAGATTGTAAATTATGAATTCTCTTCGATTCCCAACTCCTTGATTTTTCGGTAAAGCGTACGCTCGGACATGAAGAGTTCGGCAGCCGCTTCGCGCCGGCGCCCGTTGTTGCGACGCAATGCCCGCACGATTTGTTCACGCTGCATATCGGCTTTGGTCTTCTCGCGCGGCGGTTCGTCGGTGACGTCCTCGCTCTCGGTATCGACCGCAACCCCGCTGCCGTAAGCCACACCGCTGTCCATGACCCGCACCGAACTCTGCGCCGCCGAAGGCAGCAGCGCCTTGATGTCATGCGGCGGCTCACGGTGCATCCACGTGCCCTGCGTCAGCTCCGAAAGCATCCGCTTCAAATCGTTGATGTCCGAACGCATGTCGAACAGCACCTTGTAGAGCAATTCGCGTTCCGTAGCCATGTCGTCGTTCATGCGGGGAATATCGGCCGTCATCGGCGCACCGCCCTCCTGACGCGGCAGGTATTTGGCCAGCACTTCGGGCGTTACGACCCGCACCTGCTCGATCGCCGAAATCTGCTCGGCGACGTTCTTCAACTGGCGGATGTTCCCGCGCCAATAGTAATCCATCAACAACTCGCGCGCGCCGTTGTCGAGCGTGATGGCCGGCATCCGGTACTGCGTCGCCACATCCGAAGCGAACTTGCGGAACAACAACGGAATATCGCCGGGCCGTTCGCGCAAGGCAGGCACCACGATGGGCACCGTTCCCAACCGATAATAGAGGTCTTCGCGGAATCGGCCCGAGAGAATCGCCTGCGGCAAATCGGTATTGGTCGCCGCAACGACACGGACGTTGGTCTTTTGTACTTTCGACGACCCGACGCGGATAAATTCGCCGGACTGCAACACGCGCAGGAGGCGCGCCTGCGTCGGAAGCGGAAGTTCCGCCACCTCGTCGAGGAAAATCGTGCCGCCGTCGGCCTCCTCGAAATAGCCCTTGCGGGCATCCAGTGCGCCGGTAAAGGCCCCCTTTTCGTGACCGAAAAGCTCCGAATCGATCGTACCTTCGGGAATAGCCGCGCAGTTCACCGCGATATATTTGTTGTGTTTGCGGGCCGAATTGGCGTGGATGACCTGCGGGAAAAACTCCTTGCCCACGCCGCTCTCACCCGTGACGAGCACGGTCAGATCGGTCGGGGCGACCCGCAATGCCACCTCCAACGCACGGTCGAGCAATTCGGACGTTCCGATGATACCGAAACGCTGCTTGACCGAAGTTATCTGTTCTGGGGTTATCTGCGTCATCTGTTCTTCGATTCAAGAATGGGAGTTATCGGAACGGGGAATCCACCGTTCCACTTCTTCTACTTCTACGGTATCTTCGGCCTGCCGTTCGCTGATTTCTCGCCAGAATCCGAATGCAATGGCCGCCACCGCAATCAGCACGGCAAGTATCCCGACGAAAAGGAAGAATCGGTCGAACCCGCGCCGTTTCGGGCGTCGAACATCGGGCGACATTTCCGCGTCGTCTTCGGCATAGGATCTTGCCGCCGCTCTTTTCGGCTGTCGGGCAGCCGTATTTCCTGCATTTTCACCGAACGCGGTTCGCATGGTTTCAGCCATTCGCGCGGTGTCGATATGCGATTTGTAGGCCGCCCAATCATCCGATACCGGTGCTCGGAGGGATTCTTTTTTCTGCGGCGCGACAGGTTTTTCAACCGAATGAGGTTTCAACTCGGCCGACTTGCTAACCGGATGAAATTCCGGCTCGCCAACCGGAACCTGCGTCGCGTTCAGCATCGGTTCCGGTTCCTGTATCGGCTTCGGAATCGGTTGCGAATCGGGGCCGGACGACAAAGCCGCAACCGGCCGCTCGGCCGACTGGCAAACGAACCGAATCGCCCCGTTCAGACCCGGTTTGAACGTACCGAAACCGGGTATCCGATAATCCGTCCCGTTTTCAACGGCATGGCGCACCTCGAAGACGAAGCGGTCGATCATACCGGCAGCCTCGATCTCGTTCTTCCCCTCGTTGCACAGCAATCCGCGCAAAACACCGTCGTCCCGTTTCATCAGCTCCGAAAAGACGATGCTCCGGCCGGGTTCCTTGACGAGAAAGACACCCAACTGCGGCACGACGAGCCGTTTGCTCGATTCCAGATATTTTATTAAGAAGTTGTGCAACATGGTTTCTATCAGCGCGGCAGGCCGTTTTTCCGTCCGGTGCGTCAACGTCGCTAAAAACCGACCCGACACCCCATTCGGCGAATGTTTTCGCACGCGGTCTACGGCTCAAAATTACCTTTTTTCGCAGAAATATGCAAAATCCGAAGCGGTTTTTCAAAATAACGCCCCGAAACGGAGGAGTTCCGAAAAATAATCGCTTACTTTGCATCCCGAATTTTCCACCAATCCGACCGAGCTACATTGACCCGAAATTTGCAAAGTAACGAAGCCGGATCGTCAACAAGACAACGAACAATAAAAATGAAAGACAAGTACATCGACCTCATCGAACAATCGTTCGACTTCCCGCAGGACGAGTTTTCGGTCGAAGACAACGAACTGCAATTCCACGACATCCCGCTGATGGAATTGATCAAGCAGTACGGAACGCCGCTCAAAATCACCTATCTGCCGAAAATTTCGTCGCAGATAAATCGGGCGAAGCGCATGTTCAACGTCGCAATGGCGAAGGTCGATTACAAAGGTTCGTACAACTACTGCTACTGTACCAAGTCGAGCCATTTCTCGTTCGTGTTGGAGGAGGCGATGAAGAACGACATCCACTTGGAAACGTCGTCGGCCTACGACATCCACATCATCAACGCACTCTACGACGGGGGCATCATCGACAAAGACCGGTACATCATCTGTAACGGTTTCAAGCGGCCGCAATACGTCGAAAATATCGCCCAGCTGGTCAACGACGGGTTCATCAACACCATTCCGGTACTGGACAACAAGGAGGAACTCGATCTTTTCGAGGACGCTTTCACCCAAAAGTGCAAGTTGGGCATCCGCATCGCCTGCGAGGAGGAACCCAAGTTCGATTTCTACACCTCGCGGCTCGGCATCCGCTACAACGACATCGTGGAATTCTACAAGGCGAAAATCAAGAACAGCAAGAAATTCCAGCTCAAGATGCTGCACTTCTTCATCAACACCGGCATCAAGGACACGGCCTACTACTGGAACGAGTTGTCGAAGTGCATCAACGTTTACTGCGAGTTGAAAGCGATTTGCCCCGAACTAGACAGCCTCAATATCGGCGGCGGATTCCCTATCAAGAACTCGCTGAACTTCGAGTACGATTACGAATACCTGACCGAAGAGATCGTAGCCCAAATCAAGAACATCTGCCAACGCAACGGCGTCGAAGAGCCCGATATTTTCACCGAGTTCGGTTCGTTCACCGTCGGCGAAAGCGGTGCGGCGCTCTACTCCATCGTAAACCAGAAACAGCAGAACGACCGCGAGAACTGGTACATGATCGACTCGTCGTTCATCACTACCCTGCCCGACACGTGGGGCATCAACCAACGCTACATCATGCTGGCGATCAACAATTGGGACAAGGAGTACCAGCGTGTATTTCTCGGCGGACTGACCTGCGACAGCGAAGATTTCTACAATGCCGAATGCCACACCAACGCCATTTTCCTGCCCAAATTGGAAAAAGGCAACACGCAGTATATCGGGCTGTTCCACACGGGAGCCTATCAGGAGTCCATCGGCGGGTTCGGCGGCATCCAGCACTGCCTGATACCGTCGCCGAAGCACGTCATCATCGACCGCGACAAGGATAACGAGTACTACACCCGTCTATTCGCCAAAGAGCAATCCTATCGGTCGATGCTGCGAATACTCGGATATTGATTTTCATGCAGTACTGCGCGAAACGCGCGGCGGGCAACACCTGCTGCGCGTTTTTTATGAATAAAAAAGCCCCCGCAAGCAGGCAGGCTCGCGGGGACTTTATCCGGCGTTCGGGTCACTCATACCGATTTTTCAACACCGGGCCGACCGTTTTCGAGGAATCGACCGCTCGTCGGCGCGGATAGTGTCTATTTTTCCAACCGAATATCGTCGACGCAGACATAGGCCGGAGTGTTCAGCCCCCAGTCGCCGGTATCGGAACCCTCGAAATGAAAATCAATCCGATTGACCGGCTGCTGTTTGATATTCGCAAGACTGAACCACGTCCATTTATCGAGGCAGAAACCAACACCGTTCCGATAATCGGCCAAATAGATTTCATCTTCCGCTACCGGTTCGTCCGCACCGGCCCGGTATCCCCGAACGAGCAGTTTGAACCAACCTTTGTTCTCTTTCAGCGGAGTGCTGTAAGCACTTCCGAGCGTGATGTTGCCATAGACATACGAAGTATTGCAAACCCACATATCGACGAAGGTTTTTTCCGTTCCCTCCGGCAAAGTACATTCACCGGCCTTTCCCAAGAAAGTACTTTCGTATGCCACGATGAAGTTCGAGCCGCTATGACCGGCCGCCTTGTTCGCACCATCGGCCGATGCCGTATTGTACACGCTGCATTGATTCTGATAGCTGTACCACCAATCGCCCGACTTGTCCGCAGGATTGGAACTGATATTCCAGTTGGACGGGAAAGTTGCACCGTTTGTCATTTCGTGCGTCTCCTTATCACTGCCATAGCTTTGTCCCAGCCGAATACCGATCGACAACTGCGATTCGGAGTCCGTCCACGAGATGAACGGTTCCCCGTCCTTATACATGATTTCGTAGCAATTATCCCCATAAGAAGTCGGACCGGCCAACATCGAAGCAGGCACATTCTCGAAATCGACCGTCACATAAGGATTCGGCGTTTCATCATCATCCGAGCAGGCGGCTACGGCAAAAGCCGCAAATGCCAAAAAGAAAAGTTTTTTCATCGTTCTGTTTGTTTTAATTAAACGGTTAAAATAAAAAAATCCGGTTCCGGCCTCTTCGGAATCGAACCTTTCTACTTTTCGCGTCGCGCATCAGCTGCCCGTGCGACCGTCGAACGAATACCTATATATATAGGAAACCACCCCGACCGATGCTCCGTTCTCCGCAGATGCGCTCGAAAAAAAGATTCTTCCGACAGAGGAAGATGCAAAGGCAGGTCTTCTGGCTCATCCCGTCCGCAACGCCTTCCCGATCGCGAGGATCAGTGGCACAACCTGTTGCGAAACCAATCGAGGACTTACAGCAGCGGGAACTGCTGCCGATTCTCACGGCATTCCCTTTTCATCGCGCCGGACACGAACGTCCTTTGCGAACCGTTGCGGTGCAAAGTTAAGAAATAAATTCGTATCTTTGCATCCGCAAACCCAAAAATTGCAGAAAAGATGAAACACGCATACGTTTTTCCGGGTCAAGGCGCCCAAGCCGTCGGAATGGGCAAAGACCTCTACGACAACGTACCCGTTGCAAAGGAGCTTTTTGAAAAAGCGAATGAAATTCTCGGATTCCGCATTACGGACATCATGTTCACCGGAACGCCCGACGAACTGAAACAGACGAAAGTCACCCAACCAGCCGTATTCCTGCACTCGGTCATCATGGCCAAAGCGCTCGGCGTGAAACCCGATGCCGTCGCCGGTCACTCGTTGGGCGAATTCTCGGCATTGGTCGTTGCCGGTGCCTTGTCGTTCGAGGACGGGTTGAAACTCGTATCGAAACGTGCCCAAGCGATGCAGGCCGCCTGCGAAGCGCAGCCCGGCACGATGGCCGCCATTCTCGGGTTGGACGATACCACCGTCGAAGAGATCTGCGCATCGACCGAAGGAGTCGTCGTGGCCGCTAACTACAACTGCCCGGGCCAGTTGGTGATTTCGGGTGCCGTCGAAGCGGTCGATGCCGCCTGCGAAAAGGCCAAAGCAGCCGGAGCCAAACGCGCATTGCGCCTGCCGGTTGGCGGTGCGTTCCACTCGCCCCTGATGGAGCCGGCGAAACAGGAACTGGAAAAAGCTATCAACGAGGCTCCTTTCCAGACGCCGACCTGCCCTATCTATCAAAATGTGGACGCAAAACCTTACACCGATCCCGCAGTCATCAAAGCCAACTTGATCGCCCAGCTGACCGCACCGGTGCGCTGGACGTACATCGTACGCAACATGCTGGCCAACGGAATCACGGAGTTCACGGAACTCGGGCCGGGCAATGTGCTGCAAGGCCTTATCAAGAAGGTGGATGCCGAAGCAACGGTCGAATCGAAATCGACTTTGTAACAGCGACACTACTGCAAACGAAAAAGGGATGCCCTGCGAAAGGCATCCCTTTTTTCGTATCCCGACCTCATGCTCGAAAATTTTCGGATTTTTACAGATCGCCCGTTGTACTTATTAAATATATTTACTAATTTTGCAAAGTAAATTAAAAACGCTCGACGAACCATGACCTCGCTGACCGATTTTTTCAACAAGCACGAAGAAGATGCCTTGAAGGGAATTACCCACAAAAACAACCTCATCAAACGCAATATCATCGCGCACATGGCCGTAAACGGCGAATGCACGCTCTCGGAACTGACCAAAGAGCTGCATATCAGCGTACCGACCATCACCAAGCTGGTGCAGGAACTGGTCGAAGAGAACATCGTGTGCGACTTGGGCAAAGTGGAAACGCCGGGCGGACGCCGTCCCAACATCTTCGGACTGGCGAACTCGGCCATCTATTTCGCCGGCGTCAACGTCGGGCGCGACAACATGACCTTTCTGATCACCGACCTGCAAAACAACATCATCAAGGAGGAGGTCGACTTGACGTTCGAGCTGCTCGACCGCCCGCAGTGCATCGAACACATCTGCACGAACATCGAGCAGTTCATCGCGACCTGCGGCGTCGATCGCGGCAAAATTCTCGGATTGGGCGTCTGCATGACGGGCCGCGTCAATCCCGACACGGGCCGCAGCTACAAATACTTCACGACGAGCGAACAATCGCTGCGCGAAATCCTCGAAGAACGGGTCGGCATCCGCGTATTGCTGGAAAACGACACCCGCGCCCGCTGCTATGCCGAGTATACCTGCGGCAAATCGAAAGACGAGAGCAACGTGCTCTATCTGCACATGGGACGCGGCGTGGCTATCGGCATCATCGTCGACGGACAACTTTATTACGGCAAAAGTGGTTTTGCAGGCGAATTCGGACACATTCCGTTCTTCGACAACGAAATCATCTGCTCGTGCGGCAAGAAAGGATGTCTGGAAACGGAAGTTTCGGGTATCGCCATCGAGGAAAAGATGTCCCATCTGATTGAAAAAGGCGTCAATACCATTCTTCGCGGTCAATACGAACAGCAAAAGAGCATCCGCATCGAGGACATCATCGCGGCGGCCAAGAACGACGACAACCTCTCCATCGAGCTCATCGAGGAAGCGGGCGAAAAAGTCGGCAAGGCAATCGCATTCCTTATCAACACGTTCAACCCCGAAACGGTCATTGTCGGCGGCCCGATGGCGACAGCAGGCGATTACCTGATGTTGCCGCTCAAATCGGCCACCAACAAATACTCGCTCAACTTGGTCTATAAGGACACGAAATTCCGGCTCTCGAAGATGTCGGAGAACGCCAACGCTTGGGGTGTGGCGATGTTGATCCGCAACAAAATCATCGGACTTTGACACCGATCGAAGGAAAACTGATTCGTTTGCGGGCGGTCGAACCGGAGGACATCGACCCGATGTACCGTTGGGAAAACGACCCGTCGGTTTGGCGAGTGAGCGGGACGACGGCACCTTTTTCGCGTCATGCACTCGAACGGTTCGTCGAAGAACAACGCTTCGACATCTTCCAGACCCGCCAGCAGCGATTGATTATCGAAACGCCCGACCGCTTTTCCGACAGCCGCAAATATCGCAACGAAACGAACGCGGACAACTCCGTCCTAAACTCCCCCCGCATCATCGGCGCGCTCGACCTTTTCGAGTTCGACCCGCTGAACCGACGCGCCGGAATCGGCATTCTGATTCATCCGGCGGATGCCCGCAGGCAAGGATACGCGACCGATGTGATAGAAACCGGCTGCCGCTACGCCCGCGAAGTGCTGGGACTGCATCAGCTGTGGTGTAACGTCGGCGCAACGAATACGGCCAGCCTCGCGTTGTTCCGAAACGCCGGATTCGTCGAAGTCGGCACCAAACGCGACTGGCTTTGGACACCCGACGGCTATACGGACGAAGTCCTGTTCCAAAAGCTATTGGAGAAATAACCCCTACTGCCTTTCTCGAAATTTTCCGCCACTCATAACAAAAAAGGAGCGCCTTCAAAAGCCCTCCTTTTTTGTCCGCTGCTCCGCAACGGTTATTCCAACCGACGCGAACCGTCGGAAATCACCACGTCGTAGATTTTCGGTTCATGGCCGTATTCGGCATTGAATTTCGATTTGGCCGTCGCGATGAAATCATCGTAAAGTTCTTGCTTCACCAGATTGATCGTGCAACCGCCGAAACCGCCGCCCATGATGCGCGAACCCGTCACGCCGCACTCTTTGGCTACCTCTGCGAGGAAATCCAACTCGACGCACGAGACTTCGTAATCCTTCGACAGCCCCCAGTGGGTTTCGTACATCTTCTCGCCGACCGTTTCGTAGTCGTTCCGCTCCAACGCATCGCAAACATCGAGCACGCGCCGCACCTCACCGATGACGAAGCGGGCACGCTTATAATCCTCCTGCGAAATGGCCGGAGCGACCTCTTCGAGCATCGTCGCATCGGCATCGCGCAGGAACTGCACGTGCGGATGTTTTTTCTGTATTTCGGCAACGACCCGCTCGCACGACTGACGGCGTGTGTTGTATGGCGAATCGACCAATTCATGCTTCACCCGCGAATCGACCAGCACGAGCTTGTAGCCGTGCGCTTCGGGGTCGAACGGGAAGTAGGCATATTCCATCGAACGGCAATCCAGTCGCATCAGGCACCCCGCCTTGCCGAAAACGGAGGCGAACTGGTCCATGATGCCGCAATTCACACCGCAGTAGTTGTGTTCGGTCGACTGGCCGATTCGGGCCAGCTCGAATTTGTCAATTCCGCAGTGACAAAGCTCGTTCAGCGCGAAAGCATAGGTAGATTCCAGCGCGGCCGACGACGACATGCCCGCACCCAGCGGCACATCGCCCGAAAACACGGTATCGAAGCCCTCGATCTTGCCGCCCCGTTTCTGAATTTCACGACATACGCCGAACAGATAGCAGGCCCAGCCCTCTTTCGGCTTGTCCTCTTCGTTCAGGCCGAACGTGCTCTTTTCATCGAGGTCGAGCGCATAGGCGTTCACCTTGTCGGTGCCATTGAGCCGAATGGCAGCTACGATTCCCTTGTCGACCGCGCCCGGAAAGACGAACCCGCCGTTGTAATCGGTGTGCTCGCCGATCAGGTTGATGCGACCCGGCGAAGCGAACAACTCGGCACCCGCACCGAAAAGCGCCTCGAATTTATCGGAAACTTTCTGTTTCATTATGAATGTTGTTTAGATGTTCGACGTTATTTTGACGAAGATAGGCATAAAACAGCGATTTTCCAAATCGTCCGCACTCCGGTCATCCGCGAATCGAATAACCACGCAGTTCGCGGTTCAACTCCCACTCGCGGCCTCCCGTCAACCGGTCGAGCAGCGCATGGAAACGGGGCGAATGGTCGTGGTGCACCGTATGGCACAACTCGTGCAGCAACACAAAATCACGCAAATGTTCAGGCAAAGCCATCAGAAAAAGGCTCAACGAAATGGTGTTCCGCGACGTGCAGCATCCCCACTTCGTTCGCGCCGCCCGAATCGTCACACCGGCATACCGCAATCCGGTCTGTTGCGAGAGCCTTTCGAGCCGTGCCAGAAGGTCGGCTTTCGCCGCACGGCGCAATTCCTCGATGCGTTCTTTCGCTTCGGCGGGCGGCAACAGCGGTTCGACCGGCGTGCGAGCCGCTATCCGTTCGCGCGCACGTTCGACCCACGCGATTTTGCTCTCCAAGAACTCCAACGCCTGCCGTTGCGACGCCCGACGCGGATAAGTCAGCCTAACGGCTCCGCCCCGCCGCACGCTGACGGTGATGCGCCGCGCCCGCGAAGACCGCACGCACTCGATTTCGCCCAAAACGGGATGATTCATCGCACGAGCATCATTTTCACCGCGACATGACCAACTCGACCGCCGCACCGGCACAACCGTACGACGTCGAATCGCGCCGCTCGACTTTGAGGCTGCTGAAGATGACCCGCACCCGTTCGTCGCGGTAATCGAGAAACTTCGTCGCCTGCTCCCGCTTCAGCTCGGAGAGCTCCTCGAAAGTCAATCCCGTGCGCTTCATTTGTCGCCGGACGAGCTCGTCGCCGGAAATAGTGAGCAACGATTTACCGAAATAGACGATGCGCAAAGTGTCCGATTTGAAACGAACGCCGGCCTGCTTATGCGAAATCCACCCATGATTCAAGTTCGGATAGATATAACGATACGTCGCATCCTGCGGGATACGGCAATCCAACGGCAATTCGACCTCGACGATGTCACCGGCCTCGACGATGACCGTATCCGAACCTTCCCACGGCAACAATTCATACTGCAATCCCCACGAACTTTTATCGCCCAAGTCCAACGAGGTACGGAACGTAGTGTCGCGCAGTTCGACATAACGCATCGCCGAAAAAAAGTCGGCATAATCGGCCCGCCGCACCGAATCGGCCCACAGTACCGTCCGACGCACGAAACGGCCCTCGTCGTCGAGCATGCCCAATTCATGCCCCAACCGCTCGAAACGGGCCCGCTGCGAATGCAGACCGATGTTTTTCGGCGACAGAAAAGGCACGTATGCCATAGCCGCAAAAAGAACGAACGCCGAAGCGCACAACCAACTGTAACGCCCCGAACGCAGGAAGAACAACCCTACGGCCAACGTCATCACGATACCGCAAACTAACAGATAGACACGCGAATCGGTCAATCCGTACTCGCTGACACGGCGCATGACTCCGACCCAGAACAACAACGCAGGCACGAGCATGAAGAAACTGAACCTGCTGTAAAACCATTCGGCCACATGTTTGTCGATCAATTCGCGCAACAGCCGCACGAGCAAAGCCATCAACATGAACCCGAAGACGAGATAAGCGACGCCACCGCGCGGCAACGACCACACGAGCACGATTTTAAGCGCATAAAGATGCAAAAGCAAGGCGTAGACGATAAGTGCCGGCGTGAAAAGCCAGTTGACCAGCACCTCGCCGAAACGAGCCAACCGGTATTCGGCATTCTCCCACCTGTCGAGCAGCATCAGGAACACTACCGGCACAATCAACAGATTGGCACACCAAGCGACATCGCCCGCGAAATGCGAAATCCACCGCACGTCATCGAACCCGAAGATATAGGCCGCCGACCAGAACGTGGCCTGAAAAAGTGCCAAAGCGACGTTCGTAAAAAACAATGCGAGGAAAGCCGACCGCACATAGAGCATGACATCGGCAGCAAAACGTTGATTGTTCCGCGCCCGACGGCACAACACCAAAGCCAACGGCACAAGCAATCCGATCGTAATGGCGAACTGCTCCGAAGCGATCCATTCTTTCAGCCCCGACCAACACAACAATGGCACGAGCGGTGCCCAGCACACGTAGTAGACACGACGCCACGCGCTTGCACCGGCCAGCGTGTTGATAACGAGCGCCCCCAACGAGAAAAGCGGGAACAACCACAAACCTTCGGCTGGGAAAGGCAATTTTTCAGTTTCGGCCCACCAAACAAACAAAACGGCCAGCACCGTTTGCAAGGCCGTCTCGACGGGATACCTCCGCACGACACGCACAAATCCGAACCGAAGTTCGGACAAATACTTTCCGATTTTTCCTTTCATGACAAAAAACGTTTTCCGATGAAAATACCCGAATCCGTTTCGGGCTTATCACGCATTTATTCCCCTTTATTCCCCGATGCGCTGCCGCACGACCTCGAACAACATCACGGCGGCTGCCGCCGACACGTTGAGCGACTCGATATGACCGATAAGCGGAATGGCCAATTGTTCGTCGCACAATTTCAGCACCTCTTTCGAGATACCCGTATCTTCGGCGCCCATGACAAGAGCTGTCGGCTTGCGGAAATCGGCATCGTAGAGCAGTTTGCGGCTTTTTTCGGTCGCTGCCACCAATTGGAACCCCTCCGCCTGCAACTGCTTCAGCGTATTGCGAACAGAGCCTACACGACAAACGGGAATCGAGGTCAGCGCACCGGCCGACGAGCGGATAGCTTCAGCATTGACGGGCGCAGAGTTTTTCAGCGGCGTAATCAGTCCGTGCGCTCCGGCGCACTCGGCCGAACGAGCGATAGCCCCGAAATTCCGCACGTCGGTAACCCCGTCGAAAACCACGACCAACGGCGTTTCATCGTCGGGCACCCGTTCGAGAATATCGGCCAATTCCACGTAGTCGATAGCGGCCATTTGCGCCACCACGCCCTGATGATTACCACGCGTCAGGCGGTTGAGTTTCTCCACCGGCACCTCCTGCCATCGCAACCGATGACGCGTACAAAGGTCTTTCAGTTCCTGCATCAGTTGGCCTTCAGCCCCCTTGCGGATGTAGAGTTTTTCAATTTGCCGGCCCGCCTCGACCGCTTCGGCTACGGGTCGGATGCCGAATATCAGATTGTCTGTCATATATTTCGTTTGTTTTTCGTTCAAGGCTCCCAAGTTTCGACGTGCACGCTGTCGAACGACTGCAAGAAAGCGGATTCATAGATACCGAAATCGACCGCGCCGTTCGTACCGAGACGCTGGTGAATGCGATGATTGAGGTGGTTGCTCAACAAGCGGAACAACGCTTCGCGCGCCTCGCGGAGACTGTCCGGCGTATTCAATCGGGCATCGACATAGGCCAAATGATTGTTCAGCGAATTGCTGTCACGAGCGAAAAGGGTACGCCCCTGCGCTTTCCAATACCGGCGCACCTCGTCGACGAAGCGGTCAGCGGGCCCCGTAAGCACATCCGCACAATGGCGAATGACCGAATCGCACTCGGAACAATCGTACAAAAACGCAGGCTCGCGACGACTGCGAAAAACGATATAATCCCGATCGAACTGCCGTTCGGCCCATTCGAGAAACAAGGCACGCATTTCGGTCCACAACTCACCGTCGAGCCATGCCAACGACCGGAGGCTGTCGAGCGCGTGCACCTGCAAACGTCGGGCTGCATCGCAATCGGTGCAACCGTCCAACGGAACATTGCACACGGGAGTTTCAAAAATCACCCTTCGGATATTATCCAAAGCCGCCTTGCTACGGGTACCGGCTCCGAAATAACCCGTATATTCAGAACAATCCGCCGCAAAAAACAGCGAATCGAATCGGCGAACGGTATCAACCGCATCGACCGATTCGGAAAGCTGCGAATTCGGACGTCCGCCGAAGCATCCGGCACAAACACAGACGACAAAGAGCGGCAAAAAACCGTATCGCGGCAATGATTTCATTCGCTGATTCATGATTCCGTGATTTCCAATTCGTACGACGCCTTTTCCCATTCGTGCATCTGATGGTCGTAGCGGGTTTTCAGTTCATTGTAGGCCTTGTAGTCGGCTTCGTCGTAGGCGGTTGCCGACGCGAATTTGGCATCATACGCCGCGATTTGCCGCTCGATGTCGGCCAAATCGGTTTCGATGACCTCCACCGCCTTGCGCAGTTTGCGCAACAGCTTTTCCTGCTCCTTTTTCTGTTCGTAAGAGAGTTTGCCGCTGCCGGACGATGCCTCCACAGGGAGTTTTTCTTTCGACTTGGCGGCTGTTGGAACCGACTTGCCGGACGAAGTGTCACGCCGCTCCAACTCGTGCAACGATTCCAGTTTGCGTTTTTCGAGGAAGTAATAAATACCGCCCAAGTACTCGCGCACGCCGCCGTCGCGGAACTCGTAAACCTTGTCGACCATGCCGTCGAGAAATTCGCGGTCGTGCGACACGACCACGACCGTACCGTCGTACTTCATAATGGCGCTTTTCAGAATATCTTTCGAGCGCATATCCATGTGATTCGTGGGCTCGTCGAGCACCAGCAGGTTGCGCGGTTCGAGCATCATGCGAGCCATCGCCAGCCGCGCCCGCTCACCGCCCGAGAGCACCTTGACTTTCTTGTCGATATCCTCGCCGCGAAAGAGGAATGCCCCGAGAATATCGCGCAGACGGGTGCGGATGTCCCCCACCGCCACACGGTCGAGCGTATCGTAGACGGTGAACTCACCGTCCATCAGATCATCCTGATTCTGCGCATAATAACCGATATTGACATTGGCACCGATGCGCACCGAACCCTCCGTCGGCGTCAGCTGCCCTACCAACATGCGGGCCAGCGTGGTTTTGCCCTCGCCGTTACGCCCGACCAGCGCGATGCGGTCGCCCTTTTCGACGACGAAATTCGCGCCACTGAACACGTGCTTCGCCCCGAACGACATGCCCACCTCATTGACTTCGGCGACCACCTGCCCCGAACGGGGCGCAGGCGGAAATTTGATGTTGAGCGTCGCCAAATCCTCCTCCTCGATCTCCAAGCGTTCCAGTTTTTCCAACTGCTTGATGCGCGACTGCACCTGATTGGATTTGGTCGGTTTATAACGGAACTTCTCGATAAACTCTTCGGTTTTCTCGATCATCCGCTGCTGGTTTTCGTAGGCCGCCAGCTGCTGCGCCCGCCGCTCGGCGCGCAAGACGACATATTTGGAATAAGGCACCTTGTAATCGGTGATATGCCCCAGCGAGAGTTCGACCGTGCGGTTCGTTACATTGTCCAAAAAGGCACGGTCGTGCGAAATCAACAGCACAGCCCCATTGTAGTTGCGCAGATACTCTTCGAGCCACTGGATGGATTCGATGTCGAGGTGGTTGGTCGGCTCGTCGAGCAGAAAAATCGACGGCCGCCGCAACAGCAACTTGGCCAGTTCGATACGCATGCGCCAACCGCCCGAGAACTCGCTCGTCGCACGGCCGAAATCCTCGCGCTTGAACCCCAATCCGAGCAGCGTTTTTTCGATGTCGGCATCGCGCGTTTCGCCGCCCAGAATATGATAGTGATCCTGCGCGTCGTTTAGCCGGTGAATCAATTGTTCATAGGCGGCACTCTCGTAGTCCGTCCGTTCGGCGATTTCGCGGGTCAGCCGGTCGATTTCGGCTTCGAGGCGCAAAACCTCCTCGAACGCTTTGGCCGTCTCCTCGACCAGCGTCGTCGTGTCGTGCACACGCATCTGCTGGGGCAGATACCCGACCGAACATTCGCCGTTGATCGTCACGGCACCCGAAGTAGGTTGCTGTTCGCCCGTGATGATACGCAGCAAGGTCGTTTTTCCGGCCCCGTTCTTCCCGACGAGCCCGATGCGGTCTTTCGGATTGATCAGAAACGAAATGTTGTCAAACAACGTCCAACCGCCATAACTGACCGTCAAATTATCGAGTGAAATCATATATTCATTAAAATTGTCATTAAAAGAGCACTCGTCGAACGCAGGTCAGAACCCCTGCCTATCTGCCCAGCAACTCCGCAATCGCCCGTTCGGGGTCTTCGGCCCCGAAGACGGCATTTCCCGCCACCAGCACATCGGCACCAGCCGCATAGACCTCCGGCGCGTTCTGCCGCGTGATGCCGCCGTCGACCTCGACCAGCAACGCCGGATTCGATTCGGCCGCCATGCGGCGCAGGGCGCGGATTTTGTCGAATGACGCAGGGATGAATTCCTGCCCGCCGAATCCGGGCTCGACGCTCATGATCAACACCATATCGACCGCAGGCAGCCACTCGCGCAGGGATTCGACCGGCGTGGCGGGTTTAATGGTAATTCCGACACGGGCTCCGCTCTCGCGAATCGAGGCGATGCAGCGCGCAGGGTCGGCGCACGCTTCGAGGTGGAACGTCACCATGTCGGCTCCCGCTTCGGCGAAACGCCGCACATAACGCTCCGGCTCGACAATCATCAGATGCACGTCCAGCACCTTCCGGGTCACCTTGCGCACAGCTTTCAATACAGGAAATCCGAACGAAATGTTAGGCACGAACACGCCGTCCATCACGTCGATATGCACCCACTCGGCGGCACTGCGGTCGAGCATGCGGACAACATGGTCGAGGTGTCCGAAATCGGCCGAGAGAATCGAAGGAGCGAGAATACGTTGCATGGAATCCGTTGCTTGTTCCGCAAAGATAGCGCAAGCCGAGCGCAAAAGCAAATCCATATTTGCATTTTGCCGAGGCGCAGCCTATCTAAGAGAAATTCATTTTCTCAAAGATAGAGCAAGCCGCGTGCAGAACCAAAAATAATCGCTAAATTTGCCGTTATGGAGAGCATATATATCGGGATAACGGTCGTTCTCGGAGCCGTTTCGGCGGTGCTGGGTGCCGCCCTCTATTTCCAACGGAGCGAAAAAGAACGCTTGCGGAACGAAAAAACGGCGGCAGACGAAACGCGCATAGCCGCCGAAGCGGAAATCCGCCGGCTGTTGGAAGAACACGCCCGCACGACCGCAGAATTGGCTGCACTGAAAGCCGCATCCGAAGCCGAAATCGCCGCCATGCGCCGCAAAACGGACGAACAGCGCGAGGCAGAACGGCAGGAACGCGAAAAAAATGAAGAAACGCTCCGACTGCAATTCCGCAATTTGGCGAATGAAATTCTCGGCGAACAGTCGCAACACCTCCGCAAAACCAACAGCGACGCAATCGAGCTCTTAATAAAACCGTTTCGGGACAATCTGACCGACTTCCGCAAACGGGTCGAGGAGATCTACACCGTGCAGACCTCGCAGCGCGGCGAGCTGAAAGCGGAACTCAAAAACCTGATGGAGCTCAACCACCGCATCACGGCCGAAACGGTCAATCTGACCAATGCGCTGAAAGGCAACTCGAAAGTGCAGGGTGACTGGGGCGAAATGCTATTGGAGACCATCCTCGACAGCTCTGCCCTCACGAAAGGCATCCACTACGAGACGCAATACAACGTCAAGGACGAGGAAGGGCGCAACCTGCGGCCCGACGTAGTGCTCCGCCTGCCCGAAAAAAAGGAGATCGTCATCGACTCGAAAGTGTCGCTTACCGCTTTCGTGGCCTATACTTCGGCCACCGATGAAGCCGAGCGCCAGCGTCATCTGGCGGCACACGTCGCATCGGTGCGCCAGCACGTCACCGAACTGGGGCGCAAGGATTATCAGCGGCAGTTCAATTCGCCGGACTTCGTTATCCTCTTCATCCCCAACGAACCGGCCTTTTTGGAGGCACTGAAAGCCGATTCGGCCATTTGGAGCGACGCCTACGACAAGAAGGTTATCATCTCGTCGCCGACCAATCTGTTCGCATTGCTGAAATTAGTCGCAGACCTTTGGAAATACCATGCACAGGACAAGAACACACGCGAAATAGCCACCTGCGCATTGAAACTCTACGAACAAGCGGCGGCATTCTCAACCTCGCTCGAAGGGGTCGGCGCGGCACTCGACAAAGCCCGCGACGCCTACGAAGATGCCCGCAAACGGCTTTGCACGGGGAACGATAACATCGTGCGGGTCGGCATGCGACTGCAAAAAACAGCCCGACTGCAAAGCAAAAAGCAATTCTCCGCCCGCATGCTCGATGAAGCTGGCAGCGAGATGCCGGAAGAAGACGTGCTTCCGACCGGAAACGACGATACGGAAAACTGAAACGGACTTATTCGCCCGACGAACGATCCTTTTTCCAACCGTTGCGCATCCGTGCCGCGATAGCCGGTGAAGCATCGTATGTCAAAGTCGCAAGCAAATCGTCCCACATTTCATCGACCCACGCGCATTTGTCACGGCAAAGCCTCAACACTTCGACGCACCAAATCCGCACCGCCGCTTTCGTCTTCGGTTCGACCGTCCACGAAGCCGCACATTCGGCGATGCGCGAAAGAACCGCATCGTCGGGGGTGTACGTCTGTAAGAGATTAGCCATGATTTTCCCGAAATGCCGCCGGGCACTGGCATCGGAACAAGCCGGAAACCCGCGCCGAAAAAAGTCATCGACGAACGGGCCGAACTGCTCGGGAGCCGCGAAGAAAACCTTTTCCAGCACGTACGCCGCCCGAAAATACAACCGATGACGCACCGCCGCCGATAATCCGTCGTGCGAATCGGTCGCCAACGCGTAAAGCATGCCGACCGCATCGGCCGCCAACACCTCGCGGGCTACCTGCTCGGCAAAATCAACCAGATAACGCGGCACCGACAAACGGGCTGTCAGCTCTTCGCGGGTCATTTCATCAAAATGCAATCGTAAGCACAAGGCAGATAGGCCGGAGAAAAAATCCGTCCGAATCAGAACAGTTTTTTCTTCGAGGTCGTCGCGACGAAATTTTTCAGATAAAAAGGCTCGAAATAGGCGATGTCCTCGATGCGGCCCTCGCCCAACGCCTGCTGCGCCAAACGCACCAATCCGCGAGCCGACGGAGTCACCTCGACGCAAACCGCACCGGCCAACACCTCCGCGCACTTACGTGCACCGTTGCCAAAAATCACGAACGGCCGATCGCCGGCGCGCTGCGCAGCAAAACTGCCGTCGTCTATCACCTCCGCCGAAACTTCGTTCAAAGGCCGTCCGAAAGCATCGAACAACTGCGTGTAGACCTCCATGCGGCGTGCGTCGACCATCGGGCAAAGCACGGCCCGCTCCCAATCGTCGACCTGCAAAATGCCCGCTTCATAGTCCTCGCGGGCCACCTCGACCAGCGAATCGAGCGAACCGACCGCCAGCAACGGTTTCTGCAACCCGTAACAAAGCCCTTTGGCGAACGACACGCCGATGCGCAGACCGGTATAGGAACCGGGCCCCTTGCCGACCGCTACGGCATCCAGTTCATCGGGCGCGATACCCGTTTCGCGCAGCAGTTCATCGACGAACACCCCCACCTTGCGGGCATGGTCGCGTCCCTCGTCGCTCTCGCGCAACGAAAGCAGTTCGCCCTCTTTGGCGATGCCGACCGAACAAACGTCGGTGCCGGTTTCGATAGACAAAATCAAAGACATATCGCGTTTTTCTATTTCCGAAAATTCTTCATTGCCTTGTCCATTTCGCGGCGGGCGTCGTTCTCTTTCAGATACTCACGCTTGTCGTAGGATTTGCGGCCGCGCGCCAGCCCGATTACGACCTTCGCCAGCCCCCGTTCGTTCAGAAAGAGCCGCAGACCGGCGACGGTCAGCCCCTTGTCCTGCATGGAGCGCTGCAATTTCATCAGTTCACGGGCGGTCAGCAACAGTTTCCGGTCGCGACGCGGAACGTGGTTGTTGCACGTCCCCCAATCGTACTCCGAAATGTTGACCCCCCGAATCCACAATTCGCCCTTGTCGAAATAACAGAACGAATCGGTCATCGACGCCTTGCCGACCCGAATCGACTTGATTTCGGTACCGACCAGCACGATGCCCGCGACCCACTCTTCGAGAATCTCGTAATCGAACGTGGCCCGTTTGTTTCGGATATTGATCTTTTTCTGTTCGCTCATACGGGTAAAAACGGCATAAAAATTGCACTTTTCATCATCGGGGGCGGGAATCGGTCCAAGGTAACTGATTCTTATCTTCGATATGTTTTACACATCTTTCTGTTTATTTTCTGTTTGCACACAGTATGCGCAGTGATGCGTGTACGACCCGATTGCCCGCCCCTTTTTTTTCAGACTTCCAACGGTTGCCCACGCAATCACTTACAATATCAAGCGCTTCAACTTCTTCGCAATCGCCACACGAGCGTTATTCAACATGGAAAGGCGTTGTAAGGCGTCTTCCATCGTCTCCTCCGTCGCTGATTCTTCCTCTAATCGCATTTGTTGCTCTTTAATCAAACCATCAAGAACCTTAGATTTATATAGTACTACAGCTTTGGGAACCCCTTCGGCCAATATTTCATCATCACTCTCAATATGCACCTCCTTGAGCACCCACAACCGACTGATTACATAGTTGTCGGAGAAAAAAATATCGACCGATACCTTGCACACTTCCGGATCGGGGTGGGTCAGAAAAAAACGATCCGGCACTTCGGCTCCCACGCCCGACTGCTGCCATTGTTCCTTATAGGTTTCGCGGATTTTCTCATAGACCGGATTGCGGAATTTCAAATCGCCGTCGGCCAATTCGTCGAAAATGACCTGCGCCACGTTGCAGGGCACCATCGTGCGCCCCTCCTTGAACTCGAACGACCGATGCCCGTATTTGAGCAGGTATTTGAGCAATTCGCGTTCCAACGCATCGACGCTGCTGCCCGCCTCGACCTGACGCGGATATTCCGTTTCGGCCGCTGCCTCCTGTGCCGCTTCGCTGCGGATACGGGTAGTCTGACGGCGCAGGAACTCGTCCGTTTCGCGGTCGCCGGTAGAAGAAAGCCGTTTGCGCGCCACTTCGGAAATCAACAGATTCTCATCGATATCCATCGTCCGGGCGCACTCCTTTATATATACCGACCGCTGAATCGGGTCGGGTATCTGCGCAATAGACTGCACCATGTCGCCGATAAGCGACGCCTTGCGAATCGGATCGCCCTGCGCATCTTTCAGCAGCAACTGGGCCTTGAACGCCAGAAAATCCTGCTCGTTCTCGCGGATATAGGCCTGCAACTCGTCGGCCGTATGGCTGCGGGCGAACGAATCCGGGTCTTCGGGTTCGGGCAGCAATACGACGCGCACGTTCATCCCCTCGCGCAGAATCATGTCGATGCCGCGCAGCGAAGCATGGATACCGGCCGAGTCGCCGTCGTAAATCACCGTGATGTTCTTGGTGAAACGGTTCAGCAACCGTATCTGCTCCGTCGTCAGCGACGTACCCGACGAAGCGACGACGTTTTCGACACCGGCTTGGTGCATCGAAATGACGTCGGTATACCCCTCGACCAAAATGGCGAAATCCTGCTGCTGGATTGCTTTTTTCGCAAAATAGAGGCCGTAGAGTTCGCGTTTTTTGCTGTATATCTCGCTTTCGGGCGAGTTCTGGTATTTGGCGACCGACTTGTCGGTACGGAGCGTACGCCCGCCGAACGCCACGATGCGGCCCGAAATGTTGTGCACGGGAAACATCACGCGATCGCGGAAGCGGTCGAACAACGAACCGTCGCTTTCGCGCCGAAGCGAAAGACCCGTCGAAACCAAAAATTCCTCCTTGTAACCGGCGGCCAGCGCATCTTTCGACATCCGGTCTCCTTTCGCAGGACAGAAACCCAATCCGAATTTCAGAATCGTGGCATCGGTCATGCCGCGCTTCTGACGGAAATAGGACATCCCCACGTTCATCCCTTCGGGGTCGTGATGCAGAATGTTAGAAAAATAGTCGGCCGCCCAACCGTTCAGGGCGAACATCGACTCGCGGTCGTCGTTGCGGCGGATCTCCTCTTCGGTCAGCTCTTTCTCGTGCACCTCGATGCCGTAGCGCTTGGCCACCATCTTCAAGGCTTCGGGATAGGTGACGTTCTCGTGCTCCATCAGGAAGGTCACGGCATTGCCGCCCTTACCGCACCCGAAACACTTGTAAAGCCCTTTGGCGGGCGAAACGACGAACGACGGAGTTTTCTCGTTATGGAACGGGCAGCAGGCCGTGTAGTTCACCCCCTTGCGTTTGAGCGTGACGAAGTCGCCGATTATCTCCACGATATTGGCGGCGGCATAAATACGGTCTATCGTCTCCCTGTCGATCACGAAATGCAAATGTAACGAGAAAATCCATGAAAAAAAAGCCGTTCGCACGGAACGGCTTTTTCACTTCGACTGCGAACGGATTATTTCGCAGCTTCGACGGATGCCTTGCGGAACTCCTTCATCAATTTCGAAAGTTCCAAAGCCGATTTGCGGGCACGGGTACCAGCAGCCTTGTTGCCTTTTTCTACCTGAGCAGCCGCGTTGGCAGCAAATGCTTCATACTCTGCCTGAATCTTGTTTACAAGCTCTTTCATGTTTTTATAATTTTTGATAATGGATGTTTATCGTTGCAAAGATAGCTAAATAATCGAATCGCAACATTTTTTGCGGGATTTTTTGCATAAAAAAGCGCGAAATGCGCCTTCCGATTATTCCGACGGTATGTTTTTTGCCCCAGCCTACCCGACAAAAATCCCTTCCCGATGAATTTCATTCGATTGTTCCTCCTATTCGTCGTGCTGCTCGCAGCGTCCGGTTGCAAAAAGAAACGCACTGCGCAAACCGTTCCGCCGCTTCCGGTAGATGTCGTGCAGGCCGTGGCCGACGAGGTGCCGCTCCGCATGCACTTCATCGGCACGCTCGCCAGCAATTTCGACGCGGTCATCCAGCCGCGCGTCAATGGTTACCTGCTCTCCACCGGATACGAAAGCGGGGCGCCCGTCCGCAAGGGGCAGTTGTTGTTCGCCATCGATCCGGCCCAGCTTTCGACCTCGATGCTCGAAGCGCAGGCCTCGCTCGAATCGGCCCGCGCGCAACTGGCCGAAGCCCGCAACAATTACGAACGGGCCGTTCCGCTGGCCAAAATCGACGCCATCAGCGCGGCCCAACTCGACCAATACACCGCCCAGTACAAAGCGGCCGAAGCCAATGTCCGTTCGATGGAACAATCGCTGCGCTCGGCCGAAATGAACGTAGGCTACACGGAGCTGCGCTCCCCTATCGACGGCATAGCGGCCAAGACGCAGGCCCACATCGGCGACTACGTGGGGCCGGGCACCCAGTTCGAGGTACTGACGACGGTCTCGAACATCGACACGTTGACGGTGGACGTGGCCATTCCGATGGCCCGATACCTCAAAGCCGCAGGCCGCGACACGCCGGTGTACGACAATGCCGGTCTGCTGTCGGACATCCGGCTGACGCTTTCGGACGGCACGGTCTATCCCGTAAAAGGGCGTTACGCCTATACGCGCAAGGATATTTCATCGACAACCGGCACCCTCGTCCTCGTCGTGCGGTTCCCCAATCCCGGGCAGCGGCTCAAACCCGGCGAATTCGCCCGCGTGGATGCCAACGTCGGCCCCTCGCGGCGGGTCGTGCTGGTGCCAAGCCGGTGCGTGAACCAGACGCAAGACATCCATTCGGTATGGGTCGTACGACCGGACAGTACAGTGGCCTATCGGCAGGTAACGATGGGCGACACCTACGGTGAACTGTGGAGCATCGACGAAGGGCTCGCCGCCAACGAATGGGTCGTAGCGGCCGGGACACAGAAACTCCGCAACGGCACCAAAGTAGCCCCCGTAAAACGACAGCCCGAATCGGGCGACCCGCAACCGACACCGGTAAAGCCATAGATTCATGGAAAAATTCTTTATTTCGCGCCCTATATTCGCGATTTCGCTGGCCATCGCGATGGTGCTGCTCGGGTTGAGTTCCATCGTGCGGCTGCCGATCGAACAATATCCCGACATCACGCCGCCGGTCGTCGAGGTTTCGGCTTCCTACGTGGGCGCCGATGCCGAAACGGTCGACAATACGGTCGCCACGCCCGTCGGCCAAGCCATCATGGGCGTCAGCGACATGCTCTACCTGCAATCCACGAGCGCGAACGACGGTTCGATGACCGTGCAGGTCACATTCGACATCGGTTCCGATCCTGATCTGGATGCCATTTTCACCCAGAACAACGTAGCGACCGCGACGCCGCAACTGCCCGAAGCGGTTACGCAGCAAGGCGTCACGACGCGCAAAACCATGTCGGGATTCCTGCTGGTCTATGCGCTGCACAGCGACGGCCGCTACGACGACGAATTCCTGTCGAACTACGCCTACCTCAACTTGCAAGACGAGTTGCTGAAAATCAACGGTGTGGGCAAAGTGGACATCATGGGAGCCGGAGAATACGCCATGCGCATCTGGCTGCGTCCCGACGTACTGAAATACTACGCCATTCCCGTCGAGGAGGTCATCTCGGCCATCGAACAGCAGGCAAGCATCTATCCGGCCGGCAAATTCGGAGCGGAACCCGCACCGGACGGGACGACCTACACCTATACGGTCACCCTGCCGCCGCAACTCGCCACGTCCGACGAGTTCGGGGCCATCGTACTGCGGACGACCTCCGCAGGCGAGCAGATCCGGCTTCGCGATGTGGCCGATGTTTCGCTGGGCAGCCAGACCTACGGCATGAGTTCGCGGTTCGAGGGCAAACCGACAACACTGGTGGTCGTGTACCAGCAGCCCGGCAGCAACGCGATGGAGGTAGGCCAACTGGTGAAAAGCGAAATCGGCAAACTGCGGCAACGGTTTCCCGACGGCATCGAAATGACGTCGATCGTCGATTCGACGACCAGCATCCGCGCAGGCATCAAGGACATTTTCCGCACGCTGTTCATTGCTTTGGGATTGGTCATTCTCATCATCTTTCTTTTCATTCAGGACTGGCGGGCGACGGTCATTCCGCTCGTGGCGATTCCCGTATCGCTCATCGGAGCGTTCGCCGTCTTTCCGCTGTTGGGACTGACGCTGAACATCATTTCGCTGTTGGGACTCGTGCTGGCTATCGGACTGGTGGTCGACGATGCCATTATCGTGGTCGAGGCTACGCAGGTCAACATCGCGGCCGGCATGACGCCCCGCAATGCCGCACTGGAAGCCATGCGCAACGTCGCGTCGCCCATCGTCGCGACGACGGTCGTCCTGCTGGCCGTTTTTCTGCCGGTTTCGTTCACGGGCGGCATCACGGGGCGGCTGTTCCAACAGTTTTCCATTACTATCGCCGTGTCGGTGGTCCTTTCGGCGTTCAACGCACTGACGCTCTCGCCGGCACTGTGCGCCCTGATGCTCCGCAAACGCGATGAAATCCGGCGGGGCTTTTTCGGCGCTTTCAACCGCTGGTTCGACCGGAAGATGACCCGCTACACGGCTTTCACCTCAACGCTTATCCGGCACACGGCACGCACGGCGGTATTTCTCGCGGTCGTGGTAGCGGTCATCGCCGTCGTCTGGAAGCGGCTGCCGTCGGGATTCCTGCCCGAAGAGGATCAGGGCTACGTCATGGTGATGGTTTCGACACCCGAAGCCTCGTCGTTGCAGGTGACGCGCGAAACGATGCTGCAAGCCGAAAACGTCATCCGGCAAATGCCCGAAATCGCCTCGACGTCGTTCGCTGCCGGTTTCAACATGATGGCCGGCATCGCATCGACCAACAGCGGCATCATCTTCGCGTCGCTGGTCGATTACGACAAACGCAAGCTGACCGCAGCCGAAATCGCGCAGAAACTCACCGACGAACTCTATTTCGCCGTGCCCGGAGCCGAATGCTATGCGTTCATTCCGCCGTCGATTCCGGGACTGGGCGTGGCATCGGGCGTATCAGCCGAAGTGCTCGACTTGGAAGGACGCGGCACGGAATATCTTCTCCGGCATGCGGAGTCGCTCATCGACTCTTTGCGAAAACTGCCCTCCATCGCCTCCGTCACGACCCCGTTCAACGCCGACGTTCCCCAGCGCAAGCTGAAAATCGACAAGGAGCGCATGCTGGCCGCCGGCATCGACCCGGGCACGTTCTACGGAGAACTGGGCGCGCTGCTCGGCGGGCGGTACATCAACAACTTCACCCGCTTCGGCAAGCTCTATCAAACCTACCTCCAAGCCGCTCCCGAATACCGGACCGACGGACGTTCGCTCGAAAGCTATTACGTCACCTCCGCTTCGGGCGAAAGCGTACCGGTCACGACGTTCGTCGAGGTGCAGGATACCGTAGGCGCGGAATACATCTCGCAATTCAATCTGTACCGTTCCATTTCGCTGAACGTTACACCGGCTGCGGGTGCGTCGACCGCAACGGTTATGAACGACATCGAGCGCACGGCCGCGAACGTCCTGCCCGATGACGTGGGCACGGCGTGGAGCGGCACCTCCTATCAGGAAGCGCAGGCCTCGAAATCGGGCAATACGGTCTACTTGCTGGCCTTGATTTTCGTCTTTCTGTCGCTGGCCGCCCTCTACGAATCGTGGGGGCTGCCGATGGCCATTCTGTTGAGCGTGCCGGTAGCCGTGCTGGGCGCACTGCTCGCGACGGGCGCGATGCACTTGGCCGACACGCTCTATGTCAACGACATCTACATGCAGATTTCCATCGTGATGCTCATCGGTCTGGCTGCGAAAAACGCCATTCTGGTGGTCGAATATGCGCACCGCATTTTCCAAGAAAAGGGAACGTCGCTGGTCGATGCCGCCGTAGGAGCGGCACGGCAGCGGGTACGCCCCATCATCATGACGGCATTCGCATTCATACTCGGCGTCATGCCGCTCGTCTTCGCGACGGGCGTCTATGCCACCGCACGGAACATCATGGGCGTGGCATTGGTCGGCGGCATGCTGCTCGCGACAGCTGTGGGCATCTTCCTTTACCCCGCACTCTATTACCTCGTCGGCCGCATCGGCCGGTTCGAGCGGCGCCGCGCACAAAAAACCGCACAAGCATGAAACGATTCCTTTTCCTCGTCGGGACGGTGCTCGTCGCCTGCGCACCCCGTTTCTACCCGCCGCAAGTAGTGTTGCCGAACCGCTACGAATGCAATCCGGGATTCGCCGAACTGCACGAAATCGACAGCGGCTGGTGGCGCATGTTCGGCGACACGCTCCTCGACCGGCTGGTCGAACGCGCCTTGACCAACAACCGCGACCTTGCGGTCGCAGCGGCCCGCGTGGAAGAAGCACGTGCCAATCTGGGCGTCGTAAGGGCTCAATACCTGCCGCAAATCGGAGCCGGTATCACGGCGGGCGGAAGCTATACCGACGCCACGCACATCGTGCAGTCCTATGCCGTCGAACCCACCCTCTCGTGGGAAATTTCGCTGTTCGGGGCCCTGCGCAACACCCGACGGTCGGCACGAGCGCAGATCGCATCGACGATATGGGCTTACAACGGTGTCCGGCTGTCGCTGGCCGCCCAAGTCGCGACGACCTACTTCGAGTTGCTCGAATACGAAGAAGCACTGTCGATTGCTCGCAGCAGCTACCGCATCCGGTACGAATCGGCCGCACTGATCGATTCGATGCACCGTTACGGCATGTCGGACGGCGTGGCCCTTGCGCAAGCCCGAAGTCTGGTATACGAAGCGGAAGCCGACATCCCGCGTTACGAACAGGCGGTCGAGGATGCACGGCTGTCGCTGGCCGTGCTGTTGGGCGAAACCGCCCCGCAACCCGAGCGCACCGATGCGGGCATCCAGCTCGAACATATCGCGATACGGATGGATATTCCGGTCGGACTGCCATCCGATTTGCTCGACCGGCGGCCCGACCTGATGGAAAGCCGCTATTCGCTGCTCGCAGCAGCGGCCGAAGTGGGCATGGCCCGCAGTGCGCGGTTCCCGTCCATCGGGCTGACCGCCAAAGGCGGCGTCGCATCGGCATCGCTCAAAGGGCTGACGCGTTCCGGTTCTTGGGCATGGGACGCCGCAGGGTCGATTACGGCACCGATTTTCGCATTCGGCAAACTGAAACGCTCGGAACAAGCGGCAATGGCCCGCTACGAACAAGCAATGCACCGATACGAGCAAAGCGTGTTGAGTGCCTTTTCGGAGGTCGAGACGGCACTCGACGCCATCGACACCTATCGGCTGCAAACCGAACGCTACACCGAACTGGTCGCAGCCAACCGAAAAATCGCCGAAATGACCCAAGCACGCTACCGCAGCGGCATATCCGATTATTTCAACGTGCTCGACACCCAACGCGACCTCTACGATTCGCAGCTGCAGCTCGCAAATCTGGTCGCGCAGCAATACATCAACTACGTCGACCTGTGCAAGGCATTGGGCGGCGGATTCGGGGCATACGAAGCACACGAACAGCAGAACGTGCAGTAACCGCCGCACGCGCAGGGCAGAGGCAATATACCTACAAATTGCGATTGATAAATTCGCCGGAAAGCCGTAACTTCGCCTCCGATTGGGTGAACGAAGCTACAAGTCATGCGTCTTTCCGAACTGAAAACCGGCGAATCGGCCACGATTCTGAAGGTATTGGGACACGGCGGATTCCGCCGCCGCATCATGGAGATGGGATTCGTCCGCAGCAAGCGGGTCGAAGTGCTGCTCAACGCGCCGCTCGAAGACCCTATCGAATACCGCATCATGGGGTACGACATCTCGTTGCGACGCAGCGAGGCCGAAATGATCGTCGTGCTCTCGGATGCCGAAGTCCGGGAACTGCTCGAAAAACAACAGCAATCGGAGCGTCCTTTTGCCGAGTACCCGTCGGAAGAGACCGACGACTGCCGCAATACCGATGAAATCATCACGCGTCAAAGCCGCATCATCACGGTCGCACTGGTGGGCAATCCGAACAGCGGCAAGACCTCGCTGTTCAACGCCATATCGGGCGGACGCGAACACGTAGGCAATTACAGCGGCGTAACCGTCGGAGCCAAGCTCGGCTACCGCAGCTATCGCGGCTACCGGTTCGAGGTCACCGACCTGCCCGGCACCTATGCACTGTCGGCCTACACCCCCGAAGAACGTTTCGTGCGGCGTCATATCGCCGAAAAGACGCCCGACGTCATCATCAACTCGGTCGTGGCGTCGAACCTCGAACGCAACCTCTATCTGACGACCGAACTCATCGACATCAATCCCCGCATGGTGGTGGCGCTGAACATGTACGATGAGCTGAACGCCAGCGGCGCGAAACTCGATTACGACAGTCTGGGCCGGATGCTGGGTGTACCAATGGTTCCGGTCGAAGCGCGCAACAACAAAGGAATCAACGAATTGCTAGACACGGTCATCGACGTGTACGAGAATCAGGACAACCGCGTGCGCCACATCCACATCAATCAAGGCTCGGTCATCGAAGCGGGTTTGCAGAAGCTCAACGCCGCCGTCGGAGCCTGCCGCGACGAACTACCCAAAGCCTTTCCACCGCGCTACTACGCCCTGAAACTCTTGGAAGGCGATCGAGAAATCGAAGACCGTCTCAAACACTGCGCCCGTTTCGCCGAATGGACGGAGATGCGCGACCGCGAAGCACGACGCATCACCGAAGCGTTGGGTGAAGATGTCGAAACGGCCATCGCGAACCAAAAATACGGCTTCATTTCGGGAGCACTGAAAGAGACCTACACGGCAGGCCGGCGCGAGGAAGCCTCGACGACCGCCCTCATCGACACGTTCGTCACGCACAAGCTGTGGGGATTTCCGATTTTCTTCCTGCTCATGGGGCTGATGTTCTGGTGCACGTTCAATCTGGGGGCCTATCCGCAGGAGTGGATCGACACGCTGGTCGGCTGGATCGGCCGGGCCGTCGATGCCCTGCTGCCCGCAGGTGTACTGCGCGACCTGCTGTCGGACGGCATCATCGGCGGCGTGGGATCGGTTATCGTCTTTCTTCCGAACATCATGATTCTCTACCTCTTTATCTCGTTCATGGAGGATTCGGGCTATCTGGCCCGTGCGGCGTTCATCATGGACCGCGTGATGCACCGGCTGGGCCTGCACGGCAAATCGTTCATTCCGCTCGTCATGGGCTTCGGCTGCAATGTGCCGGCCATCATGGCCTGCCGGACGATCGAAAGCCGAAGCAGCCGACTGATTACCATACTGATAACCCCGTTCATGTCATGCAGTGCACGAATACCGATCTACCTACTGCTGGCCGGTACGTTTTTCGCATCGAATGCCGTTTGGGTCATGACGGGACTCTATCTTTTAGGCGTACTCGTCGCCATACTGACCGCCCGGCTGATGCGCCGTTTCCTTTTTCCGGTAGACGAAACGCCTTTCGTCATGGAGCTGCCGCCCTATCGTCTGCCGACATGGAAGAGGACACTCTCGCACATGTGGGACAAATGCGCGCAATATCTGCAAAAGATGGGCGGAATGATTCTCGTGGCGTCGATCGCCGTGTGGTTTTTGAGCTACTATCCGCGCCCGACCGCATCCCTCGAAACCGTCGATAGCCCCACGACCCATTACGAAAACTCCTATCTCGGCCGGCTGGGCAAGGCCTGCGAACCGGTATTCCGTCCGCTGGGGTTGAACTGGAAAGCGGGTGTCGCACTGCTTTCGGGGGTACCGGCAAAAGAAATCGTCGTCAGCACGCTCGGAGTGCTCTACTCCGAAAACGAAGCGCCCCGCGAACTGCACGTCGAAGTGGATTCCGACATCGCGGTCATCGGCGGGGCGGAAGGCGTAACGGAAGTATTGACAACGCCCGACGCCGCGCTGGACGAAGATGCGTCCGTGCTCTCGAAACGGCTGATCGCCAGCGGGGATTTCACGACCGCATCGGTGCTCGCTTTTTTGGTCTTCATTCTGCTCTATTTCCCCTGCATCGCAACAGTAACGGCTATCGGAAGCGAAGCGGGTTGGAAATGGGCCGTACTGACCCTGCTTTACAACACGGGATTGGCATGGATTGTGGCGTGGGCGGTCTATCACCTCGTTCTGTGGATCTGACGGCATGGATTGGCAAACCCTCATCGTATGGGCTATCGGAGCTGCGATAGCCAGTATTATCGCACGCGGGCTCTATCGGTTCGCTACGGGACGCAGCCGAAGCGGATGCGCCGCCTGCGACGAAACGGAGTGTCCGCTCCGAAAGCCGGGCAAGCAAGCACCGGCCTGTCCGAAACCGAATCCCCGACGGGAAAATCAGAAGTAACGAAAAAATCGGCAGCATGTTTTGCGCCGATTTTTTAATTTTTATTAAAAATTAGTTACTTTTGTGCATCCACCCGTTAAACCGATAAATATATCCTATGGACTGGCTCCGTCATCTCTTTTTCGGCGAAGGAATTGCCCATGCGGTCATCACGTTCGCATTAGTCATCACGCTGGGGATTCTGCTCGGCAAAATTCGGATAAAGGGCATCTCGCTCGGAATCACGTGGATTCTGTTCGCCGGCATCGCGTTCAGCCACTTCGGCATGACGGTCGATGACGGCATCCGCCACTTCGTGCAGGAGTTCGGATTGATCCTGTTCGTCTTTTCCATCGGGTTGCAGGTGGGGCCCAGCTTCTTTTCGTCATTCAAGCACGGCGGAATGACGCTCGTTGCCTGCGCAACGGCCATCGTGCTGTTGGGCGTTGCGACGACTTATGTACTGCATATCGCGACGGGCACCCCTATTCCGACGATGGTCGGCATTCTGTCGGGTGCCGTGACCAATACGCCCGGACTGGGTGCTGCGCAACAAGCCTTTACCGACGCAGCGGGCTATGCGGACGATACCATTGCGCTGGGTTACGCCGTAGCTTATCCGCTGGGTGTAGTGGGCATCATTCTGACGATGATTTTCATCCGCTATGCGTTCCGCATCCGTTTCGAGCGGGAAGACGAAGAGCTGGCCCGCCTGTCGAACGAACACAAACTTGCCGAAAAGGTCTCGGTGGAATTCGCCAACCGGATGCTGGACGGACGTACGGTCGAACAGTTGCGCGAGATGGTCAAACGGCCGTTCGTCGTGTCGCGCATCTTCCGCGACGGCGAAATCCGCATGGCCGACGCCACGAGCGTAGTCCGGCACGGCGACCGCATGCTGGTCGTCTGTCAGGCAGACGACCGCGAAGCCATCATCGCCTTTCTCGGCCGTCGGACCGAGATGACGGACGAAGCGTGGGACTGCCACACACCCAATGCGGAACTGGTGTCGCGCCGCATTCTGATTACCAAATCGTCGATCAACGGCAAAAAATTCTCCGACCTGCGGCTGCGCACCAAGTACGGCATCAACATCACCCGCGTGAACCGTGCGGGGGTCGACCTGATTCCCTATCAGGGACTGGAATTGCAGGTCGGCGACCGCGTGATGGTCGTAGGCCCCGCCAAAGCGGTGGAACAGGTCGCCGACGTGCTGGGCAACTCGCTCAAAAAACTGCGGCAGCCCAATCTGGTTACGCTCTTCGTCGGAATCGCACTGGGCGTGTTGTTGGGCTCCATTCCGTTCATGAACGTACCTCAACCGGTCAAGCTGGGGCTTGCCGGAGGGCCGCTTATCGTGGCAATCCTCATAGGACGCTTCGGGCCCCATTTCCATTTGGTCACCTACACGACGATGAGCGCGAACCTGATGCTGCGTGAGCTGGGCATCGCGCTGTTCCTCGCGGCAGTCGGGATCGGCGCGGGAAACGGATTCGTCGAAGCGATCGCAGGCGGAGGATACCGCTGGATCGGCTACGGATTCATCATCACGGTCGTACCGCTGCTGATTGTCGCGACGGTGGCCCGCGTCTGGCTGAAAATGAACTACTACACGCTGATGGGCTTGATAGCCGGTTCGACGACCGACCCTCCGGCACTGGCCTACGCGAATGCAACGGCGGGCAACGACATGCCGTCGGTCGGCTATTCGACGGTCTATCCGGTCGTGATGTTCCTGCGCGTGCTGACCGCACAGATATTCATTCTGTTCGCATTATAAATCCCAATCCCGAATCATCCTATGGCAAAAGAGGTGACGATCGCCCGTTCGCATCGGCTGGACGGCACAGGAGAGTACTATTTTTCGCGCCGGCTGCGCGAAATAGCCGAGTTGGAAGCTGCGACCGGCCGCAGTATCGTCAAGCTGGCGATGGGCAGTCCCGACCTGCCGCCTCACCCGTCGGTCATCGAACGACTGGCGGCGGAAGCGAAACGGCCGGATGTGCACAAATACATGTCCTTCAAGGGCGAACCCATTCTGCGCAAGGCCTTCGCCGACTGGTACAAGAAGTGGTACCGCACGGAACTGGATGCCGATTCGGAGGTATTACCGCTCATCGGCTCGAAAGAGGGCATCATGCACCTCTGCATGACTTTCCTCGATCAAGGCGACAAGGTGTTGGTTCCCGATCCGGGCTATCCGACCTATTCGGCGGCCGTGCGGCTGGCCGGCGGACAGATGATGCCCTATGCCCTCAACAAACAGACCGATTTTTATCCCGATTTCGAGGCGATCGAACGGGCGGGCCTCGACGGCGTGAAGATGATGCTGGTGAACTACCCCAACATGCCGACGGGACAGACGCCGACACGGGAGCTGCTGCAAAAAGCGGTCGATTTCGGCGCGAAACACAACATCCTGATCGTCCACGACAATCCGTACAGTTTCATCCGCAATGCGGAAGCCCCCATTTCCATCATGGAAGCGGACGGTGCCCGCGAGGTGGCGCTGGAAATGAATTCGCTCTCGAAAGGACACTCGATGGCCGGCTGGCGCGTGGGCGTCGTCGTGGGTAAAAAGGAGTGGATCGACGCAATACTGACATTCAAGTCGAACATGGACTCGGGGATGTTCTATCCCATACAGGCGGCCGCAGCGACGGCATTGTCGCTGGGCGATGACTGGTTCCGGGAACTAAACGCCATTTACTACGAACGGGAAAAGCAGGCCTACGCACTGCTCGATGCACTCGGCTGCCGCTATCGCGAACATCAGGCGGGTCTGTTCGTCTGGGCCGAACTGCCCGAAGCGTATGCGGGCGACAGTTTCGCATTTTCGGACGAAGTGCTGGAACGCTGCGACGTATTCCTGACGCCGGGCGGCATCTTCGGGTCGGAGGGAGCCCGCTATATCCGCATCACGCTCTGCTGCCCCGAAGAGCAGCTGAAACGCGCGACGGACAACGTGCTGGCACGGCTATAACAACCGCTTGCGAATCGCCTCGCAGGAACTTTCGGGATCGCGGGCGTCGAACAGGTGCCCGTGAATGCCCATCGCTTCGGCCGTTTGGATATTGGCCCGCCGGTCGTCGATGAACAAGGTTTCGTCGGGCTGCAATCCATAACGATCCAAGAGAATCCCATAAATACGCGGCTCGGGTTTCACGGTGTGCTCCTCGCACGAAACGACCTCGCCGTCGAAATTCCGATAGACCGGAAACCGCCGCAGAAAGTCGATGAACTCGCACGACATGTTCGACAACACGTAGAGTTTGTAACCGGCCGCTTTCAAATCGCCGATCAGGCGTTCGGTCGCTTCGACAGGGCGTTGGAGGTCGATAGCCTTTCGCAGATAGTCGTCGCACTGCGCACGGTCGCAACCGTTGATCCGGCAAAGTTCTTCGGCCACCTCGTCCAAAGTCGAAGTGCCGCGATCGTACTCCTCCCAGAAATGCGGAATCCGCTCCTGTCGCACGAATGCGAAGAATTCGATGAAATCCGGCGTGCAATCGCCGCGTCGGCGGGCGAAAAGGACGCCGCCCAAATCGAAAACGATATTTTTCATGCTGCGAAGGTACGAACTTTTTCCGATTGGTGCGAATTTTGCCCGCTCCATCCGAAATCGAAAAAATCGTTCTATCATGAATCACGGTATCAGCATGCTATTCCGGGCTATTCCGCTCGCAATGGCAGCACTCTGTTTCGCTTACGGTGCCTACGTCTTCGGAACGGGCGACGCCCCCGCCCGATTCACGGCAGGGCCGGTCGTCTTCTTTCTCGGCGCTATCTGCATCGCGCTCTACTGCACGGCAGCCACCATCATCCGGCAAATCATCGGGACCTACACGGCTGCCGCCAAATATCTTTTTCCCGCATTAGGCTACATGTGCGCACTGCTTACGCTCGTTTGCGGCATCCTGATTCTCTTTTCGCACTGGCCCGGAGCAGCCGTGACAGGACACGTCGTCTGCGGCCTCTCCCTGATTACGGTCTGCGTCTCGACGGCCGCAACGGCTTCGACCCGGTTTCTGCTGATTCCGGGCAACTCGGCCGACCCGCAACAAGCGGTGAATCCGGCCGGATTCACTGCCCCGCAGGTGCGCACGCTGACAGCCGTACCGTGCATAGCGGCCGCCATCGCATGGGGATGGGCCCTGCTGCTGTTGCGCAGCCACACGACGGCACACATCGTCGCAGGGTGCGTGATGCTCGGAATCGCCTGCGTCTGCACGTCGCTCATCGCTCTGGTCGCCAGCATCGCCCGCCAAATACGCGGCAGCTACGGCATGAACGAACGCCGACGCTGGATAACACTCGTACTGGTTATGGGTGCAGCTGCCTTTCTTATGGGTATTCTCGCATTCATTCTATTTCACCACAAACGCATCGAATTCGTCGGTTTCGTACTGATCGGTCTAGCGCTGATTTGCTGGAGCATATCGAGCAAGGTCATCCTGCTGGCCAAAATCTGGCGCGCCGAATTTCCGCTGGCCGTACGCATTCCGATCATTCCGGTCATCACGGCGCTGACGTGTCTGTTTCTGGCAGCCTTTCTGTTCGAGGAGACGCCCTATGCTCCCGAATACTTCGTGCCGTCGCGGGTGCTGGTCGGATTCGGAGCCGTGTGTTTCACGCTTTACTCCATCGTCTCGATTCTCGAAAGCGGCACTTCGCGGAAAGAATAAGAAAAAAGACCTGCTTCGGCAGGTCTTTTTATTTCGTCACTTCACGACACGCACTTCGGCCGCCGCAGCCTTGACCCTGTCGCGCAACGCATCCAAATCGCTGCCGAGCGGAGCGTACCCCACGACGACGCCCATGCGCCGGTTGACGCGGGCCGACGGTTTGCCGAAGATACGCACGTCGAAACGCGGATCGGCCGCCAAAGCCCGTTCGACACCCTCGTAATGGGGCGTCTGCGGAATCGCTTCGGGCGAAAGAATCACGGCACTGGCCCCGATGCGCTCGAACGTGATTTCGGGAATCGGCAACCCCAGCACGGCCCGCAGGTGCAACTCGAATTCGTTGAGATTCTGCGTACCGGCCAGCGTCACCATGCCCGTGTCGTGCGGACGCGGCGACAACTCCGAAAAGTACACGCCGTTCTCCTTGCTCAAAAAAAACTCGACGCCCCAGATTCCGGCACCGGTCAGTGCGCCGGTAACGGCAGCCGCCATCCGCTGGGCCTCCTGCAAATGTTCGGGCGAAACTTCGGGCGACTGGAAACTTTCGCGGTAGTCGCCCCCTTTCTGCACGTGGCCGATAGGCGGACAAAACAACGTGGGGCCATTCTTCTGCGTGACGGTCAGCAAAGTGATTTCGCTGTCGAAACGGATGAACTCCTCGACGATCAGTTCGCGGATATCACCGCGCGACCCCTCGCACCCGTATTTCCAAGCATGCTCCAACTCGTCGGGCCCCTTCACGAGCGACTGCCCCTTGCCCGACGAAGACATCAACGGCTTGACCACGCACGGGAACCCGACTTTCGCGGCAGCTTCGCATAATTCGTCGTAGCTCTTTGCATAAAAGTATTTCGCCGTGCGCAAACCCAACTCTTTGGCCGCCAAATCGCGGATGGCCTTGCGGTTCATCGTGAAATTCACGGCGCGGGCACTCGGCGTAACCTGAATACCTTGTTTTTCAAAATCATAAAGCCGTTCGGTGCGAATGGCTTCGATTTCGGGCACGATGAGGTCGGGACGATGCTTTTCGACCGCAGCGGCCAACGCATCGCCGTCGAGCATGTCGAACACCTCGCACGCATCGGCCACCTGCATGGCGGGAGCACCGGCGTACGAATCGCACGCCACGACCGTCTGCCCCAACCGCTGGGCGGCAATTACGAACTCCTTGCCCAGTTCGCCGGAACCGAGCAACATGATTTTTCGTGTCATAATCGTTGGTGAAATTTATTTGCGACAAAGTTAGCAAAAAAGGGCAAAATCACCGTACAACAAGTCGCCCACAGACTAAAAATAAAATAAAACCTCAATTTAATTAAAAATTAATTCAATTTTATTGAAATTATTTTTATATTTGCATCATAAAACGATGAATAAATTTATGGAAAAAGCCAAAAACCTCCCGACCGTCTGTCCGTCGTGTCACGGACAACTCCACGTGGCGGGCCTGCACTGCCCCGAATGCGGCACGCGCATCGAAGGCGACTATCGCCTGCCGACCGTACTGCAACTGCCGGCCGATGACCAGCGATTCGTCATGGATTTCATCCTGTGCAGCGGCTCGCTGAAAGAAATGGCCACCCGCATGAATCTGAGCTATCCCACCGTCCGCAACCGGCTGGACGAAATCATCGAACGACTTAAATCCTACGAAGCATGAAAAAATTTCTCGATCCATTCACCTATTTTTCGGGAGGCACCACCCTCACCGCCGGCACCGTCATCATGGTAGCCATGATCGTAACCGCCCACCTGACAGGACAAACGTTTAGGAGCGTCATCTCCATCGGCATCGGCCACTTGTCGTACGTGCAGCTGGCCCTGCAACTGCTCGCCGGTTGGGCTGTTTTCTCAGCGATGCTTTATGGTGCGGCACGGTGGCTTTCACCGTCGCACATCCGGCTTATCGACATCGCGGGCAATCAGGCATTGGCCAAACTACCGTTTTGCGTGCTGTTGATTTGCAGCCGGTTCTATCCTATCGAAAAGATGATGGGCGACCTGACCGAAATCCAGTCGCTGAACCTCTCCGAAATCGATCATTACGCACCCTCCGCCGGATTGATCCTTTACTCCGTCGTCGCACTGCTTATGGTCGTATGGTTCTTCGTGTGGAGTTATCGCGGATTCGCCATTGCCGCCAACCTGCGCGGCTGGCGCGCCGCCGGAAGCTACATCGTCTGCTATTTGCTGGCCGAAGTGCTGGCCGGCTGGTGCACGAGCGAAACGGCGACCTTGTGCTTCGGGTCGTGACGCTCTGCCCACTCCTCGTACAACGGATAGAGCTCGGCCGGACGGCTGTTGTACCAACTGTACCCGTTGCGACGCTCCGAACCGATCTCTTCGAGACGGCGGCGCGGAATGCCGTCGCGGTCGCAGACGTAAGGCGCGCAATGCTCCAAATCATAAAATCGCGCCCATAGCGGGGTGGCTTCGGGGTCGGCGACAAGCCGGGTATCGCAATCGGGCGAACCTTTCTTCCCCGTCCGAACGAGTTTCAAACCGGTGATTTTGTACCGGTTGAACCACTGCATCGCCCCATGCACGGCTCGTTTTACCCGACCGCTCGGATGCGGCAGCTTCATCAACAGCCGGACGATCGCGGCACTCTCCTGCGAACAGAACGACGGCAATTCATAGGCACGGGCATGGGCCGGAGCGAACGTTTCGCGGTCGTGCTGCTGGCACCAGATCGTAGGAACGCCATCCACGACGATTTGCGTGCGGAGAATGCACGCGACACCTTTGTCGAAAGCTCGCGAAATCCGTTTGCGGAGCGGTTTGTCGACCAAATCGCCGTCGTAAGGCTCCGAACCATAGAGTATGGAACGAAAGAATCTTAAGACATTGACCATTGCGTCGTCATTGTAGGTGATATGCTTCTGATAACCGGACGGTTCCGGCCAGAACTGCGGCCACCCGCCGTTGGCGTATTGTCCGCTCAAAAGAAATTCCACGCCCCGACGGAAAGCCTCGCGATAACGCGAATCGTCCGTCGCCCGATAGAGCTGTGCAAGGTAGACGAGCTGCATGATGGTGGCATTGTTGTCGATGGTCGAATCGTCGCGACGGGATTTTTCCGACAGCACCTGCTGCAAATCCGTTTCGGTCAGCGGAGCCGCCATGTCGATATTTTTGGGCCAGCCGCCCGTGCAACGCTGGTAGGCCAGCACCTGCTCGCCGATGCGGCGGGCCTGCTCGGTCCGGAAAAACGCCTCATCGGTCTCGCGTAAAGATTTTTTACCGGATTGGGCCGCTGCCGGAGCTACGAACACCAACGCACAAACCAATGCGCCGACAAGATGCAAGCGACGCAGAATGTTTCGATTTTTCATGTCTGATTACAATTTCGATTCAACAAAGATAATTATTTTTCGAGAATCGAACCGACGAAGAGGGCGGAACTCTGCAAAATTTGCAGGGTTCCGCCCTCTTTCTCGCATCGGCATTCGTGGAGGTGGCGGGAGTCGAACCCGCGTCCAAACAGGGAACCCGAAAGCTTTCTACACGCTTATTCGTCGTTTCGTCCTTCTATCCGGGTCTGGCAGACGACGACCGAACCCGGATCCCAGTTCCTTGAATTTCATGCGCCGGTCGGAACACCCCGCCGCACTATCTCCGAATGAATGATACCCCGTATGAAAGGCCGTTAGGGAGCGGAACCGCCTCTCGGGATACTCGTCGTCCGACCTCCTCGGGCCGGTCGATTAAGCTAATTTTCTCTGAAAATTAGGCAGCGAGTGCATAGCTGTTATCGCCATTTGATTTTTGAGCGTCGGGATTTACGAGCCGCCACACAGCGCTCGGCGTGCTTACAATCAAACTCTGCCTGCTGTCAAAACCGGGCACCCCCGAAAATCGAAACAACGGCGCAAAGCCCGTTTGCGAACGCAGCAAAGATAGTACAAATTTTTTGTTTCCGAAATTTTCATTAACTTTGAATCTTGATTCCGCCGCTGTCGACACACGGTACCGAAGCGAACGGCAAGGCGGAAAATGCAGCGAAATCATGGAACCCGAATACGTCGTAAAACTCAAAAACGTCGCCATCTACCACGCCGATGATTCGTTCGGCCGGTGGTCGGCGTCCAAACTCATCAAACGCGGCGAGCTGGTGCTTTCGGGCGTCGAGCTGCAAGTCGCCGCAGGCGAATTCGTCTATCTGCTGGGGCGCGTGGGAAGCGGCAAAAGCACGCTGCTGAAAACATTGTACGCCGAAATGCCGCTCCTTTCGGGCGAAGGATGGGTCGCAGGGTTCAATCTGCGGCGGTTGCGGCGCAAAGACATCCCCTATCTGCGGCGGCGTATCGGCATCGTTTTCCAAGACTACCAGCTGCTGACCGACCGCAACGTATTCATGAACCTCCATTACGTCATGAAAGCGACGGGCTGGAAAAACGAAACCCAAATCCGCGAACGCATCAACAAGGTGCTGGGGCTGGTCGACTTGGGAGCCAAGAGCTACAAAATGCCGTTCGAGCTGTCGGGCGGCGAGCAACAGCGTCTGGTCATCGCCCGAGCCCTGCTCAACGACCCGAAAGTGCTGCTGGCGGACGAACCGACGGGCAACCTCGACCCCGTGACGGCACAGGAAATCATGCTGCTGTTCCGCAAAATCGCCGCACGCGGCTGCGCGGTGGTGATGTCCACCCACAACACCTCGCTGTTGGAAAACTTTCCGGCCCGCTCCATGCTCTTTTCGCAAGGGAAAATCCGCGAAATCAACCTCGAAGCCGAACTTTCGTAACACCGATGATACGCAAACGATTTCTATTCCTCCTTTCGGTCTGCCTCCCGATGGGCTTGCAGGCCGCGAATCAAATCAACGAACGAATTTATATCGAAGGCCGGAAAGAACCGGTCCGGCTCTACACCGCACCGCTCGAATCGCTCGATGAACCCCGCCGCACCGAATTCCGACGGCGGCTCGACTCCTGCAATACGGTCTGGTTCAACGATACCCAAACGCAACGGAGTTTCAGCACGTCCCTGCACGCGGGCTATCGGGCCACGTGGTCGCTGCGCAACGACTCGCTGCGACTGTTGGAGGTCGTGAACATGGAGGGGGCATTGACCCCCGAATCGAAGTACGCCCGCCGCATACCGACGGAGGGAATCGTGCGGGCCGACGGATTCGCCGACTGGTTTACGGGCGAACTGCGCATCGGCATGGGCGGCGTGCTCAACACCGATCTGTCGCCCGATGACAAAAAGCACGAAACCGAATGGATATGCACGCTCGACAAAGGCGTGGTGACCTCGTGCCGGAAATACGACAACCGGTTCATCGGAGCAGACCCGAAAGCGAGCGAACAGGCATTCAAGCAAACCTGCAAGGAAAAACTGCTGCCGAAAAACCTCCGGTCGAAATACTACAAGAAAATCAGCGGACGGGTAACCGGCCGCACCGACGAAACGGGGCGCGTGCACGATCTGAAAATCCGGCTGGAATTTTATCGCGATGCGAGCGGGTGGCAACAACCGGATTTGGTCTGCGACGAACGGGACCCGCGATTGGCCCAACTGCGCCGCCAACTCGAAAAAGTCCCTTGGTACGGACTATACTACAACGGCGAAGTGTTTTCCAACACCTTCTATTGGCGTCCGCTGCCGTAATTTTCGCGCCGGAAAAACGGCAGGCCGGCAGGAAAAACGTATTGCAAAATCCGAAAGAAATCCGTATATTTGTACGTTATTTTTAATCCGACGAAATGAGTACCGAACAAGAACAAATCAAGAAACAAGAAGAAGAATACTCCGCATCGAACATCCAAGTCCTCGAAGGCTTGGAAGCCGTGCGCAAACGTCCCGCCATGTACATCGGCGACATCGGCGAAAAGGGACTCCACCACTTGGTTTACGAGGTCGTCGACAACTCCATCGACGAGGCGCTGGCAGGCTACTGCACCGATATCGACGTCACGATCAACGAGGACAACTCCATCACGGTCAAGGATAACGGACGAGGCATCCCGACGGGATTCCACGAGAAAGAGGGCAAGTCGGCACTCGAAGTGGTACTGACGGTGCTACATGCGGGCGGTAAGTTCGACAAGGGCAGCTACAAGGTGTCGGGCGGTCTGCACGGCGTGGGCGTATCGTGCGTGAATGCACTCTCCACCAAGCTGATTGCGGAAATCCACCGCGACGGTAAAATTTTCCGCCAGACGTACAGCAAGGGTACGCCGACTTCGGAGGTCGAAATCGTCGGCGAATGTTCGGATCGCGGTACGATCATCACGTTCAAACCCGACGGCGAAATTTTCACCCACACGACCGAGTACAAATACGATATTCTGGCCAACCGCCTGCGCGAACTGGCTTTCCTGAACAAAGGCATTTCGCTGAATCTCTACGACAAACGCGCGGACGACGAGGGAAAGACCCGCGAAGACCATTTCCACTCGGACGAGGGATTGAAGGAGTTCGTAACCTATCTGGACGCGACGCGCGGCACCCCGATCATCGACCAGATCATCTACTTGGACACCGAGAAGAACGGCGTGCCGGTCGAAGTGGCCATGCAATACAACGATTCGTTTTCGGAAAACGTCCACTCCTACGTCAACAACATCAACACCATCGAGGGCGGTACGCACCTGACCGGATTCCGCCGTGCGCTGACCCGCACGCTGAAAAAATACGCCGATGATTCGGGCATGCTTTCGAAGCTGAAATTCGACATCAGCGGCGACGACTTCCGCGAAGGGTTGACGGCGGTCGTTTCGGTCAAGGTAGCCGAACCGCAGTTCGAGGGACAGACGAAAACCAAGCTGGGCAACGACGAGGTGTCGGCAGCGGTCGATCAGGCAATGGCGGCGGCATTGGGCCACTATTTGGAGGAGAATCCGAAAGACGCCAAAGCGATCGTGCAGAAAGTCGTGCTGGCGGCGACGGCCCGTCATGCAGCCCGCAAAGCCCGCGAAGCCGTGCAGCGCAAAACGCCGCTGTCGGGTTCGGGACTCCCGGGCAAGCTGGCCGACTGCTCGAGCCGCGACCGCTCGACGGCCGAAATTTTCTTCGTCGAGGGTGACTCGGCAGGCGGCACGGCCAAATCGGGCCGCGACCGCAACTTCCAAGCGATCATGCCGTTGCGCGGTAAAATCCTGAACATCGAAAAAGCCCAAGAGCACAAGATGTGGGAGAACGAGGAAATCAAGAACATGTTCATCGCGCTGGGCGTCACCATCGGCACGGAGGAGGACAGCAAAGCGCTCAACCTCGAAAAACTGCGCTACGACAAAATCATCATCATGACCGATGCCGATGTCGACGGCAGCCACATCGCGACGCTGATGCTGACGTTCTTCTTCCGCAAGATGAAGGAACTCATCGAGAACGGCCATGTCTACATTGCTACCCCGCCGCTCTATTTGGTGAAAAAGGGCAAGCAGGAACGTTACTGCTGGACGGAAAAGGAACGCGACGAAGTAACCGAAGCGTTCGGCAAGGGCGCACACGTGCAACGCTACAAAGGTCTCGGCGAGATGAACGCCCACCAGCTGTGGGAGACGACCATGAATCCCGAAACCCGTATCCTGCGCCACGTGACGATCGAGAACGCAGCCGAAGCCGACCGCATCTTCTCGATGCTGATGGGCGATGACGTACCGCCCCGCCGCGAATTCATCGAACAGAACGCGCACTACGCCAATATCGACGCATAAAACCGAAAGACGAATTGCCCCTGCGGGGCAATTCGTCTTTGCCAAACGGAATAACATGAAAGTAACCGTCATCGGAGTAGCCGGCGGTACGGGCTCCGGGAAATCGACCCTCGTAAAGCGTTTGCAGGAGGCATTCAAGCAGGAAGACGTCGTGACACTGTGCCACGACTATTACTACAAGGCCCACCCCGAACTGACCTACGAAGAACGCACGAAGCTGAATTACGACCATCCGCAAGCATTCGACACGCAGATGCTGGTCGAGCACATCAAGGCATTGAAAGAGAGCGTGCCCATCGAACATCCGGTCTATTCGTTCGTCGAACACACGCGCATGGACGAAACGGTCTGCGTGAAACCCTCGAAAGTCATCATCGTGGACGGTATTCTGATTTTCGAGAACAAGGAGCTGCGCGACATGATGGACATCAAGGTCTATGTCGATACCGATGCCGACATCCGGCTGGCACGCCGCATCTTGCGCGACGTCTGCGATCGCGGCCGCACGATGCAATCGGTTATCACGCAATACACGACGACCGTGAAACCGATGCACGAAGAGTTCGTCGAACCGTCGAAAAAGTATGCGGACGTCATCATTCCCGAAGGCGGATTCAACTCGGTGGCGGTCGAAATGCTGATTCAGAACATCCGTTCGCTCATCGAACACAAAGACTGATTCATCGGTCAGCCGTCCGAGAACCGCAACGCCGAAAAAGCGAGTGCCGCCAGAGAGTGGCGCGAAAATTGTCGGGGTCGAAATTCATTCATTTTCATGCACCTTTTCTCGCCTCGCCAAAGCCCGAACAAGTTCGGCTTTGGTCTCGGGTTATCGAAAACGTTATTATCTTTGTCGCATGGATTTCAAACTCGTATCGGACTATGCCCCGATGGGCGACCAGCCGGAAGCTATCGAACAACTGGTCGGAGCGATCCGTCACGGCTCGAAGCACAATACGCTGCTGGGCGTAACCGGTTCGGGCAAAACGTTCACGGTGGCGAACGTCATCGCGCAACTGAACCGTCCGACCCTCGTGTTGAGCCACAACAAGACCCTCGCGGCCCAACTCTACGGCGAATTCCAGAACTTTTTTCCTGAAAACGCCATCGAATACTTCGTCTCCTACTACGATTACTACCAGCCCGAAGCCTATCTCCCGTCCACCGACACCTACATCGAAAAAGACCTCTCGATCAACGACGAAATCGAACGCATGCGGTTGAGCGCCGTAGCGACCCTGCTGTCGGGACGACGCGACGTGATTGTCGTATCGAGCGTTTCGTGTCTTTACGGTGCGGGCAATCCGGCGGATTTCCACGCTACGGCCATCCGAATCAAGGTCGGGCAAGTCGTCAGCTACAAACATTTTCTCTACCAGCTCGTCGAAGCCCTCTACACGCGTACGGAACGCGAACTGGAACCGGCGACGTTTCGGGTGAACGGCGATACGGTCGACATCATGGCGGCGTTCGGCGAGTTCGGGAACCAATGCTTCCGGGTGATGTTTTTCGACAACGAAGTCGAAGCCATTCAGACCATCGACCCGGCGACGGGCCAGCGCATCCACTCGCTGGACGAGTTGACGCTCTACCCCACGAGCCTTTTCGTCACGACGAAAGCCCGCATCGACTGCGCCGTACAACAAATCTATCTCGATCTCGGCAAACAAATCGAATTTTTCGAGCGCGAAGGCCGCATGGCGGAGGCGCAGCGCATCAAGCAGCGGGTGGAATACGACCTCGAAATGATCAAGGAACTGGGTTATTGTCCCGGCATCGAGAATTACTCGCGCTATTTCGACGGACGTGCGGCAGGCACCCGCCCGTTCTGTCTGCTCGACTATTTTCCGAAAGACTACATGCTGGTCGTCGATGAAAGCCACGTAACACTGCCCCAAGTGCACGCCATGTACGGCGGCGACCGCGCCCGCAAGGAAAATCTGGTCGAATACGGGTTCCGGCTGCCGGCGGCAAAAGACAACCGTCCGCTGACTTTCGCGGAGTTCGAGCAATTGCAAGGCCCCTCGATCTATGTAAGCGCGACACCGGCCGATTGGGAGCTGATGAAAAGCGAAGGCGTGGTCGTCGAACAACTCATCCGCCCTACGGGGCTGGTCGACCCACCGTTGGAAGTGCGCGTGACGCTGAACCAAATCGACGACCTGATCGAAGAAATCGACAAACGGGTAAAGAACGACGACAAGATACTGGTGACGACCATTACCAAACGTATGGCCGAAGAGCTGTCGAAGTATTTCGACCGTGTGGGCGTGCGCAACCGCTACATCCACTCGGATGTGGACACGCTCGAACGCATCCAGATACTGGAAGACCTGCGGGCCGGAATGTTCGACGTGTTGGTCGGCGTGAATCTGCTGCGCGAAGGCCTCGACCTGCCGGAAGTGGCGCTGGTGGCCATTCTCGATGCAGACAAGGAGGGATTTTTACGAAACGTTCGCTCTATCACGCAGATAGCAGGCCGTGCGGCGCGCCATTCGCAGGGCAATGTCATTCTTTATGCCGACAGCTGCACCGAGTCGATGCGCTATGCCATCGAACAGAGCAACCGCCGCCGCGAAAAGCAGGTGCGCTACAACATGGAACACGAAATGCTGCCGCGCCGGGCGCAAAAGAGCGGCACAGGACAGAGCACACTGCTGGCGAACCGCACGACGGGCGAATCCGCCGCATCGGTCGTCTATCCGCTGGGGCAGGAACAACGCTATCCGTTGGCGGCGGACGTGGCGAAGACCTACGAAGCGAGCGAAAATGTAGACGAACTCATCCGGCGGGCCCGCGAAGAAATGGAACGGGCGGCGAAAGCATTGGATTTTCTGGCCGCAGCACGCTATCGCGACCGCATGTACGAATTGCAGAAAATCAAGAAAGAGAGCGGCCGCTGATATTTCGGATAAAAAAGCAAAAGGCAATCCCGACGGGATTGCCTTTTGCTTTTCGAGTACAACGATTATTGGTTGCTCTGCAACTGTTTGAAGAGTTCGTTGTACTTGTTGTGTTTTTCCATCATGCCCTCTTCGTCGCGCAGACGGAAAGTTAGTTTTTTCAGATTCTCGACCGTATCGGGGTCGTTGGGCTTCAATTCGAGTGCTTTTTCGAGCGGCCCGACCGCATCCATATAAATGGCATTGACAGCTTTCAAAGCAGCGTCGTATTCAGCCATATTGGTCGGCATCTTCTCGTTGAATTTCTGGTTCGCGTCGTCGCCCTTGAAGATGTAGAACAAGCCCAAATAGAACTGGCCCTCGAAATAATCGGGCTTGATTTCGGTTACTTTTTGGAACGAAGCGATGCTCTCGTCGAAGTTCTTCAAGGCATAGAAGATACGGCCGCGACCGAACCACAAGTCGATGTTGGTCGGATCGTCGGCAATGGCGTTGTCGATCAACGACACCAAGTCGGCGGGGTCGCCCACGCCCTTTTCGCTCGTGTAAAGCTGCATCAAGCCTTGCAGAATCAAATCGTTCTTCGGGTATTTCGCAATACCGGCCAGCAAAGCATCCTTACCCTTGATCAACATGTCGGGATTCTCCTCGCGTTGACCGTAGTAGCAGTGGAAAAGGTAGTAATAGATACGGCCCTCCTCGTCGCTGAAACCGGCATCGAGCGCACGTTGCAGATAATCGGCACCCTGCTTGAAAGAGGCCGGATGCTCGGAACCGTCGATCGTCATCGAAACACCTGCGCTGTAAAGCAGAATCGGTTCGGGATTGTTGTAGGCAGGATGCAGCTCCATGTCGTAAGCCTGCGCGAAAGCCTTGCCGGCTTCGGCGAAATTGTGGGTAGCATAATTGACGTCGCCGAGCTGTTTGCAGTAGTTGATCAGCTGCGTCAAACCCTCCTTCACCTTCGATGCGGATTTCGGGTCGAGCTCGTAAGCCTTCGAGTAAGCCTCGAACGCCTTGTCGACGCTGTTCTTATAAACCCGCGAGGTCTCTTTCCAAGCGAACAATTTGTCGTTCTGGAAATAAGCCGTGAAATAGGGATAAACCCACGTTTCATAGGTTACGTTGCCGATCGTCTCCGTGCCTTTCGACTTCGGATTGCCGATTGCCAGCGTCATCATGGCCGCCTCCATGTTGGCGAACAGGTTTTTGGTCGGTTCGACAGCCGCTTCATGGAACGTCTTGCCGCGAGCGATCCAAGTAGCCGCTTTGGCCGTCTTTTTCGCGTCGGCGATGTCGGCGTCGCTCTTCTCGATTTTGGCAAGAATCGCGGCTTTGTTCACTTTCTGGGCCTGAATGGCGGGAACTGCGAGCAGCAGCGCCGCAAAGGCCGACAAAATCATCTTTTTCATAATCCGGTTATTGTTGGTTGTTTTCTGTATTTTCAACGGTCGCGGAACCATCTTCTTCCTCCTCGACGTGCGGCACGGCCATGACGGACGCGATGGCGTCGCCCTCGCGCAGGTTGATGATGCGCACGCCCTGCGTCGCACGACCGGCCACGCGAATCTGCGACACGGCGGTGCGAATAGTCAAGCCCGAACGGTTGATAATCATCAAGTCGTTGTCGTCCGTAACGGCCTGTATGGAAATCAGCTTGCCGGTCTTTTCGGTAACGTTGATGGTCTTGACGCCCTTACCGCCGCGATTCGTAATGCGGTATTCGTCCAAATCGGTGCGTTTGCCGTAACCGTTTTCACTCAATACCAGCACGTCCTGCTTGGAATCGGGTTCGACACAAATCATGCCTACCACTTCGTCGTCGTCCTCGATAGAAATACCGCGCACACCGGCACCGACACGACCGATAGGCCGCACGGTCGACTCGTTGAAACGAATGGCCTTGCCCGCTTTGGCCGCAATCAGCACTTCGGCCTGCCCGCTGGTGAGTTTGGCCTCTATCAGCTGGTCGCCCTCGCGGATGACAATGGCATTCACGCCGTTCTGACGCGGACGCGAATAGGCTTCGAGCTTGGTCTTCTTGATCGTACCGTCTTTGGTGCACATGATGATGTAGTTGCTGTTCACGTACTCCTCGTCGTTCAGACGCTTGACGTTGATATAGGCACGCACCTTGTCATCGGGCTCGATTTGGATGACATTCTGGATGGCACGGCCTTTCGACGCGCGGGTACCTTCGGGAATCTCGTAGACTTTGAGCCAGTAGCAGCGCCCTTTCTCCGTGAAGAACAGCATCGTGTTGTGCATAGAGGCGACATAAATGTGCTCGATGAAGTCCTCGTCGCGCGTGGCACTGCCTTTGACCCCGACACCGCCGCGATGCTGTGTACGGTACTCGGTCAGCGGCGTGCGCTTGATGTAACCCATGTGCGAAATGGTAATGACGACATCCTCGTCGGCGTAGAAATCTTCGGGGTTGAACTCCTCCGAAGCGTAGACGATTTCCGTGCGACGCTCGTCGCCGTATTTCGCTTTCATTTCGAGCAGTTCGTCCTTGATGATTTGCATCTGGAGCGATTCGTTTTCCAGAATCTCCTGCAAATGGGCAATCAGTTTCAGCAACTCGTCGCGTTCGGCGACCAGTTTGCCGTGTTCCAGCCCGGTCAGCGCGCGCAAACGCATCTCGATGATGGCCGAAGCCTGAATATCGCTCAACGAGAAACGCTCTATCATGGTCTGTTTCGCGACATCGGGCGTCTGCGACGAACGGATGATATGGACGATTTCGTCGATGTTGTCCTGCGCGATCAACAGACCCTGCACGATGTGCAAGCGTTCTTCGGCCTTGCGCTTGTCGAAGCGGGCGCGGCGCACGATCACCTCGTGGCGGTGGTCGATGAAGTGTTTTATTAATTCACGCATCGACAGCAGATAGGGACGTCCGTTGACCAGCGCGATGTTATTGACGGCGAACGACGACTGCAACTGCGTATTCTTGAACAGATTGTTCAGCACGACACTTGCGACGGCATCGTGTTTCAGAATCACGACGATGCGCAGACCGTTGCGGTCGGATTCGTCGTTGATATAGGAAATACCCTCGATTTTTTTGTCGTTGATCATGTCGGCGATCTTCTTGATCATCTCCGCCTTGTTGATCATGTAGGGAATTTCGGTGATGACGATGCACTCGCGGCCGCTCGGCGTATGCTCGATTTCGGTTTTGGCACGCATGATGACACGGCCGCGACCGGTCAGCATGGCCTCTTTCACCCCTTCGTAGCCGTAGATGATACCGCCCGTCGGGAAGTCGGGACCCTTGACGTACTGCAACAACTCCTCGCCCGTGATTTCGGGGTTGTCCACGTAGGCGCAACAAGCGTCGACGACCTCGCTCAAATTGTGCGGAGCCATGTTGGTCGCCATACCAACGGCGATACCGCTGGCCCCGTTGACGATGAGCAACGGAATTTTGGTCGGCAGGACGGTCGGTTCGGGAATGGTATCGTCGAAGTTCAACGTCCAGTCGATAGTCTCCTTGTCGATGTCGGCCATCACCTCGTCGGTGATTTTCTTCATGCGGGCTTCGGTGTAACGCATGGCCGCCGGAGAGTCGCCGTCCATCGAACCGAAGTTGCCCTGACCGTCGACCAACGGATAACGCATGGCCCAATCCTGCGCCAGACGCACCATCGCGTCGTACACCGACGAGTCGCCGTGCGGGTGGAACTTACCGAGCACGTCGCCGACGATACGGGCCGACTTACGCGTGGGTTTGTCGGAGTAGAGGTTGAGCTCGGCGCTCATATCGTAGAGAATACGGCGGTGTACGGGTTTCAGGCCGTCGCGCACGTCGGGCAACGCACGCGAAACGATGACCGACATCGAATAGTCGATGTACGCCGTCTTCATCTGTTCTTCGATATTGATGGGGATAATCCGCCCCGTCAAACCGGCATTTTTTTCTTCTTCCGTAAGCATTTATTACTTTGGGTTTACATCTTTATTAACGAACAAAAATACGATTTATTTTCGATTTGAGCAACCTCGCAGACGGAAAAACGAATCGTTCGACGCAACATTTTTCGACAAGCGGTCGTTTTTGCCCTTTTTCGGACGATCTGACGGCACGAAAAAAATCTCCCGACCGACTGTCGGGAGAAATACGGGTTATTCAGCGGAAACATCCGGGCTGCCAAGTCGTTTTTTCCGGCGAAGCCAAGCACGTACCGGCAACTCGCCGAGCAGGCCGCCCGCGATGTAGCAAAGAACGGAAATCCGTCTCATATACCACTCAATCCGCAACGGGCCGCCGAATCGCTATCAACTCCGAATAATTCTCGATTTTACCTTTCTTGTTCTGCTGTTCGGTACGGACGGAACCGATGCCGGGAACGACCCATGACAAATTTTTCACCACGACGCGGAATATCGAAACCTTTATCGAAACGGTTTCCGAAATCCCGTAAGCATCGAACGTGCCCGCCGGCACCGTAATCCGTTCGTGGGCCAAGACGCGGCGGTCGCTGATATTCAGAAGGACATTCATTTTGGTCGGTTCTCCGTCGAGGACGACATTGAATACGGCAGCGACATCGGGCAACGCCATGCCGACGGACAGAGCGAACGGATAAGCATACTCGCTGCTCTCGGTCATCGCAAGCGACCAATCCTTACCCTGCAAGGCAGAGGCCAACAAATCGCCATACGGCACGAGCATGTCGTCCGCCCGGACGACGGTACGAGCAATCATGGCTTCCGGCCCGTTCTTTCCGGCGACCGGATTGTGCTGAAGGTCGAACTCCTCCTCGCGGATAGACACCTCCAAGCAATCGTCCGCATTTCGTTCGCACTTCTCGACCATCGAACGGGAATAACCGGTCTGCACGCCTTTGCTATCGTAGCATGCGTATTCGAGCGTCGTGCCCGGCTCGGTACAGATGAACGGCTGCTGGGCGACTGCGGGGAAGAGACCCGCAAAACAAACCCAAAGCAAAAATGAAGTCCTTTTCATTTTATTCGTAATTTACAAGATTCCAGACCATTGGTCCTATCTGAAATCTATCAGCTCGTAATCGGAATAATCCGAAGCCCGAAAAACAGGAAACGGCGCGGCGGATTTCTCGAACGACCGAATCGTAATCGTTATCCGCAAATCTTCGGCTCCGTAAACGACCGACACGGGCAATGCCGAACCCTTATCCAGCGTCAATTCAATGGTCGTGAGCGACTCCTCGCCGCGCGGCGTCAATCGAAGCGTGATTCGGTCGGCCTGCTCCGCAACGACCTGCGCGTCGTACTGTTCACCGACGAAATCGAATGCCCGTGCGGGATTGTCCAACAGATTGTGCGACCGCGTATCGACTGCATCGACCACCACTTCGCGCTTATCGTCATTGACTTCGTAACGCGCCTTGCCGTCGCAGAACACACGCACGGCAGGCATCGTAATGCAATAGCTGTCGTCCTCAACCCGATAGGCGCCCTGCACGGCATAACCGTCGGTCGTGGAGAGGTCGAAACGCACTTCATACGCTCCGAGCGCATCGACAGCCGCCTGCAACCGTCCCAACCATGCGACACCGCTATCGGCCGCGCGGAGCGGAACGACAGACAACGAAAACAAGAAAAACAAAAGATGCAGAATCCGCATACCCATTCAAATTTTCAGACTACATCATTTCATCAAACAATGAAAAAGATATGAACTTTTTAATTAAAAAACATTTCACCCAAAAAGTTCGTTCAGAATTCTCGGCAAATCAGAATCGAGATCGCCATTATAATCTTCATAGGGAATTCCAAATTTCTCCAATGCTAATTTGAATCGAGCATATCCATTTTCGTCACGACAAGCAACCCAGCAAACATCGAGTTGATCGCATTGATTTTTATTTTGTTGTGAAAGGGTATCTGCAACAAAAACATTGCTACCTCGTGCAATTATGGCATCCGCACTCTCAGGATTTCCTTGTCCCATAAGTTTCACCTCGCACCTGTATTCGTTTCCACGATTTTTCAAATAAAAATCAATCTCTCTATCGACATCCAAATCCTTATTCTTCACAAAATGTTCCGCATTATAATACTCTTCAGCGACACCATACATTTTACAAAGTGTAAGCATCAGATATTTTTCAGCACGTTTGCCTGCGGAACTCCACAATCCGCCTCTCAAAGCAGCACGTTTAACCGCCAACGCATTTATTACGACAAGACTTTCACTCACATTCAGATCGACACTAACTCCTTTGAATTTAATCGTCAAAATCAAATCGATATCGCGTTCATCTTCAACAAGCGCTTGTATGTTACTATATAAAGATTCAAAATGCTCGTTCGATGCTTCTATGACCTTTTTTCGTGTTGCGGAACGATACATATTACTTATCGTCTTCTTATTTAGGCCTGCATTTATCGCAATATCATCCGCAGGCAATGCGGTATTCATAAAAGCCTTTTTATACCAGTCTATCGTAATATCTTCCGAGTTGAGTTTGGCGGCAACGATTTGTTTGAAAAAATCAACCGCAAATTGTAAAAACTTCGCGTTAATCAGATTTACAATTTCAATACGATAATCCTGCGATTTGATAACTCGACAGACTATGTTTTTAATAACTTGGTCGGTTAGTGTCATAAAATACTTTTTCTAAATTGTTCGATTGTCATAAATTTCGTGGCATCTTTTTCAGATAGCGTTTTGGGTGACTGGAACGTCTTCATATATTCAAAATATTTAGGCTCTTTTTCTGTCAAGAAAAATTTTCTTCCCAGTTTTTTAGCCATTCTTCCCAGTGTACCGCTTCCGGCAAAAGGATCGAACACCAAATCGCCCTTGAAAGAATAGTACTCCACTACCCTTTTGCATAAATCACTCGGGAATATCGCAGAATGAATCTTGTCGGATTTAGGACAAATACGCCAAACATTCGTGGTTTCAAATCCATCTTGCACTTTGCTTTCTTCAACGGTTCCCGAATCGTATTGATGTATATTCCAATCAATAAGTTTATCCGTGCACTTTCTATAAACCATCAGATACTCAGTAACGGAATTCGGTTTATAAGCCAATGGTTTTCTATGCTGTTGAAAGCCCCCGATTCGATTTTTTACACTATATTCAGGCTTTTCCCATACGATATCATCGATAAACTCCCAACCTATTTGTACCAAAAAATGGTGCAAATCGAATGGAATAGGATAACGCTTGCTTGAATGAGCCCGACTGATACGAGGCACAATGACAGGCGACGTATTTACGACAAGAAAACGTCCCTCTTTCGTAACACGATAGGTTTCTTGAAAAACTTCTGCTAAAAATTTCAAATACGCATCGTAACTCGGATAAATCGAATAGTCGCGAGCATTGTAATATGGCGGCGAAGTAAACGTTAAATGTACGCTTTCATCCGGCACGGATTTAAGAACATCGCGGACATCACCATTGACAACCACATTCTTCAAAAAAGGATATGTTTCTGCATGCGCCATTTTTGTGGATTTCGTATTTTTTTTTGCAAAATACTCTTTATATACCACAGTACGCACCATTTCATTGTCGTGGTTGATCAAATCTTTTAACGAATCGTCCACCTCTTCTTGTCCCTTGAAAACCAAAAGCCCGCGTATCGCTTGACAAACTATCTTAGGATCTTCATTCCCCAATATCCGAATCAGTATCGGAATCGATTTCTCGGTTCTCATTCTTCCGATGGAAGAAACGGCCTCCCTCTTTACGATCGTACTTTCGTCATTGGTTACAATTCGATATAATCGATTCAAGTATGTTACGGAATTGACCTTACCCAGATTTTTGACTGCCCAAAAACGCACATTCTCATTTTTGTACTCCAATAAAGGTATAAGCCAATTCACATCGAACAAAGCCGGTATATGTCCAAGATTCTCAAGTATGAACACCAAATCCCCACTGCTTTTGCTATATTCTCGCACAAGAGCAGAAATAGCGATATCTCCTTGTTGTTTGAGTTCCTTGATATATTCTTTGGTTAAAATCATTTATGATTTTATTACATTGAACATTGATATATCCTGAATTATCCAGTAAATCATAGTCCCAACTCCTGCAACCGCGCTTCGAGCGAGGGCGAATCGTGGAAGAGGATTTCACGCGGCTTGGCCCCCTGCTGGTGACCGACGATGCCGGCCCGCTCCAACTGCATCATGATGCGTCCGGCGCGGTTGAAACCGACCTCGTAGTTGCGCTGAATCATCGAAGTGGAAATCGACCCCGACGAAACCGCCTCGCGGGCGATTTCGGCAAAAAGCACGTCGTACTTCACCGGAGCGGAGGCGCCCTCCTCGCTGCCCATACCGGCAGAGCCCTCGCCGGCGTCGGGCGTATAATCGGGCAAGGCATAAGCCGAAGCGTACCCCTGCTGTTTGGAAATATACTCGACGATGCGCTCCACTTCGGGCGTATCGACCAACGCGCACTGGATGCGGGTCAGCTCGCCGTCTTTGGAAATCAACATGTCGCCGCGACCGATCAACTGGTCGGCACCCGGACGGTCGAGAATGGTACGGGAGTCTATCATCTGCATGACACGGAACGCGATGCGGGCGGGGAAATTGGCCTTGATTTTACCGGTGATGACGTCGACCGACGGACGCTGCGTGGCGATAATCAGGTGAATGCCGACGGCACGCGCCTTTTGGGCCAGCCGCGTGACGGGCATTTCGACCTCTTTGGCCGTCATGATGAGGTCGGCGAACTCGTCGATGATGACCACGATATAAGGCAGATAACGGTGGCCGTTCATCGGGTTGAGCCGCCGCGAAGTGAATTTTTCGTTGTATTCGGCGATGTTGCGGACGCCCGCTTTCTTGCAGAGTTCCAAGCGGTTGCCCATCTCCGTGCAAAGCGCATTGAGCGTATAGACCGCCTTGCGCGGGTCGGTTACGATCGCCTCGTCCTCCGACTCCATTTTGGCCAAGAAATGCCGCTCGATTTTGGCATAGAGCGAGAACTCGACCATCTTGGGGTCGATCATCACGAACTTCAGCTGTGCGGGGTGCATCTTGTAGAGCAACGACGTGATGATAGCGTTCAGACCGACCGACTTACCCATACCCGTCGCACCGGCAACGAGCAGGTGGGGCATCTTGGCAAGGTCGAAGACGTAATTTTCGTTCTGGATGGTGCGGCCCACAACCACCGGAAGCATCGCTTTGGAATCTTGGAAACGCTGTGCCCGAATCGCCGAATACATCGAAACGACCTGTTTGTGGCGGTTGGGCACCTCGATGCCGATCGTGCCGCGTCCCGGTATGGGCGCGATGATGCGGATGCCCGATTCGGCTTTCAGGCTCTGGGCAATGTCGTTCTGCAACCCTTGAATTTTCGCGATTTTGACCCCCTGCGCCTGCACGATTTCGTAGAGCGTCACGGTCGGGCCGACCGTCGCACGGATGCGCTGAATCGGAATACCGAAGTATTTGAGCGTCTCCTCGATACGGGTTTTGTTCTCGAAAATCTCCTCGTCCGTCACCTCCGAATCGGACTGGTAATCCTCCAACAGCGTGACGGGCGGTTTGCGATAGTTCATCAGGTCTTTCAGCGGGTCGTAACTCTCGGTCGTAATCTGCCCTTCGTCGACCAACCGCACCTCGTTTGCCTCGACCGTAACGACCACCCCTTCGGACGGTTCGTCGGGCGATGCGGCCGGCTGCGCGACGGGTATTTCATCGGCGGGCTGCGGCGGTACGGGTTCTTCGGCGAACATGCTGTCCGGCTCGGCGATTTCGTCCGCAAGCGGTTGTTCGTCCGCAGGTTCGACCGGTTCCCCGTCTTCGGAAATCGCCACCTCGACGAACGGGCTGTTCGCAGCGGCCGAAGCAGGACGGGCCGGTCGGGGTGTCGGCCGTTCCAATTCGACCAAACCGCCGCGCCCCATGACCACGCGGGCCGAAGCATCGGCCGTTCGGGGCACTTCGGGGAAAAGTTCGTCCGACGGTTCGGCCTGCGGCTCTGCGGGCTCGACGACCGGTTCCGGTTCTCCCCCGACCGGCACCTCGTCGAAAAACGGATTCGGTTCCTCGACATAGCGTTCGCGGTCGGGCGAGCGGCGAACCGTCGTCGGTCGGACGATTTCGGTCGGACGGCCGATTTCAGAAGAAAAATCGGGCTCACGATGCGCTTGAGCAGGCTCTGCACTCCGCACGGGAACCGGCCGGGAAGCATGCGACTTGGAAACGGGTCGGGAAGTCATCGGTTCGGAAGCCGGACGGGATACACGCGGCACGTCGGCAAATTCCGAATCATCCAACTCGACATCGGCGGAGTAATCGACAGGGCGGGTATGCACCATTTTGCCGACGAACCGTTCGCTCTTGTCCACGACGGCATTTCCGGCCGCATTGACCGTATTGATAAAGTTGCGGTTGATGAATACGCCGGTGAGAATCCAACCGACCACGAGCAGAATAATCGTCCCGACGGTACCGATATGAAGGTGAAGCAGTTCGGAAACCGAAACCCCGAACTCGCCGCCCATGCCGGTCGAAGAGATCAAGGCCAATTTCGGAAAACAGAATCCCAGCGTCAGCGAACCGAGAATCATCACGAAGACGAGCGACAACACCGAATGGTTGAGCAGCAACGGCCGTTGACGGATGATGCGCACGCCCAAGACGATCAGCATGACGGGAATCAAGATGCCGAACAATCCGAAGGCACGGTCGACCAGCCAATAGCCGATCCATGCGCCGAGCCCGCCGCACGGATTGTCGAACGTGACGTTCAGCGCGCTCCGATCCTGCGCCGACATTTGCAGACCGCTCTGGTCTTCGGCCCAACAAAAATAGGAGAAAAAAACCGCCGACAAAGCGAAAAGCGCGACGAAAAGCAGCACGATCCCCCCGACCCACCGCAGGCTGTCGCTGTTGGTTCGCTGCTCCATTCGAGGCCCCTTCGGCGAGGCTGGTTTATGATTTACGGATGCCATTTTCGATGCGTGGATTCGTTTGCGAAGATACGGAAAACTTACGACTTTTGAAAGCCCCGAAGCCGCAAAGCACCGCCTGCGAAACAAAAACGCAAGACTGCGAGAGTCTTGCGTTTTTACCGGCAGCGCCATTGGCCGAATCGACGTATATCACGGCTCGGGCTCAGGTTCGACCCCGCAATAGTCGATCCGAATGGTTTGGCCGTCGTAGTCCCAGCTTCCGGTCGTGAAATCATTCGGAACGTCCTCGTTCCCGAACCATGCCGTCACCGGAAAAACGCTCCCGTCGCCGGGATTGTTGTAACACTTCAACTCCGTCAGAGCCGTGTTCTTGCTGATGTCCAACGACGTCAACAGATTATCCACGCAAGACAACTCGGCCAGCACCGTATTATGCGTTAGATCCAACTCGAACAGATGATTCTGGTAACACCACAAGCTGGTCAGCGCCGTATTGGAACTCACATCCAATGCCGCCAACTGATTGTTGGAGCAATGCAAATCTATCAATGCCGCATTGTTGCCGACGTCCAACGATGTCAAATCGTTGCCCTCGCAAAGCAGACGGGTCAGCTTCGTATTGGTGCTCACATCCAGCGAGGTCAGTTCGTTGTAATAGCAGCCCAAGTTCTCCAACGACGTATTTTTGCTGACATCCAACGTTTTCAACCGGTTGTTGAAACAATTCAGACTGATCAAGACCGTATTGCGACTCAGATCCAGCTCGGTGAGCTTGTTGTAGCTGCACAACAAACGTATCAGCGACGGGTTTTTGCTGACATCCAGCTTTTCCAACTCGTTTCCACGACAACCCAACATCCGCAACAACGGATTGTTGCGGACATCCAAGACCGTCAATTTGTTGAAAAAGCAATCCAAGTCCGTCAACGCCGTATTGTGCGTCACGTCCAACTCGGTCAGCTGGTTGTTGGAGCACGTCAGCTCCTTCAATGCCGTGTTTTGGCTCAAATCCAGCGCAGTCAACTGGTTGCCGGAACAATTCAAATCCGTCAGAGCCGTATTGGCGGTGAGATCCAGCGAAGTCAGATGATTGCCGCGACAATCCAACTCCTTCAACGCCGTATTCCGGCTCAAATCGAGCGAAGACAAGTGGATGTTCGCACACTCCAACTTCTGCAACGCCTCGAAGTATTCGATGCCCCGTAAAGTGGCCAGCTCGACATCGCCTCCCCGAAGCGCGTCCCATTCGTCCGAAATATCCAGTTCGGTAATCGTCCTCACCTCTTCGTACGAGACACGCTTCGCATCGGCAATGTAACCGCGCATCTGCAACTCCATAGCGAAGAACGGGTTGAATTCATCGGTAATCACCGTGAACGACGCAGAATCGTCCTTGCTGCAACCGGCCGCCGCGACAACGGACAGAAGCATCCAAAAGCATAGTTTTTTCATCGGTTTCACCATTTCAAGCATGAATTTCCTGTTGATTTTATATAATTCCGAGTGCAAAGATAACCGATTATTCGGGAACGAAGCCCCTCTGCTCCGTCTTTTTACAACAACCGGCAGCTTTGGCAACCAATCGCCGGCGGTAGGATTCGTCGGCGAAAGTCAGGAAACGGTATTCGGGGCGATGGCCGGCGTCGGCGCGCAGACCACCGGCGTCGAGCAACTGTACGACGCGGCGCGCGACGGCGGGCGACGGGTCGACGATCGCGACGTCGCATCCCGTCCGGTCGGCATGCTCGGCAAGAATACGCCGAAGCACGGGCAACAGGAACGGGTAATGCGTGCACCCCAGCACGATTTGGTCGGCACCGCGCGCAAGCATCCCGGCGACGGCATCGCGCACGCAGGATTCGGCTTCGGGCGTCTCCTCGCGGTCGGCCTCGACCAACTCGACGAACCCCCGACCGGCGGCGGTTACGACCTCGATACCCTCGCCGTAACGGGCAGCCGTGCGCCGGAACATGTCGCCGTCGAGGCTGCGTTCGGTAGCGAGCACGCCCACCACCCCGCTGCGGGTGGCCAGACAGGCGGGTTTCACGGCAGGCTCCATGCCGACGAGCGGCACGGGCGCATATTTCGCCCGCAGAAAGTCGATAGCGGCGGCCGTAGCGGTATTGCAGGCCACGACGACCATTTTGCACCCCTCCTTCTCGATCAAGCGAGCGACGGCAGCGTCGGCCAAGCAGCGGATTTCATCGGGCGTACGGGAACCGTAAGGACAATTCTTGCCGTCGCCGAGAAAAACCAGCGATTCCGCAGGCAAAGCCCGCCGGACTTCGCGCCAGACGGTCAGACCGCCCATGCCTGAATCGTATATGCCGATCGGTGCGTTCATTGGTTGCGATTCAAAAATCTGCGATTCGTCATTCAAAGTCGGGAGTGCCCGCCGACCGTTCGATGCTTGCAAGCCCCGAATGCCGGACGATGAACTCCACGAGCTCGGCATCCGATTTTCCGGTGCAATCGACCGTCAGCTGCGCCTGCGCGTAAAAGGGGTCGCGCTCGGCCATGTCGCGCCGCATGAAATCGACCAGCTCCGTGTCGGACAAGCCACGCAGGCGGGGGCGTTTCTGCCGCCCGTAAGGGCTCAACCGACGGGCGATCTGCTCGGCCGAACGCCGCAGGTAAACGGTCGTTCCGGCGGCGTTCATGCGCGCCATGTTGTCGCTCCACACAGGCAATCCGCCGCCAGTGGAGACCACGAGAGGCTCGCCCGAATCTATCAACCCGTCGAGTACGGCCCGCTCTGCCCGACGGAAATACTCCTCGCCCGCCAACTGGTAGACATCGGCGACGGAAGCCCCCTCACGCTGTTCGAGCAGCGCATCGGTATCGGCGAATCGGCACCCCACGCGACGGGCTGCCTTGCGCCCCAACGTGCTTTTGCCGCACCCCATGTAGCCGACCAGAAAAAGCGGTTTCATCGCGTTCCGTCAGAACAAATCCAACTGCTCGGGGTCGATCAACTGGTCGGCATCGCCGCGCGGCCGTTCGATCTCCAACTCGACACCGCCAGCAGTCACGGGTTCGGCCCCGCGTTCAGCAACGTCGGCGGGGACTTCGGGCAATTCGATGGAATCGACCGTACCGCCGTCGGAATCCGATACCGGTTCATCGAGCGGTTCCGGCGTTTCAGGCTCTTCCGGCTCGATGAAGCGCAAGGTCGCGACGTCGTAGGTCGTCAGACGCTTGCCCTTCGCGCGGTGGCTCTTGACGCCGACGAAGCTGTCGACGTCCAACGAATCGGCCGGACGCGAAGCCTGCGCCCCCTTGTAAGTGATTTCGAGCTGCGCACCGCGACGGTCGGTCAGGCAGACGAAATCGTCCTGCCCCTCCTCATCGAGGAACGACTGCATCTTGTCGGTCTGCTCGGCCGTGAAACGCTTCATGTAATAATAGTGCTGTTCGCGGTCGAAGTAACAGATGCTGTAAACACGCCCCGTCTCGTAACGCCCCACGCGGATAGTCTCGTCGGGGAAGTGCTGGGCCAAATCGAAATTGGTGGTGTAATACTGATTCTTGGACGTCCACACGATCAGTTTGTCGTCGCCCTTGAACTCGCCCAACAGCACGCCGCGACCGTCGGTGTTCAACCGCCGGACATCCTCGTCGAACCAGATGTTCTGCCCGCCGAGCGTCGAGGTGCCGCGCTCTTTCAGCACGATTTTGTGGATGCCGTAACGCGAGAAGAGGTTGCCCTGACTTTGCCGCCCCTTGATGGCCAGCTCCGAGAAATCGAGGTCGACGATAACCTTTTTCAGGCGCGGACGCGGCTTGAAGTAGACTTTCAGCACTTCGGCCTCGCCGTTGGGATTGACCGACATGTAGAGAATCTCGCTCTTGGCCGTGCCTTTGGTGATGTTGTACTCCTTGTCGCGCGTAATGCCCTTGATAGCGCAGCGCTTCATCAGAATGGGGCCGTTCTTGCCGTCGCGGTAGAGGACGTTGTAAATCGTCCGCTCGTCGTTGCGCTTGAAGACGCCGATGTAATAGATACCCTTGTCGAAAAAGGCCTTGTCTGAAACTTTGGTGATGATGTAACGGCCGTCGCGCGTGAAGACGATGACGTCGTCGATATCCGAGCAATCGCACACGAACTCGGCATCCTTCATCGATTTGCCGATGCCGAAAAAACCTTCGGCACGGTCGACGTAGAGCTTGGCATTCGTGACGGCGACCTTCGTCGCCTCGATGTTGTCGAACTCGCGCAGTTCGGTGCGGCGTTCGCGCCCCTTGCCGTACTTCGAGCGGATACGCTCGTAATAGGCGACGGCGTATTCGGTCAGATGCTCCAAATCGTAGCGGGTCTGCTCGATGTCGGACTCGATCTGCTTGATTTCGTTGTCGGCCTTTTCGACGTCGTAACGCGTGATGCGAATGAACTGCAACTCGGTCAGGTGTTTCACGTCGTCGAGCGTCACGGGCTGCCGCAACAATTTTTTGAAAGGAGCCAGCCCCTTGTCGACCGCAGCGTAGCCCTCCTCGCGGGTGCAACCCTCCAAGAGCTGGTACAACTTGTTCTGAATGAAGATGCGTTCGAGCGAAGCGCGGTGCCAAGCGGCGTTCAGTTCGTCGAGCCGGATTTCGAGCTCGCGGCCCAACAGCCATTTGGTGTGTTCGGCCGAACGGCGCAGAATCTCCGAGACGCCGAGAAAGTGCGGTTTCTCCTCCCAGATGACGCAGGCGTTGGGCGCAATCGACACCTCGCAATCGGTGAATGCGTAGAGGGCGTCGATGGTCTTGTCGGACGATTCGTCGGGCGACACCTGAATGACGATTTCCACCTTGTCAGCTGTGTTGTCATCGACGCGGCGAATCTTGATTTTGCCCTTTTCGTTCGCCTTGATAATCGACTCCTTGATGGATTCGGTCGTCGTAGTGAACGGAATTTCGGTAATGGCGAGCGTGCGTTTGTCGATTTTGGAAATGCGCGCGCGAACCTTGACCGCCCCGCCGCGCAGACCGTCGTTGTAACGGCTCACGTCGGCCAGACCGCCCGTCGGGAAGTCGGGATAGAGCTGGAACGGACGCCCTTGCAGGTGGGCGATGCAGGCGTCGATCAGCTCCACGAAGTTGTGGGGCAGAATCTTCGACGCCAACCCGACGGCGATACCGTCCGACCCCTGTGCCAACAGCAACGGGAATTTGATAGGCAAAGTGACGGGTTCCTCGTTGCGACCGTCGTACGAACGCATCCACTCGGTCGTTTTCTTGTTGAAAACCACTTCGGAGGCGAATTTCGACAACCGCGCCTCGATGTAACGGCCGGCAGCGGCTTCGTCGCCCGTGAGGATGTTGCCCCAGTTGCCCTGACAGTCGATCAACAGCTCTTTCTGCCCCAACTGCACCAGCGCGTCCTTGATCGACGCGTCGCCGTGCGGGTGGTACTGCATGGTCTGGCCGACGATATTGGCCACCTTGTTGTAACGCCCGTCGTCGACCGACTTCATGGCATGGAGGATGCGTCGCTGAACCGGTTTCAAACCGTCCTCGACGTGCGGCACGGCACGCTCCAGAATCACGTAGGAGGCATAGTCCAAGAACCAGTTCTTGTACATCCCCGTGAGTTTGCGCACGTTGCCTTCAGCCTGCGTCAGACGGTCGAACTTGCCCGGACGGCGGGTCTCCTCGCCGACCGGTTCGTCGGACGACTCGTCCGCGTCGGTTTCGGGCGTCGACAAATCCTCGTCGAAGCGTTCTTCGTCTTCGTGTATCTCGTTTTTATCCATACTTCTAACTTACTTTCAGATCCTCCTCCACGAGGTCTTCCTCGATGCGCAGGTTGTCGATGATGAAGCCCTGCCGCTCGAAGGTATTCTTACCCATGTAGAACTCCAACAAGTCGTGAATCGGGTCGTCTTTCGTGATGCGCACCTTGTCCAGCCGCATCCGCTCGCCGATGAACTCGCGAAACTCGTCGGGCGAAATCTCGCCGAGACCTTTGAATCGCGTAATTTCGGCATTCGTGCCGCACTTGGCCAACGCCTTGACCCGCTCCTCCTCCGAATAACAGTAGTGCGTCTCCTTCTTGTTGCGCACGCGGAACAACGGCGTCTGCAAGACGTAGAGATGCCCCTGCCGGATAACATCGGGGAAGAATTGCAGGAAGAACGTCATCATCAGCAGGCGGATGTGCATGCCGTCGACATCGGCATCGGTCGCGATGATGACCTTTTCGTAGCGCAGGTTGTCCATCGTCTCCTCGATGTTCAGCGCAGCCTGCAAGAGGTTGAACTCCTCGTTCTGGTAGACCACCTTTTTGGTCAGCCCGAAGCAGTTCAACGGCTTGCCGCGCAGCGAAAAAACGGCCTGCGTCTTGACGTCGCGGCTCTTCGTAATGGAACCCGAAGCCGAATTACCCTCCGTGATGAAAATCATCGACTGCGCGGCCAATTCGCTCTTGTCCGTGCGGTGGATTTTGCAATCGCGCAGTTTGCGGTTGTTCAGCGACACCTTTTTGGCCGTTTCGCGGGCCTTCTTCTGAATGCCCGAAATGGCCTTGCGCTCCTTCTCGTTCTCGACGATTTTGCGCTGGAGAATCTGCGCCGTCTCGGGGCTCTTGTGCAGGTAGTCGTCGAGGTGTTTTCCCAAAAAGTCCACCACGAAATTACGGATCGTGGGCCCGTCTTTGGCCATCTCTTTGGAACCGAGCTTGGTTTTGGTCTGCGACTCGAAAATCGGCTCCGAGACGCGCAGCGAAATCGCGGCGATCAACGAGGTGCGGATGTCCGACGGGTCGTAATCCTTGTGGTAGAACTCCTTGACCGTCTTGGCGATCGCCTCGCGGAACGCCGCTTGGTGCGTACCGCCCTGTGACGTGTACTGCCCGTTGACGAACGAATAACAACTCTCGCCGTAACCCGTGCCGTGCGCGATGACGACTTCGATGTCGTCGCCCGAAAGGTGAATGGGCGGATAGAGCGGCTCTTCGGTCATGTTCTCGTTCAGGAGGTCGAGCAGACCGTTTTTGGAGACGTACACGTTGTCGTTGAGCTTCAGCGTAAGGCCCCGATTGAGGTAGGAATAATTCTTGACCAACTGCTCGACATACTCCATGTTGTAGGAGTACTGCCCGAAGACCTCCTCGTCGACACGGAACGAAATGAAGGTACCATCCTTTTCGGCCACGTTGCTCTCCCACCGGTCGCTCTGCTCCAATCCTTGTGCGAAGACGACCGTATGCGCCTCGCCGCCGCGCACCGAGCGGGCGGTGAACTCGCTCGACAACATGTTGACGGCCTTGACGCCGACGCCGTTCAGACCGACGGTCTTTTTGAATGCCTTGCCCTCCTCGTACTTGCCGCCTGTATTCATGACGCTGACGGCGGGGCCGAGCATCTTCAACGGAATGCCGCGCCCGAAGTCGCGGACGGTAACCACGTTGTCGGCAATGGTGATGTCGATTTCGTGGCCGAAGCCGTTCATGTATTCGTCGATCGAGTTGTCTACCACCTCCTTGATGAGGACGTAGATACCGTCGTCCGACTGCGAGCCGTCGCCCAACTTGCCGATGTACATGCCCGGACGGAGCCGGATATGGTCGCGCGGCGAGAGGGTGACGATCGAATCGTCGCCGTAATTCGTATTCGGTTTGCTATTGAGTAAATCTGCCATATTTTTCCTAATATATCACAATGTCCGCTGCCGGACAACATCGAGCGAGCAGCCCCCGCTCAATTTTTCGATTGCCGGATTTCGGCCAGCGCTTCGCACATGCGGTCGTGCACCTCGTCCATCAACTCGTGGAGGTCGGCCGAAGCGACCCGCTCGGCCGAAACCGGCGGCAACACCCGAATGTCGATGCGATTGCCCCAGTTGAAGAGCAGATTCGGCCGGATGATCGTCCGCGTGCCGTTCAAAACGACAGGCAGAATCTCCACGCCGGCCTCTTTCGCCAACGTGAACGCACCGGCCTTGAAACGGTGTATCTCGCCGTCTTTCGAGCGCGTGCCTTCGGGGAAAATCGCGATGGAAGCACCGCGCGAAATCCACTTTTTGCCCTTGCGCAACAGCTGCTCCATCGCTTCGGCGGCGCGGCCGCGATCGATGCAGATGTCGCCGTGCAACACCAGAAACTGGCCGAAAAAGGGCACCTTGAAGACCTCGCGTTTGGAAACCCACCGGAAATTGAGCGGCACGTAATAAAGTGCCGGAATGTCGACGACCGTATTGTGGTTCAGCACGATGACGTAACGTTTTTTCCGGTCGACATGTTCCAGTCCAGTGACCCGCTGCCGCCACCGCAACGGGATGAAAAAGAAAATACGCACCAGCACGCGCGACAACTCGTGCACCGTTCTGCGCCCCTTGTCGAACGGATAGCAAAGCACCAGCGCCACCGCCGACAAAATCATGAACAGCGTACAAAGAATGACCAAAACGAGGTAATAAACAGCACTCAACATCGTCCGCGAAATTTTCCAATTTGCAAAATTAGCAAATTTTTCGCGGGATTCCTACCCCGCTGCGGCGCGATTTTTCAACAAAATTTCCACGCCTCAGCTCCGGCTACCGGCTGTTCCAACGGTCGGAGGTCTGATAAAAGGCGATGGCGCGGTCGATGTATTCGGGAATCGTATCGGTCTGCAAGACGGTTCGGAACGGATCCTCCTCCGTCGGAAGATGCCGGTACTGCTTCACCCGACGGACAGGCGAAAGCAACGTCAGCACGTCGTCCTCCAAATAGCCCAAATCCTGATACGTGGCGATGAATGCGCGCGGAACATAATCATCGGCAAGCACATCGCGCCCATAGAAATGCGAATCGTAGGAGAAGTGCAGCAGCGCGAGCAGGGTCGGCACGAGGTCGATCTGCGAAACGGTCTGCGCGACGGTGCGCGGCTCGACGAATCCGGGCGCGAAAATCAGCGCGGGGATGTGGTACTTCTCCAACGGAATTTCGGTACGGCCCGCGCTCGAAGCGCAATGGTCGGCGCAAATCAGAAAAATCGTATTGTCGAACCACTCCTGCTGCGCCGCTTCGGCGAAGAAGCGACCCAACGCATAATCGCTATACGCTACCCCGCCGGCACGCGTTTTCGAGGGGGGGGGAAGTGTTGCCGTTTCGGGATAGGTGAACGGCCGGTGGTTGCTGACGGTCATAAGGTGCGCGAAGAACGGCGCGCCACTGTCGGAGATACGACCGAGTTCGCGAATCGCCTTCCGGTAGGCATCCTCGTCGCAGACACCCCAGATGTTGGCAAAAGTAATCTCGTCGGGCGCATAATCCGATTTGTCGATCACCTCGTAACCGTTCCCCGAAAAGAACGCCCCCATGTTGTCGAAATAGCTGTTGCCGCCATAGAAATAGAGCGTACGGTAGCCTTTTTCGCGCAGCAGCGCGCCGACCGAGTGCATGCCTCCGTTGTTCGGACGTTTGACGATGCTCTGGCCGGGACAAGGCGGCAGCGAAAGCGAGAGCGCCTCCAATCCGCGCACGGTGCGGTTGCCGACGGCATAAACGCGGTCGAAAGCGAGGCCGCACCGGTAAAGCGAATCGAGCACGGGCGTCAACCCGCGCGTATCCCCGAAACGCTCCATGTACGACGCGCTCATGCTCTCCATCGTGATGAGCACGATATTGCGGCGAATCTCCGCAGCCGAACCGACGACAGCGTGCCGGTTATCCTCCGAACTGCCGTAGACCGAGTGCACGAACGCTTCGGCCTCGTGCTGCGGAAGGGTCGGATAAAAACGTTCGTAGGCGAGTTCGTTTTTGACGAACGCGTCGTAGAACTTGTAGGCTCCGTTGGCCTGCAACTCGTTGACATAGACATTGGTGCTGTTCTGGAAGCGCACGTTGAATCCGACGAGCCACACGGCGACGGCAACCGGAACGACCCACAACAACGCGACGGCATTCCAGCGGCCCGAACGCAGGCACGGGTCGGACAACGTATATCGGAACAACCACCAAGCGACGACGGCCGTCACGGCGAGCAGACCGGCTGTAAGGATGCCGATAGGATACGATTCGACGATGTTGCCGATGACCTCGTGGGTATAGACCAGATAATCGACGGCGATGAAGTTGTAACGCACGCCGAACTCGCTCCAAAAGACGTATTCGCAAATGCCGTTGCAAAGAATGGCGCCGACGTAGACGAAGAGGAATATCCCCAGCCACACGGTCGTCCAAGTGCGGCGGAAGCGCATCGGCAGAAACAGCCGCAAGGCGAACGACAAAGCCCAAAAACCGAAGATGCCGGAAGCGATCTGCGGCACGACGCTGCCGTACTCGTCGAAAATCGTGCGGCTGAAAGTCACGTTACAGAATGCGGCCAAGAGTAAGATCCACACAATGTATCCGAACGGCCGGCGGTACTTGGCATCGGAAACCGAGACGAGAAAAGCCCACAAAGGCACCGAACCGATGACGGCGATACACAAGTCGTTCAAAGCCCCGAGCAGGAACACCTGCAACCACTCGCCGAACGAGAATCCGATATCGGAAGTCTGGGCGTTGAACAACAAGACGATTCGCAACACGAAACCGACGGCGAGCGTCAACGTCGCCAACCGTGCGAAAATACCGGCCAGAAACCGGACCTGTTCATTTTTCATACGTTACACCTGCTATTATCTGCTTTCACAGCTGCGCAAATGTACGAAAAATCGAACACAAAAGAGTACGTTTCGACAATCTTTTTTTTCATCGGCACGCCGTTCGGGAACGTGCAGGATACCGATATAAAAAAGCAGCGGCCCCTGAATCGGGGTCGCTGCGTAAGATACGACGTCGCATTCGGCGCGGCATCGCTTTCGATGCACCGGCGCTATTTTCGGGTCAGCACCCGATAACTCCACGCAGGCATATCCTCCTCGACGTGGTCGGGCAGCGTGTATTCAGCCCCCGTCATCGCGTCGGTATAAGTTCCGGCATAGATTCCGGTGCGGTAGTCGGCATGAATGGCATAAGGCGAAAGATTCAGAATCGCCACGACGCAGTTTTCGTCCTTCTGCCGGACGAGAATCATCAGACAGTCTTCGGCATTGTTGCGGATTTCGAGCAGACCGCCGCCCTGCCCGCCAGAAGCCAGTGCCGGATTGTCGTGCCGCAAAGCCGCCAACCGCCGGTAGAAAGCCGTAAAGTCGTTGGCCTTGTACATCGGCAGGGGGTCACGGTCGAAAAAGGCGAACGAGTGGTCGTATCCGACCTCCTGCCCCGTATAAACCAACGGCAGGCCGCGCGGCACGACGAACGAAAAGACCGTCATGACCTCGCGCGCGTCGCCGAAGCGGGCGAACTCGGAGCCCGACCACGAATTTTCGTCGTGGTTGGAGGTGAAAGCCAAGCGCATGGCCGTTTCGGGATACCGGTCGCGGTCGGCGTAAAGATAATCGCGCAAGGCCGTAACGCGCACACGCTGCTGCGCGACATCCTCCATCAGATGCCCCATCTGCCAAGCATAGCACGCATTGAACGCGCCGTGCTCGAAAAGGTTCGTTTCTTCCGCTTCCGCCAGCATGAACAAATCGGGCTTCAAAGCCCGCAGGCGGCGGGAGGTTTCGTTCCAGAACTCGACCGGCACCAACATCGCCATGTCGCACCGGAAGCCGTCGGCCGCATGTTCGCGCACCCAAAAAGCCATCGCATCGGCTTGGGCATCCCAAACTTCGCGGTTTTCGTAATTCAATTTGGCCGTATCGGTCCAGTCCCAAGGCACGGCAGGCAGGCCGTCGGCGTCGCGCACGTACCACGAAGCGGGTTTCTCCGAAATCCACCGGGCATCGCGCGCCGTATGGTTGGCGACCCAGTCGAGAATCACTTTCATACCCAAAGCATGGGCGGTGGCGACGAAACGGTCGAAGTCGTCCATCGTACCCAGTTCGGGGTTGACGGCGCAATAATCGCGTATGGAATAATAGGAACCGAGCGACCCTTTGCGCCCCTCCATGCCGATGGGATAGACCGGCATCAGCCAAACGATGTCGATGCCCATTTCGCGCAGGAACGCAAGCCGCGCGGTCGCCGCGCACAAAGTACCTTCGGGCGACAACTGCCGCACATTCATTTCGTAAATCACGGCCCGCAGGCTCCAATCGGGATGTTGCAACATAAAGTTTCCGAATTTTTTGGAGTTCAAATGTAGCACAATTTTTTCAAAACGGGGACTTTTCCGTTCGAGGAGGGAGCTCCGCAAAACGATTTTTTGGAAAACTCCGAAAAAACCGCTAAATTTGAGCCGCAAATGGATATTTAACAACCAAACGAATATGGCAAATTTAAGAGAACTCAAAAAAGAGATCGACTACCGGCTCGAAGAGATCGTATTCGACTGCGATATGGCAATCTGCTACCAGCCGTCGAAAGAAAAGGAAATTTTCGGCATCATGCAGGAAGCCGTAACCTTGCGCAACACGCTGTTCGGCAAAGCGATGAATCCGGCCGAACCGCACAACCGCTCGCTGGTGCGCAAGCACTACGCCGCGCTGCGCACGGAAATCGTCGCTTCGTTCAGCGCGCTGTTCGAGAAGTTGAGCAAAATCAACGGCGCCCAATAAGCCCGAAAGGTGCACGCGCACACAAACGAGGGACGGACTGTTTCGACAGTCCGTCCCTCTTGTTTCGGATTCCCCGCAAGGAATTTCCGACCGTTCAGAATTTCCGGCAGGGATTCTCAACGCATCCCGCGTTCCAGTTCCTTATAGCTCTTTTTGGCCGCTTTCGCTTCGGCTTTCGCCATCTTGCGGGCGACGCGGGCTTCCTTGCGAGCCAGCTTACGCGCTTCGCGGCTCTCTTTTTCGGAAAACTGGTCCAACGTCCGCACTTCCGCACGGCCGGCCCGTTCCAATCGTTTTTCGTGGAGCAAGTACTCCCGTTCGGAGTGCTTGGCTTCGCGGCGAAGTTCGCGTTCATACTCATCGTAATCGCGTCCCTTAATCGGCAACTCGACGATAAGTCCCGTCGTCGTATCGTCCACCACCACGTAACAGCACTGCTCGGCGGGTTTCGGTGCCGGAACAGGAGCAGGCCGCGCAATCCGTGTGCGTAACTCGACGATGCTGCCCTCGCCGTAGTCGATCGTCAGTTCGACGCGGCGCAACGGCGGCAGAATGTTCCGTTTCATGTAACTCCACACGGGCGGCAACTGCTTCAAGGCCTGTTCTTTGGCTTCGATGGAGCGGCTGCTGTCGAGGATATTCAACACGGTCTGTTTGTCGGGAATATCCGACTGGACGACCAACTCACGGCACATCTCCCAATCTTCAGCGACGGAACGGGTCGTCACGCTGTACCGATCCGAAAAGTCGTATTTCCGGTCGACGTAATCGAGAAAATCGCGGGCGCGTTTGCGGGCCAACGCCTCGTTGAAAGCCACAGGGCCGTCGGGCGACGAATAACCGGTGATGGTCACCGCCTGCACGTGCATCATGCTGTCGCGCATCAACTGTCCGACGAACGAACCCAACCGGTCGAGCTGGTTCGTGTTGCCGTCCAATGCGGGAGCGAGTTTCGCCAGATTGATTTGGTAGCGCACCGTGTAGGCGGCATCGCCCTGATTCCGTACCTTATATCTGCGGACGAGGTAATCGCCGTCGGTCGTTTCCGACAACAACACGGAATCGGCCGCAGACGTCGATGCCGTGCTCCGGCGTTGAGCCGACGCACCGACGACAGCGCACAACGCGAGAGAAAGAGCAAAAGTGGATACCAATGTTTTCACGCTAAAAGAGTGTTGGTTGATTTTGCACTCCTCGTCGCAACATTCGTACCACACCGCGAAAAAGGCCGGTGCGCGAGCCTCCCTACTGCATTTCCGCTACCCCGGCTACATCCGTTCGGGCACGTCGATGCCGAGCAGCGCCATGCCGCGCCGGATGACGCGCGCCACCTGTTCGGCGAGCTGCAAGCGCATGCGCCGGATCTCGGCGTTTTCCTCGCGGAGAATGGAATGGTCGTGGTAATAGCCGTTGAACTGCTTGGCCAGCTCGTAAACGTAAGCCCCGATGATGGAAGGAGCGAAATTCTCGCCGGCCGCAGCCACCGTCGCGGGATAATCGGACAAGGTTTTCACGAGGTCGATCTCTTCGGGCAGATACTCCGCCGCTGAAACGCCCCCCTGCAACTCGATGCCCGATTCGGCCGCCTTGCGCAACATCGAACGAATCCGTGCATGGGTGTACTGGATGAACGGGCCCGTGTTGCCGTTGAAGTCGATGGATTCGCGCGGGTTGAAAAGCATCGTTTTCTTGGGGTCGACCTTCAAGATGAAGTATTTCAAGGCGCCAAGCCCGACCATCGTCGAAACGGCATCCGCTTCAGCTTCGGAACACCCGTCCAGCTTGCCCAATTCGGCGGACATTTCGCGGGCGGTGGCCACCATGCCGGCAATCAGGTCGTCGGCATCGACGACCGTACCCTCGCGCGACTTCATCTTGCCGTCGGGCAGTTCGACCATACCGTAGGAAAGGTGGGTGATGTGGTCGCTCCAATCGGCATAACCCAACTTTTTGAGCACCAGTTTCAACACCTGAAAATGGTAGTTCTGTTCGTTGCCGACAACATAAATCATATCGTCGAGCCGGTTGTCCTCGAAACGCCGGAACGCCGTGCCCAAATCCTGTGTCATGTAGACCGACGTACCGTCGCCGCGCAGGAGCAGCTTTTCGTCCAGACCGTCGTCGCGCAAGTCGATCCACACCGAATTGTCCTCGCGGCGGTAGAAGACCCCCTTGTCGAGCCCCTCCTCGACAAGCGATTTTCCCAAAAGGTAGGTTTGGGATTCGTAATAAACCTTGTCGAAGTCGACGCCCAGCGCTTTGTAGGTCACATCGAAACCATCGTAGACCCAACCGTTCATCCGTTCCCACAACGCACGGACTTCGGGGTCTTTGGCCTCCCACTTGCGCAACATCTCCTGCGCTCGGAGCAGGATAGGCGCGTTTTTCTTGGCGTCGTCTTCGGACTGGCCCTGCGCCATCAGCTCCTTGATTTCCGCCTTATAGTGCTTGTCGAACTCGACGTAGTACTTGCCGACCAGATGGTCGCCCTTCATGCCCGAAGTCTCGGGCGTTTCGCCGTTGCCGTAGAGCTGCCAAGCCAGCATCGACTTGCAAATGTGGATGCCGCGATCGTTCACCAGATTGGCCTTGATGACCTTGTGGCCGTTGGCGCGGAGAATCTGCGCGACGGAGTACCCCAACAGATTGTTGCGGACGTGCCCCAAGTGGAGCGGTTTGTTGGTATTGGGCGACGAGTATTCTATCATCACAGTGCGGCCCGTCGAGGGAGCTTCGCCGAAGTGCTCGTCGGCAACGATTTCGGCGAACCTCGCTTGCCAAAAAGTGCTGTTCAAAGCCAAATTAAGAAACCCCTTGACGACGTTGAACGCGCGGATTTCCGGCACGTTGGCCTGCATGTACTCGCCTATTTCGGCAGCAGTGGCTTCGGGGGACTTCCGGCTGCGGCGCAACAACGGAAAGGTTACGAGCGTGTAATCGCCCTCGAATTCGCGACGGGTCTTCTGAATCTGCAACGGCTCGTCGCCGAGCGGGCCGTAAAGCGCTTCGACCGAACGGCGCACCGCATCCGAAATAAAAGTTTCGATGTTCATGTTTTCGTGTTATTCGCCCGCAAAATTAACGTTTTATTGCGGAATAACAACTACCTTTGCGGCACTATTCACCGACAGCATGAAAATAGCCGACTTGGATCTGGGCGAAAAACCGCTCTTTCTGGCCCCGATGGAGGACGTCACCGACCCCTCGTTCCGCTACATGTGCAAGCGATTCGGAGCCGACGTGGTCTACACGGAATTCGTGCCCGCCGACGGCCTGATTCGCGACGCGGCGAAAGCGCTCAAAAAACTGGAAATCGACGAGGCCGAACGACCGGTCGGCATTCAGATTTACGGGCACCTCGTCGAACCGATGGTCGAAGCGGCCCGCATGGTCGAAGCGGCCGGGCCGGACATCATCGACATCAATTTCGGGTGTCCGGTGAAGAAAATCGCCGGACGCGGGGCGGGTTCGGGCATGATGCGCGATGTGCCGCTGATGGTCGAAATGACGCGGCGCATCGTCGAAGCGGTGCACAAACCGGTCACGGTGAAAACGCGGCTGGGCTGGGACGAAAACACGAAAAACATCGAAGAAATCGCCCTGCGGTTGCAGGACGTCGGCATCGCCGCGCTGACGATACACGGCCGCACGCGGTCGCAGATGTATCGCGGCGAGGCGGACTGGACGCTGATCGGCAAAATCAAGAACAACCCGCAAATCCGCATTCCGATTATCGGCAACGGCGATGTGGACAGCGGCCCGAAAGCGGCCGAAATGTTCGACCGCTACGGCGTGGACGGCGTGATGATCGGCCGGGCGACCTACGGACGGCCTTGGATATTCCGCGAAGCGAAACATTTCATTAAGACGGGGGAAGTGCTGCCGCAACCGTCGGTTTTGGAACGGGTGGATATCGCAAAAGCCCACTTACTAAAATCGTTGGAAATCAAGGGCAATTATGTCGGGGTACTCGAAATGCGGCGGCATCTGACCAACTACTTCAAGGGACTGCCCGATTTCAAGGCGACGCGGCTGAAACTGGTGACGACGCTCGACATCGACGAACTGTTCGCGACGCTCGACGGCATCGGCGACCGCTGGGGCGGATACGACATGAGCGGCACCGTACCGGCACCGCTCACGCATGACATTTAGTCGAGTTCGCTCCGAATCGTGCGGAAGCACCGCACGCATCACGAACCGAAGTTGTCGTAGAGGATATTCTCGCTCGGAACGCCGAGACTGTCGAGCATCTTCACGACCGAAGCGATCATCATCGGAGGCCCGCACATCAAATAGATGCAGTCTTCGGGTGCCTGATGATTTTTCAGATAATTCTCATACAGCACGTTGTGCACGAATCCGGGTGTATACTTCTCGCCGACGGCATCCGCTTCGGGATCAGGACGGTCGAGTGCCAGATTGAAACTGAAATTGGGGAAATCCTTCTCGATAGCGCGGTATTCGTCGACGTAAGGCGCCTCTTTCAACGACCGGGCACCGTACCAGAACGACACGGGCCGCTTGGTCTTTTCGGTCTTGAACAAGTGCATCAGGTGGCTGCGCATGGGCGCCATACCGGCACCGCCGCCGATGAAAATCAACTCCTGCGTATCGGGCAGGTTGTCGGGCAGGAAGAACTCGCCGTAAGGGCCCGAAATCGTCACCTTGTCACCGGGCTTGCGCGAAAAAACGTACGACGAGCAGATACCCGGATTCACCTTCATGAACGCACCGGCGGCGCGGTCGAACGGCGGCGTAGCGATACGGATGTTCAACATGATGATGTTGCCTTCGGCCGGGTGGTTGGCCATCGAGTAAGCGCGGAACGTCGGTTCGGGGTTGGTCGTCACCAAGTCCCACATCTTCATGCTGTCCCAATCGGCGCGGAACCGCTCGTCGATATCCATGTCGGAGAACTTGATGCTGTCGTACTTGGGAATATCGACCTGAATGTATCCGCCGCTGCGGAATTTCAGATTCTCGCCTTCGGGCAGCTTCACGACGAACTCTTTGAGGAACGTCGAGATGTTACGGTTGGAAACCACCGTGCACTCCCACTTCTTGACGCCCAAGACGGCTTCGGGAACCTTGATTTTGAGGTTCTCCTTCACCTTGACCTGACAGCCCAGACGCCAATGGTCTTTGGCCATTTTGCGCGAGATAAAACCCGTCTCGGTCGGCAGGATATCGCCGCCGCCCTCCAACACTTGGCACTTGCACATGCCGCACGACCCGCCGCCGCCGCAAGCCGACGGAAGGAACACCTTGTTGTTTGCCAAAGTCGCGAGCAGGGTCGAACCGCTTTCGGCCGTGATGACGCGCTCACCGCCGTTGATGTCGATCGTCACCTCGCCCGACGAAGTGAGTTTCGCCTTGGCGTAGAGCAACAGCACGACCAACAGGAGCGTAATCGCCAAAAAAGCGCCGATCGCAACGCATATCGTGATTGTCATATTCATTTTTTATTAATATCCGTTAGTAATGCTATTCGAGGACTATAATTTGATTCCCGAGAAAATCATGAACGCGATGCCCATCAGACCGGTGATGATAAACGCGATACCGGGCCCTTTCAAGGCAGGCGGGATGTGCGAATAGGTCGTTTTCTCGCGAATGGCGGCCATCATGACGATCGCGAGCCACCAGCCCAGACCGGAGCCCAGACCGTAAACGAGGGACTGCCACACCGAATTGAGCTGGCCGCCGTCGACCTGCTGCTGCATGAAGAGCGAACCGCCCATGATCGCGCAGTTGACGGCAATCAACGGCAGGAAGATGCCTAACTGGCTGTACAATGTCGGCGAGAACTTCTCGACCGCCATCTCCACCAACTGCACGAACGCGGCGATGGTGGCGATGAAGACGATGAACGTGAGGAAGTCGAGGCTGACGTCGGGCAGACCGGCCCAAGCCAGCGCACCGTCTTTCAGCACGTATTCGTACAAAAGGTAGTTCAACGGCACGGTCATCGTCATCACGAACGTGACGGCGGCGCCGAGCCCGAGAGCCGTTTTGACGCTCTTCGACACGGCGATGTAAGAGCACATGCCGAAGAAGAAGGCGAACACCATGTTGTCGATGAAAATCGACCGGATAAAGATATTCAATGATTCCATACGATGCTATCCTCCCTTATTTTTCCTGTAAATCCTTGTTTTGCGAGCGGTGCACCCAGATGATGCAGCCGACGATAATCAACGCCATCGGCGGGAAAAGCATCAGACCGCAGTTGGAGTACCAGCCGCCCTCGCCGATATACCAGCTTTCGGGGATGATACGGTAACCGAGCAAGGTGCCGGAACCGAACAACTCGCGGAAGAAAGCCACGATAACGAGAATCAGACCGTAACCCAAGCCGTTGCCGATGCCGTCGAGGAGCGCAGGCCAAGGCTTGTTGGCCAGTGCGAACGCTTCGACGCGCCCCATGACGATGCAATTGGTGATAATCAGCCCCACGTAGACCGAAAGCTGTTTGGAAATCTCGAAGACGTAGGCCTTCAACACTTGGTCGACCAAGATGACCAGCGCGGCGATGACGACCAACTGGATGATGATGCGGATGCGCGACGGCACGCCGTTGCGCAACAACGACATGACTAAATTGGCGAAAGCCGTGACGACCGTGACCGACAACGCCATGACGATGGCGGGCTTCAGCTGCACGGTGACGGCCAACGCCGAACAGATACCGAGTATCTGCACGATGACCGGATTGTTCGCCGAGAACGGGCCGGTCAGATATTTTACGGATTTGTTGCTCATAATGCTATACAAGGCTTAATGGTTCTGTTCGACCTCGTCGGACGGAGTTTCGGCATCGGAACGTCCAGCCCGGCGCGCTTCCAGCAACGGGAGGTAATGCCCCAGACTGCTCTGCAACATGGCCGTTACGCCGTCCGAAGTTTTCGTACCGCCCGTGATGGCGTCCACCTCGTGCGCGGGGTCTTGGGCACCGCCCTTGCGGAGCGTGATGGAAACGAAACGGTCGCCGTCGAAAATCGTCTTGCCGACGAACTGCCGCTGGTACTTCGCGGTAGCGATTTCGGCACCGAGACCGGGCGTTTCGCCCTTATGGTCGAAGACGGCACCCACGACGGTGTCCATATCCTTCTCCAAAGCGACATAACCCCAAATCGGGCCCCATAGCCCCGTACCGTTGACGGGCAGGACGATGCGTCCGTCCGCCGCCTCGAAGACAGGATAGGTTGCGGCAGCTTCGGCCTTTTTCAGGTCGAAAAGCATTTGCAGGGCATCGTCCGCCGAAACGGATTCGATACGTTCGCCCTGTGCATCGACTGCGTAAGCCGAGATGTATTCGTCGTAAGGCTGTTCCGCCGCGCCGAGCGAAGCGAGAATGGCCTCTTTCTTCTCGTTGAGCGAATTGGCGTCCTGCCGACTTTTCAACGACAGTGCAGCCACCGCCAGCACAGCGGCCACGATGACGACCATCACCGTAGCGTACACCAAAATATAGGCGTTGCTGTTCTTGTCGTGCAACCAGCTTTTACGCTCGGATTTCAATTCCGTGAACTCCGAAGCGGGAGCACCGCATACGGGGCAGGTTTCGGGAGCGGCATTTCCTTCGTGGATATAGCCGCAAACATTGCATCTGAATTTTTTCATTGCCATAACTCCCCTATTTTGCCGTTGTGATACGTTTGTTTCTCCGCTTGATGCTGGCCTCGACGACGTAGTAGTCGACCAGCGGGGCCAGCGCATTCATGAACAGAATGGCGAGCATCATGCCTTCGGGATAAGCCGGATTGACGACGCGGGTCAACACAGCCAGCAGACCGATCATAAAGCCGACGATATACTGTCCCGCAGCGGTCTGTGCCGAAGTAACGGGATCGGTGGCCATGAATACGGCACCGAATGCGAAACCGCCGATAATCAGATGATACCAGCCCGGAATCTGCGCATAAGCCGACGACCCGAAGATATTGAAGACCAAAGCCATCGCCAAACCGCCGGCGAATACCGACACCATCGTGCGCCACGAAGCGATGCCCGTGAAGAGCAGAATGGCAGCACCGAGCAAAATGGCGACCGTCGAAGTTTCGCCGACGCTGCCGGGAATGAATCCCAAGAATGCGTCGAGCGTCGAATAGCCCATGTGTCCGTTCGTCACGAGGTTTTCGAGCGGCGTCGCACCGGAAAATCCGTCGACGACACCCTCGCCGGAGGTCAAACCGGCAATCCAAACTTTGGCTCCCGACATGGCGGGCGTATAGGCGAAGAATGCGAACACGCGGGCGACCAACGCGGGGTTGAAGACGTTCATGCCCGTACCGCCGAATACCTCCTTGCCGAAAATGACGGCAAATGCGGTCGAAAGGCCGAGCATCCACAACGGAATGTCGACCGGCATGATCATCGGGATGAGCAGACCCGTGACGAGGAAGCCCTCATTGACCTCATGACCGCGCATCTGTGCGAACGCGAACTCGATGCCGAGCCCGACGACGTACGAAACGACGATCATCGGCAACACTTTCAGGAAGCCGAACCAGAACGAAGTCCAGAATTCGGGCGTAATGCCCAGCGAAAGGAAGTGCTGATACCCAACATTGTACATACCGAACAACAAGGCAGGCATCAACGCGACGACGACCATGATCATCGTGCGTTTCATGTCGTTGCAGTCGCGGATATGGGCTCCGCGCCGCGTCGTGGTGTTCGGAACGAAGAGGAACGTCTCGAAGGCCTCGAACGTCGACTCCAAAAAGCCCAACTTGCCGCCCTTGGCGAACGTCGGCTTGATTTTATCCACTAAATTACGGATTGCGCTCATCGTTTATGCCTCCTTGATCATTAAGTTAATACCGTCGCGGATGATCTGCTGGATGTCGATTTTCGACGGATCGACGAACTCGCACAAGGCGAAATCCTCCTCGACGACCTCGTATATGCCGAGATTCTCCATTTTTTCGATATCGCCGGCCAGACAAGCCTTCAACAGATACATCGGGTAGATGTCCATCGGCAGATACTTCTCGTAAAGCCCCGTCACGACGAACGGACGTTCGCCGCCGTTCATGTTGGTATCCAACCGGTAGGCCTTTTTCGGGCAAAGCCACGAGAAATAGGCCCGCGACACGGAGAACTTCTTGAATCGGGGCATCGCCCAACCCAGCAGCTCGTATTTGTCGCCTTCGGGAATGACTGCCACCGCATTGGCGTAGTAACCCAAGAACCCGTCCGCCGCGACTTTGGTGCCGGTCAGTACATTGCCCGAGATGACGCGCACCGTGTCGCCCTCCTTTTGCGATTTGAGGTTGTTTCCGAGCAGCGAATCCATGCGGGCGCCGGCGATGACGCGATAATACTGCGGATTCGCAACCTCCGAACCGCTGACAGCGATGATGCGGGTCATGTCGACGCGGCCCGTAAGCACCAGCCGACCGATGATGGCCAAATCCTGAATGTTCACCGTCCACACGATCTCGCCCTTGTTCACGGGGTCGATGTGGTGGATCTGCACGCCGACGTTACCGGCAGGATGTTTGCCGGCGAACGTGTGCAGCTCGACGCCCTTCAACTCGGGCATGCGGCCTTCGGCACCGGCGAGCATCGAAAGATGCACCTTGCCGCCGGAGAGTTTCCGCAAAACCTCGATACCGGCTTGCAGGTTCGCCTGCTCGTCGCGCAACGCGAAGTTGTAATCGGGAGCCAGCGGCGCCGAATCGAACGCCGAAACGAAGATGGCTTTCGGCGTATCGGCCGGATCGGCGATGATGCCGTAGGGACGCTGCACGAGCATCGGCCACAGACCGGCGCGGAGCAACAACTCGATCAATTCGTCGCGCGAAGCCTGCTGCAAATCGGGCTTGGCGAACTCCTCGTAGCTCGGCTGAGCATCGGGCGCGACGGTCACGGAAAGCACCTTGCGTTTCTCGCCGCGATTGACGGCGGCCACCGTACCGCTGACGGGCGAAACGAACAACACGCGCTCGCTGTACTTGTTGAAGAACAACGGCGTACCGGCCTTCACGCGGTCGCCCTCCTTCACCAACAGTTTGGGCGTCACCCCCTCGAAATCGAGCGGCGAAACCGCATACTCCGCCGCCGCAGGCGCATCGGCCAGCGTCGGACAGGGTTTGCCTTCCAAGTTGATGTCGAGCCCCTTGCGTAGAGTGATGATTTTCGACATATTTATTAAGTTTGCTTGTAATTCTGTTGCAAGTGATTGCGGTGGCACTCGGGCTGTTAGCGGGCTAACACTCCGAACCGCGTGCGAAAGTACGCATTTTTTTCGAGAATACAGCGGATCGGCATATTATTTCTTAAAATAAATTAAAATGGTTAATTTTGTACGACATGGAATCGCGCTGCACCTATACAAATATCCATACCCACCGGCCGACGGGTCGCGGAATCGAACTGCGCACGGCCGGCGTGCATCCGTATGATGCCGACCGGATTGCGGTGTCGTCGCTTCTGCCGCTCGCCGACGAAGTGCAGGCTATCGGCGAAACGGGGCTCGATTTCGCGAAAGGAGCCCCGCAAGAGGCCCAATACGCTGCATTCCGCGCCCAGCTGGAACTGGCCCGACAATACGATTTACCCGTCGTGCTGCATTGCGTGCGGGCGTTCGAGGCGGTGATGCGCGAACTGCACGCTTGTCCGCCGCGTGCGGCGATTTTTCACGGGTTCATCGGCTCGCCCGAGCAGGCACGGCAAGCGATTGCCGCCGGTTATTATCTGTCATTCGGCGAGCGGACGTTCCGTTCGCCGAAAACCATCGAAGCGATGCGCCGAACCCCGCTGACGCAGCTTTTTCTGGAAACCGACGACAGCCCGACCCCCATCGAGGAAATCTATCGGCAGTCGGCCGAAGTGCTCGGAATGCCGGAACAACGACTGCAAGAAGCTACCTTTGCAAATTATAAACGGATTTTCGGATGATACCTTCGTGGCTGGAACGCACCTCGCTGCTGCTGGGCGAGGAAAAACTCGAACGACTGCGCCGTGCGCACGTGCTGATCGTGGGGCTGGGCGGTGTCGGAGCCTATGCGGCCGAAATGCTCGCGCGGGCCGGCTTCGGACGCATGACCGTCGCCGATGCCGATACGGTGTCGCTGTCGAACATCAACCGGCAGCTGGTCGCCCTGCACTCGACCATAGGCCGCCCCAAAGCCGAAGTGCTGGCCGAACGCCTGCGGGACATCGCCCCCGAACTGGAACTGACGGTCGTGGCGGAATACATCCGCGACGAAAAAACCTACGAACTGCTCGATGCCGCACCCTACGACTACGTGGTCGACGCTATCGATACGCTGTCGCCGAAACTCGCGCTGATTGCAGGTGCAATGGAACGCGGGCTTCCGATAGTCAGCTCGATGGGAGCCGGAGCCAAAACCGACCCGACACGAATGGAGATCGCCGACATCGCCAAGACCCACCACTGTCCGCTGGCCCACATGCTCCGCAAGCGGCTGCACAAAATCGGAATCCGTACGGGATTTCGTGCCGTCTTTTCGGCGGAACCGATCCGCGAAGGAGCGATGTACGTCTGCGAGGAGCAGAACAAGAAATCGAACGTCGGGACGATTTCCTATCTGCCCGCCATGTTCGGCATCGGCTGTGCGTCGGTGGTCATCCGCGACCTGATCGGAGAACTGGAATAAACACCAAGAGCTATGAAACCGAAAATCGTCTTTTTAGACCAATACAGTCTCGGCGGAACCGACCTGACAGCCATCCGTGCGCTGGGAGACTACACGGGCTACGAAACCACCGTCGGCGACGAAGTGCTTGACCGCTGCCGCGAAGCCGACATCGCGATTACGAACAAGGTGCCGTTCGACCGCGCGACGATGCAGGCCCTGCCGCAACTGCGCATGATTTGCGTAGCGGGCACGGGCATGAACCACATCGACCTCGAAGCCGCCGCCAAACTGGGCATCGCGGTGAAAAACGCCGTCGGTTACTCGACCCATGCCGTCACGGAAACGACCATCGGAGCGGCCATTGCGCTGATGCGGCAAATCGGCTACTACGACCGCTATGTCAAAACCGGATACGCGGGTGCTGCACGGCAGTTCCACTTCGGCCGACCGACCCACCAGCTGCACGGCAAGACGTGGGGCATCATCGGGCTGGGGAATATCGGTCATGCCGTAGCCCGTGTCGCTGAAGCGCTCGGTTGCAAGGTGGTCTACACCTCGACGTCGGGCGTCGCGCGCGAAGAACCCTACCCTGCCCTGCCGCTCGACGAACTGCTCCGCACGGCAGACGTCGTGTCGATACACGCACCGCTGACGCCGCGCACACGCGGACTAATCGGTGCCCGCGAGCTGTCGCTGATGAAACCGTCGGCCTTGCTTATCAACGTCGCGCGCGGCGGCATCGTCGACGAAAAGGCTTTAGCCGACGCGCTGAATGCAGGAATGCTCGCCGGAGCAGCCCTCGACGTTTTCGAGCACGAACCGCTCGAAGTCGGCAACCCGCTTCTCGCCGTCCGCGAACCCGACCGGCTGCTGCTCTCGCCGCACAATGCGTGGGCACCGGCCGAAGCCGTCGAAACGCTCGTCGGCTGCATCGTACGGAATATCGAAACGTTTTTGAAAAGCCGTTGACGGGTAGAATCGTTCCGCACAATACCGGAAGACCCCACCAAAACGCTCGCACCCGACCTGCGCAGGCGATAGGCGGGAGAAAAAATTTTCCGGCGGCGTAGGCCTTTGCATTTTTTTTGCTACTTTTGTCCCTGCATTGCAAATAGCAATGCGTCTGATGGCATTTAGGCTATTGTTCTGATAAGAAAACGACCAATTTTTCAGCAAACGGACAATAGGCACGAAGAATGCCCCCGCTTATATGCGTGGGTTGTGCTTATGTTTGCGATGGTGCTTGGTCGTACCTCTTATCAATAAGGACAATCCACGTTCTGCGTTTAGTTGAACGGTTGCCATCCGACGGCAACGGCATTTATGTAAATGCACAAATAACTCAATGTTCAACTAAATTTTCAAAAAACAATGAAGAAATTCTTCTTCGCCCTTGCAGCGGTAGTTGCATTGGCATTCGTCGGATGCTCCGACGACGACAAAGACGACGCAAAAAGCGAAAACGGCTTGGTCGGAACCACGTGGGAGTATTATGAAAGCAATGAGTCGGGCGGCTACCTCCACGACACGTTCGCGTTCAAAAAGAACGGCAACGTTACGTGGACCGAATCTTGGTTGGAATTCGGCGATCAGGGTACCGATGTAATAAACGGCACCTACACCTACTCGGAGCCCAATCTCTCCATGAAATTCACCGATGACGAAGGGGATACTTATCGCTTCATCGGTACGGTCGAAGGCAACAGCATCCGCCTTTACGAGGACGGCGATTATTACGGTACGCTTACCAAGAAATAAAAATCGACCGGCACCATCAGCGGGGCTGCTCTCAATGGGCAGCCCTTTTTCATTCGACATAGACACAAAAAAGCCCGACCGATAAGGCCGGGCTCTGCATTTCGTGTACTCGAACTATTTCAGTTCGACCAACGCATGGCCGGTCATCTCGGCGGGCTGTTCGAGCCCCATCAAGGCCAGCACCGTCGGAGCGACGTCGGCCAAGATACCGTCGTGCACAGTCTTGACGCGGTCGGAAACGACGACGATAGGCACGGGATTGAGCGAGTGCGCCGTGTTGGGCGTACCGTCGGGATTGACCGCATTGTCGGCGTTGCCGTGATCGGCGATCTGCACCACCTCGTAGCCGTTGCGCTTGGCCGCCTCGACGACCTTTTCGACGCACTGGTCGACAGCTTTGACCGCCGTGACGATAGCGTCGTAAACGCCCGTATGGCCCACCATATCGCCGTTGGCGAAGTTCAGGCAGATGAAGTCGAACTTCTGCTCGTCCAGCGCGGCGACTAATTTGTCGGCCACTTCGGGCGCGGACATCTCGGGCTGCAAGTCGTAGGTCGCCACTTTCGGCGAAGCGACCAGTATGCGCTCTTCATTGGCGAACTTCTCCTCACGGCCGCCGTTCAGGAAGAACGTGACGTGGGCGTATTTCTCGGTCTCGGCGATGCGCAACTGCTTCAAGCCCTGTTTGGAGACCCATTCGCCGATCGTATCGGGCACGTTCTCCTTGTCGAACAGAATGTGCAGGCCCGTGAACTTGGCATCGTAGGGCGTCATGCAGCAATAGTAGAGCGGCAGCGTGTGCATCCCCTGCTCGGGCATATCCTCCTGCGTCAGCACGACGGTCAGCTCCTTCGCACGGTCGTTGCGGTAGTTGAAGAAAATCACGACGTCGTTCGGCCGAATCAGACCGACCGGCTGTCCGGCAGCATCGACACGAACGATAGGCTTAATAAATTCGTCCGTCACGTCGGCATCGTAGGATTTCTGCACGGCGGCGACCATATCCGTCGCCGGCTCGCCGACGCCCCCGACCAACGCGTCGTAAGCAACCTTGACCCGCTCCCAACGTTTGTCACGGTCCATTGCGTAGTAACGGCCGACGACCGTAGCGATCGTAGCTTTCCCGCCGCCGATATGCTCTTCAAGCTGTTCGATAAATCCCTTGCCGCTGCGGGGATCGGTGTCGCGACCGTCCATGAAGCAATGGACGTAGGTATTCGCGATGCCGTATTCGGCCGCGATGTCGCACAACTTGAAAAGGTGTTCGAGCGACGAATGGACGCCGCCGTCGGAGGTCAAGCCCATGAAGTGGACGTTCACCCCTTTCTGCTTGGCATACTCGAACGCCTTGACAACTTCGGGATTCCGCAGAATCGAATTGTCGCGGCAGGCGCGGTTGATTTTCACCAAATCCTGATAGACGACGCGACCGGCGCCGATATTGAGATGGCCGACCTCCGAATTGCCCATCTGACCGTCGGGCAGACCAACGTTCTCGCCGTCGGTGCGCAACTCGGCATGGGGATAACGGGCGGTCATGGCCGAAATATAATCGGGATGGACGGTCGAAATGACATCGGCCTTGTCGTGGCGGCCATTGCCCCACCCGTCGAGAATCATCAAAAGAACTTTTTGCGTATTCATCGTTTTCCTTTTTTAATTTTTCCTTACCGAAGCTGCGCCTTGATGAGCTCGACCGCCTTGTCGATAGCAGCCTGCAACCCCTCGACGTTTTTGCCGCCGGCCGTAGCGAAAAAATTCTGACCGCCGCCGCCGCCCTGCATCAGTTTGGCAGCCTCGCGCACCACAGCGCCGGCATTCACACCGTGCGCCGTAATCTCCTCGCCCAACATGACCGTCAACGAAGGCTTTCCGTCATTGTCGGAACCGACGACGAAGACCAGACGCGGCGAACGCGCCCGCAGCATGTAAGCCAAATCCTTGATGACTTCGGGCCGTCGCTTCGACTGCGTGGCGAAAAGCTGCATCCCGTCGCGTTCGGGAGTCGATGCGAGAATTTTTTCGGCTATCTGGGCCACCTGCTCGCGGCGCAACGTCTCGACCTCTTTCGAGAGCGATTCGTTGTTTTCCAGCATTTTCTTCACGGCCTGCAACACCTGCGGATTATTGAGATACTCCGCCAGACTGCGCATCGCATCTTCGGCCGCGTAGACGATCGCTTCAGCCTGTTTGCCGGTCACCGCTTCGATGCGGCGCACACCGGCCGAAACGGCACTCTCGTTCACGATTTTGAAAAGTCCGATGTTACCCGTCGCACTGGTGTGCGTACCGCCGCACAACTCGACCGACGTACCGAAACGCACCATGCGCACGCGGTCGCCGTATTTCTCGCCGAACAGCATCATCGCCCCGCAAGCAGCGGCTTCCTCTTTCGTCGCATTGCGGTTCTCCTCCAACGGATAGTTGGCGCGGATAGCGGCATTCACCGCCCGCTCGACCTCGCGCAGCTGCTCGGGCGTAACTTTCTGGAAATGCGAAAAGTCGAAACGCAACACTTCGGGCGTCACCATCGAGCCCTTTTGCTCGACGTGCGAGCCGAGCACCTTGCGCAGGGCCTCGTGCATCAAGTGGGTCGCCGAGTGGTTGTTGGCGGCCGACTGGCGTTTTTCGGCATCGACGGTGGCCGTGAACTGCGCTTCGGGATTTTCGGGAAGCGTCTCGACGATGTGGATAATCAATCCGTTCTCCTTTTCGGTCGCTACGACCGGAATCCGTTCGTTCGCGCTCGCGATGCAGCCGATGTCGCCGATCTGGCCGCCCGAATTACCGTAGAACGGCGTGCGGTCGAACACCAACTGATAGGAAGTCTTGCCTTTGGACGAGACACGGCGGTAACGCGCGATGCGCACCTGCTCGGTCAACGTATCGTAGCCCGTGAAAACGCTCTCTTTGAGGGGGAAAAGCTCCACCCAGTCGTCGGTATCGACGGCGGCCGCGTTGCGCGAACGCTGCTTCTGCGCCTGCAACTCCTGCTCGAATGCGGGCAGGTCGACGCCGACGCCCTGTTCGTGCGCGATCAGCTCGGTAAGGTCGATCGGGAAGCCGAACGTATCGTACAACTCGAATGCCTTTGCGCCCGGAATTTCGTTTTTGCCCGCCTTTTTGGTCTCGGCGATGACGCCGTCCAGCAGGTTGATGCCCGTCGCCAACGTACGCAGGAACGCGGCTTCCTCCTCCTCGATGACTTTTTCGATCAACGCCTGCTGGGCTTTCAGTTCGGGGAACTGCGCACCCATTTGAGCAACCAGTCCGGCGACGAGTTTGCAGAGCGTCGGTTCGGTAAAACCGAGATAGGTGTATCCATAACGCACGGCGCGGCGCAGGATGCGGCGGATGACGTAACCGGCCTTGACGTTCGACGGCAGCTGCCCGTCGGCAATCGAGAACGCGATGGCCCGCAAGTGGTCGGCGATGACGCGCATGGCGACATCGGCTTTGGGATCGTCGCCGTATTGCTTACCGGCCATATCGGCGATGCGGCCGATCGTGGGCTGGAAAACGTCGGTGTCGTAGTTCGATTTCTTGCCTTGCAAAATCATGCACAAACGCTCGAAGCCCATGCCGGTGTCGACGTTGCGGGCGGGCAGCTCCTCCAACGAGCCGTTGGCCTTGCGGTTGAACTGCATGAAGACGAGGTTCCAGATTTCGATGACCTGCGGATGACCCGTATTGACCATTTCGCGACCCGGCTTGGCGGCGATTTCGGCGTCGTCGCGCAGGTCGAAGTGGATTTCGGAGCAGGGACCGCACGGGCCCGTTTCGCCCATCTCCCAGAAATTGTCGTGCTTGTTGCCGCGAATGATGTGGTCTTCGGGCAAGAAACGCCGCCAGTAATCGTAAGCCTCTTGGTCGAACGGCACGCCGTCCTCGTCGCTGCCCTCGAAAACAGTGGCGTACATCCGCCCGGCGGGCAATCCGTAGACGTCGTGCAACAGCTCCCACGCCCATTCGATGGCCTCTTTCTTGAAATAATCGCCGTAAGACCAGTTGCCCAACATCTCGAACATCGTGTGGTGGTAGGTGTCGTGACCGACCTCCTCCAAGTCGTTGTGCTTGCCCGACACGCGCAGACATTTCTGCGTATCGGCGGCACGCGGATATTTGCGCGGCGCGTTGCCCAGAAAAATATCCTTGAACTGGTTCATGCCCGCGTTGGTGAACATCAACGTGGGATCGCCCTTGACGACCATCGGCGCCGACGGCACGATGTGGTGGCCCTTGCGCTCGAAAAAGTCGAGAAAGACCCGACGGATTTCATTCGATTCCATCATATATAACAATTATCCGATTTATTCCGTTATCTTTTCGGGTTGCAAAATTACACAAAATACGCTAATTTTGCACGAACGAAAGCAATTTTTCCGCCGATGAAACGATTTGCCCGCAGACCGGATGTCGAAACCTTCGCCCGCGAGGACGAAGCCGCTGCGCACGGGATACGAACCCCGTCGCTCCGGCTGCGCGCCTACCGGCTGCTGCGCAAAATCCTGTTGGGGTTCATCCTCATTTCGATCGTCAATGCGGTTTTCTCCTACTTTTTCTACACGCCGAAAATCTACCGCATCGACCGCGAAAACCACGAGCTGATCATTCGCTACCGCATTCTGCAAGACCGCATCCGCACGGCACAACGCACCGTCGAAGACCTCCGCGCACGCGACAACAACGTCTATCGCTCGCTGTTCGGCACCGACACGCTTTCGATCGAAGGGGTATGGCACCCTTACCCCGATACGAAATACGCCGCACTGGCCGATGACGACTTCGCACCGCTCATCATCGGGACGTGGCGCGAACTGGACGCACTGGCCCGCAAAGTCTATCTCGAATCGGTCTCGCTGGACGAACTGCAATCGCTGGCACACAACAAGGAACAACTTTCGACCGCCGTACCGGCCATCTGGCCTATCAACCGCAAGGCCCTGCACAACAACCATATCGGCGCATTCAATCCGCGCCGGTTCCACCCCATTCTGAAACGCATCCAACCCCACAACGGAGTCGATTTCGGATGCGATCGGGGCACCCCCGTATTCGCGACGGGCGACGGCACGGTCGAAACGGCTGTCTATTCGGGATTCAGCGGCGGCTACGGACGACAGATTCTGGTGAATCACGACTTCGGCTACAAGACCCGCTATGCACATCTGGACAAAGTCCTCGTTTCAAAGGGCGAAAAAGTCAAACGCGGACAACTGATCGGACTGGTCGGCAGCACGGGCCGCTCGACGGCGCCGCACCTGCACTACGAGGTGATTCTGCGCGGCCGACCGGTGAATCCGATCAACTATTTCAACCGCGACATGACGCCCGAAGAGTACGACTCGCTGATGGAACAACTCCGCGAAACCAAATACGAATAGGATGCCCCACAAGACCACCATCGAACGAATCCGCCGCCGCAAACGCCGCAGGCAACGCATCATCCGCACGATCGTACATCTGTTCGTCTGGACGGGGGCGGCCGTGCTCTATTATATCGGTTTTTCGATCTTCTTCGACACGCCCTACGAATATGCGATCAAGCACTCGACCGACGGCCTGCGCCGCGAATACGAACGGTTGAGCACGCGCTACGATTCGCTCATGCTCGTGGTCGACAACGTGCAGGCCCGCGACCGAAATGTCTTTCGGACGCTCTTCGAGGCCGAACCGACGGGACTCGGTTCGGATTTCGAGCGCAAGCAGGCGACCTCCTACGAAAGCATCGTCACCCGCACCTCGCGCCAACTCTGCAAAGACCTCAAAAACAACACGACCGCACTGGAAGAGAAACTCGGCCGGCTGAACGAGACCTATGTCCAATTGCATACGCTACTCGGTGAAGCAGGGCGCGGCGTCGACCGGATTCCGGCCATCCAACCCGTCATCAACAAGCCGCTGACGCTGCTGACAGCCTCCTACGGCATGCGGTATCATCCGTTCTACAAGACGCTGCAATCGCATCAGGGCGTGGACTACACGATACCGGAAGGTTCGAGCGTCTTCGCAACGGCGGACGGTACGGTGCGCGACGTGACGATGCGCAACTCGACGTCGGGCGTAACGGTCATCCTCGATCACGGAAACGGATACGAAACGGCCTATCACCATTTGAGCAAGTCGAACGTGCGCAAAGGACAGGCGGTGCATCGCGGCGACATCATCGCGCTGTCGGGCGACACGGGACTGTCGCTGGCACCGCACCTCCACTACGAAGTACGGTACAACGGCATGCGGGTGGATCCGATCCACTACTTTTTCATGGAACTGACGCCCGCCCAATACCAGCGCATCATGCGCATCGCCCAAACGCGCATGCAATCGTTCGACTAAAAAACGCGGCAATGGAGCAAAAGGAACACGGCTGGCTGCACGACTTCGGCATCACGCACGAAGAAATTTTCCGCGAAGAACAAACCCACCGGATCATCCGCCACATGCTGGAACGATACGGCGACGAACCGGAATTTCTGTGGGAGAAATTCCCTGACAATGCCATTTTCCGCCGGAAAGACAACGCCAAGTGGTATGCCCTCCTGCTGACCGTGCGGTCGGACAAACTGGGGCTGGGCGGAGAAGAACGCATGGAGATTCTCGACCTCCGCGCCGATGCGGAAACCCAAGCGCGGCTGCTGGATTACAACCGCTATTTTCCGGGATACCACATGAACAAGCAAAGTTGGCTCACCGTCCGGCTGGACGGTGTCGTGCCGTTCGACGAAATCGTGCCGTTAATCGACCGCAGCTACGAACTGGCGGCGAAGAAAAAGTAGCGCGGTATGCAAATACGCCTGTTATTGCTCGACTTCGACGGAACGCTGGCCGACACGCGGCGGGCCAATACACTGGCCTATGTCGCGACCCTGCGCGAAGCGGGCCATACGCTGACCGAAACGGAGTACGAAACCCGCTACTTCGGTATGCGCTGCAACGAATTTCTGACCCGCTACGGCATCGCCGACCCGGCGGAACGGGAACGGTTGCGGCTGCGCAAAATCGCACTCTATCCCCGATTTTTCGACACGGTACGCCTCAACGAGCCGCTGTGGGAGTTCTGCCGCCGGTTCCAACAACAAGGCGGACGGGTATGGATCGTTTCGACGGGCAGCCGGGCCAATATCGACCACGTGATGCACCATTTGGGCATCGGCGGGCCTGCCGGGACGGAAAAGGGTGCCAGCGGTCTGGATACATCCGCGAGCGACGCTCCGAACGGGCAAGTGGACGGCATTCTGACGGGTGAAGACGTCGCGGAAAGCAAACCGGCACCGGACTGTTTTCTGGAAGCGATGCGGCGCGAGGGCTGCACGCCGGCGGAAACGCTGATATTCGAGGATTCGGAAATCGGCCTCGAAGCGGCCCGCCGCAGCGGAGCCGCCTATATCCGAGTAAAATTGTAAGACACGCCGCCCGCGCAGATGCGCTCCTTTCGGAACCGACGGATTTCACAGCTGCAACCCTCTTGAAAATAAGGAGATTTGCAATTCCGAAAATTTTAGTTTATGTTTGTACTAAAATTTTCGAGCAATGAGAAACTCCACGATTTTCCTGCTGGTTCTGCTCGCGATGGCGGCGACCGGCATCTTGGCCCTGCGCGACACCACCCGCACGGCGACCGTCGAAGGGATATTCAGCGACCAACTACGTGTCATCGGGCATCCCCGCGCCTACCTGCGCAATGCGGCGGACGATTCGATTCTGGATTCGTGCGTCATAGCGGACAACCGGTTCCGACTCGCATGCGACATCGCCCGGAAAGAGCTTCGCTGCCGGATTACCATTACCGGCTGCGATTCGGCATCCGAAATCGTCCTCCACCCGCAGCAACACGTCCGACTGCATATCGGTCCCGACCCGCTCGAAGAGCAATGGCGGCAAGCCGTCGAAGAGGCCATCGCCCGACTTGATTCGGCAGGTTTGACTATCCCCGACAGCCTCTGGCGCGACAGTCTGCCGAAATAATACAGCCCCAATCGATGAACGAAGCGGAAAAGGACTGCGGCAGCCTCCCGAAACGAAGCGGGGCATTATCTGTTAGTAGATAACGCCCCGCTTCGGTGTCTGCGTACGGATTATTCCTGCGTCTTGCCAGCCGTCAGTTTCGCAATCTGCGTTTCGGCCTCCGCTTTCAGTTTTTCGGCCTGCTTTTCGGCTTCGGCGACCAATTTGTCGCCCGCTTTCTCGGCAGCGATTTTGGCCAACGTGCCCTTTGCCGCCGCATTATCGATCAGTTTCTGCCGTTGCTTCTGTGCTGCCTCGACGAGTTTTTCGCCTGCCTTTTCCGCTTCGACACGGAGCTTTTCGGCCTGTTTCTGCACCTCCTCCGAAAGCGATGCGCTGCCGGTCAGTTTCTGAATCTGCTGGTCGACGACGTTTTTCACCGCCTCCTGTGCCGCTTCTTTCACGCCGAGCGTGATTTTCGGCGACGAGAACGTACCGCCGATATTGACGTTCACGTTCTGCAACACGCCGCCGGTCGCCCCCGACGGCAAAGCCACTTTCGCCACGTAGTCGATCGACTGGTCGAGCCCCGTAGAACCCGAAAGATTCATCTTGATGTTGCCCATCTTCAAATCGAACGGCTGGGTCGTGATACGGCCGTCGCGCACGGCGAACCGAATCGCGACATCTTTCGCCTCGATACGCTTCAACGCGTCGTTGTTCAAGGCTTTGGCCAGCGCATCGAACGCCCCGATATTCTGCACATGGATATTCGCCGAGCGGATTTCGCCCGAAGCGTTCAACGATTGCAGGTCGGGCGACATGGTGTTGTCGAGCGCGGTCGCCAAGTCGAGCGACATGGAGTAATCACCGCCCGTTTTAGCGAAAATCGGCACCAGTTTCTGGATCAGCTCCAACTGCTCAAACGTCTTCGAGAACGACGCTCCGGCAATCTCGGCCGCGAGTTTCAATTGCGGACGCTGGGGATTCGCCGCCGTCGAATAACTGCCCGAAGCAGCCACCGAGCCGTCGAACAACTTCATCTTCAACCCATCGAGCGACAACGTACCGTTGGCGACACCCATTTTACCCGTCAGACCGGCGATGGTCATCTTCTGGAACAAAATCTTGTTGAATTCGGTCGAAAGGGACAAGTTCAAATTACGGGGAACTTCGATAGCCTGCACCGGCGCAGAGGGTTCAGCGGGCTGTTCCGCCGCCGGTGCTTCGGATTCGTCCGACTGCGGAAGCGCCGCCATGATTTCATTGAGGTCGAGCAGCTCCGATTTGACGTAGAGCCGGCCGGAAAGCGTCGCGTCGCGCAGCAGATACCCGAGATACCCCGACAACTGCCCGTTGGCCGAAATATCGCTCCGGCCGACGGTCGCCCCGAAGTCGCCGAGCGTCATCGCCGACGGCGTAATCGTCGCAGCGGCACGGCGTATCCGCACGTCGGGCAGCCCGGCGAGTTTCAGTGCCAGCTGCTCGATGACGAACGTACCCGACGCACCGAGTTTTTCGTACTGTTTCTTGTCGATGGCGGACATGCGGCCAGAGACTTTCACGTCGGCCGTAATCAATCCGTTCAACGACATATCCTTCTCCAACGGGTAGACCTCCTTCACCGCACCCAAATCGACTTTGCCGTTGGCCGAAGCACGGAACGAAGGATCGGAAGCAAGGTTCGTCGCATAGAGCGTCGCCGAAAGCGCATTGCCCGCCATCCGAAGCCCGAACTGCGAAAGGTCGACTTCGGTCTTGTCCATCGTACCTCCCGGGTTGGCGATTCGCGCGGCGATGTTGATGTCGGTCACGGCTTTGGGCAGCGACGAATACTGGAAACTGCCGTTCTGCACGCCGGTTTTCAACTCGAAAGCGGGCAGATTGCGGCCGGAGAGCTCGCCGCGCGCCCACAAACCCATCGACAACGAACCGCCGGCGGTCAGGTTGCGGAAATCGCGCGTATAGAAAGCCGGAATCAACGAAAGGATATCCTTGAACTGCACCTGCCCGCAACCGGCCGACACATCCATTTTCACGGCGTTTTCGGCCAGCTCGACCCACCCGTCGAGCCCCAGTTCGATGGCGTTCAACCGGAACTTGTTGTCGGAGAACGTGAAACGGTTGTTGGCCAAATCCGCGTCGATCGAGGCATCGAGTTCAGCATCGGCCCCGCTCAACAACGGAATCCCGCCCGAAACGAAGCGCAACGCTTTGGCCGACAACTGCAAGTCGAGCCCCGTACGCTCGGCGGAAAGATCGCCCCGCAGCCGCAGGGAGAGCGGCTCGGTCGAAAAACGCATCTGCGTGGAATCGTCCTCGTAGCGGATTACCGCATCGGAAATGGTGAAATTTTTCAGCGAAAGCCGGAACGCCGAAGGCTCGGAGATTTCTTCCGGTTCCTCCGTTTCGGGTTCCTCCGCAGGCTTCATGACGTCCCAGTTGACGGCACCGTCCGCCAGTTTGCGGGCGTGCAATTCGGGACGAGCCAAAATGATTTTCGTGACCTCGAACCCGCTGTCACGGAAAAGCGACAGCAAATCCACGACCACCGAAATGCGACGGGCGGCAACGATGGTGTCGCCCTCGAAACGGTCCCACCCGACGAGCGTCAACCCTTTGAGGTCGACCGAAGCGTGCGGGAAATGGCGCAACAGGCTGATGTCCAGCCGCTCGAAATCGAGCCGTGCCGCAAGCAGTTCGTTCGCTTCGTGTTTGACGATGCTTTCGATCTTTCCGCGAAACAACGTCGGAGCGACGAGCAATACCACCAATACGACAGCCACCGTGATGGCTGCGAGCTTTACGATTTTTTTCATTTGCACAACTTGTTACTTTTCCGAGAACGGGGCGCACCGACGCGCCCGGACTTCTCGCAAAATCCGGCATAAAGGTACTATTTTTACCCGAATCCGATGCGCCTCGTCCGAAAAAGATTATATTTGTTGGACAAAACCACGTCACCATGCGCAAACTGGTAATCATACCGACCTACAACGAACGGGAAAACATCGCGGCAATGATCGACAAGGTCTTCTCGTTAGACGAAGCATTCGACCTGCTCGTAATCGACGACGGTTCGCCCGACGGAACTGCCGACATCGTTCGCAAACGGCAATCGGCATTCCCCGAGCGGCTGCATTTGTTGGAACGGGCCGGAAAGCAGGGGCTCGGCACAGCTTATCTGACCGGATTCCGCTGGGGGCTGGCGCACGGCTACGAGGCGATTTGCGAAATGGACTGCGATTTCTCGCACGACCCCGACGACTTGGAACGGCTGTACCGCGCCCTGCTCGCAGGGAACGACGTAGCGGTGGGTTCGCGCTATGTGGCCGGAGGAAAGACCGTGAACTGGGCCCTCTCGCGCCGGATGATTTCCTACTTCGGGTCGCTGTACGTGCGGGCGGTTACGCGCCTGCCAGTTCACGACTCCACCGCAGGATTCGTCTGCTACTCTCGGCGCACGCTGGAAACCATCGACCTCGAAGCCGTACGGATGAAAGGCTACGGCTTCCAAATCGAAATGAAATACACGGCGTGGCGGCTGGGACTGAAACTGTGCGAAATACCGATCGTCTTCACCGAACGGCGCGAGGGTACGTCGAAAATGTCGGGCGGCATCTTCGGCGAAGCCCTTTTCGGCGTACTGAAACTCCCGTTCCGCAAAATACGGGCGGCAGTCTCGGAAAAATCCGGCATTTCTTCGCATCTTTGATTTCACGAAGATATCGCGCCGGGACAAGGTTCAAATAAATTTGGCATTGCGCTCGCTTATTCGTATCTTTGAAATGGACTGGCAGTATTGATTTCAATACCAGCGAAGTAGAAGAATTTCGCAAGAGAAAGGGCAACGGATAAGTAAGTTGCGAAGCAGTCGGATCACTTCATTCTCATGCTGTCAAACAACTCAATGATGTTGCAAATATAGTGTTTTTTGCGGAAAGATCGCATGATGAATACATTCTTCTTGACCGCATGGATTCACCCACTCTCTGTTTAACGTCGATGATTTTACGAAGCGAAGCCGGATAACAATCAGTAATTCGGGTGGATCAATCCGTAATTCGTCTATCTTATGCTCGATGAGAAAGCACTACTTTTGCATCGGGAACAAGATAAAATCTACGGATATGATCCATACAGCAAAACAAGTAATGATTTTGACCGGAGCCGGTCAGATAGGTATGGCCATTGCCCGCCGCATGGGCTATGGAATGAAAATAGTCATCGGCGACAAAAGCGTGAAAAATGCCGAAGCTGTCGCTGACACGATGAATAAGGCGGGATTCGATGCGGTGCCCGTGGAGATGGACTTATCGTCGCGCGAATCCATTCTTGCCATGATCTCCGAAGCACAAACATACGGCGAAATCGCGATGCTGGTCAATGCCGCAGGTGTTTCGCCCAGTCAGGCATCCGTCGAAACCATCCTGAAAGTCGATCTCTACGGCACGGCCGTGCTGCTCGAAGAGGTGGGCAAGGTCATCGCACCCGGAGGAACGGGCGTGACGATTTCCAGCCAGTCGGGACACCGCATGCCCGCACTGACGGCAGACGAAGACCGCCTGCTGGCTACCGCTCCGACCGAAGAATTGTTGTCGCTCGATATGCTGCAACCGCAGAACATCCACGACACGCTGCACGCCTACCAGTTAGCCAAACGCTGCAACGTCAAGCGTGTGATGGCCGAAGCCGTGAAGTGGGGCGAACGCAGCGCCCGCATCAACTCCATCTCGCCGGGCATCATCGTTACGCCGCTGGCGCTGGACGAATTCAACGGCCCGCGGGGCGACTTCTACAAGAACATGTTCGCCAAATGTCCGGCCGGTCGTCCCGGCACGGCCGATGAAGTGGCTAATGTAGCCGAACTGCTGATGCGTCCGCAGGGAGCGTTCATTACCGGAGCGGACTTTTTGGTGGACGGCGGCGCCACAGCCTCCTATTTCTATGGACCTTTGAACCCTGAAACCCGATAGAACAACCATGAAAACCATTTTCTCCATGCTCGGGCTTTTGGTGCTGGCCTTTTCGCCGGCGACCCTGCACGCCCGAAACAGCGAACCGAAAACCGATTCCATGCAAAATACCGAAATGAAAACAGACAAGAAAGTATTGGTGGTGTTTTTCTCGCACACGGGTGAGAATTACGCCGTGGGCAATATCACGGAGGGAAACACGCATATCGTGGCCGAGATGATCGCCAAGACGACGGGTGGCCGTCTCTTCGAGATCGTACCCGAAAAAGCATATCCCGAGACTTATCAGGAGTGCGTCGAGGTCGCCAAGCAGGAAAAGGAGCGCAACGCACGTCCGGCTGTCCGGGGCGACATCGCCGTCGAGGACTACGACGTCGTGTTCATCGGCTACCCCAACTGGTGGGGCGACATGCCGATGGCGGTCTATACGTTCCTCGAAAAACACGACTGGCGAGGCAAGACCATCCTGCCGTTCTGCACCCACGAAGGCAGCGGATTGTCGGGTACGGAACGCAACCTCACCCGAACCTGTGGGGGCGCTACCGTGGGCAAAGGCCTTGCCGTGCGCGGCGCTACGGCCCAGAACAAACGGGACGAAGCCCGCAAGGCAGTACAGGCATGGATCGAGAAAACAGACTTCTGATCGGCGGCGGTCGGATTGACCCCGTAAGACCCGCAGATATTGAATAAAGGAGGCGAAATTCGCCTCCTTTCTCGTAATCAGCCTATCCGGACAATGCTCAACTCGCCTGCATCCGATATTCGTGAGGTGTCATGCCCACCACCTTTTTGAATACACGGCTCAGATGATGCGGGTAGTTGAATCCTAATTCGTAGGCGATTTCGCTGACGGTCTTGTCGGTTTCCGTCAGCAACTCTTTCGCTTTCGACATCACCGTGAGCTGGATATATTCCTGCGCCGACTTGCCGGTCTCCTTTTTAATCAGGTCGCCGAAGTAGTTGGGCGACAGACACACCTTGTCGGCGCAATACTGCACGGAGGGCAACCCTTCGATTTTCGGACGCTCCGACTCGAAATAGTCGCGCAGGATTTCCTCGAACCGGTCGAGCACGCTGCGATTGCTCACCTCGCGTGTGACGAACTGACGTTCGTAGAAGCGCACGCAGTGGTTGAGCAGCGTCTCGATGTTGGAGGCGACGATCTGTTTGGTATGCTTGTCGATGGCGTGTTCCAGCTCCTCGCGAATTTCATGGAAGCAGTTGAGGATGATCGCCTTCTCGCGCTCGGACATGTGCAACGCTTCGTCGCACGAGTAGGAGAAGAACGAGTAGTCCTTCATGCGCCGGGCGAGCGGCGTTCCGTAGAGCAGATCGGGGTGGAACATCAGCACCAGCCCTTTCGGGTTGAGCGTCTCGCCATCGTCGTCCACACCCGCCACCTGTCCCGGCGAGATGAAGAGCATCGTGCCCTCCTGATAGTCGTATTTGCTGCGGCCGTACTGGATCGTTCCGCACTCCAGCTCCTTGAAAAATATGCAATAGAATCCGAAGTTCTTGCGGCAGTGCCGGATCGATCGGAGCGTCGAGAGGTCGGTGACGCTGACCAGCGGATGCAGCGTCTCGGCTCCCAGCAACCTATTATAGTCCTGTACGCTTTCTAAGCGGATGATATTTTCCATATTGTTTCGTTTGTTGTTACCGACGTCAAAGATAGGGATAAAAGACGAGATGCAGACCATGTGCCCGACGGTTTCCGTAATAAGGGTTGTCCGATCCGTAATTCGTGTTATGGCGATGATATACAGAGAAAAGAATCCGTAAAAACGGTTATGCCATCCGTAATTCATGTGCCGTTGGTTCGATAGCGGGGTCGTAATTTTGCAGCGTCGAAAAAGACGAAATGTAGAACCATTAAAATAAAGAATCATTATGAAGCATACGAAAATCATCGGACGCACTACCCTTTGGATCATGGGTGCCGTTACGGCACTTTCCGTGTCGGCACAATCCCCCAGCGGACTGGATGCCAAAGAACAGTCCGCAGCCGCAATCGCCGCCTTCACGGCACGGGGCGACATGGCGCGTTTGGACGCCGAATGCGAAGCCGGACTCGATGCCGGTCTGACCGTCAACGAAATCAAGGAGGTGCTGGTGCAGATGTACGCCTACTGCGGTTTTCCGCGCTCGCTGAATGCACTCAACGTCTTCATGGCCACGGTCGAGCGGCGCAAGGCGGCAGGCAAGCAGGACGCCATCGGTCGGGAGGCTTCGCCGATTAGCGAAGGAACGAATATGTCCGAAGAGGGCGAACGGGTACGCACTGTGCTGGTCGGCCGTCCCGTGACGGGCAAGGTGTACGAGTTCTGCCCCGTGATCGACGAATACCTGCGCTCCCACCTGTTCGGCGACATTTTCGCCCGCGACAACCTCAGCCATGCCTACCGCGAACTGGCCACCGTAGGCGCGTTGGCGGGCATGAACCTGGCGGGACAGTTGCGCTCGCACCTCTCCATCTGCCGCAACATCGGCTTCACGGAGGAGCAGCTCCGCGACTTCGGGTCGCTCGTCGCCCGCAAAATCGGCGACGAAGAGGGCCGAACCGTCGATCGGGTACTCGACGAGATTTACAAATGATTTTTGAATTCAATAAGATAATTCTATGAACAAGTTTATCATCTTTTCAATCATGGCTATCATGACGGCTTCGTGCGGCAACGCATCGCACGACAAAAAGAACGACCGGAATACGACGGAGGCAATCACTGTTACGGACGTATTCGCCAAAGGGGCACTGCTGCAAAACAATCCGAACTTCACGGGCGACGCCTGGCTACAAACGTTCGTCACGGCCGCCGATTCGATGGACTGCACGGTGGGCAACGTGACTTTCGCACCCGGTGTGCGCAACAGTTGGCACTCGCATCCCGGCGGACAAATTCTACTTTGCACCACGGGCAAGGGACTCTATCAGGAGCAGGGAAAGGCGATTCGTATTCTCCGCCCGGGCGACGTGGTGAAAATCGCTCCCAACGTAATCCACTGGCACGGAGCGGCACCCGACAGCGAGTTCTCGCATATCGCCATCGGAACGCAGACGAGCAAGGGCGGAGCCGAATGGTACGCCCCCGTGACCGACGAAGAGTACGGCAATCATATCGAATAAACATAAAAAGTATAATACCATGAAAAAAGCATTTATCATGACACTTTGTACACTTGCCGTGTCCGCCGCAGGCATGGCGCAGACCGACGGACAGGTTCCGTTCACGAATGCGGAAGTCAAAAGCCACAATAGTAACCCGTGGGGGCTGGTCTATGACCATGCCCTGACGGAAAACATTGAGGGACAGGTGAACATCCACCCGATTTCCTACGATCTCGGCGGGTTGAAAATCG
>JAMPDE010000002.1:0-30782 GCA_023665825.1 Alistipes senegalensis | reverse complement strand
TCCGTTGCAACAACACTTGGAAACGCGAATACCGCCGCCTATTGGAAAGTCTATTGTAACATGTCTATGATGAATCGGACACGACAAAGATTCCAAACTCTTGAATCTTTGCTGCTCCGAAATACTGTAACCCATACAAATTCCCTATCCGATAGGAAGATATACCGTTAACTGATTTGGTACATCATAGTATATAGATGGGTTTCGTATTTGTTGGGGCGTTATTCTTTGGGGAGCATTTGATACAGCTCTTCGATTCGGTCGCACATAGCGTCCCACGAAAAGCGTTTCCGTTCTTCGATGCAATTCCGGCTGAATCGTTCGAGCGTATCCCCGTCGTACATGCGTTCGACGGCTTGCGCTACACCGTCGGCGGTCGGCTGACAGACATACCCTACCCGACCATCCGGTACGATTTCGGCCAGCCCGCCTACATCAGTGACCACCATCGGCGTGCAGAATTGATAGGCGATTTGGGTTACGCCGCTTTGGGTGGCACTTTTGTAGGGCTGTACGACGAAATCGGCCGCCGAAAAGTAGAAGCGCACTTCCGCATCGGGAATGAAACGGTCGTGCAACAGCACCTCGTTTTGCAGTCCGTGTTCGGCGATTTGTCGCAGATAAGGCTCTTTCAGGGCGTAGAACTCCCCTGCTACGATGAGCTTCCGGTTGGCGAAATTATCTCGTTGTTTCAGACGGGCCCAAGCATCGAGCAAGATGTCCAATCCTTTGTAGTCGCGCACGAGCCCGAAAAAGAGCGCATACCGGTTTTCGGGATTCAACCCTAATCGGGCGCAGGCTTCGTTTCGTTCGACCCGTTCGCCGAAATTCTCGAAAAGCGGGTGCGGCGAAAACAACGCCGGAGCCGACGTGTAGGCCGCAAGTTCGCGGTGCACCTGCTCGGACATGTAGATAAACCCGTTGACCGAACGCAGGAAATAGCGGTTGAACGGTCGGTCGATCGCGTGGTGTTCATGCGGCTCTACGTTGTCAATTTGACACAACACTTTGGTATGCCCGTTGCGGCGGGCGATACGGGCAATGGTGCCGAAACAAGGAGCCATAAAGGGTGTCCAGTATTTCAGCAGGAGGATGTCGGGCCGTTCCCGCCGCAGTTCGCGTCCGATTCGCCACCAGTTCAGCGGCCACACCGTATTGACGCAACGGCGAATGGCGAGGTCGGCGGGTGGCGGCGTATCGACCGTCTGTTTCGTGCCCGGAAAGAGCCATGCGGGATATTGCACCGTGAACGTGCGGATGTCGACGGTGTGTCCGCGCCGCGAGAACGTGCGGGCCATGAACTCCATGATGGAGGCCAATCCTCCGCGATAAGGATGCGCCGGGCCTAAAATCGTAATCTTCATGAAAACAAAGATACGAAAAGTCGGGCGCAGAAGCAAGCGATAGCTTGATTATGCCGGGACGGAGTATTTAAGGCGAAGCCAAAGACACAAAAAGCAGTTGTCGCAAAAAAAAGAGCCGCCCAATGGCGGCTCTTGATTAATGATCTATCTTTTATTTAGGCGAATGTCCAATGAAGAACGGTTGCTTGAATCTTCATCTATCATCGTTACTTCTGCGGTGTTATCCGTAATACTATTTATTCGATACGTGTACATATACTCTTCGTCGATATATGTTTTGATGGAATGACCGCTTATTTTATAAGTCCCATATCCAGTGCCGAAAATATCGCTTTTGCCGTAGTATAGTCCGTTTTCGTAAAATGTAATAGACATACTGTAACGGCTATTGGAAGGTATCGTTATCCAATCTCCATCCACTTTTACTTGCGTGGCATCCCAAGTGCCGATAATCTTGCTTTGTGAGATAGATTCGTCATCATCTTTAGAGCAAGATGTAAAAGAAACGAGTGTCGTTGCGCCAAGCAACATGAAGCATAAGAGCTTTTTCATTTTTTAAGTTTTTTATAAGTTTTGTGCAATAGTGCCGTCTCAATATCCAACACCTGCCCAAAAACAAAGAGCATGGGTTGGCTATACGGATTAGAGGTACTGCCATACCCATGCAACATATCAGCACAACCCACGCACAGCGTGGGCGTTTGTGCCCATTGTACTTGTTGCATTGAAAATTGGCAGTTTTCTAATCCAAGTCCAATAGCAAAACGCTATTTGTATGTAAACGGTGTATCACCAATAATATGGTAATACGTTACAAATATAATGAAAATTTCTATTACGCGAATATAGAGTTTTATTCTTCGCTCTCTTTTTCTTGGTGGATTTTGTGCAGTTCGTTGGCGCTTTCCTTGCTTCCAGCGATGGATTGCAGGGCCAGATAGTTTTCGCCGTAATCGTGCATGTTCTGCAATTCGGTGCGGAAGATGTCCATGTGGTTCTCCTCTTCGGCGATGATGTCTTGGAACATCTTGTGCGTTACGGCGTCTTTGTGCTCCGCTGCGATGCGCGATGCTTCGTTGTAGGTGTCGATGGTCGATTGTTCGAGCCGCAGGGCGAATTGCAGCATTTCGGTCGTGTCGGACATCTGACGCGTTTGGAATGCGGGGTTCATGTTCACGTCGCCCTCCAAAAAGAAAATCCGGTCGGAAAATTCCTCCGTATGCCGCATTTCGGCGATGGCTATTTCGCGCATGATTCGCGAAAGATGCTTGTAGCGGGCATCCTCGAATCGGGCGTGGAAATACATGTATTGAAGCGTGGTGGCGATTTCTCGTCCGATCGCATCGTTCAGCAGGTCGATGCTGACCTGATACCGGTTTTGGCTCGGCGTCGATGTTTCCGCAGGCGAAGGATTTTGTACGGTGGTTTCCATAATCGAAAAAGGTTTTGCCTCCGCAGTCTGCAAAACCCGTTCCGAATTCGTTTCGATGCTGGGTTCTCGGGGATTATTTCCAAACGAAAGACGCGCGTACCGCGACCGTTCCGTCGTCCGTGACTATCTCGAAAAGAGCTTCCCGTTCCCGCAATTCGCAACCGACGGTGAGCGTCTGGCCGTAGCGGCTTTCATGTAGGAAATGTACGTCCAACCGTACCGGAGCTTCGTCGGTCAACAACTCCAGCGGCAGCAGGTCGCACATCATTTCGATGTAGCGCATCGTGTTGACGTGGCGGTTGAAGTCGATGTCGCTGTACACGACCCGGTGTTGCGTGCTGCAAGTCGGAACGACCGTGCGGATCTTGCGGGGTTTTTCGGCTGGCGACGGACAATCGACGACGGCGTCGGCATGGGCATCCCCTACGTGCGAAAGATCGACCGCCGTGCGGTTGGTCAGGTCGAGCATGGCCCACTGCGTGACAGCGCGGCCGAACTCACGGCCTTCGGCATCGCACAATGTAAAGTTGCGGGTCGAAAGCACGCGGCCGTATTCGTTGATCCATGTCGCGACGGTGTAGTCGGTATATTGCTGCGGCCGGCGGTCGAACTCCATCGCCATGCGCGAGAGCACCCACGAGTGGTTTTCGGCATGCAGCACGTCTACGCCGAATCCTTTGCCGTGCGCATCTATGCCCGCCGTATTCAGAATCGCAGCACCCAGCGAGGGCAGCGTCGCGCAAAGTGTAAAATCGACCTCCTGCGGTTCGACGCGGTACGGATAACAAGTTTTTTCCGCCATAAGCCAGTTTTTTATCAGTACAAAGGTACGAATTTTTCCGCTCGATGTCGGTTTCATCGGCTTCGTATTGATGCGGCATAACCGAATTTTTTGGTTCGCGGAGGGCGACATGCGGTCCGCCTTTTTGTTGCGGAAAGCGGCGAAATCGGTATGATTGGTGATTGTGTAATCGAATTTCGATAAAATTTATTTGTTTTCCGTCGGATAAATCGTATCTTTGTAGGTCGAATTATAAAAACAATGTGTCATGCAGAACAAGAAAAGATTGCATAAACATCTGATTGTCATTTACATTCTCTACTTCGTCGTGCTGCTGGCCGGTTTCATGCTGAAACTGCCCTCTTTCGCGAGCGGATTCAATGCCGGAATGATGCAGGCCGATCGGGAGGCCGGACAAGGCGACGTGCACTCCTATTTGGTGTCGGCCGACATCATGAACGGGAAAACCGACTGCATTGCCATCGAAGGACTTCCCGAGCACGTCAAACCCCGCATCGCCGAATTGCTGCTGTTCGTCGAGGAGCCCGGAGCCTTGACCGTGCAGAATGCTTTCCGCATTCATGCCGATAACGAATACGTTTATTTGCTGGTGCTGGTGGCTGGGCTTTCCTATTTGGCGATTTTCATTTTGATTGCCTTGATTATCAACTCGTTGCGCAAGTCCATCCGCGACGAGCAGCCGTTGCGTCATAGCAATATCAAGCGGACGCGGGCCATCGGCATTTTGCTGCTCGTGGCCGAACTCGGCAACGCCCTTGCGCTCTATCTCAACCATTGCAAGGCTGCCGAATTGTTGGCCGGAACGGAATACGAAGTGCTGTCCGGCTTTCCGATCAAGGGGTGGAACCTGATCGTAGGTCTGTTGTTCCTGTTCATGGCCGAAGTATTTTCTATCGGCACGCAGTTGAGCGAAGAACAGAAACTGACCATCTAAATTATCGAACCGAATGAATTTTACTGTTACCATATTGTTGAACGAAAAGAGTTTGTCATGGCTATAATCATCAACATCGACGTCATGATGGCCAAACGAAAAATGCCGCTCGGCGAATTGGCCCGCCGAATAGATATTACGCCCGCTAACCTCTCGATTCTCAAAAACGGAAAGGCGAAAGCCGTCCGCTTTTCGACGTTGGAGGCGATTTGCCGCGAGTTGGATTGCCAGCCGGGCGATGTGATCGAATATCGGCCCGACCCCGAGCCGACGGAACCGAAAGAGTAAAACCATTTTTTAATTTATCGAACGTATGAAAAAACTGATGATGCTGTTCCTCGCCTGTTTGGCGATGTGCAGTGCGACTGCGCAAATGCAGATGGCACCGATGCCGGTGGATCCTGAATTGCGCACGGGAAAATTGCCCAACGGCATGACCTATTATATCCGTCACAACGAAAAACCGAAAGGTCAGGCCGATTTCTACATTCTGCACAACGTCGGCGCGATTCAGGAGAATGATTCGCAGCAGGGCCTCGCTCACTTCTTGGAGCACATGGCGTTCAACGGCACGAAAAACCTCGAAGGCAAGACGGTGATCGATTACCTCGAAAAAATCGGCGTGAATTTCGGACGGAACCTCAATGCCGCTACCTCGTGGGACTACACGGTCTATCAGATGACCGACGTGCCGACCTCGCGGCAGGGAATCATCGACAGTGCTTTGTTGATTCTGCACGACTGGTCGCATTTCATCGCGCTGCAACCGCAGGAAATCGACTCCGAGCGCGGCGTCATCATGGAGGAGTTGCGCACGCGCGACGGTGCCGGTTGGCGTTCGCAGATCGAGATGATCAAGGCTATCGGCAAAGGCTCGAAATACGAGCATCGTAACCTGATCGGTTATCTGGACGGACTGAAAGGGTTCGACCACAAGGATTTGGAGGAGTTCTACCATGCGTGGTACCGTCCCGAACACCAAGCCGTTATCGTGGCGGGTGACGTGGATGTCGATGCTATCGAAAAGCAGATTGCGGAGTTGATGGCCGATATTCCCGCTTCGCCTGCCGATGCGCAGCAGAAAGAGGCCATCGTCGTTCCCGACAACGAACAGCCGATTGTCAATATCTACACGGACCCCGAAATGCAGGGTTCGCGTGTGGCGGTCTTCATCAAGCGTCCGGCTTTGCCCGTCGAAATCAATAACACGATCGGCGGCGAGATGATCGACGTCGTCGAAGCCTATGCCATGGAGATGGGACGTGCCCGTTTCGAGGAACTGACCATGAAACCCGACGCTCCGTTTCTCGGTGCGGGAATGGATTTGGGCAGCATCGGCATCATTCCTACCTTGAATGTAACGGCATTTGTTGCCGTGACGGAGGACGGCAAACTGGCACGCGGTTTCGAGGCGCTTTGCTCCGAAATGGAGCGCATCCGCCGGTTCGGATTCACGCAGGGCGAGTTCGAGCGTGCGCAGGAGAACCTGATGCGTTCGGCCGAGCGGAAGTACACGAACCGCAACGACCGCCGCAACAACGAGTTCGTACAGACTTACCTGCAAAATTATCGGCTGAACACGCCGATGCCCGATGCGCAGAACGAGTGGCAGATAGACAGCATGCTGATTAAGCAGATCAATGTCGATGCCGTGAACATGTACGTGCAGCAGACTATCTATCCGCAGAATCAGGTGATTTTCGCTACGGCTCCCGCACGCGAGGGGCTGACCAATCCGACGGAAGCCGAGCTGCTGGCGATTCGCGACAAGGTGATGAATGCGGAACTGGAAGCCTATGAAAACGATGTGGTCAAGGAACCGCTGATTCCCGAAACCATCAAGCTGAAAGGTTCGCCCGTTGCGAAGATCTCCGAAAACAAGGAGTATGGCACGACGCAGTGGACGTTGAAAAACGGTGTGAAAGTTATCGTGAAGCCCACGACTTTCAAGGCTGATGAAGTGCAGGTTTTGGCCTATGCGCCCAAAGGCGGTTTGGCCGTATTGACGGACGAGGAGTACTACATGGGCGAGCTGATGCCGGCTGTCAACCAGATGTCGGGCGTCGGAAAATTTTCGACTACCGACCTCAAAAAGCAGCTTTCGGGCAAATCGGCGCGGGTGAACACTTCGACTTCGGAGTACAGCACGGCGATGCAGGGATTCGGTTCGCCGAAAGATATGGAAACGCTGTTGCAGCTGCTCTATCTGAACTTCGCGCAACCGCGTTTCGACGAGAACGACTACAATACGCTCATGAAGATGCTGCGGGCGCAGTTGGAGAATGTCCGCACGAACCCCGATTTCGTGATGGAGGAAAAATTCATGGACGTGGCCTATGGACACAATCCGCGCCGGCAGGTCGTGACGCTCGAAATCGTGGACAAGTTCGACTTCGCGCAGCTTCCCGGCATCTACAAAAAATTGTTCACGGGTGCTGAAAACTATACTTTCTATATCGTCGGCAACGTCGATCTGACGACCCTCAAACCGTTGGTCGAAAAGTATATCGGTTCCATTCCGACGACCAAGAAACCGCAGGCGTTCGTCGATGACCATGCCGCTTCGGTAAAGGGGGCCGTTTCGGAGGAGTTCCGTACGGCCATGCAGCAGCCGAAAGTTTCGGTACACTACCGTTTCACGGGCGACATGCCGTATTCGATCAAGAACAAACTGGCGATGCGGCTGCTCACGGAAGCGTTGAGTTCGCGCTACCTGATTTCGGTTCGCGAGGAAAAAGGCGGCACCTACGGCGTGCAGGTTTACGGTACGACGAAAAAAAGTCCGACCGAGAGCTACCAGATGGACATTCAGTTCGATACCAACGCAGAGATGGCCGACGAACTGCGTGAAATCGTCATGCAGGAGATTCGCGAAATCGCGGCCAACGGTCCCAAGAGCGAGGACATCGAGAAGACGCGCGAATATCTGGCCAAGCAGTGGAAAAACTCGCTGGAACAGAACGGCAGCTGGATGGGCTATATCCGAGAGTTGGATGCGTTCGGAACCGATTATGTAGCGGGTTACGAACAGACGCTCCGTGCGATGACCGACGCCGATGTACAGGCTTTGGCTAAAAAGCTGTTGGAGGACAACAACCTCGTGCAGGTCGTGATGCGTCCTGCGGCGGAATAGAAATCCGGCTTTGATACGGAAAGAGCCCGGCCTCGCGAGGTCGGGCTCTTTTTCAAGGATGGCTTGTCTGCTCTTTCGTGCTTATGTCTGCGACGGCCGCACCGGTGTAGGCTATCAAGTCGTTCGGCGCGATTTTCAATTGCAGACCCCGAATGCCCGCGCTGATATAGATAAACGGATAGTCGACCGCCGTGCAATGAATGTAGGTCGGAAACCGTTTTTTCATTCCGATGGGCGAACATCCGCCGCGTATGTATCCCGTTACGGGCAGCAGCTCTTTCATTGGAATCAAGTCGACTTTTTTGTTTCCCGATACGCGGGCGGCTGCTTTGAGGTCTATCTCATGGTCTCCCGGCACGACGCAGACGAAGTGTCCGGTGCGTTCGCCTTTCAGAACCAGCGTTTTGAATACCTGTTCGATGGGCTCGTCGAGCTGCTCCGCGACGTGCGTCGCCGCGAGGTTCGTTTCGTCCACGATGTAAGGCACCGGTTCGTAGCGGATTCCCGCACGGTCGAGCAGCCGGGCGGCATTCGTTTTTTCGATTTTCTTGTTCGCCATAGTTGTACGGTTTTTCGCATTTGCGGCCTATCTTCTGCAAAGATAGGGCGTTTCGGGAAAAATGCCGTCTTTTTTTTCTACCTTTACCGTCCGAACATGAAACATCTTTTTCTGGCGATTTTCTGCTTGTTGTTGGGCTGTGCAGGCGCATCGGCGCAGACGACCCGTGTGCGCGGTCGTGTGACCGATGCCGCGACCGGTGAGCCCTTGCCGTTCGTTAGCGTGCTGTTCCCGAACACTACGACCGGCATTTCGACCGATGAGGATGGCATCTATTCACTCGAAATACGGGATACGTCGTCGTTGGTCGAGGCTACGATGGTGGGATACTATCCGCAGACGAAGCCGATCGTGCGCAGTGCGTTCAATCAGGTGGATTTCGCTCTCGTAACGAAGGAGATGGGAATCGATGACGTGGTGATTACTCCGGGTAAGAACCCAGCCCACCCGATTTTGAAGGGCGTGATTCGCAACAAACCGAAAAACGACCCGTCGCAACTGCCCCTCTACCGTTGCGCCACCTATACGAAAATGCAGCTCGACTTGGCCAATATCAGGAAAGGGCATTTCCGTAGCAAACGGATGCAACGTAATTTCGGCTTCATTTTCGATTACGTGGATACTTCGGCGTTGACCGGACAGGCCTATCTGCCTGCGATGATTACCGAAACGACTGCCGACTACTACCATAGCCGCCATCCCGACGTTTCGCGCGAAGTGATTCGGGCGAGCCGTATGTCGGGGGTGGAAGACACGTTTTCGATTGCACAGTTCACCGGATCCTTGCAACAGGATATCAATTTTTACGACAACTTCATCGAGCTGTTCGACGTGCGGTTTACCAGTCCGCTGGCCGACGGAGGATTGTCGTTTTACAACTATTTTCTGATAGACAGCCTTCATAAGGTGGATGGGCGCAAAACCTATAAAATCCGCTTCCATCCCAAGCGGCTGACGACGCCCGTGCTGGACGGCGAAATCAATATCGACTCGGCGACCTATGCTTTGCAGTCGGCTACGGTGCGAATGCCGAAGGGGTTGAACGTCAACTGGATAAAACGTCTGCAAATCACCAATACCAACCGAATGGTGAATGATACGACGTGGTTCCGCGAAAGCAATCGGATGACGGCGGAATTTTCGATTTCGATGGCCGATTCCTCGAAAATCGTGTCGTTCATCGGTACGCGCGAGGTCAGCTATTCCGACGTGCGATTGAACGAACCGATTCCGCCCGAAGTGTTGAAGATGAACAATTCGGTGGTAATCGACGCGGACGATGCGGGGCGCAAGGACGAAAGCTATTGGGAACAGGCCCGCCCCTATCGGCTGTCGGAGCGGGAAAGAGGCATCTATGCGATGGTCGATTCGATACAGCATGTGCCATTGTACAAGAATATCTATACGATTGTCAATGCTGTTGTCGGCGGTTACTACAATACGAAATATGTCGGCATCGGTCCCTATTACAAAATGGCGAGCTTCAACAAGCTCGAAGGTTTCCGTATGCGGATCGGAGCTCGTACGACGAAGGAGTTGAGCCGGGAAATCCGCTTGGGCGGTTATGTGGCCTATGGTACGCGAGACGAGGATGTGAAAGGCGGCGGCAGCGTCGAGCTGATGTTCAATCGGCGGTTGATGCGCAAACTGACCGTCAAAGGCAGCCACGATGTCGTCCAACTCGGAGCCGGACAAAATTCGCTGACGGATAATAACATCATCAGTTCGATTTTTTCGCGAGGCGGACGGAACCGTTTGTCGATGGTCAATCGTGTCGATGCGCAATATCAGCACGAGTGGATACACGGTATCGACAATTCGATCGGAGTCCGATTCCAGCGGATTTACGGGAACAAGTACGTCCCGATGATTCGACCCGACGGTACCATGCTCGGTTCCATTGCTGATGCGGAGGTTCAGGTTGGCATGCGCATTTCGCACAAAGAGAAGATTTATCGGACGACTTTCAGCCGCCATTTCATCGAATCGAAATATCCGGTGCTGAATTTTTCATTGATTGCCGGTATGCCGAGATGGTTGAAAGGAGCGTATGATTACTGTCGGCTCGAAGGCGGAATCCATTACGAACCCAAGATGCCTCCGGTTGGTTCGGCGAAAATCACTGTGCAGGGCGGAAAAATTTTCGGAAAGGTGCCCTACCCTTTGCTCAAACTGCACGAGGGCAATGCGACCTATTTTTACGATCCATATGCTTTTTCGTGCATGAACTATTACGAATTTGCATCGGATGCGTGGGTAAGCGTCTTTTACGAACATCATTTCAACGGTTGGATCTTGGGCCGCATCCCGTTGATCAAGCAACTCAAATGGCGCGAAGTACTGGTGTGCAAAGGCGTTTGGGGAAATCTTTCCGGTCGGAATAACGGTAGTTTGGCGAGAACCGATGCTGTTTTGCTTTTCCCCGAAGGAATGACGTCGGTCGATAAACCCTATGTCGAGATGGGCTTCGGTATCGAAAACATTTTCCGATTGTTTCGGGTGGACTGCATTTGGCGACTGACCCACCGGCATTCGTTGCCCGGACAGAACGTGCAGAATTTTGCGGTCAATTTGAGCGTACATTTGGATTTTTAAGACATGATACGAGCTGCGATTTTCGATATGGACGGCACGTTGGTAGACAATACCGACGTACATGTTCGGGCGTTCGAGGTATTCGGTGCCCGTTACGGCGTGGCCGGTTGGCGCGAAAAGCTGAAAAGCGTTTTGGGAATGGGCAATGAGGATATTTTCCGTCGGTTGCTGCCCGAATCGTTGATTCTCGAAAAGGGGGTGCAGGCACTTGCTGACGAAAAGGAAGCGATTTATCGGGAAATCTATGCTCCCGGTATCGTTCCGATTGCGGGGCTCGTACCGTTGCTCGAACGGTTGCGGGATGCGGGTGTCCGTTGTGCGGTGGGTTCGTCGGGGTGTCGTGCCAACGTCGATTTCGTCTTGGAGAAGTGCGGTATCGCGGAATTTTTCGAGGTGAAAATCTGCGGCGACATGGTTTCGCACTGCAAACCCGACCCCGAAATTTATTCGACGGCCGTTGCAACATTAGGCATGGAGCCTGCGGAGTGTCTTGTGTTCGAGGATGCCGTAGCCGGCATCGAATCGGCACGCAGGGCCGGTATCGGGCGGATCGTGGCTCTTGCGACAACGCTCGGCCGCGACGAATTGGCCCGACTGCAAGGCCCGTCGGTCATTGTTTCCGATTATCGGGAGTTGCAAGATCTCCGAACACTCCTGCAATAGAATTTTATCGCGACGAACTTGCTGTTCCGAAAAAATCGATATTTTTGCGCGACTGAAACCTGAACTGCCATGTGGAGAGGATTCCTTACTGTCGGACTGCTTGTTGTCTCGAATGCGTTCATGACGCTCGCTTGGTACGGGCACATCGCGTTCAAATCGAAGCTCGAACGTTACGGCATGATGGCCATCGTCCTGTTGAGTTGGTGCATTGCCTTGTTCGAGTATTGTTTCCAAGTACCTGCCAATCGCATCGGCAGTGCCCAGTTCGGCGGGCCCTTTTCGTTGTGGGAATTGAAAGTGATTCAGGAGGTCGTTTCGCTCTCCGTGTTCACCGTTTTCGCACTCGTCTTCATGCGTTCCGACACCTTGCGTTGGAACCACCTCGCCGGCTTCGCCTGCTTGATTCTCGCCGTCTATTTCATTTTTCGGAAATAGACGGTTTTTCTCGGTCGTGACGGTATATCTGCCAGCTGTTCACGAAGTTCTGCCAGACGATATAAGCGGTCGGGGCGATGGACGAAATGGGGTCGAGGAACGACTGGGCCATCCAAATGGCCAGAACCGTATTTTTTTGACCCAATGACTGTCCGCCGGCGGCAGGGTCACCGTACCGGCGTCCGAGAACGCGTCCGGTCTTGAACTGCAACAGGCAAATGACCAATGCGACGAGTGCCAGCGAGAGTTCGGTGGTAAACGATGCGTCGTGCAGGTCGATGATGAAAGCAGTCGTCCGTCCGATAATTACGAGTAATGACAGCAGCCACAGGTAAAATGAAATCTGGCTGTGGTCGGCGATCCACTGGGCGCATTTGGGGATTAAGAACCGGAAACATTGTGCGACGGCGAACGGCATGATGAGCAACGGAGCCACGCGAGCCAGAATCTGCGAGAATGTGCATACCCCGTTGCCCGTGAAAGTCAAGACAATCGGAGCCAGCAACGCGATAAACATATTGCACAACAGGCTGTAAGTTGCCATCGTTGCGACATTGGCTCCCAACATGCCGCCGATGACTACGGCGGCCATTGCGATGGGAGCCAGCACGCAAATCATGCCGCCTTGTGCGACAATCGGGTCGAACGGCAACAATATAAGATAGATGCCGAGAGAAACGACTGTCTGAAAGAGCAACAGCCAGAAATGCAATGCCGACAGTTTCATTTGGCTGGGCTTCACGCGGCAGAACGTGATGAACAGCATCAGAAAAATCAAAGTCGGGGTAATCATTCCGTGCGACGCTTGTTCCAATGCCGTAATGGGCCGACACGACAGCGCCCCGACGACCATCGCCAACGGCATGGCGATGGTTTTTACATTGCGGTGCAGGTTTTCGAGCAGGTGCATGCCGGTTATCCGAGCAACTCCTTGACTTTCGCTGAAATATCTTTGCCGTCGGCACGGCCTGCGAGTTTTTTCGAGGCGATGCCCATCACCTTGCCCATCTCTTTCATGGAGGTCGCGCCGGTTTCAGCGATGATGGTCCGTACTTCGGTCGTCAGTTCTTCGTCGGTCAGTTGTTTGGGCAGAAACTCCTGATAAACGGCGACTTGTGCCAATTCCTCGTCGGCGAGGTCCTGCCGGTTCTGCTGGATGAAAATTGCGGCCGAATCGCTTCCCTGCTTGGCGAGTTTCGAGATGATTTTCAACACGTCGGCGTCGGGCAGTTCGTCGATACCTGGCCCCGAAGTTTTGGCTTCGAGGATGTACTTTTTGGCGTTGCGCAGTGCGCTCAACCGCACGGTATCTTTGGCTTTCATCGCTTCCATGATACCTTTCGAGATTTGCTGTTCGAGTGACATATTGGTTTGTTTTAGAGTTTATTCGGTCATCAGAAAATTCAGGGCTTCCCGCATCAGCCGGTCTCGTTCGCGCGAAGTCGTCAGCGCCTCGAACGGAAAGCTCATGACGAACGTCCGTCCGCTCCCGGTGGCTGTGATGCCTGCCGGGCGGCCGTTTTCGGCATACCGCATGACGACGGATGCACTATCGTCGGCCGGTTGCAGCGCATCGGGTGATTCGACTGCGTAGTGGTCGGGGCCCAATTCGTTGTGGAAACGATATTCTCCACGCGAGAAACCGTTTGTGGGCGATGCGACGATCCGTACCCGCCCTTGACGGGGCGCTTGTGCGCAATCGAGTACGGCGTGCAATACCTCTTCAGCGAATCGGCATCCTTCATCGTCGGTGCACAGGTCGGAAAGCATGTAACTGCCCGATACGAACAGATTTCCGCCGGATTCCTGCAAACCGCGCAGGGCTCGTTGTATCTGGGGCGAAAAGGCGCGGAATTCGGTTCCTCTTATTCCGCGTCCGACCGTCGTCGCGCGCTGTTTGCCCAAAATCAAATCGACAGCGGAATAGTCGGCAAGGTTTACTTCCTGTCGTTCGACAGCCCGAGCCGATGCGGAGCAAAACGAATATCCGGCGCGGCTTATCGACTGTCCGTGCAAGTAGGGGTAATCGAACGTATTGCCGCCGATGACATCGGTTTCATACTCGGTCAGACTGGTGCCGAGTGCGTATTCATCGTCGTCGGAGCGGGCCAGCGCGAGGTCGAATATCTGTTGTTCGCCGATAAAGGAGATATCTCGGCGGTCGGGCACTCCTCCGTCGATGTTGTGGTAGAATCCGGCCAGCGAATCGCACCGCGAACTATACGGCGCCCCGACGCGATCGAATCCGTTGACAATTAGCAGACATCCTCGTTCGTTCGGCAGGCGGCAGGCCGCAAGCGTTTCGCTCGGAAAACTTTCGCCTCCGTCGTTTGCCGCCGTAACCCGATAGCTGTAAATCACGCCCGGCTCCTGCTCTAAAATGCAGGTCGTCGCATCGACCGAACGGCCGTTGTCGAATCCCCCGTCGCCTTTGCGGGTATAAACCATGTAGCTGGTCGGCACGGCCGTCGTTTCCAATGTGTCGATGACGGGAGACCAGCGTAGCCGCACCCTATTTTCATCGGCGAATTCGACGCTGAACGCTTCGACGGGCAATGGCTGTACGACGTAAGGCGTTCCGTATTGCGAATGGATGTAACGCAGAATTCCCTTATATACGGCGCGGCTTACCGTGAATTTGAAACGCGGGTCGTGCCCGTAACGCATGTCGGCGAAATTCTGGTGCGAAAGCAATTCCAGCAGCATGGTCGGCACGCACGGGACGCGGGCTTCGTAATAGGAGCGGTTCCACAGTCCGCGCCGTTTCCATTCCGGCTCGAACGTGCGTCGGATATCCCCTACTATCTGCGTCATCACGAGGTCGGTCAGGTCGCGCGAACGGTATCGGTCTGCTCCGCCGACGAAACGGCCGTGGTTGTCTTTCGTGTAGAAGATTCCCAGCGTTCCGACGGTTTCGTCGCCGTCGCGTACGCCCGCATCGGAGTGGAACGCCAATGCCATGTCGATCGGAATGCACAGCCCCGTCGAATCGGGCAGACGTTCCGACCCGCCCATCAGTGCATTGACCCAATGGGCCCGCGACATGTAGTCCTCCTTGTAGTCGTCCAAATGCGCCTTGGGGGCATAAACCGTCGTGTCGAATCCGGCCCATTGGAGCCAGTAGCGGGCACCCTCGCAAAAACGCGGGTAACCGCTCGTCTCTTCCCGATAGACCGAATCGACCAGTCGCAGCGATTCGTCGGTCGTACGGGCGATATTGCCGTATCCCCCGCCGATTTTCACCGCGTCGGCCGAAACAATGTATCCGGCGCGGCGGGAGCGATTGGATAACACGACAGCCTCCTGCTCGCCCGTCTCGAATCGGAACGTTCCGAGATAAATCCACGTGCCGCCGCCCATCGTTTGGTTGACGGCGAATTCGGACACTCCGTCTGCGTGGTGCACCGCATAACGGGCATCGTCGGTACTGACGGGTGTTTGTTCGTAGCTTACATAGACGGCATATTCTCCCGCTTCGGGGATTTCGACTTTCCATGCGGCACGGTTTTCGGGGCCGTCGGTTACGCTCGTCGTTCGACGGGTGGTACCGTCGCGGAACGGATTCTCGCCGGTTCGATAGATTTGACGGAGTTGGGCGAATCCGCTGCCGCCCGGTGTCCAGCTGCCCTCCTCGCGATATTGTTCGGGCGCATCGTTGTCGGCGATCGCTTCGTTGCATTGCACGTCGCGCTCGCGAGGCAGCAACACGCATGCACCGGCATTTTCGAGCATGGGCACCAAGTACGGCAGGACGTAACTTTGGGTATAGAGGTCTTCGCAGGTTTCCCACAGTTGGGCGCGCTGCCATTTCCAGCGGTTTTCTTCTTGGTCGAAATAGCGTCCGTGACTTTGCCACACGGCGATATGGCGGCCTGCGAGCCCCTGCGACGGTGCGGCGGGCGCGGATAATCGGGTAACTAACGGCCGTTCGGAACGGTTGACGAATGTAATCGGGCGGTTTTTCCCTTTTTTAGGCAAATTCGTGCGGTAGGCCAACGGAATCAATTCGCTGATTTCGTGGTTGTCGGTGTACAGCCGTATCCGCGCTTTGCGGTACTCGCGCGGCAGGACGGCCCGCACCGAATCGTAGAGCGCACGGGTATTCTTTTCGCGGAACGGATAGTACGACAGGGCGAGCGAAGCATAAATCTGCACTTGTCCGCGCGAAACTTTGACCGATTGCACCCGAATGTCGGCTCCCGTGATTTCGCGGGCGACGATGCGATTGAGGGTTCGGGCGATTTCCGTGCGGGTGGCGGAACCGATTTTCGCGGCGAATACGGTGCCGCAGATCATTAAAAACGCAAAGGTGTATAACAGTCTATTTTTCATCTTGTTTCGTTAGCAATCCCATGCCTGCCATCGTGAATGCGGCGTTATAAATCAACAACTCGAATCCGATTTGGTAGCCCCAGTACGTGCGGGCCACATATTGCAATAGTCCGCTCAATACCGGTGCGGCGATGGCGACCAACGGCATCCAGCGGTCGCGTATCCGGCGGCGGGTCGCTAGTCCGAAAACGAACATGCCGAGAACCGGGCCGTAGGTGTATCCGGCGACTTTGAATACTAGATTGATAGTGCTCTCGTTTGCCGCATATCCGAAGACGGCAATCAATCCGACCATGCAGACCGCCATCGCGATATGCACGATGCGGCGTGTGCGGGTCAACGTACTATCGTCTCCGTGTTTTGTGGCGGCGAGAATATCCACCGTAAAAGAGGTGGTCAGTGCCGTAAGCGCGGAGCCTGCGGACGAATAGGTGCTCGAAACAAGTCCGATAACGAATAGAATGCCGACTGTGAGCGGCAGTCCTCCGTTGACCGCCACTTCCGAAAACACCTGATCGCTTTTCGCAGGCAGGGGCATTCCGGTGCAAGCCATATAACGATAGAGCAGTACACCGAGCACCAAGAACAATCCGATGACGAACACCTGACAAATGGCCGTGAGCACGATGTTTTTCTGTGCGTCGCGTGGTGTCGGACAGCTCATGTTGCGTTGCATCATGTCTTGGTCGAGCCCCGTCATGGCGACGAGCAGGACGATTCCGGCTGCGAACATTTTCCAGAAATAGTAGCCCGATGCAGGGTCGTCGAAGAAGAAAATGCGCGACATGGGCGACGTGGCGACTTCTCGCATTGTATCGGCCAGCGACCAATGCAGGCCGCGCATGAGAAATACGATGGTCAGCACCAATGCAGTCACCAAACAGCCGGTTTTGAGCGTATCCGTCCAAATCAGCGTTTTGACACCGCCCTGCTGCGTGTACAGCCATACGAAAAGCATTGTTACGGCGGCATTGGCCCAGAACGGTACGCCGTAGTGGTCGAACACCAATCCCTGCATCACGGCGCAGACGATATAGACCTTGAGGGCGGTTCCGGTCATTTTCGAGAGGAAGAAAAACCACGCTCCGGTGCGATGCGACGCAATGCCGAAACGGTTGTCGAGATATTCGTAGAGCGAAACGACCCGCAGCCGGTAGAATACCGGAACCAACACGAACGCGACGACGAACTGCCCCACCGTGAAGCCCATGACCATCTGCATGTAGGAAAAGGCATCGGCTGCGACCGAACCGGGCACCGAGATGAACGTAACGCCCGACATGGCGGCCGCAATCATGGCCGATGCGGCCATGTACCAGCGGGTGCGCCGGTTGCCCGTGAAGAAAGCGGTGTTTCCGGCCCGTCGTCCCGAAATCCGTGCGAGGACGAATAGCAGGACGATGTACCCCGAAACAGTTAGGAGAACGGCAACAGGCGACATTTTTCTGAAAAATTACACGGCAAAGATAACAACTCGTTACGATTTTTTACGGTTGCAGATGGTTTTGAAATCGCAGTATTCGCAGGTGTCGATATCATCGCACTGACGGAAAGGAATTTCGGGGTCGTACATTTCTTCGAGGGTTTCGCGTACGAGCTGCTCGAATGTTTCGCCGTAACGGGAATACGGCACACCGCGCTCGCCCAGTTCCGTGTCGTTCAGCAGCGGCGAGTAATCCGATTTCTGAATGCCGCGCATGTAGAAAAGTGCCGGAATCGCATCGACACGACGGGTGCGGTGAAGCATCATCGCATAGAGCAGCGTTTGCAGGATATTCGACTGGCGTTCTTTCCCCCTGCCGTTAAATAACGAATCTATTCCTTTGAAATCCAGATGTTCGGTGCCCGTTTTGTAATCGACCACGCGCAGTGTACCGTCGTTGAGCCGGTCGATGCGGTCGGCAATACCGGCGAAATTCATCGTCCGTTCGCCGTCGGCCGACGGGAACGGGAATCCGCACGCGACGCGCTCTTCCAATCCGATGACCGTGAAGCGTCCGTTTCTCGCATCGTATGGCAAAAGGCCCTCTTTCAGATAGCGCGCAACGATGTCTTTTATCAGCAACAGATTGCCGGTATAGTCCTGTGCGGATGCGGTCGGATCGTGTAGGTAGTGTTCGTTGATGGCGGCTTCGACCGCTCGGGCGATTTTGTCGGTTCGGAGTAGTGCTTTCAGGGTTTCGCCCGGATGCACTTCGTCCTTGATGCGGGCATAAAGGGTCTGTACGGCGGAGTGGAGAATGGTTCCGAACATCGGGGCATCGACCTCTTCGCTGACTTCGTCGTTGGTTTTCAGACGGGCGATCGACGCGAAATAAAAGCGTAGCGGACACGCCACGTATCGGAAAAATGCAGTCGGTGAAAGTGCGGCCTGATTTTCGGGGTTTGGGTCGGTAAAGCGGGCCAAACGGCGCATGACGTCGGCATCTTTCGTTACTTCGATGGCTTCGGTTTCGGCCAGATTGACATCCACGCCCACCTCGATTTTCCGAATCGGGAAGCCGCTTTCGTAATCCAGCTGCCGGATGTAACGGCTCGGTTCGCCGGTCGATTTGTCATCGGCATGCGAACAATAGAGCATGTGGACGGTCTGTGCCCGTTGAATCAACCGGTAGAAATAGTAGGCGTAAACGCCCTCGTGGTGTTCGGGCGTAGGCAATGCGTAAGCGGCCCGCAGGTTGTAGGGAACGAACGATGCCTGCGCGAGCCGGTTGCCCGGAAAATTGTCGTCGGTCATCGAAAGCACGATCACGTGGTCGAAATCGAGGTTGCGCGTTTCGAGGATTCCCATGATCTGCACCCCTTTCAGCGGTTCGCCCTCGAACGGAATCCGTATCGTTTGCAGATGCCGGCGCAAAAGCGAAGCATAGATTTCGACAGAAAGTTCCATGTCGCAATTATCCAGCGAATTGCGCAGTTTCGTGATTTCGGCGGCCGTGACGGAGAGGAATTCGATGCGCCGGTGGAGATCGTCTTTCGTTGCTGGGGTGTGCGCTACGCTGTCGAGCACGTCGAGCAAGTAGTCCGACATCTCGTGCCACGTGGCGGCCGGACGGAAAATCCGCTGCAACAATTCGGTCTTGCCGAGCCAATCGGCATCGACCGTGATGCGGCGTTCACGAACGATTTGTTCCTGCAACGAAGTGGTTGCCGCTGCATCGTGCGCCACGACGTACGGATGCGCAAGCAATCCGGTGACATCGACGTGATAGAATGCCGTGCGCCCGCTTTTGGTTGTCCGACGATGATTCTGCAGCTCGATGAGCCGTTCGACGAACGTGTAGACCGGAGTGGCTCGCAGGGGATACCCCATCGTTACGTTGACCTCTCGCAATTCGGGCGGCAGCGCATAAAGCAACGGCATCAGCAGATTTTCGTCGGTCAGTACGATGGCCGTGCGTTTGTCCAATGGCCCTTTTTCAGCCAGTTCGCGCAAAATTCGGGAGACCTGTTTGCATTGCACGGCGTTCGATACGGTCGAAATCGCGGTCAGTTGCTTTCCCGTGCGCAGATTGTCGTGCGAAATCGGATCTCGGGGCGGAAACCGGACGATGTTCTGCCGGACGAACATGCCGGCCTCCTGTTCGGGCCGTCGGGTGTAATAATCGTCATAATCCCAGTAAAAATCGGTCTCGGCATGGGTCGCCAAAAAACGGAATAACTCCTTTTCGCATTCGGACAACGCGTTGAATCCGGCCACGACGTACCGGCGCGGTTCCGTAAACTCGAATTGTCCGGCTTGCAGTTTTTCGGCAGCCGCCCGCTGCACCATGCCGTTGTAGGCGATGCCTGCGGCGGCAAGCCGTTCGCGGAATTGCCGATAAATGGGGCCGAGCGTTTTCCAGATCTCCAAAAAACGGCGTTTTTCATCCGAGAGGTCGACCTCTTCGCCGAACGAAGACCAGAATGTGCGGATGATTTCCAGCTGTTCGGGTGTCAGGTAGGAAATATCGGCTTCGAGTTCTTTCAGGTCGCTGATGTTTCGGAACAGCATGTCCGCGTCGATCCGGTACTTGTCGATCGTATCGAAATCGGTCAGGAGCATGTCGCCCCAAAAATAGAATTTGTCGAACGGCTCGTCGTGAAAGGTCGAATAGACCTTGTAGAGCTCCGTGACGAGCCGTACGCGTTCGCCGATTCGCAAACCGGCGATTTCGGACATCAGATCGTCGATCGTAACCCATCGGGGCTGCCACAAGGGACGTCGCACGATGCGAGAAAGCGCATCTGTGAAAAACAGTTGCGCCCGTCGCGATGGAAACAAGATGTCCCGATCGACCAATTCATCGCCGTAACGTGTGTAAAGTCGCTCGGCAACTTCTTCCAGAAAGCCTTGCATCGGGCGGTTCGGCCGCTATTTGACTTGTTCGATTGCGCCGCCCATGAGCCGGATTTCGTTTCGCATGATGGGCGGTTCCGTTTTGTAATGGACCGAGCCGTTGGTGGCGGTGACCGCTTCGAGCCGTTCCGTGACGTTGAGCGTCACCGAGCTGCCGGTCGTTGCATTGACCCGTGCGGACAAGACTTCCAAATCGAGTGCGTCGATCGTACCGGTAGCGGCGGACAGTGTCAGGTAACGAGCCGTGCCGTCCAGCGTGGCAGTGCAACGTCCCGAAACCTCCATTTTCAGATCCTTCACGTCGAGCGTCGCGGTCAATGCTGCCCGTGTCCCGAGTGTCAGGTCGAACAGGTCGCCGACGATCGGTTCACGGAACAAGGCCGTAGCATCGGTGACGGAGAGGGATTCCAGCGTATTGTAGTAGACCGTCACTTCGGTACGTCCGGGACGGCGCTCGTCCTCGCGTTCGGAGATGCGCAGCACATGGTTCTTGACCTCGAAGCGGAATTTCGTGGTGTAGGAACCTTTCGTGTCGTAAACGATTTTCGGGGCTTCGTAGGCGGGTATTCGGATGAATACGATGTCGAGCGGCGCGGTTATCTGCACGGACGAGAACGTGGTCAACCATTCGCTTTTGGCGGATGCCGATGCTTCGGCAGGGGTCGATTCGGTAGTCTGGGCCCAGCTCGTGCAAACGAACAACAGTGCCGCAATCAGGCTCGAAATCAATTTCTTCATGTTGAAATGCGTATGTGGATTAAAAACGATGCTAAATTACAAAAATAATCGGGAAATCGGCTGTCGGTTGGCGAATTGTTCGTACTTTTACTACGGAGAACGGAGATACGGACGGTGAAAGCGAAAATCCTCAATGCGAGTGCCGGGTCGGGCAAGACCTACCAACTGGCTTACAAATACGTGCACGATGTCGTGGAGCAGCCTTTGCTCTACCGTCATATTCTGGCTGTAACCTTTACGAACAAGGCCACCGAAGAGATGAAGTCGCGCATTCTGAAAGAGATTCACCTCCTCGCTTCGGGTGCGGACAGCTCCTATCTGGAATCGCTTTGCCGCGAATTGAAGTTGGATGCCGCGACCGTTCGCAAGCGGGCAGCCGAAGCTCGGTCGAAGATTCTGCACGATTATTCGCATTTCACGGTCTTGACCATCGACACCTTTTTCCAACGTATCCTGCGGGCTTTCATCAAGGAGTTGGGGCTCGACCTCAATTACAACGTCGAAATCGAAACCGCATCGGTCTTGACCAAGAGCGCCGATGCGCTGATCGAACAGATTACGGTCGATAAGAAGTTGTTGCACTGGCTGACCGCGTTCGTGCAGGAGCGTATCGACGACGGTGAAAAGTGGGATGTCCGCAGCAGTATCCTTTCTTTGGGGCAGGAGTTGTTCAAGGAGAAGAACAAGGAGACCCTTTCGACCATGCGGGCGAAAGAGGAGTTGGCCCGAATCGTTCACGAGGCGACGGCCCACGCCGAAGCGACCAAAGGCGAGTACTGCGAAGCAGCCCGGCGCATGCTTGCGGCTATCGAAGAAGCCGGCCTTTCGGAAAAAGATTTTACGCGCGGTTTTCCGGTGAAATATCTTCGTGACGTGGTGGACGGCAAAATCGAATTGCCGGGTAAGACGATTCGGAATCAGTGTGTTTCGACTTCCGGCTGGTGCAACGCGAAATCCCCCGCACTGCCCTACATCGCCCAGCTTCAGCCCTTGTTGCGCTCGGTGTGCGATATTTACGACCGGAATATCCGGCATTGGAATACGTGTGCCCTGCTGCGGAATCAATATCGCAGTTTCGCGTTGTTGTCCGATTTGTATGCGCGGGTGAAACGCATGTGCGACGAACAGAATCTGATGCTGCTGTCGGAAACGAAGTACATTCTTTCGGAGTTCATCGCCCACAACGATGCACCGTTCATCTACGAAAAGGTGGGCAATCGTTTCGCGCGCTTCATGATCGACGAGTTCCAAGATACATCCATTAAGGAGTGGGAAAATTTTCTGCCGCTGTTGACGAATGCCATGTCGCAGTCCGATGAAACTTCGGTTTTCATCGTAGGCGACATCAAGCAGTCGATTTATCGCTGGCGGGGCGGCGATTGGGAGATCCTCCAATCCGAAGCCCGGCGGGCATTGGGGACGGGAAACACCGAAACGGTCAGCTTACAGGATAATTTCCGCAGTTTGCCGGTCGTAGTGGAATTCAACAATCGGGTCATCGGCGATATGGTTGCGGAGGACAACCGCACACTCAATGCGATGCTCGAAACGGCGGTCGAAAACAAGGCGATGTCGGCGGCGGATGCGGAGAGTTTGCGTGATACGCTGGTCCGAGCTTACCGGAACCATGAACAACGCCCGCGCCTGCAAAAAGAGCATCCGGGTTATGTTTCGGTGGAGCTGTTCGATGAAAAACCGCCCGTCGTGGAGAGGATTTGCCAGCTGATAGACAAAGGCTTCCGTCCGTGCGATATTCTGATATTGGTGCGGGGGACGGCCGATGGCGCACGGGTCGCGTCCGACTTGCTCGATTTCAAGCGGAACAATACGGATGCCCGCTACCGGTTCGATGTCGTTACGCGCGAAGCATTGCAAATCGGTACGGCACCCGTAAGCCAATTTATCATTTCGGTGCTGCGGCTTTCGTTGAACGACGGGGAGACGTACAGCCGTGCCGGTTACAATCATTTTCTCGGTCGGGCGTTCGATTGTCCGTTGGGCGAAGATGAGAAGTTGTTTTTCCGTTCGTTGCGGATGCTTTCGCCCGAAGATGCGTTCGAGCGCACGGTGATGCGCTACGGATTGCAGCATGCGGAACAACAGACGGCTTACCTGCAAGCCATCCACGAGCAACTGATTTCTTTTTGCGCCGACCGCATCGCCGATATCCCGTTGTTTCTCCGTTGGTGGGACGAGCAGGGCTCGAAGCGGTCGCTTTCCGTCGAACGGAGCGAATCGGCCGTTGAAATCATGACCGTACATAAAGCGAAAGGTCTGGAACAGAAAGCGGTGATCATACCCTATTGTGCGTGGTCGTTGGAGCCCAAGAACAGCGGCTGGGAGCCGAATATCGTTTGGGCCGAAGCGGACGGCGATGCGGGTGAAATCGGCCGTTTTCCCGTTAGATACGGAAAAACGATGTCCGAATCCGATTTTTCGGCGGAGTATTATCGCGAGCGGGTCTATTCCCACGTGGACAACATCAATCTGCTATATGTCGCATTGACCCGTGCGGCCGAATCGTTGCATGTTTTTATCCCGCGCAAGACGAGCGGCAATATACCGTTGCCTGTCGGAAAACTGCTGTGGCGGGTGTTGACCGCATCCGATGCCGATTTGTGCGACCGATACGAATGCGGAACATTCTCAGGATCGGTGGCGACGAATGCGAATGCCGAAAAGCCGGAACATGTCGTATTGAAGGACTACCCTACGGCCCAAGCCGACCTGCGGCTGCGCTGGCCGACGCAACGTTATTCGGAGGAAGGCGAGCGGGAATTGTCGCCGCGAAATTTCGGTATTATGATGCACCGGGCGTTTCAGGAGGCCGAAACATCGGACGATATTCGCACGGCGATTCGGAACATGCAGAGCGATGCGCTGCTATCCGAAGCGGATGCGGTGGTTCTTTTGCAAAAAGTCGAGCAGGCTTTCGAGAATCCGCTTGTACGCGAATGGTTCGACGGCAGTTGGGACCGTGTGCGGAACGAAAATACGATTATTCGGCCTATGGCCGACCTCGCGACTTCTTCCGATGATGATTTGATAAAACGTCCAGACCGTGTGATGCTCAAAGGTGAGCGGGCGATTGTCGTGGATTACAAATTCGGTAAACGCGAGGGCGAGGAGGCCGGTTATCGGCGACAAATACGTCGCTATCTCGATTTGATTCGTCGCATGGGTTATTCCGAATGCGAGGGCTATTTGTGGTATGTCAAGCGCGGCGAAATCGAAAAGGTAGAATAACACCGAATAAAAAGCGGTCGGATTCTTATCGAGAATCCGACCGCTTTCTTGGTATTGTTGCAGTGCGATTATTCGCCCAGTGCGAAACGCTTGTAAGCGACGACCGTCGCATCTTTGGCTGCTTTCCGAAGATACTCTGCAATCGTCTCTTTTTCACCGACAACGACCTGATTCAGCAAGGTGTTTTCCTCGTAGAATTTGCGCATCTTGCCTTCGGCAATTTTTGCAAGGATCTCTTCGGGCTTGTTGGCGTTTTTCGGGTCTTGCTTCATGGCTTCGATCGCGATCTTGCGTTCGTGCTCCACGATGTCTGCGGGGCAATCGGCAACGTCGATCGAAACGGGAGCCATAGCTGTTGCCTGCATGGCGACGACGTGTGCCGCTTCAGCCGGAACCTCTGTGTTGAAGCCCAGAATCGTACCGAGCTTCTTGTTGAAGTGTACGTATTCGGCGCAATACGGGGCCTCGATGCGGGCATAGAATGCCAGCTCGATTTTCTCGCCCGTCTGTCCCGATTTCTCCGTCACCATCTCCTCGACCGTGTGGCCTTCGGCATTTTTGGCGGCCAGCAGAGCGTCGCGGTCAGCGGCATCGGCTGCAATAGCGACTTCCAGCATGGCATTGGCCGATGCCGTATACTCGGCATTCTGTGCTACGAAGTCGGTTTCGCAAGCCAAGCAAAGCATGTAAGCCTTCTGCCCTACGATTTTCGTTACGACGACGCCTTCCGTTGCGGTACGGTCGGCGCGTTTCGCAACGACCAGTTTACCCTTTTCGCGGATGATATCCTGCGCGCGATCATAATCTCCCTCCGCTTCGATGAGTGCCTTTTTGCAATCCATCATGCCGGCACCGGTCATTTTGCGGAGCTTCATTACATCGGCTGCTTTGATTTCCATAATTTTTTGAATTTTCGTGTTTGTTCTTTTTCTCGAAATGGGGTTCGTTACTCCGCTTTTTCCGCTTCGGGTTCCGTTGCCGGTTCCTCGTAGGGAGTTTCTACGGCGGCGACTACCTCTTTCACAGCTTCTTCTTCGGCATCTACCGATGCTTTCACCGCTTTCTTGATGCGGGGTTTCGCCTCTTTGCGGGGAGTTGCTTCGCCCGAAGCTTCGGCTTCCTGCGACTCTTTCTCCTTTTCGAGACGGCGCTCTTCGGTGCCTTCGGCGATAGCGGCGCACATCGCGTCTATAATCACGGCAATCGACTTCGTAGCATCGTCATTTGCAGGTATAACGTAATCAATGTCGGTCGGATCACAACAAGTATCAACCATTGCAAATACGGGGATGCTCAATCGTTTCGCCTCTTTCACAGCGTTGGCCTCTTTCTGAACGTCGACGACGAACAATGCGGCCGGCAGACGGGTCAGGTCGGCGATGGAACCGAGGTTCTTCTCCAATTTCGCACGCTGGCGGGCGATTTGGAGTTTCTCGCGCTTCGAGAAATTATCGAACGTGCCGTCGTTGGTCATCTTGTCGATGGTGGCCATTTTCTTGACGGCTTTACGTATGGTGGGGAAGTTCGTCAGCATACCGCCGGCCCAACGTTCCGTGACGTAAGGCATTCCGACGGCTGCCACCTTTTCGGCAACGATTTCTTTGGCTTGTTTCTTAGTCGCTACGAACAGCACGCGGCGACCGCTCTTGGCGATCTGCTTGATGGCTGCGGCAGCTTCATCGACTTTCAGCACGGTTTTGTGCAGGTCGATGATGTGGATGCCGTTCTTCTCCATGAAGATATAAGGAGCCATTTTGGGGTTCCATTTGCGCTTCAGGTGACCGAAGTGCGCACCGGCTTCCAATAATGTATTAAAATCTGTACGTGACATTGTCAATTCGTGTTGTTGAATGAAATTTTAATTCTCTTTTCTGCAACCCTGCGAGTAGCGGATAAATCCGGTCTCGAAAGGTTTTCCGCGACTCGGCAACCGAAAGGTAATATCGGAGTATCCGATAGTCGTTCCGGTTTGCAACCTCGTCGTGCGTTGCCGAAATTCCGGTCGTCTGCGTATTAACGCTTGCTGAACTGGAACTTGCGACGTGCTCCGGGCTGACCGGGCTTCTTACGTTCAACCTCGCGGGGATCGCGCGTCAGGAATCCGGCTTTCTTCAATACCGGACGCATTTCGGCGTCGATCTCGCAAAGAGCGCGTGCGATGCCCAGACGGGCCGCTTCTGCCTGACCTTTGATACCGCCGCCGTCGAGGTTGATGGCGATGTCGTAATTCTCGGCCGTGTTGGTAGCCAGCAGCGGCTGCTTCACTTGGAACTGGAGAATTTCGAGCGGGAAATAGGTGGCGAGCTCCTTATGGTTGATAGTAATCTGACCCTTACCCGGCTTCACGAATACGCGAGCCACAGCAGCCTTACGGCGACCTACGGTGTTTACAACTTCCATAATACTCTTTACTTAATCTCGTTTAACTTGATGGTCTTCGGGCTCTGTGCGGTGTGCGGGTGTTCCTCGCCGGCATAGACCTTCAGATTTTTCAGCATTGCGGCGCCCAGTCGCGTGCGAGGCAGCATGCCCTTCACGGCTTTTTCGATCAGGAACGTCGGCTTTTTAGCCAGATAATCCGCAGGGGTCGCGAAACGCTGGCCGCCGGGATAACCCGTGTGTCGTGTGTAGACCTTGTCGGTCATCTTTTTGCCCGTGAGCTTCACCTTTTCGGCGTTGACCACGACGACGTAGTCGCCGCAATCCGCGTGGGGGGTGTAGCAGGGCTTGTTCTTCCCTCGTAGAATCTTCGCGATCTGCGAGGCAAGCCGTCCCAATACCTCGCCGTTCGCGTCGATCAGCACCCATTCTTTGGTGACGGTCGCTGCGTTGGCAGAGATAGTCTTGTAGCTTAATGAATCCACAGTGTTTTACGTTTAATTTAACTTGTTGTAATCCGTTTCCCGCACTTTGCGGGTGCGCAAAGGTACGAATTTTTTCGGTTATGCAAAAACAAACGGCAAAAAAAGAACGTTGCTTTTCTGCGGGTTCGGAACAGATGAACGAGATGCGGTGAAACGAAAAGCAGAACGGAATTTTTCCGTTCTGCTTTCTTATAATTCGATTGGACGCTACCTAACCGAGAAACGACAGCAGAATACCTGCGGCAACAGCCGATCCGACCACGCCGGCCACGTTGGGGCCCATAGCGTGCATCAACAGGAAGTTGCTCGGATTCTCTTTCTGCCCGACCGTCTGTGCGACGCGTGCGGCCATCGGAACGGCCGATACGCCCGCAGCACCGATCAACGGGTTGATTTTCTTGTCGTCCTTCACGAACAGATTCATGAATTTGGCCAGCAATACCCCGCTTGCCGTACCGATGCAGAATGCCAAGACGCCCAAGAACAGAATGCCCAGCGTGCGACCGTTGCAGAATGCTTCGGCTGTAGCGGTGGCTCCGACCGTCAGCCCCAAGAAGATGACGACGATGTTCATCAATTCGTTCTGTACGGTCTTGCTCAAACGATCGACTACCCCGCACTCTTTCATTAAGTTACCAAGCATCAAACATCCGATAAGCGGAGCCGCGCTCGGCAGCAGCAACGAAATGATAACGGCGATGATGATCGGGAAAAGAATGCGTTCCAATTTGGAAACCGGACGCAGGGTCTTCATCTTGATGGCCCGTTCTTTTTTCGAGGTCAAGGCTTTCATGATGGGCGGCTGGATGACCGGTACGAGCGCCATATAGGAATAGGCGGCGACGGCGATCGGGCCGAGCAATTCCGGCGCGAGCTTCGACGTCAGGTAAATGGCCGTCGGGCCGTCTGCCCCACCGATGATACCGATGGAACCCGCCTGCTCGGGCGAGAATCCCAAAGCGAAAGCTCCGAGAAACGTGATGAAGATACCGATCTGTGCAGCTGCACCCAACAGGAAACTTTTGGGATTCGCAATCAGCGGTCCGAAATCGGTCATGGCACCCACGCCCACGAAAATCAGGCAGGGATAGATTCCCAACTTGACGCCCAAATAGAGGTAGTCGAGCAAACCGGCCTGTGCGACAAATATATCCCAATGCACATGCCCGCCTGCAAACAGATTCGCATGATAGAGATTCGCGCCCGGCAGGTTGGTCAACAGCATGCCGAATGCAATGGTAAAAAGCAACAGCGGCTCGAACTTGTGGCGGATCGCCAGATAGAGCAGGAAGAACGCTACGCCGATCATGACGATGCTCTGCCATCCCATTGCCCCGAAGAACCCGACGATGCCGGTGGATTCGATGAATTTTTGGATGCTCTCCCCCACGAAATTGGAGGAAGCGGCTAACAACGTACCCATAACTATTCGATAACGAGCAGATTGTCACCTTCCATCACCGTTGCGCCCTGCTGTACGAAAATTTGCTTGACCACACCGGCACGATCGGCGTCGATATTGTTCTCCATCTTCATGGCTTCGAGCACCATAAGATTCTGTCCGGGCGCAACTTTGTCCCCTACCGCTACGTTGATGCTTACCACCGTACCCGGCAGCGGGCATTTTACGGTGCTGCCCGTTGCGGGAGCTGCCGCTGCGATGCGGGGCGACGGGGCAGCCGTCGCAGGAGTGATTTTTGCACTGTCGGCTTCTTTCGGAGCGGGTGCGACCTGCGGTTTGTTCGCGACGACCCGTTCGGTGCCGGCGATTTCCACCTCGTAGGGCGTGCCGTTGACCGTTACGTGAGCCAAAGTCGAATTTTCGTTCACGTCGTCGATCTGCACGTTGTAATTTTGTCCGTTGATTTTCAGCGAGTAATTTTTCATGTCGTTTGCTAATGCTTATTTTTTGTCAGGCATCCGGGTTAAACCGTGAATTTTCGAGTTCCACGGCGAGTAGGCGCGTTTGATGCTTTGGATGGTCAGCACCTCCGATTCGCTGTCGTGCATCTCCGTTTTGAAGAGTTTGAGGGCCGTCATGATAGCGGCGATCTCCTCCTCGTGGAGCTGGCCCGACGCAGCGGGAACGACGGCGGCCGCTACGGTTGCGGCGTTGCGACGCGTGAATGCGTAACCGAACAATTTCATGATGAAGACCAGCAACACCAATACGAAGAATACCAAGCAGATACTGATGAGCGCCACCCACAGCATCTCCGACCATCCCCAGTTCATTACCGATAACAATTTCATGGCTCAACGATTTACAAGGGAATGTTCGAGTGCTTTTTGGGCGGGTTCTGCAACCGTTTGGTCGCCAGCGACTGCAACGCACGGATGATGCGGAAACGCGTGTTGCGCGGTTCGATCACGTCGTCGATATAGCCGTAGCGGGCTGCGTTGTAGGGATTGGAGAACTTATCGTTGTACTCCTTGACTTTTTCAGCTACGAACGCCGCCTTTTCTTCCGGTTTGTCGGCAAGTTCTTTGAGTTCCTTGCCGTACAATACTTCGACGGCTCCGCTGGCACCCATGACGGCGATTTCGGCCGACGGCCAAGCGTAGTTGATATCGCCGCGAATGTGTTTGGAAGACATGACGATATAGGCACCGCCGTAAGCCTTGCGCAGCGTGACGGTGATTTTCGGCACCGTCGCTTCGCAATAGGCGAAGAGCAGTTTCGCACCGTGCGTGATGACACCGCCGTACTCCTGCGTCGTGCCCGGCAGGAAGCCCGGAACATCGACGAGCGTGACGATCGGAATGTTGAACGCATCGCAGAAGCGCACGAAACGGGCCGCTTTGCGGCTGGCATTGATGTCGAGCACGCCGGCCATGAATTTGGGCTGGTTGGCGATGATGCCCACCGACTGTCCGTTGAAACGGGCGAAGCAGGTGATGATGTTTTTGGCATAACCGGCTGCCGATTCGAGGTATTCGCCGTTGTCGACGATGGCGCGGATTACTTCGGTCATGTCGTAAGGTTTCGTGTCGCTGTCGGGGATAATCTCGTTCAGCGAATCTTCCAGACGCGTGATCGTATCCGTGCAGACGGCCAGCGGCGCATCCTCCATGTTGTTTTGCGGCATGTAGGAGAGCAGTTTGCGAATCAGCGCGATGCCTTCGTCTTCGGTATCGACGGCGAATTGCGCTACGCCCGATTTGGTCGTGTGCATGCGTGCACCGCCCAACTGTTCCTGCGTTACGTCCTCGCCCGTTACGGTCTTCACCACTTTCGGGCCCGTGAGGAACATGTTCGAGGTCTCCTTTTTCATGATGATGAAGTCGGTCAGCGCGGGCGAATAGACCGCACCGCCGGCGCAGGGGCCGAAGATGGCCGAAATCT
>JAMPDE010000029.1 GCA_023665825.1 Alistipes senegalensis | reverse complement strand
GATTTCGACGTCACCGGCCACAACGGGACGTGTTTCGACGTCGCTCTTCGAGCAACTTGCCATTGCTGCAACGGCAAGCATCAAAATTACTTTTTTCATAATCGTTTGTTGTTTAAGTGAGTAAAAGTGTTTTATTAATTTGTTTTGCATCTATTTTCGGTCGTTGTCATACGTGCTATTCTATGTCTGTGTCCGGGTGCGTGCGGTGCCCCTACTGCACCACCCCGTAACCGTAACCGCCGAATACCCATTCCTCCACCTTCGCCGATGACTCGATCTCCTTCATCGTATCGAATTTCAACGTGATCCGGTAAGAGTGCTCGGCAGCGAACGTCTCGGCTTTGGAACCGTCGGCGTTGGTCTTAGGCGTAATTTTCACATTGGGAACGTCGCCGTAAGAAGTATGCACGGTGATGAGGAACGAACTTTGGCCGGGCCGCAACATCATATCCGCATCGACCGTCTGTAACTGATCTTTGGCGACGATGGCAACGGGTGTCATCGGCATGGCCAAATCCTGCGGCGCGGACCACTCGCCCAAAGCACCGTTCTCGATGTTCAAGGAACCTTTGGTATCGACCTGCTGGAACGTGATGCCGTTCAACGTAGCGCCGGCGTAAGCGCCGTCGGGATCGTTCAAAGCGAACGTCAACCGCGTGAGCGCGTGCCGGAACTCCAACGCTTCGGGCTTGCTCTGTATGCTGCCGACCACCGGCGCGGCGTACATCACGTCCTGCGACCCGTCGAGCGTGAAGTGCAACACCGGAGCGGCATCCGTGCCATAGAACTCCACGTAATTGTTTTCGCCGCTGCCCGCGTCGGCAATCTCGGCGAAGGGGTGGTACGCGAAGAACTCCACGTAACGCGTGCTCTCCAACGGATAATAATAGGTACCTGCCCAATGCAGCGTACCGTCGGTATCGACGGCCGAAGTCCGGACGTTCTTCATCACGAGGTTCCCGCTCCAACCGCCCACTACGGGCGTACTGTGCTCGGTCTCCAACCCGAAGAGGCCCACCTTGTCGCCGCCGAACCGCGACAGATCGGTCAGGTTATTGATAGCGGCGCGAGAAGCAGGGGCCGATGCCGATGCCCCCAAGCGGATGACCCCGCGCGAATCCAGATCCTCCTTCGTAGAGCACGACGACACGACCGATGTACATGCCACAACGGCGGCCGCCCATGCGGCGAAGGTTACGATACGGATATTGTTGTTCAAGCGATTCATATCTCTTTTATTCTCTCCTTTTGCTCCTTTGCTACCTGTTTCTCTCGATGCTATTCCAGCGAACCGCTGATGACGTCGCCCTCGCCCGTACCGTCCTTCCATGCGGTGACGGTGGCCGACAACGTGCCGTCTTTGAGTACTTCGAGTTTCAACTCCAACGGAATGTCGATCGGAATCGTTCCGCCGCTGACCCCGATCAGATCCTGAACCGCATTGGTCACGTCGATCGTCGTGGTCAACTTCGACCCGTCCGTTTTCGTCAGCGTCAGGTAGACCGTATGCACCCCGCTGGTTTTATCGGCAGGGTCGATCAGGTCGAGCACCGAAAACTCCGCCGTGAAACCGACGCCGGAACCGCCCTCACGAGTCCGCGTGGCCGTGAAGTCGATGCTGGCCGTCGTGGCCGAACAACTCCCCGTAGAACAATTCACCGACTCGGCGACGCCCACGAACACGCCCTCGCACTTGGTTATCGTCTCGGGGTTGTCGATGCGGAAGTTCAACCGCACCTGCTTGACGTAGGACTTCGGAGTGGCCGAACGTTTCACTTTCTGCTGGTACGGAACCCGGAGGATCGTATTGTCTGCGGAACCGTCGACCGGATCCAGATGCCGCGTGAACATCAGGCGGCCGACGTGCTCGATGCGGTTCTCATAACCCTTGACCTCGCCGGCGCGGGTGCCGACGTGCGAGACGAAGAACGCGGCACTCTCGTACGAATGCGAATTGCGGAACTCCACGCACTGGTCCTCCTCGCAACTGGCCACGATCATCCGGTAATCCCCGCTCGGCAAAATCCCTTTGAAACCCTCGCAGCCCGCCACGTTGCACTCGGGAGCGTCGGACGAAAACGTCAACGGATCCCCGCCCTCGACGGGATAAAAGTCGAACCGCTTGCCGGCAGGACGGGCGCTACCCCAGTCGAGCACGATCTCCACGTAACCCTCGTCGGCACGGCTGTCCAAATCCTTCTCCGTGCAACCCGATGCCAACGACGCGAACGCCAATCCGCACACGAGGTATTTTTTCAATATCGAATTCATTGCTTCTGCCTAATTTATTCAATTTTCAATGCCGGGTCCGACCCTTGCCGGACGACGCCGCACCGGCTATCGCCGGCCGCGACCGAAACGGTAGACCAATTCCAATTTCAAACCGGTCAGGGCGAACTCGTTCTTCGTCCCGTCGTCCTGCGGACGGTGGTACAGGTGCAACCCGTCGGTGAAGTCGCGGTCGTAGGCCTTGTAATCGGCCGAACGGTAACCCCCGCGAACCGACAGTTCGAGGTACCAATGACGCGACAGGCACTGCACGTAACCGAGCGACAGACCGCCCGAATAGAATGTTCCGGTATAATTCAATGCGGTATTCTCATTCTGCTTACGCTCCATCTGGCGGTTGAAGTCGCCCGACTCGCCGTACAGACCCACGTAGAACCCGCGGAAAAGCCCGTCGTTCTTGAACCAGAAGCGAGGCTCGAGGCTGTATGCGGCCTTGCCCCAGAACTCCTTGTCCGATTTGTATGCCCAATTGGAGTACAAGGCGGAGAAGTCCAACGACCACCGGCGCGCGAAGTAGAGCTCGATCTCGATGTTGGGCATGAAGTTCGTCATCTCGAACTCGTCCGTTACACCGGCCCAAGCCACGAAGTCGGTCTTCAAACCGATGATCGGGTAGAGCTTGCGGTCCGATTTCTTTTGACGGACGGCCGCCAGACGCTGCTCTTCGGCCAATTTCCGCTGTGCTTCGGCTTCGGCCTGCTGTTTGGCCAGTTCGGCGGCGCGCAGGCGGGCGGTCTCGGCGGCAGCGGCCTGCTC
>JAMPDE010000028.1 GCA_023665825.1 Alistipes senegalensis | reverse complement strand
ATTGCGACGCATCGCGTCGCGCGGGCCGCAGCCTTCGCCCGCGAAGGCCCGCCACTGGCGTGTCGCGCCGTTCGCAGGCTCCGACCCGCAATTTTATACAACCGCGATAGCGCAGATGCACTTCCGAAACCACACGACCGTACATCGCGCTAATAAAAAATTCGTATCTTTGTGGAAACAACTTTCGCACCGGCGGCCCGATTTCTGCGTGCCGCCCCTGCACCAAATCTATTCGCCTATGTTCTCTGCGAAAACCTACGGCACCCGCCGCAACCTGCTGCGCACGAAAATCGACTCGGGCATCGTGTTGCTGCCCGGCAATGCGCCCGCGCCCAACAATTACCCTAACAACGCCTACTATTTCCGGCAGGATTCGACTTTTCTCTACTATTTCGGGCTGAATCTGCCGTCGCTCGTGGGCGTCATCGACGTCGATTCGGGCGAGGAGATGCTCTTCGGCGACGATTTCACCGTCGAGGACATCATCTGGACGGGCCCGCAGCCCACGCTCCGCGAGCTGGGGGCGCAGGTCGGCATCACCGCCACGTTCCCGCTGGCCGCGCTCGAAGAACGTCTGCGCAAGGCCATCGCGCTGGGGCGCCGCATCCATTACCTGCCGCCGTATCGCGGGGAGACGAAACTGCAACTCTCGGCGCTGCTGGGCATCCGCCCCGCGCTGCTGCACGAATACAAGTCGGTCGATCTGATGTTCGCCGTTGCCGAAATGCGCGAGAAAAAGAGCGCCGAAGAGGTCGAGGAACTCGAACGGGCTTTCCGAATCGGTTACGAGATGCACACGACGGCCATGCGGATGTGCCGTCCGGGTGTCGTGGAACGCGAAATCGCCGGAGCGATCGAGGGCATCGCCAAATCGCACGGGTTGGGCGTTTCGTTCCCGTCGATCGTGTCGCAGCACGGCGAAACGCTGCACAACCTCAATTCCGACGGCGTGCTGCAATCGGGCCGGCTGCTGCTGTGCGATGCGGGCGGCGAGGCGTTGAGCAACTACGTCTCCGACCACACGCGCACCTATCCGGTGAGCGGCAAGTTCACGGAAAAACAGAAAGATGTCTACAATCTGGTGCTGGCGGCGCACGACCACGTGGCGCGCATCGTCAAACCGCACATGATGTACACCGAAGTGCACCGCGCGGCCTACACCGTGCTGGCCGAAGGGCTGATTGCGCTCGGGCTGATGAAAGGCTCGGCGCAGGATGCTGTAGCGGCAGGCGCGATGACGCTGTTCATGCCGCACGGATTGGGGCACGGCATCGGGCTGGATGTACACGACTGCGAGGCGATGGGCGAACGGTCGTTCGATTTCGCGTCGATCGCCGAGCGGGCGGCGCGTTCGGCGACCTGCATCTACCGGGCTGCATGGCGCATCGAGCCGGGCACGGTGATGTCCGACGAGCCGGGCATCTATTTCATTCCGGCCCTCATCGACAAGTGCCGCGCCGAAGGACTTTATAAGGGTATCGTGGATTACGACGCGTTGGATGCGTACCGCGACTTCGGCGGCATCCGCATCGAAGATGATTTGCTCGTTACCGAAACGGGCTGCCGCATCATCGGCGACCGGAAAATCCCCGTGACAGTCGAAGAACTCGAAGCCGTCGTCGGGAAAGATATTTATTAGCGCTACAGCTTGTCAGTTGGTTTCCAACGGTTGGAAGCGCTCTCGCCCTAATTTGTATAACGAAAAATCCCGAAAATCATTCGATTTTCGGGATTTCGGTTGTTCGGGTCGGCGGTCATGGCGAGCAAAACCGTCGGAAACGCCGGAACAAGCGGTCGCGCTTAAAACCCGTTTCTTAAACGGGCTATTCTGCGTCGGCGGCGACTACCGAGAACTTGACGGTAGCTTTCACCTCGCGGTGCAGCTTGGCGACAGCCTCGTATTCGCCGACCGTCTTGATGGCGTCGACGGCAATCACCTTGCGGTCGACCGTGATGCCTTTGGCGGCGAGTGCTTCGGCCAAGTCGGTTGCGGTAATCGTACCGAACAGTTTGCCCTCTTCGGCCTTGACGCGCAGTGTCAGCGGCAGGTTGGCGATCGTCTCGGCCAAAGCCTGTGCATCGGCCAGAATCTTGGCGTCCTTGTGCGCACGCTGTTTCAGATTCTCGGCCAGCACTTTCTTGGCAGCGGCCGTAGCCACTTTGGCGTAGCCCTGCGGCACGAGGTAGTTGTTCGCATAACCGGGTTTCACGTTCACGATGTCGTTCGCGTAACCCAGATTGTCCATATCTTTCAGCAAGATCACTTCCATAGTACTCTCCTCCTCGTTTAATTATTTCATGCAATCGGTTACGAAAGGCAGGATGGCGAGGTGGCGCGCACGCTTCACGGCCTGTGCGACCTTCTTCTGGAATTTCTGCGACGTACCCGTCAGGCGGCGTGGCAGAATTTTGCCCTGCTCGTTGAGGAATTTTTTCAGAAATTCTCCGTCCTTGTAATCGACGTACTTGATACCGAGTTTCTTGAAACGGCAGTATTTCTTCTTCTTCACATCGACCGATACCGGGTTGAGGTAGCGGATTTCGGATTGGGGTTTATTCTCCTGTGCCATGTTTACTCCTCCTGCTTGTTAGAAAGTTTCGCACGACGTTTCTCCGAATACTCTACGGCGAACTTGTCCTGCTTGAAAGTCAGAAAACGGATCACGCGCTCGTCGCGGCGATACTGCGTCTCGAGCGTGTTGATGAGCGAGCCTTCGCCCGTGAACTCCACCAAGAAGTAGAAGCCGGTGGTCTTTTTCTGAATGGAGTAGGCGAGCTTTTTCAGGCCCCACGCCTCCATGTTCACGATCTGACCGCCGTTCTCGGTGATGACACCTTGGAATTTGTCAGCGACCTCCTTGACCTGCTGGTCCGACAGGACGGGCGTGACGATGAAAACGGTTTCGTAATTGTTCATACAATCTGTTAATTAGTTGAATTTTTCCCTGTTCGGGGCAACAAAGGTAAGGAAACTTTTTCGGAAAAACAAAAATTTATTAGTGTCTGCTTAAAAAGCGGGATTTAAGCACGATCGCTTGTTTCGGTGTTTCCACTTGTCATGGTCGCCACAACACCTTTTTCTGTTTTGGCACTTTTTGTTCCGGCAAAAAGTGCCGCAAAAACCTCTCCGACGATGTCTCCGCCTACTTCGTGCGGCCTAACGCTGGCT
>JAMPDE010000027.1 GCA_023665825.1 Alistipes senegalensis | reverse complement strand
CAATCCTACATAAGTACGTTGACTATGATGTGCCTTGCAATGGGAATCGTTTTCGAGATGCCGGTTCTTGCGTGGTTCTTCGCCAAAATGGGATTTCTTTCGGCGGACTTCATGCGGCGCTACCGCAAACATGCCGTAGTAATCATTTTGGTGGTTGCAGCCGTCATCACCCCGACCACGGACGTATTCACGCTTTCGTTCGTCGCCCTGCCCATGTGGCTGCTCTATGAAGCGAGCATCTGGATAATAAAAAACAAACGTGAATAACGGGACTCATCCGCACAATAGGCCCATCACTATCGCAAGACAAAATCTGCAGAATCCATCGAGTTTCGTGTAGTAATCGAGTAACGTTTTGTCGACTTTCAGTACGCGAAACTCTGCATCGAAGACGCGGGCTTTGATGAAAACCGCTTTCGCATAGACGCTCGACTGCTCGTACATAGTGAGGAATCGAGCATATTCCTTATCCGTAAAACGCACCATCACTTGGTGGCTAACCTTGTCGGATTTAGGCGGACGACCGCCGACGATTTGTTTTCCTTGTTCATCATACTGCGGATTTAGTGGTTACACGACATAAGTCATCACGAGAGCTGCTGCCAGTCCGTAATCGAACGGCTCCCCGACTTCGGAGGGTGAGTCACGCCCCCTGCAAGGGCAACGTTTTCTGTAAGCCGAGCGCAGAGCAGAACGAAGTTCGCGCTATGCCGAGGCGAGAAAACGAAGGCTATTGCCAAGGTTTTCGGGTTACCCGAAACCTTTTGAGTTACTCAAAGGACACCTTGCTATGTTCCGACGAACATAAAAATCCGTCTTCGGACGGATTGCGGGAGAGCCGATTTCGACCGCAGCATGAAGCTGTGCAGTACGCCCTGTCGCTTGGGCACAAAGGTAGAGGCTTCCGAGGCGGCATTGCCGAAGCCGAAAACGCCAAAAGCTATCATCTCGACGCCACAAGCTATCACCTGCCGTCGAAAGGGCGGAAGCTGCGATTTTCTACTGTTTATTTGCTGTCGGAACCAACGGACAACGGTCGGTTGCGACGGATGGAGAACGAGTGGGATGTGCCAACGGACGAGCAAACAAACGGGCATTCCGACAAACCGACGAACGGACATTGCGAAGACTATCGCGCCCGACCGCCCAACGTTGCGACCAACCGACGTTGGGCCATTGGGCGGTCGGACGAAATATCCGTCCGCACCTACGGTTCTATGGAGAGCCGACGATAGAAACCGACGTACGCATTTTGGTTCGATGCGGATTTCAAAGCTACGAGAATTTGAGTTTCGTATGTTTTTTCTGCCTCGTGCGAATCCGACATTTTTTTGATGCGTCTTTTCGTCGCGTCAGTCGGTTTCGTTTCGGGAGCCGGATAGGTGCAGGGTTTAGGGAGGACAAGGTTTTGACGACGAATACTACCCGACGACAGGAGGTGTGGAGATTCTTCGACAAACGGCATAACCGCCCCGATCTTGTCCGAGCGTCGAGAACCCGTAGCGACCTTTGCACCAGACAACGAAACATCGACCGCGACGCAAGACACCAATGTGGAGGAGAAACCGTAGAGAGGCAGCACAAAAAAGATATAGTGTGCCCCAAAGGAAACAACCAAATGAAACTTTTGCTTTTTCTTGGCTGTTTCAAAAGATTTGGTTTATTTTGCAGTACGTAATAATAACCGGCAGACGCTCGACTGGCAATAGAAGACTACGGCGGACAAGAAACCGTTACAGGCGCGTTACTACGCGACTTTTACGAACATATCACCTTGATAATGAGGATTTTGGAGTGGAAGTTCACAAACCTCTCTCTCCGCCAAGACCCGAAGCCGTTTCGGGAACAAACAAAGACAAATCCCGCAAAACCTTGATTTTGCGGGATTTGTCGTTTCTATTTCCACGACATCCGGAAGACACGAAAAGACGAGCGCAGAAGCAAGCAATAGCTTGATTATGCCGAGACGGAGTATCTAAGGCAAAGCCAAAGACACGAAAAAGCCCCGTTCGGACAAAACCGCGTTACTAAAAGCCGGTCGACCGAGGCTATCTGACCGAAGAAGAATTGCGACGCATCCTGCAAAAGAAGATGCCGTGTACGCGATTGGAGCAAGTGCGCGACGTATTCATCTTCTCGTGTTTTACGGGTTTGGCCTACATCGACGTGCGGGAGCTGACCGCCGACAATGATTATGAATCTCGATTTATATCCTCCTGCGCGGATGCTTGGTTTGCAGAATCTGCCGCTGTTTGTTCATGTTGACATGCGTATAGATTTGCGTCGTGGCAATCGAACTGTGCCCCAACAAACTTTGGATGTAGCGTACATCGACATCTTCTTCCAGCAGCAGCGTTGCAAACGTATGCCGGAACGTATGGGGTGTAACATGTTTTTCTATTCCTGCGGCAGCAACGACATGCCGAATCATCCGTCGCACCGATTGTGCGGACAATCCTCGATGCAACCGGTTGGTAAAGAACGGAGCCTGCGAATCGCAGGCTCCGTTCTCCGATTCAAGCCATCGGTGCAGGGCTTGCAGGGTTTCCGGCTGACAAATATGGATGATTCGCTCCTTGTTACCTTTGCCGATAATCCGCACTTCGCCGTTTATCATATCCACATCCCGGTTTCGCAAACTGCATAATTCACTGACCCGCATACCAGAGGCGAATAGTAACTCGACGACGGCGATATTCCGGACGGCAGCTTTACAGGCATAACTCTTTTCGGTGTATCTGTCGGTTCTGCAATAGAGAGAATCGAGGATGCGCCGCATCTCCTCGATCGTCATCACGATGGGTAGTCGAAGCGGTTCTTTCATCTTGATTTGCATCTTGCGCATCGGATTGATGTACTTCTCGTACTCGCATTCCAAATAGTTGAGCATCGACCGCAAAGTTGCGATTTTCCGCTTGATGGTCTTGTGCTTGAACCGGGCGATTTGTTGGAGGTAGTTTTTGATGTCGGTCTTCGAAATTTCGAAGACGTCCGTCTTTGTTCCTGTGATTTCGGCCATTTGCTGCAAATCGGCCCGATAGGCCCGAATCGTCTTTTCGTCCAGCTTCTTCTCGAACCGGCAGTGCCATAAAAACTCCGTTATCGCCGCCGCAATCTCTTTTTTCTTGTGTTCCATACCTGAGATTTTAATCGCCCAAGTATAAAACTTTATCTCAATCCCAACAACCGATAACTAAAGATTAT
>JAMPDE010000026.1 GCA_023665825.1 Alistipes senegalensis | reverse complement strand
TTTCACCATGAGGAGGTCATCAAAACCGAAGCCGGAAAGATACTCGGAAAGAATCGACAATAAATAAAAATCAGAATAAATGAAAGAATCGAATAATGCAACTGCATGGCAGTACGACAGCCCGGAGCAGGAAGCTCTGGCACAACACATCATCGGATTGGAGAAAGCAGCGCTCGACAAGTGGTTCAAAGGCGACACGTCGGGATACGAACAGCTTTGGTCGCGCCGCAGCTTCACCTACTTCGACGCGGTCGTTACGGAGCGCATCGACGACCATGCTACCATTGCAGGATTTCTGAAAACCATCGACGGCAAACTCTTCGCCGACAGCTATGACTTCCGCAATCCCCGCGTGCAAATCGGCGAGGACATGGCCGTACTGACCTACCAACTGTTCGCCAAGACCACGTTGATCGACATGGAGTACAACTGCATCGAGGTTTACCAGAAGGAGACGGACGGCCAGTGGCGCGTCATCCACTCCACGTGGTCGTTCATCCGCCCGATGGACAAGGATTTCAAGCCTGCCAAAGAGGTCGTCTGATAACCGATTTCGTCGATGAATGTCGAAGAGTTCCGGGAATTTTGCCTCTCCCTGCCGGGTAGCAGCGAGAAGATGCCTTTTCAGGCGTTTCGGGTCGCGCAATCCATTTTGGCCTTTTATGTCGGAGGCAGAATTTTCTGTTTCTTCGACATCGACCGCTTCGATGCTTGCACCGTCAAATGCGATCCCGATCGGATAGACGAACTGAAAGCCCACTACATGGCCGTAGGTACTCCCTACAACATGAGTCACAAGCATTGGATAAGCATCCGCTTCAACGACGACATGCTGGACAACGAGATAAAACGATGGGTGAGAAATTCCCATGATATAATATCGCATCGAGGTAAATGAACAAGAAAGACCTCGTCCGCACCATTTCGCAGGAACTCGACCCGCCTCTGTCGCAGGATAAAATCGCCCTCGTTCTCGACAAGGCGGTCGAGATTGCCAAGCGTACCCTTGCGACAGGCGAATCCGTGAGGTGGTCAGGATTCGGTTCTTTCATCGTTAAAGATATTCCGCCCCGACGGTTCTATTCCCCCAAACGGAAAGAGTACGTCGTTTCTAAGGGCGTGAAGAAGATTACTTTCCTGCCGTCACGTCCGAAATAAGCCAGCATTTGACCGGCTCATATCGAAGCTATCGGAAATTTTCCGGTAGCTTTCTTTGTTATATTTCCTATTATTTCAGGTAGAATCCCTATCTTTGCAAGTAATTAAGACATAAGAAGCGTTTAGCTTTTTGTTCTTGCACCGAAATCTGGCCGTTTCATACCCGCAAGACAAACAGTGAACGCCTGCGCGTTAGCGTGGGCTTAACTTGTTTGCGGGTGGGCTTGCCAGAGCCTCGGTGCGTGCGAGTTTTGTCCCACGCTTTCCGCATGTATAATCGAGCCTGACCGGGACTTAGGGCTCCCGAACGCTCAGGCAAATGGAAAAATCACTACTGGAGCAGTTGATGCAGCTGCCATCCGACACCGTTACAGCGACGCTACAAGGCGTCGCCCTGCAAATCATCGACGAGGCAACCCGCCAATCCCTCTTGCAATCCGACCCCGACGACCGGCATATCCACGAATGTGTCCTCTCAAACGGTACGTTCATCGCCGATATGCCCGACGGACAACTGACCGCCCTGTACAAGGTCGAATAACATATATAGTCTTCGGGCAACGAAAAACGAGCCGTAATAGCTGATGAATGAGGTATTTTCAGAAGTTCCTGCGGCTGATTCATGCAAACATGGCAAATAATCGCTATCTTTGCAGTGTTTTAAGAAAAAATATAGAAAGCGTTTAGCTTTTATCCCGTAAATCGGAATCTGGTAAATTCACTACACATGGGATAACAAGACTGAATGCTCACGTTTTGCGTGGGCGTTACTTGTTATGTGTAGGGTTTACCAGAGCCTCGATTACGACAAGCTGATGTCCCACGCTTTTCGTATATCAACATAACCGGTCTGTAGGGGCAACAGCCACCCTTGAAGACCATGGACAAAAATCAGGAACACCGTCCTCAACCCGAACAACCCGGCACTCCCCGAGAAAAACAAGCACAGGCCATCATGCAACAACTCGTCAGCGAAGGGTTGTTCTCCCCGGATGAAGTCGCCGAAATCACCTTTTCGGATGCTCAGTTCATCTGCGTTCCCGATAACGACCGACCGGCGGAATGACAAGAAAGGCGTGAAATGAATTTCATTCCACGCCTGCTACGTCTTAATCCTCGTCCGTTTTCCGCTTGCACATCTCGTCGTACTGCGCAGCGGTCAGAGAGAAATCCGTGATGTCGAACCCCAGCACTTTCCACCAGTAACGGAACGAGTAGCCGGTTTCCATTGACGGCCGCTTGCTCTTGCAGAGTTTGTCGATGGCTTTCTCCCGCAGGTTGCTCCATGCGGCGACGTCCGCCAACGAACGGTGTATGGCTACCAATTTCCCGTATTCGTCGAATACCAGTACTTTCCGCACCCTCGGTCCCGGTTTGCCGCCCCGTCGTTGCGGTCCGACCACCTCTTCATGTTCGATGTCCGGCACCAATTTGTCGGCTTGCGTCTTCAACAGGGGCTTGGGCGACACACCGCCCAACCAATAGACCTGGTCGCCGCTGGCACGAAATGCCACGCTGCGCCGCCCAGCAAGCTGCTCGGGCTGGAATTGGTAGCGGCACACCACGTCGTTCTCCCGGTCGACGACAATCTCCACCAGCAACGAATCGCCTTCCGATAGTTCTTTCAGATGAATCCGATGCGGCATCTTCTCGCCCTGACGGCGGCCTCTGCGGAGGATGATACGCTCTCTGACTACGGCCATGGCGCTGTTATTTGGACTCCCTTACCGCCTCCATGAAGGTCTTGGCAGGCTTGAAGGCGGGAATGTTGTGTGCCGGAATGGTGATGGTCGTATTCTTCGAGATGTTGCGGGCGACTTTCTCCGCTCTTTTCTTGATGATGAAGCTGCCGAATCCCCGCAGGAACACTTCGTTTCCGGCAATCATCGATTCTTTCACGCTCTCCATGAACGCCTCCACGACGTTCATCGCCACTGTCTTTTCTACACCTGTCTGTTTTGCGATTTCTGCAACGATATCCGCTTTAGTCATAACTTATGATATTTTTTAGATGATATTTTCGTTTTCAATGTGCAAATATAATGAAATTAGTATAATAAATCGCTGATAATTAGCGGTTACAAAAAGATAAAATCAGACACATATATAGTCTTTCAATAATACGACCGACGAATAAACCACTGATTCTAAACGACAATCATTGCAATGTGCCTAACCTTACCCGCACAAAGCAGTAAATCACGTCATCCACGGATTTTTCCACGGGTCGTAATCCGTCTGGAACGTCGCCAGCTGCCAGTCGGTCACGGGCTTGTTGTCTTCCGCCACTTTGCGAGGAATCTGCGGATTGAGCCTCAACCGTGCGGCGTCGGACAACCACTTCATCGAATCCTCGTAGTCCCGCATGCGCACCACGCTCACGTTGT
>JAMPDE010000025.1 GCA_023665825.1 Alistipes senegalensis | reverse complement strand
GACCGTCCACGAACAGGTCGCCGATGGTATAGGTCGCCCCTTTGTATTTGCGTTTTAGATGCAGTTTCATTCTTTGATGCACTTGATGTTACATCAAAGAATAGCGGTACGGCGGCAGCGAATGGTGATAAACAGAACACCCCGGCATCATGCGATACCGAGGTGTTTCAATTTTGTATTATTTCCGCTTGATTTATTCCAATTTTGAAATGGATTCCGAGTGCGGTTTCTGTTTCCGAGGTTCGACAAAAACGATTTTCCGCACACTCTCCGTCAGAATATACTCTTTCTTCACCGGTGAATAGAGCCGCTTGGGCGGAACGTCCTTCACCGTCAAAGTCCCGAAACCCGACCATTTCACGGATTCACCATTGGCGAGAGTGCGTTTGACAATTTCCACCGCTTTATCGAGAACGAGGGCTATTTTATCCTGCGACAAAGACAGGGAGAGTTCTTGAGAGATGGCGTGAATAAGTTCTTTTTTATTCATAATTAGAACATTTGAAAGATATCCAGCCAGTATAACTTAGTTCAATTCATATACTCATTTTGCTAAAAATCACTCCAACCGTCCCGTCGCCCGGAGGTATTCCGTTTCGTAGATTTTGTATTGGGTGCGGGCTTCGATGAGGTTGCTTTCGGCCTGCTGCCACTGCGACTGGGCGTCCAAGAGGTCGGTAAGCGGGGACATCGACGCGGCATAACGGTCGCGCATCACGCGCAGGTTCTCGTCGGCTTGCTGCAAACCGGTTTCAGCAGTGCGAATCAACCGAAAACCGTCCTGCACGTTGCGGATCGCCTGCTGCACCTCGATGGAGAGCAGGCGGGTGTTCTTTTGCAGGTCGAGTTCGGCGTTGCGCAGCTCGTACTGCGCCTTGCGCACCTTCTTGCGGCTCTCGCCCCAGTGGAAAATCGGAATCTTCACCGAGAGCATCGCCATCCCCATGCCGTCGCGGAACTCCTGCGTATAAGGTACCATCGTTCCACCGCCCGCATCGACCATGCTGCGGAGTTTGATGTTGCCGTAATACATGTAGTTGACGCCCAGCCCCACTGTTGGCAGCATATCGGCCCGCGCCATGCGGATTTGCTCCTTTTGGGCCGTGACCTGCTTTTCGAGCAAGTGCAGCTCGGGACGATGCTCGATGTCGGCAGCCAGCCGCGACGGCTCCGATACGACGATCGCCGTGTCGGTCGGCTCGATAGGTGTATCGAACTCCGCCCCCACGACCCGGCAGAGCGACATACGGCACAAGTCGGCACCGTTGCGTACTTTCTGCAATTGGTAGTCGATTTCGCTGCGCTTGGCTTCGATGCGCAGCAGGTCGTTGCCGGTCGCCATGCCCGCCGCAAGGGCCGTTTCGGTCTGGCGGTAGAGGGTGTCCATCTGTGCATGATAGCTTTCGAGCATCCGCACCTTGCGCTCAACTGCGATATAAGTCCAATAGGCATTGTCCGCCTCGACGAGCACATCCATGCGGGTCATGCGGTGCTGCTCGACGGCGACCTCTTCGCCGATGCGGGCCAAGCGGTGGCCGGTTCGGATTTTTCCGCCCGTATAGACGGGTTGTGTCAGGCTGACACCGGCCATATAGGTGCCGCGCATACGCAGTTCCATACCCAGCATGTCCATATCGGGGAACATATAGGCTCCCGTCGCCGAACCCTCGACGTTCGGCAGAAACGCCGTTCGGGCGATTTTGCGGTCGAGCTCCGCCTGCCGCAGGGCGTTGTCGGATTTTTGCAAATCTTCGCTGTGCGAGAGTGCCAGCTCGCGGCATTTGGTCTGCGAAAGCCGCAATGAGGGTTGCGCAGACGCGCTGGAAACAGCGAATAGAACGGCGCAACATGTAATAAATATGTATTTCTTGTTCATCGGATTGTCGTTTTTATAGTTCGGCAGGTTTGCGGATGCGGAACATCGTCGCGTAGAACAGCGGCAGCAAGACGAGCGTGATGACCGTACCGACAGCAAGTCCGCCCATAATCGTGATAGCCATCGAGTTGTACATCGGGTCGCCGACGAGCGGAATCATGCCGACGATGGTCGTCAGCGAAGCCATCAGCACGGGACGCACGCGCGATACGGTCGCCTCCACGACGGCAGTGTAAGGTGCGGCTTTCTCCTCAGTCTGTAATCTGCCGATTTCGTCCACCAGCACGATGGCGTTCTTGACCATCATGCCGATCAATCCCAGCATGCCGATGATGGCCATGAAGGTCATGGGCTGCCCGCTCAGCAGCAGCGACGGGGTGATGCCGCAGAAGACGAACGGCAGGCAGAGCAAAATCAGGATGACTTTGCGCCAGCTGTTGAACAGCAGCAGCAGAATCGCCAGAATAAGGAAGACGGTTATCGGCACGAATTTCATCAGGTTGCCGATGGCCTCGCCCTGCACTTCGCCTTCGCCGACCCAGCGCATCGTGTAGCCTTCGGGCAGCGGTATGGCTTCGATTCCGTCCCGAATTGAAGCGACGACTTTGGCGGGCGTGGCGTCGTCGCGGTCGGGATTCGGGTCGCACTCCGCCTCGATGACCCGCCGGCCGTTGAGTCGCAGGACGACATCTTCGTCCCAGTCGAGCCGCATATCGTCGACGACCGTACCGAGCGGCACGGCGCGGAACACCTTGTCCTGCAACTCGCTCATGACCTTGCCGCCCGCCAGTGCGCCTTGCAGCTCCTCGTTCGATAGGTGGGCGTTCATCATGCTCCACACGGGAATGTCGGCGAGGTCGCCGATGCGACTGCCGTCGGCATTGCGCACCTGCAAATTAAGGATGACGGTGCGGTCTTGGTCGTTCAATACCCCTACGGGCATGCCGTCCGTAGCAGCCAGCAGGGCGTTGGCCACGTCGCCGCGCTCGATGCCCGCGCGCAGGGCATCCGGCTGCACGTATTCGGCCACGAGGGCCTTGCCCGTCGGTTTCCAGTTGTTCTGCACCGAATAGGCGTCCACGTAGGGCGAGCGGCGCATGACGGCTTCGGCCTGCGCGCTCAAATCGCGCAGCACGGCCGGGTCGGGGCCTGCGAACTCCACCTCGACGGTGTGCGAGGTCGAAATCGAGAAGTTGTATTTGCGGATGCGGATGTAGGCGTCGGGGAACTCCTCGCGCAACTGCTTGCGGAGTGCCGGCAGCTGTTCCAATACCGTGTTGTAGTCCTTGCAGTCGACGATCAGCTCGCCGTAGCAGTCGCCGCCCGAGGTCATCGGACGCACCAGACAGTAATGCGCCGGAGCCGCGCCCTGACTGACAGCGACGCGCTCGATAGCCGGATTCTCCGCGAGGCGTTCGCTCATCGTCAGCATCCGGTCGCGCACGTGGTCGGCGTCGGCGTCCGAGCGGAAGAAGCATTCGACGACGAACTGCTTGTAGTCGAAGTCGGGGAAGAACAGATTTTTCACTTTCGTCATACCGAACACGCACAACGCCAATGCGGCGAATGCCACGACGATGGTCGTGCGCTTGCGGCTGATCAGGAACGCGATCGTGCGCCGCACGAAACGGTGGACGGGCGAGTTCATGACCGCCGCAGTCGTAGCTCCGCTCTTTTTCTCCCGCTTCGGCA
>JAMPDE010000024.1 GCA_023665825.1 Alistipes senegalensis | reverse complement strand
CGATTTTATCCTGCGACAGAGGCGGGTCGAGTTCCTGCGAAATGGTGCGGACGAGTTCTTTTTTATTCATTTTTTCTGCTCCAATTTATAGTGGGAATCGACCGCACGAATTATGAAATAATCCGCTTACGAGTACAAGATATTCCGGTAGAATGCCATCCTCTCCCCAGAGCAGTTTTATTCCGAAAAGTTCCGAGAGTGTTCGTGTCATATCGAACCCGAATGCTTCAAGCGAGGGACGTACTTTGTCGGGATGACGACACGGCCGGCCGCATTTGCGGGTACACACGGCATCGTGGCAGTACAGGCATTTGCCAACATAAGCGAATGCCCGGCCTCCGTATCTATGTTCCATCGCCAGCAGTTCCTTTTCAATCCGTTGCCGTTCCGGGCGGATAAGCTCCTGTGTCCGGTCTATCGGGATGCCTTTTTCAATCGGAATGATTTTCGTAGCCATCAGGTGGGCATATCTGTATTGGCGCAGAAATTCACCGGTATCGAAATCGAACGGTGGACATCCCCAACTGTTACCGTAGTTGGGGCATTGCTTGCATAGCTCGATGAAGCGTTTTTCGTCCCGAAAGCGTGAAATATATTCATCCACGCTTATGTTTGCCGTGAAATTCTCTGTTATATATCCTTTACTCATTGTTTCACTTTAATGGAACCTGTTGCGGTATCGAACACCACGCTATTATTTCGGAAGAGCCGTTCGATGCAACCGCTTCGGCGCATCTCCTCGGTCGGCAGGCACGACAGACGGGGCGGGTCGATAAGGGCTATCGCATCGGAGAGCGACAAGGCGATGTCAAGTTCGTGCGTGGAAAAGAGGATGCACTTGTTTTCATCATGCGCAAGCCGGGCGAGCAAGGCACATAATTCATAACGGTTGGGCAAATCGAGAAAAGAGGTCGGTTCGTCCAGTAGGATTATCGGTGTCGATTGTGCCAACGCCCGTGCGATCATGATGCGCTGGCATTCGCCGTCCGACATCTTGTCCATCGTCCTGTCCGCATAGCTTTCCATATTTACGGAAGCCAATGATTGCTCTACGATTTCCCGGTCTTCGGGCTGCATCGTCCCTATCCAGTCGGTATAGGGCGCACGACCGATCGCCACCACATCCCGGCACCGCATATTGGGGATGCGCATCCTCTCGGTCGATACGAATGCGAGTGTCTTGGCCATTTCCTCATGCGACACCTCTCTGGCATCGGTTCCGGCAAGGAAGATTTCACCCGAATAGTTGCGGTTCAAACCGGCAATCGCCCTCAATAAGGTCGATTTTCCTGACCCGTTGCGCCCGATAAGGGCCGTCAGCTGCCCCTCTTTAATAACCGCGTCGACTTCTTTTATAAGCGTTCGTTCTCCGTATCCGATTGTAAAATTGCGTAGTTCTATCATCTTGCGGTAACTGATTTATTGCGAAGCACGATCCATACGACTATCGGAATACCCAACAGGGCGGTGATGGCGTTTATCGGCAGGGTGAACAATTTGGAAACAATATCGCAGATGAGCAGCACGGAAGCTCCCGAAAGAACGGTTCCCGGCACAAGTATCCGATGGTCGCTGTTGCGGAACAGCATCCGCGTGACGTGGGGCATGGCAAGTCCGATGAAGCCTATCGGGCCGCAAAAGGCGGTCACCGTGCCGGCCAGCAGCGTCGTGGAGAGGAACAGCAGCCCGCGCGAGCGTCGGATATTCAGCCCCATCGTCACGGCATACTCCTCGCCGAACAGCAGCAGGTTAAGCGGCTTGATGGTGATTACGGCCAATAGCAGGCCGGCTGCAACCGATGGTATGAGTATGGCGAGTTGCTGTGCCGTCACGTCGCCGAGCGACCCCATCGTCCAGATGACAAAGGCTTTCAACGACTCTTCCTTGCTGAGGTATTGGAGTATCTGTACAATCGCACCGACCCCCGACGAGAACATCATGCCCAGAATGAGTATCACCATGATGTCCTTTATCCGGTGCCCGACGGCGGCAATCACCACCAATACCGCAGCTGCGCCTATCCATGCGGCTCCGGCAATTCCGATGGACGAGAGAATGCCGCTCATGCCGAACAGCGGTGCACCGAGTATGAACAATGCCACACCGAGACTGGCTCCCGAACTGATGCCGAGCACGTAGGGGCCGGCAAGGGGATTGCGGAAGAGGGTCTGCATCTGAAGACCGCTTACTGAAAGTGCCGCACCTGCTAATAATGCCACTACCGCCTTGATAAGCCGGATGTTAAGGATGATTTTCGCCGTCGCCCGCGGACAGTCGCCGCCCGTCAGGGCTGCCCATACATCGCCGAGCGGTACGGCGACAGCCCCCACCGCCAAATCCAGCAGGAACAGGAAGAGGGTGAGGGCAGCCAGCACGGCGAACAATAGGACGGAACGGGAGCGCATTTATTTCAATTGCTTGTAATAGACGAAATCCTCCTCGACCAGTTCGGGGTGGAATATCTTCACGAGGTCACGCAGCACGAGGTCGGGATTCACTACGGCCGATTCGTAGTAGTCGTTGCCGCCGGCCGGATTGGTGCGGGCGTTGTTGTTGTAGATGTACCCGTTGCGAAAGCAACGCGTATCGGTGAACTTCGGGCATGAGGCTTTCAGTTCGTCGAGCGTGTTCGCCATTCCTACATTCAGCCACATATCGGCTTGCGAGGCCAGTAGATACGCTTCTTCGAGGTCGATGGGCACAGAAGCGTTTCCCGTGTTCTTTTTGTAGATGTAGTCGCCACCTGCATCTTTGACCAACCGGGCGACATAGCTTTCCGTGGAGGGCATGAACCAATTGTCGCCGTAAGGGGTGTTGAGCATCACCGACGGGGCGTCGAGGGCATTGTCCGCCACTCTCTTTTTCAGGGCGTTGTACCGGACCGGGATTGCCGCAAAAATTTTTTCGCCCTCCGCCCGTTTTCCGATGACTTCCGAAAGAGCGACCATCCATTCTGCTTTACCCAACGGTGATTCTTCCAAGTAATCGCCGACATACATGAACGGGATGCCCAGTTCTTTGAGCTTGCCCTCCATCGAACTTGCGCCGTTCACGCCGTAGAGCAGCACGAGGTCGGGGTCGAGCGAGAGCAGCAACTCGTAGTTGATGTTCCCCTCATAGCCCACGTCTCCGATGCTGTCCCGCCGTGCCTGAATGTTGGGATTGGAAATGTAGTCGATGCCCGATACCCCGACTACGCGACCGTCTTCGTCAATGGCATCGAGCATGGCGATATGGGTCGAGGACATTGCCACAATGCGCTTGGCATTACTTTCGAGTACCTGACCGCTGAAGCCTTCGGGAACGGTTTCCCCGTCACGGGCGATAAACAATTGTGTCGTGATGCTGTCTGTACCCTGCCAAGGATTCGTGACGGTTATCAAGATGCTTCCTTTGCCGTCGGCTCCTTTGATGTCGAAACCGGTGGCATATTCGGGGACATAAAGCGATCGGTTGAAATCGTCGAGTTTTGAACTTTTGTTGCGACAGCCTGTGAATGCCAGTACAAGCAGCAACAGCAGGCTCAGATTCTTCCATGTTTTCATATATCGTTACTGATTTGTGTTTACGGACTTTTTCCTGTTTTTTCCGAACTTCGGGGTAATGCCGACGAAGATTTCGAAGTTGATGCCGGGCATGGGACGGGATAGTACTGAGAGATATTCTTCGTCGAAGAGGTTGTTTATGCAACCTTTCAGAGAGATATCCGCCCAGTGGAATGAAAATTCCTTTTCGAGCGTTATGTTGCTCATGAAATATTCGGGCAGGTGTCCCGTCAGCGTGTAGTCGTTGCTCGA
>JAMPDE010000023.1 GCA_023665825.1 Alistipes senegalensis | reverse complement strand
CAGCACCCACTTGTTCTGCGCCCAGCCCTGCCGCATCTCGTCGAGAATCGGCAGCCCGAGCAGCGTTTTGCCGATGTAGACCTTGCGGCCGTCGTCTTGGGTCTGCCCGTTCTTCTGCTCTTGATGCTGCGCTTGTCGTCGACCTCCGAAGTGGAAATCCAATCCCCGTTTATCGGCATTGATCTGAATCGTAGCGTTGAACAACTTGCCGCTCTTGGCTGTCATGCCCTCCACGAACACACCCTCGCCGCGCGAGAGGGCGGCTTGCTGTGTCGGGTCGAGTTTTACACCCTTGACCTCATCGGGAATGCGAATCACCGAAACGGGCGTGGCGACCGTCTCGTGGGTCAGGCGGTCGATGCTGATAAAGGAGGGAATAAGCTCGCCCGTAGCCGGATCGACGACTTCGGCTACACGTCCGAGATTGCCCGTCTTTTTCAGGTCTTCCCGATCCTCCGGCGTGAACTTCACGTTCAGGTATTCGTCGAGGTTCGGCTCCCGACGAATCGGATGCGGCACGAGCGAGACCGTGCCGTCGGGATTCTCCCGCAGCGACAACCGCGCCTGCATCGGAACACGCACGCCGCCGAAATCGGGCGTGCATTCGATAAGTTGCGACTTGCCGTAGTGGCGCATCCGTTCCAGATCACCCGATTGCTCCAACGCCATAAGGTCGATGCCCCAGCGTTGTTCGATTTCCGCACGGTCGAGACGGTCGATGTCGATAGGCTTGTAACCTTGTTCGGCGGTTTGTTCTGCGGCGGGGGTCTCCTGCTGCTGTGCCTCCTCGGCAGACGGTGTTTGTTCCGGTGCGGCGGTTTCCTGCGCCTGCTGCTGTGCGGCCTGCTCGTACTTGGTCGTATCGACTTTGTGCGGCGACAGCACATCTTGGAAACCTACGGGGGCTTTCAACAGGTCTTTCATCACTGCTACGACTTTCTCCACGCCCTCCGCCGCGACGCGGTAGAATCCGAAGCGTTTCGGCTCCTTGCATTGGCGGAAGAAGTTGGCGAAGAAATTATCCAGCGCGTCGCCATGACGATGACGGTCGAAGCGCAGGAAGTCCTGCGCGTGTTCCGCTTGGGCGGGTTTCAGGTTCGGCGTGCCGTCGCGCTTCAAGCCCGCGACCACTCCGATCTCGCCCGTCTTCTCGTCCCGGACGATCAGGACATCTTGTTCTTTCTTTTTCTGTTCCATACTTTATTGTTGTTAATAGGTTTGCATCCGCTCGACGCCCTGCGAATTTAGGGATAGGAGCCGTGCGGGCGACCGTTACGCTCCGGCGTGGCAGCTTGTGGCGTCCGTTTGGCAGTGTTTGGCGTTCAACCGCCGGGCTTTTCCACCTTGCGGCAGCCCATAAACTCGTCGAAATGATTTTTCAGGAAGTCCTGCACGTCCGATTCCTTGTAGTAGATTTTATGCCACAGCATTTGGTAGCGCAACGTCCCCGAACTGCGGTAGCGTTGCAGCGACCGTTTGCTCGCTTGAAGCAGTTGGCACAAGTCCTGATTGTCCAACAGACGCTCGCCGTCCAGATATTTCATCTCCTTGCCCTCCTTGACCGCAAGTGAGGCGAGCAACCGTTCGTGGCGGTCGAAGCGTTCCATGATCTTCTCCATCCACAGCTCGAATGTTTCGGTGTCGAGTATCATAAGGCAGGCGATTTATGGGTGAGATAGTAGTTCTTGCGAAACTCTTCCAATGTCTGCGGGGCGCAGGTAACGATACGGCGGGAGATGCACTCCTCCACGTCGGAGAGGCGATAGAGGCATTTGCTGCGCAGCATCGTGTAGGAGATAACCCGCTCTTTGCGCATCCGTTGCAGGGTACGGGTGCTAATTTTCAGCAGGTCGGCCAACTCCTCGCTCGTGAGCCAGATTTCCGGTGTCTGCTGCGGCGTCTCTTTTTTGAAGACATAATCGGCTATCCGCTCGATTTTCTCGCTTAAATCTTGGTAGACCTTGTGGTCGAAGGTGATGATTTCCATTTCTGCTGCATATTGTTCTTTGCAGCAAAAATCCGATATTGCCGGACGGCGGATTCCATGGTCGGTAACGACACGGGAATGATTTTCCGCAGGAGAGGGATATAAATGAAAAAACCGGCGGAAGAATCGGTTGTTCTTCCGCCGGTTGATCGTTCAATTCGCCATTTCGTTTCGCCTTTCGATTCGTAGAATCAAGGGTGGTGCCGCCTCTTTTTTCAGCGACCGAATCACTCGTTCTCCGACCCACCGTCGGAATGCCTTGCTCGCGGGTGTGTCGATTCGATAAGAGAGCGTAATCACCATATCGAGGTTGTAGTATTCCACGATACACCTACGACTTCCGCATATCTTTACCTCTTCCGTCCGCACTTCGCGTTCGTCCAGTTCACCCTCCGTGAGCAGCTTTGCAATTCGTCTTTCGATACTTGCCGCCGTAACATGGAAAATCGAAGCGATTTCTTCGACCGTCATCCATACCGTCCCATCCGACGATAGAGTAACCGCAATGCGGTCGGGGTCTATGATAATGATTCCTCGTCTCATAATTGTGCCTCCAATGCGATTTTTTCGATTTCTCCCAACTGTCCCGACAATACCTGCATATCCCGACCGATTTTGTCGTTGGTAATGCGGGCATAGATTTGGGTCGTAACGATATTCGTGTGTCCCAGCATTTTGCTGACCGTTTCGATCGGCACTCCTTTGGCCAGCGTCATCGTCGTCGCAAAGGTGTGGCGGGCGATGTGGAAGGTTATGTTCTTCGTAATACCGCACAAATCGCCGATTTCTTTCAGATAAGAGTTGAGCTTTTGATTGCTCAGCACAGGCAGCAATCGTCCGTCGGGCAGCGTCCCTTCGTACTTTTTCAGAATGGCCTGCGGTACTTTCAGCAGTGGTACGGTAACAGCGGTATCGGTCTTCTGACGAGCTGTCATAATCCATAACTTGCCGTCGAACGAAGGGCGAATATTGTCTTTGGTAAGATTCCTCACGTCGATATACGCCAATCCCGTGAAACACGCAAAGATGAAAATATCGCGCACCTGCTCCAATTGCTTGCAGGCAAATTGTTTTTTCAAAATCTTCGTGATTTCGGGTTCGGTCAGATAACCGCGATCGACCCGCTTCAACCTGATTTTATAGTTGATGAACGGGTCTGCGAAAATCCAACCGTTGTTCTTCGCTAAAATGATAATCATACGGAACGTCTGCATGAACTTGGCTGTCGTGTTTTCGTTGCATCCGCTCTCCGTGCGCAGGTAGGTCTCGAAGTCCGTAATGAACACGTGCGAAATCTCTTTGAGCGCAATATCCTTAATCCGGTATTTCACCAGCATAAACTCTTCCAGACGCCGCATACAACGGTCGTATTTGGCGTAGGTGGCTGCGCTCTTACTAATACCGACCAACTTCTGTACGTCTTCATTGTGCTTGCGAAACGTTCCTAACAGGGTCTGCTGACGAATGGTAATGCCTAAAAAGGCGTTGCGGACTTTTTCAGCCGTTACATAGGCTTCGTGGGTCTCGATGTCATGAAAATGATTTTTCAACGACGTGCGCACGTCGTCCAACAACGAATTGAGCTGACGTGCCCTCAATGAATTGCCGCTCATCTTTTGACTTTTCACATCCCACAATGCGGGTTCCACCTCTAATTTGGAGCTGAACTGCGACGTGTCGCCGTTGATGGTAAGACGAATCATGATGCTCGCCTTGCCCTCTTTGTTCACTTGATTCTTTCGCACGTAGAAAAGAATCCTGAATGTGCTCTTGCTCATAATACCTCCTTGTTTTTGTTCCCTTTGAATCCTCGCGGCAAAGGAACGGTTAATAATTGGGCTATGAGCAGACACCTTTTTCGACAATCGGTGACAAATCAATGACTTACCGATAAATCGTTACTAAAATCTCTGCTTCGTTTTCAGTAACGATTCAGTAACGAAACGTTGTCCGAACGGGTCTTTTTCGTGTCTTTCGGATGTCCGAGGGAGAAAAGAAAAAAAATCCCGTAAGGCCTTGATCTTACAGGATTTGTCATTGTTTGACCTCATTTTGTCTTTGAGGTTCAGCGGAGAGAGAGGGATATGAAATGATATTAAAATAAAGGATGGTTGAGGTGTTATGTTTAACTATATATCTTTGTTATTCAAAATAATACGCAGGATAGTGGTAAAATAAGATATTTTGGATTATCCTTGAT
>JAMPDE010000022.1 GCA_023665825.1 Alistipes senegalensis | reverse complement strand
TCGGTCGTTACGATGGGTACGAGCGTCGCGTGGATATGGGGAGACTTTTCGTCCAGATGCAGGTCGGCCGATACGATGTTCTCCTTGCCGAATGTCGCGGCAAGGTATTTCATATTGTCGGTGCACCACTCGTCCAAACGACCTTCACGTACGATGCGCTGCATTTCGTCGGGACTTCCCGATAGCATGATACGGATTGCTCGTACTTGGTTCTTACCGATCTTGCGGGTAAGCCCGGCAGTCTCCAGCCTATGTTGTATCGCCTGCGTGCGAGTGCGAATACCATCGGGATATTCTACCAGTTGCCGATTGAGGGGCGTGCGTTCCTCGTCGGCATTCGACGGTTTGACTTTGCGTTCGATGTGGGCTGAGGTTCCGCTGTCCGTACCTCGCGCTTTTTGCATATGGAATACGACATACCCCATAGTCAAGAGGTTTTAAGTGGTTGTTGATTTCGGGGAGTGCAGAGGGGCGAAGCTCCTTTGCCTTATTGGGGAATTTTCAGCGTTGCGAAGCAATGCGGCTCAGAAAATTCCCTAATAAGCTATGCCTTTTGTAAAAAGGCGCGGGCGCGAAGCGGCCGATTTGTGGGCGACGGTATCGATGATGTGTCCGACAGCAGGGGCAGGCGTTGAAAGAGAAGCGACAGTCCGACGTCCCTGTGCGCCCAGAGGGATCCTTCCAAATCCCATAGGATGCACAAGGGGACGACTGGACGAATCCGTTCACCTTGATTTCTCTTTTCATCTTGCGAGGCTGTATTTGGTGGAATAGATGTCGGCCATTTCGTCGAAGCCTTTGGCCAGCATGTCGTCCGTAACTTTGGCGTAAATCTGGGTCATTTTGATATTCGTATGTCCCAGCATCCGGCTTACGACCTCGATGCGAATACCTTGCGCCAGTGCGTTGGTCGTGGCGAACGTGTGGCGAGCCATATGATAGGTTATCGTCTTGTCGATGCCGACCTCCGCCGCTATTTTCTTCAATACCCGGTTGCAATAGGCTATGTCGGGCACGGGCAGCACGAGGTTCGTTCCGGCTACCTCGCGCTTGTAACGGGCGATGATGCGCTTGGTGATGCCGCACAATTTGATTTTGAACGGCGCGTGGGTCTTCTGCCGTCGCTTGACGATCCATAGATCGCCATCGAACGAACGCTGGATCATCTCCTGCGTCAAACTCTTCACATCGGCATGGGCCATACCCGTAAAACACGAGAAGATGAACATATCCCGAACTTTGCCGTAGCCGTCGAACGTGAACTTATGGTTCATCAACGCCTGCAATTCGGATTCTATGAGGTAACCGCGCTCTTTGGTCGTCTTCTTCGGGTGGTAGTCGGCGAACGGATTGCGGGCGATGATACCGGCGTTGTGGGCTTTCGTAACGATCATCTTCAACGGCTTGGTGTAGATGCAGACGCACGAGGGCGTCAAACCCTTTTCGCTACGTAGGTAGAGGTCGTAATCGGTGATGAAGTTTTCGGCCAACTCTTTCAACGGAATATCCTCGCGGCGCAGTTTCTCGCAAAGGAACTCCGCCAGCCGTTTGCGCACGTTGTCGTACTTACGGTAGGTGGACTGCGCCCGATCTACGCCGACATGTTGCTTGAAGTCGCGGTTGAACTTGTCGAATGCCTCCAACAGCGTTTCGTACTCCTCGCCCATGCCGAGATAGGCCGACTTCACCCGCTCGGCCGTAACGTAGGCGTCGCGGTCGGAGATACGTTGGTAGTGCCGCTCGATTTGGGTGCGGATATGTTCCAACTTACGATTGACCGTCTGTGCTTCGTGGCTCTTTCCGGCAGCCTTGTTGGCTTTGGAATCCCACAGGGCGGGCGGCAGGGTTACACGACAGTTGACGAACGTACTTTTGCCGTTCACCGTCAGACGGGCATAGACGGGGATACGCCCCTCTTTCATGCGCTGTTTGTTTACATAGAACAGGATTTTGAATGTGCTTCTTCTCATAACGGTTTTACAGGTTGCAAAGTTAAGTCGTTATGAGTTCAGAATCAATATGAAAAATTGCGCAAAACAGTGAATAAGAATACATTGCAGATAAAAACAACGATTGTTTCGCCGTTCTGTCGGTCGAAAATTCCTGTTAACGATTTGTTAACCGAACTCCTGCTTTTCGATGCTCGAAACCGCCGAATCGCCCGTTTGCAAAACAAAGCAACGAAAAGCATAAGGCATTATCCAATAGTCGATTAACGCATCATTGCTTTGAATTACTGCCACAATCCCGTTTTCCGCTCACAGAAAAAGGGTTGACAATCGACAGATTGTCAACCCTTTTTGCATTGCCAGTACCGTACGGCCGTTGTTTTTAGGGGCGGAGGTGATGCCGGATGCGATGCCGGTCGCCGAGCGTGCCGGTGTAACGCATGGTGACGGAAGGCGTGATGAAGGTCAGCGTCGTTTCGCCCGTCGCCGTGCAGACCGTGAACGAAGCGTGGTAACGCGCCTCGCCGTCGGCGATGTTGAACGAAATCATCCACCCGCACTGCACGCGCGAAATCTGGTAGTTGCTGATGGCCATCGAATCGAAATTGACCCGCTCGATGTACTGCGAACCGGCGCGGTCGACGGGCAGGTGCACCTCGACGTGGTCGGCGAACAGGCCGAAAAAGAAATAATCGGCGTAAATCCGGTGGATCGTGCCGTCGGGCATCTCCTGCATCGTTGCGGGATAGAACAGATAGTTGTGCGACTGCACGAGCGAGTCGATGCACGCGGCGTGGTTTTTCGCGCGCAGGGCCCGTCGTTCGACCCGGTTGAGCCCCTCGCCCGGAGCCTCGAAGACCGTCGTGTAGTCGGCGAAGTCGAGCGGCGGCTGTTGTACGGGTATGACGGCCGTTTGCGGGATGCTGTCGACCGACGAACGGATGTCCGACACTTGGGGAGCGGCACCGTTCGGCTGCACGGGGCGCGCCGGACGGGGCGTTTGCGCGGATACGGCGCAAACGGCGCAGATCGTCGAAAGACCTGCGCCGAAGAGAAGGGAAATGCGTTTTTTCATGGGAATGGAACGGAGTGTCAATAGAGTTGCGTGATGCTGCCCGAATACTGCACGGCGTTGTACCAAGGATTGGTGATGGTTAGCGTCGCGCCGCCCGTGCGGGAGAATATCTCGAACGTGAAGGTGTAGTCCGAAGCCGAGAACAGCGAGGCGGAGAAGGTGACCATCCACCCCTCGTGGGTCTGTTCGGTGGTGTACCCCTGCACGCCGACGGTGTAGTTGAGCACGGTGACGTGGTATGGCGGTACGTAGCCCTTGATGTAGGGCAGGCAGATGTCGGCCGTGCCGTCCCAGACGCCGACGTTGAACGCGGGGTTCATGATCTGGCGCATCGGGCCCGCAGGCTGCTGCTGCATGGTCTGGGGATTGAACTGGAAGTTGCGCGACAGCACGATGGAGTCCATCGTCTTCTCGAAATTGGCGATTCGCTCGGCGCGCCGTTTTTCGCGGACTTCGCGGCGTTCCTCTTTGGGCGACAGAACCTTTTTCTGTCCGATGACCGTTACGGCCGCCACGCACACCAAGAGAGCCGTAAGGAGGATAACTGATTTTTTCATGACGCATTAAGGTTTTCCCATGCGTCTGCAAAGATGGTGCCCGAATGCGACCGAAAACGGCGGCGGCTCGAATTTCAGGGCGAATCGTCTTGTGGAAATTTGTTTGCCGGAACCGAAAAATAAGGTTATCTTTGCCTCCTGTTACGGGGTGTAGCGCAGTCCGGTTAGCGCACCTGCTTTGGGAGCAGGGGGTCGCTGGTTCGAATCCAGTCTCCCCGACAAAACCGCCGGTTACCGCCCGATGCCGTCGAGCAGCGGGCAGAAATCTTCGTCGGGCGCGGCTTGGTAAACATCGAATCCCAGCCGGCGGGCAGTCGCAACGTTGCGTTCGGAATCGTCGATGAAAAGGGTCTCTTCGGGACGGATATTACTATCTTCCAGCATCTTAATAAATATCTCGGCATGGGGTTTCAGACACCGCATGCGGTAGGACAGATAGATTCCGTCGAAATAATCCTCCATCGTGCGGCCGTCGGCCGTGAACATCCGGCGGATCGTCTCCATTGCGGCGGGGTTGTTGTTCGACAGCACGTAGGTGCGGATTCCTCTGCGGCGCAGGGCCTCGATAGCCCGCAGTTTCTCGACCGCAATGCCGGTCAGAAAAGCCGAAATGGCGGCGGCGATCTGTTCGTCCGTCACCGTGCGGTTGCCGGTCATGCGTCGCATCTCGTCGTAGGTTTCGTGAAACGTCAGGTCGCCCTGCTCCATGCGCTCCATCATCGCCGCAGGGTGGCACGGGTCGATCAGCGTCCCGATTGCTTGCAGTCCGATAGCATCGAATGCTGCGCGGCACTTCGCGAGGTCGAGCCCCACGAGCACGCCGCCCAAGTCGAAAACGACGTTTTTTATCATAGCGTTGGTTATTTTTGGAATCGCATCGTATACTTCCGCAGCGGACGTAATGCCCACATGGGCAGTATTTTGCAAATCGGAATAAACAGCCGGTTCCACCAGTCGGGGACGATGCACCGCCGTCCGTGCCGCAGGGCCCGCAGCCCGCGCCGCGCGCAGCTGTCGGCCGAAATCAAC
>JAMPDE010000021.1 GCA_023665825.1 Alistipes senegalensis | reverse complement strand
TGCGCCGGGCTCTCCTGTTCGCCCGAACGGAGCGCGGAACTGCTGCGCGGGCTCATCGAGGAGGGTTCCGTGCGCATGCAGCCCGACGGCACGGTGAAAAAAGTCGGACACTGACCCCGCATGCGGAAAAATTTCGTAATTTTGTCCGAAAATCGCATTCGGATGGAATTTTCCTTTTCAGCCAAAATCACCGACGAAGAGACAGCTGGGCTTCCCGTCATCGCCTTTCCGGGTCGTATCCGCGTGGTCGACACCGAGCAGGCGATCGAACGGGCATGCGCCGAACTGCGGCAGGCCGGGGTCATCGGTTTCGATACCGAGACCCGCCCGTCGTTCCGTGCCGGGGTGGTGCATCGCGTGGCGTTGCTCCAGCTCGCGACGCGCGAGACCGCCTATCTGTTCCGGCTGAACCGCATTCCGCTGGCACGGCCGATTCTCGCGCTGTTGGAGGACGCGGACGTGACGAAAGTGGGGGCGGCCATTGCGGGCGATTTGCATGCGTTGCACGAGTTGCGCCACTTCCGCGAACGCGGGTTCGTCGATTTGCAGCAGTTGGCGCCGCAGTGGGGCATCGAGGAGAAGAGCGTGCGCAAACTCTCGGCCATCGTGCTGGGGCAGCGCGTGTCGAAAGCCCAGCGGTTGAGCAACTGGGAGGCGCAGACGCTGACGCCCAAACAGCGGCTCTATGCGGCGACCGACGCATGGGTCTGCGAACGGATTTACGACCGGCTGTTGCGGTGCAATGAAAAATCGAAATTGAAAAAAGAAAAATGATAGCGGTTCTTCGAGCCGCCGATAATTGTGAAATTCGGGCAGAGCGCTTCCTAACCTTCCGAAGCCGAACGACCGTCCGTAGCGCTAATAAAAATATGACACCTCGCATCATCCTCAAACGCGGCAAGGAGGAGTCGCTCCTGCGCCGGCATCCTTGGATTTTTTCGGGCGCCATCGACTATATCGAGGCCGAAGACGAGACCGAAATCGTCGAAGGTGCGTTGGTCGAGGTGTGCGACCGTTCGGGCGCGTTCATCGCGCAGGGACATTACCAGATCGGTTCTATCGCCGTGCGCGTGCTGTCGTTCGAGCAGGAGCCTATCGACCAAGCATGGTGGAACCGCCGCATTGCCGTCGCGTACGACGTGCGCCGCACGCTGGGGCTGGCCGACTGCGCCGATACCGATTGCTATCGGCTGGTGCACGGCGAGGGGGATGCCTTGCCCGGTTTGGTGGTCGACATTTACGGACGCACGGCCGTCGTGCAGTGCCATTCGGTCGGGATGTACCGTGCGCGCATGGAGATTGCCGCCGCGATTCGGGCCGTGTACGGCGCGCGCGTCACGGCCATTTACGACAAATCGTCGCAGACCCTGCCGTTCAAGGCCGAACTGGGGGCTATCGACGGCTATCTGTGGGGTGCGGCCGACGCCGTGCCGCAGGTCGTGTCGGAGCACGGGCAGAAGTTTTTGGTCAACTGGGAGCAGGGGCAGAAGACGGGCTTTTTCCTCGACCAGCGCGAGAACCGCGAACTGGTGAAACGCTATGCGCAGGGCCGCACGGTGCTCAATACGTTCTGTTATACGGGCGGCTTCTCGGTCTATGCCCTTTCGGGCGGGGCCAAAGAGGTTTGCTCGGTCGATTCGTCCGAACGCGCCGTCGTGCTGGCTTCGGAGAACATCCGGCTCAACTTCGGCGACCGCGCCGTGCACAGCGAAGTGGCGGCCGATGCCGTAGAGTACCTGCGCAATATCGGTGATAAATACGATTTGATTATCCTCGACCCGCCGGCGTTCGCCAAGCATCACAAGGTGTTGGGCAATGCCATGCAGGGCTATAAGCGGCTGAATGCCCGCGCACTGTCGCAGATTCGCGCCGGCGGCATTCTCTTCACGTTTTCGTGTTCGCAGGCCGTTTCCAAAGAGTTGTTCCGCACGACGGTCTTTTCGGCGGCGGCGATTGCCGGACGCAAGGTGCGCATCCTGCACCAACTGACCCAGCCCGCCGACCATCCGATCGACATCTACCACCCCGAAGGCGAATACCTCAAAGGGCTGGTGCTCTACGTCGAGTAGCTATTCCATCGGTCTTACCCGCACTTCCGTCACGCCCTCCAACGCTTTCGCCAGCGCTTCGAGGTCGGTCGGCTGCTCCACTTCGCCCGTGTGGTAGGGATAGAACACCGTCGGACGAATCGCTTTCACTGCTTGCACGGCCTGCTCGATGGTCATAGTATAGGGTTGGTTCACAGGCAGAAACGCGATGTCGATGTTGCGCAGAGCACACATTTCGGGGGTCGGCTCCGTATCGCCCGCCACGTAGATGCGCGTGCCGCCGATCGTCAGCACGTAACCGCAGTCCTCGCGTTCTTTCGGGTGGAATTGCAGGCGTCCGGGCGTCGTGTTGTAGGCGGCGACCGCTTCGATTTTCACCCAGTCGCGCGGCGAGATGACGCTTCCCGGACGCATCAGGTGGCAGTTCGCATCGGTCGATTCGGCCGACGTGCGGTCGCAGATGATGTCGGTCGTGCGTGTGGCGAGCGTTTCGATCGCTTTTTTGTCCAGATGGTCGTAGTGCGAATGGGTTACGAGTACGAGGTCGGCTTTCGGCAGCCGTGCATAGTCGGCATAGGTGTGTACGGGGTCGATGTAGATGACCTGCCCTTCGCCCGCCGCGATGGAGAGCGAAGCGTGCTTGAAAAAGGTGAAAGTCAGTTCGCGGCCGTCGCGCGCGACGACCGTATCGGCCGGATAGGCGGGTGCTGCGGCGTGGCCGTGCCCGAAAAAGGAGAAAAGCGACATGAGAATCGAAAGATTGGTGCGTTTCACGCATATAAAGGTAGCTATTTCCGGTGGAATTGCAAAAAAATTCCTACTTTTGAACGCGAATGGACGTACTAATCCATACGGTTCGTCCGTTATGACCACAGATACAACCAAAAACAGTAGAATAATGATGAAAAAAGGTTTGATTGCACTGCTGCTGACCCTCCCGTTGGCATTCACGGCTTGTTTGGACGGCGACTCGGAACCGGATCCCATGCTGCCCGGTTATGCCATTTACGATGTGACCTCTTTGCAGAAGAGTCTGGCGTTGATTCCGGCCGATGCCGGCATCCGGCTGGCGATGCTGCTCGCCGAAGCGGACAAGCAGGTCGAAACGCAAAATCCGCTGGATGTGAAAGTCGACGGAACCCCGCTGCGGTCGCTGCTTTTCTCCTCTTCCGTAACCGTTTCGCAGGAGGGCACGAAGTACCGCATCGCATATACGAAACAAGGGGCCGCGTCGTCCTATTATTCGTACGATGGAACGATCGTGGTGGAGACCGGCGGAAAGCAGTTGTCCGCTACGGACATCGACAACGCGTGGGAAATTTCGGCGACGGGCTTCGAGGTTTACTATGCCGGCAGTCTGGCCTACGAATATGTAAACGTTCCCGTCCGCATCTATCGCGAGGGCAGTTCGTATGACATCGACGTGCAGTCGCAGATCCGGTACAAGGCGACGGACCTGACTTCGGATTGCTCCGGCCGTTTCACGTTCGCGGCTCCCGATGCTTCGCTGGCTTACTCGGTTTGTCACGGCGAGAATACCGACTACAAGCTGAACGGACAGTTGGAAGGGCGTTCTTTCTCGTCGCTCAATACCGCAGGGACTGCCACGCGGGTGAAGTACGAGGCCCAGAATCTCAAATACGGAGTGCGAAACAGTCGTCTGACGCTGATTTCCGGCACCGAGAAGTGTTCGTTGTCCGGTATGTTCGATTACGATTCGACGACCTATCCCAGCAACCACGTGGAGGTGGTCTACACCAACGGACAGGGCATCATCAGCTACAACGGGCAGCAGCGATAATTCATTGCAGCCCGCAGGCTGCGAGCAGTTCGCGGTTCGGCAGGATTTCGGCGGCGGGGCCGTCCGCCGCGAGCGTGCCCCGATGCAGGACGAGCACACGGGTGCACAGCTCCCGCACCAACGCCATGTCGTGCGTCGCAATCAGCGTCGTATGCGTGAAGCCGCGAATCAATTCGATTAGCTGCCCTCGCGCTTGCGGGTCGAGCGCAGCCGTCGGTTCGTCCATTACCAATACGGAGGGTTCCATTGCCAGTACCGTCGCAATGGCGACCCTCTTTTTTTGCCCTCCCGACAGGTGCGCCGGCGAATGGTCGCGCAGCGATTCCGCGCCGACGGCCGTCAGCGCTTCCGTGACCCGCCGGTCGATTTCCGCTTCGTCCAGTCCCATATTGGCAGGCCCGAACGCCACGTCCTCGCCGACGGTCGGCATGAACAGCTGGTCGTCCGGTTGCTGGAAGACGTAGCCCACCGTGCGGCGGACGGTCGGCAGCGTGCGTTTCGTAATCGGCACGCCTCCCACGACGACCCGCCCCGATGTCGGCAGCAGCAGCCCGTCGGTGTGCAGCAGCAGGGTCGATTTGCCCGCTCCGTTGACCCCGACTACCGCTGCTTTTTCGCCGTGCGTCAGCTCGAACGAGACGTCGCGCAGGGCTTCGTGGCCGTCGGGATAGCGGTAGCCGACCCGCTCGAATCGCAGGTAGTGGTGGCTCATGGTGTCGGCAGGTGAAAAATCCGTTCCGGCCCGACGAACCGCAGCCCGACGAACAGCAGGCTCCACCCTGCCGTGTAGAGCGTGTCGGCCGTGCGCCATGCGGTGCGTGTGCCCGGCAGTTCGGGGATGCGGCCCGTGAATCCGCGCGCGGCCATCGCCTGCCCGATGCG
>JAMPDE010000020.1 GCA_023665825.1 Alistipes senegalensis | reverse complement strand
AAGGTCGATCGAACAGAAGTCCGACCGCACCAGACTGCTGCCGCTTGCATCGAAAGCGTAAGCCCCCAAGTTGTCGTACGAAGACCAATACATCGTACCGGTCGAACCCGGAAAATACGATCTCGTGGCGGGCGCATCGGCCGTAAAGGAAATCCCGTCCTCCGGCAAGATGCCGGGCTCGGAGGATTCGCCCTTACTGCAACTTACGGCTATCAAGCCGATAAGTGCGATTGCTAATACTTTTTTCATAGTCATTTTCTTCATTAAAAACTATTCCCACTCACCGTCGAGGTACGAACCGGCCGGAATACCTTTCTCCACAATGACGCGCGTATCGGTCTCGTCGATTCCCTTGATGGTCGTCTTGATCGTATACGAATAGTTGCGGATCAGGTTGAAGTCGGTCGTGCCGTTCTGTCCCGGATAGATGCAATAGGTCACGTCCTTGATGGATTCGAACAGCACCTCGTTGTCTTTGTCGTCCTTCGTATAGGTCGTTTCGATATAGTCGCCCGACAACTCGATGCAGGTACTGCCGGCAGGCGCATTTTTCGGATTCTTTTCCTTCTGCCACTGCTTTTCCTGCTCTTCGGGGGACAACGAAGAATCGGCGGACGAGAGCGTGATAGCGCCTTTCAGGTTTTCGGGCACGTACCAAACAATCGTGAAGGTCGTCTTGCCGGCCACCGACGTATCTTCGGCGTAGTGCATGTAATTGTCGGCCAGATCCGAATCGTTGGCGTTGGCGGGGAACGTCGGGCAGACTTTCAACGTGCTGCCGGTCAATGCGTGTGCCTTGTAGCGCACGTTGTTGGCCGCATTGGTAATCTGCACACGGCTCAATTTGAGCTCGGGCGACGGCAGTTTGTTACCCGAAGGCAGCGTCGTGACGTCGGTCGGCAGGTCGAGCGTGCACTGGAATTCGATGCGCGACACCATGCGCGTGAGCTTCACGGCCTCCGCAGGCGGCGTCGTGGTCGAACCGGTGAACGATCCCACCATCGGCAGGCCGGTGGCGGAAGTACCCATCCAATCGGAGAAGTCGAACACGTCGGCCTCGAAAGCGGCCAACGTAGCCGATTCCATCGACGCAAAATAATCCGCACCCACGTTGGCGACGAAATAGACCGTCGAAATACCCGGTTTGAGTGCGACACTCACTTTTTTGGCGGTCGAAGAAACGGGCGTGAACTTGTCGTAGTACTCGTGGAGCACCATGTCTCCGCTGATGAACTGCAACACCCACACGTTGTTCACCGCATTTTCCTGCTCGGCGGTCATTCCGGTCGAAGCAGGAAGCGATGTGGCGCTCGACAGACGCGACACAGCCAAATCGAATGTCGTTTCGACCGTTTCGCCGTCAGGTGTCGAGCCCCCGGGTTCGGTACCCGGCCCCGCTTCCTTGCTGCACGCGATGAAGAGCAAGGCTGCGGAGAGCATCGGCATCACCTTTCTTAAAGTTTTCATAAACATATTATTAAAAGTTGATTAGTGTGTTTTCTTTCCGTCGAAACCGGTCTCCCAAGCATGATCGGACCAGCTGATCGGGCCGAATATCAACGAAGGCTCGCCTCCGTCGAACTCGGTCGACCATTCGGGGTTGACCGTCCAGCTGTCGGGCGTGAGCACCAGCGAGTAGGAACCGCCGATAGTCGTATCCCAACCCGCGATCTCCCACGAACCGACGGTCACGATGAGCCAAACCGACGAATTGCCGAACTCGGTGTCCCACATGGGCACGTCGGTCCAAGGCATGACGACAAGCTCCAGCTCGATCAGGTTGCCGATCAATTTCAGGTTGAAATTGTACTGGTATCCGGGCGCAAAGGCGAGTTCGGGGACTTCGGCATTCAATTCCGTCGGCTCGCCGTCGTTGAACGTGACGTTCATCGACAGGTCGAACGTACCCGCATTTTTGGGCAGCACCTCGTCGAATCCGCCCGAGAGGTACTTCGTACTCTCGTTCAGCTCGGCGAACGTACCGTCCGGGAATGCGTATTCGCCCGTATTCGCCCCCAAAGCGATCGCTTCGTTCAGCAACGGAGTAGCCGGAGCTGCCGCGATGCGACCGAGTTTCACGGAGTTGAACACCGCTTTGTCCACGTTGGGATGCAGACGCGAAATCGAAAAATTCAATTTGCTGCACCGGCGTTCCAAAACCTCCAATTCGACCGTCTGGGCCGTTCCCGAAGGCTGGCGTTCGACCTGCACGGCCAAAGTCGGCGCAGAAGCGTAATCGGCACCGTGTCCGACTTCGACCGAACGGTTGTCGGTGCGCAACGGCAAGGCGGGCGTGATGGCGTAGAAATCGTAGGTTCCGGCCGCCAGACGCAACCGTCCCGCTTCGTCGGGCGTACCGGTACCGTCCGCGCCGATCGTGCAGGGTTTGAGCACGATCTCGTCGTCCTCCTTGACCGCCATGTAGGTTCCATCGTCGACGAACGTATCGCCTGCGAGTGCGGCATCCGTACCGGCACGGCGGAAAGCCGCCACACGCACGGTAACACCCTCGCCGAACGGTTCGGTCGCCACGTCGCCTTCGGCCCGAGTCGATGCGACGGGCGCGTCGGGCGCAACCTCGACGCGAATGCCGGGCAAGACGAACGAAACCGCCACCTTGCCGTCATCCGGTCTGTTTCCCTGTCCCCCGTCCGACTCGCTGCATCCGAACAGGACGAGCATCGCCGACGTCAATAACAAGATTTTTTTCATAAGAAAACTATCGTTTGGCTTGTCTCGTTAAATCTCGATTTCGCCCTTGAAATCGCCGTCTTCCGGCCATTCGTACTCCGACCATGCGGTGATTTCGCCTTTGAGGTCGATGTCGGAAACCGTGAACCGCAGCGTCAGCGTGTAAGCCTTGCCCGCTTCGTAGCCGTCCTTCCAATCGACCAGCACCTCCTGCGTACCGCCGTTGGTGGTAACGACTTCGAGCGTGATCTGCTCGTTGGCGGCGAACGGCGTGAACATGGCGTAACCGCAAGGACGCGCGTTGGTCTTCTCGATGTTCAGGTCGGTACCGAGCGTCGCCAGAGGCAACACCAGACCGCCCGCAGCCGTGTCGTCGGTCGTATGCAGGTCGGAATCGTCCTCGATGTCCTTCATCGCGAGCGCAGGCCCGGTGGTCGTTCCGTCCTCTTTGGAGACGGTCGCAGTAGCCGGAGTACCGACCGTAACGGCCGCAGGCAGCGTGATGACGCAATGCTCATGGAATTTGCCCTGCGAACCGTCTTCGGCCGTTTTCAGACCGATGCTTTCGATGGCACCCCACTTCGTTTTGGCCGCTTCGTCGAGTGCGTAAGCGTTGACTTTCAGCTGTGTCAGCACATGCTGGAACGAAACCTTGCCGCACGGAGCGACCTTGTTGCCCTCGACCTCGTTGGAAACCATGATATCGGTTTCGCCGTCGACCGCAATCTTCACGACACCCGATGCAGGCGTGGCGCGCGGATACCAGCCGATGAGCCGCGACTTGTTCTTGGTGTTGTCACGACCGACCAGATAGTACTCCTTCGGATCGAACGTGATGGCCGTGAAGTAATCGGGATCGTCGTCCGTCCCCTGATTCGCCGTACACTCGGCGAGCGTGGCGTTCAGCAACCGGGCAGAGGTAGCGTACCCGTCCGTCGGATAGGCTCCGGTTGCATCCATGTCGATGCGCGCGAAGTTCATCTCCAACTCGGCATGCACCGGATTGTACACGGCACGAGTTCCGGGCCGTACGTTCTGCGAGGCGACCTCGCCCGAAACTGCGCCCGAAAAATCGGCGTTCAACACGATTTCGACTTGCCCGTCCGCTTCGGGTCCTACCGGCTCCGAGTCGGAGCAACCCGCTGTCCACAGCATCGCAGCGCAACCTGCGAACAACAGCCCCCATCTCTTCATTGGTGTTTTCATCATTGCAAAATTTTCTAAAAAACTTTTTTTCTTCTGCGAATGGACGGGGAGATTCAACCCCGCCCATCCGAAATTACACGGAGCCGGATGTTCCCGTCACTCAATGAAGGCGGGAACGCGCTCCGAAGCGGACAAGGAGGGATTAGTCGATCTCCTGTTCGCCCGTACCGCCGTCGACCCAAGCGACCACGTCACCGACAACCTGCATTTCGATAGCCTTGAAGGTGAGTTTGATCGTGAATTTCTGACCGGCGGTAGGCCCGGTAACCGGAGTGGAAGCGTCTTTTTTCAGGCTGACGGACACTTCTACACCATCGGGTTCGTTCTCCGTGTATACTTTCAGTTTGATGACATCGCTGCCCGAAGCCGGCGAGATCGGAGCGACGAGCGCATATGCAGCCAAGCTCTCGGTCGTGGTCAGCGTAACGTTGGTCGGATCGGCTTCGCCGTCACGGGTTCCGCCGACAACGACATCCTCGTAAACTTCGCTGCCAGCGGCACCGGAAGCGAGGTAGAACGGAATAGCCTGTGCGCCGTCGAAAGCGACGGTGTTGTCAGCGAACGTAACTTTGCAGCTGTTCTTGGGATCGACCTCGTTCAACTCCTTGACGAGTTCGATTTTGGTGATGGCACCCCAAGCCTTGATAGCGGGCTGGTCGGCGTCGTCCGTAATGTCGGCATCGGCTTCGGCAACGACCTTGACGTCATACTGCGTCAGCAGGTGCTTGAAAGTCAGTTTCGGATAATCCTTCGTCGTAGCCTGTACATCCGATTTCTTGGTCGTAGCGGTCTCGGCCGTCATGATGTCCGACTTACCGTCGATAGCGTAGGTTGCCGTAGCACCCGTCGCGTCGATCGTCCAACCGTCGCCCGGAGTCGCAGCGTCGGTCGGATAAAGACCGAACAGGTGTACCTCTTGGGTAGCAACGGCCGGATAGTAGAGTTTCGGCGTGAAACCGAATGCCGTCGTGTTGTCGCTGAATTCGACATTGCCGGCACCCCACCACGAAGCATCGCCGTCGAGGTATTTGCCTTTCTCGGTCGAAGCCAGCACGTAAGCCGTCAAGGTGTTGTCGGCTGCGATACCGCCTACGAACGGAGCGCGCGAATCGATAGCCCGTGCGTTGGAAGTAGCTTGGATTTCGACGTCACCGGCCACAACGGGACGTGTTTCGACGTCGCTCTTCGAGCAA
>JAMPDE010000001.1:1280435-1342306 GCA_023665825.1 Alistipes senegalensis | reverse complement strand
AGCCGAAACTTGGTTGTTCTCGCATCCGAGCCCGAGCACCAGCACGGCACCGGCATTGGGATGCTTGATTAAGGCGGCCAACGCCTTTTGCGTATTGGCATGGTCGTCGCCCAACTGCGAACAACCGTAATTGTGCGTATAGACGCGCACGTCGTCGAGGTGCGAACAGTCGCACTCGGCCTTTACGCGGGCGGCAATGGCCTGCGCCTGACCGTTAACGCAACCTACCGACGGCACGATCCACAATTCGTTGCGGATACCCATCGTACCGTTCTTGCGCAGATACCCCATCACCTTGCGGTCGGACTGGGGGACGGCAATATCGTAAACTTTCGGCGAATAGGTGTACTCCAGATCGTCGTGCAGGTTGGTTTTCAGATTGTGGGAGTGGATCCACGCACCCTGCGGAACGGCGGCAGTCGCATGCCCGATAGGATAGCCGTATTTGATGATATTCTCCCCTTCGGCGATGTCGCGCAGAGCGACCTTGTGTCCGCGTGCGATGTCTTCCTGCAAGGTGATTTTCACACCGTCGACTTCGATCGTTTCGCCTTTATGCAGGTCATCGGCCAATGCTACGGCAACATTGTCCGCCGCATTGATTTTCAAAAATCGTTTCATAAGTTCAGCTATGAAAAGAGGCGGAACCCGCCTTTCTCGGGAAAGTCGGCTCCACCCCTTCGATGAATCGGATTACTTGTTCAGAAATTTCTTCAACGCCGCAGCCATGCCCAACGTCTCGATATCGCGGACATAACCGGCAACCGCGGGAACGAATCCCGGAACCTCGGAGAAATCGACCGTGAAAATGCCGCTCTCCTTGACGATTCGCGAAATCGTGGCATCCAAATCCTGCGAATCCCAGTTCTTGCGGATATACTCCACGAACTCTTTGGTATCGTCGGGCTCGAATCCGCTTTTCGGGCTGTACAGGCTCATCAGCGCAGCGAACGTGAAGCATTCGTGCTCGGCCAACTTGTGAGCCTTGAACCAGTTGTCCTTGACGGTCGGATAGTTGCGGGCCTCCCATTTGGACAAAGAGTTGAGCGAAATGGATTTCAGCAGGTGCTTGATGAACGGATTGTAGAAACGTTCCAAAATACCGGCAGCGAACTGTTTCAATTCGGCTTGGTCTTCCTCGATCATCGGGATGACCTCTTCGGCCACCATGTCGTTGATGAATTTTTCGATGTCGGGCGTGTTGAACGCATCCATGACCGTCTCGCAACCCATCTGCAAGGCAATGGGCACCATACCGGTATGCGAACCGTTCAGAATGCGCACCTTCTTGTCGCGGAACTGCTTGATAGAGGGCATGAAGATGACATGCAGACCGGCCTTATCCAGCGGCAGCTCTTTCATCACTTCCTTGTAGCCGGGACCGCCGATTGCCCAGAGGTGATACAACTCGGCCTTGACGACGAGATTGTCGTCATAACCGATTTCCTCCTTGATTTCGTTGATCGTGTCACGCGGGAATCCCGGAACGATGCGGTCGACCAACGTATCGCAGAAGTGGCAGTTCTTTTCGACCCAGTCGATGAAATCCTGCCCCAGTTTGTGATACTGCGCATGCTTGATGACGTACTCGTGCAGGGTCGAACCGTTGTTTTCGATCAACTCGCAGCAGATGATGCAAAGGCCTTTTGTCGGGTCGCCGTTGAAGTGCTTGAAACGCTTGTAAAGCAAAGCCGTCATTTTGGCCGGATACGATTTCGGCGGACGAGCAGTAAGGTCGTCGCCTTCCTCATAACGGATACCCGCTTCGGTCGTGTTCGAGATAGTGATTTTCAGTTCGGGCGAAAGGAAATACTGCTCGTACTTTTCATAATCCACGTAGGGATTGAACGAATCCATCACGCTTTTGACCAGACGGATATCTTTCTTGGGCTGTTTGTTCTCGATACCCTCCAAATAGACGTGGTAGAGATTATCCTGCTTGTGCAGCAGGTCGATCATCCCCAGCACCTTGCGTTCGGGGTCGAGAATGGGTTGGCAGATGGCGACACCTGCATTCATCACGCCCTTTTCGTTGGCGATGTCGATTTGCCAATCGACGAAAGCGCGCAGAAAATTGCCTTCGCCGAATTGCAGAATCTTAACGGGACGCTCGGTCTTCGCGATCGTCGTTTTATTCAGTTCTTTAATCATTTGTGTATTCGGATTAACGTATTACTTCAGAACAATCGGTTTATACTTCGGCACGAGCGTCTTCATAATCGTCCACGCAACCAGATAAGCCAAAGCACAGATGCAGAAGATAATCATATAACCGGCCTGTTTGCCCTCGAAACCCATGAACTGGAATGCCGTACCTAATTTTTCCGAATGCGTGAACAACGCACCAGCTCCCTTGTTGATAAGGAATGAGCCGACGCCACCGGCCATACCGCCGATACCGGTAATGGTAGCGATCGCCGATTTGGGGAACATATCGCCGATGGTCGAGAAAAGGTTGGCAGACCAAGCCTGATGACCGGCACCGGCCAAACCGATGATGACAGCGGGCCACCAAACCGAAATCGCACCGGCACTCTGTGCGAACAAAGCGGGCAGAGGCAGGAATGCGAAAATCAACATAGCCAGCATACGACCGGCATAAGGATTCATCCCTTTCTTATCGACAAAGAGCTTGGGCAGATAACCGCCGAAGATAGAAAGAACGGTAACGATCATGTAGAGCGTGAAAATCAATGCGATACCCATGCTCGAGCTGGACGAATAACCGTATTGGTCGGAGAAATAGGCAGGAGCCCAGAACAGATAGAACCACCACACGCCGTCGGTGAAGAACTTGCCGACGATGAACGACCAAGTCTGACGATAGGTGAAGCACTGCCAGAACGGAATGGTCTTTTCCGCCGTTTCTTCGGCTTTCGCGTTTTTCACCTCTTCCGTATCATCTTGGTGGATGTAATTCAATTCCGCATCGTTGACATATTTCGATTGTTCGGGTTTGTCGTACATGAAGAGCCAGAAGCCCATCCACAGGAAGCCCAAAGCACCGATAATCAGAAACGCCATTTCCCAGCCGCCGCCGACGCCTTTGTCTTTGAAGTACTGCGCCAACAGCGGAATGGTTGCCGGAGCGACCAATGCGCCGACCGAAGCACCGGCATTGAAAATCGACGTGGCGAACGCACGGTCTTTCTTCGGGAAATACTCGGCGGTTACCTTGATGGCTGCGGGGAAGTTGCCCGCCTCACCGAGTGCCAGAATACACCGTGCGGCCAAGAACAGCCACACGCTCGTCGAGGCGATGGCCAATGCCGCAGCCGAACCGCTCTCGACAGCCGTCATGGCGGCTACGGAACCGTAACCCTCGATGTGCACCGTCGCCCAGCCGCAAGCAGCGTGAACGCATGCGCCGGCCGACCATACGCCGATTGCCCAAAGGTAACCTTTTTTGGTACCCATCCAGTCGACGAAACGTCCGGCAAAAAGCATGCAGACGGCATAGAAAATGGAGAATACGGCGGTAATCGTACCGTAGTCGGCGTCCGTCCAGTGAAATTCGGGCGCGATGAAATCTTTCCAAGTGAGCGACAATACCTGACGGTCCATGTAGTTGACGGTCGTAGCCACGAAAAGCAAACCGCACATCCACCAACGCCAATTGGACATCAGTTTCTGTTGTGTCGTTTGAGTAGTCATGTTATTCATTTTGTTTAGTTGTTTTCAGTCGGTAACCGTCCGCCGTACCCAGCGGATACGGCGGACAGTCGATGTTATTTACGCAATTCGGCGATGATGTCCAAGCACTCCTTGCACTTGGCCGTCACATAGGCCCAGTCTTCGGCTGCCACGCGGTCTTTCGGGAAGAGTTTCGAGCCCATGCCCACACAATAGACGCCGGCCTTGAACCACGAGGTCAGATTTTCACGGTTGGGCGAAACACCGCCGGTAACCATGATTTTCGACCAAGGGCACGGAGCCATCAGACCTTTGACCATATTGGGGCCATAGACGTCGCCCGGGAACAATTTCGTCAGGTCGCAGCCCAGTTCCTGTGCCTTACCGATTTCGGACACCGTGCCGCAGCCCGGACAGTAAGGAACGAGCCGACGGTTGCAGATCGGAGCGATTTCGGGGTTGAACAACGGCCCGACCACGAAATTCGCACCCAATTGAATGTAAAGGGCTGCAGTCGGAGCATCGACCACCGAACCGATACCGAGTGCCAGTTCGGGGCACTCCTTGTCGGCCCATTTGACCAGTTCGCCGAAAATTTCGTGAGCGAAGTCGCCGCGGTTGGTGAACTCGAACGCACGGACGCCGCCTTCGTAGCAAGCCTTCACGACTTTTTTAGCGACTTCCACGTCCTTGTGATAAAAGACCGGAACCATACCGGTATCGCCGATTTTCTTCAATACGGCGACTTTATCGAATTTTGCCATTTTGTTAAAGAGGTTGGAATTCTATTAACCTTGATTTATCGCTGTACGCGGCCGTTCGCGTTACCGCCGGCCAAACTCTCGACCTCCTCGACCGACACGAGGTTGAAGTCGCCGTTGATGGTGTGCTTCAACGCCGAAGCCGCTACGGCAAATTCGAGCGCTTCGCCCTGCGTCGGTTTGGTCAACAGACCGTGAATGATACCGCCGGAGAACGAGTCGCCACCGCCGACACGATCGATAATTGGATCAATATCGTAACGTTTCGATTCGTAGAACTCCTTACCGTTGTAAATCATCGCTTTCCAACCATTGTGCGTAGCGGAGAACGATTCGCGCAGGGTCGAAATCACGTACTTGAATCCGAACGTTTCGGCCATCTGTTTGAAGATGCCCTTGTATCCTTCGGCATTGGTTTCGCCGCCCTCGACATTGGCATCGGGTTTGAATCCAAGACACAACTCGGCATCCTCTTCGTTGCCGATGCAGACATCGACGTATTGCATCAACGGACGCATGATGGACTGCGCTTTCTCTTTCGTCCACAGCTTTTTGCGGAAGTTCAGGTCGACCGAAACCGTAACCCCGTGACGTTTGGCTGCTTCGCAGGCCAGTTTCGTCAGCTCGGCCGCCTTGTCCGAAATGGCGGGCGTGATACCCGACCAGTGGAACCACTGGGCACCCTCCATGATAGCGTCGAAATCGAAATCCGACGGATCGGCTTCGGCGATAGCGGAGTGGGCGCGGTCGTAAATCACTTTCGACGGACGCATGGATGCCCCGGTCTCCAAATAATAGATACCCACACGGTCGCCGCCGCGAGCGATGAAGTCGGTCTTCACACCGTACTTGCGCAGCGCATTGACAGCCGACTGCCCGATTTCATGCTTCGGAAGTTTCGTCACGAAATAGGCATCGTGGCCGTAATTGGCACAGCTGACTGCCACGTTGGCCTCACCGCCGCCGTAAACGACATCGAACGAATCCGACTGAACGAAACGCGTATTGCCCGGTGTGGACAAACGCAACATGATTTCACCTAATGTTACGATTTTCATCTTGCTTATAAGGTTTTATTGAATTAAAATTTGAAATAGTTTTTCGCATTGCGGTAGCAGATGCCCTCGACGATCTCCTTGCCGATGAAGTCGATTTCCGAAGCCGGCAGCAAACCGTTTTCGATATCGTTGCCCAGCAGGTTGCAGAGCGTGCGGCGGAAATACTCGTGGCGCGGATACGAAAGGAACGAACGCGAGTCGGTCAGCATGCCGACGAAGCGGCTCAACAGACCGAGCGTCGAAAGTGCGTTCATCTGCTTCTCCATACCGTCCTTTTGGTCGAGGAACCACCAGCCCGAACCGAACTGGATCTTGCCGGCACCGTAGCGGCCGTCTTGGAAGTTGCCCAGCATCGTAGCGACCAACTCGTTGTCTCGCGGATTGAGGTTGTAGATGATCGTCTTCGTCAGTTTGTCGTTGCGGTCGAGCAGGTCGAAGAATTTCGACATCTTCTTGCCGACCGTGAAGTCGCCGATCGAGTCGAAGCCGGTATCGGGGCCCAACTGCTTGAACATGCGCGAATTGTTGTCGCGGATAGCGCCGTAGTGGAACTGCTGCGTCCAGCCCGTTTCCCAGTCCATGACAGCGAATTCGACCATCATGGCAGTCTTGTATTTCAGAATTTCCTCGTGCGTCAGCTGCTGACCCCCGTATACTTTATTAAAAATAGCGTCGATTTCGGCCTGCGTATAATCTTCGGCATAGAACTCCTCGATACCGTGATCGGACAAGCGGCACCCTACCGACTCGAAGAACTTATGACGAACCCGCAGAGCCTCGATGACATCGGCGAACTTCGTAACCGTTACGCCCGAAACGGCCGACAGCTTTTCGATATAGGCGCGGAAATTCGCGGGATTTTCGACCGCCATCGCCTTATCGGGACGCCAAGTCGGCAGCATTTTGACCGCAAAACCGTCTTGGGCGACCTTGATGTGGTGTTCGAGCGAATCGACCGGGTCGTCCGTCGTGCAGACCGTTTCGACATTATAATGCTGCATCAAGCCGCGTGCATGGTATTCGGGCTTTTGCAACAGCGCAGTGCAGGTCTCATAAATCTCTTTGGCGGTCGACGGGTTCAGCAGTTTCGTCACGCCGAAAGCGGTTTTCAGTTCGAGGTGCGTCCAATGGTACAACGGGTTGCGCATCGTATAAGGAACCGTTTCAGCCCATTTCTCGAACTTTTCCCAGTCGGTCGTATCCTTACCCGTGCAGAAACGTTCGTCGACACCGTTCGTCCGCATGGCGCGCCACTTGTAGTGGTCGCCCTCCAACCAGATTTTCGAGAGATTTTCGAACCGATGATTCGAGGCCACGTATTCGGGAATCAGATGGCAATGGTAGTCGATGATCGGCATTTTGGCCGCATGCTCGTGGTAAAGACGTTCCGCCGCAGGCGTCTGCAACAGGAAGTTGTCGTCGTTGAACTGTTTCATTCAGGTTTTTATTAAGTTGTTGTATTTCTGTTTTCCGTTAAAAAGAAAGGTGCAGCACCTTTCATCGTGTAAAATTAGTAACATTTCTGGAAAATCAACAGAAAATCGGCAAATAATTCCGCACGGGTTGTCCGTTGCGCAAAAAAAACGTACATTTGTCGAACCCTAATACAAAACGACTTATGAAAAAAACATTCTTTTTAGTATTTGCTACCGTGTCATTTTTCTTCGGTTCCTGCTCGCAAAGCATGACGGTCGAAGTGACTAACCGCGCAGCCATCGATCTCGACGATGCGACCGTAGAAATCGCATGGAATGAAATCGCGACTTTCTCGCCGTCGACGATCGTCGTGCTGAATGCCGATAATGAAGAAATCCCGTCGCAGGTGGTCTATCGCGGCGAAACCGAACCGCAGGCCCTGATTTTCCAGACGGATATCGACGCTGGCGAAACCGAACGGTTCGTCGTTCGCGAAGGTCGCCGCAACGATTATCCGGCCGAAGCGTTCGGCCGTCAGGTTCCCGAACGCTACGACGACTACGCTTGGGAGAACAACAAGGTCGCCTATCGGCTTTATGGGCCGGCTTTGGAAACTGCTCCGGGCGAGATGCTGGTTACGCCGGGTATCGACGTGTGGGTGAAGTGTACGGACAAACTGGTCATTGACGAATGGTATGCAAGGGGCAACTATCACCACAACTACGGCGACGGCATGGACTGCTACAAGGTCGGCCGCACGCTGGGCGGCGGTTCGTCGGTGCCGTTCATCGACGGGAAACTTTTCCTCCTGCCGCACAACTACCAGACTTGCAAGACGCTCGATAACGGTCCTATCCGTACGTCGGTCGAACTGACCTATGCGCCGTTCGCTATCGGTGACAAGACGGTCGCGCTGACCAAAATCATCACGCTCGATGCAAACCAGCATTTCAACAAAATGGAGTGTATCTATACAGGCGATTTCACGGAAATGCCCGTAGCGGCAGGATTCGTACGTCACGATGTGAAACAAACGCTGACCGGCGAAGACTGGGTTGCTATTTGCGAATCGGCGTCGGACTCGAAAGACCCCGTGCGGGACGGCGACATTTACGGAGCCGTGCTGTTGCAGAGTGCTGAAATTCTGCCCGATGCAGTCGGACATGCGCTGGCGGTCAAAAACGTCGAACCGAACGAAACGCTGACTTACTACGCCGGAACCGGTTGGAGTCAAGGCGGAGTAGACGACATGGAAGATTGGCTCGAAAAGCTGAACGAGACGAAAGCCGTCGTCGAAACTCCGTTGCAGATCGTCGTTCGCTAACCGAACGGCCGAACGAAAGTTGCGGGCGGAGGTGCGTTTGTGCGGACTTCCGCCCGTTTCAATCACAATCGGATGCTTATGGATTTGCTTGCGGAATACAATCTGACCGGACTGGTTATCGGTATCGCTACTTTCCTAATTATCGGACTGTTTCACCCGTTGGTCATCAAGGGCGAGTTCTATTTCGGTGTCCGGTGCTGGTGGGCCTTTTTGTTGATGGGCATTGCAGCCGTTATCGCTTCGATTGCAGTGCGACATATTCTTTGGTCATCGCTTTTGGCGGTATGGGGCGCGTCGTCGTTTTGGAGCATCGGAGAACTGTTCCAACAGCGCAAACGGGTCGAAAAAGGCTGGTTCCCTGCCAATCCGAAACGACAATCCAAATCCTGACCGGCCTATGTCTTTCGTGTGTCGAATCGTTACGGCTGTTTGCATCGGTGGCTTTTGCGCCCTACCTCTGCGGGTGCAACTGAATTCAAGCATGCCCCTGCCGCCGGAGCCGGTGAGTGTACGCCTGCTGTTCGCGGGCGATGTCATGCAGCACCTGCCCCAAGTTATGGCTGCGCGAAAAGGTGACGGATTCGATTATTCGCCTGTATTCGCTGCTTTGCGACCCCGATTCGACCAAGCCGATTGGGTGGTCGTCAATCTGGAAACGACCTTGACCCGCTCGGGCGATTATGCAGGCTACCCCTGTTTCCGTTCTCCGGTGGCTTTAGCCGAAGCATTACGCGATGCAGGGGTCGATGTGGCTGTCATGGCGAACAATCATTGTTGCGACGGAGGTGCTGCCGGTATCCGCACGACGTCCGAAGTGCTGGACAGTTGCGGGATTCTGCGCACCGGCGTATTTACCGATTCGCTCGACCGTGCCGACCGTCATCCGCTTTGGCTCCTCGACCATCGGGATATTCCGATTGCCCTGCTCAACTACACCTATTCGACCAACGGATTGCCTGTTCCGCAAGGCACGGCGGTCAATTTCATCGACACGGTCCGCATGGCTGCCGATATCGCCGCAGCCCGCGCGGAGGGAGCCCGATGCGTTGCGGTCTGCATTCACTGGGGCAACGAATACGAGCGGCAGCCGAACACCCGACAACGCACCATTGCCCGCATTTTGCGACAAGCCGGTGCCGATTTGATTATCGGGAGCCATCCGCATGTCGTACAAACCTACGAGGCTGATTCCACGCATGCCGTTTTCTATTCGTTGGGCAATTTCGTGTCGAACCAGCGCCAGCGATACTGTGACGGCGGCCTGATGGCCCAAATTACGCTGACCGTCCACCCGGACGGCCGTATTACCTACGAAACCGAAGCAATACCGGTCTGGGTAGCACTTCCGGGCTATCGTATTCTGCCGTTCGATGCGGCGGATACGATGAACCGGCCGGCGGCCCGTGCGACGTTTCGCGAAGATGTTTCCAATCTCTTGAATCTGTCGTAAAGATTTATCAATAAGATAAATGGACGCATTTCGGGAAATGCGTTCGGAATCATTTGCCGCTCGTTTCCTTTTCTCTATATTTGCCCGACAAATCCTAAAAATCGAAATCGATGGAAAAGAGCATCAAAGGCACCCGCACCGAGCAGAATTTGCTGAAAGCGTTCGCCGGCGAAAGTCAGGCCCGCACCCGCTACACTTTCTTCGCCAGCCAAGCGAAAAAGGAGGGCTACGAACAGATTGCCGGCGTCTTCTTGGAAACGGCAGAACAGGAAAAGGAACACGCCAAACGATTTTTCAAGTTTCTCGAAGGCGGCAGTGTAAATATCACGGCGTCCTACCCTGCCGGAAAAATCGGGACGACGCAGGAAAATCTGCTGGCCGCAGCGCAAGGCGAACGCGAAGAATGGGACGTGCTGTACCGCGATTTCGCATCGGTAGCCGAAGAAGAGGGATTTCCAGCCGTTGCCGCTGCGTTCAAGATGATTGCAACAGTCGAAGCGGAGCACGAAAGCCGTTATCTCAAACTGTTAAGCCGTTTGACGGACGGCGATTTCTTCCACCGCGACGGGCAAATCTGGTGGCAATGCCGGAACTGCGGTTATGTTTGTCTGGCCGAAGATGCCCCGAAATTGTGCCCTGCCTGCTTGCATCCGCAAGCCTATTTCGAGCCGAAGAAAGAGAATTATTAAAGAAAAAGGCCACCCGAACGGTGGCCTTTTTCTTTTTAGCACAGCGTTTCAGCAAGTCGGTCGAACTGCACTTGCCGCTGTTCGCCGGTCTGCATGTTTTTTACGGTAACGACACCTGCGGCAAGCTCGTCAGAACCGACAATCGCCACATAGGGAATCCCGCGCCGATTGGCATATTCCATCTGTTTTTTCATTTTGCCGCTCTCGGGATAGATTTCGGCGGAAATGCCCGCATCACGCAAGTCGCGCAACAACGGAAGTACCGCGCGTTCCTCTTCGCTACCAAAGTTGGTAAACAGCACCTGCGTCGTACAATCCACCGACGCGGGGAACAACTCCAAACCGCACATCACGTCGTAGATGCGGTCGGCCCCGAACGAAATGCCGACACCCGAAAGACCTTTCAGTCCGAAAATGCCTGTGAGGTCGTCGTAACGCCCTCCGCCGCAAATGGAACCGATTGCGAAATCCGAAGCCTTGACCTCGAAAATGGCACCGGTATAATAATTCAAGCCGCGCGCCAGCGACAAATCGAGTTCGACCGGCAAGTCGAGCCCTGCCTGTTCGACATATCCGAAGATCGTGCGCATTTCCTCGATGCCGAGCCAACCCGTTTCGGAACCGGCGAGGATTTCGCTCAACTTATCTAGTTTTTGTGCATTACTGCCAGTCAATTCAAGTATCGGTTGCAGTTTATCGATAGCTTCCTGCGTCAGTCCGCGTTCGAGCAATTCGGCTTTCACATTGTCCAGCCCGATTTTGTCGAGTTTGTCGATGGCGACCGTAATATCCATCATCTTGTCCGCATGGCCGATTGCTTCGGCTATGCCGCAGAGGATTTTACGGTTGTTCATTTTAAGCGCGACACGAACTCCCAGCGCACGGAACACCCGCTCGACGATTTCGACCAGTTCGACCTCGCACAGCAGTGAACGCGTGCCGATGACATCGACGTCGCACTGGTAGAATTCACGATAACGCCCTTTCTGCGGCCGGTCGGCCCGCCAAACGGGCTGAATCTGATAGCGTTTGAACGGAAAAGTCAGCTCGTTCTGATGCTGCACGACGTAACGGGCGAACGGAACTGTCAGATCATACCGAAGTCCCTTTTCGCTGATTTTCGGAAAACGGCGCACCTCGTCGTCGGTCAGTCCGGCGGCATAATCGCCCGAATTGAGAATCTTGAAAAGCAGTTTGTCGCCCTCGTCGCCGTATTTGCCGAGCAGGGTCGAAAGGTTCTCCATCGCCGGAGTTTCGAGCGGAGCGAAACCGTACGAACGGAAGACCTTTTTAATCGTGTCGAAAATATATTGGCGGCGCATCATCTCTGCCGGAGCGAAATCGCGCGTGCCTTTGGGAATGGTGGGTTTCTGTGCCATAGAATTATAGGGAAAAATTCTCTGATTTGAAATTGCTGTAATAACGTCCGCCGGTAGCCGTGAATTTCAACACGCAATAGTCGAGGTCAGTCGGCGATCAGTTTCTTGTACTTCACGCGGTGCGGCTCCATATCCATGCCTTGCGCCCGTTTCCAATCCTCGTATTCGCTGTACGTGCCTTGATAGAAAACGACTTTCGAGTCACCCTCGAACGAGAGGATATGCGTGGCGATACGGTCGAGGAACCAGCGGTCGTGCGAAATGACGACGGCACAACCCGCAAAGTTGTTGAGACCTTCTTCTAATGCACGCAACGTGTTGACGTCGATGTCATTGGTAGGCTCGTCCAGAAGCAATACGTTACCTTCTTCTTTCAATGCGAGCGCCAAATGCAGACGGTTGCGCTCACCGCCCGACAGCATGCCGCACTTCTTCTCTTGGTCGGCACCCGAGAAATTGAAACGAGCGACGTAGGCACGGGCATTGACCTGCCGGTTACCTAACGTAATCAGGTCGGTGCCGCCTGAAATCACCTCGAACACAGTTTTTTCGGGGTCGATGGATTTATGCTGCTGGTCGACATAGGCCAGTTTGACAGTCGGGCCTACGCGGAACGAACCTTCGGTCGGCTGTTCAAGACCCATAATCATGCGGAACAGGGTCGTTTTGCCGGTTCCGTTGGGGCCGATGACGCCCACGATGCCGGCGGGCGGCAGCGAAAAATCGAGATGTTCGTACAACACACGGTCGCCGAACGCCTTTTTCACGTCGTGGGCTTCGATGGCCACATCGCCCAGACGCGGCCCGTTCGGGATGAAAATTTCGAGCTTCTCCTCCTGCTGCTTGGCGTCTTCGTTCATCAGTTTATCGTAAGCTGACAGACGCGCTTTCGATTTGGCATGACGGCCCGAAGGCGACATCCGCACCCATTCCAACTCGCGTTCGAGGGTCTTGCGGCGTTTCGACTCCTGCTTCTCTTCCATCGCCATGCGAGCGGTTTTCTGTTCCAGCCAGCCCGAATAGTTGCCTTTCCAAGGGATACCCGCGCCACGATCGAGTTCGAGAATCCAGCCGGCTACGTGGTCGAGGAAATAACGGTCGTGCGTCACGGCGATGACCGTACCTTTATATTGTTGCAGGTGCTGTTCGAGCCAGTCGATGGATTCGGCGTCCAAATGGTTCGTCGGCTCGTCCAGCAACAACACGTCAGGCTGCTGCAACAACAGACGGCACAATGCCACGCGGCGCCGCTCACCGCCCGAAAGCACGCTGACCGGCTGGTCGCCGTCGGGACAGCGCAACGCATCCATTGCACGGTCGAGCACCGTATCGAGCTCCCAACCATTCACGTGGTCGATTTGTTCGTAAAGTTCGCCCTGCCGCTCGATAAGCCGCGCCATTTCGTCGTCGGACATCGGTTCGCACAGCTTCGCATTGATTTCTTCATACTCTTTCAGCAGGGCGACGGTTGCGGCGCACCCCTCCTCGACGACCTCGCGGACGGTTTTCGCGTCGTCCAGCTTCGGCTCCTGCTCCAAGTAACCGACCGAATAACCCGGCGCGAAAACGACCTCGCCCTGATAATTCTTGTCGATGCCCGCGATGATTTTCATCAGCGTGGATTTACCGGCCCCATTCAGACCGATGATACCGATTTTCGCCCCGTAGAAGAACGAGAGGTAGATGTTGTCGAGCACCTTTTTCTGGTTGGAGAACGTCTTCGACACACCCACCATCGAGAAGATGATTTTTTCGTCTGCCATGTGTTTTTTTTCGGTTTGCCCGACCGTCGCAGGGACGGCCGTCATAATTTTTGCAAAGATAATCGAAAGTTCGTTTGCTTCTGCACCCGGCTTGCACTATCTTTGCGAAAAATCGACCGGCTTATGAAATTTTCCCGTTCTCTGCTGTTGGCCCTCAAAGGATGTGCGATGGGCATGGCCGACGTCGTGCCCGGCGTATCGGGCGGCACGATCGCCTTCATATCAGGCATTTACGAAGAATTCATCGAGTCCATCCGCCAGATGGGTTTCACGGCATTGCGCTTGCTCGGAAAAGGCCGATTCGGGGAATTCTGGCAGCATATAAACGGTGCATTTCTGCTTCCCGTACTCGTCGGCATCGGTGTGGCTATCTTTTCGTTGGCTAGATTGATGACGTGGCTGCTCACCCATCACCCTATCGAAATATGGTCGTTCTTTTTCGGCCTGATCATCGCTTCTGCCCTGCTGGTCGCCAAACAAATCCGCCATTGGGATGCTACGACTGCTATTGCACTCATCGCGGGAGTTGTTTCTGCGTGGTGGATAACCGTCGCATCGCCTGCGCAAACACCGGATACGTGGTGGTTCGTCATGCTGGCGGGAGCCATTGCCATTTGCGCCATGATTCTGCCCGGCATATCGGGGGCATTCATCCTGCTGCTGCTCGGCAAATACCAATATATCATGACCGCCATCGGAGAACTGAACCTGCCGGTGATTCTGCTTTTCGCCGTCGGGGCGGTCGTCGGCATCATCTCCTTTTCGCACCTGCTTTCGTGGCTGCTCAAAAACCGGCACGACGCGACCATCGCGGTTCTGATGGGCTTCATGCTCGGCTCGCTCAACAAGGTGTGGCCTTGGAAAGAGGCCGTCGCTACATTCGTCGATAATCATGGTGCAACGGTGCCGCTCGTCGAATGGAACATTTCGCCGAACCATTTCGAGACATTGACCGGGCAAGATTCGCAGTTGACGGCCGCTGTCATACTCTGCATCATCGGGCTTCTGTCGATTTATGCTATCGAAACGGCAGCCCGTATCCTTTGGAAAAAACGCAGCCACTAAACGAACATGCGACGTTTCGGAATCATCGGCCGACCGCTCGGACATTCTGCTTCGGCAGCTTATTTTACTGAAAAATTTGCCTGCGAAGGGTTGGCCGACCATGCCTACGACCGCTATGAACTGGCCTCCGTCGACGAGCTGCCCGAATTGTTGGAACGCCTGCCCGATCTTTGCGGACTAAACGTAACCATTCCCTACAAACAGGCCGTCATTCCGTTGCTCGACGGGTTGTCGCACGAAGCCCGGAATATCGGTGCGGTGAACTGCATCCGCCGAATGCCCGACGGAACGCTGGCCGGGCATAATACCGACATTATCGGCCTGCGGATCGCACTCGACCGCCTGCTCGGCGGTGACGAACCGGAAGAAGCACTCGTATTGGGCACGGGCGGCGCATCGCAGGCCGTGCAATATGCCCTTGCGGAACGGGGAATCGCTTACGCCCTCGTTTCGCGCGACCCGGCGAAAGGAAATTACACCTATGCTGGTCTTCCATGTGAAGTAGTCGAGCGCAGCCGGTTGATAATCAATGCGACCCCCGTAGGAACCAGCCCTGCGGTCGACGATGCGCCGTGCATTCCCTACGCCTATCTGACGCCGCGCCACTATCTGCTCGACTTGGTCTATAATCCGCCATTGACCCGTTTTCTTGCATTCGGTCAGCAACGCGGGGCGCACATTCTGAACGGCGAAACGATGTTCCGTGCCCAAGCCGAAGCATCGTGGCGGATTTGGAATGAATGATTTTTTGCGTTACGGTGAACTTTTTGCAGGTACGCGCGGGTCTGAAATCCGAATGAACATGAACAGATATATACGTTGGGGCATTGTCCCCTTTTTCGTGCTGCTGTCATCGCTGCCGCTCCATGCACAACGGGGCTCGAACGTCATGCAGGTGCAGAAACTGATTGCGGTGTACCGCAAACTGGCCGACCTCTATGTCGATGAAGTGGACATGGCTCCGCTCACCGAGCAGGCCGTTCGCGCGATGCTCGAAGAGCTCGACCCGCATTCGGCCTACATCGGAGCCGAAGAGATGCAAGGCGTAACGGCCAGTTTCGACGGCGAATTCAGCGGCATCGGCATCGAATTTTCGGTGCTGCGCGATACCATTCGGGTAGTCAATACCATAGCCGGAGGCCCCGCCGAGCAGGTCGGCGTACGCCCCAACGACCGCATCGTGCGCATCGACACCACCGATGCCGTCGGGTTCCGCACGACGGACGTTCCGAAATACCTGCGCGGCAAAACCGGTTCGCGCGTGGAAATCGACGTGGTACGTCCGAATGAATCCCGAATGCTGCATTTCGCAATGGTTCGCGACCGAATTCCGCTCAATACGGTGGATGCCGCCTATCTTCCGACAGACAGCATCGGTTACATCAAGCTCAACCGTTTCGGGCGCACCACGTTCGACGAGTTCAGCGAAAGTTACGAAAAATTAGGGCGTCCGCGTGGCTTGATTCTCGATCTGCGCGGCAACAGCGGCGGGCTGCTGGAACAAGCGGTCGATATAACCGGATTCTTCCTGCCCGAAAACGCCACGATCGTTTCGACGGAAGGACGAGCCGTTCCGCCGATGTCGTTTCGGGCGGAACGGGACGGCGAAGCACTCGACGGACGGTTGGTCGTACTGATCGACGAATCATCGGCTTCGGCGTCGGAAATCGTGGCCGGAGCCATTCAGGACTGGGATAGAGGTATCGTTGTGGGGCGTCCGAGTTTCGGCAAGGGGCTGGTACAACGGCAAATCGGATTGGGCGACGGTTCGGCCGTCCGCATCACGGTCGCCCGTTACCATACCCCTTCGGGGCGGGTCATCCAACGCCCCTACGAAAAAGGGAAACGCCGCGAGTATTATCTGGATCATTTGCGCCGCTACGACGATGCCGTGCGGGATTCACTCGACGCCGACGCACCGCTCTACCGCACGCTGCGTACGGGCCGCACGGTTCGCGGAGGCGGCGGAATCCGTCCCGACGTGCTGATTGCGGCCGATACGGCCGGATTCACGGACTATCATGCAGAATTGGTGCGTCGCGGCGTAGTGAACGAATACATACTGACCTATCTCGACCGCGAACGAAACCGATTGAAACGCAACTACTCCACGTTCGACGCATTCGACCGGAATTTCAAGGTTTCGGAAAAGCTATTGGATAATCTGGCCGCATTGGGAGAAAAACACGAGGTAGCCCGCGATTCGGACGCATTGACGTTATCCGCACCGCTGCTCGCCATTCAGTTGAAAGCACTTGTAGCCCAGCGGCTTTTCGGTACGGAGTATTTCTATCGGGTTTTCAACCGGTCGCACGACGACGCATTCCACCGGGCACTCGAACTGCTCGGAAACTGGGAAAGCGAAGGCATGCCGCTGCTCGAAAATCGCAATTGACACGAAAAAACATTTGGATTTTCGGGGAGTTTTGCTTAAATTCGTGATACCATTGAACGATTAACCTGTAACCTGAAACTACCGAACGCAATGTTATCTCAAGCAACTCCCCGCCGCGAAAACGAAGATTACGGCGATCAGATTCTCACCAAAGCGGTCAAGGCCGGCCGGCGCACCTACTTCTTCGATGTGCGGGCCACCCGTGCGGACGACTATTTTCTGACGATTACCGAAAGCCGCAAAATGACGGCGGCAGACGGAAGCAGCACTTACGACCGGCACAAGATTTTTCTCTACAAGGAAGATTTTTTCAAATTCGGGGAAGCGTTGGAGGAGGTCGTCGAATTCATCCGGCGCACCAAGCCCGAGTTTTTCGAGCAGCAGGCGACCGAAAAAGTCGCCGTTACGGAATAGAACGAACGGAGGCGAAACAAATGTTTCGCCTCCGTTATTTTTCAGTCGCGGTGCAACAGTGCCTGTGCCTTTTCGAGATCCTCGCCATATACCACCAATTGTGCCGGCATGATGCCTGTCGGATAGATCGCCGACATGTATTCGTTGCGGATGCTCGCCCATATTCCCGCATCGGCAAGCATCGTTTTGTCGATTTCGGCCTCCATGACGGTATTGTAAGTCGCCGCCACGACCAACGTTTCCTCTTCCATAAAATCGTGCGTTTTCGGACCGCTTTCCGAATGAAAGCATTTTGTTGATAACTTGCAAGCGACGTGCCGGATTTCCCGCAAAAAAGCACTATCTTTGTTCTCCGTAACGTCACGTATTTTTACTTGTCATGTCCCAGTTCGTCCACCTGCACGTACACAGCCAATACTCGATTCTCGACGGGCAAGCCAGCATCCAAAGGCTGGTCGATAAGGCCATTGCGGACGGCCAGCCCGGCATCGCCCTGACCGATCACGGCAACATGTTCGGTGTCAAGGAATTTTATAACTACGTCCAGAAAGTCAACGGCAAGAAGCATGACAAAATCAAGTCGTTCCGCCGGTTGCTCGACGGTCTGAACGCGCTTTTGGCCGAACATCCCGCCCCGAAACAGTATGCGGCGGAGCTGCAAAAACAGTTGTCCGAACTGGAACCGCACACCACCGAATCGCTCGATACTGCCGAAAAATACGCCAAACTGAAAGAACGCGCGGACGAAGTAGCCCGAATGGAGCAGGAGTTCGGATTCGATGCTGCGGCCGGAGAGCAGAAAATCGCCGAACTGGAAGCAGTCCCCGATTTCAAGCCTATTATCGGATGCGAGGTCTATGTAGCCCGCCGCCGTTTGCAGGACAAGGAGGGGAAACCCGACCAGAGCGGTTATCACTTGATTCTCTTGGCCAAGAATCTGACAGGGTACCACAACCTGATAAAAATTGTCTCCAAAGCGTGGACGGACGGTTTCTATATGCGCCCCCGTACCGACCATGCGGAGTTGGAAAAGCACCATGAAGGGTTGATTTGCTGTTCGGCATGTCTTGCCGGTGAAGTGCCGCGTGCCATTACAGCCGACGATATGGAAAAGGCCGAAGAGGCCATCCGCTGGCATAAGGATCTTTTCGGCGACGATTATTATCTGGAACTCCAGCTCCATAAGGCGACGGTCGAACGGGCCAATCACGAGGCCTACCCCATGCAGCTCAAAGTCAACGAACACCTGCGCAAGCTGGCGGCAAAATACGATGTCCGCACCATCTGTACGAACGACGTGCATTTCGTCGACGAAGAGAATGCCGAAGCGCACGACCGGTTGATCTGCCTTTCGACGGGCAAGGACTTGGACGACCCGAAGCGCATGCTCTACTCGAAGCAGGAGTGGCTGAAAACGACAGCGGAAATGACGACGATTTTCGGCGAAAGCGATGCGCAGGCAATGGCCACGACGGTGGATATCTGCAACCAAGTGGAGTTTTACAGCATCGACCATGCGCCGATCATGCCCACGTTCGAAATTCCGGCCGAGTTCGGCACGGAGGAGGAGTATCGGAGCCATTTCACCGAACAGCAACTGTTCGACGAATTCACGCGCGACGAGAACGGCAACATCATCATGTCCGAAGAGGAGGGGCGCAAGAAAATCGAAAAACTCGGCGGATACGACAAACTTTATCGCATCAAATTCGAGGCCGACTACCTCGAAAAACTGACGATGGACGGTGCCCGCCGCCGCTATGGCGAGCAACTGACCGACGAACAGACGGAACGCATCCGATTCGAGCTGCACGTGATGAAGACGATGGGCTTTCCCGGCTACTTCCTCATCGTGCAGGATTTCATCCGGGCGGCCCGCGAAGAACTGGACGTTTCGGTCGGGCCGGGACGTGGTTCGGCCGCAGGCTCCGCAGTCGCCTACTGTTTGGGCATTACGCAGATTGACCCGATCGCCTACGACCTGCTGTTCGAGCGTTTTTTGAACCCCGACCGTATTTCATTGCCTGATATCGACGTGGACTTCGACGATGACGGACGCGGCCGTGTGTTGAACTATGTAACGCAGAAATACGGCAAGGAAAAGGTGGCGCATATCGTCACGTACGGCACGATGGCCACCAAGCTGGCTATCAAGGATGTCGCCCGTGTGCAGAAATTGCCGCTTTCGGAATCGGATCGGCTCTGTAAACTCGTACCGGACAAGACGCCCGACGGAAAATTCGTCAAGAGCATCAAACAGGCCATCGAATTAGTGCCCGACCTCAAAGCGGCCGAAGAATCGACCGACCCGTTGATGCACGACACGATTCGGTTCGCCAAAATGTTGGAGGGCAACGTGCGCAATACGGGCGTGCACGCCTGCGGCACGATCATCTGCCGCGACGACATCACCGACTGGGTACCCGTAGCGACGGCCGACGACAAGGAGACGGGCGAAAAGATGCTCGTGACGCAATACGAGGGCTCGGTCATCGAGGACACCGGCCTGATCAAAATGGACTTCTTGGGGCTGAAGACCCTTTCCATCATCAAGGATGCCGTCGAAAACATCCGCCAGACTACGGGCAAGAAAATCGACATCGACGACTTCTCGATCATCGACGACCCCGTCACCTACAAACTTTACAGCGAGGGCCGCACGGTCGGAACGTTCCAGTTCGAGTCCGCCGGCATGCAGAAATACCTGCGCGAGTTGCAGCCCTCGACATTCGAGGATCTCATCGCAATGAATGCGCTCTACCGTCCGGGCCCGATGGAGTACATTCCCGATTTCATCGCCCGCAAACACGGCCGCAGCCCTATCGTCTACGACATTCCGATCATGGAGAAGTATCTCAAAGATACTTACGGCGTGACGGTCTATCAGGAGCAGGTCATGTTGCTGTCGCGTCTGCTGGCCAACTTCACGCGCGGCGAATCGGATACGCTGCGCAAGGCGATGGGCAAGAAATTGAAGTCCAAACTGGATGCGCTGAAACCGAAATTCATTCGCGGCGGACAGAAGAACGGCCACGACCCGAAGGTACTCGAAAAAATCTGGTCAGACTGGGAGCGGTTCGCCTCCTACGCGTTCAACAAATCGCACGCGACTTGCTATTCGTGGGTAGCCTACCAGACCGCCTATCTGAAAGCCAACTATCCGTCGGAATACATGGCGGCCGTGTTGAGCCGAAACTTGGCCAACATCAAGCAGCTGACGGACTACATGAACGAGTGCAAGCGCATGGGTATCCTCGTGCTGGGCCCCGACATCAACGAATCGCGGCGGACGTTCTCGTCGAACGAAAAGGGCGACGTGCGGTTCGGATTGGCAGCGATCAAGGGCGTGGGCGAAGCGGCGGTGGACAGCATCATCGAGGAGCGCGAGCAGAACGGGCGTTTCAAAGATATTTACGACTTCATGGAACGGGTCAACTACTCGGTCGTCAACCGCAAATGTTTGGAAAATCTGGCCTACGCCGGAGCGTTCGACAGCATCACGGAGTTCCACCGGTGCAAATTTTTCGGTGCGGACCTGCGCGACCCGAACAGTGCGGTGTTCATGGACCAGCTGGTGCGCTACGGGCAACGCTTCCAATCGGAAAAGAATAATGCCCAGCAAAGCCTATTCGGCGGAGGCAGCCAAGTAGACATACAGCGTCCGGTACTTCCCAGCTGCAACGACTGGGAACCGCTCGAAACGTTGAACAAGGAGCGCGAAATGATCGGTCTCTATCTTTCGGCACATCCGCTGGACGATTACAAGGTCATCATCGACCACATGTGCAAAACACAGCTGACCGAACTGGAAAATCTCGAATCGATGCGCGGACAGGAAATCGCTCTCGCAGGCATGGTCGTCGATGTGAAGAACCTTACCACCAAGACCGGAAAACCTTGGGGTAAATTCACGATGGAGGACTACAACGGCTCGCACGAATTCACGCTTTTCGGCAAGGATTACGAGAATTTCCGCAAATATCTGTTTCAAGGCTATTTTCTTTTCATTCGCGGCAAGGTGCAGCCGCGCCTTTACAACGACAAGGAACTGGAATTCAAGTTCATTTCGATGGTGCAGCTTTCCGAATTGCGCGATACGATGATCAAAGAAATATCCGTCCAGTTGCCCGTCGACGAAATAACGGCCTCTTTCATCCGCGATTTCACGAAACAGGTGCGCGAATCGAAAGGTTCGACCCTGTTGCGGGTGAATGTCTACGACCCGACGGAGCGCGTAACGGTCAACCTCTTTTCCAAGTCGCACAAGGTCGGTCTGAACAAATCGCTGGTGGACTATCTGGACGAAAACGAAATCAAATACTCGATAGCATAAAAAACTAAAAACAAACTGTTATGGCATTAGCAATCAACCAAACGAATTTCGAGGAGGTCATGACCTCCGGCAAACCCGTCGTCATCGATTTTTGGGCCGAGTGGTGCGGCCCCTGCCGCATGATCGCACCGATCGTCGACGAACTGGCCGCCGAATACGGTGACAAGGTGGTCATCGGCAAGTGCGACGTCGAGGAAAACGACGAAATCACTGCGAAATACGGCGTACGCAACATCCCGACTATCGTTTTCCTGAAAAACGGCGAATTGGTCGACAAACAGGTCGGTGCCTGCTCGAAAGATGCGCTGAAAGCGAAAATCGAAAAACTGCTGTAAGATGCTGCGTTGCATAGATTGGAACGGCTTGCAAGCCGTCGAATTCGCCAAAGGAGACTACACGGCCCTGCTTATTCCGTCGGTGGGAGCTAACCTCGTAAGGTTAGCTAATACGCGGCTGGGAGTAGAGATTCTGCGCACTCCCGCGACCGACGAAATCGAAACGTTCAAGAGCCGTCCGCAGATATTCGGGCTGCCGCTGCTCTTTCCGCCCAACCGGATTGCCGACGGGCGTTACACGTTCGAGGGGCGCACGTACCAGTACCCTATCACCATTGAGAAAGAGCACAACTATCATCACGGAATCATCAAAGGGCTACCGTTCGTCGTATCGAAAGCCCGCGAAACCGACGACGAAGTGCTGGTCGAATGCCGCTACTATTCGAACGCCGGAAACGACGCCATTTACAAGGATTTCCCGCACGAGTTCAAATGCAAAATCATCTACCGGTTGAGTACCGACGGATTGAAGCAGGAAGTAACGTTCACCAACCGCAGCGAACAGCGCATGCCGGTCGGGGTCGGGTTCCACACGCCGCTGTGCATCCCGTTCGCAGGCGGAGAGGCAAAGGATTATGCAATGCGCGTGGCTGTCGGCGAGCAAGTCGAACTCAATGAACGCAACCTGCCGACCGGTCGGAAACTGCCCCTCACGGAACAGTTTTCCCAATTGCGGGAGGGCGGATTGCAGGTAACGGACTGCGCCCCAATCGAAGCCGGTTTCACCTTGCGTGAAATCGACGTCGACGGAAAGCCCTATCGCGGTGCATTGGTCGAAAACAAAAAAACGGGCGTTCGCGCGTTCTACGAAGTAGACGACATGACGACCTACTGGACGATTTGGAACAACGGCGGGCAAGTACCCTATTGCTGCCCGGAACCGCAGTCATGGATTACGAATGCACCGAACGCTGCCGACCCCGAAGCGGCCGGTTTCCGTAGCATCGCTCCCGGCGAAACGTTCTCGATGAAGTTCAAGCTGTACGCAAAATAGCGTTACGAAAAATATGGCAACAGAGGTTTATACGGACGAAGAACGCAAACTTGCCGAACACATCATCGGACTGGAAAAAGCCGCACTCGACAAATGGTTCAACGGAGATACCTCCGGCTACGAACAGCTTTGGTCGAAGCGCAGTTTCACCTACTTCGATTCGGTCGGTGCGGAGCGCGTGGATGACCATGCGACAATCGCTCAATTCCTCAAAACAATCGAGGGAAAACTGTTTGCCGACGATTACGAGTTCCGCAATCCTCGTGTGCAAATCGGAAAGGATATGGCGGTGCTCACCTACCAGCTTTTCGCAAAAACCACGCTCCTCGATATGGAATACAACTGCATCGAGGTGTATCAATTGGAGGAAAATGGCGAGTGGCACGTCATTCATTCCACATGGTCGTTCATCCGACCGATGGAAAAATTCGCGTCCAAAGCATGATAACGTCGCAGCGATGAACGATAAGTCGCCAGTTTCCATAGAGGTGAAAACAGCACTGCGAATCTAAGAAATCGGGCCGGTCAATGACCGGCCCGATTTCTTTACTCCTCTTTCGGAACAAGCTCATAAAAACTGCTTATCTCCTGCTGGTCGATGGCCTGCCGAACGTTGAATCGCTTCACGCCGTCGTAATAGCCGCGTTTTTTGATTTTCACCTCGACCTGCACGTCGCGCGAATTTTCGTACGTCAGCCCCAGAATGTTGAACGAACGGGTTTCCTCGTACGGCGTCGTGCCCATGTAGTTTTCGTTGGTGTTCTTCACTTCGGCCGGAATGCTCGAAATGACGCGCCAGTAAACCTGCGCCCCCTGCGGAGCCGAATCGAAGAACCATCGGATAATCGTCCGCTCCAACGCCGAAGCTCCGGCATTGTCGCGGCTGACTACCGTATGTGCTTCACCGGCTTGAATGGAGGTGTCATTAATATACGCTGCTCCTTTTTCAAACTCACAATTTGCAGACAAGGGCATCATTGGACCAAATAGTAGATTCGCTTGTATATAAACTATTTTGTCAGGATAACCTTCTTTAACAAAAGTTAGCTCGATTCTATCCTTCCACTCTTTTTTAGGTACGGACAAGGAAATAGTGGCAGGCGTCGTCATACTCACCAATTGACCTTTATAATACACTTTCGCTCCGGCCGGAAGACTTTGAAGCGATACGGTAAATGTTACTGTTTTGGCGGCATAAGTGATACCGGAAAAGCCGAGCATAAAAAGCGACACAAAAAGCAATACGATTTTTTTCATTATTTTTTAGGCATTAAGAATGCCGGTTCCACGGCGGGTTAGTTTTCGAATAAGGACATAAAAAAACGTGGAACAAAATCCTTCTATCCGCTTGTCGAGGTTCTGGAATACCCAAAGTAGCCAATATCAGAATAAAGTCCACGTGTAAACACGTGAACGCCAAACTTCATTCCGGCTACTTGTTTTTGAAATTTTCCAGATTTCGACAAGCAGGATTAAAGATAACGTTTTATTATGTTATGCCGCTGATTTTACCGACGGCACGGGATGACTTTCATGGTTTTACTTCATAGGCACGTCTATTTAAGTTCGGTACGAAGATACGATTTTTTTTGCAAAGGCTCTTTTTTCACCGCTTTTTTATCGATACCTGCAACAGCTGTCAGCCTGCGACTGTCAAAATGGCAGAAAAAAGGTGCTGGCACACCCTTTGTTGCATCGCCAAGCAAACAAAAAAACTCAAAAACAACTGACACCAACCATGAAAAACGGAAAAATCGGAGTTACGACGGAAAACATCTTTCCCGTCATCAAGAAGTTCCTCTATTCGGATCACGAAATTTTTCTGCGCGAGTTGATTTCCAATGCCGTAGATGCCACCCAAAAACTGAAAACCTTTTCGTCCATCGGCGAAATGAAAGGTGAATTGGGCGACCTCTCGATTCGCGTCGCGGTAGACAAAGAGAAAAAGACGCTCACTGTTACCGATCGCGGCATCGGCATGACCGCCGACGAAGTCGACCGCTACATCAACCAAATCGCATTCTCCGGTGCCGAAGAGTTCATGGAGAAATACAAAAACCAAGCGATTATCGGCCACTTCGGATTGGGTTTCTATTCGTCGTTCATGGTGTCGGACAAGGTGGAAATCATCACCAAATCGTATAAGGAAGGAGCCAAAACCGTACATTGGAGCTGCACGGGTACGCCCGAATTCGAAATGGAAGAAACCGACGAGGTGCACGATCGCGGCACGACCATCATTCTGCATCTCTCCGAAGACACGTCGGAATACGCCGAAAGCGACAAAGTGCAGGAGTTGTTGCGCAAGTACTGCCGTTTCCTCCCCGTGCCCATCGTATTCGGCAAGGTAAAAGAGTGGAAAGACGGCAAATATGTCGACACGGAGAAAGACAACGTCATCAACGACACCGACCCGCTTTGGACGCGCAAGCCGTCGGATATTACCGAAGAACAATACAAGGAGTTCTATCGCGAACTCTATCCGATGAGCGATGACCCGCTGTTCTACATTCATCTGAACATCGACTATCCGTTCCACCTGACCGGCATCCTCTACTTCCCGAAGATCCGCAACAACTTCGAGATTCAGAAGAACAAAATCCAGCTCTATTCCAATCAGGTCTACGTCACCGACCAAGTCGAGGGAATCGTACCGGAGTATCTGACCTTGTTGCACGGCGTTATCGACTCGCCCGACATTCCGCTGAACGTGTCGCGCAGCTACCTGCAAAGCGACGCCAATGTCAAGAAAATTTCGAGCTACATCACCCGCAAGGTGGCCGACCGGTTGCAGGAACTCTTCACGACGATGCGCACCGACTACGAAGCCAAGTGGGACGACCTGAAAATTTTCATTCAGTACGGCATTCTGACCGATGAGAAATTCGCTGAAAAGGCCGAAAACTTCATGTTGTGGAAGAACGTCGACGGAAAGTATTTCACGGCGAAAGAGTATCTCGAAAAGGTCAAGGAAAACCAGACGGACAAAAACAAAACGGTTATATTCCTTTATGTCGATGATCCGGTCGAGAAACACACGTTCCTCGAAGCGGCCAAAGCCAAAGGTTACGACGTGCTCGAAATGAACGGCCAGCTGGACAGCCACTACATCAACTGGTACGAATCGAAGAACCAAGAGAGCCGGTTCGTGCGGGTCGACAGCGACGTCATCGACAAGCTGATTCAGAAAGAAAACAGCATTAAAATGTCGCTGACCGATGCGCAGCAGGAAATCCTACGCCCCGTATTCGAAAGCCAAATGCCGAAAGACGAGAAAATCCAGTACAGCATCTCGTTCGAGGCGATGGACGAAAACGAAGCGCCGGTCGTTATCACGCAGAACGAATTCATGCGGCGCATGAAAGATATGGCGGCCGCAGGCGGTGGAGGCATGAGCCAATTCTACGGCCAGATGCCCGACCATTTTACCATTGCGGTGAACGGCAACCACCCCATCGTTGCCCACATTTTGGCCGATGCTGAAAATGCGTACGGCGACAAACTGAAATCCATCACCAAGAAAATCGACGCCGCCGTTGCCGAAGAAAAACGGTTCGAGGAGGTCGTCAAGGATAAAAAGGAGTCGGATTTCACGCCCGAAGAAAAATCGACGCGCGAGGAGCTGTCGAAAAAGGTCGTTACGTTGCGCGACGAACGCAACCAGCGGTTGACCGAGATCGGCAGCGAAAATAAACTCGTGAAACAAATCATCGACTTGGCTCTGCTGACGAACGGTATGCTGAAAGGCAAGAATCTGACCGATTTTATCCAGCGTTCGATTTCGCTGATCGAAAAGTAATAACCGCGAAATACTCATACCGAAACCGTCCTGCCTTTTACGGGCAGGACGGTTCTTTTTCAGGAAAATTCTCCGTTCTGAATGGATGCTCGACATCCTAACCGAGAAAATAAGTATCTTTGTATCCGTTACGGGAGAAGCTGCATTCAGAACAAAATGAATTGGATCATACTTATCACAGCCGGTCTGTGCGAAACGGGATTCGCTTTCTGTCTCGGCAAGATGAAAGGTCTCGAAGGTGCTGCATGGTATTGGTGGGGCGCGGGTTTTATCATCATGCTCGTCATGAGCATGATATTGCTCGCCAAAGCCGTACAAACAATCCCTATCGGGACGGCCTACCCCGTGTGGACGGGCATAGGAGCGGTCGGCACGGTGATAGTCGGGATTCTGTTTTTCAACGAACCGGCTACGTTTTGGCGCGTGTTCTTCCTCTCCACCCTGCTTATTTCAATCATAGGGCTTAAAATGGTGCATTGACGATATAGCGAGCCAGATTTTTATTTAAGTCCGGTTCACGCTTCGGCTACTTATCGACACTGTTTTCAAGCCAGCGAATATCGCCGCACTGAATTTGCGGCAAATACCGCTGAATCCGTTCTGACGGCCAATCCCACCACCGAAGCCGTAAAAGCCGCTTGACGGTTGTCGTATCGAAACGCATCCGAATCATGCGAGCAGGTACGCCACCGACAATCGTATAAGGTGCTACATCGTGCGTAACGACCGCTCGGGTCCCGATAATCGCCCCGTCACCGATGTGCACGCCAGCCAAAATCACCGCTTCGTAGCCTATCCATACATCGTTGCCGATGACGATGTCGCCTTTGCAATCCCAAGCATCGGTGATTCGATCGCGTTCGCAGCCCCACGCTTCATAAAAAAGCGGAAATGTATAGGTCGAAAACGACCGCAACGAATGATTGGCGCAGTTAAAAAGAAATTTAGCACCGCAGGCGATAGAACAGAATTTACCGATAATCAACCGTTCGCGGTGAATCGGATAATGATAAAGCACGTTGTTTTGCACGAAGTCGCGCGGATCATGAACGAAATCGTTGTATATGGTATAGTCGCCGATTTCGATTTGCGGGTCGTTCACGACCGCCCGCAGATAGACCGTTTGCCGGTCGCCCGTTCGGGGATAAATTTTCGTCATGGTTGCATGAAATGTCAAGTAAATGAATACAAACTGCCGGTCGGAGCCGTGCGATGGCCCCGACAAACCCGGAACAGCGATTCAGATACAACGTTTCATGCGCAGAAAAGCAGGATTTATTCTTCCGTCCAACGCTCGTCAAGCAGCGCCATGAACCACTCGGGACACCGGCACGGACGACGCGAATCGCTGTGAATGAATCCCAACTGGGTCATACCGGTATTGAGCAATTGCCCCTGCCCGTTATAAATTTCATAAAAGAAATTGATGCGCGCCGCAGGACGTTCTTTCAGCATGATGCGCACGGTCAACAACTCGTCGTAATAGGCCGGACGGTGGTATTTCGACTGCACCTCCAAAATCGGCATCATGATGCCGCGCCGCTCCACTTCGGCGAACGACATGCCCAACCAGCGCAACAATTCACTGCGGGCCGCTTCGTAATAACAGATGTAATTGGAGTGGTGGCAGATACTCATCTGATCAGTGTGCTTGTACCACACCCGAATGTTGCAATCGTAGGAAATCATGATTCTATGCTCTTTTCTTTCAATTCGTGTCCGGCCAGCTTTTCTGCTTCGGTGCGTTTCCCTTCGGCCAGCAATCGGCGAATGACGGTCGAGCTGACCCGCTGTCCGTTTACTTCGCATGCGGCGACCCGCACCACTTTCATTCGACCGGCGACGGCCGTTTCGCAATCGCAACGGTCATGCCCGAAGCGGTGGTCGTATCCGGCGACGAGCGTTTCAGCCTCGATACGCCCGAGCAATATCCGTTCGACGAACTCCGCACCGGACAAGGCACTGAATGCACGGTCGAACGGAATAACCACCATCGCATCAACCCCCAACGACTCCAACAAAGCCGCTTTTTCATCGAGCGTGGTCAACAGATACAAATCATCTGCCCGTCCGAGCGTTATTCGCGGATGCGGATCGAATGTCAAGACGACACTTTCTCCATTGAGCGCACGGGCTTCGGCGACCAAACATTCCAGCAATGCCCTGTGGCCCGCATGCACGCCGTCGAAAGTTCCGACCGTGACGGCCGGATGCCGGAAATGCGGCAAAGCGTCGAAACCCCGAAAAATCCGCATGGCTCAACTGTTGCCGTCGTTCTCCTTGACGAAATAGGCGACCTTTTCGAGCAGGGTCGTGATATCGTAATTCTCCACGACGATGCCCTGCGGAAAATTCAACGGCGTGGAGGTGAAATTCAAAACGCCCCGAATGCCGGCATTGATAATCGGCACGACGAGCTGCGGCGCGACGCTGGTCGGAGACGAAACGATGACGATCGAAATATCCTGCTCTTCGACCGTCGCCTCGAACTCGTCCATGTGATAGACCGGAATGCCGTCGATCGTCCGCCCCACCTTTTCGGGGTCGATATCGAATGCGGCCGTAATCCGCAGCTTCAAACCTTTGCTGTTGAAGTATTTTGTGATGGCCTGTCCGAGATGCCCCATACCCACTACCGCGACATTCATCGCCGTCGGACTGTCGAGGATGTTGCTGATATAGGAAATCAACACCTCCACGTCATAGCCCTTTTTCGTGTCGCTCGAAAAACCGATCAGCATCAAATCGCGGCGCACCTGCACGGCCGTAATGCCGTGAATGCCTGCCAAAACATGCGAAAAAATATGCGTAATGCCCTGCTTGTGACTGGCCAGCAACGTGCGGCGATATTCGCTCAACCGTTCAATGGTTTTTTCGGGGATGCCGTTGTTCAGATTCGCCATGACTTATCGGAGGGTTATCGTGAAATCGGGTTTATAATCGACCCGCATCCATGTGCAGTTGGTATGATTGGCATTCGGGTCGGCTTGCTCGAAGCGATAGGAGGTTTGAAGCGGTGCGTAGCGGCGTCCGGCCATATCGTATTCGATATCGTTGTACATGGCCGGACAGAACACCATCGCCGCATCGTACCCGCGATAGGAATACAACGTCGGCAGCACTCCGAACGCCTGCACGTACGCGCTGTCGAAGTCGCGGACAGCCTGCGCGTCGCGTTTCGCGTGGTAGGTCGAAACGAAAGTTACGTTGTCCTTGAAAAACATCGTGCGGTCGATGTTGTTGTATCGGTTCCAACGCGCATTTCCCAATACCGTAAAACGGTGCGACGTATGGCCGCGTGCCGTCAGGTTGGTATCTGCCGATGCGATGCCGGCCAGAATCCGGTCGACGTTCACTTCGGTATCGGCCATGACGATCAGCACATTGTCTTCGTCGTTGTCCAACAACGGCGTTAGGTCGCTCGACGAATTTTCCTCTCGTGCGGTTTCGTGCACGTACTCATAGTCGAACCGATAGCACGGCCGATCCCCGAGCAAAGCCAGCATCTCCTGTTCGAACTCCGTATCGGTCGAATTGGCGTAAATCAGCGTGATTCGTTTCTCTTCGCCGAACAAATCGGCCGCTTTCTCGTATTTGCAGAGCGGATCGGGAGCCATTTGGAAAAGGATGTCGCTTCTCGTCGCCGCGATATGGGCCAGCGGAGAAACTACCGGAATTTCGCGCCGTTCGGCGTATTCGACAACCTCCTGCAAGCCCGCTTCTTCGTAAACCGGTCCGATGATCAGTTGCGTACGGGCGAAATCGGGCATTTCGAGAATCTCCCGGACCCGTGCAGCATCGCGTTCCGTATTGTAGAGCGTTACATCGACCGAATGGCCGTAACAGATACGCACGCTGTCCAGTCCCAGCAGAAAACCCCGATAAAAATCCAAGTAATTGGGATTGGTTTCGTTCTGCACCTCGACCGGCAACAGCAAAGCGACCTGCAACGGCTGTTTCGCCTGCAAAGCCCACAATACGATTTGCGGCACCTCACGCGTGGGGAGAATCACGGACGAATCGGTCGATTCCATGCCGACAATCGATTTATTTTCGGGCCGTTCCGTCCGAATCCGAAGCATCGCGCCCAATTTCAAGTCGGCGGCTTGCAGCCCGTCATTCATCGCACCGAGCTGTTCTTCCGTAATTCCGAAACGGCGCGACAACGAAAAAAACGTATCGCCTTTTTGCACGATATGATACGTCACCGTATCGCCGGATACGCTGTTGAGCCGGTCGCGATACTCCTCCCATTCCGCCTGCGAACCCGCAGCGTCTTCGGTTCCGATTCGGTCTTTGCGGATGAGCAGCGTTTCGCCGGGATGCAGATCGGCCGGGTCGACACCCGGATTGTCGGTCATCAAGGTGCCGACCGGAATTTCGTAACGGCGGGAAATGGAATAGAACGTTTCGCCTTTCGCCACGATATGGCGGTCGAATGTCTTGCGCAGTTTCCGTTCGGAGGGCATCTCCTCGCTCCGACGCTCCGTGATGCAGGGAATTTTGATATTGACCGCAGCATTCAGCCCGTCGGCCAACACGGGGTTGTTCGCCAGAATGGTCTGCTCGCTCACACCATACGTCTGCGCCAATGCGAAGAGCGTATCGCCCGTACGCACGGTATGGACGTAGTACTTCGCGCCGTTGATGTAGACGATCGTCGGCGATTTCTCGACAGCCGCCGCACAAAGCACGAACGATACGAACAGAATCGTCGCCAGAAACCGTTTCATCAGCTTTTCGTTTTTGAACGCAACCGGATTTCAGTGATGACTTTCTTGGTGTAAAGCGGAAAGTCGCCTTTCATCATCCAGTCATAATAGCTCGGTTCGATGCGGAAAACCTCCTCGACGGAACGCCCCTTGTACTTGCCGAATCCGAAGACCTCCCGGCCCTTTTCGTCGCGAAGAATGCGTCCGGCATAGTCGACCGTTTCGCCGCGAGCCGAAAAATCGGCCAGCGCATCGACATCGTTCGCCAAATCGGGATAACGTTCCAATTGCGCTTTCAATACTTCGTAGGTGGCACGCGTGTCGGCTTCGGCCGAGTGCGCATCGTTCAAATCGCGGTCGCAGTAAAATTTATAGGCCGCCACCAACGTGCGTTGTTCCTTTTTATGAAAGATGTTCTGCACGTCGATGAAGCGTCGCTTTTTGAAATCGACGTTGATGCCGACGCGCAGAAACTCCTCGACGAGCACCGGCAGGTCGAAGCGATTGGAGTTGAATCCGCCGAAATCGCACCCTTGCAGAAACTCTTCGAGCGACTTGGCGATTCGGGCGAACGTCGGACAATCTTTCACGTCCTCGTCCGTAATGCCATGAATGGCTGTCGATTCGGGCGGAATCGGCATTTCGGGATTGAGCCGGCGTGTTTTCACCTCCTCCGAACCGTCGGGCTTGACCTTGATCATCGAAATTTCGACAATCCGGTCGCGCGAAGTATCCACGCCCGTGGTTTCGAGGTCGAAAAATACGATGGGCCGTTTGAGATTCAGATTCATGCGGCCTGCACTATTCGTTCAACATCATCGGCATCAGCAACATCAGGGTCGAACTCGTCTGATTGTCGTCGTAAACGGGTTTGAAGACACCGGCACGGGTCGAATCGGCAAGTTCGACGACGACCGTCGGCGTTTCGATGTTCGAGAGAATCTCGACCAAGAACGTCGATTTGAACCCGATGGGAATCGGCTGTCCGTCGTAGCTGCACGAAATGGTTTCGTTCGCCGACACCGAAAAATCGAGGTCCTGTGCCGTCAGACCGATTTTGTTTTCGCCGATATTCATGCGGATAAGGTTGGTCGTCGGATTGGAGCAGACCGCCACGCGGCGAATGCCGTTGATCAGCTCGATGCGGTCGACCAGCACCTTGTTCGGGTTATTCGACGGAATGACCGCATTGTAATTCGGATAGTTGCCCTCGATCAACCGGCAAATGAGCGTATGGTTTTTCAATTTGAACATCGCATTCTTGGAATCGAACGCAATCTCGATGTCCTCCTCCTCTTTCAGCAAAACCGATTTCAGCAGGTTGGCCGGTTTTTTCGGCAAAATGAACGAAGCGGTTTCCTCGTTTTCCGTTTCGGTTTCATACTTCACCAGCTTATGCGCATCCGTTCCCACGAAAGTCAGCGTCGAGGGTGCCAGATTCAGAAAAATACCGTTCATCACGGGACGCAGTTCGTCGTCGGCTGTTGCGAAAATCGTTTTGTTGATGCCGTTCACGAGCGTATCGACATTCAACTTGATGGACTTCTTCTCGTCATTCAGCTGCGGCACGGCCGGATAGCTGACGGCGCTCGCTCCCGGCAACGAAAGCGAACCGCTCTTCCAATTGATAGCGATGACCCAGTTTTTGTCGTTGACGTCGATTTCGAGCGGTTGTTCGGGAAACTCTTTCAGCGAATCGAGCATCAGTTTGACCGGTGCGGCGATGGTACCCTCGCTCTCCACGTTATCGACTTCGATCGAGCCGGTCAGGGTCGTTTCGAGGTCGGAGGTGGTCACTTTCAAGGTCTTGCCGGTGAGCTCCATCAAGAAGTAATCCAAGATGGGCAAGGTGTTCTTATTGCTGATAACTTTTCCGGTCGTTGCCAAAAGCGAGAGCAACGCGGAACTGGATACGGTGAATTTCATAAAACTGATTCTTTTTTATTTGTTTTGATTCTTCTATTCCAATACGGCTAATTTGTCGAGTGCGGTTTCGATCATCCGACGGACGAACGGCTTGTAGTCGGTGCAGGCATCGAGTGCGATCCGTTGCGCGATAATCGTGCAGATGGTCGCGGCTCGATGGCCCATCAACGCGGCAAGACCGGCCAACGCGGAGCCTTCCATCTCGAAGTTGGTGATGCGTCGGCCGTCGTAATCGAAGGATTCGATCTTCTCGTTCAGCTGCGGATCCTGCGGTTGCAAACGCACCCACCGGCCTTGCGGCCCGTAAAATCCGGGTGCGGCAACGGTGATTCCCTCGACCGTTACGTCGCGGAAGTGCTCGAACAGCGTTTTATCCGCATCGATGAAATAAGGCTTCGGCAACAGTTCGTTCCAACCCGTATGCTCGATAAACGCCCGCTCCATTGCCAAGTCGCATACCTCGTTGCGCCCTTTGTAGTAGTTCAGCAGCCCGTCGAAACCGAGCGAAGTCCGGGCGAACACGAAATCGCCCACTTTGATGTCGGGCTGCAACGCGCCCGAAGTACCTAATCGAACGAGTGTCAGACGTCGTTTTTCGGCTTTCTCCTGACGGGTCGCGAAATCCACGTTCGCCAGCGCATCGAGCTCCGTCACCGAAATGTCGATATTGCCGATGCCGATACCCGTCGAGAGCACCGTCATGCGTTTTCCCTTGTAAGTACCTGTCACCGTGCGGAATTCACGGTTCGCCACCTCGCACTCTTTTTTCTCGAAAAATCCGCTCACCATCGCCACACGGCCGGGATCCCCCACCAAAATCACCGTATCGGCCAGTTGCTCGGGCCGCAGGTGCAGATGGAAAATCGAACCATCCTCGTTGATTATCAACTCCGAAGCAGGAATCGTCCTCATTGTTTCGTAATTTTTAGCGTTTGTATATTTGGCATAAAAGTAATATATTTACCTCGAATATCAAAATTTTCGACAAGTGAACGAACCGCTTTTTCTCAAAAACAGACCTTCGGTTACATGGCGCCCGTCCGATCCGTTTGCCGCAATCGCGGGTCGGTCGCAAGAAATTCGGAACAATGCTTTGCACCGCCGGCACGGAAATAGCTGCCGTCACAGACAAATATCGAAATGATTATTACCAATAATTAAAACATTGTCCTTATGATCCGAATTTTCGTACTGTTGTCGACACTCCTCGCACTCGTTTCCTGCATCGACCGCAAAAGCGGTTCCGCAACTGTTTCTTCGGAAACAAAAACTGCGACGGCTGCTGCCTGCCAAAGCATTTACGGAACTTACACGGGTACGATTCCGGCGGCAGACTGTCCGGGTATCGCCATTACGTTGACCATTTTCGACGATGGGAGCTATACGCTCCGTTCAGAGTATCTCGAACGCAATGCAGTCTTCAACGAACAAGGCCGCTTCACAATCGAGGATGATCGGCTGACGCTCTATCCCGACGAAGGCGAACCGAGCGATTCGTACCGTATCGAAAACAATCAGCTGCGAATGCTCGACAGCCAAAAACAGCCCATCACCGGAGCATTGGCAGAACATTATGTATTGTGACCCGAAAAACAACCGATAAATGACTGAAGTAAACCATTACATCGACGAGCACAAAGATCGCTTTATCAACGAGTTGTTCGACCTGCTCCGAATTCCGTCCGTCAGTGCGCAATCTGAGCACAAGGCCGACATGCAGCATTGCGCCGAATGGCTGGCTGCCGCGCTGGCGAAAGCCGGAGCCGACCGTGCGGACGTGCTGCCCACCGAAGGCAATCCGGTCGTCTATGCCGAAAAAATCATCGACCCGAAAGCCAAAACCGTATTGGTCTACGGGCATTACGACGTGATGCCGGTCGATCCGCGTGCCGAATGGCATACCGAACCGTTCGAGCCCGTCATCCGCGACGGCCGCATCTGGGGACGCGGTGCCGACGACGACAAAGGTCAGCTGTGGATGCACGTCAAGGCATTCGAGGCGATGTGCGCGACCGGTTCGCTTCCCTGCAACGTGAAATTCATGCTCGAAGGCGAAGAGGAAATCGGTTCGGAAAGCCTCTACGGATTCTGTGAACGGAACAAAAAGTTGCTCCGGTCGGACATCATCCTTGTTTCCGATACCTTGATGCTCTCGTGGCAAACGCCCTCCATTACCTGCGGGGAGCGGGGGCTGGCTTACATGGAAGTTACGGTTACAGGCCCCGACCGCGATTTGCATTCGGGCCATTTCGGCGGAGCCGTCGCAAATCCGGCCAACGTGCTGGCCCGTCTGATTACGCAACTGGTAGACCCGAACGGCCATATCGCCATTCCCGGATTTTACGACGACGTGCGCGAATTGACACCAGCCGAACGCAAGGCATTCAACAAGGCTCCGTTCAATTTGTCCGACTACAAACGTTCGCTCGACATCGGCGACGTCGCAGGAGAAGCGGGCTACACGACCCTCGAACGCACGGGCGTGCGCCCCTCGCTGGACGTCAACGGCATTTGGGGCGGCTATACGGACGAAGGTGCAAAAACGGTGATTCCGTCGAAAGCATCGGCGAAAATTTCCATGCGGCTCGTGCCGCATCAGGACTACCGCAAAATCTCTCGCCTTTTCACCCGCTATATCCGGTCGATCGCCCCGAAAAGCGTGAAAGTCGAGGTAAAAGCCCTGCACGGCGGCATGCCCTATGTTTCACCGACCGACATGCCGGCCTACAAAGCGGCGGAAAAAGCACTCACCGCGACATTCGGCAAAAAACCGCTGCCGTACTATTCGGGCGGTTCGATTCCGGTCATCAGCGGATTCGAGCGGATTTTAGGCATCAAGTCGCTGCTGCTGGGATTCGGGCTGGCCGAAGACGCCATCCACTCCCCGAACGAAAGCTACGGATTGGAACAATTTTTCAAGGGGCTGGAAACCATTCCCCTGTTCTACAAATACTTCGCGGAGCTATAGCATCGAGCGAACGGGCGAAGGGATACTCTTCGCCCGTTCTGTTTTCGCGTTTTTTTGTTACATTTGTCCGAATTTCAAACAAACGGAAAAATGTGCGGAATAGTCGGATACGTCGGCGGGCGGGAAGCCTGCCCGATTCTGCTCAAAGGATTGCATCGGCTCGAATATCGCGGCTACGACAGTGCAGGCGTGGCAATGGTCAACGGCAACGGTGCCCTCAATGTTTATAAATGCAAAGGCAAGGTCGATGACCTCGAACGCTTTCTCGAAGGCAAAGACGTAGCCGGAACTATCGGCATCGCCCACACCCGCTGGGCCACGCACGGCGTTCCGAACGACACCAACGCCCACCCGCACTACTCGCAATCGGGCGACATCGCGCTGATTCACAACGGCATCATCGAGAATTTCCGCGTACTGAAAGACGCGCTCATCGCCAACGGCTACACGTTTCGCAGCAGTACCGACTCGGAGGTGTTGGTCAATCTCATCGAATACATCCGCACGACCGAACGCTGTCCCCTGCTCGCAGCCGTCCAACAAGCACTCAAACAGGTGGTCGGAGCCTATGCCATCGCAGTCGTCGAAAAAGGCAATCCCGACGAAATCATCGCGGCTCGCCAAAGCAGCCCGATGGTAATCGGCATCGGACAAGGCGAATACTTTTTGAGTTCCGACGCCGCATCCATCGTCGAATACACGGAGAATTTCGTTTACGTGGGCGACGGTGAAGTGGCGGTCATCCACCGCGACCGGCCGCTGAAAGTCCTGACGCTCGACAACGAGGAGGAACATATCGATATCCGCAAGCTGAAACTCTCCATTTCGCAGCTGGAAAAGGGCGGCTATCCGCATTTCATGCTGAAAGAGATTTACGAGCAGCCGCACACGCTGGTCGACTGCATTCGCGGCCGCATCAATCCCGAAACAGGCGAAGTGAAGTTGTCGGGCGTCGCAGACCACCGCGAAAAATTCCTGAACGCCCGGCGCATCATCTTCGTCGCATGCGGTACGTCGTGGCATGCTTCGCTCATCGGCGAGCACCTGATCGAGAATATCTGCCGCATACCGGTCGAAGTGGAATACGCTTCGGAATTCCGCTATCGGAACCCCATTATCCGGCCGGACGACATCGTGATTGCCGTGTCGCAATCGGGCGAAACGGCCGACACGCTGGCAGCCGTCGAGTTGGCCCGCAAAGCCGGCGCATTCGTTTACGGCATCTGCAACGCAGTCGGTTCCTCGATTGCACGGGCGACCGATTCGGGTTCCTATATCCACGTAGGGCCGGAAATCGGCGTGGCCTCGACGAAAGCCTTCACCGGTCAGGTAACGGTCATGGCGATGCTGGCCCTTGCCGTCGGACGCGAAAAGGGCACGGTCAGCGACGAATACTATCGCGAGGTTTCGCAGGCCCTGCTGAAACTGCCCGAAACGATGCAGGAAGTGCTGAAAATCGACGAACGAATCAAAGACCTTGCGAAGATATTCACCTATGCACGGAATTTCATCTATTTGGGTCGCGGCTACAATTATCCCACCGCATTGGAAGGCGCGCTGAAACTGAAAGAGATTTCGTACATCCACGCCGAAGGGTATCCGGCCGCCGAAATGAAACACGGTCCCATCGCCCTTATCGACGCCGAAATGCCGGTCGTCGCCATTGCTACACCCGACCGCACTTACGAGAAATCGGCCAGCAACATCGAGGAGGTCAAGGCGCGCGGCGGAAAAATCATTGCGGTCGTCGCCCGCGAGGACGAGCTGATACGGAAACGGGCCGACTATGTCATCGACGTTCCGGTCATCACGGAGTGCCTGATGCCGCTCGTCGTGTCGATTCCCTTGCAGTTACTGGCTTACTACATCGCAGTCTACAAAGGCCGCAATGTCGACCAGCCCCGCAACCTCGCCAAATCGGTTACGGTGGAATAAATCCTGTCCGACGGACGACGGACAAACGAAAACCGCCCGTGATGCACACGGGCGGTTTTATCATCGCATCGTACGGCTCTACCGCATCTCCTCGTAAGCGTATTGCACGGCCCGATTGAGCTGCGCCACGAACGGTGCCGTTCGTCGGAACTCCGCCACCGCCCGTTCCGCAAGGTTCGGCTGCAACAGAAAATCTTCGATCAGCGGTTTTTCGATACCCCATTGCTTCAGCCGCAACAAGTCGTCGTGCTCCGTCCCTGTCGGGAAACCTACGGGCGTACGCTTGAGCGTATCGGAACGGTCGAGCCGAAAACCGCGTGCCTTTTGCATATTCTTCACCAATTCGTCGCCGTTATCCAAAATTTCCTCGCGCACCGAACGCATCACGACCGGTTCGGGACAATAGAGCCCCGCCCACAGCGAATGTTCGCCGACCAGCCGGTCATGATTGGGGGCAATGTGCAGATAGTAACCGGCATACCCCGATTTCTTGCCGCGAGGCGCGACGTAGACGCCGACCCAATTCTTATAGGGACTTTTATCGTTGCTGAACCGCGTATCGCGGGCAATGCGGTAGGTGCAATCCTGCGGACGCAGCCCGCCGACCAACGGGTCGAACGTCGAAATACCGGCAATCAACTCTTCGGCCAACGTCGTAATGGTGCGTTTCACCTGCGCCCACTCGGAGCGGTGCACATCGAACCAGTCGCGGTTGTTGTTGGCATCCAACCGCCGGAAAAAATCGAGCAGCTCTTCCATGTTTCCCCAACGATTTACCAAGCGAACAACGGACGGTCGGACATCATCGTATTGACTTCCCGACGCACCGCGTCGATCGTCTGCTGATTTTCGGGGTCTTGCAATACACGGTCGATCAATTCGACGACAGCTTCCATTTGTCCCTCTTTCAGTCCGCGTGTCGTGATAGCGGGCGTACCGAAACGCAGGCCCGAAGTCTGGAACGGCGAACGTGTATCGAAAGGCACCATATTTTTATTGGTCGTAATGTCGGCCGCCACGAGCGATTTTTCGGCCTGCTTGCCGGTCAGTTCGGGAAATTTCGTGCGCAGGTCGACCAAAATCAAATGATTGTCCGTACCGCCCGACACGATTTTATACCCGCGCCGGATGAACGCTTCGGCCATCGCCTGCGCATTCCGCTGCACTTGCTGCTGATACTCTTTATAGGCAGGATCCAACGCTTCGCCGAATGCGACCGCTTTCGCCGCAATCACGTGTTCCAACGGCCCGCCTTGAATGCCGGGAAATACCGCCGAATTGAGAATCTGCGACATCTTTTTTACGACGCCTTTCGGGGTGGTAAGGCCCCAAGTGTTATCGAAATCTTTACCCATCAAGATGATACCGCCGCGCGGGCCGCGCAAGGTCTTGTGGGTCGTCGAGGTAACGATGTGGGCGTACTTCACCGGATTATCGAGCAGTTCGGCGGCAATCAGACCGGCCGTGTGGGCCATATCGACCATGAAAAGTGCCCCCACCTCGTCGGCAAGTGCCCGCATCCGCTTGTAGTCCCATTCGCGCGAATAGGCCGAAGCACCGCCGACAATGAGTTTCGGACGGCACTCGCGTGCCAGCCGTTCCATTTCGTCGTAGTCGATGCGGCCGGTCGCCTCGTCCAGCCCGTAGCTGACTACCTTGAAGTATTTGCCCGACATGTTGACCGGCGCCCCGTGCGACAAGTGGCCGCCGTGTGCCAAATCGAGCCCCATGAACGTATCGCCGGGCTGCATGACCGCGAAAAATACGGCCATGTTCGCCTGTGCGCCGGAGTGCGGCTGGACATTGGCATATTCCGCGCCGTAGAGCCGGCAAAGGCGTTCGATAGCCAATGACTCCACCTCGTCGACCACTTCGCATCCGCCGTAATACCGCGCGGCGGGATACCCTTCGGCGTATTTGTTGGTCAGTACCGACCCCATAGCCTCCAACACTTGGTCGCTGACGAAATTTTCCGACGCGATCAGTTCGATACCGCGTGTCTGACGGGCCCGTTCGGCCGCGATCAATTCAAAAATCCGGGTCTCTTTTTTCATAGTATGAATTTGCTGTTCCGAGTGGTAAAGATAACAAAATCCGGCCAGAAAAGTGCGTTTCCGAAAATTTTTCGTAACTTTGTTCATCCGTTCGCGGAAAAACAGTACGGAAAAGAATCATTTAACCAACAATTCAAAATCATGGGATTACTCGAAGGTAAAGTCGCCGTCGTCACGGGTGCGGCTCGCGGAATCGGCAAAGCCATCGCCTTGCAATTCGCCAAAGAAGGTGCCGATGTGGCGTTCACCGACCTCGTCATCGACGAAAACGGCAAAGCCACCGAAGCCGAAATCGCCGCATTGGGCGTCAAAGCGAAAGGATATGCCTCGAACGCCGCCGATTTCGAAGGAACGCACAAGGTGATCGACGAAATCGTGAAGGATTTCGGTCGTATCGACATCTTGGTGAACAACGCCGGCATCACGAAAGACGGCCTGATGATGCGCATGTCCGAAGCACAGTGGGATGCCGTGCTGACGGTCAACCTCAAATCGGCATTCAACTTCATCCATGCCGTTACGCCCGTCATGGCACGCCAGCGCAGCGGTTCGATCATCAACATGTCGTCGGTGGTCGGTGTCAGCGGCAATGCCGGCCAGTGCAACTATTCGGCCTCGAAAGCCGGCATGATCGGTCTGGCCAAATCCATCGCCAAAGAGATGGGGCCGCGCGGCATCCGTGCGAACTGCATCGCTCCGGGCTTCATCATCACCGACATGACCGCCCAGCTGCCCGATTCGGTCAAGGAAGAGTGGAACAAACAGATTCCGCTCCGTCGCGGCGGTACGCCCGAAGACGTCGCCAATGTGGCGCTGTTCCTCGCATCCGACTTGTCGTCCTATGTCAGCGGACAAGTCATCCACTGCTGCGGTGCGATGAACTGCTAATTTCCCGAATACCATTCGGAACCCGAATAAATCCGCACGGCGTCTGCTGCGCGGATTTATTGCATCTTTTTTGTTACCTTTGCCGTCATGAAACGATTCATTCTGTCGATTGCACTGTTCGCTGCCTGCTCGTCGGGCGTTCAGGCGCAGGAAGCGACACTTCCTTCGCCCGATGCCAAGTCGATGGGCATGGGCGGTCTGACCATGACCTTGCTCAATGCTTCGCACGCAATCTATCAAAACCCTGCGATGGGTGCTTTTTCGCTCACACCGGTGCAGATTTCTTCATCCTACTATAAACAAGGAGATTACGATTCCTACGCCGTATCGGGAGCGCTTCGATTCGGCCAAGGTAATTTTTCGCACATCGGGTGGCGGCAATACTTGCGTGAAAGCGGCAACAACGACAAAGCACTCGATCTGGGCTATTCCCGACGCATCGGCCGCCGCTGGGCCATCGGCGCCACTACCCGTTACACCCGGCTGACTCGTCCCGACGAAACGGTCAATGCGTTGGCGTTCGATTTCAGTGCCGCATGGGTTCACCCGCTGGAAACGGTCGGTTCGTTCTCCACGTTGCGTGTCGGAGCCAAACTCGCCAACATCGGCGGCTATTTCAAACACTCGAATTACGAACTGCCGATAAACTGTACGGCGGGCGTCTCGCTGGACAGCTTTCTGTCCGATGCGCACGAAATCACGGTCGGAACCGATTTCGGCTACTATTTCAACCCTTCGCCCGTACGCGGATTCCAATGGTCTATCGGCGCGGAATACAACCTGATGCAATTCGTCCAGCTCCGTGCCGGATACCACTACGGCGAACGCCGCGCCTACTATCCCTGCTATACCTCCGTCGGGGCGGGCGTACGGTTCCTGCACCTGCGGCTCGATTTCGCCTATCTGTTCGCCGCGAAACGGACGGCATTCCACAACACGTACAGTTTCAGTTTCGGGCTGGATTTTTAGAAACAAAAAGCCGACCAACGGAACAACAATTCTCGGATTCCCAGCAGACTGTCAAACAAAGAAATCGTATCTTTGCATTACAATTTTCGTAATCGAAACGTAACGAATCATCGCCATGAAAACGAAATTCGGAATGATGCTGGCCGCATTCGCACTCGCGACATCGGCCGTCGTCGCACAAGACCTTCCGCGAAAGGTGTCGAACGTCGGACTGCTCGATATGCAAAAAAATGCGGTGCAGCTCCCCTACTACGGCGAAAAAAATCTGATGATCTTCTACATCGACCCGGACGCACGCAAGCAGAACGAGGCGTTCACCTACGAACTGGAAGAGACTCATCGGGCCGACAGCCCCGAAATCTACGGGTTCGGCATCATCAATGCGAAGGACACATGGTATCCCAACGGTCCCATCCGCAAAATCGCCGCAAAACGCACGGCTAAAAACGGTGCTCTCGTGCTGATGGACGACGACCGTATTCTGTCGCAGAAATGGGGCTTGGGCGACTGCAACGACCAGTTCGTGCTGCTGTTCGTCAATAAGGCCGGTGAACTGGTCTTCATGCGCAAGGGTGAACTGACCGAGCAGGACAAGCAGGATTTTTATAAAGTAATCGACCGATACAAATAATCGTCGGTGAATCGGTTCCGAAAACGTCGACAACGAAAATCCCCGAACCCGTTGACGAATTATGGCGAACGCAGAGACTGCAAAGCGTAGAGCGGCGAAAATCAAGACACGCAGCCGGTTCAGCGTGTGGCTGACCATCTATCTGTACGTGGCGCTGATCATCCCCAACTGCATCCTCGCCTGTACCGAGCATTACTCGATTTGGAGTACCGAAGCATTGATTCTGCTGCCGTTGGGATTATACATGATGTGGAGTGTCGCCCTGCGGCGTTCGGGCATCATGATTTGGCTTGCATTTCCATTCATCTTCGTGTCATCGTTCCAGATCGTGTTGCTATACCTGTTCGGCAATTCGGTCATCGCCACCGACATGTTCACCAACCTGCTGACGACCAATCCGGGCGAAGCGGGCGAATTGCTGGCGAACATCTACCCGTCGGTCATGTTGGTCATTGTCATTTACGTGCCGCTGCTGTGGCTCGCCGCACGCGAAATAGCTCACCGCCGCTACCTCACCCGCACGGCCCGTATCATCACGGGACTGACGGGCGGTGCGCTTTTTGTTATCGGGCTGCTGTTATTATGGCCCGCCTACCACACGAGCGAAGAAAAGCACGTGCTCCGCGATCAGATTTTTCCGGTCAACGCATTCTACAACATGGGAGTATGCGGTTCGGAATTCCGCAAGACTTTCCGATTCGCGGAAACCTCGTCCCGATTCACCTACGATGCCGTACGTACGGACAACTTGCCCCAGCGCGAAATCTACGTTTACATCATCGGCGAAGCCTCGCGAGCCATGAACTGGCAGCTCTACGGTTACCAGCGCGAAACCTCCCCCGAACTGATGCGGACGGACTCGATCGTCGTATTCCGCAACGTGCTGACCCAGAGCAACACGACACACAAAAGCGTACCGTTGTTCCTGTCGTCCGTAGCCACCGACGAGCACGACGAAATATACCGTCGCAAAGGATTGCCCGCTCTGTTCAACGAGGCGGGATTCGAGACGTGGTTCATCTCCAACCAGTCGCCGCAAGGTGCGATGATAGACCATTTGGCCCATGACGCCAACCATATCCGCTACCTTTCGTCGCCGCGACACGACCTCCAACTGCTCGAAGAGATGCGGCACTGCATCGCGCAAAGCCGGTCGCGAAAACTTTTTTTCATCCTGCACTGCTACGGTTCGCATTTCAGCTACCACCAGCGCTATCCTCGCGAGTTCGCACAGTTCCGCCCCGACAACGATGTGGCTATTTCGGCCGCCCATATCGAATCGCTCCGCAATGCCTACGACAACTCCATCCGCTATACCGACCACTTCTTGGCAAGGACTATCGCCTACCTCCACTCGCTCAATGGCACCGCATCGGCCCTGCTCTACTGCGCCGATCATGGCGAAGACCTTTGGGACGATGCACGGGGCCGGTTCCTGCATGCTTCGCCCACCACGACGGTCTACCAGCTTTATGTAGCCTCGTTGGCGTGGTTCTCACCGGATTACCGGCGGGCCTTTCCGCAAAAAATCACAGCGGCTTACTCGAATACGAAGAGTGCGACGACGACCCACGCTATGTTCCATACGATCGCCGACATCGCTGCTATCGAAGGGCGCTATCTCGACCGTTCGGTGTCGTTGGTCAGCCCGGAATTCGACCGTACGGCTCCCCGTTACTATCTGAACGACCACAACGAAGCGGTTCCGTTCCGCAAAACGGGACTCTGCGAATTCGACGAAGCCGTGTTCCGGCAGTTCGGCATCGAACCATGAATCGGGTTCTAACGAAGACGGCATCCCACCTTGCACAACATACGGTGGGTTCCGAAAAGCGCCAGTCCTCCATAAAACACCGTCAATATCAATAATACGCGAATTTCGGGCAATACATCCGAAAGGGTCGCCCCCATCGAACGGATGCGGATGAATCCTTCGACACCCGAACTGCTCGGCAAAAGTTGTCCGAACCGATAAAGCCAATCGGGCATCCCCTCGCGCGGAAACGACACGCCGCTCAACATCAGCACCGGAATCGACGTCCAAAGCAAAAGCAACAACGAACTTTCCCGCGTGCGGAACAGAAGCGACAACGCCAGACTGAACGCAATCGCCGCCGCCAGATAAATCGCCGTAAAAGCGACGACGGCACCGGTCGTACCGTTATCCGGGTAATGGAACAGTTTGTAGTGCACGCCGAGTATGTAGCAGACCGTCACGCCATAAATCAGGAGATAAACCGAAGCCCGTCCCGCCACGATGGGCAAAGTGGACATCCGGCGACGTTCGACCGGACACAACCGGCGATAGAGCCCTTTTTCGCGCCATGTACCGCCAATCATTCCGATGCCGATAAGCAGGGTTTGCTGAATGATGACCATGATGATGGCAGGCATGGCGAACGAACCGTAGCCCAAATAGGGATTGAACAAGTTGTGCGACTGGTAAACGACGGGCTGAACGATGGCTTCGGCCTGCGGGAGTTCCGCTCCGCGAGCGATCGAACGCTGCAACCCTACCTCCGCACCGGTCAAACCGATGGTCGCGACCAATTCCTGAAAGACTTGCCGGTACATCAGGAAATAGCTGGCATCGACATAAATCGCGACATCGGCCTGCCGGCCGTCCAGCAACCGGCGTTCGTAATCGGACGGAATATAGACGATGCCGTAAATCCGACGTTGGAAAAAAAGTTCGCGCGCTTCCTCCATATCCGTCGGTTCGTAGGCCACATACGCGTTGGGGCCGGCATCGAAAAGCGTGGTCAACTGGCGGCTGGCTGCCGTATGGCTGTTATCGACCACCCCGATAGGGACGTTCCGCAGCACCTGCGGCCCGTAGGCCAGCGAATAGGAAACGGAATAAATAAACAACGCGAAGACCACGATCAACAGGGCCCCTTCGTCGGTGAATACGGCGCGGAATTCGTTGCGAACGACCGCGACGAACTGGTCGCGGTAAGATTTCAACTGGCGGGTCAAACGGTTCATATCACTCCCTCCCCCAGAATTTCGGATCGGTGCAAACTTTGCGCAAACGAGGCAGCGCCAGCATCGGCAACACGGCGAACAGCGCCATGTAACCCAAGTCGGGTAAAGAATAAACGGCCGGCGCTCCGCGCATCATCTGGTCGATAAACAGATCGGTATAATAGGTAAACGGGAAACAGCGGCTCAACCAGCGCATCGGAGCCCACATCGCCATAATCGGAAAAGTCAGTCCCGAAAACGTAAAGGCGAGCACCGAATAACCGCCTCCCAGCGAGAGCGACAGCCGCATGTTGGCCATCAAGGCGACGATCATCACGGCAATGGATTGATAGGCCAGCAGGAAACAGACCGTACCGACCGCCATGAGAGCAAAACTGCCGTTCATCGGCACACCGACGATTTTGAGCAGGATGAACAACATCACGAATGCCTGCAACAACAGCAGAGACGTAACGGGGAGCAGTTTTCCGGTCAAGGCCGCCGCCATCGAATCGCCTCCCGCGTGGAGCCATTCGGCCGCCGTGCCGTATTTGAGTTCGGTTCCGACGGCAAAGACCGTCGCCATGACCGCGAGTATCAGCAGCATCATGGGCATGAAACTCGGCGCGAGATAATAGCCGTAATTGATATACGGATTGAACAGGACATGCCGGTCGAACCGCACGGGCATGATTTGTGCCATCGCCTGCGTTTCGGACATCCCCCGTGCCGTGAGCAGTTGCAACTGCACGCCCGCAGAAAAGGTCGTCACGGCCGTCTGAATATCTTTCGACAGCAGACCGTTGACCGTAATGTTCGTTCCGGTAACGTAATTCTCCACCGGAACCGGCACATTGCCGAGCAACCCTTTCTCGAATCCGTACGGAATCAGCACGATGGCCATCACCTCGCCTTCGCGCATCAATCGTTCGGCTTCCGTCATCGACTGCACCGAATAGGCTATCCAAGCGGTCGGCGTGGCATCGATCATCTCCGTCAATTTGCGGGACAACGAGGTATGGTCGTCGTCCACCACCGCAATCGGAATGTTGCGCGCTACTCCCTTGCTGAAATATACGGCGAAAAAAGCGAACGCCACCAGCGGAAGATAGAACAACAGCCGCCGGTACATCGGCATGCGGACGATCCGGTCGACTTCCCGCAGAGCCGTCGCACTCGCATAATGCAGAAAATTTTTCATCGGCGGCCTTTCTTTTTCGGAGGACGGCCGATTCTGTCCCAGTTCACCAATACGCTCATGCCGGGCCGCAAGACGTTCTTTTCCGTCACGGGTTCGGCCTTGACCGCAAACGTCCGAATATCGAATCCGCCTCGTGTGCGCGTGGCCGACCATGTGGCGAAATCCGCTTGGGCGGAAAGATAAGTTATCACCAACTCCACGTCGCGGTCCAGCGCCGGAACATAGCTCCAAAGGCGGGTGCCGACCGATATGTCCGGCAAGAGCGTCTCCTTGATATTGAACAACACCCATTCGTCCGACAAGTCGAGAATCGCAACGGCGGGATACCCTTCGCCGACCAGCTCGCCCGCTTCGGCCGTCACGCTCGACACTTCGCCCGTTACCGGTGCGTAAACCCGTGCATCGTCGATATAAGATTCCACTTCGGCGACTGCGCCCTTCGCCTGCCGAACCCGTGCAGCAGCGGCTTCCTTATCCTCCTTGCGGGCACCGGACAAAGCCAACTGATATTCCGCACGAGCCGCCTGCTCGGTAGCCTGCATCGCCCGGTAGTCGGCCGACACTTCGTCGAGCTTCTGTGCCGGAACAACCCCTTCGTCATACAAATTTTTCACGCGTTCGTAGGTCTTGCGGGCCAGTTCCGTTCCGGCCTGCGCTTTCCGCCACATATTTTCGGCCGCCTGAATCTGTTGTTTCCGCGCACCTGCGACCGCAGCAGCATCGAGTGCCGACGCGGCACTCCGCGCGGCTTCGGCCTGCTCCAATTTGGCGTTCAGTTCAGGCGTGGTGAGCGTATAGAGCAGCTGTCCCCGCTCCACACGGTCGCCCTGCGCGATGAGCATTTCTGCGATGCGACCGGGAATTTTCGACGAAGCCCGATAGGTCGTACACTCTACCGTTCCCTGCACCCAAAGCGGTGTTCGCCGCACGATGTAACGGCTGATCAGTACCACCGAAACGACGATGACGACCGCCGCGAGCACGATTCCGAAGGTGTTTTTATGTTTCATGGCTATTGATTTTTATCGAACAGGACGATTTCGGCATCCGCACGACGGGCATACGCCGCGAATGCGTCGCTGATGCCTGCCGCTTCCAGCAAACGGGCCAAGTAGCAATCGTAGTCATACGCATTTCGGAGCCGTTCGATGCGCACGCCGGCCAAATCGAGTTCGGCATCAATGAGTTCCGTCGAAGTCGCCATTCCCTCGCGGAAAGCGGCCTCTTTCATTCGGAGGTAGGATTCGGCGAACGCCAGCGAGGCTCCGAGCGACCGCATCCGGTTCCGGCAATTCGTCAATTCGTTGTAGAGCTGTTCGACCAGCACGGCAATTTCGCGTGCTGCTTGCGTTTGCAGCTCCCCCACCCGACGCACGGTCGCACGAGCCGCCGAATAGCGGTATTCGCGGCTCAATCCGTCGAACAATTTGATACGCACGCCGACCCCGACCGCCCAACGCGGTGCCAAACCCGAAACCTGATAATTGTAAAACGTACCGCCGCCGACAGCCGCCACCTGCGGCAGAAAATCGGCCCGTTGCACCTTGACGCTTTCTTCGGCCAACCGGTATTTCAAACCGGCCTGCCGCAAAAGCGGATTGCAGTCGAGTGCGAGTTCCTGAAAATAGGGCAACGGTTCGAGCCCTTCGAGCAGAAACATCGCGGTCAGCGGCCGCCAATCGGAATCACGGCCCAGCGTATTGTCGAGCGCAGCGGATATGGTCTGCAACTGCAATCGGGCATCGGACAGGTCGCGTTCGGCTTCGGCCAACTTGAACTCCACGTAAAGCCGTTCGCTGCGAGCGATCATGCCGTTGCGTTCGAGCGCTTCGGCATCCGCGAGATGCCGCCGAACGCCTTCGACCACCCGCTGCCGCACCTCGACGACCTGCATCGAAAGCGCCAGCCCGAAATAGCGTTCGACCAACTCCGATACCAACGCATTACGCGTTTGACGTCCCTGCTCTCCGACCGTCTGTTCGTTGATTTTTGCAGCACGGTTCGCCGCATTGATTTTGCCGCCCAACCAAATGGGCAGGCTCACTTCGCCGCCGACAAAACCGACGCTCCGATTCTGCAATTCGACGAACCAGTCGGCTCCTGTCAGCCGCTCCACGTATCCCGTCACTTCGGGACGCAAGGCATCGGGCACCAACGGCAACAATTTTCCGGCGACGTCGCCGAACGATGCTTTCAAGTTATTGAAATCGAATCCGATATCTTTGGAAAGATAAGCGCAGGCACCGGTTATGCCGATTTGCGGCATGCGCAAACCGATGGCCGCCCGTCGTTGCTGGGCGGCGGCATGTTCTTCGTATGCAACGGCCTTAACGGTCGGATTTTCCGTAAATACGAGTGTCAGCGCATCGTCGAGTGTCAAGGCTCGGCCCGCCGAAAGCGTATCCGGTTGTTCCGAACGAACGAGCGTTCGGGCTGCAACCGGAAAAAACAGCCCTATTGCGATTGCGGCTGCTGCAGTCTGTAAACGTGTCGTCATGCGTCGTTCATCGCGGAGCTTTTGCGCTCCGCCTCCGAACGACGCTACCTGCAAATCAAACGACATTTCCGTCCGCAACCGGTCATTTCGGTTCGTTCGGAGTACGATTGCACTTTTTCGGAGGAAGTCAGTTCCACAAATGGGCATTCACGGCCCGGACTTCTTCGCCCAAATCGGGATAGGCCCGCACGTCGATGCCCGCTGCCCGCAGCGAGAGCGCACCGCAACAATCGACGAAACGGTCGGGCTCGTAGAGCGCGAACGCCACGTGCGCGAAACCGTACCGGATAATCAGCTGCGTGCAGCTTTCGGGTTCACTGGCACGGCTGGAACAAGGTTCCATCGAAGAATAAATCGACGCACCCCACAAATCGGCACCCGCAGCCAATGCCTTGATAACGGCTTCCTGTTCGGCATGGTGCGTCGCGGACGATTCGTGCGTATAGCCGGTGAAAACTTCGTTTCGACGGGTAACGACGACCGCCCCCACCCGATAGGCCGTCGAACACGGAGGCGACTGCCGGCTGATGTCGATTGCCTGCCGCAACCGCATGCAGTCTTCGGCGGTCGTATCGGGCCGCAGGGTACAGGTCGTAACCTGCATGCCGCCGAGATTCTCGGTTTCGCACGGGACACCGCACGGAGACCGGAACTCGAAACGGGCATACCCCGCATCGCCGAGCAACAAAGCCGGATTGACGGCCATGCGCACGGTATCGGCCTGCCCTTCGTCGAGGAACATCCGCAGCACACGGGCGCCGCCTTCTACCAGCAAATGCCCGATGCCCCGTTTTTCCAGTTCCGTCACGATGAATCGGGCCGTAACCGCGCCGCCTGCCGCAATGACGGTCGCGACTTCGTGCAATTCCGGCAAATCTTGCGGCGAAAAAACATACCGGTCGGCATCGCCTTCGGTGAAAAACCGTAAGGCAGGGTCGAGCCGTCCCGAAACGGACAGCGTCGCTTTGGTCAGGTCGGGTCGCAATCCGGCCTCTGCACGGCGGGCACGAACCGCATCGTCCCGAAGCAACAGCGCGGGATTGTCCCGCCGCAAAGTCTCGGCACCGACCAGAATCGCATCGCACGAAGCACGCAACCGGCCGACCGCAGCCCAATCTTCGGGCGTAGAAATCATCCGCCGGCAATCCGAAATATCGTCCAAGAATTCGTCGGCCGAAGTTGCGAAAGAGAGCGTCACTCGCATGACCGGAGCGTTATCAAGGTGATTTCGGGCCATGCGCCCAGCCGCATCGGATAAGCGACGTAACCCGTCCCGTCGTTGATGTAAAGCGTATGGGCTCGGTCGCTGTATAGGCCGCTCCAACGGTCATAAAGCCAACGGGCCGGCGAAAACGCATGCCCGAACAAACGGATTTTCATCTGCATGGAGTGCACGTGGCCGGAAAGCGTCAAATCGCCGTATCCGCTCTGGACAACCTGCGACCAAAACTGCGGCAGATGCACCGCCGTCAGATTGAACAGCGAATCGGGCACGCCGCGATAAACGACGTCGAGCCGCGCCGGAGGAAGCTCCGAATCGTGGCGTTTTTTGCGCAAGGCAGGATCGAACGAAATGCCGGAAACCGAAATACGCTCCCCACACCGCGACAAATAGACCGTCGTGTCCTGCAATACCTGCCACCCCAAATGCTGCTGCCAAGCAATGACTTCATGCAGACTTTCGGCAGGTGATTGACGGACGGTATCCTTGATATAAACACCTACGTCGTGATTGCCCAACACCGAAATCACGCCGTACGGAGCCTGCAATCCGCGCAGAACCGCCGCGATGCGGTCGGTCAGTTCCGAAGAACGGACGTTTACGAGGTCGCCGGTAAATACGATCAAATCGGGATGCAACGACAGCACACTGTCCACGATGCGTTGCAGTTCGCGTTTCGGTGAAACGAGCGTCCCGATGTGCATGTCCGAGAGTTGCACGATGCGGAATCCGTCGAACGAAGCGGGCAGTTTTTCGGAGAAAATCTCGATACGATTGATACGCAGGGAAGTCCGGCCGACCGTCACGCCCCACACGAGCAATCCGGCCACCCCGACCGCCAGAACCGTTCCTAAACGGGGTAAATCTATCCCCCGAAAGAGGTAAAAAACCAATCGGAGCAAAAACAGGAACAGCCAGATCCAAAACAGCCACATGCAAGCGGCCATCACTCCGGTCGTATTGTCGCGGGAGAGCCCCAACAGCAGAATCATCGCCAGCAACGGCAGGTAGGAAAACACCAACCCCCAACCGAGCACGCGACGGCCGTGCAACGAACCGGCGCAACGCCACCAGAAAAGAGAATCGGCAAAGACCGCTCCGATAAAGAGCAGAACGAAAAACAGGATAAAAGACATGATATACCTTAAAATAATAGGCAGACCGGACTGTTCCGGCATGCAAAGTTAATAAAAATCAAAATTCGTGCACGGTTCTTTGGCATACAACTTGCAAAACACAACGGCGGGTATTAACCGGCTGTAATCCAAAAACAAAACAGAAAAAATTCATTAAAAACCAAATTGATTCGGCTTATGAAAACATTTCGACTTCTGATCGTGGCGCTGTTGCTGGCCACCAGCGTATCGGCCCAGCACCGCATGAGATCCGCACGACACGGCGAGTACGCTCCGACGGTTTACATGATCTCCATGCACCAAGTGGACACGATCTACACCGACGCATGCGCGGCTCAACAAGTAGCTGCACTCAATCGCCTTTCCGCAGAGGGAGCGACGCAGGACTACTTGGAAACGCATCGTCCGGGATTCCAACAGACGGAAGCACCGCAGTTCGTCTTCGCCAGCAAGAACAACAAGTTCTCCTTCGCACTGGGCGGTTACGTGGCCCTGCGCACGGCCTATGAGTTCGAGGGTACGGTCGACAACCTCGATTTCGTCCCCTACGACATTCCCATACCGGGCAACTACGCTACGGACCAGAAGCTGACGATGGATGCTTCGACCTCGCGTTTGTTCCTGAAAGCCATCGCCAATACCCGCGCACTGGGCCGCATCATCATCTACGTGGACGGCGATTTTCGCGGCGGTGCACAAGGCAGCTACATTCCCCGCCTGCGTTCGGCTTACGTATCGGTCAAAGGCTTTACGTTCGGACGCGACATCACCACGTTCTGCGACGTGCAGGCCGGCCCGACGACCGTCGACTTTCAAGGCCCCAATGCCTACAACTTCCAGTTCGCGACCATGCTCCGTTACGAGCATTCGTTCGCCCGCGACCACATGAAATTCGGTCTCGCAGCCGAAATGCCCGACGTGAGCGCGACCTACAACGACAATTTCGCTCCGCTGCCGCAGCGCATGCCCGATTTTCCGGTCTATCTGCAAGTGCAATGGGGACAGGAACAGCGGCAAAGCCACCTGCGGGCATCGGCCGTATTCCGCAACCTATACGCTCGCAATCTGGCGACCAACCGCAATACCTCGCTGTTCGGATGGGGTGCGCAGTTCAGCGGCAACCTCAAACTCAGCCGCTGGTTCCAGCTCTTCATGAACGGCGTCTACGGCGAAGGCATCACGCCCTACATCCAAGACCTCAAAGGTTCGGGACTGGACTTTACGCCCAATCCGGCCAATCCCGCGCAGATTCAGACCATGCCGATGTGGGGGTGGCAGGCTGCGGCACAGCTCAATCTGTCGCGTCGGGTAGCCCTTTCGGGCGGTTATTCGATGGTTCGCATCGAGCACGAAAACGGCTATTATGCCGATAACGAATACCGTCAGGGGCAATACATTTTCGGCAATATCTTCTATTCGCTGACACCGCGTTTCAAGATGGCCGCCGAGTACCTCTACGGTACCCGCAAGAACATGGACGGACTTCGGAACCACGCCAACCGCGCACAACTGTTGATGCAGTACAGTTTTTAAGCATCGCTCCTATCGACAAACGAAAGAATCCCCGCTTTCCGGCGGGGATTTTTCACATTCATAGTATTTCCCGATTATCTGGGTTTTCCGATCGTAAGCGTCAGCCCACCCGTAAACCAAGCACCGGGCAACGGAATACCGCCCATATCGCAATAGTCGGTATCCGTCAGGTTCGTGGCATCGACATACAGTCGGCAAATGCCTTTTTCCCAAGACAATCGGCCGTCTAACAGAAAGTAAGGCTTGAAGTCGCACATCACTTTGGTCTGCGAATCGCCCGGTATGGGATAGTCCGTATAGCTTCCGTTGCGGTCGTAAACCGAACCGGTCAGCACGAACGACAGCCGTCGCCAGAAATGCACTTCGGCCGAAAGCACCGCCTTGTGGCGCATGAAATCCATCGCGCTTTGGGCTTCGGCATCCGTGATACGGTCGGTCGTTGTGTAACCGTAGGTAAATGTAACACGACGCAGAAAGCCGTTTCCCGCACAATATACGCCCGAAAACTCTACGCCGTAAGTATCAAGTCTGCTCGTCTGCTCGGAGTGCCATTTTCCGTCGAACTCTTCCCGCCGTACCCAGTCGATGATATCACGTCCGGCACGGTAATAAGCCGCAGCCCGAAAGCTCCAGCGACGCCTCGTATAATCGGCATCAAGTCGATAGGTAACAGCGTGTTCCGGTATCAGATCGAGGTTGTTGATTTGTGCGGGCGAGCTGTAATAAAGATCGGTAAAGGTCGGCAGCCGCATCGACTGCGAAACAGCTGCATTCAGATGCACGCCCGACACAAAACCGTAACCTGCGGAAACGCTCCACAAGGCCGATTCACCGTAAGGCGTCAGACTGACACCGGCCGAAGCCGCCGCATCGAATCGCCCCCGTTGCAGGGTGTGCCGCATCCACAGATTACCCGTGTGCCGCGCTTTGGCGTGGGTATAATCGCCATGCGGAACATTGAGCGGTTCACCGAGATTGGTACTGAAAATATGGTGATAGGCATAAATTCCGCCGAGCGAAGTCGTGCCGCCGAACCAATCATAATCGCCCCATGCTCCGGCCCCGACATTATCGGTATTGTGGCGGTTCATGGGCGTCCCGCGCGTCCAGTCGTAACGGTCGAAATTCTTTCGATAACTGACTGATGCACAGGTTGAAAACCGGCCTATCCTCTTCTGCCACTTCAAGGATGCCAACGCAGTGGAAGTACGTTCCCACTGATCGGGATTATAGGCCGCATAAAATCCGTTTGAGCCGAACTCGCGCCTTTGCCACCCCGTTTGGAACTCGAAGTATCCCGCCCGTCGGGCCTCCCACGTCGCCCGCATGAACGCATTGCAGTTGTCGAAATCGGTATTGTGCCGATACCCATCGCTGTGCCGGTAAGAAACGGCCCCGAGCAACGAGAACCGCTGCCCCGTGACGGCACCCGACAAATTGGCGTAGCCGTAACCGTAACTGCCGCCCGAAGCATCGAATCGCAGATAATCGGGATAGAGCGGTGCCGTACGAATGTTCACGGCTCCGGCGTAAGCCCCGACACCGGGCAGGCCGTCGATGAGTTCCACCGCCGAAATCGTTTCGAGATCGACGGGCAAGGAGTGCGATTGATGTCCGGTACGGGCATCGGTGAAATCGATGCCGTTCAACAGCACCATCGTCTGATCGAAAGAGCCGCCCCGAATGGCGATGTCCGCCTGTGCTCCCCTGCCGCCCCGTTCGCGCAAATCGACCGAAGGCGTCAGGCGCAGCGCGGCTTCCAAAGTCTGGACAGGAGCTGCAGTCTGCGCTTTCCGATCGAAAAGCGAAATCGTCGCCAGCGCGTTGGGTGTCGGGGAACTTTGGCTCCCCGAAATTCCCACTTCGTCGATTTGCAGCGAACGGATAGCCGTCGTATCGGCATCCTGCGCCGCAACGCGCTGGGCGGACAGCAAGAGAATGGACATCGTCGCCGAAAGCACCCCGATCGTTACCTCGCGATGAAGGCTCGCAAAAGCCGACCAGCCTTTGCGGTTCCATCGCCGGAAACAGGGAATCCTGTTCGTTGAGATGTTTTTCATCTTGTTGTTTTATTAATTAGGATTTTACGAATCCGGGCGGTATCGAGAATACCGGTCCGAACCAGCGCAAAGATAACGGTTTTCGGTTATTCCGCCAATGATGTTTCGATAACCGAATCGAATAGTTTTTGGGGAAATCGCACAAACGATTTACCTTTGCAGACACGAAAAAGTACTATTATCGCTACGCGCCCACCGAAATCGCCCATCCAAGAAAGATATGGATGCTATCACAATCAAACATTGGCAATCGCCCGTAGGCGAAATGATCGTCGGTTCACATGGAGGAAAGCTCTGCATCTGCGACTGGGCAGTAGGAAAACGTCGCAACGCCATCGACCGCCGCATTCAGCGGCACCTGAACGCCCGCTACGAAACGGGCACGTCGGAAATCATCGAACGGGCCATCGCGCAACTCGAAGAGTACTTCGGCCGCCGACGGCAAACGTTCGATATTCCGCTCGTATTCACCGGCTCGGAATTTCAGAACGCCGTGTGGTGCGAGTTGCAGAACATCCCTTACGGTACGACCATTTCCTACGCGGAACTGGCCCGCCGCATCCGCAATCCGAAAGCGGTGCGGGCTGTTGCGTCGGCCAATGCCAACAATCCGATTTCGATTCTCGTACCGTGCCACCGCGTCATCGGCAGCAATCGTACGCTGACCGGATACGGCGGCGGGCTGGACACCAAAAAAAGATTGCTCGAACTGGAAACCGCAACCGTTTCCGCCGAACAATCTCTTTTTTAATCCGCCGCTCCGCTTGCGGAAACAATCAGGCAAACAGCGTTTCGACCTTTGCAATCACCTCCTCCTTATCGGGATTCAACGGGAAAACCGCACTCGGTTGGAGGTACCACACCTCTTTGTCCGACTTGAAACGCTGCTCTCCGCCTCCCGTGATGTTGAGCATCACGCAGGCATCCTTCTCGATTTTTCCGTCGGCAACCGCCTTGACAAGCGAGGCCGTAGCGACACCCGCCGCCGAATAAATATCGATGCCTTCCAACTCCTCGAACAACTTGCAGGCCTTGCGCTCCTGCGCGTTCGTAATGGCGAATACCTCGCCGTGCGTCGCTTTCAACGCATCGTACAGCCCGCCGGTGATGCCATAAGGTGGTCGACGATTCGAGAGCACTTTGGCATCGATGATTTCCGCATCGCGGCGCGCCTTGTCGTCCTCGTAGGGCAGCATCTTGCGCGAATCGGCCCGCCAAGCATCGTACATCGGCACGAACGGCGCATTCTGCGAAACCATCAGTTTCATGGTTTTCGTGCCGAATCGGCCGTCATCTAACAGACGCATGTTCGCCTCCCAAGCGGCAATGGCTCCCGTACCGCTGCCGACTGCCTGAAAATAGTAATCGGGGATGCGGCCGATCGTCGTCACGGCCGACAATACGGTCGTCGCCATACCGTCGCGGCGGGCAACGTTTTTGGCTCCGCCTTCGGCGTAAAATCCGGAACATCTCAACGCGAGGTCGGAAAGATGGATGGCATCGAAATAGTCGCCGCCCTTCTCGCAACAAATCAACTTCACGCACGGATTGAGCGGCTGCTCGAACCACAAAGCGCCGATGTTGTCATACGGCACGGATAGCAACAAGCGGATATTGTTGTCGGAGCAGACTTTGGCGAATGCCCGCGCGGTATTTCCGGCCGACGCGACCACCAGAATGCGCTGTTCGTCCTCCGCCGCACGGCCGCAAACGCTGTAAGCCTCCGTCTCCTTGAACGAGCAGGTGGTCATCGTAGCCCCGATAGCGGGATTGTAACCGTTGAACGTAATCCACAAGTCGGAAAGACCGAGATATTCGGCCAGATGCTTGCTTTTGTAGGTCACGGGAGCCGACGAACCTTTGAGCATCCGGCGCACAGGCAGCCAGTCGCAGAAGCGGTACAAACCGTATTCGGAAGATTTTACCTCGATCTGCTTTTTCGCATAACGCGTCCGCACGAGCGACGGCGTGTCGCAAACACGGTCTTCGAGCGTCCACCCCTCGTCGGGAAATTCGCGTCCGGTAGCGACGCATTCGAGCGTATAGGACGTCGGAACGAATTTTTCCATTTATTCAAGTTTTTTGTTAGTTAATTCTCTTTTTCCACTGCGGTTCACGAATTTACGCAAGCTCGGCCTCCACCGGCCGAAACCCGCCCGCGAAGCACAATGCCGCCTTACGACATCCGATTCTTGAAATCCTCGTAGCCGAACTCGCGGACGACTTCCACCGCCCCGTCGCGATGGACGATGACGATAGCCGGATGATGCACGCCGTTGAACATCGTGGTTTTCACCATCGTGTAGTGAATCATGTCTTCGAACACGATCCGCTCGCCGACCTGCAATTCGTGGTCGAACGCCCAATCGCCGTAATAATCGCCCGCCAAGCAGCTCGTGCCGCCCATGCGCCACCGCTTCTCCCCTGCCGCCGGTTCGTGCGCTCCGACAATGGCCGGCTTGTAGGGCATTTCCAGACAATCGGGCATGTGGCAGGCGAACGACACATCGAGCATCGCCGTCATTACGCCGTCGTTCTCCACAATATCCTCGACCGTCGAGACCAGATAGCCCGTGCGCCACGTGAACGCGCTTCCGGGCTCCATAATCAACCGCAAACGCGGATGCCGTGCCCGAAATTCCCGCAACAGCGAGATAAGCTCGTCGCAATCGTAATCGGCATGGGTCATCAGATGCCCGCCGCCCATATTAAGCCATTTCACATCGTCCAAATAACGCCCGAAATGACGTTCGACCGCTTCCAAAGCCAGCCGAAGGTGGTCGGGACGCGATTCGCACAGCACGTGAAAATGCAGACCCTCGATACCGGTCGGCAGACCGCCTGCCGCATCCAGCTTTTCGGCCGTAACACCCAGCCGCGAACCGGCAACGCACGGATTATAGAGGTCCGTTTCGACCGGCGAATACTGCGGATTGATGCGCAAACCGCACGAAATGCCATTTATCAGAGCCCGCTGACCGAACCGCCCGAACTGCGACAACGAATTGAACGTGATGTGGTCGCTACACTGCATGATTTCGTCGAAACCGACGTCGGTATAGACCGGAGCATAGGTATGGGCCGGTTTGCCGTACTCCTCCGCCACGAGCCGCGCTTCGGCGACGGAACTTGCCGTAGCTCCGTCGGAATGCTTTGCCAGTTCGGGAAAAATCCGCCACATGGCGCAGGCTTTCAGCGCCACGATGATTTCGACGCCCGTTTCGCGCCGCACACGGTCTATCACGGCAAGGTTGCGGTCGAGCAGCTGCTCGTCGAGCACGTAGCACGGAGAGGGTAATTTCTGGAAATCGATCATCGGCATGCTTTCAAAACAGAAGCAAAATTAGCAAAAAACTCCCGAAACCTGCATTGCACGATACAGGTTTCGGGAATTTAGGTATTTATACTTATCCGAACCAGCCAAGCCTTAGTGCAGAGTTCGGACAGGTTTTGCTTTACTTCAGGACAATAGCTTGTATAGCAGCTCTTGCAAAAGACGACGTATCCTCTTGCGCGGCTGATTTTCGAGCCCAATAGGTCGCCTGTTCCAAATCTTCGACGACACCTGCTCCATAATAATAACATAAACTTAACATACCTTGTGCGGTTCCATTCCCTTGTTCTGCTGCTTTACGATACCAATAAACCGCCTGCACATCGTCTTTTGTTATACCCTCACCACTCGCATAACATTCACCTAATTGACATTGCGCATCAGGAATCCCTTGTTCTGCCGCTTTACGATACCAATAAACAGCTTTCGCATCGTCTTTTGTTACACCATGCCCTTTCGCATAACATGCCCCTAAACTAAATTGCGCAAATGCATTTCCTTGTTCTGTCGCTTTGAGCCACCAGTAAACTGCTTCTGCAGCATTTTGTGCTACACCATGCCCCATCACATAACATGTCCCTAAAAGATATTGCGCATTGGGAACACCTTGTTCTGCCGCTTTACGATACCAATAAACAGCTTGCACATCGTCTTTTGTCACACCTCGACCATTCGCATAACAGGCCCCTAAACTAGCTTGCGCAACGGAATTTCCCTGTTCTGCTGCTTTTCGGTACCAATAAACAGCTTGCACATCATCTCGCATCACACCTTGACCCTCATTATAAACCTCCCCTAACTTAAATTGTGCAACAGAATCTCCCCGTTCTGCTGCTTTTCGGTACCAATAAACAGCTTGCACATCGTCTTTTGTTACACCTTGACCATTCGCATAACATGTACCTAAATTACATTGAGCAAGGACATTCCCTTGTTCTGCCGCTTTACGGTACCAATAAACCGCTTTCGCATCGTCTTTTGTTACGCCATGCCCTTTCGTATAACGTACACCTAAATTAAATTGAGCAACAATATCTCCTTGTTCTGCCGCTTTACGATACCAATAAAACGCTTGCACATCGTCTTTTGTTACACCATAACCATTTGCATAACATACACCTAATTGACATTGTGCATCGGAAACTCCTTGTTCTGCTGCTTTACGATACCAATAAAACGCCTGCGAATAATCTTGTATAAGATAATAACATTGTCCGATATTATATTGGCATACTGAATTATTTCCTCCTAACAATTCATTCGCTTTTTTGAAATAGGGAATCGCCTGACTGTAATTTTCAGCATTGTAACATTCACCACCTTTGTCGAAATAGTCTGCATAGTTTGCTTTAGAAAAGAATTTCATAGTTGTAATTGTGTTTGGTTTAAGCATAAAAACGTGGACATATCATTATATCCACTCGCGAGGTATTGGACGACCCGAAACGTGAAATATAAGTCATGCCCACGCCGACAAGCAGCGTGAACACCTACTTTTATCCTCACGTTTCTGAAAGTGTCCAATTTTCACGAGCGAGAAAAAGCCGATGTGCTTTCGTATGTCGAGCGACGTCTATGTCCCGAACGCCGCCGGTTTCATTTTTTAATGCTTCATAGGCAACAATTTACACTTCGATATTTACATCGAACAATTCATGCCATGGCAGCCCCTGCGGGCCCAATTCGACGAGGAACGGGTCGGGATCGAACTCCTCGACGTTGAACACGCCGGCACCGCGCCACAATCCTTTGGCCCACATCGAAGCCCCCAACGCGGCAGGCACGCCCGTCGTGAAGCTAACAGCCTGCGTACCGGTCTCTTGGAAAGCCTTTTCGTGGTCGCAATTGTTATAAATATAATAGGTGCGCTCTTTGCCGTCCTTGATACCGCGAATCCGGCAACCGATAGAGGTTTGCCCGTGATAATTGGCACCCAGCGACTTGGGGTCGGGCAACACGGCTTTGAGGAACTGAATCGGCACGATTTCGACCCCATTATAAAGAATCGGATCGATGCGCGCCATGCCGATATTCTGAATCACGCGCAGATGCGTGAGGTATTCCTGTCCGAAGGTCATCCAAAAACGCGCCCGCTTGATAGTCGGATAATTCTTCACGAGCGATTCCAACTCCTCGTGGTAAATAACATACGATTCGCGTTCCCCGATTTCGGGATAGTTGAGCGGCCGGTGAATCTCATGCGGTTCGGTCGTCACCCACTGGCCGTTTTCGTAATAACGGCCTTTCTGCGTCACCTCACGGATGTTGATTTCGGGATTGAAATTGGTCGCGAACGCCATGCCGTGATTGCCCGCATTGCAGTCGACGATGTCCAGATAATGGATTTCGTCGAAATGGTGCTTGGCCGCGTATGCCGTAAAAATCGCCGTTACGCCCGGATCGAAACCGCAACCCAGTATGGCCGTAAGACCGGCTGCCTTGAAGCGATCCTGATAAGCCCATTGCCACGAGTACTCGAAATGCGCCTCGTCCTTCGGTTCGTAGTTGGCCGTATCCAAGTAGTTGCAGCCGCATTCGAGGCAGGCGTCCATAATCGTCAAATCCTGATACGGCAGGGCCACATTGACCACGATATCGGGGCGGAACGACCGGAACAATTCGCACAATTCGGCGACATTATCGGCATCGACCTGCGCCGTCTTGACCCGATTTCCGCCGATTGCGGCAGCAACGGCATCGCATTTCGATTTGGTACGGCTGGCCAGCATCACATCCGAAAAAACGGGATTGGCCGCAATTTTCTGCGTAACGACCGTCCCGACTCCGCCAGCGCCGATAATCAACGCTCTACACATAACGATATTCGATTTTAGAGGATTCTTTATGAAATACAAAAGTATCGTTTTATTTCGGATTTGCAAAAATTCCGCAAAAAGAGCGGCCGAAATCTTGCAGATTAAAATTTAATCCGTATATTTGCACCGCCGAATCGGAACGGAGCCGTTTCATCGGCACACGGAGAATCCGTAGCTCAGCAGGTAGAGCACAACACTTTTAATGTTGGGGTCC
>JAMPDE010000001.1:1261962-1280335 GCA_023665825.1 Alistipes senegalensis | reverse complement strand
AACATAGAATAAAGTACTATGTTTCAGTATTCTATCCCGTCTTTTCTGAAAACTCCGCAAAAAACGCCTAACTTTGTCGTGAAGTTTTCCAAGAAAAGCTCAGGCTCTTTGAAGTCGGAAACGTTTCGGCGGTCGGGCGAAAGTCTTTCCGTACCTTTAGTCTTATTTCCGACCCGAAAAAGGCAACGGATAAGTAACCCTGCGCCCGTGCAACTCCTCAATATCCCGGTTTTTGCCTATTCGGTAACCTATTGAAGAACTTCGCCTTAACTTTTCTGCCTCTCAACGACTTACATTATTCATCTCGCACCAATCCGTTTCTCCAAAATTCTTCGTATCTTTGGACGTTTTTATATCATTTCCGGCATGTTCAAGACCTACCTGCGACTGTTGAGTTTCGCCCGCCCCATCGGCAGATACGCCATACCTTACTTTTTCTACTCGGTGTTTTACGCACTGTTCAATTCGCTGACGTTCGGGCTCATCGCCCCGATCATCAACACGATGTTCGGCGACGGCATCACCCCCCAACCCGTCGAAACACTGCCGCCGGTGGAGATGAGCATGCAATACGTTTCGACGCTCTTCAACTACGTCTATTTCCGGCTGTTCGACACCTACGAGCAACAGAACCTGCTCATGATGCTGGCCGGCGTGACGATCTGCGTCAGCCTGTTGAGCAACCTGTTCCGCTATCTGGGCTCGTGGACGGTCGAGAACATGCGCACGCGCACCCTCCAACGCATGCGCAACAAGATGTTTTCGCGCGTCATGGACATGCACGTGGGCTATTTCAGCGACCAGCGCAAAGGCGACATCATTTCGCGCATCACGTCGGACGTGGGCATCGTGCAGTTCTGCATCACCAACACGTTGCAGGTGGCGTTCCGCGAGCCGTTCCTCATCATCGGCTACATCGCCATGATGTTTTCGATTTCGTGGCAGCTTTCGATTTTCTCGATTCTCTTCCTGCCCGTCGTGGCATTGATCATCGGCAGCATCGTGAAAAAGCTCCGCCACCCCGCCCGCACGAACCAGATACGGCAGGGCGAAATGGTCGCGACGCTCGATGAATCGCTCTCGGGCATCAAGGTCATCAAGAGCTACAACGCCGCCCGGTACATCAAACAGAAATACTACGACCTCAACGCCGACGTGTCGCGGCTGACCCTCTCGATGGCCCGCCGCCAGCAGCTGGCCTCGCCCATGAGCGAATTTCTCGGTATCACGGCCGTCGGCATCGTATTGGTCTACGGTGGGGCTCTCGTCGCCAACCAGTCGCTCAATCCGGGCGGATTCCTCGCGTTCATCGCCATTTTCTCGCAAATCACCCGTCCGGTGCGCACGTTCATCGACCAGTTCGCGAACATCAATCAAGGTATCGCCGCCGGCGAGCGCATCTTCGCGATCGTCGATACGGAGAGTGAAATCCAAGACAAACCCGATGCAGCGGAACTGACCGGACTGAAAGAGAAAATCGAATTCCGCGACGTGCACTTCTCCTATGACGGCACGCGCGAAGTCATCGACGGCGTGTCGTTCGAGATCCGGCGTGGGGAAACCGTCGCGCTCGTGGGCCCGTCGGGAGGCGGCAAGTCGACGTTGAGCGAACTGCTGCCCCGTTTCTACGACCCGACGGCCGGCGATATCCTCATCGACGGCGTATCGCTGCGCGACTACCGGCAGGAGAGCCTGCGCGCCCACATGAGCGTCGTATCGCAGGACACGGTGCTGTTCAACGACACCATTGCGGCGAACATCGCGATGGGCAAGCCGGACGCGACGCCGGAAGAGATTGCGGAAGCGGCCCGCATCGCTAATGCGGACGGATTCATCAGCGAATGCCCCGACGGCTATGCGACGTGCATCGGCGATCACGGCTCGAAACTCTCGGGCGGACAACGCCAGCGGCTTTCCATCGCGCGGGCCGTGCTGAAAAACCCCGAAATCCTGATTCTCGACGAAGCGACGTCAGCCCTCGATACGGAGAGCGAAAAGTCGGTGCAGGATGCACTGAACAAGCTGTTGGCGGGCGGACGCACGTCGGTGGTCATCGCCCACCGGCTCTCGACCATCTACAACGCCGACCGGATCATCGTCATCGACCACGGCCGAATCGCCGAACAAGGCACGCACACCGAGCTGCTGGCCAAGAACGGCATCTACGCGAAACTGATCGAAATGCAATCGTTCGACTGACGCGAACCATGACCGAACTCGAAAAGATGCAGCGGGGAGAGTGGTTCGACCCCAAAGATGCCGAACTCACCGAAGCCCGTCGCCACGCCACCCGGCTGATGCACCGGTTCAACGTCGAACACGTTGTCCACGACGCGGCCTACCGGCAGACGATGGTCGAATTGTGTCCGGGCTGCAAGGGGTTCATCCGCGCGCCGTTCCATTGCGACTACGGGTTCAATATCCACATCGGCGAAAATGCGTTCGTCAACTTCGGGTGCGTCTTTCTGGACCTCGCGCCGATTCGCATCGGCGACCGCACGATGCTGGGGCCGAACGTGCAACTGCTGACGGCCCACCACCCGATGGAGGCCCGCGAACGGGCTACGGGCAAGGAAACGGGACGCCCGATCGTCATCGGCGACGACTGCTGGCTGGGCGGCGGCGTCATCGTCTGTCCGGGCGTGACGATCGGCGACCGGACGATTATCGGAGCCGGCTCCGTAGTCACACGCGACATTCCGGCCGATACGGTAGCGGTCGGAAATCCGGCGCGGGTCGTTCAGAAGTAACGAGGCTGTTTCCATTTTTTACAGACTTTTCGTACATTTGCGGAGTTCGGACAAAAACTCCGAACCGCGCTTGCCAAAGCGACGCACCTCCGAATGAATAAAAAACACGAAAATATGAAGTTCAACGAGTACAAAGGTCTCGATTTGGCCGGAACGGCCGCCGAAGTCCTCCGAAAATGGGACGAGGAAGATACGTTCCATAAGAGCATCTCCACGCGCGAAGGACATCCCGCATTCGTATTCTACGAAGGGCCCCCGTCGGCCAACGGCAAGCCGGGCATCCACCACGTCATGGCGCGCACGATCAAGGATACGTTCTGCCGCTACAAAACGCAACGCGGATTTCAGGTGCACCGCAAGGCGGGCTGGGACACGCACGGCCTGCCGGTAGAGCTGGGCGTCGAGAAAAAACTCGGCATCACGAAAGAGGACATCGGCAAGAAAATCAGCATCGAAGCGTACAACCGCACGTGCCGCGAGGCGGTGATGGAGTTCACGGGCGTGTGGGAGGAACTGACCCGCAAAATGGGCTACTGGGTCGATATGGAACACCCCTATATCACCTATGACAACAAGTACATCGAAACGCTGTGGTGGCTGCTGAAACAACTCTATGACAAAGGATTGCTGTACAAGGGATATACGATCCAGCCTTACTCGCCCGCTGCCGGAACGGGGCTCTCGACCCACGAACTGAACCAGCCGGGCTGCTACCGCGATGTGAAAGACACCACCTGCACGGCGCAGTTCCGCATCGTCCGCAACGCCGAGAGCGAAAAACTTTTCGCGAACGTCGACGACGGAGAACTCTATTTCTTGGCATGGACGACCACGCCTTGGACCTTGCCGTCGAACACAGCGCTGGCCGTCGGCCCCGCTATCGAATACGTCAAAATCAAGTGCCGCAACCCCTACACGGACGCCCCGCAGACGGTCATCATGGCCCGCGACTTGGTGCCTGCCTACTTCACCAAGAAAATGGAGGGCTCCTACGAGCTGACGGGCGAAAGCTGGAAAGGCACGGAACTGGCCGGCATCCGCTACGAACAACTGATTGCGTGGGTCAAGCCGATGGAGGAGTACGGCGATGCGTTCCGCGTCATCACGGGCGACTATGTGACGACGTCGGACGGTACGGGTATCGTGCACATCGCGCCGACGTTCGGTGCGGACGACGACCGGGTGGCGAAAATCGCAGGCATCGCGCCGCTGTTCGTGGTCGACAAGGCCGGCAAGACGCAGCCGATGGTCGACCGGCAAGGCAAATTCTTCCTGCTCGAAGAACTCGACCCCGCGTTCGTGGCACGCTGCGTCGATACGGCGAAATACGGCGAATATGCAGGCCGCTATGTCAAGAATGCCTACGACGAAACGCTGACCGATGCCGATGCGACGCTCGACGTGGACATCGCGGTGATGCTCAAAGCGGCGGGGCAGGCTTTCAAAATCGAAAAGCACGTGCACTCCTATCCCCACTGCTGGCGCACGGACAAACCGGTGCTCTACTATCCGCTGGATTCGTGGTTCATCCGCACGACAGCCCTGCGCGACCGCCTCATCGAACTGAACAAGACCATTCATTGGCGGCCGGAATCGACCGGCTCGGGACGTTTCGGCAAGTGGCTCGAAGGGCTGGTCGACTGGAACCTGTCGCGTTCGCGGTTCTGGGGCACGCCGCTGCCGATCTGGGCGACGGAAGACCACAGCGAACTGAAATGTATCGGCTCCGTCGAGGAACTGATCGCCGAAATCGAAAAATCGGTGGCAGCAGGACTGATGACGGAAAATCCCTACAAGCATTTCAAGGCGGGCGACATGTCGGCCGAGAACTACTCGACCGAGCGCCTCGACCTGCACCGTCCCTACGTGGACAACATCGTGCTGGTATCGTCGAAAGGCGAACCGATGCGCCGCGAACCAGACCTGATCGACGTGTGGTTCGATTCGGGCGCGATGCCCTATGCGCAAATCCACTATCCGTTCGAGAACAAGGCGGCATTGGACGACCGCAAGGTATTCCCGGCCGATTTCATCAACGAGGGCGTCGACCAGACGCGCGGCTGGTTCTTCACGCTGCACACCCTCGCGACGATGCTCTTCGACAGCGTAGCGTTCAAGAACGTGATTTCGACCGGCTTGGTGCTCGACAAGAACGGCAACAAAATGTCGAAGCGGCTGGGCAACGCCGTCGACCCGTTCGCGGTGCTGGCCGACTACGGGCCCGACGCCACGCGCTGGTACATGCTGACGAACTCGCAGCCTTGGGATAACCTCAAATTCGATACGGACGGCGTGGATGAAGTGCGGCGCAAATTCTTCGGCACACTCTACAACACCTATTCATTCTTCGCGCTTTATGCCAATGTCGACGGCTTCACGGGCCGCGAAACGGAAGTGCCGCTCGAAAAACGGCCGGAAATCGACCGCTGGATCCTTTCGCTGCTCAACACGCTGGTGCGGAACGTGACCGAATCGCTCGAAAACTACGACCCGACGCCGGCGGCGCGGGCCATTCAAGATTTCGTGTGCGAGAACCTCTCGAACTGGTACGTGCGCTTGAACCGCAAACGGTTCTGGGGCGGCGGCATGTCGGACGACAAGCTGGCGGCCTATCAGACGCTCTATACCTGCTTGGAAACGGTCGCGCTGCTGGCCGCACCGTTCGCGCCGTTCATCACCGACCGGATTTTCAGCGACCTGAACGCCGTAAGCGGCCGCCACACGGAAGGCTCGGTGCATCTGACCGATTATCCCGCAGCCGACGAAACCTGCATCGACACCCGATTGGAAGAACGCATGCAACTGGCCCAACAGCTGTCGTCGATGGTACTGGCCCTGCGCCGCAAGGTGGGCATCAAAGTGCGCCAGCCGCTGACGAAAATCGTCGTACCGGTACTCGATGCGGCTATGGCGGAACACATCGCCGCCGTGCAGGGGCTGATACTGAACGAGGTAAATGTCAAGGAGCTGGAACTGATCGCCGACACGACGGGCGTCATCACGAAGCATATCAAACCCAACTTCAAGACGCTGGGCCCGCGCTACGGCAAGTACATGAAGCAGATTGCGGCGATGACGGCCGAATTCACGCAGGAACGAATCGCGGAAATCGAGCGGTCGTCGGAAACGGTGCTCGAAGTGGACGGCGAACGCATCACGGTGACGCCGGCCGATTTCGAGATTACGTCGGATGACATGCCGGGCTGGCTGGTAGCGACGGAAGGCAAACTGACCGTCGCGCTGGACATCACGGTGACGGACGAACTGCGCGCCGAAGGCGTGGCACGCGAGTTGATAAACCGCATCCAGAATATCCGCAAGGAGGCGGATTTCGCCGTAACGGACAAAATCCGGGTCGAAATCGAAGCGAAAGAACTGGTAGCGAAAGCGTTAGCAATCCATGCGGACTACATCGCGTCGCAAACGCTCGCCGTAGAAGTCAAGAGCGCGGCAACGCCTGCGGGCGCGGTCGTAACGGATTCGGACATCGACGGTGAAACGCTGCGCATCGGCGTTACGCGAATTTAGCCGTCGAAATACGCCGATTTATTTGGCGGTCTCGCGGATATTGCTTAATTTTACATTAGTTCTAAAACGAATGGAGCTATGGCAGAAGAGAAAACCCGATACACCGACGAAGAACTCGAAGAGTTCAAGCAGCTGATTCTGAAAAAACTGGAAGTCGCGCGTGCGGACTATGAACTGCTGCGCTCCACCATCACGCACACGGGCGGCAACGACACGGAAGATACGTCGCCGACCTACAAGGTGCTGGAAGAAGGCGCGGCGACGCTCTCGAAAGAGGAGAACGGACGGCTGGCGACGCATCAGATGAAATTCATCCGCAATCTGGAAATGGCCCTCGTCCGCATCGAGAACAAGACCTACGGCATCTGCAAGACCACCGGCAAGCTGATTCCGAAAGAACGGCTGATGAAGGTTCCGCACGCCACCGAGTGCATCGAAGCCAAAGAAGGGCGGCGGTAAACGGCAATTTCCGCAGCCCGGAACGACTGAAACGGCAATCCTGTTGGGATTGTCGTTTTTTTTGTCGGAACTTTCGCCGGTTTTTTCGGCCGCTTCACCCCGACGAACGCACTTTTTTCGGAAAATCCGCGTTATCTTTGGGACTATGTTTTCGTGCCGCCGCATATTTCGGATATCGCTCCTGCTGCTGTTGCTACTCCCGTCCGCAGTTCGCGTCGCCGCGCGTCCGCACCCCTATCGCGGATGGATCGATTCCGCGAAACTCGATGCCGTCGCCGCCCCGCACGATGCCGACACGCTGGATACCCGCGTGACGGAACGCAACCAGCGGCTCTATGACAGCATCGCATCGAAAACCCACCGCACGGCCGTCTCCCGCATGCTCTATCGGCTGCTTTTCACCGAACGGCACACGAACGCGCAGGAAGCAGGCGGCATCTGCGACGAAACCCGTCTGCTGGCCCCCTATGCCGGAAAAATCATCGGCGAAATCCGCATCGAACGCAAACAACCGTTCGACACGAAAGGAAACTGGCTGGAACGAACCGGCAACAAACTCCATTCGCTCACCCACGAAAGCATCATCCGACGCGACCTGCTGTTTTCGGTCGGGCAACGGTTCGACCCGGAACTGGTCGTCCGCACGCAGCAGCTGCTTCTTTCGCGTCCCTATATCGCGGACACCGAGATAACGGTCGAACCCGACCCGCACGACGCGGCACGCGTGGACATCGTCCTGCAAGTCCGCGACAGTTGGTCGATCAGCATCGACGCCGCTTTGTACTCCGAAAAACGGCTGATGCTGGGACTTACCGACGGCAACATCTTCGGGACGGGTACCCGTTTGAAAGTGGAGACCAACCTCAAATACAACACGTTCGACTACGGCGGCAACATCGTGGAATACGAAATGCCCAACCTGCTCGGTTCGTTCTTCACGTTCGACGTCAGGGGCGGGCGCAACTTTTTCGAGAACACGCTGCGGGTGAGCCTGCGCAAAGAATTCCTGAAACCGACGGACTACGAAGTGGGCGCGACCTACACCGAAATGCGGTCGAAAAAGTACTTTCTCGACCGCGATTCGTCGCTGCTGGTCAAAGTGCGCGACCTCGACCTGTGGGCGGGCTGGTCGAAGCAGCTGCCGGGCATCCGGTCGAACGTCTTCGTGACGGCCCGCTACAACTACCGCCGGTTCATGGAACGCCCCGAAGTCGCGGCGAACTACAACCCCGCCCTACACGACTACGACGACCTGCTTTCGGGCATCGGATTGTATCGCGAACGACTTTTCATGACCAACATGGTCTACGGATTCGGACGCAAGGAGTATGTGGCGACAGGCTACAAGGCCGAAGTGGTGACGGGCCACACGTGGGGAGAGTTCGACCAATCGGTCTATCTGGGTGTCGGATTCCGCACGGGCGGATTCCGGCACATCGGCTACCTGATGGGCGGTTTCACGCTCGGCAGCCACATCGACCGCAGCACCGGAGCGTGGAACCGCAATGCCGTAGATATCGATGTGCTGTGGTTCTCGAACCTGCTGACGGTCCGGCGCAGCCGCGTCCGCCAGTTCCTCGCGCTCAACTACACGCAAGGCTGGAACCGCAAGCTGGGATACGAAGAGAATATCGGATTCACGGGTGAAAACGGCCTGCAAGCGCTCGACCGATATGCAATAGGCACCAACCGGCTGGTACTCAACACGGAAACCGTCGTATTCACGCCGATTCAGCCGTGGGGATTCCGGTTCGCCTTTTTCGGGTTTCTGGACGGCGGAACGCTGGGCTATGCGGCCAATCCGTTCCGAAATCCGGGATTCGCCTCGTTCGGGCTGGGACTGCGCATCAAGAACGAACGCCTGATATTCGGCACGCTGCAAATCCGGCTGGGAATGGCATTCGGCAAAGGAGGTCTGGTCGACACCGATTGGTTCAGTCTCTCGAATACCAAACACTTCGCCGAATACCGTTTCCGTCCGACACGACCCGAAATCGTGGGATTCAAGTAAGCCGAATCCGCATTCGAGAGGATTTATTTGCGGGAGCAGTGGAGGAATCCTGCGGGATTGCCCCGTTCGGCAGCGGCGTCGCCCATGTAGAACCGTGCCTGCCGCAACTTCTTACCGACAAGCTGCTGACGGGAAACCTCTTTTCCGTTGAGCAGAATCGTCGCACCCTGCGGAAGATTCTTGAGACTGGTAAACCGGAATTTCCCCGAATAAATCCGCGTCCTGCCGACGGTCGAAATATCGAGGGGCGAACCCTCGCAGGCGAGCACCGGCATAACGGTCTTATCTATGTCGGCTCCGACCTTAACGACCTGCACGCCGCGCCCTTTGGTAGTAACGGCAATGGTCGAAAGCACCGTACCGTCGGGCTGTTTATCCTTGTTGATGTTAATCGAAGCGATGCTGTTCTGGTCGAGCGCGTTCAGTTCGGTTTTGTTCGACAACCGGCCGTCGATGTAGTAAACGATCTGCGATCCGTCCGGTGCACCGACCGTAACGGACGAAACCGTGCCGATCGTCTTCAGTTTCTTCTCTTTGGACTTCCATTCGTCGCTTTGGAAATAAGCATCGACTTTCTCCAACTTCTTCTGCACGGATTTCCATTCATCGCTTTGGAAATAATCGTCGGTCATTTTCAACGTTTCTTCCAGCGCTTTTTCGCAGGTCTTCCACTCGTCGCTCTGGAAATAATCGGCGGTCGCTTTCAGCGCCTGCTCGCAGGTCTTCCACTCGTCGCTCCGAAAATAATTCGTCAAAGCTGTCGAATCCCGCTGCAATTTCTTCATTTTCTTCTGCCATTCGTCGCTCTGGAAGTATTCGTCCATTTCCGCAAACTTTTTTTCTTGGGCTTTCCACTCGTCGCTTTGGAAATAGGCGTCGATTTTCTCCAACTGCTTCAGCTTGGATTTCCATTCGTCGCTCTGGAAGTACGCGTCCATCTCCGCGAACTTTTTCTGCTGGGCCTCCCACTCCTCCGGTTTCGGGAACGCACCGTAACCGACGACCACGACATCGTCCATGTTTTTCACATCGGCGGGTGCCACATTGTCCGGCTCGCCCGGCTTCTTCAGCGTAATCAAAATCACGCCGTTCTTTGCCTTGTCGCCGTACTTTTCGATGTACGGAGCCGCCGAAACATCTTTCAAAACGGTTATCGTCTTGATTCGTTCGGGGATCAACGCATTCACGTCATTCAAATCGGCGATCTCCTTGCCGTCGATCAGATACAACGGCTGTTCCTGCACTTTCGTGCCGTCGACACCTTTGATAAGGATTTTGTCCGCCGAAACGGAAATGCTCGAACTATCCGACGGTTCGGAAATTTGCATTTCGGCGATTTTCTGCGTACCTTTGTCCTGCGGGAGGACGTAAACGGTTTCGGCGAAGGCTCCGAGAGCCAGTCCCGCGAGCGGCACGACGAAGAGCGCCTTGGCTCCCGCCCACCGCGATGAACGTTTTTGCAACATCATGGTAATACGGTTTTTAAGTTTACTGTGATTGAAGCTGTTGGCGACTGAGTACCACCTCCCGCCAGCAGCCTTTTTTATCAATAGAATCTGGTATCGGCGCGCATCGACGCCGCTGTCGAGCACCGCTTCGTCGGCCTCGTATTCGTGAATGGCCCGCAACTCGCGGCGCAACAGCCACATGGCCGGATTGAACCACTGCAAGCACCCCGCAAAATCGGTCAGCAACAAGTCCCACGAGTGATGCAGGCGCAGGTGGGCCCGTTCGTGCGTAATGATTTCGTGCCCGCAAGCGGCGTAGTCGGCTTCGGAAATCACGATGTAACGCCACCAGCTGAACGGCGTAACCGGCTGCTGCAAGCGCACGAGCGTGACGCCGCCGCCGAGCGGTTCGCGCCGGCCGCTCCGCACCAGACGCACCACGCGCCGAATGGAAACGAGCGTCGCCCCGAGCATGCCGAGCACCCCGAGCAGATAAAGCGCGCCGATCGCTTTGTCCCATGCGAAAGGTTCGTCCGTCGGCACGGTTTCATGCTCGGTGATGGTTACGGGGATGTCGTTCCAAAACGTTTCGGGCACGGCAGGCAATTCGTGCGTGACGGTGATGACGCACAACGGCAGGACGAACGACAGCGACATCGCGCCGAGCACCACGGCACGATTGAAGCGGTGGAACGTCTCACGGCTCAACAACAACTTGAAAAACAAGTAGAAGACCGCCAGACAAGCCCCGACTTTCAGGGAATAAATCGCCAACTCGTACATAGGGCTATCGGCTGGACTGGTTTTCGATGCGGTCGAGCAATTGGCGCAGGTCGTCGACCGAAATTTTCTCCTCCTCGACCAAAGCGGAAACCGCCCCCATGTAGGAGTTCTCGAAGTAACGGCTGATGACGTTGCCCAACGTGCGGCGCGAAAACTCCGCCTCGCTCACGACGGGATAGTACTGGTAGGTGCTGCCGAACGACTTGTGCGAAAGATAACCTTTGGTTTCGAGCGCACGCACCATCGTCGAAAGCGTATTGAAATGGGGCTTCGGTTCGGGCGCCATCTCCACCAGTTCGCGCACGAACAACGGGCCGTGCGCCCAAAAACAGCGCATCAACTCCTCTTCGCGGCGAGTCAGACGTTCGTTTTTCGGATTTTCCATAGGTTTTCGGTTCTGTTCACGGAACAAAGGTAACTAAATTTTCTTTTCATACAACTATTTTACATAGTTTATCGACTAAAAAATTTCGTTTTCACCGAAACGGACGGATTTTTTCAGAAAAAGAAGTATCTTTGTTTACTTACTAACCGACTATGGCAAAATTCTTTACCGAACAGGAAATACGCGGATTGCTCGTGTTCGTGCCGCTGACGGCAATCGCAGTAGGCGTACTGCTGCTGGCGCAACCCAAAAGCACACCGGAAGATGCCCGCAGGGTCGAACAGGAGATGCAAGCCGCCGAGCAGACGGAAAAACCGGCCTACGAAAAACGCGATTCGGTCGCACGGGAACTGAAACCCCGCCCGTTCGACCCCAACACGGTGCAGTACGAAGAGCTGCGCGAAATGGGACTGACCAAAAAAGAGGCGGCAGGGCTGGTCAACTTCCGAAAATCGGGCAAGGTATTCCGCACGACGGAGGATGTCGCTCTTTGCTACTACATCGACGATTCGCTCTATCGGCAACTGAAACCGTACATCCGCATCGGGAAAGCGTTCGAGCTGAAACCCCGATTCGCGACCGACCGCATCCCGAAAGAACTGCCAGCACGGAAATTGCAGGAACCGCAACCGTTCCGCATCGACACGGTGAGCGCACACTATCTGCACGCCATCACCCCGCTGACGCAAAAGCAGGCGGAGACTTTCATTCGCTGGCGCGACAAAGCCAAAATTCATGATATGGCAGGTGTTCGGAAGAGTTTTGTGATGAACGATTCGCTGGCGGCAGCGCTGGAACCATACATCATTTTCCCGGAGACGAAGCCCCGCCCCGTCGACGAACGCATCGATCTGAACCGGGCCGATTCGACGGAACTGCTCCGAGTGAACGGCATCGGCGAGAAGACCGCCGGACGCATCGTCCGCTATCGCGAACGGCTGGGCGGATTCGTCCGAACGGAGCAACTCGCAGAGGTAAAAGGCGTCACGGAAAGCAACTACGAAAAAATAATCGAACAAATTTACTGCGACAGTTGCGAAATTCGGAAAATTGATATTAACTTTGCAAACCCGAAAACGCTGGAAGGACATCCGTACATCGGAGAACGGCAGCTTCGGAAATTAGTGAACGAAAGATCGTTGAAAGGAGGTTGGAGTACCGTCGAAGAGTTGATCGAAGAAAAGATATTCACCCGAGAGGAGGCAGCGAAACTGGCTCCGTATTTGGTATTCGGTCATCGGGACGGGTCTGACGAAAGATAATTCCTACTCATGAACCATGAGGCGCGGCGCAAAGCCGGCGACCTCGAATCAGAAAAAAACGAAACAACTAAATTAAAAAAGAAACAAGTCATGATTATCATGCCGGTAAAGGAGGGTGAAAACATCGAACGCGCCCTCAAAAAATTCAAACGGAAATACGAACGCACGGGCGTGCTGAAAGAGTTGCGCCGTCGTCAATACTTCACGAAGCCTTCGGTTGCGAAACGCGAGGCCCTGATGCACGCCATCTACGTGGAGCACACCTACCGCAACGAAGAGTAAAGCCCGACCTCCGGCCCGACCGGAAAAAGGCGTTGCTTCGGAGCAACGAAAAACCGGAAACCCTGCATGGGTTTCCGGTTTTTCGTTCTGCCGGTTCGCTTATCGGATGAAAAGCAGCTCGCGATATTTCGGCAGCGGCCAAATCTGGTCGTCGACGATTTCCTCCAACTTGTCGATATGGTACCGGATTTCGTCGAGAAACACGGCCACCGTATCGTGGTAGGCAATGGCCTTTTCGCGCTGGTCCTCGATTCGGTTGGCCCGTTTGCGCGCTTCGATCATGTCATCGGTCATCTTCTGAATGGCCGCCGTGTGATTCTGGATTTTTTTAATCAACTCGATGTCGGCCGACGCATTCAATCCCGGAATCTGCGCCATTTTGTAAACCTTGTCGAGTAGCATCGCCTCGTATTTGGAAGCGATCGGCACGATGTGGTTCATCGTCAGGTCGCCCAAAACGCGGCTTTCGATCTGGATTTTCTTGGTGTAGGTCTCCCACTTCACCTCCGCGCGGGCTTCGAGCTCCACTTTCGAGAAAACGCCCAATTCGCCGAACATCCGCACCGTCTCCTTGTCCAAATAGCGGTCGATCATCAGCGGCGTCGAAGTTTCGCAATCGAGTCCGCGACGCGCAGCTTCGGCTTTCCACTCGTCGGAGTAGCCGTTGCCGTCGAATCGAATCGCCTTGCAGGCCTTGATTTTCTGCTTCAACACCTCGTAGATCGCCTTTTCCTTTTTGGCTCCGGCTTCGATTTTGGCATCGACGGCCACCTTGAACTCACGCAACTCGGCGGCGACGACCGTATTGAGCACGATCATCGCTTCGGCACAGTTGTCCGACGACCCGACGGCGCGGAACTCGAAACGGTTGCCCGTAAAGGCGAACGGCGAAGTGCGGTTGCGGTCGGTATTGTCGAGCAGAAGGGTCGGAATGTGCGAAATGCCGCTCATCTTGAATACATTCTTGGCATCGAAACGGATGGCGTTATCCCCTTTGCTCGCCTCCAATTTATCCAACACGCCCGAGACCTGCGAGCCGAGAAAGGTCGAAATGATAGCGGGCGGTGCCTCGTTGGCCCCCAATCGGTGGGCGTTCGTCGCACTCATGATCGAGGCTTTCAACAACCCGTTGTATTTGTAAACGGCCGAAATGACGTTGACCAAGAAGGTGATGAACTGCAAATTCTCGGAAGCGGTCTTGCCGGGCCCCAGCAGATTGACCCCCGTGTCGGTGCCCAACGACCAATTGTTGTGCTTGCCCGAACCGTTGATGCCCTTGAAAGGCTTCTCGTGCAACAGCACGCGGAACTGGTGACGGCGGGCGATTTTGTCCATGATAGTCATCAGCAACTGGTTGTGGTCGTTGGCGAGATTCGCCTCCTCGTAGACCGGAGCCAGCTCGAACTGGTTGGGAGCCACCTCGTTGTGGCGGGTCTTGACGGGGATGCCCAATTTCAGGCATTCGTATTCGAGGTCTTTCATGAACGCCATGACGCGCGCGGGAATGGCCCCGAAGTAATGGTCTTCCAACTGCTGGTTCTTGGCCGATTCGTGGCCCATCAGCGTGCGGCCGGTCAGCACCAAGTCGGGACGAATGGCCCACAGGCTTTCGTCGACGAGGAAATACTCCTGCTCCCAGCCGAGATACGAAAAGACGCGCTGCACGTTCTTGTCGAAATAACGGCACACCTCCGTCGCGGCGTTGCCGACGGCTGTGACGGCGCGTAGCAAAGGCACCTTGTAATCGAGCGCCTCGCCCGTGTAGGCGATAAAGACAGTCGGAATACAAAGCGTCGTGTCGACGATGAACGCCGGCGACGTAGGATCCCACGCCGAGTAACCGCGCGCCTCGAACGTGTTGCGGATGCCGCCGTTGGGGAACGACGAAGCGTCGGGCTCCTGCTGCACAAGCAGTTTGCCGGAGAACTCCTCCAAGACGCCGCCCTCGCCGTCGGGGTCGGCGAAAGCATCGTGCTTTTCGGCAGTACCGCCCGTCAGCGGCTGGAACCAGTGGGTATAGTGGTCGGCGCCGTGCTCCAACGCCCACTGGCGCATGCCCGCAGCGACGCTGTCGGCCACCTCGAACGGCAGCGGCGTCCGTTTCTCCATCGTTTCGGAGAGAATGGCGTAAGTACGTTTGTCGAGGTACTTGCGCATGGCGGCATGGTTGAATACCTTTTCACCGAAATAATCCGAAGGCCGGCCTTCGGGAGCGTTCGGTTCGACGGCGGCGTGATTGATCGCCGCATCGACCATTTTGAACCGTAACAAAGACATGAGGCTGATGATTTAAGTCGTTCGGGTCGGCAGGCGGGCAGGCATTTTCACCGTACGCAGCCGGTCTTTCCGTTTACAGCGACAAAGGTAGTTTTTTCTCCGAAATGTTGTTCGCGCGAAAATCGAATAATTTTGGAAAAACATGATTTTTTTCATCCGATTCCCGAAAAACAGGTGCGAATTTTCCGACTTTACCCGATTTTTCACGCTGTTATTTCAATAACAGCAAGTTTTTCGAGCAACATTTCCGATTTTGCCGATTTTTGAAAAGCCATCGCGACAAAAGCCGTTTCGACGGAAAATTCGTCTGTTTTTCTTTTTTTCGACAACGATTTTACGAAAAAGCTATGCGTCGCGCGAAACGCAAAAACGGCAAAGTGCCCCACCCGCCGAAGCGATGCCGCAAGTCCGCGCAGACAAGGAAAGCACCGGCCATCGAAACAGAAAGCAAACCGCCGGACGCAACGGATTGTTATTTTTTTCACAACTTTTTTACCCCAATTCGCCGATTTTTCGTAATTTAGTGCGCCGAAACGCAAACTCATACCAATTCTCAATAAAACTATGGCAAACACCAACCGCGAAAAGCTGTTCGCCGAATTCCCGCCGGTTTCGACCGAAGCGTGGGAAGAGGTGATTACGGCCGATCTGAAAGGTGCCGATTACGAGCGCAAACTGGTTTGGCGTACGGGCGAAGGATTCAACGTCCGCCCCTACTACCGCGCCGAAAATCTCGACGGCATCCGTTTCTTGGGCTCGCAGGCAGGCGAGTTCCCGTATGTGCGGGGTACGCGCACGGACAACCGCTGGCGTATCCACCAGACGGTGGAGGTCGAAGACCCCGCCAAAGCCAACGCCGAAGCACTCGACATCCTGAACAAGGGGGTCGATTCGCTGGGGCTCTGCATCCGCAAGGAGGGCATGACAGCCGCAGAACTCGACGTGCTGCTGCACGGCATTCACATTCCGGCCGTCGACCTCGTGTTCAGCGGCAAGCACATGGGCGCACTGGCCGAACTGGTGCTGGCGAAACTCGAAAAAGAGAACGTCGGCAAGGAGGATGCACACATCGCGTTCTGCATCGACCCGCTGGTCAAGAATCTGGCGACGAAAGGCGATTTCTGCTCGCCCGACGGCGAAAAATGCTTCGGACGCATCGCCGAACTGATGGAGCGTACGAAAGAGTACAAACATGTACGCATCGTCACCGTATCGGCTCAACTGTTCGGCAATGCGGGTTCGACCATCGTCGAGGAGCTGGCATTCGCCCTCTCGGCCGGTAACGACTATCTCGCCCGTCTGACCGATCGGGGCGTCGATGCCGAAACGGTCGCGCGCAAGTTGCGCTTCTCGTTCTCGGTGACGTCGAACTACTTTTTGGAAATCGCCAAATTCCGCGCGGCCCGCATGCTGTGGGCCAACGTCGTGAAGGCCTACGGCCCGCAGAACTGCGCCTGCAAGATGCAGATCCATGCCGAAACCTCGCGCTGGAACCAGACGGTCTACGACCCCTACGTCAACATGCTGCGCGGTACGACCGAAGCGATGTCGGCGGCTATCGGCGGAGTCTACTCGCTGGAAGTCACGCCGTTCGACCGTGCGTTCGAGACGCCGAACGAATTCTCGAAGCGCATCGCCCGCAATGCCGAACTGCTGCTGAAACACGAAGCCCACTTCGACCAAGTGGTCGACCCGGCGGGCGGTTCGTACTACGTGGAGAACCTGACCCAATCCATCGCGGCCGAAGCATGGAAGCTCTTCCTCGAAATCGAAGAAAAGGGCGGCTATGCCGAAGCCTACAAGGCCGGATTCATCAAGGAGCGCATCGACGCGTCGGCGGCAGCGAAAGATAAGAACATCGCGACGCGCCGCCAGATTCTGCTGGGCGCGAACCAATACCCCAACTTCACGGAAACGGCCCCTGCGGAAATCGCGGCCGAAGCCGTAACCCGCGCGCAAGGCGAAGGCAATGTGCTGACGCCCTATCGCGGAGCGATGGCGTTCGAGGAGATGCGTCTGCATGTCGACCGTTCGGGCAAGGAACCGAAAGCCTTCATGCTGACGTGCGGCAACTTGGCGATGGCCCGCGCCCGTGCGCAGTTCTCGTGCAACTTCTTCGCATGCGCCGGAATCCGCGTGCAGGACAACACCTATTTCAAGTCGATCGAAGAGGGCGTGAAAGCGGCTCTGGAATCGAAAGCCGAAATCGTGGTGGTCTGCGCGTCGGACGACGACTATGCCGAAGCAGCGCCGAAAGTCAAGGAGCTGCTGGGCGGCAAGGCGATTCTGGTAGTCGCCGGAGCGCCGGCCTGCACGCCCGAACTGGAAGCACAAGGCATCAAGAACTTCATCAACGTGAAGTCGAACGTGCTGGAAACCTTGAAGTCGTACCTTAAAGAGCTGGGAATCTGATTATGAGAGCGAAATTTTCAGAACTGGAATACAAAGGCGCAGCCGGAAACTGCTGCGCTACGAAAGGCTGCACCGAAAACGAGACGTGGATGACAGCCGAACAGATTCCCGTCAAGGGAAACTACACGGCGGCCGACTTGGAAGGCATGGAGCACCTGAACTATGCGGCAGGTATGGCTCCGTTCCTGCGCGGCCCCTATTCGACGATGTACGTGATGCGGCCGTGGACGATCCGCCAGTATGCGGGCTTCTCGACCGCCGAAGAATCAAACGCATTCTACCGCCGCAACCTCGCCGCAGGACAGAAAGGTCTGTCGGTGGCGTTCGACTTGGCGACGCACCGCGGCTATGATGCCGACCACCCGCGCGTAGTGGGCGACGTCGGCAAGGCCGGCGTGTCGATCTGCTCAGTCGAAGACATGAAAGTGCTGTTCAACGGCATTCCGCTGGACAAGATGTCGGTGTCGATGACCATGAACGGTGCGGTGCTGCCCGTGCTGGCGTTCTACATCGTCACGGGTTTGGAGCAGGGCTGCACCCTCGACCAACTGGCCGGAACGATTCAGAACGACATTCTGAAAGAGTTCATGGTGCGCAACACCTATATCTATCCGCCCGAATTCTCGATGCGCATCATCGCCGACATCTTCGAGTACACTTCGAAGAACATGCCCAAATTCAACTCGATTTCAATTTCGGGCTACCACATGCAGGAGGCGGGCGCGACAGCCGACATCGAGCTGGCCTACACGCTGGCCGACGGTCTGGAGTATCTG
>JAMPDE010000001.1:1227580-1261862 GCA_023665825.1 Alistipes senegalensis | reverse complement strand
TTTCGGGCTACCACATGCAGGAGGCGGGCGCGACAGCCGACATCGAGCTGGCCTCCACGCTGGCCGACGGTCTGGAATATCTGCGTGCAGGCATCAACGCGGGCATGTCCATCGACGCATTCGCACCGCGCCTGTCGTTCTTCTGGGCTATCGGCATGAACCACTTCATGGAGATCGCCAAGATGCGCGCGGCACGTATGTTGTGGGCCAAAATCGTCAAGCAGTTCGACCCGAAGAACCCCAAATCGCTAGCATTGCGTACCCACTCGCAGACGTCGGGCTGGTCGCTCACGGAGCAAGACCCGTTCAACAACGTGGCCCGCACGGCTATCGAAGCAATGGGAGCGGCGTTGGGACACACCCAATCGCTGCACACCAACGCACTGGACGAGGCAATCGCCCTGCCGACGGACTTCTCGGCGCGTATTGCGCGTAACACGCAGATTTACATCCAAGAGGAAACCTCCGTATGCCGCGAGGTCGACCCGTGGGCAGGCTCCTACTATGTGGAAACGCTGACCAACGAAATCGCGCACAAGGCGTGGGAGCACATCCAAGAGGTGGAAAAACTGGGCGGCATGGCGAAAGCCATCGAGACCGGCATTCCGAAGATGCGCATCGAAGAATCGGCAGCCCGCACGCAAGCGCGTATCGACTCGGGCGAGCAGAAGATCATCGGCGTGAACGAATACCGGCTGGAAAAGGAAGCTCCGATCGACATCTTGGCAGTGGACAACACGGCCGTGCGCGAAAGCCAAATCAAGCGTCTGAAAGAGCTGCGTGCGAACCGCGACGAAGCAGCCGTGAAGAAAGCGTTGGCAGCCATCACGGAGTGCGTGAAGACCAAGCAGGGCAATCTGCTGGAACTGGCGGTCGAAGCGGCCAAAGTCCGCGCGACGCTGGGCGAGATTTCGGATGCCTGCGAGGTGGTCGTAGGCCGCTACAAAGCAGTGATTCGTTCCATTTCGGGCGTTTACAGTTCAAGTATGAAACAGGATTCGGATTTCGAGAAGGCGAAGGCCATGTGCGCCGAATTCGCCAAAAAAGAGGGCCGTCAACCCCGCATCATGATTGCGAAGCTGGGACAGGACGGACACGACCGCGGCGCGAAAGTCGTAGCGACGGGCTATGCGGACGTCGGTTTCGACGTCGACATGGGCCCGCTGTTCCAGACGCCGGCCGAAGCCGCCAAGCAGGCGGTCGAGAACGACGTGCACGTCGTAGGCGTATCGTCGCTGGCGGCCGGACACCTGACGCTGGTTCCGCAAATCATCGCCGAACTGAAAAAACTGGGCCGCGAGGACATCATCGTCATCGTGGGCGGTGTGATTCCGCATCAGGATTACGACCAGCTCTATCGCGACGGTGCGGCCGCTATCTTCGGACCGGGCACGCCGATTGCGAAAGCGTCGATCAAGATGCTCGAAATCCTGATGGCCGAATAACCGGCTGTCGGAATAATAGGAAAACGCCGTGCAGAATTGCACGGCGTTTTTCGTATCACGAGCTCAAAAAAGATTACGGCCTATCCACCACCCCACGACTGCGACAAAATAGAGACGCACGACCTTCGGATGCTGTACCCGCCCGCGCCACCGCACGGCGCAAGGCCGACGGTCGAAAGTCGTCCAAGCCACCGCCGCAAGATAGGGAATGGAAATGATCATGAACGGATTGAAACGGAACGCCGCCCCTACCCGACCGTGCAACAGACTGTAAATCGCCCGCTGGCTACCGCAAGCCGGACACTCCCAACCGGTCAACCGGTGGAAAAGGCACTGGGGCATCCACGCCGTACGGGCAGGGTCGAAACGGTAATAGAACCACGCGGCGGTAATCAGGAGACCGCCGGCGAGCAACCACCGCCCGTACTTTTCAGCATGTTTCCGAAGCGACGAAGAAAGCAAGGCCTACGATGACCACGATGTAAATCACCCAGAAAAAGAGAGCCGAAGCAGCCGAAACGATAGCCCATGTGCGGGCTTTCTTGGCGGCATCTTCCGCTTCGTCGAAATGACCGACCATCCATTCGGAATCTACTTTGGATGCGTAGACGATGGAAACGATGCCGAACGGCAGGCAACACAACACAGTGGAGAGAATCGCCCAAACAAGGCAATTCTCCGGTTTTTTGCGGGGGGGGGTAATTTCTTCCATGAAATCGAACCGTTAAGTCGGACAAAAATAGAAAAAATAGCATGCCGAACCAAATATCGGGCACGCTTTCGACGAAAGCAAAAAGGGAGCGTCATAAAAGACACTCCCCTTTTTGCTTTCACAGCGGAGAACTCGCCGTTCTCTGAAACGGGCAAGCCGTCTCTTCGGAAAAATCCGCCGCCGCTATCAGTTTGCGTCGCGACCGCCGCCGAGCGCGCGGTAGAGCGTAACGACACCCTGAATCTCGTCGAACCGGTCGGAAATCTGCGACAACTGGGCCGACAACAGCGATTGTTGAGCAGTCAACACTTCGAGGTAGGTCGTCGGCGTGTACTGCATGAGCAGCTCGCTGCTCTTCACGGCACGCTCCAACGCTTCGATCTGCGCCGCACGCAGTTCGCCTTTGACACGGGCCGTCTGGCACTGCATCAGCGCGTTGTTGACTTCGGCACCGGCATCGAGCAACGTCTGCTGGAAGTTCAGTTTCGCGGTTTCCTGATCGGCTTTGGCGATCTTCACCTGCGCACGACCGGCACGGGCATTGAAAATCGGCAGGACGAGCGAACCGGCCGCCGAAAGAAGCAGTTTGCCCGGATTGACGATCATCGAACCGGCGCTGTTCGTCCAACCGGCGGCACCGCTCAACGTGATTTTCGGATAGAGTGCCGAACGTGCCGAAGCAGTGGCATAGTAGGACATCGTCAGCGAGAGTTCGGCAGCCCGCACGTCGGGACGGTTGGCCAAAAGCTGCACGGGAACGCCCACGAGCAAATCTTCGGGCAACTGCTGCGCGTCGAGCCGTCCGCGCACGATGACGTGCGGCGTTTCGCCCAAAAGCGTGGCGAGCGAATTTTCGGCCTCGCGGATGGAATACTCCAAGTCGTGCAGCGAAGCCTGAATCGCGAGACTGTTGGCCTCGTATTGAGCGACGCCGGCCTCGTTCGTCATACCGGCCTCTTTCATGTGCCGCATGGTGCGGACGCTCTCGCGCCACTTGTCGGCCGTTTGCAGGCTCACTTCGTACTGGCTGTCGAGCATCAACAACGTATAGTAGAGGTTGGCGATGCCGGCGACCAACTGGGTCTGCACGGCCTGCTCGTAAGCCTGACTTTGCATATAAAGCGCCTTTGCGCGGCGTTTGGCATTGGTCAGACCGTTGAAGATGTCGATTTCCCAGCTGGCGGTCAGCGGAATGTTGTAAGTCTTCGCCGCCTTGCTGTTATCGAAGCTGCTGAGCGCCCCCTGCGGTGCGAAATTGAACGTCGGCAGGTAGGACAGGCGGGCCGACGTAAGCGTCGCTTGGGCCTGCTCCACGCGCAGGTGAGCCGCCTGCATGTCGGTGTTGTTCGCCAATCCGGTGCGGATCAGCGTCTGCAACAACGGGTCGGTAAAGACCTCCGGCCAACTCAAATCGGCGAGCGACGTAGTGTCGGAACCCTCGACGTTGCCGTAGAGCCCGTCGGTACGGATGTCGTCGGGACGGCTGTACGGTTTGTAGATGCCGCAAGCGGTCAAGGCGGCCGCCGCGCACAGAATGATTATCTTTTTCATAGTTTTATTCCTCCTTTTCGTTTTGGCAGTCCTCGACTTCGGCACGCACCGACCACTGCGGATCGGGATCCAGCTCCAACGGTTTGATCTTCTCCTGAATGGTCTGGAAGACGATGAAGAGCGCAGGCACGAGGAACAACAGCGCCAACGTACCGATAATCATACCGCCGACGACACCCGAACCGAGCGTCGAGTTGCCGTTGGCGCCGACACCGTGCGCAAGCACCAGCGGAATCATACCGAACACCATCGTGAGGACGGTCATCAGAATAGGACGCAGACGGACTTTGGCGGCCGAAACAGCGGCCTGCGTAAGCGTCATGCCCGCCCGACGGCGGTCGCCGGCGTACTCGGTCAACAGAATGGCCGTCTTGGACAACAGACCGATCAACATGATAAGACCCGTTTGGAGGTAGATGTTGTTCTCCAATCCCATGATTTTGGCGAAGACGAACGAACCCATCAGACCGCACGGCACGGAAAGAATGACGGCGAACGGAATGATGAAACTCTCGTAAAGCGCGCTCAAAATCAGATAAATCAGAAGAATACAGATACCGAAGATGATGGCGGTGTTGCTGCCCGTGCGGGCCTCCTCGCGGCTGATACCGTCGAACTCGTAACCGTAGCCGCGCGGCAATACCTGCTCGGCGGTTTCGCGAATGGCGCGGATGGCGTCGCCGGACGAATATCCGTCGGCAGCCGTACCGTTCACGGCGATCGAGTTATAGAGGTTGAAACGGTTCAACACTTCGGAGCTGTACACCTTCGTGAGGGTCACGAACTGGCTCAAAGGAGCCATTTCGCCGTTGTTCAGGCGCACGAACGCATGGTCGAGCGACTCGGGATCGAGGCGGTACTGCGGGTCGGCCTGCATCGTGACGTAGTACATCTTCGAGAACCGGTTGATGTTCGACACGTACTGTCCGCCGTAATAACCGGCCAACGTCGAAAGAACGGTATTCGGCGAAACGCCGGCACGTTTGGCTTTGGCGGCATCGACATCCACGACGTACTGCGGGAAATTGATGTTGAAGGTCGAATAGGCCATCGCGATTTCGGGACGCTGATTCAGCGCGCCGATGAATTGCTGATAAACATTATAGAAATCGGTCAATTCGCCGCCGGCCCGATCCTGCAAGTGCATCGAGAAACCGGTCGAAGAACCGTAACCCGAAATCATCGGCGGAGCAACGGCGAAAATCTGCGCATCCTTGATGTCCATCGTGCGGCCGTAAATCTGTCCGATGACCGACTGCACGGCGTCCGCCTTGTCGGGACGCTCCTCCCAATCCTTCAACTTGATGATACACATACCGTAGGACGAACCCTGACCGGCAATCATACCGTAACCGGCTACACGCATGTAGTCGCGGATCTGCGGGATGCCCTCGATGCGTTCGGATATTTGCTCCATGATACGGTGCGTCGATTCGAGCGACGACCCCGGAGCGGCGGTCACATTGACCATGATAGTACCCTGATCCTCGTCGGGAACAAGACCGGTCTTAGTGGTATTCATCAGCACGACGAGAGCCGCAAAAGCCAGCGCAAGCGTCGACCACGTGAGCCAACGGTGCTTGATGAAGAGCAGCACGCCGTACTTGTATTTGTTGATCATCGCCGTGAAAATGGCGTTGAAAGCCTTGCGGAAGCGGGCGGCGAAGTTATCGCGCATCTCGCCGTTCTCGTCCATGTAGGGTTTCAACAGCAGCGCGCAAAGCGCAGGCGAAAGCGTCAGGGCGTTCAGAGCCGAAATACCGACGGCGACGGCCATCGTGATACCGAACTGCGTGTAGAAGATACCCGAAGTACCGCCCATCATGGCGACGGGAATGAACACGGCCATGAATACCAGCGTCGAAGTGACGATCGCCGAAGTGATACCCGACATGGCGTCGATCGTAGCCATATAGGACGATTTGTAACCGACGTCGAAACGCGCCTGCACCGCCTCGACGACGATGATGGCATCGTCGACCACCGTACCGATAGCCAACACGAGCGCGAACAACGTCAGCAGGTTGATGGAGAAACCGGCGACGGCGAGGAAGCCGAACGTACCGATCAACGCGACGAGAATCGAAACGGTCGGAATCAAGGTCGACCGGATGTCCTGCAAGAAGACATAGACGACCAAGACGACGAGAATAATGGCCTCGATAAGGGTTTTGAGCACCTCGTTCATCGAAGCGTAAAGGAAGTCGTTGACGCTGTGCAGGTGGGCGATGGCCACGCCTTTGGGCAGGTCGAGGCTCACCTCTTCGAGCAGGGCATCGACCTCCTCGACTACTCGCGTAGCATTCGAACCGGCCGTCTGGAAGACCATCGTACTGATACCCGGATGACCGTTCGTAAAACCCCTGTAACCATAGGATTCGCTGCCGAGTTCGATTTCGGCAACGTCTTTCAAGCGGAGCACTTCGCCGTCGGAAGTCGAACGGATCACGATATCGCCGAACTCTTCGGGGGTCATCCTGCGGCCGCGATACTTCATCGTATACTGGAACGCGACATCGGCATTCTCGCCCAACGTACCGGTAGCCGCCTCGATATTCTGCTCGGCCAGCACGCCCGTGATGTCGGACGGAATCAGTTTGTACTGCGCCATGATGTCGGGCTTCAGCCAGACGCGCATCGAATAGGTGGCACCCAACGTCATGACCTCGCCGACCCCCTGAATACGCTGGATACGGGGCTCGATATTGATTTTGGCGTAGTTCGAGAGGAATGTTTCGTCGTACGAATCGTCGGGGCTGTACAAGGCGAAAATCTTGACCATCGACGGGTTGCGCTTCATGGTCGTGACGCCGATCTGCGTAACTTCGGACGGCAGCAGACCCGTCGCACGCGAAACCTTGTTCTGCACGTTGACGGCCGCCATGTCGGGGTCGGTGCCCTGACGGAACAGAATCTGCAACGAAGCACTGCCGACGGCCGCGCTGGACGTGATGTAATCCATGTCCTCCACGCCGTTGATGGCCTCCTCCAACGGCACGATGACCGATTTCTGGATGGTTTCGGCACTGGCACCCGGATAGGAGGCACGTACCATGACCGTCGGAGGCGCGATATCGGGATACTGCTCGATGGGCAGCGACGCCAAGCCGATGATACCGGCGATGACGATCAGAATCGAAATGACCGACGCCAATACGGGGCGTTCGATAAAACTTTTGAGTGTCATGGGTTATTCCTCCTTTCCGGTTTCGGATTCAGCGGCCTGCGGTGCAGCAGGAGCCTGCGAACCTTTGGCGACAATGGGCGTACCCTCGCGCATCAGACCGACGCCTTCGGCGACGATGACGTCGCCCGGCATCAGACCGCTGCGGACGATGTACTCCTTGCCGTCGGAAATTTTCTCGACGTCGATCATCTGCGAGACAGCCATACCGTCGATGACCTTATAGACATAGACCTTGTCCTGCACCTCGAACGTAGCCCGCTGGGGTACGACGATGCAATCCTTGTACGAGGTCGGCAGAATGATGCTGCCGGCACCGCCGCTGTGCAACAACCCGCCCTTGTTCTCGAAGACGGCCCGCAACGACACGGTACCCGTCGAAGGGTCGATGACGCCGCTGATGGTCTCGATGCGGCCCGACTTGTCGTAGAGCGAACCGTCGTTCAACCGCAGCTGCACGTCGGCCATGCTCTTCAACGTATTGGCGATGGAACCGTAGGTACGGGTCAGGGCGAGCAACTGGTTTTCGGTCATCGAAAAATAGACGTACATGTCCGAATTGTCGGACACGGTAGTCAGCGGCTGGGGCAACCCTGCGCTGACCAACGCCCCCACACGGTAAGGCAACGTTCCGATGACGCCGTTGGACGGAGCCTTCACGACCGTATAGGAGAGGTTGTTCGCCGCATTCACGCGCTGGGCTTCGGCCTGCGCGAGCTGCGCTTGGGCGGTCAGCAGCTGGTTTTTCGAGGTCGAAAGGTCGAACTGCGAAACCACCTTGTTGGCGAACAGTTCCTTTTTGCTGTCATAGGTCAGCTTCGCAGTAGCGACGCCGGCTTTGGCAGCGGCGACGTTGGCTTCGGCCGTCTGCAAGGCGGCCTTGTAAGGCACTTGGTCGATGATGAACAAAGGCTGCCCCTTCTCGACCTGCTGGCCCTCGACCACGCACACCTCCGAAATGGTCCCGCTCACCTGCGGGTAGATGTCGATGTCCTGACGTCCGCGAATCATCGCCGAATAGTGGCTCGGAATCTCCCGATCGGTCGTACCGACCGTCAGCACGGCGTACTCGGCGGGCCGCATGGCCGTCGGCGCCTGTCCGCACGAAACAACGGCCAGCGAACAAACCGCCAAAGCCGTCTTTACAAAATTTCGCTTCATAAATACCTCTTTATAATACATTGAAATTTTTTCCTCGCTGCAAAAATACCGGATAAAACGATTTTAAGTTTTTTAATTTACGCACTATTTTGGTACTTTTCGGAACAAAATTACGCGAATTTGGAATTTTTTCGCTATTTTTGTTCGGAAAAAGAATAACCGTGCCCCTGAAAAAACCGTTTCATCCCCTGCTCGAAGAACCGTTCGCCGTAGGCGAATCCGACTTCGCCGATTTCGACGGCCTCACCGTCCACAACGACAACGGAGTGATTCTCTTTTGCAGCGAAGGTTCGGCCGAAGTGACCGTCGATCTTTTTCGCGGCACGATCCGGCGCAATACGCTCATCTTCCTGCTGCCGGGAAGATCCTTCCGGCTCGACGACCGCACGAACGATTTCCGCATGGAATACTGCGCCTTCTCCCACGACCTGTTCCTCGAAATAGCGGGACGGTTCGACCCCGCCTTTTTCCGACTGCTGGAAGAACATCCGTTTTTCGCACCGTCGGAACAAATCGCCGAAGGCGCGAAATTCTGGTTCCAGATCGTAGGCTACACCTATCGCGACCGCGAAAACCGTTTCCGCGACATCATCATCCGCAACCGGTTGCAAAACCTGTTTCTGGAATCCTACGACAAAATGCAACGCTTCTCGGAACGGTTCCAAGAACGGCGCACAGTCGAACCCTCGACCCGCCAAAGCGAACTGCTGCACCGTTTCGTCGCGCTGGTGAAAGAGCACTGCACCCGCGAACGCGAAGTGGCGTTCTATGCCGACAAACTGTGCATCTCGACGCGCTACCTCTCGGCCATCGTCCGCAACACGACGCACGAGGGGGTCAAAACACTGATCGACCGCGCCGTCGTGCTCGAAATCAAGCATCTGCTCCAATCGACCGACCTGTCGATCCTCGAAATCGCCTACCGGCTACACTTTCCCGACCAGTCCTATCTGGGACGTTATTTCAAAAAACAGACGGGCCAATCGCCCTCCGCATTCCGAAAATCGCGGAAATAACAGAAAAAATCCCGTTTTGGAATCCGAATTGCAACGTTCCGGGCAAAAAACGCCCGATTATGGATGTCATGCTATTCGGAACGCAGCCCTACGACCGAACGTCGTTCGACCGGATCCGAAAAAACTACGGATTCGAGATAGTCTACCACCGCAGCCACCTCAACGCAAAAAATGCGCTGCTGGCGAAAGGCGCCGATGCGGTGTGCGTCTTCGTCAACGACACGGTGGATGCCGAAACCGTCCGGCAGCTCTCCGAATTCGGAGTGCGGCTCATCGCCCTGCGCTGCGCCGGATTCAACAACGTCGACTTGCAAGCAGCCGCGCAATACGGCATTCCGGTGGTGCGCGTACCGGCCTACTCGCCGCATGCCGTCGCCGAACATGCCGCAGCGCTGATTCTGTCGCTCAACCGCAAAATCCACCGCGCCTACTGGCGCACGCGCGACGGCAATTTCACGCTGCACGGACTGCTGGGATTCGACCTCTACGGCAAGACGGCCGGCATCGTCGGCACGGGAAAAATCGCCCGGCAACTGATCCACATCCTCAAAGGGTTCGGCATGGAAGTGCTCGCCTACGACATCCGGCCGGACGAACGCTATGCGCTGGCGGAGGGCATCGAATACGTCGCGCTGGACGAACTCTACCGCCGGGCGGACATCATTTCGCTGCATTGCCCGCTGACCGAACAGACCCGCCACATGATCGACAGCGCGGCGATTGCAAGCATGAAATCGGGCGTGATGATCATCAACACGGGACGCGGAAAACTGATCGACACGGCCGCGCTGATCGAAGGGCTGAAAGAGAAACAGGTAGGCGCGGCGGGACTGGACGTGTACGAAGAAGAGGCGGAGTATTTCTACGAGGACACCTCCGACCGCATCATGGACGACGACATGCTGGCGCGGCTGCTGTCGTTCAACAACGTGCTGCTCACATCGCATCAGGGATTTTTCACGCGCGAGGCGCTGGACAACATCGCGGAGGTCACGATGCGGAACATCAACGACTTTTTCGAGCACCGCACGCTGCAAAACCGGGTAATTTTGGAAACGGAAAGGGTCGTCGGATGAAAAAAATCGTGTTGCTCCGCCACGGCGAGAGTGTATGGAACCGCGAAAACCGCTTTACGGGCTGGACGGACGTCGATTTGAGCGAGCAGGGCGAACGCGAAGCGGCGCAAGCCGGAGCGTTGCTGCGCCGCGAAGGGTTCCGATTCGGACACGCCTACACCTCCTATCTGAAACGAGCCGTTCGGACACTCGATATCGTGCTTCGTGAACTCGACGCGCAATGGCTTCCGGTATCGAAAAGCTGGCGCCTCAACGAAAAGCACTACGGCGCGCTGCAAGGCCTGAACAAAGCGGAAACAGCCGCGAAATACGGCGATGAACAAGTACGCATCTGGCGACGAAGCTACGGCGTACCGCCCGCCCCGCTCGCGACGGACGATCCGCGCAATCCACGTCAGGACATCCGTTATCGGGGGATTCCCGATGCCGAATTGCCGCTCACGGAGGCGTTGCGGGATACGGTGGCGCGTGCCCTCCCCTACTGGCAATGCGAGATACTGCCCGCGCTGGCGCATCACGATGCGCTGCTGGTCGTGGCGCACGGAAACAGCCTGCGCGGAATCGTCAAGCATCTCAAAGGCATCTCGGACGACGAAATCGCCGGACTCAACCTGCCGACGGCGGCACCTTACGTCTTCGAGTTCGACGACGGACTGAACTGCGTGGGCGACTATTTTCTGGGCGACCCTGCGGAAATCGCCGCCCGTATGGAGGCGGTCGCCCGGCAAGGCAAGGCGAAATAGAACAAAGGGGCCGTTTCGGACGGCCCCTTCGCTATTCCCCGCTCCGAACGGTCTCGGTCGCGACGATGCCCTCCCATTCGGGATGAATCTGAATCCACCGCGCAATGAACCCGCAGCGCGGAATCACTTTCAGACGCTGCGCGCGAACGTGCTCCAAGACGCACTCGACCAACTCGCCCCCGAACCGCTTGCCGCGACACGACTGGGGAACGTAAGTATAGGTCAATTCGATGACGTCGGGATAAGTCCGATAATCGACATAGGCCTTCTGGCCCTCGACCTCCATTTCGTAACGGCTTTCGGAGGTGTTGTTCACGAGATTGCGACGTTTTTCCATAATTTTCGACTTTTAACGATACGGCGAATGCTTCAAATTTGATTCCGAAACGGGAAAAATCGTATCTTCGTGCCAAAATTCACCTCGTTCATGCACACGGTCGCCGACATACTCGTCGAATGGTACGGACGCTGCGGGCGTTCGCTGCCTTGGCGCGAAACACGCGACCCCTATCGCATCTGGCTGTCGGAAGTGATTCTGCAACAGACCCGCGTGGCGCAAGGCACGGAGTACTACCTCCGTTTCACGCAACGGTTCCCGACGGTCGCTTCGCTCGCCACCGCCAATGAGGACGAAGTGCTGAAACTGTGGCAAGGGCTGGGGTATTACAGCCGTGCCCGCAACCTCCATGCGGCCGCAAAACAAATCATGGCGGAGTTCGGCGGCCGTTTCCCCGAGACCTACGAGGGAGTGCGCTCGCTGTGCGGAGTGGGTGACTACACGGCAGCGGCTGTCTGTGCGTTCGCCTATGACCTGCCCCACGCCGCCGTCGACGGGAATTTCCATCGGGTGCTGGCGCGTCTGTTCGATTTGGCGGAACCCATCGACACGGGCACCGGAAAGAAACTTTTCGCCGCGCTGGCGCAGGAGCTGCTCGGCGAAGCGCAACCCTCCGCCTACAATCAGGCCGTCATGGATTTCGGCGCGACGCTCTGCACGCCGGCTCAACCCCGCTGCAACGAATGTCCGCTGGCGGAACGCTGTGCGGCCCGTGCGGCCGGAACCGTTGCCGAACGCCCCGTCAAACAAGGCCGCACGCACGTCCGCGATCGACGGTTCCATTATCTGCACATCGTCTGCGGCGACCGCACAGTCCTGCACCGGCGCGGCGCGGGCGACATCTGGCAGGGACTTTACGAATTTCCGCTGGTGGAAACCGGCGCAGAGGAGTGCGAACTCCCGCGAACGGAAGAATTCCGCCGCTGGGTCGGAGACAAATGGGTGCTGCGCGAAAGCATCGACCTGTCGAAGCACCAGCTGTCGCACCAACGCATCTTCGCGACAGTGCACCGCATCGAAGTCGAAGCGTTCGCTCCGGCGGCGGAAGCCTGCGCCGTAGCGATTGCGGACGTGGACGACTACGCCGTACCGCGCCTACTGGAACGCTACCTGCTGACCAAGCAGCCGATGTAAACGATGTAAATCGCCAAGAAGAGCACGCCCTCCGCGCGGTCGATGGCCTTGCGCCGGAAGGTAAAGGCCGCGAGGAAAAGCACCAGCGAACTCAACACGACCATCAGGATGTCGGCGAACGTGATACCACCCATCGAAAGCGGATGAATCGTGGCACTCACCCCGAGAATCAAGAGGATATTGGCGATGTTCGAGCCCAGCACGTTGCCCAACGCCATTTCGGCGCGCCCCTTCAACAACGAAACGACCGACGAGGCCAATTCGGGCAACGACGTACCGCCCGCAACGAGCGTAATGGCGATGACCGATTCGCTGACGCCCAATTTGCGGGCGATGCGGGTCGCGCTGTCGAGGAACAACTCGCCGCCGCCGATCAAAGCCGCCAGCCCGCCGATAATCATCACGACGGCAAGCCACAATTTGACGGAGGGCTGCCGCTGCGATTCGGTCGGGCATGCGGTCTCCGAAACGACGGGCCGTTCGGTGTGCTTCACCGTGTACCACATGACGAAAACATAGAGCAGGAACATGCCGATGCCCTCTGCGCGCCCGATGCGGTCGGCATCGCCGAACCCGAAAAAGCGGTCGCACGCGACGAACAACAGCAACAGCGAACCGAGCATGCCGAAAGGTATGTCGCGCCGGATATTACCGGACGTGAGCGGCAGCGGGCGAATCACGGCGCAGATGCCCACGATGACGAAGACATTGAAAAGGTTGGAGCCGACGACGTTGCCGATCGCCACGTCGCTTTTGCCGGCAATGGCCGAAAGCACGGAAACGACCAGTTCGGGGGTCGAAGTGCCGACGGCGATGACGGTCAGACCGATGATGAACTCCGGCACGCGGAAACGCTGTGCGACGGCGGCGGCACCGTCGGTCAGAAAATTGGCGCCGCCAAGTATCAGCGCCAAACCCAATAACAGAACGAGTATCTCCATAATCCGATTCTTATTTCAGCATCAACAGACTGACCGCCATCAGCGCCATGCCCGAAACCACGCCGTAGATGGCCGTGTGCGCCTCGCCGTATTCGCGGGCGGCCGGAAGCAGTTCGTCGATGGAGATGAAGACCATGATGCCGGCGACGCCCGCGAGGACGCACCCCATGAGCGTGGGCGTCATGAAGGGCATCAACGCCACCCAAGCCAGCAACGCCCCGACCGGCTCGGCCAACCCCGACAACAACGAGTAGACGAACGCCTTGCGCCGGTTGCCCGTAGCGTAAAACACGGGCACGGAGACCGCGATACCCTCCGGGATGTTGTGGATGGCGATCGCGACGGCAATGGCGACGCCCAACGTGCGGTTGTCGACCGCCGCCGCGAACGTGGCGATTCCTTCGGGAAAGTTATGAATGGCGATAGCGAGCGTCGTCATAAGCCCCATGCGCATCAGCTTGGGGTTATGCGGACGCCGTTTCATCTCTTCGACGAGATGCGCCTCGTGCGGATTCTCGGCCGACGGCACGAGCCGGTCGATGATACCGATCAGTAACATACCGCCGAAAAAAGCCGCGACCGCAAGCCAGTGTCCCGTTCCGCCGCTCCATGCCTCCAAGAGCGCAGTTTCGGCCTGCGGGAACAACTCGACGAACGACACGTAGACCATCACCCCGCCCGACAGACCGAGCGAAAACGAAAGCAGCCGCCGGTTGGTATGTTTGGCGAAGAAAGCGACCAAGCTGCCGATACCGGTCGCGAGACCGGCGCCGAGCGTCAGCAAAAACGGTACGATCAGATTTTCATTCATGGCGAATGCCGCATTCCCAGCAAAAACGGTGCTATGCGTCGCGCCGCACCAATTTCACGACATTCTCGACATGGTGCGTATGCGGGAACATATCGACGGGCTGCACGGCAGCAACGCGGTAATCGGCGTCCAGCAAGGCCAAATCGCGGGCCTGCGTAGCAGGATTGCAGCTGACGTAGACGATGCGCGCGGGAGCGGCGCGGCGAATCACCTCGATGACCGGCTCGTCGACCCCAGCACGCGGCGGGTCGAGGATGATGACGTCGGGACGGCCGTTCGCGGCGATGAAAGCATCGTCCAACACGGCTTTCATATCGCCCGCATAGAACACGGTATTGGCGATGCCGTTTGTCTCGGAATTGACACGGGCGTCGGCGATGGCTTCGGGGACGTACTCGATGCCGACGACGCGCGCGCATCGCGAAGCGCAGAAGTTGGCAATGGTACCCGTTCCGGTATAAAGGTCGTAAAGCACCTCGTCGGGGTGCAGGTCGGCGAAATCGCGGGCGACCTTGTAGAGCTCGTAGGCCTGTGCCGAATTGGTCTGGTAGAACGACTTAGGCCCCACCTTGAAACGCAAGCCCTCCATCTCCTCGACGATATGGTCCTTGCCGCGATAGAGCACGGGGTCGAGGTCGGCGGTCGAATCGTTGAACTTGGTATTAACGATATAGAACAACGACGTGATTTCGGGGAAAGTCGCAGCGAGGTGCTCCAACAAGGCGGCGATTTTCTCGCGCTCGTCGGCCCCGAAGACGACGATGACCATCACTTCGCCGGTCGAAGCGGTGCGGACAGTCAGGTTGCGCATCAAGCCCGTATGCTCGCGGGCGTTGTGGAACGAGTAACCGTGTTCGAGGCAAAAACGCTTGGTTTCGGTGCGGATGGCGTTCGACGGGTCGGGCTGCAACCAGCACCGGCGGATGTCCAACACCTTGTCGAACATGTCGGGAATGTGGAAACCGGCGGCAGGCCCGGCCACGATGTCGGCATCGGCCGCAATCTCTTCGCGGGTCAACCAACGGCGGTCGGCGAAGGTGAATTCCAATTTGTTGCGGTAGAACTGCGTCCGGGCAGAGCCCAAGCAAGATGCGATTTCGGGCAGTTCGATTTTGCCGATGCGGGTCAGCTGGTCGCGCACCTGCGCGGTCTTGAATGCCAGCTGCTCGCCGTAAGGCAGGTTCTGCCATTTGCACCCGCCGCAGGTGCCGAAATGCTCGCAGAACGGCTCGGCCCGCATGGGCGACCGGCGCACGTACCGGACGACGTAACCCTCCATGAAACGCCGCCGCTTGCACCGTATCTGCACGTCGACGACATCGCCCGGAACGGTCATCGGGACGAATACCACCACGTCGTTCCAGCGGCCCATCGCCTTGCCTTCGGCGGCGAGGGTCGTTATTTCGAGCCCCTCGATCAAAGGGTAATTCGCTTTCTTTCTTGCCATAGATTTCCGTTTGTGGGAGCAAAGATAAAATTTTTATTTCGAGATTTGGCCGTCTATCGGGTTTCGGCTATCTTTGTTTGGTTTCGGACGGAACCGGTTCGTCGATTCGGCCGAAACATGCCCGATAAAATCTTACAAACCTAAAAAACACACTGATCCGAAGATGAAAAAGTGGATTATCGTATTGCTTGCGGCCATCGCATCGCCTGCGGCGGCCGAAGTAACCCTGCCCTCGATATTCGGGGACAACGCCGTACTGCAACAACAACAGAATGTCCGCATCTGGGGACGTTCGGATGCCAAAGAGGTGCTGCTGAAAGCATCGTGGGCCGCAAAACCCGTCCGTGCGACCGTAGAACAAGGCCGCTGGAGCGCGGAACTGCCCACACCGGCCGGTTCCTACGAACCGCAAACGCTGACCGTCAGCGACCGGGACTCGAAAGTGGTGCTGCGCAACCTGCTCATCGGCGAAGTGTGGATCTGCTCGGGACAGTCGAACATGTACATGCCGCTGTGCGGCTACGTGGGGCAACCGGTCGACGATGCGCTTCCGACCGTACTCGAATCGCCCGAATACGCCGGCCGCATCCGCATGCTGACGGTCAAACGCCGCGATGCCATGCAACCGCTGGACGACGTAGAAGGGCGCTGGGAGGTACCCTCGCCCACGACGGCCCCGCACATGAGCGCCGTAGGATACTTTTTCGCGCGGGCACTGACGCAGGCGCTCGACGTGCCGGTCGGCATCGTTTCGACCAGCTGGGGCGGCTCGAAAATCGAAGCGTGGTCGAACGTCGACGACCTGCGCGGAATGGGTTACGACATCGAAAAAATCAATGCCGACCCGAAAATCCATCCGAATGCGAAATGCGGAACCCTACGCAACGGAATGATCACGCCGATCGCCGGTTATGCGGCGCGCGGATTCGTCTGGTATCAAGGCGAATCCAACCGCAGCGAAGCACCGCACTACGCCCGCCTGCTGGAACGGATGGTCGCCGACTGGCGCACGGCATGGAGCGACACAGAGAACCGGATGACCTTCCTGTGCATTCAGATCGCCCCTCACGTCTATGGCGACCCGATGGGAATCGACGCGGCACAAGTGGTCGAAGCGCAAAGCGATGCGATGAAACTCATTCCCAATGCCGCGCTGATTGCGACGACGGACATAGGCGATGCGAACTGCATCCATCCGGCACCGAAACGCCCCATCGGCGAACGGCTGGCACTCGCCGCCCTCCGTCGAACCTACGACCGCAAAGAGTTGTTCGACACCGAAGCACCGCACTACACGAAAGTGGAATTCCGCAACGGCAAAGCATTCGTGCATTTCGGAGAACTCCGCATGGGAATCGGCCCGCTCGGACAAACGATTACGGGATTTGAGCTGGCCGGAGCCGACGGCGTTTTCTACAAGGCAAAGGGCCGTATCGTGAAGTCGAAATCCATCGTAGAGGTCGTTTCGCCCGCAGTGGCCGAACCGAAAGCCGTGCGGTATGCGTTCCGCAACTATCTGCCCGGAAATCTGATCAACGTCTACGGGCATCCGGCCGTACCGTTCCGGTCGGATCGTCCCGACCGTCAGCCTGCGCAGTAAGGCGCACGCAACGAAGCGAAAAGCGAGCCGTGTCCGATTTTCGTCGGACACGGCTCGCTTTTCAATAAGCACATTTCGGTGTTATTCCTGCGAATCGGGATTTGCAGGCTCGTCGGAGGTCTCCGATCCATCGTTTTTCACGACGACATCCTTTTCGCTGTTGAGCACCAACTGGTAGGCGCAGTTGCCTTTGGCCGTAGCCGGCGTCGCACTCGAACTCGTATAAATCGTGTAGATGGCCGTGATATCGACCGTTGCACCGTCGGCCGGGATACGGCCGTCACGGAACGAACTGTAACCGCTCGTGCGGATGACGTAATTTCCGGGCGTATACTTCCCTTGAGCACCCTCGTTCGGGTCGGCGTAGGTGAACCATGCGGAACCGTAGAAATAGGTCTCCGTGAAAGAACCGCTCGCATTGGGCAAAGCACGTTTGGCCGCCCAAGTGGCCCACTCGGGAATATCGCTCCAACCGGGCGAATTGACATCGTAGGAGGTGCTGTTGGCGAAATAATTGGGGAACGTATTCTGGTAACCCCATTTAGCCGTACCGTAATGGCTTTTTACCCCCTCGAAGCGTACCAGTCGGCCCAATGCGTTTTGACCATACATGCCGTTGCTCTCGTTCAGTACCGTCGTGTAGTTTTCCTTCGTAATCACCAACGTGTCGGAAGCGAGCATCGCCTGCTGTTCGCCGGCGAAAATATGCTCCCGACGCAGGATGTCGGTTTCGATGTTGTCGTTGGAATAGTTCGTGTCGGAAGAACGCGTACCGATGCTCAACATGCCGCGATAATTCCCGACGACGAGCTCCTGCAACTTCACGAACACGATCTGACCGACAGGATGGAACAGGTAATTGCCCGAAGCGAGTTTCAATTCAATCGCGGATTGGCTCCCGCTGTCGTAAATATAAAGCGACTTGTAGATGTTGCCGTCGCGGTCGCTCGAAATGACCTTTCCGCGCGTATACAACGGCTCGGCGATGGTCAGCGAGCCGGGCTGGCCCGGATTATCGCCTTTGGCCGAATAGAATTTCTGCTTCAAATCCCCGATCGAAATATAGGCGAGGCCGTCTTCCAGCATCTGTTCGTCGGTCATGACCGGCGCAGGCGACGGAGTGTCGAAATCGTTGTAACATCCGACGAGCAGCAACCCCGCCGCGACGCTCGAAATCAAAGTGGATAATTGGTATTTCATCATAACATTTCGTCTTTGTCCGCCGCTGTCAGAAACGGAAATAGATATTCAGGTAATAGGTCGTCCCGAAGAGGTAGAAATACTTGGAATCGAACGGTTGGTAGGAAGTCACGGTCGTTTCGGTATTCTTCGAGAGACGGGTCTGCTCGTAACCGCCGGTCTTGATCGACTGGTCGTTCAGGATGTTCTTGACGTCGAGGCTGAAGCCCAGCGTATACTTCCGGTGGATGAACCAGTTCTTGCCGATGCTGGCATTGAGCGTATAGGCCCCGTCGAAACGCTCCTGCCGGCGCATATTGGCGATGTCGGCGGTCGACATGCCGGAGGTAATCACCGCGTCGGTGCGATAGATGGGGCTCATCGACAGATACATGTTATTGTAATAGTTGAAATCGGCCGAGAGGTAGACGTTCTTGTTCGACCGGTAGGACAAGCCGATATTGACCGCCGTCTGAGGCGTGCTCTCCAACCGGAAGTTCTTCCAGTAGACCTTGCCCGACGAAACGATGCTGCCGCTGTTGTCCTGCGTCTGGATGTAATCGGGATTCGAGTCGTAGGTGTACTGACCCCAGCTGACGGCTCCGTTGAGCGTGAGCGTGCGGTAGAGCGGCACGGAAACGGCTGCTTCGAGACCGAAGTAGAGCTTGTCGATGCCGCTCATGGCGAAATTGGTGTACGTGGCCGCCACGTCGTCGTAATAGGACATCACTTTCGACTGATTATTCACGCGGGTATAGTATCCCGAAACGCGCGCCTTGATATCGCCCAGCCGCAGCGAGTAAGCCGCATCGATGCCGAAAACGCGCTCGGGCGAAATACCCGGCGTAATCGTGTTGCGGGTACGGGGCGACACGAAGGCCGACTGGAATTCGGGTGCTTTCTGCATGTAGACGATATTCGCTTCAACAGCGTGCGCTGCCGAGAAACGGTACGTGAAATTGGCTTTGCCTTTGTAAGTGAGGTAATCCAGCGTCTTGGAATCGCCTTTGGAGTTGTCGGGGAACAAGCCCTTGCGCCACAGACCCTCGCGCCACATCGCGGCATAACCGATTTCGCCGCCGACCGTAATGCCCAATCCGCCGAAATTCATGTTGTAGGAAAGCCAAACATCGCTGTTCAACACGTGGGCATAGTAATCGTAGCTGTACTTGTCCCCCACTTTCGCAGCGTGGGCGTGGCCGTATCGGTCGTAGTAATCCAGATTGTTCTGGTAGGCCAGCACGTCCGATGCGAAATCGCGTTCGGCGAACTTGTCGATATCGACCCAATAATCGCCGCCCAACAGGTCTTTCACCTGCGAATAATACTCCGTGCGGTTGCGGCGCAAGCGCAAACCGCCGTTGAGCTTTGAATTATCGCGGAACAGATGCGAGAAATTGGCCGCGAAATTCCAGTCGAGCTGGTCGGTATGCCGCTCCTCGACCATGTAGTTCGAGCGGTGGCCGGGCCCGTAAACCTCCTCGTCGGCGGGGCTGTTCTGGATGTAGTTGGTCCGGTACATGCCGTCCCAGTCGAAGTGGCGGATATTGTCGTAATTCGCCTGCCAATAGACCGCCTGCCAAGCCGCACCGAGCGCGTTGCCATCCGAAGCGAGATAACTGGGCAATTTGCGGTAATAATCGGGGCGCGGGTCGGGGCCGTTCTGCCAAGTCAGCGCGGAATAGCCGTTCTTACCGAAACGGAGGGAGGTCGCCAGCCTCAACTGCGAACGGTCGGAAATATCGAACGCATAGTTCAACAGCACGATGGGTTCGTGGTTGTCGCGCACGCGGGCATTGCGGCGTTTGCCGTTCTGCCAGCCCCAGTTGGGATTGTAGTAATTGTTGCCGACCAAGTCGTAGGCCTCCTGCGTGGCGGCCTCCTGCGTGGCGGCCTGCTGCGCACCGCGTTCGGTGGGTGCGCCCAAGAGCGTCAACGCCAGCCGATGACGTGCATCGAAGCGTTTTTCGACGGCGGCGAAATAGCCGTAGGCGTTGTAATAGACGCCTTGCACGTAGGAGTTGCCGCCCTGACGGGTCGAAAGCGAGAAAGCATACGCCCACCCGTTGTCTTGATAACCGGAAGCGTAGGAAACCATCGCGCGGAACCGATACATCGAGTTGCCGTTTACCAGACTGGCACGCAGACCCTTGCGCATCTGCGACGGGCTGGTGTTGATATTGGTCGTACCGCCGATGCCGCCCAGACCGACATCGGACATTTCGATGCCCGACGTCACTTCTTGGTTGCGGGTGGCGTCGTTCAGACCGCTCCACAGCGACCAAGGCGTATAACCGGTCATGGCGTCGTTGAGCCGGATGCCGTTCATGTAAACGTCCTGATTCTGCGAATCATAGCCGCGCACATTGAAACGCATCTCGCTGAATTTGTACGACGCAATGTTATTGAAAATATCTTTCGATGCCGAAAGCGAAGTCGGCAACGACTGCGCATCGTCGGTCGTTTCAGTGTCGAACTCCGCGAAAATGGCGTCGTCGAGCGTCTGCTGCGGCATAGCGGGCACGAGCACGACCATATTGAGGTCGCGAAGCGTCCGCTCGACCCGCACGGCGATGGTCGACGGCTCGAACTCCTCCGCCTCGAACGTCAACGAGTAACTGCCGGCCGGAACGTCGTCGAACAAGAACTCGCCCTCCGCATCGGAAACGGTCGTCCGTTCGCCGGGCGTCATCGTCACCTTCACGCCGGCGAGCGCACTCCGCCCCGCTCGCGACACGATCTTGCCCGTGATGCCGCCGCCCTGCGCAAAGGCAGAAAGCGTCGCGACGGACAGGATCAGGGTCAATAATGTTTTGATTTTCATGATATGCGAATGTTTTTATTTGGCGAAATAGACATAGACGGGGAAGTGGTCGCTGTACCCGCCCTGAAAATTGTTACCGACGAACGTACGCAACGGATACCCCTTGAACTGACCCTCGCGCTGCACCATGTAGTGCTGCTTGAAGATGTTGCCGTAGTACTTCGAGCCGGGCGCCCGCTGCAATCGCAGCTCGCCCTCCGAACCCGTCGCCAAGTTCTCCGTCACGACGATGTTGTCGAACAGATTCCAAGCGTCGCCGTAAGCCAGCGTACCCAGCCCCGCACGGTGCATCTCGGCGAAAGGATTGAAGAACTCCCCTTTGGCCAGCGTTTTGAGTTTGGCACGGCCGCCGAGCCCTTCGGCGATGCTCCTGTCCGTCGGGTCGTCGTTGAAGTCGCCCATCGCGAGGATTTTCGTCGCCGGATTCACGGCCAGTACCGAATCGGCGATGCGCCGCATCTGCTCGCCGACGGCGATCCGCTTGAACTCCGAAGCCTCCTTGCCGCCCAAACGCGACGGCCAGTGCGCCACCATGAAGAAAAACGGCTCGTCGGCGATCGTACCCCACATGGTCAGAATGTCGCGCGTCTTGAAGTTGGGCAACGTCGGCACGACCGTCCGCACGGGAAAACTGCCTTCGAGCTTGAAGACGTCTGGACGGTACAAGAACGCGACGTCGACCCCGCGCGCTTCGGGCGAATCGTAGTGCACGATGCGGTAGTCGGCCGGAGCGAGTTTCGGCGTAGCGACGATGTCTTCGAGCACCGAACGCGTCTCGACCTCCGACACGCCGATGACGGCCGGATAGTTCTTGTCGGACGCGGCGATACCGAAAAGCACCCGTTCGACGTTGTCCAGTTTCTTCCGGTATTTGGCCGTATTCCACTGTTTGGGCCCGTCGGGAGTGAACTCGTCGTCGCGCACTTCAGGGTCGTTGATCGTATCGAAGAAATTTTCGAGGTTGTAAAAGACCACTTTGTACGGTTTCTGCGCGAAACCGACCGCGAACAACGCGACGAGCGACAAAGTGAAAAAGAGATTTTTTTTCATTTTCTCAATACGTTTCAGACGGTTATAGCCCCCACGAAGCGGGGTCTTTCTGCTCCTTCACGGCATCGCTGACGGTGGGGAAGAACTCGAATCCGGTCAATTGCTCGATTTCGGCGACGCTCTTCACCCAATCTTTCGCCTCGCCCTGACCGTCGGCATTCGCCACCCAGAAGCCGATGGATTTGCATTCGTGGCGCCACAGTTCGTCGCCCTCCTCGCGGACATTGCCGGCGACCGTACGCACGAACACCTTGAAATAGTGGTCGGGAATGGGGCACGCCTTACCGGCAGCGTCGGTGGTCGTATTGGTCGTATTCGTCTGCCAGCAAGCCCCCGTAACGACATAAAGCGTATCGGAGCACATCCAACTGTCGCGGGCTTTGGCTTCGAGCCTCGCCCATGGCTTTTGGTTAAGCTGCGAATTTTGCGGCGTCATGTTCGAGAAATAGTACGTCTGCGCCTGCATCGTGAGATTCGCGCTGCGATCGGCATTCGGAATCTGGTGCCCGCGATCGAGATTCCTATCCGTATAACTGTGGGTCAGGTCGGCCTGATATTCCGACGGGATTTTCGGGTCGAACGTCCAACTTTCGTTACGACCCGAACCGGTGTAGACCTTGTGGAGCGGATAAGCCACCCACCATGCGCCGAACTTCGTTTTGTCGAAGCACAACGTGTAATTGCGCGCGTTGAACGTGCGGTCGGTCGCAGGATCGGTCAACGGCGCCGTATGGGTCACATAGATGAGGTCGGCGGTTTTTATATAAGGTGTGTTACGCGTCAATTGGGCCGGAATTTCGGGCCAGACCTTGTCCTTGCCGGTCTGGTAAATGTTCCGATTGCCCGCCGCACTGTTCTGCACCAGCTCCAAAGCGACCGGCTCAGCCCCTTGATACGCAAAGCGGATGACGGCGCTCCGTTCGTCGGGTGTCGAATTGGGCCAATAATAGACTAACAGACGTGTGCCGGCAACGCCCTTGCCGACCGTGCCGCTCGTTTCGGAGATGCCGCTCTGTTCGGCCGTAGCCGACCGGCCGAACGACACCCAGTCGCCGCCGGAGATGATTTCGGCCGTCCACGAAGTGCCGGCCGCACCGGAAAGCAGCAGCACGGCGTTTCCCTCTTGGTCGGGGTAAATGGGCTTCGACAAGTCCCATTCGACCAACGGCCCGACGGGCCCGTCGTCGTCATTGCAAGCGGTCATCGCGAACGACGCGATGCCGAATATCGCCGCTACGACCCGCACGGCCGTCCGCGAACGAAATATCGTTTTGAAAATCATTCGGATTCAAGTTAAAAATCAACAAAAAGTCCGTCTATTCCGTCCCGACCTCCGGCAGAACGAAGTCTGCCGGAGGCGAGAACGGAATTTATTCGTATATCAGCTTGATTTCCACAAGTTGCGTATTCTTACCCGATACCGAAGAATTGATTCGATATGAGGTGTTTTCTGTTGCCCCAATTAAATCAAACGTAAATGGAGTATTTTTTTTCGCCCCGACAACTTGCTCCGCTGAAACAATAGCTCCATCTGTCGATTTAATTGTAACCGCCGCTGCCGCCGCAATACCACTACTGGTCGTAACCACAACACTTTGTAATGTTTTTCCGCTTATTGCTGGGGTTGCTACATAACCAGTATTTCCGTATATCATCAGATATTGATCGTTTTGTTTGACATTAAAAGTCCCCCATGTATAAGAGCCAATCGTTACGCTACCCTCTTCTGTTGTATTTTGGGTAGTTGGTAAACCCGAACCCTTTTTCGTTTCGAGTGTAACAACCAATTGATCCCCAGACGGCATTTTTTTATGTTCCAATATAATTTCTTTCGAGTTGCCGCCGTTGGCTTGGACGGTCAAGGTTTCGGTAATACCGTCGGCGCCCGTATTCGCGGCAGTCGGCGTAACAGTCAACTCGATTGTGGTAATCGCACCGGTCGTCGTCGAAGCACCCTCCACGACGGTGAAATGACTGCTGCCGGCACCGGAAAGCGTGCAAGTAATTCCGTTCAGATTGGCACCCTTGACGGTTACGATTCGCGCGTCCGTCTCGTCGTTCGCCCAAGACAACGAACTCGGATCGACCTTTGTAATCGTCGCCGGTGCACTGGGATCGACTTCGACCGACGTCGCCATCGTATTGAAGAAAGTCGTACCGCCCGAAGTGCTCTTTCCGACGGTATAACCGGTAACGACGACGCGAGCACCGACCATCGCAGGAAGATTCAAGCTCGCCGGCGGATTCTGAATACTGCCCTGCACGGCGGTGCCGTCGATCTCGACATTATAGTAACTGCCGCTATTGGTCAAAACGCCTTTATACTGCACGTATTTTACAGGAAACGAGGTTTCGCCCACATAGGCATCGATTTCCGAAGCGGTCATCTGCTCCGGTGTCATCGGGGTATACGAAGCGGTCTCGACGAATGTTACCGTAGGATTATTCTGGATTTGGAACACACCGTTGCGAACATAGGTCGTACCTTTCACCTGCACTTTGTCACCGATGTTCTGCGGCACCACATCATTCAGATAAATATACACCACACCGGTATCGTCTTTCAAGATGAATCCCTTTGTATTTTTGGCGACAATCACACCCTCGACGAACGCATCCTTGTCGGCCCCGCCAGCGATTATTTGGTCGATAGGCTGCGGCGCAGGGGATTTCTGCGTTACGGAAATCGTAGCGGTGGCCGTGCGGGAAGCGTCCGTTTTATCCGTCAGAGTGACGGTAACGGTAGCGGTACGCGGCGAATCGGAATCGTTTTCACCCTTCGGCGTGACTTTCACGGTCTTGCCATCGGCATCGACGTCCGCAGTGAAGAAATCTTCAGGTACTACCGAAACGGTTAATTCTCCGTCTGTAATGCCAGTCCATGTATACACCTGCGTCTGTTCGGTCGTTTCATCAGGCTCGAACGTCAATTCACTTGTCGAAGGTGAAAGACTGACAGCCTCCCCGTCCATATAATAAAGGTCAAGTGTGGAGATCTGAACATTCTTATCGTTGTTGACATAGAGTTTGTAACTGGTATTAACGGTAGTACCTTTCAATTCATAGGTACAGGTGCCATTTTTTTGCCATACTTGAATCGCACCACCGTCTACTACGGCATCGTTCATATCCGATATGCCGATTTCGACGCCGGCCGCTACATTGGGGCTGGCCTTTGCCTCTACCTTCATCAGCGACTTGCCTTCAAGTGCGGGAAGTACCAGATATGCCCCTTTTTTACCCATGAATAGGCATGTGTATTCTTGATTTTCAAAGGTTGACGACAATCTGTAATACGCATCCGGTGCACAAATGGCAATGTTATAAAGGCCACCAAACAAATACGTTTCCAGCGCGGTAGTTCCTTTTCCTGTGGGGAAGCCGGACGGATAAACCGACATATCCGAAAAATCGACCGAAATATCGGCGTCGGAAATCGTTTTGGTCGTAAAGGTTTTCTCGGCGCCCTTGAATTCCGTGTCGCCGACTTTCGCATAGGCATAATACATATAGGTAGTGCCTTCGGTCAGACCGGTGACCTCCACCGACCACTCTGCGGCGACGGCAGCGGCCGGAACAACGGTCGGAGCCACTTCGGTAGCGTCATTGGTTTTGTAGGCGATGCCCACTTCGGTTGCGTTGTCGATGTTGCGCGAAGAACCGGACAACGTAACCGATGCAGCCGTGACAGCGGTCGCCCCACCGGTCGTTACGGCCGGCTGATCGCCGCCCGCAGTAAGTTCCAATACGTCTTCGGGCTTGGTCGGGATAATCTGAACGTCGTTGTTATGCTGCTCGGCCGTACCCCAAATGGCACCCGGCTGGGCAGCGATAAGCAGGCTGGCGAAATCGGGCGCATCGGAAGCGGTAGCCATATAAGTCTGAATCTCCACACCGCCGGCATCCAACTTCACGGCACGTTTAGCATTTGTAACCCATGCCTGACCGACAAATTCGGCCAACGGGGTTACGTCGGTTATCTTGACATACTGGCCCTGATAGTTGCCGGTCTTGAATTGCGCGGCGGTCAGCGTCGGCACGACCACCTCGACGGCATCTTCGTCCGAAACCGCGATTTTGACATCCTTCAACTCGCGCAGGTTGTAGATGGGCGTATATTTGGCGTTGGAAAGGTCGAGCGTAACTTTTTTGCCGACGGGATAATTCGCACTCTTGTCTTTGGTGAACTCGCCGGTATCGTAGAGCACAATGGCCGAATTGGGCGCGGTGACATTATCGCCCACGTAGAGTTTGCCGAAATTGTTGCCGTACTGGTTGTTGGCGAGAATGACGCCCTCGACGGTCGGCTCCGAGTAATTCAGATCGACGGTAGAACCGCTCGATGTAGAAGCCAAATTCTCCTTGATGTAAGCGACCAGCGAGGCGATAGGCCCGGCAACGGGAGCATCGCCCTGCTGCACGGCGACCGACTGGGTCATGTACACGCCGTAAGCGTTGGCGATCTGGAAAGTGAGCGTGCCGACCCGGCCCTCGTTCGACGAAGGCACGAGCAATTCCACTTTCGTCTTGCCCTCGCGGCCCTGCTTGGGCTCGAACTCGATCCATTCGCTGCCCGATTCGGCGACGAGCGTCCACGCACGGTTGGATTTTACCTCAAAGGAATTTCCCCCCCCTCAAAAATTCCGTCGAGAGAGCATACGAGCGTCTCGGGATTCACCTCGATGAACGGCATCCCGTTGTCGTCGTTATCGTCCACGCAGGCGGCGAACAAGCCGGCGGCAAGCACCGCCCATGCCCCGAACAATAACTTGGAGATTGAGTTTTTCATAGATGATTTTTATTAAGCGATTATTTTATAATTACTTCCGTATCCGGCCATCGGGCGAGCGTCGAATCGAGGCGCGCCCATGCTTCAAATTTAACGATTCTTTTTCAAACCGGCAAGGACGAACTGCTCTTTTTCGCCCGCTCGGAGGACAAAAAAGCCTGCCCGCAGGAGCCCTCCACTTCCGGTTTCGGTTTTTATCGCTATCTTTGGCTTCGCCGAAGATACTCCCATTCGGCAAACCGCAAGTAAACTTGCGTTTGCACTCGCTTATTCGTACCTTTGGCAAGAAAACACCGTATGCCTATGAAAATCGCCGCCCTGACATTCAACCCGATACAGGAAAACACCTACGTCGTATGGGACGAAACGACGGAATGCGTCATCGTCGACGCCGGAAACGCGACGCCCCGCGAAGATGCGGCGCTGGACAACTTCATCGCCGAACACGGGCTGCGGCCGGTGCTGGCGGTGAACACGCACGGCCATTTCGACCATACGCTGGGCGTGGCGCATGTCAAGGCCCGCTACGACGTGCCGTTCGCCGTATCGTTCAAAGACCGGTTCCTGCTGGAAGGCGCGTCGGCGAGCGGATCGGTATTCGGCGTGCAGGTCGGAACGCTGCCGCCGGGCGATGTCGATCTGGACGGGATGCCGGAAGTGCGGTTCGGCAACACGACGCTGCAAGTCATCCCGACGCCGGGCCACACGCCGGGCCACGCGGTACTCTACGAACCGCAATCGAAATCGCTCTTCACGGGCGACACGCTTTTCCGCGAGAGCATCGGCCGCACGGACCTGCCGGGAGGCGACTACTCGTGGATCATGCGCTCTATCGTGGAAAAGATCCTGCCGCTGGGCGACGAAGTCAAAATCTATCCGGGACACGGCCCCGAAAGCGATCTCGGACACGAAACGATGTACAATCCGTTCATCGTCGAAGTGCTGAACGACGAAGTGAACTACCGCCAATAAACCGACCATGCGTATCGATATACTTACCGTCGTACCCGAACTGCTGGCCTCGCCGCTCAACGAGTCCATTCTGAAACGGGCCCAACAAAAGGGACTGGTGGAAATCGTCGTCCACAACCTGCACGACTATGCCCACGACAAACGCAAGACGACGGACGACTATCCGTTCGGCGGCGAAGCGGGCATGGTGATGAAGTGCGAACCGGTCTTCGAGCTGGTCGAAAAACTGCAAACCGAACGCCGCTACGACGAAATCATCTACACGTCGCCCGACGGCGTGCGCTACGACCAACACGAGGCAAACCGGCTGTCGACGCTGGAAAACATCATCATCCTGTGCGGCCACTACAAGGGCATCGACTACCGCATCCGCGAACATCTGGTGACGCGCGAAATCTCGATCGGCGACTACGTGCTGACGGGCGGCGAACTGGCGGCCTGCATCATCGCCGATTCGGTGGTGCGCATCATTCCGGGAGCTATCGGCGACGAAACGTCGGCGCTGACCGATTCGTTCCAAGACAACCTGCTGTCGGCACCGGACTACACCCGGCCGGCCGAATTTCGGGGCTGGCGCGTGCCGGACGTATTGCTGTCGGGCAATTTCGCCGAAATCGCGAAGTGGCAGGAAGAACAGGCCTACGAACGGACGAAACGCCTGCGGCCGGATTTATTAGATAAATAAGTAAAATCATGAAATACTATCTCTTGGCCGGCGAACCGTCGGGAGACCTGCACGGCGCGAACCTGATAAAAGGGCTCCGAAAAGCCGACCCCGAAGCACAATTCCGATTCTGGGGCGGCGACCTGATGGCCGAAGCGGGCGGAGCGGAGAATCTGGCGAAAAACTATCGCGAAACCTCCTTTTTCGGCATCGTCCAAGTACTGCGGAACCTGAAAACCATTCGCCGGCAACTGCGCGAATGTCAGGACGATGTCGCGGCCTACGCCCCCGATGCACTGATACTGGTCGACTATCCGGGATTCAACATGAAAATGGCGCGCTGGGCCAAAGGACACGGCATCCGCACCATTTACTATATTGCGCCGAAAGTGTGGGCATGGCGCGAATGGCGGGTCAAGAACATCCGCCGGTTCGTCGATCTGCTGCTGATTATCTTTCCATTCGAGCGCAGCTACTTCGCGGGCAAGGGCATACAGCCGGTTTTCGAGGGCAATCCGCTGGAAGATGCCATCGAAGCGCGACGCCCTACCCTGCCGACACCCGAAGCGTTCCGCCGCGAAAACGGGCTGGACGAACGGCCCATCGTCGCGCTGCTGGCCGGAAGCCGACGCGGAGAGATTCGCGACAACCTGCCGCTGATGGCCCGGCTGTCCAAAAAATTTCCCGAATATCAGTTCGTGGTAGCGGGCGTGCACTGGCTCGACAAGCAGCTCTACGACCGCTACATGGAGGGCAGCGACCTGCGCTACGTCTGCGACCGAACCTACGAAACGCTGTCGGCGGCTGAAGCGGCCGTCGTCACGTCGGGCACGGCGACGCTCGAAACGGCCCTGCTGGAGATACCGGAAGTGGTGGTCTACCGCACGCTGTGGTTCCAAGTGAAACTGCAACCCTATGTGCTGAACGTACCCTACGTCTCGCTGGTGAATCTCAACCTCGAACGCGAATCGGTGGCGGAAATCATCCAGTCGGACCTCGACATCGCGCGGGCCGAACGCGAACTGCGTGCCATTCTGCCGGGCGGAGCGAAACGCGACCGGATGCTGGCCGATTTTCGGGAACTGCGCGGCATCATCGGGGGCGCAGGAGCGAGCGACCGCTTCGCCCGCCGCATCGTCGAATTTCTCGGGCGATAAATCCGAAATACGAAGCAGCTGCACCTCCCTGCGGGAACGGAGGAAAAACGTTGCACATTCCCGGCCGAACGAAGGACAAAATCTTCGGATTTTTTTATCTTTGTACCCTGCTTTCGTCGAAAAGTTAGGCGGCAGTTGTGTGCAAATCGTATGAACAATTCCTTGTACTTTTATTCCCGCGACGGAATAACCGTCTCGGTCATCCTCGATTCGCGGCGAGCCCTCGCCAACGGAAACTACCCCGTGAAGACCCGCGTAACCTATCACCGCACACACGTCTACTACCCTACGGGCAAAAATCTGTCGCAGGACGACTGGCAACGGCTCGGCACGACGCGCTTGCGTGCGCTGCTGGCCGTGCGGCGGGACATAGAGAGCAGCTTCAACCTCGTGCGGGAAGCGGTCGAGGAACTGGCCGATCGCGGCGGATTCTCGTTCGGACTGCTCGATGCCCGCATCAAAGGATGCGGCACGAAGACCATTCTGGACGCCATTTCCACCCGTGAGCAGGAACAACGCAAGGCAGGCCGAATCAGCACGGCGGACATTTTCCGGGCCCTGCTGCGGGCCATGCGCGAATTTTCGACCCGCACGCTGCAATATCAGGACATCTCGCCCTCGTGGCTGATGCGGTTCGAGGATTTCATGCGGCTGCAAGGCAAGAGCCAGACGACCATCGCCATCTATCTGCGGGCGCTGCGCGGCATATTCAACCGCGCGAAAGCCGACGGCATCATCAAGGAGATGCAATATCCGTTCGGGCAGGGGCGATTCGTCATCCAAGAGGGCTCTGGCCGCAAAATGGCCCTCTCGATCAAGCAGATCGGTGCAATCGTCAAATTCGACGACGGCAAGGAATCGACCGCGAAATACCGCGACTACTGGCTTTTTCTCTACCTCTGCAACGGGCTGAACGTGGCGGATTTCGTGAATCTGCGCTACCACGACATCCAGAACGGCGAACTGTGCTACGTCCGCCAGAAAACGCGCCACCGGACGAAATCGCTGCGTCCGATTCGGGCCATCGTCGTGCCGCTGATGCAGGAAATCATCCGCAAATGGGGCAACGAACCGGCCCCGAACAACTTCATTTTTCCGGTGCTGGACGGAACGGAAACGGCCGTGCAACTGAAAACCAAGACCAAAACGCTCACCCGCCACATCAACCGGCGGATGAAAAAAGTTGCCGATGCACTCGGCATCAGCCACATATCGACCTACACGGCCCGGCATTCGTTCGCGACGGTGCTGAAACGCGCCGGAGCGAACATCGCCTACATCTCGGAGAGTCTGGGTCACTCCGACATCAAGACGACAGAGAACTACCTCGCTTCGTTCGAGCGCGAAGAACGGGAGAAAAACGCCAAACTACTGACGCGGTTCTGAAAACGGGCGGCCGCCTGCGGGATGTACACCAACAGGCGGCCGCGCACGGATCCGGCACTATTTCACCTCCCATGTCGCACCGGAGCGCAGCAGGTCGTCGACGCAGCGGATCGGGCTCGAAGCCTTGACCTCCTCGACCTGCCGCTGGACGGCGGCATCGTACACGGCGTCGTCCTCGACGCACCGGATCACGCCCAAAGCGACCGGATAATCGGGATATTTCATCGCCGCCAGCATCGAATGCAGGGTCGTATCGCGTTCGTGGGCATCGTGGGTCAGCACATCGTCCAGCGTATAGCCGTCCAGCCCGACCGTCACGACTTTCAGCTTCATGTTCTCGAAGACGAGCCCCTTTTCGTTGTTCACGCCGAAAAGCATCTTCTCGCCGTGCCGCAGCGTGATGGTATGTTCGGCGCGGGTCGCCTTGTCGGCAGCGAACGAAGCGTGGGTCTTGTCGTTGAAAATGACGCAGTTCTGCAATACCTCGACCACCGACATGCCCTTGTGCTTGGCGGCGGCGACCATGCAATCCTTCGACAGCATCACCTCCATATCGACCGAACGGGCGAAGAAAGTCCCTTTGGCCCCGATGACCAGCTCGCCCGGGTTGAACGGCTTCTCGACCGTACCATAAGGCGAAGTTTTCGTGATTTTGCCCAATTTCGAGGTGGGGGAATACTGGCCTTTGGTCAGACCGTAAATCTCGTTGTTGAAGAGGATTACGTTCAAATCGACATTGCGCCGGATGGCGTGGATGAAGTGGTTGCCGCCGATCGCCAGCGAATCGCCGTCGCCCGTGCAGACCCACACGGCCAGATTGGGGTTAGCCACCTTGACGCCCGTAGCGACGGCGTTGGCGCGTCCGTGCACGGAGTGGAAGCCGAACGTTTTCATGTAATAGATGAAGCGCGACGAACACCCGATGCCCGACACGAACGTGAACAGGTTGTGCGGCGTATCGGTCGCGTCGGCGATTTCGGGCAGGGCGCGCTGCACAGCGTTGAGAATCGCATGGTCGCCGCATCCGGGACACCAGCGCACCTCTTGGTCGCTCTTGAAATCGGCGGGAGTATATTTATAATCTGCCATGATGCTCTAACTCAATAAGGAAGAAAATTTTGCTTTCAGTTCGACGATCGTGAAGGGCTGGCCCTCGCACTTGTTGTACTGCTCGTAGCGGAACTCTTGGAACTGCTGCCGCAGGTAGGCGGCGAACTGCCCCTCGTTCAACTCGCACACGACGATGCGGCGGAACCGCGCGAAAATCTCGCGCACGCCGCGCGGCAGCGGGTTGATGTAGTTGAAGTGGCACAGCGACACGCGTTTGCCCTCCTTGCGGAGCTCCTCGACGGCATTTTGCAGGTGGCCGCGCGTACCGCCCCACCCTACGACCAGCAAGTCGCCTTCGGGGTCGCCGATGACGCTCTGCACGGGAATATCTTCGGCAATCTTGGCCACTTTCGCAGCGCGCAAATCGACCATTTTCTGGTGGTTGGCCGGATCGTGCGAAATACTGCCCTTGACAGCGTCCTTTTCCAGTCCGCCGACGCGGTGTTCCAATCCGACCTTGCCCGGAAACGCCCACCCGCGAGCCAGTTTCTCATTGCGCACGTAAGGCATGAAACCGCCTTCGGGAGCCGTCTCGACGATGGGCGGATGAATCTCGGGATAATCCTTCATCTGCGGAATCAACCACGGCTCCGAACCGTTGGCGATGAATCCGTCGGTCAACAGAATGACGGGGGTCATGTGCTCCATCGCGATGCGTCCGGCCTCGAAAGCGAAGCGGAAACAATCGCTCGGCGACGAAGCAGCGACGACCGCCACCGGACACTCGCCGTTACGCCCATAAAGCGCCTGCTGCAAGTCGCTCTGTTCGGTTTTGGTCGGCAGGCCGGTCGAGGGGCCGCCCCGCTGGACATCGACGACGACCAACGGCAATTCGGTCATGACTGCCAAGCCCAATGCCTCGCTTTTGAGCGACAGACCCGGCCCCGAAGTCGAAGTTACGGCGAAATTGCCGGCGTAGGCCGCACCGATAGCCGTGCAGATGCCGGCGATTTCGTCTTCGGCCTGCACGGTCTTGACACCCAAATCCTTGCGTTTGGCCAGTTCTTCGAGGATGACCGTCGCGGGGGTAATCGGATACGACCCGCAGAACAACGGCAAATGCGCCTTTTCGGCGGCGGCGCAAAGCCCCCAAGCCGTCGCGACGTTGCCGGAAATGGAACGGTAAGTGCCCTTTTCGAGCTGGGCCGGAGCCACCGTATAGGTATTGGCGAACTGGTGCGTATTGGCCGCATAATCGTACCCCGCGCGGAGAGCCAGTTTGTTGGCCTGCGCGACGACGGGGTTCTTTTTCAGGAACTTGGAGTCGATATATTCCAGCGCATGCGCTTCGGGACGGTTGAACATCCAGAAACAGATGCCCAGCGCGAACATGTTCTTGCACTTCACCACCGCCTTGTTGTCCAATCCGGTCTCCTTCAGCGCCTCGCGCGTCAAAGAGGTGATGTCGGGCACGACGAGATTGTACTCGTCGAGTTTCAGCTCAGCGACGAAATCCGTCGTCGCGAAACCGGCGCGCTGCAAGTGTTCTTCGGTAACCGAATCGCCGTCGAGAATCACCGTAGCACCGGGTTTCAACCACTTGCGGTTGGCTTTGAGTGCGGCGGGGTTCATGGCGACCAGCACATCGCAATAATCGCCCGGATTCAGTTCACTGTGGTCTCCGAAATGCACTTGGAAACCCGAAACGCCCGCAACGGTTCCCTGCGGAGCGCGGATTTCGGCCGGATAGTCGGGAAAAGTCGAAATCCCATTGCCCATCAGCGCCGAAGTGTCGGAAAAGAGCGTGCCCGTCAACTGCATTCCGTCGCCGGAATCACCCGAAAACCGGATGACGACATCCTGCAACTCGCGCACAGAATTTTGTTCCATATTCGTTTAGGTCTGTTTTTGGTGAAAAATCATACAAATATAATAAAAAGCGGTCTGATGATGCTACGACGAAACATTTTTTCTTTTTCGCGTTCGATTTTTTGTCGCTTGCTTTCGATGCAAGCGGCAGCAGTCTGGTGCGGTCGGACTTCTGTTCGATCGA
>JAMPDE010000001.1:1221271-1227480 GCA_023665825.1 Alistipes senegalensis | reverse complement strand
GCCTATTTCCCGTTGTTGGCGGGGCGGCGCGTGGCCGTGCTGGCTAACCACACGGCGGTGGCCGGGCTGCCCGATGTCGCGGGAGCCGATGCGCAGGGGCGCGTGCATCTGGTCGACCTGCTGCACGGGCGTGGGTTCGACGTGACGGGCATCTTTTCGCCCGAACACGGATTTCGCGGAACGGCCGATGCGGGCGAAACGGTGCGCAATTCGGTCGATTCGCTGACGGGTATTCCGATCCGGTCGCTCTACGACGGCAACGCCCGGCGTCCTTCGGATGCGGCGATGGCGTCGTTCGACGTGCTTGTGGTCGATATGCAGGACGTCGGACTGCGTTTCTACACCTACCATATTTCGATGCTACGCTTGATGGAGGCGTGCGCCGCATTCGGCAAGCCGGTCGTCGTGCTCGACCGTCCCAATCCCAACGGCCGCCACGTCGACGGCCCCGTGCTGGAAAAGAAACACCGCTCGGGCGTCGGGATGATTCCCGTGCCGGTGCTGCACGGCCTGACGATGGGCGAAATCGCCCGCATGGCCGTCGGCGAGGGGTGGGTAGTGCCGTGCGACCTGACCGTCGTGCCGTGCCGCAACTACACCCATGCCACCGAATACGTGTTGCCCGTGCCGCCGTCGCCCAACCTGCCGAACCAGCGGTCGGTCTACCTCTACGCATCGCTTTGCCCGTTCGAGGGGACGATCGTCAGCGTCGGACGCGGCACCGACCGTCCCTACGAATGTTTCGGCCACCCGTCGTTGCGGGGATTCCCCTACGTCTTTACGCCCCGTCCGACCGCCGGAGCCAAGCATCCGCCGTTGGAGGGAGCGGAGTGTCGCGGGATGAATCTGCGCGCCGTGCCGTTGGACGAGGCGCGCGATACGGGGTTTTCGCTGCGTTATCTCGTCGATGCCTTTCTCGCTTCGGGGGCGGGCGAGCGGTTCTTCACGCCGATGTTCGAGAAGCTGGTCGGGGTCTCTTACGTGCGCACCATGCTGCTCGACGGTGCGACGGAGGCCGAAATCCGCGCCCGCTGGCAGTCCGATGTCGAGCGGTACCGGACGCTGCGTGCGCGGTATCTGCTGTACGAAGATTGATTGCGTGCCGAGCCGTCCGCAGCTTTCGGCCCGCTTTTATTAAGGGTCAGTGCGCTTCCGACCGTCCGAAATTCCACGACTTCCCGCAGCCCTTAAATCCCCGTTCTTAACGGGGCGCTTCCGACCGTCCGAAACCAAATAACCGTCCGTAGCCTTAATAAAAATTTGGGGTTTGCGGAAAAAGTCGTATCTTTGCACTCCCCGTATTGGGGACTTAACTTAAATTACAGTAACTGCACAATGAAAGTTTGCGAAATTACAGGCAAGGTCGCAGTCGTGGGCAACAACGTCTCGCACTCGCACCACAAGACCAAGCGCAAATTCAGTCCGAATCTGAAAACCAAGCGTTTCTGGTCCGAAGAGGAAGGCCGCTGGATCACGCTCAAAGTGTCCGTCGCCGGCATGAAAACCATCAACAAGAAGGGTCTGGCCGTCGCCCTGCGCGAAGCCGTCGCCCCGAAGTCCGTTTACTAAAAACCGCAAGTAACACATGGCAAAAAAAGGAAACCGTGTTCAGGTGATTCTCGAATGCACCGAACAGAAAGAGAGCGGTGTTCCGGGCATGTCCCGTTACATCACGACCAAAAACAAGAAAAATACGCCCGACCGTCTGGAACGGAAGAAGTACAATCCGTATCTGAAACGCGTCACCGTACACCGTGAAATCAAATAGTTTTGAGAAGCTATGGCAAAGAAAGTAGTCGCAACGCTGAAAACCGGCACGGGTAAGAACTTTACCAAGTGCATCAAGATGGTCAAATCGGAGAAGACCGGCGCTTACATGTTCAAAGAGGGCATCATTCCGAACGACCAAGTGAAAGAGTTCTTCGCAGAGAAGAAATAGCGCACGCAAAATTGTAGGTTCAGGAGCCGCAGGGTTCGGGCTTTCGGGCTTCGACGGGGTTCTTGAAATACAAAGGGCGTTTCCAGTCATCGGAAACGCCCTTTGTGTGTGCATAGAGCTCCCTATTTTACGGCTTTCATCGGCGCCTCCCACCCGGTCAGGGTCGAGACGTAGGGAATCAGCAGCATGGCCATTTTGCGTTGGCCGGCGTAGTTGGGATGGGCGGAGGAGCCCAAGTCGCTGCCGGTGTTGCAGTAACCCGGAAGCACGGCGGCGAATGCCAGATTGGGATAGGGGGCTTCGTGGCATATCTCGCGGATGTAGGTGAATGCGGGTTCTTCGACGCGCGGGGCGACGCACAGAATCGGCGTCTGCTCGCCGTAGGCTTCGCGCAGCGTGGCCAGAATCCGCAGATAGGCCGCGCGGAACTCCTCGCGCGAGGGGTGGGGCTGCGTCGAGAAGTCATTCGTGCCGAGATTGATGACCACCAGATCGGGGCGGAACGGCGATTGGGAAAAATCCCATGCCGGTGTCTCCTGCTGGTCGAACGTGCGGCCGATGCGCTGGACCATCGTCAGCGGCGAGGTGCTTTCCTTATGACCGTAGTTGCGCGCTACGCCCTGTCCCGAATGCGAAATCAGCGTGTAGTCGGCCCCGAAATAGCGGGCGATGATGCAGGCGAAAGCCTTGTCGCAGTTTTCGGTTTCGGCCTTGAACGGTTCGTCGGGCGCGAGCCCCTCCGTGCCGTAGCCGCAGGTGAGCGAGTTGCCGATGAACTCGATGTGGCGTCCCGGAGCAGCCGGTGCGGGCAGCAGGCGGCCGCCTTTGTCCAGCAGCAGGGAGTGGATCGTCGTGCGTCCCTGTTCCGCTTCGGTGCGTTTCTGCATGCGCAGCAGGTGTTCGCCGCGAGGCAGGTTCGCGGCCAGCGTGACGAGCGTGTCGCGTCCGGTGAGGACGACTACCCCTGCGTCGCGTCCGTCGACGGTCAGGTTGTAGTAGTTCTTTCGGGTGTCCGATACGCGGATGGCCAGCGTGCGGCCCGTGAAGCGGCACTCCATCGTGCAGCCGCTCCAATCGAAACTCACGCCCTCGTCCGAGACCGCCGTGCGGCCGACGTAGCGGATTTCGGGGCTGGCGGCCGGAAAAGTCGCCGCAGGTTCGTGTGCCGAGAGGGAGCCTGCACACAGCGCGAACACTATCGCAATCAGTCGTTTCATGGTGCTATCGGTTTTGGGATTCGTAGGCGTCGATGGCTTGGCGGAGGGGTTCCCACCAGTTGCGTTCGACGATGTGCACGATGTCGAAAATCATCACGCCGTCGGATTCGCGCAGGTTCATCTCGACGGCACGCTTGAACTGCACGCTGTCGCGCTTGTAGTCCTCAACGTACATGCCTCCGATGAACGGACGTCCGCCGAGCAGGCGGCGCGAGTAGCGGCAGCCGCCCTCGACCGAGAGGTGGTCGCCCTGCGATGCCTGACTGTCGGTTTCGTTGAGGTGCGAACGGTTGCCCTGCCGGTACTCCTCGATCGTCACGGGCCAGTAGTAGTTGCCGTTGGTGTAGATGTCGAGCAGTTCGGCGTAGCCGTACTTTTTGTATTCGGGCGTCGCCCATGCGAACTCCTGCGAGGGGTCGTAGGTGTCGCTGGCCCAGTTGACGCCCACCTCGAAGTAGGAGGGGTACCACGCGCCGGTGTAGGACCCGAACTTCATGCGGGGATTCGCTTCGGCCAGTTCGCGTTTCACGCGGGCGAAGAAACCGTAGATTACCGATGCGCGCCATTCGATCCATTGCTTGAACAGCGGGCCTTCGGCGCGTTTCCAGCCGCCTTGCCTGTCCTCGACCCATGCGTAGATGTCTTCGGGGAAACGGGCCACCGGCCGGCCGATGTATTGTTCAAAAGTCTTGCGCGAAAACGCTGAAAAGTCCGACTGGATGTTGTCGTAGCGCGCACGGTCGAGCAGGATGCCGTCGAGCTCGTACCGCTGCGCCACCTCCTTGAAGAGGTCGATTTCGTGTTGCTGCACTTCGGGCAGCGCGGGGTTGGTGAAGAGCACCGGCTTGTTCGGGATTTCCAGCTGGGGCGTGAGCCCCTTGCCGGGCAGGTAGTTGATCGACTGCCATTCGGGATGTTCGTAAATCAGGCCGCGTCGGAATACTCCGTGCCCTTCGGCGAAGGTGTTGAACGAACCGTAGATTTCGAGCCCGTTTTCGTGCGCCGCCTCGATGAACGTGCCCACGAAGTCGAAATCGGGTCGGCGGACGCCTTTCCACTCCGTGAGCTGCGGGGCGACGTCGCTCGGATAGACTACCGCGCCTGTCGTGCCCTTGATGTCGAGCACCAGTGCGGTCATGCCCGCTTCGCGACATTTGGCGGCGTAGTAGCGGATCGAATCGGGATTGGAAAACCGTGCCCAGTTGGCCGAGCAGTCCAGCCACATGAGTTTGCTTTTGACCGGTTCGGGCGCCGTCGGCGTGCAGCTTCCGGCCAAAAGGCCCGTCAGTGCGAAGACGAGCGGATAGAGGATTTTTTTCATAATGCGGTTTTGAAATTTCCTTGCAGGTCGACCTCCGTGCGGTGGAACGGGTCGGCTACCGCGTCGATGAGCTGGGCGCATTCGAGGCGGGTCAGCGGGCGTGCGGCGTCGTACGAGGGAATCACGTCGGTGGCAGTGCGGTGCAGTTGCTCGGCGGTCGGTTCACCCAGCGCTTCGTCGAGCAGGGCGGCCAGCCGTTCGCCGGTGACCGTATTTGAATTTTCGGCAAGCGTTACATGGGGGTAAACCTCGTGCAGTCCCCGTCGCAACTCCGCCTCCGAAACCGTCCGTTCGGCGTCGAACCAGCTCTGGTTTTCCCAGCCGACGTTGGTTCCGCGTCCGCGCAGAATGCCCGTCGCGCCGATGCGCTGCATGGCGGCGAAGCGGGGGTCGGAGGGCGGCAGGTCGAGGTAGGGGAGCAGGTAGCATCCGGCATCGAGCAGGGTCTGCTGCACTTGGCGCACGGATACTTCCGCAGGGTCGCACTTTCGGGCTGCTGCCAGTGCCGCTGCGACACCGGCCGCCTGCCCCAATTGCAGCACGACGGGTTGCAGGCGTGTGGAGCCGTTGACCAGATTGGTGACGGAAATCGACTTCTCGGCGACGATCAGTCCCGGTTGGTCGGCGGGGAATAGCACGCCCAACGGCACGCCGTACGACGGCACGGGGTGGAAATAGAGGTTGGGGAGCGAACTCCAACCCGAATAACGGGCGTGGTGCTGGTCGACGGGGTAGTCGCCTACGGCTACGGCCGTGCGGTAGAGCGTCCGCTCGTAGGGGTCGGCGATGTCGCGCAGCGTGAAGCGGACGGCCCCGTGTATGCGGCGCGATTCGCGGTGGTAGGGGATGAACGGCAGGCGGTCGTCCGTCGGGAATTCGTCGTCGGCCAGCCCCAGCGTCTCGAAGCCCAGTTCGGTTTGGAGGAAGTAGACGAATCCCAGCGTGTGGTTCTTGGCCCGGCGCACGGCTTTGGCCCGTTCGTCGGGGGTCATGTCCACCATGTCGACGTAGTAGTCGTTGCCTTCGATGGGCCAGTTGATCATGTATTTGCCGCCAGGCAGCAGCCCGTAGGTAATCATCTTGTCGCGCGGCCAGACGCGGTCGGGCTCTTTGGGGTCGATGCAGAGCGGATTGGCGCAGCAGCAGGCGTAAAGCGAGGGGTCGTAGCCGTCGGGGCGCGGAATCGTGACGTCGCGGCCGTAGTCTTTGAGCACGGCCACGTAGGTCAGGTCCTGCACGATGTCGTTGGCCTCGTCGGGAGCCTCCGCTTCGCCCGTAACGGCGGAGGAATCCATGCCCGTGTCGGCGGGAACCCCCAGCATGCGGGCGATGTCGCCCAGCTCCGTAGCGTCGATGAGCACGCGGGCCGAAACGCGCTGCGACGAACCGTCGGCACGCTCGATGCGCAGATGCCACCGGCCGTTGCGGTAGACGGCGTCGGTTATTGTAGAGCGGTAGCGCACGTCGAGCTGTTGTTCGCGGGCCGCCATGCGCTTGAAAATCGAATCGCCGACCGAAGGCTCGAACATCACGTTGCTGACCCAGCCGGTCATCAGGGCCGAATCGCCGCCGTAGTGCGATTCGAGAGCCGTGCGGAATTCGTGCCACAGCCCGCCCCGCAGGCGGTAACAGCCGTCCGTCGCGCTCACGCCGGCCGAAGTGAGCATGCCGCCCAGCCAGTCGAACTCCTCAACCAGCAGCGTTCGCGCGCCCAACCGCGCCGACTGGATGC
>JAMPDE010000001.1:1199334-1221171 GCA_023665825.1 Alistipes senegalensis | reverse complement strand
GGCCGCGCTGGTGCGGCTCGCACGGTTGCAGGGGTGGCGGTCCTCCGAACGGACGCTGGGGGTCGTGGGAGTCGGGCACGTCGGGTCGCTGGTGGCCGAATACGCCGCCGCGTGGGGATTCCGCGTGTTGTGTTGTGACCCGCCGCGCGAAGCCCGCGAACAGCTCGGATTTCTCCCGTTGGAGGCGGTCGCCCGCGAAGCGGATGTGCTGACGCTGCATGTGCCGCTCGATGACTCCACACGGCACATGGCCGGGTGCGATTTTCTGCGCCTGCTTCGGCCCGATGCCGTCGTGCTCAACACGTCGCGGGGCGAGGTGGTCGATACGGCCGCGCTGCTCTCCGGCGGGCATCCGTGCATGCTCGATGTCTGGGAAAACGAACCGCTGCTCGACCGCACGCTGCTGGCCGGAGCTTGGGCGGCGACGCCCCATGTGGCCGGTTACTCGGAGCAGGGCAAGGCCAACGCCGCCGCGATGTCGGTCGGGGCCGTCGCACGGCGGTTCGGGCTGCCGCTGGCGGGGTGGTATCCGCCGCAGGTAGTGTCCTCCGCGCCCCGTCCGATTTCGTGGGAGGAGTTGTGCGCCACGATCGACGATTATTGCGACCTCGAAGCCGAAACCCGCCGCCTCAAAGCGCATCCCGAAAATTTCGAGCAGCTGCGCGACGAATACCGCTACCGGAAAGAATACTTTTAACCTTGTTAAGAACAGGGATTTAAGGGCTACGGAGAGTCAACAGGTTTCCGATAGTTAGGAAGCGCACTGACCGAAGAAAAAAGGCGACGCTATGCGTCGCGCGGGCCGAAGCCTTCGCCCGCGAAGGCCCGCCACTGACGTGTCGTGCCGTTCGCAGTCTCCGGCCCGCTTCGGTAGTAGCGCAACCGACCGTCGGAAACCGCAAAAACTGCCCGTAGCGTTAATAAAAATTTTGTTTTCGGATTTCTTTTTGTAAATTAGTCATTTCATAAATCGGCTCCATTGCCGCAAACCGCCACGATCATGACACACGCTCCGCATAACGTCGAGCCTTGCTCGGCCGACGAACTCAAATACCTCGACCTGCTGGCCCGCCGCTTCCCGACCATCGCCGATGCGGCGACCGAAGTGGTCAACCTCGAAGCCATTCTGAACCTCCCGAAAGGCACGGAACACTTCCTGACCGACCTGCACGGAGAATCCGAAGCCTTTCAGCACGTGCTGAAAAACGCTTCGGGGGTCATCCGGCAGAAAATCGACGAACTCTTCGGCCACACGCTGCGCGAATCCGAAAAACGCGAACTTTGCACGCTGATTTACTACCCCGAAGAGAAAATCGAACGGGTCAAACGCCACGAGGAGGAGCTCGACGACTGGTACCGCATCACGATGAACCAGCTGGTCGAGGTGTGCCGCTACGTCTCGACCAAGTACACCCGCTCGAAAGTCTACAAGGCGCTGCCTGCCGACTTCTCGTACATCATCCAAGAACTGCTGCACGAATCCGGTTCGCGCGACATGCCCAACAAGCAGGACTATTTCAACGCCATTCTGCAATCGGTCATCGAGGTCGACCGCGCCGACGAATTCATCGCCGCCATCAGCCACGTCATCCAGCAGCTGACCGTCGACCGGCTGCACATCATCGGCGATGTCTTCGATCGCGGGCCCGGCCCGCACCGGATTCTCGACACGCTGCTCAACTACCACAAGGTCGACATCCAGTGGGGCAACCACGACGTGTTGTGGATGGGCGCGGCGGCCGGCAACGAGGCTTCGCTGGCCAATGTCGTGCGCATTTCGGCCCGCTACGCCAATCTCGACGTGTTGGAAAACGGCTACGGCATCAACCTCCTGCCGCTGGCGCGTCTGGCGATGGAGGTCTACGGCGACGATCCCTGCACGCGCTTCGCGCCGCGCATGTTGCAGGACAGCCGGCTCAACGAACGCGATGCGCGGCTGACGACCCAGATGCACAAGGCCGTGACGGTGATTCAGTTCAAACTGGAAGGACAGCTGATTCGGCGTCATCCCGAGTACGGCATGGAAGACCGCCTGCTTTTAGACAAAATGGATTTGCAGCGGGGCACGGTGCGCATCGGCGACGAGGAGTACCCGCTGAACGACACCTTCTTCCCGACGGTCGACCCGGCCGACCCCTACCGGCTGACCGAAGACGAGAACGAAGTGGTACAGCAACTGCGCATGGCGTTCCGCAACAGCGAGAAGTTGCAGAAGCATGTGCGGTTCCTGTACAGCAAAGGGAGCCTCTATCTGGTGCTGAACTCCAACCTGCTCTACCACGCCTCGATTCCGATGAATGCCGACGGCACGTTCAAGGAGGTGTCGGTGTGCGGCAAGATGCGTGCGGGCCGCGACCTGCTCGACCGCGTCGACCGGCTGGCGCGCGAAGCCTATTTCGGGCGCAAGGGCTCGGACCGGCGCCGCGAAGCGCTGGATTACATGTGGTATCTGTGGTGCGGCTCCGATTCGCCGCTCTTCGACAAGGACAAAATGGCGGCGTTCGAGGCCTATTTCGTCGACGACAAACGGGCCCGCGCCGAACGCAAGGGCGCCTACTATACGCACATGGAGGATCCGGCGACCTGTGCGATGATTCTGCGTGCGTTCGGGCTCGACCCGGCGACGTCGCACATCATTTCGGGCCACATACCGGTCAAGAGCGGCAAGGGCGAAAGCCCGATCAAGGCGGGCGGCCGGCTGCTGATGATCGACGGCGGATTCTCGAAAGCCTACCAGTCGGAAACGGGCATCGCGGGCTACACGCTGATTTACAACTCGCACGGGCTGCAGCTGGTGCAGCACCAGCCGTTCGAGTCGCGGCGGCGGGCCATCGAGGAGGGGCTGGACATCCTCTCGACGAAGTTCGTGGTCGAAGCGACCACCTCGCGGCTGACCGTGCGCGATACGACCGTCGGCAAGGAGCTGCAAGTGCAAATCGAAGACCTCAAACGCCTGCTGGCCGCCTACCGGAGCGGCGTGGTCAAGGAGCGCAAATAATTAGGGTAACATTTTTGACCCGTCAAAAGATACCGGCTTTTTTTGTCGTACCTTTTGATGCCAAAAGGTACCCAAAACCATCCGCACGGTTAAAATTGCGGGAGTTGCCGGTATTGCTCGCTGAACGAACACGAAAGACTACGCTTTTCGCACGTTCGTTCCGGGCGCTCCCAATACCGACCCCTCTTTTTCCGCAATTTTCACAGTGCGGAGTTGATGGTGCGACGCAAAGCGTCGCCGATAATTATGAATTTTGAATTATGAATTCTGAATTGGGAATGGCGCTCGAAGCGGTCGCGCTGTCGATGACTTCGGGCATCGGGGTCAAAGGAGCCGTGCATCTGCTGGAAACGTTCGGCGATGCGCGGGCCGTGTTCGACGCTTCGGTCGACGAACTGACCGGCCGCGCCGAACTGCGCCCCGACCTCGCACGCGCCATTGTGCGCCGCGAAGGGTTTGCGCGGGCGGAAAAGGAGCTCGCCTACTGCCGGCGCAACGCATTGACCGTGCTCGCTTCGACCGATGCGGCCTATCCGCCGCTGTTGCGCGAAATCCCCGATTATCCGCCCGTGCTCTACGTGGCGGGTAGCGTCGACGCCCTTGTGCGGCGGTGTTTGTCGGTCGTCGGCACGCGCGAAGCGACGCCTTACGGGCAGGTCGTGTGCAACCGGTTGGTCGAGGGACTGGCCGGGCGCGTTCCCGACTTGTGTATCGTCAGCGGGCTGGCGTTCGGAATCGACGCGGCGGCTCACCGTGCGGCACTTGCCGCCGAAATGCCGACCGTCGCGGTGCTGGCCAATGCGCTGCCGCAGGTGACGCCCTCGCAACATACGGCATTGGCCCGCGACATCGTGGCGCACGGCGGTGCGCTGGTGTCGGAAACCCATTCGCAGATGCCGCAGAAAGGCACGGGCTATCTGGCGCGCAACCGCATCATCGCGGGATTGAGCGCGGGGTGCGTCGTGGTCGAATCGCCCGAAAACGGCGGCTCGCTCCACACGGCCGCCTGCGCCGATGACTACCACCGGACGGTGATGGCCGTTCCGGGCCGCATCACGGACACCGCGTCGCGCGGAACCAATCATCTGATATACAGCCATAAGGCACAGCTCATCCGGTCGGCGGGCGACATCATCCGCGAATTGCTGTGGGACATCGGCCCCGATGCGGCCGCGCTCCGTCCGCAGCCCGCGACCGGGCAGCTGACCCCCGACGAAGCGCGTCTGCTGGCCTGCTTCCCCGATTCCGATCCGGTGCCGGTAGAGGCATTGGGCCGTGCGAGCGGGTTCGATTTAGGCACGCTGACCGTGCTGCTCGTGGGGCTCGAACTGGCCGGAGCCGTGCGGCAGTTGCAAGGGAACCGCTATGTGAAAATCTGTTGAAAATGAAGTTGGTAGATACCCATTCGCACCTCTACGACGAGGCGTTCGATGCCGACCGCGAAGCGGTTTTCGCGCGAGCCGTCGATGCCGGCGTCGGACGGATGCTGCTGCCCGCTATCGACTCGGAGAGCCACGAGCGGCTGTTCGACCTGTGCCGGCAGCACCCCGACCGCTGTTTTCCAATGGTGGGACTACATCCGACCTCGATTAATGACAATCCACGCTGGCGCGAGGAACTGGCATTGGTGGAACGCTATCTGGCCGCTCCGCCCGAAGGAATCGCCCGCTGGTACGCGGTGGGTGAAATCGGGCTCGACCTCTATTGGAGCCGCGACGCGCAGGCGGAGCAAGTCGAAGCATTCCGTCGCCAAATCGACCTCTCGCTGGCCTACGGGCTGCCGATTGCTGTCCACGTGCGCGATGCGTGGCCCGAAACGCTGGAAGTCGTGCGGGAGTATCGCGGACGCGGCGTGCGCGGGGTGTTCCATGCCTTTTCGGGCGGTCTGGAAGTCTATCGCGAGTTGCGGACGCTGGGCGAATTCTGTTTCGGCATCGGCGGGGCGGTGACGTTCAAGAAAAGCCCGCAGGCGGAAGTCGTACGCGAAATGGAGCTCGGCGACATGGTGCTGGAAACCGATTGTCCCTATCTGACGCCGGTGCCGCATCGCGGCGAACGCAACGAACCGGCCCATGTGCGGCTGGTCTGCGAAAAAATCGCCGAGCTGAAAGGAATTACCCCCGAAGAAGTCGCCGCCACGACGAGCGCGACGGCGGCAATAATGTTTTATTAGTTTTCTCCCAGCCTGACAATGCTCAAATAAATTTGGCATTGTGCTCGGCTTTTTGTATCTTTGTCGCAGACATACTGAAAGCGCATCGGCTTTTCTTCTCGATTCAGAACTTAGACACTTTTGACAAGAGAAGGATTTAAGTTGATGCTCGCGCTGTTTTACGGCGTGGGCATTTCTTCAATCTTCTCTTGTGGGCAGTCTAAGGCCTTGAATCGGGGTTGAGTGATTTGCCCGCTTTTTTTATGTCCGGGTGCGACTACGACCGTCGGAAATGCAGAAACCAGCGGTCGCGCGAATAAATAAATAAAAAAGCGGGTCGAGCCTGCCGGAGAACGGTTGTGGCATTCGGTCATTCTGATTCCGACCGGAATTACTTCGCCTGAATGATCGTTTTGGTTCCCGGCCGGGTTCGTCCCGTTTTTTATTAGCGCTACGGATGCTCTGTTCGCTTCGGACGGTAGGAAGCGCACTCACTGAATCATAGCGACGCTTTGCGTCGCGCGGGCCGCAGCCTTCGCCCGCGAAGGCCCGCCACTGGCGTGTCGGTCTCTCCGCAGGCCGCGCCCCGTTTTTTATTAAAGGCCAGTGCGCTTCCTAACTATCCGAAACCGCAAGGCCGCCCGTAGCGCCTAAAACCCGCTTTTTAAGCGGGCGCTTCCGACCGTCTGAAACCCGATAACCGCCCGTAGCGCTTAAATCCCCGTTCTTAACGGGGCGGGGCGCTTCCTAACTATCGGAAACCGCAAGGCCGCCCGTAGCGCTAATAAAAAATTCCGATGCTTCACAGCGTCGGAACTCTGGTTAGGTTGTTAGGTTGATGAGAGAGTGTGGGGTATCCCCACGTTTCCATTAACAAAAGTAAGCCTTTTTTTTGAAAACGCAAACAATTTCCGATATTTTTTCATTTTTCTCGCAAAATTAGGGCGGATATTAATTAAAATTTTTTAATTAGTCGCTCTTTTTCGCGTTTACCGGAGAGCACGACCGGGTAGGGGCGACTGAATAAGGCAAGGAGCACGACCGAACGGGGGAGAACCCGCCGAGACAAGCCCTCCCCCGAAACGGACGATTCCGAAAAACACACAAAAGTCCTTACAGAGCCTCGCGCAGCAGCGTCGCTTCGGGCTCCTCCTGCGGCTGTTTCTCCGCGAGGGAGCCGAGATGCGAATTCCGATAGGCCGCAGGCGTCATGCGGAACTCCTTTTTGAAAAGTTTGATGAAATGCGACGTGTTCGGAAAGGTGCATTCGTTGCCGATCTCGGAAATCGACTTCGAGGTCGAAATCAACAGCAGCCGCGAGTGCATCAGCCGCTGGTGGATGAACCACCGGTGCGGCGGCATGTGGAAATGGCGGTAAAACTCCTTCTTGAACGACGTCAGCGAACGGTTCGACCGCTTGGCCAGCGTCTCGATGGCCACGTCGCGGAAAATGTGGTCGTAGACGATCTGCTCGAAATTCTCTTTGGCTGCGTCGGCGTTGTTCAGCACCTTGCTTTTCAGGCAGCAGTCCTCGTGCGACACGAGCAGGTAGATGAGCTCGGTCATCTTGATGTTCTCGGCCGTCTCGTCGTGGCGGAACTCCTCGTCGCGCAGGTAGTTGTTGGTGTTGACGAAGAAACTCCGCAGCGAACTCCAACCCGGCATCGCGACGTGCGAATGGCCGTTGCAGCGTTCGCACAGGTGCTCGTTGGAGATGCTCAACCCGTAGGTGATGTTCAGGTGGAGCAGGATGCGTTGCAGGTCGGCCGGCGTGTAGTAGAACAGAATTTGCTCGAACGGCTGGCCGCCGTCGGGCACGTACTCGACGTAATGCCGTCCGATGCCCATGTAGAAGACCTCGCCGCGATTGAGCACCTGCCGTTTGTCGCCGTCGTAGACGTACATTGTGCCGCGCAGCACGTAGCCGATGGCGTAACGCGACGAGGTGCGCGACTGGATGCCGTTGTGGGTCGTTTCGACGTACTTCACGATCATGGGCTGCTGGGCCGCGACCGTAGGATTCATGGTAGTTTTCATAACACTATAACTGAATTGAATAAAAAATTTCGCGAATCGTTTCCGGCATCGAAATTACAATAATTTATTTAGTTTTACAATTTATTATTGTATTTCGGGGCGCAAAAAAAAGGAAAACGTCCGAACGGGACATCTTCCGGCTCTTTTTCGTCAGACGAGCGGCAGGACAAGCGGCAGGTAGGGGAGTGCCAGCGTGGCCGCCAGCAGCAGCACGTAGAGCATCGAGGCGAAAGGCGGGAACATCCGCACGAACAGGAACGGGAGCAGCACGGCCGACGGTACGGCCAGCCAAGCGGTTTCGGCGGTCGTCGCGGCGGGCCCGCAGAGCACGGACAAGCAGAGGACCATGACACCTATATTATAAGCGAGCAGGTAGCGGGCGCGGGTGCCCACCGAATAGAAATGCGCGGCGATCGACCCGATGCCCCAGACGTTCAGCCCCACGAAGGCACAAGCCGTCCAGAGCCATATTTCGTCGGCCGAGCGGAAGAACATGAAGACCATGCCGCCGAGAAATTCGTTGCGTACGGCGACGAGCGGCGCCACGAACGTCCCGCCCATCGCCCAGTTGACATAACAGAGCAAGGCCGGAGCGAGCAAAAGCCCCGCCAGCGCCACGACCGATTCGCGCAGCGTGCGCTGGAACAGGAGGATGCTGAACGGCAGGAGGAGCAGCAGCGGCAGCGCGGCGGGGCGTATGAGCACCAACAGCCCCAGACAGAACGATGCGCGGAACATCCGGTCGAAACTGTACCCGTTGCGGAACGCGGCGCAATACAACCGCACGCCCGATGCGAGCAACAGGGCCGTGACGAAGAACATCAGCGATGCCTCGCCGCCCGCCAAAGCGCAGGCGAATATCCCGAAAAGCGGAATGGTCAGGCAGCTGCTGACGCCGTAGAGATTGGTGTGGACGGAGATGCGGCCGATGGACATGCCGGCGAACAGCGCGGCGAACAAGGTCGCCCAACGCGCCCACGTCGGAAAAGCGTACTGGAATTGGAGCAGCATCTCGCCCGGCATCGAAATCGCCATGCCCGAACCGACCATATCGGCCACGCGCGCCACCGGTTCGGCGGACGCAGCGTCGGGAGCCGGTGCGCTCCACAAGGCGGCGGCCGTGACGAACGTCAGCGTCAGAAAGGCGGGGACGAACGGTTGGCGGGCGATCAGGATCTTCATCGGATACGGTCTGTGGTACAAAAATAGGGAAAAAAGCCGAAATGCAATCCGAAAAAGCATTAACTTTGTTCGCCATGTTGGAGTTGCAGCACCAATACGACCTGCTCGAAGCAGGATGCGACGAAGCCGGACGGGGCTGTCTGGCGGGGCCCGTCTTCGCGGCGGCGGTCGTGCTGCCGCCCGATTTCCACGACGACCGGCTCAACGACTCGAAGCAGATGACCGCCCGCAACCGCGAATTGCTGCGCGAAGTCATCGAACGCGAGGCGGTGGCGTGGGCGGTCGAGGCGGTTTCGGCGGCCCGCATCGACGAAGTCAACATCCTGAACGCCTCGTTCGAGGGAATGACGCTGGCGGTCGAACGGCTGCGCGTCCGGCCCGGATTTCTGGCCATCGACGGCAACCGGTTCCGCAGCCGGCTCGACATTCCGCACCGGTGCATCGTCAAGGGCGACGGCCGGTATGCCGACATCGCGGCCGCGTCGGTGCTGGCCAAGACCCACCGCGACGAATACATGTGCCGCATCGCCGAAGAGTATCCGCAATACGGCTGGGCGAAGAACAAAGGCTATCCCACGCGCGAACACCGGCTGGCCGTGCGCGAATACGGTCTGACGCCCCATCACCGGCTGACTTTCAACCACGAAATCGACCAGCTTTCCCTTTTCGATTGACATTTTATTCTTGCAGTTATGACGGAACCACTCTACCAAGCCGCCCCCGAACGTTACGATACGATTCCTTACCGACGCGCCGGTCGCAGCGGCGTGCTGCTGCCCGCCTTTTCGCTGGGCATGTGGCATAATTTCGGCAGCATGGCCCCCTTTGCGAATGCCCAGCGCATGGCGCACTACGCTTTCGATCACGGGATCGTCCACTTCGATCTGGCCAACAACTACGGGCCCGCATACGGGTCGGCCGAAGAAAATTTCGGCCGGTTGATGGAGCGTTCGTTCCGTCCGTACCGCGACGAACTGTTCGTCTCGACCAAAGCGGGCTACGACATGTGGCCGGGCCCCTACGGCAACTGGGGCTCGCGGAAGTATCTGACGGCGAGCCTCGACCAGAGCCTGCGCCGCATGAAACTCGACTACGTCGATGTCTTCTATACGCACCGTTTCGACCCCGAAACGCCGCTCGAAGAGACGTTGCAGGCGTTGGTGGACATCGTCCGGCGCGGCAAGGCCTTGTATATCGGCATTTCGCGTTATCCGCTTGAAGCGGCCCGTTTTGCGTTCCGTTATCTCGTCGAACGCGACGTGCCGTGCCTGTTGTTTCAGGACAAATACAATCTGTTCGACCGCGAGCCCGAAACGTCGGGCGTATTGCCGCTTGCGGCCGAATCCGGTTCGGGCTTCATCGCTTTTTCGCCGCTGGCGCAGGGGCTGTTGACGAACCGATATCTGAACGGCATCCCCGCCGATTCGCGGATGGCCGGGAACCTCTCCTTGAAACAGGATGTGCTGACGGACGATTTGCTGGCACGAATCCGCCGACTGAATGCGATAGCGGAACGTCGCGGTCAGACGCTCGCCGAGATGGCACTGGCATGGCTTCTGCGCGACGAACGGGTGACGTCGGTCATCATCGGTGCAAGTTCGGTCGAGCAGATTGCGGACAACCTGCATGCGCTGCAAAACCCCGATTTCACGGCCGAAGAATTGGCCGAAATCGAAAACGTACGGCCGTGCACCGAATAAGCCGGGAGCAGCCATACGAAAAAATCGGACGGAACAGCTGAATGCTGTTCCGTCCGATTTTCATGAAAGGAGCGAACTATATTCCGATGGACAACTTTCCGATACGGGTATCCGAAGCGCCTACGGACATCTCGTTCGTTCCGGCCATTCGGCCGCGTGGGACGGGGCGGACGGAAATCAACTTTCGGAAAACTCCTGCAAGCAGGCGATTTCGTCGGGCCAGCGGGATTCGTCGGGCGTTTCGAGGATCAGGGGAATGCCGCTGAACCGTGCATCCTGCACGATATACCGGAAACATTCCCAACCGATGTGCCCATCGCCCAACGGGGCGTGGCGGTCGATGCGGCTGCCGACGGGCTTGAGCGCGTCGTTGAGGTGCATGCCCCGCAGATATTGCAGGCCGACTACCGCATCCAATTCGGCGAAAGTTTCGTCGCAAGCGGCGGCGGTGGACAGGTCGTATCCGGCCGCGAAGGCGTGGCACGTGTCGATGCAGACCCCGACGCGCGACCGGTCCTCCACGCGGTCGATGATGTAACGCAACTGCTCGAACCGGTAACCGAGATTGGAACCCTGTCCGGCGGTGTTCTCGATGACGGCCGTGACGCCATGCGTCTGTGCCAGCGCGAGGTTGATGGACTCGGCGATGCGGTCGAGCGATTGCTCCTCGCTGATTTTTCGGAGGTGGCTGCCCGGATGGAAGTTGAGCCGGTCGAGCCCCAACTGCTCGCAACGCCGCATCTCGTCGATGAATGCCTCGCGCGATTTGGCCAGTCCGTCGGCTTCGGGATGCCCGAGATTGATGAGGTAGGAATCGTGGGGCAAAATGCTGGCGGGAGCGTACCCGGCCTCTTGGCAGACGGTCTTGAACGCGGCGATTTCGCTTTCGGTCAACGGTTTGGCCATCCACTGCCGCTGGTTCTTGGTGAATAGTGCGAATCCGGTAGCGCCGATTTCGTGGGCGCGGGCGGGCGCGTTCTCCAAACCGCCCGAAATGCTGACGTGTGCTCCGATAAACTTTTTCATATTTTTATTAGTGCTACGGGCGCTCCGTTCGCTTCTGACGGTCGGAAGCGCTCTGGCCGAATTCACAATGCATAATCATCCGCGACGCTCTGCGTCGTGCGGGCCGCAGCCTCCGCCCAGCGGAGATCCGCTTTTTTATTAAGGGCCAATGCGCCTCCGACCGTCCGAAGTCCGGCGACTGCCCGCAGCCCTTAAATCTCCGTTCTTAACGGGGCGGTCAGTGCGCTTCCTAACTATCGGAAACCCCATGACCTCCCGTAGCACTTAAAAGCCGCTTCTTAAGCGGCCAAATTTAAGGATTTTCGGGAATAATTTGCTAAATTTGTCCCGATATTTTTCTTGTAAATTCGTGAACTGCAATAAGACCATGAAAAAATCGCTGCTTTTCCTCGCGTTGTTGGGTGCGACGATGCCCGTGCGGGCGCAATTTTCCGTCGACCGGGTCGAGGCGAGTGTCGAAGACGTGTCGTTCCGCGATACGCTCAAAACCAAACCGTCGGTCGATGCCGAATACTTCAACCTCGCCCGCTACAAGGCCGAGCGGGCCGCCATTCGCAAGGAACGCAACAAACTGGAAATCAGTGCCGGCGTACAGGGGGCGCTGACTTCGTACAACGACCCTTGGATCAAGACGTCGGGCGGTGACAACGCCATTGCGCTGACTGCCGTGTTCGACCTCAAACACACGTTCAAGAAGAACAAGTTCTCGATAGACACCCGTGCCATCGCCAAGTTCGGCTACAACCGCATGAAGGTCGAAAACAAGGCCGACAACACGAGCGAAGGGGTCTGGTTCAAGAATCAGGACGAATTCGAGATTTCGACCGCGCCGAAATTCAATATGACCAAAAACTGGTCGTACGGTACGATCGCCAAGTTCCGCAGCCAGTTCGTGAACGGCTACAAGTCGCGAACGGAGCAAAAAGAGGAACACCGCAAGAGCAGTTTCATGACGCCGGGTTATCTGGACGTGTCGCTCGGTGTGACCTATACGTGTCCGAAGCCCAAGTGGCCGGTTGTGGTCAACCTGTCGCCGATCGCGTTGAACGCCACGTTCGCCGAGAACAGGCAAATCCGCGAGAATGTTTGGGATAAGAAACCCGGTTGGCAGGTCTATGGCCTGTCGGGCCCGGACAAAACATCGAAATACGAGGGCGGTTCGTCGGTGCAGGTCGATTTCGACCGCAAGTTCGGCAAGACCGAATTCTTGCGCTACCGCACGATGTTTTACGCATTCTACGGCTGGATTTCGGACATCGGTCAACGCAACAGAATATCGAATTATTCCGCTTATGTGCGGGCGCTGGCGAAATGGGAGGACAAGAACGATGCTTCGGTCGGTCACGAACTTTCGGACAAACCCAATCTGCCGATTCACCCCATCGTGCGCTGGACGAACACGATCGACATCAAGGCGACGAAATACCTGACGACGCAAATCAACTTCGAGTTCTACTACAACCGTGCGCAGAACGTCGATGTGATGACGAAAACGCTGTTGAGCGTAGGGCTTACCTATACGTTCAAGAACAAGTGACCCGTTTAAGAAACGGGGTTTAAGGGCTGCGGATAGTTGACGGGTTCCCGACGGCGGGAAGCGCACTGACCGAAGTAAGAGGTTAAAAATATAGAGGAATGATAGCGGCCACGATCGGTGGAAACGACCCGACCGGCGGTCGCGCGAATAAAAACGATGTATAAAAATTCCAAACGGACGATTCTTTTCCCGCTGATTCTGGCGGCGGGGGTGGTGCTCGGACTGGCGTTCGGGCGCTATACGGGGCGCAATTCCACCGTGTCGCAGCTGCGCGGGCTGTTGCAGCGCGTGCAGCTGCCCGACAACAAATTGACGCAAACTTTGTCGCTGATCGAAAATCTCTACGTTGATTCGATTTCGATGGATTCGCTGTCGGAACACGTCATCCCGCTGCTGGTCAAGGAACTCGACCCGCATTCGGTCTACATTCCGGCCGACGAAATGGCCGAACTCAACGAACCGCTCGAAGGCGAATTCGACGGCATCGGCGTGGTCTTCAACATGGCGACCGACACGGTCATCGTACTGAATGTCATCCCGCATGGGCCCAGCGACAAGGCGGGCATCAAAGCGGGCGACCGCATCATCGAAATCGACGATTCGCTGGTCGCCGGACAGAAAATCCCGCAGAACCGCATCGTCAAGCGGCTGCGCGGCCCGCGCGGCACGAAGGTGCAGCTGGGACTGGAGCGCCAGCATATCGACGGACTGGTCGATGTCGAGGTGACGCGCGACGTTATCCCGATCAAGAGCATCGAAGCGGCGTTCCGCATCGCCGACGGCATCGGATACGTCAAACTGGGCCAGTTTGCCCGCACTTCGACGGTCGAGTTGACCCGCGCCATCGCCGCGTTGCGTGCCGAAGGGGTCACGAAACTGATTTTCGACCTGCGGGGCAACGCGGGCGGCTATCTCGACCAAGCCATTTCGATTGCGAACGAATTTCTGCACGAGGGACAGCTCATCGTCTACACCGAAGACCGCAATCACGAACAGTTGCGCGAATATGCCGACGGCTCGGGCTCGGCGCAGGATATGGAACTGGCCGTGCTGGTCGACGAGGGAAGCGCGTCGTCGAGCGAAATCCTCGCCGGAGCGTTGCAGGACAACGATCGCGGCACGATTATCGGCCGCCGGTCGTTCGGCAAGGGGCTCGTGCAGCGGCAGATTCCGTACAGCGACGGCTCGGCCCTGCGGCTCACCATCGCGCGCTACTATACGCCGACGGGCCGCTCGATTCAGAAACCCTACACCATCGGCGACGAGGAGGACTACGCGGCCGACCTGCTCCACCGCTATGAGAACAACGAATTTTTCTCGGCCGACAGCATCCGCTTCGCCGATTCGTTGAAACGGGTTACGCCGGGCGGCAAGGTGGTCTACGGCGGCGGGGGAATCATGCCCGATGTGTTTGTTCCGGCCGACACGACCGACGTGACACGCTATTTTATCGAAGTGGTCGGAAGGAACATTCTCTATCGCTATACGATCGAGTACGCCGACCGGCACCGCGAAGCCCTGAATGCCGTGCGGACGCTGCCGGAACTGCAACGGCTGCTGGACAGCGACCGGACGCTGGTCGAAGATTTCGTGCGCTATGCGGCGCGTCAGGGCGTGGCACCGCGCCGAACCGAAATCGCGCGGTCGCGCAAACTCATCGAAGCGCAGCTGCGTGCCTATATCGGCCGCAACACGGCGCTGGAAGACAACGGATTCTATGCCAACATCTACCCCGTAGACGACGTGATCGTGCGGGCGATGGAGGTTCTCAAAACACGGAAACCATGATTAAAAAATTGATCGGATTGCTGGCCGCAGCGGGAATCATTGCGGTGTTGGTATCGACGGTGCTCTATCGCGATGAGTACCGGTCGATGGTATTCGAGGAGGGCACGTCGCTGCGCGATTTCTTCGGCTGGTCGAAATCCGACGTCGAACCTGCCACTGAACCTGCGTCGGTCGTGGTGGAGTATGATTACGCGGGCGAGGGCTTCGACGAGGAAGAGGCCGCAGGGGAGTAAGACGGAGGCGGTGTGCCTGACAACCAGCCACCGCGCTTAAAAGTTTTCTCAAATCGCACTTTTTGTTCCGGCAAATTGTCTCTGTTGTACCTTTTGAGTGGCAAAAGGTACCAAACCATCCGCACGGTTAAAATTGCGGGAGTTCTCGGGGTCGTTCACTGAACGAACACGAAAGACTTCGCTTTTCGCACGTTCGTTCCGGGCGTTCCGACCCCTCGACCTCTTTTTCCGCAATTTTCACAGTGCGGAGACTATGGTGCGGCAAAGCCGCATGTTAATATAATGGGTGAGTGCGCTTCTTACTGTCCGAAGCCTGTCGCCCGTCCGTAGCGCTAATAAAAAATGATGAAAAAAGAGTTGACCTATACCGAAGCGACGGCGGAAATCGAACGGATTCTCGCCCGGCTGCGCAACGAGGAGATGGACGTGGACGATTTGTCCGCACAGGTGGCGCGTGCGACGGAACTGATCGCCTGCTGCAAGAAACAATTGCTCGCGACCGAAGCCGAAGTCGATCGGATTCTGGAAAAATGAAACGGTTCGTTCGTTGGTGTCTGAATGCCGTGCCGCGCTCCGTGCTGCAACGCGTGGCGGGGTGGGTCGTGCCGCTGGCAGGCCTTTTCTACAAAGGGTGGAGCCCGAAAAGCCGCCGCGTCGAATGTCCCGTCTGCGGCGCACGCTACCGCCGGTTCATGCCCTACGGCTATGTCCGTTCGCGGGCCAACGCACTGTGTCCGAACTGCCTTTCGCTGGAACGGCACCGGTTGCTGTGGCTCTATCTGACGCGCGAAACCGACCTGCTGGAGCGCACTCCGCGCACGCTGCACATCGCGCCGGAGGTCTGCCTGATGCGGCATCTGAAAGCCCGTTTCGCCGACCGCGCGGGCCGGTACGTGACGGCCGATCTGGAAAGTCCGCTGGCCGACCTGCACTTCGATGTGCAGGAAATCCCGTTGGAGGACGGCTCGTTCGACGTGCTGATTTGCAACCACCTGCTGGAACATGTCGCCGACGACCGCAAGGCGTTGCGCGAGTTCCGCCGCATCCTGCGGCCCGGCGGCTGGGGCGTGCTGCTGTCGCCGGTGGAACTCGACCGCGCGTGCACCTACGAGGACGACACGGTGACCGACCCTGCCGAACGCACGCGGATATTCGGCCAATACGACCACCGGCGCATCTACGGGCGCGACTATGCCGGCCGGCTGCGCGAAGCGGGCTTCGAGGTGGACGAAATCGACTATGCGGGGCAACTGGGAGCGGAAGCCTGCGCCCGCTATGCGCTGCCCGAAGACCGGATCTACGTGGTGCGGCGGCCGCCCTCCCGTTCTTGACGGCGAATTATGAATTTTGCACGGAATCGACTATATTTGCACTCCGAAAACAACTTACGAACTATTACGCTATGGCAAAGGAACTCAAAGACCTGACCAAATCGGAAGAGAACTACTCGCAGTGGTACAACGATCTGGTGGTGAAGGCGGGACTGGCCGAAAATTCGGCCGTGCGCGGCTGCATGGTCATCAAACCCTACGGCTATGCCATTTGGGAGAAGATGCACGACGCATTGGACAAGATGTTCAAGGAAACGGGGCATCAGAATGCCTATTTTCCGTTGTTCATCCCGAAGTCGTTCTTCTCGAAAGAGGCCGACCACGTCGAGGGATTCGCCAAAGAGTGCGCCGTAGTGACCCATTACCGGCTGAAGAACGACCCCGACGGCAACGGCGTGGTTGTCGACCCCGATGCGAAGCTCGAAGAGGAACTGATCGTGCGCCCGACGTCGGAAACCATCATCTGGAGCACCTACAAGAACTGGATCCAATCCTATCGCGACCTGCCCATCCTGTGCAACCAGTGGGCGAACGTCGTGCGGTGGGAGATGCGCACGCGTCTGTTTCTGCGCACGGCTGAATTTCTGTGGCAGGAGGGCCACACGGCACACGCGACGCGCGAGGAGGCCGTAGCCGAAGCGATGAAGATGATTCATGTCTACCAGCGTTTCGCGGAGGAGTGGATGTCGCTGCCCGTCATGGTGGGCCACAAATCGCCCAACGAACGGTTCGCCGGAGCCGAAGACACGCTGACGATCGAAGCGCTGATGCAGGACGGCAAGGCGCTGCAAAGCGGCACGTCGCACTTCTTGGGGCAGAATTTCGCCAAAGCGTTCGACGTGCAGTACGCCAACAAGGAGGGCAAGCTCGAATACGTGTGGGCGACCTCGTGGGGCGTTTCGACCCGACTGATGGGGGCGCTCATCATGGCTCACTCGGACAACAACGGTCTGGTGCTGCCGCCGAAACTGGCCCCGATTCAGGTGGTCATGGTGCCTATCTACAAGGGGCTGGAACAACTGGACGAAATCCGCGCGCGGTTCGAGGCGATCGCCGAAGCGCTGCGTGCGAAGGGCATCAGCGTGAAAATCGACGACCGCGACAACGTGCGTTCGGGCTTCAAATTCTCGGAGTACGAGCTGAAAGGCGTTCCGGTGCGTCTGGCGATGGGGCCGCGCGATTTGGAAAACGGCACGGTCGAACTGGTGCGCCGCGATACGCTCGAAAAGGAGACGCGCCCGCAAGAGGGACTGGTCGACTACATCGAGCAGCTGATGACCGAAATCCAAGAAAATATCTTCCGCAAGGCCCTTGCGTTCCGCGATTCGATGGTGACGCGGGTCGACACGTGGGAGGAGTTCCAGCGCGTGCTGGACGAAAAAGGCGGCTTCGTGCTGGCCCACTGGGACGGCACGGTCGAAACCGAAGTCGCTATCAAGGACGCGACCAAAGCGACGATTCGCTGCATCCCGTTCGATGCGCCGGCCGAAGAGGGCGTGTGCGTATTCTCGGGCAAACCCTCGCACCGCCGTGTGCTCTTCGCGCGGAGCTATTAGTCGCTACGCCTGACCGTGCTGCGCTCTTTGGGGGCGTGCTCGCCCCCAGCCGCGCGGCAAACCCGAACAATAAAGTGGGCGGCGAGCAGCGACGGATTGCATCCGTCTACAAGGCCAAACAAACCGGATTCGTTGAATACAAGTATTCCGAATCCGGTTTATTCGTCCTTGTGCGAAACATTCGTTTCGTCCTCGCCCTGTTAAAACCCGGTTCTTAACAGGGAGGCGAGCTGGCGGACGGCGCGGCCGCGATGCGAGACGGCATTCTTTTCGTCGGCAGTCATCTCGGCGAAAGTCTTGGAAAACCCGTCGGGAATGAACAACGGGTCGTAACCGAACCCCTCGCAACCGATTTCTTGGTCGATGATGCGTCCCTCGACGATGCCCTCGAACCGGTATTCCTGCCCGTCGAGCAACAAGGCGATGACCGTGCGGAACCGGGCGCGGCGGTCGGTGATACCCTCCAAGTTTCGGAGCAATAACTCGTTATTCTTAATAAAATCGTGGCCGTCGGTGGCGTAACGGGCCGAATGGACGCCGGGCGCGCCGTCCAAAGCCACGACCTCCAAACCGGTGTCGTCGGCGAAACAATCCAATCCCGTGCGGTCGTAGAGGTAGTGCGCCTTTTGCGAGGCGTTGCCTTCGAGCGTGTCGCAGGTTTCGGGAATCTCTTCGGTGATGCCGCAGTCGCGCGGGGTCGTCAACTCGAACGCGGGTCCCAACACGGCCTGCACTTCGGCGAGTTTGTGGGCGTTGTTCGTGGCGAACAACAATTTTTTCGAGGGGGTCGTCATGCTTTCACTTTTATTTGACTACCTGCATCTTGTCGAGCCGGTCATCGACCTCCATTTTGTCGATGATGGTCTTGACGACCCGATCCAGCTCGGAACCTTCGGTGTAATCGGCCGCGCAGACGTGGTTCACGCGGTTGTCGTGAATCAGCGGCGCCAAGTCGCGATAACCGCCCTTCTGCTCGGGGTTGTAGACGGCGATAGAGTGGCCGCCGTAATTCTTCACGAGCCGCATGCACGGGATGTCGGTCGTACCGTCGCCGACGTAGATCATGTGGCGGAACGGCACGGGACGCTCCTCTTCGGGGATGTACCGGTTGACCTGCTTCGAGTCGAAGACCGATTCGACCCCCTTGTTGATTTTGAAGATAAACTGTGTCTTGTTGGTGTAGTTGACCGCGACGGCCGGCCAGTAGGCGATGCCGTCGACGTCGTAGAGGAACGAGCAGGCGTAGATCTTGCGGAATTCGTGCGCGATGGCGGTGCCCTCGATGATCTCTTTCAGTCCCGACGAATTGATGTAGTGCAGGATACGAATGTTTCGGTCGGCAGCGTAACGGTTTATTCTGGAAAACCAGTCGTGCACGCCCGGAAAGAGGGTCACGCGTCGGCCCGATTCTTGGAAAGCCTCGCGGCGCAGGGAGAGCCCTTTCGATTTGGCGGCCTGAATCATGCGGGCCATGTAGGTCAGCACCATGTCGGCGTCCTGCTGCTCGGCGAGCGAATTGGCCTCGTTCCAGAATTCGCGGTTGCTCTTGCCGACGGCGGGAATGAAATCGTATTCCTGCATGTTGCCGGGTGCCAGCGTGCCGTCGAAATCGTAAATCAGGGCGATCGTGAAGCGGTTTTCCATAGTCGTGGGGATTATCGAAAGCAAAGTTAATCAAAAAATTTCACTATTTTTGTCGGAAACGGGGAAAATCCCGGCCGGACGACCCGATGCGGAGGCTCGGGCGTGGCATGGTTTTGGCCGCTGCACTTCCCGTAAAATCTATATTGGTATGGAATGGAATCAACTTTTGACGCATCGTCGCAGCATTCGTAAATTCAACTCCGAACCCGTGCGCGAGGAGGCGATCGCACGCCTGCTCGAAGCCGCGCTGAAAGCACCGTCGTCGCACAACAGCCGGTCGACCCGTCTGCTGGTGGTCGAAGATGCGGCCGTCATCGCCCGCATGGCCGAAATGCGCGACAGCGGGTCGGCGTTCATGGCCGGTGCGCCGCTGGCGGTCGTGGTGCTGGGCGATACGACGAAAACCGATTTGTGGCAGGTGAACGGCGCGATAGCCGCGACGATGCTGCAACTGGAAGCGGTCGATCTGGGACTGGCTTCGTGCTGGGTGCAGGTCGCCGGACGTCCGCGTGTGAAATCCGTGCCGGAGGGCGAGCAGGCGGCCGATTATCTGCGGACGTTCCTGCCCATTCCCGAAGGGTGCGAGCCGCTGTGCGTCGTCGCGCTGGGGCATTCGGATTTCCAGCCCGTGCCGCTTCCGCCCAGCGACGACTGGGCGCGGGTCATCAGAATGAAAAATTAATGCGCTTCGAGCCAGTTGCGGCCGATGCCGTAGTCGACGAGCAGGCGGACACGCAGTGACGCGGCCTGCTCCATCGCTTCGGTGACGATGCGCACGACCTGCTCCTGCTCGCTGCGGAGCATGTCGACGACCAATTCGTCGTGCACTTGCAGGATGACCCGCGACCGGATGCCTTCGGCGGCGAACCGGCGGTGCACGGCGATCATCGCGATTTTCATGATGTCGGCCGCCGAACCCTGAATCGGCGCGTTGACGGCGTTGCGCTCGGCCAGACCGCGTGCGACGGCGTTCTGCGACTTGATGTCGTTGAGGTAACGGCGGCGGCCGAAAATCGTCGCCACGTAACCGTCCGTGCGGGCTTGCTCGGCCACCCGCTGCATGTATTCGTGCACGCAGGGGTACGACACGAAGTATCCGTCGATGATTTCGCGTGCCTCCTTGCGCGGAATTTCGAGCCGCTGGCTCAATCCGAAAGCCGAAATGCCGTAGATAATACCGAAATTGGCCGTCTTGGCGCGGCGGCGTTCCTCGTGCGACACCTCGTCGAGCGGCTTGCCGAAAAGGCGGGCGGCGGTCGCGGCGTGGATGTCCTCGCCGTGCTCGAACGCGGCGATCAGCGACTCGTCCTCCGACAAGTGGGCCATGAGGCGCAATTCGACCTGACTGTAATCGGCCGAGAGCAGCAGGTGGTCGTCGTCCGACGGGATGAACGCCTCGCGGATGCGGCGCCCCAAATCGTCGCGCACGGGGATGTTTTGCAGGTTGGGGTTGGTGGACGACAAACGGCCGGTAGCCGTGACTGCCTGATTGAACGAGGTGTGGATGCGGCCGGTGACGGGGTTGACCAACTGGGGCAGCGCCTCGACGTAGGTCGACAACAGCTTCTTGACGCCGCGATATTCCAGAATCTTGTCGACGATGCGATACTTGCGGGCGAAACTCTGCAAATACTCCTCGTCGGTGCAGAACTGCTTGGTGCGGGTCATCTTGGGCTTCTCGGCGATGCGCATCTTGCTGAACAGCACCTCGCCCAACTGCCGCGTGGAGTTGATGTTGAGCGCAGGTTCGCCCGCCTCTTGGCGGATGTCGGCCTCCAATTCGGCCAGCTTGCGGTTGAGCTCGACGGCGTATTCGGCCAGCGACGCGGTGTCGATGCGCACGCCGGCCATTTCGATGTCGGCCAATACCTCGATCATCGGCTCCTCGATTTCGCAATATAGTTTTGTCAGGCCGATTTCCTCGACGCGGGGCCACAACGCATGTTTGAGCTGCAAGGTGATGTCGGCGTCTTCGGCGGCGTACTCCGTCACCCGCTCGACGTTGACCATGTCCATCGTCAGCTGGCGCGGCCCCTTGCCGATGAGCGTCTCGATTTCGATGGGCCGGTAGTCCAAGTACCGCTCGGCCAGCGCGTTCATGTTGTGGCGCGATTCGGGGTCGAGCAGGTAGTGCAGGATCATCGTGTCGTACTTCGTGCCCCGCACGGCGACCCCGATGCGGCGCAGGACCATGAGGTCGAATTTGACGTTCTGGCCGATTTTGGCGATGTCGGCGTTCTCGAACAACGGACGGATGATGTCGGCGTATTCGGTTGTGCAGGCTTCGGTGAAAGGAACGTACCACGCCTCGTGGGGTTTGACGGCGAGCGAGAGGCCGACGATGCGGTCGTTGAAGACGTCCAGCCCGGTGGTCTCGGTGTCGAAACAGAATTCGGGATAGGCCGATACTTCGGCGACGACCTCGCGCAGGCGGTCGGCGGTGTCGACCAGCGTATAGGTGTGCGGCGTGGTGGCGGCGGTGGCGGGCTGGTTTTCGTCCGTTTCGTCGTCGGGGGTAGCGGCGTCCTGCGGGGCTGTCTGCGCTGATTGGGGCGCGGGCTGGGGCGCGTCGAACTGCTCGAAAAGATTGCCCTGACCGGCGAGCGCGGCCCGTTTGGCGGCGGCCTGCACAAGTTGATAGTAATTGCCATTG
>JAMPDE010000001.1:1188248-1199234 GCA_023665825.1 Alistipes senegalensis | reverse complement strand
GGACTGAATTTGTCCCTGTAAAGGACGAAAACGGTCAAACATTGCAAAATAGGGCGTATGCGATGATAGTTATGCCATAATACCAAACATTATAACACAATAAAAAGCGACCTTGACAGGTCGCTTTCTTGTATTTTGGTACATCAAAGTATATAGATGGGTTTCGGATTTTGTTACCCTTTGGGTTTCAGGTCTTTGATGCGCAGCTGGGTCGATACCGTGCCGCGATAGTGGTTCTCCACGATCTGGTAGCAGACGTCGATCGGACGCCCCGAACGCACCCACTCGTAGTGCGTCGGCTGCTGGAACGCAATCGCCTGCATCCGCGTGTTGGGCTTTTCGCGTTGCATCAAATCCATGCGCAGGTGTTCGCATTCGGCGCCTACCAGTTTGGCTTCGCCGTTGTTGCTCACGCCGTAGGTCGCGAATACCGGCGCCACGTTGCCGGGCCCGAACGGTTGGAACCGGTTCAGATCGCGCCGGAACGTCGGCGTGATGTCCGAAAAGAGCAGTTCGCTGTCGATATCGACTTGGGGCACGAGCATCTGCGGGTCGATGTTTTCTTCGACGAACGCGTTGAATCGGCGCGTGAACTCCTTGACGTTCTCCGGCCGCATCGTCAGACCGGCCGCATACATGTGTCCGCCGAAGTTTTCCAGCAGATCGGAGCACGATTCCACCGCCTGATAGAGGTCGAAACCCGGCACGCTCCGCGCTGAACCCGTCACGAACCCGTTGCTCATCGTCAGCACCACCGTCGGCCGGTAGTAGCTCTCAATCAACCGAGACGCCACAATGCCCACGATGCCTTTCATCCACTTCGGATTATAGACCACCGTGCTCTTACGGGTTTTCAGTTCGGGGTTGTGTTCGATGTAGTCGTGCGCTTCCTGCGTCACCGAACGGTCGATCGACTTGCGGTCGCGGTTGTAGTCGTCGATGACTTTGCCGAATTGCGCCGCCACCGCTTCGTTGCCCTCGATGAGCAGTTCGACGGCCGCATGTCCGCCCGACGGCGAGGCATTCTCGTCGTTCTCGTCCATGCGCATGCGTCCCGCCGCATTGATGCGCGGGCCGATTTTGAACACGATGTCGTCGATGGTGATGCAGTGCTTGTCCAGCCCGCAGATCTTGATGATCGACAGCAGCCCTTTCGACGGTTCGCGGTTGAGGCGGATCAGCCCGTAGTGCGCCAGTATGCGGTTTTCGCCTACCAGCGGCACGATGTCCGACGCGATGCTGACGACCAGCAGGTCGAGCAGCGGCGTGATTTCGTCGAACGGCATGCCGTTGCGCTGGGCATAGGCCTGCACGAGCTTGAACCCTACGCCGCAACCCGACAACTCGTCGAACGGATAGGTGCAGTCGACCCGTTTGGGGTCCAAAACGGCTACGGCGCGGGGAATCTCCTCCGCCGGAAGATGGTGGTCGCAGATGATGAAATCCACGCCTTTCTCTTTCGCATAGACGACTTTCTCTGTGGCTTTGATGCCGCAGTCCAAAGCGATGATCAGCCCCACGCCCTTGCGGGCCGCGAGGTCGATTCCCTTGACCGAGATACCGTAGCCTTCGGTATAGCGGTCGGGGATGTAGAACATCAGGTTTTTGTGCCCGATGTGGCGCAGGAACTTGTACACGAGTGCGACGGCCGTACAGCCGTCTACGTCGTAGTCGCCGTAGACCATGATTTTCTCTTGGTTACGGACGGCTTGCCCGATTCGTTCGACCGCTTTGTCCATGTCCTTCATCAGGAACGGGTCGTGCAGGTCGGCCAAACGGGGATTAAAAAATTGCTCCGCCTTTTCTACCGTGTCTATGCCTCTCTGTGCGAGTAGGTTGGCCAGTACGGGCGAAATCCGCAGACCGGCAGCCAATGCAGCTACCGTCGCGGGGTCGCCCTGCGCCTTCACTACCCAACGTTTTTCTGTGGGCATATGAACTGTTATTTATTATATATTTTCTTAACATTCTTATTAATTTCGGCGGGAATGCTCCCTTTATCGGCACTTTTTGTTCCGTCAAAAAGTGCCCAAAAACCTCTCCGACGATGTCTCCGCCTACTGCGTGCGGCCTAACGCTGGCTGCGGGCGCCTGACGCGGGTTTGCAAGCAAACCGGCCCCTCCGCCGGACGCTTTTAGTCCGCACTCCGTTCAACGGCTCCGACATCCGGTCGGATGCAATGGTGCCGCTGACGCGGCTTTAATAATTGTGCCGTAAGCTCTTCCAGCACGATGCGCTTCACTTCGTCCATCGGCGGGCGGCTACCCGTTTCCGACGCGATCGACGCGACGCCCCGATCGGTGAATCCGCACGGGTTGATACGCGAAAACCATGCAAGATCGGTCGTTACGTTGAGCGCGAACCCGTGCATCGTCACGAAGCGCGACGACCGTACGCCGATAGCGCACAACTTGCGCGGTCGCGGGCTCCGTTCGTCTATCCACACGCCCGATGCGCCTGCGATGCGCCCCGCCCGGATTCCGTAGTGGGCCGCCGTGCGGATGATGCACGTTTCGAGCGTGTCGATGTAGTCGCGCAGGCCGATGCCTATCCGTTCCAAGTCGAGAATCGGGTAGCAGACCAGCTGTCCCGGCCCGTGAAACGTGATGTCGCCTCCTCTGTCGATATGAAAGAACGTTGCGCCTGCGGCCGCCAGCTGCTCCGGCGCGACCAGCAGGTTTTCCGCGTGGCCGCTTTTGCCGAGCGTGTAGACCGGCGGATGTTCGACCAGCAGGATTGTGCCGGCCGGCGTTTCTTCGGGACGCTTGCCGCCGTCCGCTTCGGGGCGGGAATCCCGCTTTTCGCCTTTCGGCTCGACGGCCGCTGCCCGTTTGCGGGCCAGCAGGTCGTCGAATAACTGTCGTTGGAGTTGCCAGCATTCGGCATACTCCATGCAACCCAAATCGCGGCAGACTGCTTTCATCGCCGTTCCGGTTCGACGCTTTTCAACGCCTCCTCCGCCAAGTACGACGACCGCACCAGCGGCGCGCTCGCGCAATAGCTGAATCCCATGTCCAATGCCTGCCGGCGGTACCGCTCGAATCGTTCGGGCGTGACGTACTCCGCGACGGGAACGTGTTCCAGCGTGGGCCGCAGGTACTGGCCGATGGTGACGATCTTCACGCCTGCTTCGCGCAGGTCGCGCAGGGTTTGCAGAACCTCTCCGTCGGTTTCGCCCAGCCCGACCATCAGGCCGCTTTTGGTCGTCGCGCCCTGCTCGGCGAGCAGGTGGAGGGTCCGCAGGCTGGTGCGGTACTCCGCGCGCGAACGCACCGCAGGGGTCAGGCGTTCGACGGTTTCGATGTTGTGTCCGATGATGTCGGGCCGCGATGCCACGACCGTCGCCAGCAGTTCGGGGCGTGCATCCAAATCGGGAATCAGCACTTCGATGGCCGTCGCGGGGTTGAGCGACCGAATCGCCTCGACCGTCGCGGCCCAATGGGCCGCACCGCCGTCGGGGAGGTCGTCCCGCGTGACCGAAGTCACGACGACATACCGCAGTTTCATCAGCGCGACGCTTTCGGCCACGCGGCGCGGTTCGTCGTCCTCTGGCGGCAAAGGCCGTCCGGTGCGGGTCGCGCAGAAACGGCATCCGCGTGTGCAGACATCGCCCAGAATCATGAAAGTCGCCGTGCGGCGGCTCCAGCATTCGGATTGGTTCGGGCAGCGTCCGCTGCTGCAAATCGTGTGCAGCCCGTGCCGTTCGACGATATGCCGCACTTCGGCATAATCGGCGGAGCGATGAAGCCGGATTTTCAACCAGTCGGGTTTGCGCGGCGCACTCGGTGTGCGCTGCACGTTTACCGGATCATACAACTTCGGCATGAAAGTGTTCTAAAATCCCAATTGGTACAAAAATACGAAAAATTCGCGGAAGTTCCAATTTTTTATTAGTGCTACGGGCGGCCTTGCGGTTTCGGACGGCAGGAAGCGCCCGCTTAAAAAGCGGGTTTTAGGTGCTACGGGAGGTCAACGGGTTTCGGAAAGTCAGGAAGCGTACTTACCCTTAATAAAAAAACGGGCTGAACCCGGCCGGGAACCGAGACGATCATTCAGGCGAAGTAATTCCGTTCGGAATCAGAATGACCGAATGCCACAACCGTTCTCCGGCAGGCTCGACCCGCTTTTTTATTAGCGCTACGAGCTGTCAGTTGGTTTCCGAAGGTAGGAAGCGCTCTGACGTTCGTATTCGGACATAAAAAAAGCGGGCAAATCACTCAACCCTTGTTCAAGGCCTTGGACTGCCCGCAATAGAAGATTGAAGAAATGCCCACGCCTAAAAACGGCGCGAGCATCAACTCGAATCCTTCTATTGCCAAAAGTGTCCAAGTTCTGAACAAAGAAGAAAAGCCGATGCACTTTCAGTATGTCTGCAACAAAGATACGAAAAATAATTTACAATTCAAATACATTGCGACGCTTTGCGTCGCGCGGGCCGAAGCCTCCGCCAGCGGAGGCCCGCCACTGACGTGTCGTGCTCTCCGCAGTCTTCGCCCCGCTTTTTTATTAAGGGTAAGTGCGCTTCCTAACTTTCTGAAACCCGTTGACCTCCCGTAGCACCTAAAACCCGCTTTTTAAGCGGGCGCTTCCAAACTTTCCGAAATCACAAGGCCGCCCGTAGCGCTAATGAAAATTATTGCCGGAAGATGTTCAGATGGGCGAGCAGGGCATTGCGGCGGTCGAGCAGCAACATTTCGAGCAGCAACAGCACGAGTGCGGCAACGAGCAGATACTGATATTGTTCGTTGTACTCCTCGAACTGCACGGTCGAAAGTTCGGTGTGCTCCATTTCGTCGATGCTCCGCACGATTTCGTCCAGCCCGATGGACTGCTTCGTCGCGCGGACGTAGGTGCCGCCCGTCGTTTCGGCCAGCTGCATGAGCAGCGCTTCGTCTAATTTCGAGACGACCATGTCACCCTTTTCGTCCTTGATGAATTCGCCGCCGATTTGAATCGGTGCGCCCTCCGGCGTGCCGATGCCGATCGTGTAGATGCGGATGCCCGCTTCTTTCGCACGTTCGGCCGCTGCCAGCGCGCCGCCCTCGTGGTCTTCGCCGTCGGTAATCAAAATGACCACGCGGCTGTGGGTCTCGTCGGTGCTGCTCGAAAACGACAGCAGCGCCTGCTCCAATGCCTTGCCGATCGAGGTGCCCTGCACCGATACCAGCGACGGGTCGATGCGGCGGGCGAAGGCTTTGGCCATGCGGTAGTCCGACGTGATGGGCAGCTGTACTTTTGGTTCTCCGGCGAAAACAATCAGCCCTACACGGTCTTGGTGTAGGCCGTCGAACAGCTTGTCTATGGCGTATTTGGTGCGTTCGAGGCGGTCGGGCTCGAAATCTTCGGCCAGCATCGAGTTCGACACGTCGACCGCCAGCATCATTTCGATGCCTTGCGTCTTTTGCTCGCGCAGGCGGGAGCCCAGCTGCGGACGGGCGGCCGTGAACGACAGCAACATCCATGCGCCGCAGAACAAGATGAACTTCAAGAGGATGCGGCCCGCCGAAACATCGGGCATCAGCTCGTCGAGGGTCGCCGGATTGCCGAATCGAGCGAGCCGGCGGCGGCGCGTGTAGCGCGTGAACAGAAAGAGCGCGACCCAGACGGGCAGTGCGGCCAACAACCAGAGATATTGCGGATTAGCGAAACGGAACATGGCGATGCGTGATTTTCAGGGGATACGGTTCAACACGAGGTGCCGGAGCAGGAATTCGAGCAGGAGCAGCCCGAGCGCGGCCAGCACCCACTGCAAATAAAACTCGTGGCGGGTGATGTGGGAAAAGACCTCGATTTTGCTCTTTTCCAGCTGGTTGATTTCGTCGTAGATAGCGCGGAGCTTGGCCTTGTCCGTCGCACGGAAGTAGCGGCCGCCGGTCTGTTCGGCCATCGTGCGCAGGGTCTTTTCGTCGATTTCGACCTTCTGCTGGACGAACGTCCGGTTGCCGAACATGTCGACCGCCGGATAGGGGGCCATGCCCTGCGTGCCGACGCCGATCGTGTAGACCCGAATGCCTTGTGCCCGAGCGATTTCGGCGGCGGTCAGCGGTGCGATTTCGCCGCGATTGTTCACGCCGTCGGTCAGCAGTACGACGACTTTCGATTTGGCGTCGCTTTCGCGCAGGCGGTTGATGGCCGTCGCCAAGCCGTTGCCGATCGCGGTGCCGTCCTCAATAAGGCCGCTGCGAATGCGCCCCAACAGCGTTTGGAGCGTGCTTTGGTCGGGGGTCAGCGGGCTTTGCGTAAAGGCTTCGCCCGCGAATACGACCAGTCCGAGCCGGTCGCCCGTGCGGTCGGCGATGAAGTCGCTCGCCACCTCTTTGGCGGCCGTGATGCGGTCGGGTTTGAAGTCGCGCGCGAGCATCGACCCCGAGACGTCGATGGCCAGCACGATGTCGATGCCTTCGGTGTTGGTGCGGGCGTTCTCCTCGATGCCCTGCGGGCGGGCAAGCGCGACGATGAGCAATGCCAATGCTCCGATGCGCAAGGCGAACGGCACGTGCCGCAGCCAGTAGCGGAGGGTTTTCGGGGCTTTCATCACGCTGTCGACGGTCGAAATCCGAATCGACGCGCCGCCTTGCCGCTGCCGCCAGACGTAGTAGCCGACGAGCAGGGGTAAAAGGGCGAAAAGCCACAGATAGTAAGGTGATGCGAATTGCATAGTTTTTAATTTTTCATTTCGGGTCAGTGCGCATCCGACTGGCGGAAGCCATAAGCCCTCTCCATAGCGCTTAAAAACAATTTTCTTAAAACCGCACTTTTTGTTCCGTCAAAAAGTGCCAAAAATCTCTCCGACGATGTCTCCGCCTACTGCGTGCGGCCTAACGCTGGCTTCGGGCGCCTGACGCGGCCGACTTAAAAAGTCGGTTTTAAGCGCGACCGAATGTTTCGGTGTTTCCATCGGTAGAGGTCGCTATCAACTTTATATTCTTAACTTTCAACTTCGGTCAGTGCGCTTCCTACCGGCGGAGACCCAGTGACTTCCCGCAGCCCTTAAAATCCGCTTCTTAAGCGGGGGGTTACCAGTTTTTGGTACCGCGCACGACGACGCCTTGTTTTTCTTTCAGTTTTTCTTGCGTGCGGTCTTCCTGCGCTTGGATGGCATCGAGCATCTGCTGCTGTTCCTGCTCGGAAATCCCTGCCGGAACCGCCTGCGGTTGACCCTGCCGGTCGTCGCCGTTTTGTTCGTCGGCATTGTCCTGCGGGTCGTTGCGGTCGCCTTGCTGTTCGTCCTCGTCCCCTTGTTGCGGGTCGTCGGACGGATTTTTCTCGCCCTCGTTCCGGTCATTCTGACCGTTCTGGTTGTCCTGCTGATTTCGGTCGTTCTGCTGGTCTTGCTGCTCTTGGTCTTGGCCGCCCCCGCCGTTCTGGTCGTTGTCGAGCAGCTTTTTGGTGTAGGCGTAGTTGTACTTCGCCTCCATGTCAGACGGATTGAACCGCAGGGACTGTTTGTAGCTTTCGAGTGCCTCCTTGTACTTCTGCTGCCGGAACTGCGCGTTGCCCAGATTGTAGAACGCTTCGGCCCGCTCCGCGTCGGTGCGCAGCGTGTCGGCCGCCGCCTGACGCAGGGTCTGCTCCGCTTGGTCGTAGCGTTCGACCTCGTAGAGGGCATTACCCAAGTCGTAGGTCGCCTCGAACTGTCCGGGCGCGTGGGTCAGGGCTTTTTGGTAACGCTCGATGCTTTTCTCGTAATTCCCCTTGTGGAATTGCCGGTTGCCGCTCCGCACGGCCGAGCGTTCAGGCATTTGCTGGGCAGCAGCCTCGCCGAAGACCGACAATGCGGCGATGAACAACAGATAAAAATATCGGTACATGTATCAGTTTTGCATTTTCAGTTCTTCGTTCGGATCGATCGCCGTCTCTTCCTCCGGTTTCGTCTCCTCGACGAAGTAGTAGGTTTTCAGATAATCGGCCTCGTTCTGTTCGGCATCGGGCGTGTCTTTGGCGAATTTTACCAAATCGCCGTTGCGGAGAATCGCCACCAAATCCATTGCCGCCTTGTCGGGCAGGTCGATGCCGCGCATCGCCGCCACGATTTCGTCGGTCGTCATCTCCATCGCGCCGATTTCCCAGCGGCCCGAAATGTAGGTGCGCAGGATGTCGGTCAGCCCCGAATAGTATTGTTTGTGCTTGTTGTTCTGCCACAGTTTCTGGTGATGCAGGGCTTCGAGCGCCTGAATCGCCGCCACGTGGGGTGGCTGGGGCGGTGCCGGACGGAACAGGTCGCCGAACCGTTTGCCGCGTGCCTGCAACCACCGCACCAGTCCGTAGACGGCGGCGCCGAGCAGCAACAGTACGATGACCGTCCACGTCAGATAGCCGCGAATCTCGGCGAACCGGAACGGCAGGGTCTTCTGGCCCTTGATGTCGTAGATGGATTGCGACGTCGAATCGATTTGGAACGTCCCGACTTCCAGCCGTAGCGAATCGCCCGTGCTCCGCAGCGTGTCGACGATGTTCTTGTCGGCATAGAGCACCTGCGCGAAGCCCATGTTGTAGCGGCCCTCCTCGAATGCCGCCAGCCGGTAGCGTTTGCGCAGTTGCAGCCGCCGGCCGTCGCGTGCGAGGGTGTCGACGGGCGCATCTTCGACCAGTTCGATTTTGCCGTCGTTGGCTTCGTAGACCGGAAACCGCACCACTTGCACCAAGTCCTTTTCGACCTCGATGATGTAGTCGAAGCGGTCGCCGATGCCGATGCTGTCGGGTTCGATGCGGGCCGTGACGACGGGCCGCTGCGACTGGGCCGCCGCCAAGCAGCCTGCGCCCAACGCGGCGATGACCGCAACGCCCGTTATCCACCTTTTCGCTATGAATTTATTTCGCCTCATTTTCGATTAGCGTTGCTTAAACAACTTAATAAGTTCGGTCACATAATCGCCGTCGGTCGAGATGGTCGCCGTGTCGATGCGGTTGTGGCGCAGGGTTTCATTAATGGCAGCGCTGCGCTGCCGCCACGCTGCGGCGTAGTGCTCGCGCACGGCCCGCGACGAGGTGTCGACCCACGCCTTGCGGCCGCTCTCGGCGTCTTTCAGTTCGACGATGCCTACGTTCGGAAGCTCCGCTTCGCGCGGGTCGCAGATGCGGATGCCGACCAAATCGTGCTTCCCGCGCGCGATTTTCAGTGCATCGTCCAGCGCCGTGCGGTCGTTGCGGTCATCGAGAAAATCCGACAGGATGAAGGTCGTGCAGCGTTTCTTGTTGACGTTGGTCAGGAACCGCACGGGCTCCGACAATCGCGTGCCGGACGATTGGGGTTGGAAACCGATCAGCTCGCGGATAATCATCAGGATGTGGCTGCGCCCCTTTTTCGGCGGGATGAACTTTTCGACGCGGTCCGAAAAGAAGATGCACCCCACCTTGTCGTTATTCTGCGCGGCCGAGAAGGCCAGCACGGCGGCGATTTCGGTGATGAGGTTCTTTTTCGACCGGTCGGTCGTGCCGAATAGCCGCGACCCCGAAACGTCGACGAGCAGCATCATGGTCAGTTCGCGTTCCTCCTCGTAGACCTTGATGTGGGGTTTCGTCGAGCGGGCCGTGACGTTCCAGTCGATGTCGCGCACGTCGTCGCCCGCGCGGTATTCCCGCACTTCGGAGAACGACATGCCCCGTCCGCGAAACGCCGTGTGGTAGCGTCCGGCGAAAATCTCGCTGGACAGCCCGCGTGTCTTGATTTCGATTTTGCGGACGCGCTTCAACAGTTCGTTTTCGGATTCCTGCATGGCCGCGTGCGTTACGGAACGATGACGTTGTTCAGAATATCGGTGATGATCTCTTCGGTCGTGATGTTTTCGGCTTCGGCCTCGTAGGTCAGGCCGATGCGGTGGCGCAGCACGTCGTGGCACACGGCGCGCACGTCTTCGGGGATGACGTAGCCGCGCCGCCGGATGAAGGCGTAGGCGCGGGCGGCTTTGGCCAGCGAAATCGACGCACGGGGCGAACCGCCGTAAGCGATGAGCGACTGCAGCTTGTCGAGGTTGTATTCGGCCGGTTCGCGCGTGGCGAAGATGATGTCGATGATGTACTTCTCGATTTTCTCGTCCATGTAGACCTCCTCGACCACCTTGCGCGCCTTGACGATGTCTTCGGGCGATACGACCTTGTTCACCGTCGGCATCCCCGTACCGGCGAGGTTCATCCGCATGATGTCGCGCTCCTCCTGCTTCTTGGGGTAGGAGATTTTGGCTTTCAGCATGAAACGGTCGACCTGCGCTTCGGGCAGCGGGTAGGTGCCCTCCTGTTCGAGCGGGTTCTGCGTGGCGAGCACCAAGAAGGGCTGCGGCAGGGGATAGGTCGCGTCGCCGATGGTCACCTGACGCTCCTGCATCGCTTCGAGCAACGCCGACTGCACTTTGGCCGGTGAACGGTTGATTTCGTCGGCCAGCACGAAGTTGGCGAATACGGGGCCTTTCTTGACGATGAAATCCTCGCTTTTCTGCGAGTAGATCAGCGTACCCAGCAGGTCGGCGGGCAGCAGGTCGGGCGTGAACTGGATGCGTGCGAAACAGGCGTCGACGGCTTTGGCCAGTGTCGTGATGGCCAGCGTTTTGGCCAGACCCGGCACCCCTTCGAGCAGGATGTGGCCGTTCGACAGCAGGCCGATCAGCAGCGTATCGACCAGATGGCTCTGGCCGACGATGACCTTGCCCATTTCGGTGCGGAGCGTATCGACGAAAACCGATTCGCGCTCGATGCGCTCGTTGAGCTCCTTGATGTTGATGACTTCGCTCATGATTATCTTATTTAGTTCGTTTTACGGATGAATGCTGTTTTTTTCTGTGCGTCGTTCGTTACACGAACGAACATTATGCAAATATATTATATTTATTAGAAAAATAATCAGCAATTTTTCGGTGAGTGCGCTTCCGACCATTAGAAACCTCACGACCTCCCGTAGCCCTTAAACCCCATTTCTTAAACGGGTGGCGCTTTTTGGTCCGGCAAAAAGCGCCGTAAAAACCTCTCCGACGATGTCTCCGCCTACTTCGTGC
>JAMPDE010000001.1:1168858-1188148 GCA_023665825.1 Alistipes senegalensis | reverse complement strand
CGGCTGCGCGGCGTGCGGTCGACCAATCCGGTCGTCGTGGGCGACCGCGTGACCTGCGAGGCCGACGACGCGGGCGATTGGGCCATCACCGAAATCGCCCCGCGCACGAACTATGTCATCCGCCGGGCGTCGAATCTCTCGAAAGAGTCGCACATCATCGCCGCCAACGTCGACCGCGCGCTGCTGCTGGTGACGTTGCAGGCACCCGCTACGCCGACCGAGTTCGTCGACCGGTTTCTCGTTACGTGCGAGGCTTACAAGGTGCCGGCGGTCATCGTGCTCGCCAAACGCGACTTGCAGGACGATGCGGCCGTCGCCGAGTTCCGCGCCACCTACGAGGGGGCCGGTTACGAGGTGGTCGAGCTCGCGACCCCGACGGGGCTCGGCCTCGACCGCGTGCGCGAACTGCTCGCCGAAGGGACGACCCTGCTGTCGGGCAATTCGGGTGTGGGCAAATCGACGCTGGTGCAGGCCATCGACCCGCAGTTGGACATCCGCACGGGCGAACTGTCGGAAAGTCATGGCAAGGGGCGCCATACGACCACCTTTTCGACCATGTACCCGCTGGCGGGCGGCGGTGCGGTCATCGACACGCCGGGCATCAAGGGTTTCGGGCTTATCGACATCGACGATGCCGAGCTGGGGCACTATTTTCCAGAGATGATGCGGGTGGCTCCTGCGTGCAAGTTCTACAACTGCACGCACACGCACGAGCCGGGCTGTGCCGTCGTCGAGGCGGTGCGGAGCGGCGGAATTTCGGCGGCCCGCTACGAGAGTTATCTGAAAATGTTGGACGAAGATGAAAAATACCGCAAATAACGACCCGACGGCGCGCTATCGCGAGGGCATCGGCGTGCTGGCGGAATTCATGTTGCCCGAACGCTACGCGACGCTATGCCGCGCGGCCGATTCGCGGACGCACTACATGACCGTGCTGGCCGAAAACATCTTCCACGACCAGAATGCCGCCGCGCTGATGCGCCATTGCGAGGCGTTCGGCGTGCAGCGGCTGCACACGGTCGAGACGGTCTGCCCGTTCGAGCCCAATCCGACCATTACGCGCGGCACGGAGCAGTGGGTCGATCTGGTGCGGCACGCCTCGACGACGGAGGCGGTTCGCGCTTTGAAAGCGGCAGGTTACCGCATCGTGGCGACGACGCCCCACCGCGAAGATGCGACGCCCGAAACGTTCGACGTCGCGCGGGGACCTTTCGCGCTGGTCTTCGGCACGGAGCATGCCGGCATCTCGGACGAGGCGGTCGCCCAAGCGGACGAGTTTCTGCGCATCCCGATGTGCGGCATGGTCGAAAGTCTCAACGTGTCGGCTTCGGCGGCGATTCTGATTTACCAGCTGGCGGCGCGGATGCGCGACACGGTGGCCGATTGGCAGTTGGACGAAGCGGCCCGCACGGAACTGCTCTACCGTTGGATGCGCCGCAGCGTCAAGGATGCCGAAGCCATTTTGGCGAAAAAATTAGAAGAAATATGAACTATCCCATTCTTGAAAAACGATTGCTCGCCGAGAACATCTGGTCGATGACGGTCGAGGCTCCGCGCGTCGCGCGAGCTGCCCGGCCCGGCCAGTTCGTCATCGTGCGGGCAGGCGAAACGGGCGAGCGCATCCCGCTCACCATCGCCGATTACGATGCCGAGCGCGGCCGGGTGACCATCGTCATCCAGACCATCGGCGTTTCGACCCGCAAAATCTGCGCGTTGGAGGTCGGCGAGGCGTTGACCGACTTCGCCGGGCCGCTGGGTCATCCGTCGGAGTTCGTCACGCATCCCGAAGCGGCGCAGGGCCGCCGTTACCTTTTTATCGCGGGCGGTGTGGGCACCGCTCCGGTCTATCCGCAGGTCAAGTGGCTGCACGAGCGCGGTGTGAAGGCCGACGTCATCATCGGGGCCAAGACGCGCGACATGCTGATTTACACCGACGAGATGCGCGCCGTCGCCGACCACCTCCACCTCGCGACGGACGACGGTTCGGCAGGGTTTCACGGGCTGGTCACACAGCTGCTCGAACAGCTGGTGGAGCAGGGTGAGCACTACGACGAAGTAGTCGCTATCGGCCCGATGGTGATGATGAAGTTCGTGGCGATGACCACGCGGAAATATGGCCTGAAAACCACCGTGTCGCTCAACGCGTTGATGGTCGACGGCACGGGCATGTGCGGTGCTTGCCGCGTGACGGTGGGCGGCCGGACGCGCTTCACGTGCGTCGACGGCCCCGAATTCGACGCCCACGAGGTCGATTTCGACGAGGCGATGCGCCGTCAGTCGATGTACCGTAGCGAGGAGCAGCGGCGGGCGGCTATCGAGGCCGAACGGGCTGCCGGACATGTTTGTAAAATCGGTTTGGACAAGTAGTTATGGCAAATAAAATCCCGCGCGTCCCCGTACGCGAACAAGACCCCGTGCGGCGGGCCGCCAATTTCGAGGAGGTGTGCTGCGGCTACGACGCCGCCGAAGCGCAGACCGAAGCGTCGCGCTGTCTGCATTGCAAGAATCCGCGCTGCGTCGCGGCCTGCCCCGTGAACATCCGCATTCCCGACTTTATCGCTGCCCTGCACGAGGGTGACACCGCCCGTGCGGCCGCCATTATCGGCGAGGACAGCTCGCTGCCGTCGGTTTGCGGGCGCGTCTGCCCGCAGGAGACGCAGTGCGAGGGGGCGTGCGTGCTCGGCATCAAGGGCGAACCGGTCGCGATCGGCAAATTGGAACGCTACGTCGGCGACTGGCAGCTGGAACACGGCGGCGAACCCGTCCGTATGGCCCCGCGCAACGGTCGTCGGGTGGCGGTCGTCGGCAGCGGCCCGGCGGGGCTGGCCTGCGCGAGCGACTTGGCGAAAATGGGCTACGGCGTGAAGGTTTTCGAAGCGCTGCACAAGGTGGGCGGCGTGCTGGTCTACGGCATCCCCGAATTCCGGCTGCCGAAAGAACGCATCGTGGCGCGCGAAATCGACGCGGTACGGGCGTTGGGCGTGGAGTTCGAGACCGACGTCATCGTGGGCCGCACCGTCACGGTCGATTCGCTGCTGGACGAGGAGGGGTTCGACGCCGTTTTCATCGGCTCGGGAGCCGGTCTGCCGCGCTTCATGGGCATCGCGGGCGAGAATCTCAACGGCGTGGTGTCGGCCAACGAATTTCTGACCCGCACGAACCTGATGCACGCCTACGACCCGGCCTACGACACGCCGATCTACGTCGGCAAGCGGGTCGTGGTGGTCGGCGGCGGCAACGTGGCGATGGATGCCGTGCGCACGGCGAAGCGGCTCGGTGCCGAAGCGGTCATCGTCTACCGGCGCAGCGAAAAGGAACTGCCGGCGCGTGCCGAAGAGGTGCACCATGCCCGTGCGGAGGGCATCGAGTTCCGCATGCTGACCAACCCCGTCGAGGTGCTGGGCGACGACAAGGGCTGGGTGCGCGGCATCCGGTGCGTCGCGATGGAGCTGGGCGAACCCGATGCTTCGGGACGCCGGTCGCCGGTCGTGAAAGCCGGTTCGGAGTTCGACATGGCGTGCGACGTGGTGGTCATGGCGTTGGGCACATCGCCCAATCCGCTGCTGGCGGCTACGACCGCCGGTTTGGAAACCGACCGGCGCGGGTGCATCTCGGCCGACGAGCGGGGCACGACGACCCGCGAGGGCGTTTTCGCGGGGGGCGATGCCGTGACGGGTGCCGCGACGGTCATTCTGGCGATGGGCGCGGGACGCAAGGCGGCGAAAGCCATCGACGACTATCTGAAAAACAAAAATTAGGCGCGACGGTCGCGGTGCCGGTGCGAATCGTGCGCCCTGCGACCGAAGCCGTGCCTGCAAGATGAACGACATGAACTGCCGAATCATTCTGCCGCTGGCCTATCTTCCGTCCGTGTCGTGGTTCGCCGCGTTGCGGGCTGGCGGCTGCATCGTGGACACCGCCGAACATTTTATTAAGCGGTCTGAGCGGAACCGGACGCATATATTGACATCCGCCGGCCCGATGCCGCTGACCGTGCAGGTGCAACATGCCGACCGGCCCCGCACGCCGATGCGCGACGTGCGCATCGACTACTCCAAACGCTGGCAGCACCAGCACTGGGGGGCGTTGGTCGCCTCGTACAAAGGCTCGCCCTATTTCGACCACTATGCCGACCGGTTCGCACCGTTCTACCGGCAGGAGTGGAAATTTCTGGCGGATTACAACTTCGCGCTGCTCGAAGTGCTCTGCCGCGAAGCGGGGCTGTCCGTGCCGCCCGTCAGCGACGGCTACGTCGAAGCCGCGCCCGACGACCTCGACCTGCGCCCCAAACAACGAAAAGACCCGGCTTTCAGAGCCGAGCCTTATGTGCAGGTATTTTCTGACCGGTTGCCGTTCGCACCTGATCTGTCGTTCATCGACCTCCTGTTCGCCGAAGGCCCTGCTTCGTCCGAAGTGTTGGCGCGTTGTCGATGCGCAGAATGACGCTGTCGCGCAATTTGCCCGCCGAAGCCCGCACGGTGACCCGTCCCACCGGCAAAGCTACCGTATCCGATTGATATTGGCACTTGGCATACTCTTGCATGGCCACCGTGTCGGCTCCGACCAGCAGGGTCGGGAGACCCGCCGACGAGTAGACGCGGAACACCTGCCGTTCGCCCGAACGCAGGGTCGTGTGTTTGCCCGTGAGGTGGAGCGTCGGCGACCGCCGGTTCCACAATGCCCGATAGAGATAATAGGCATCCTTGCACGTGCGCCGGTCGAAGGTCACGAGCCCCTTGCCGTCTACGCCGTAGGGGTAGCGTGCCGAACCGAAGTCGAAGAGGTTGTGGATCCACACGCCCCACAGCAGCGAATCGCCTTGCAGGTTGCGCGTGTAACCCTCGTGAAAACGGGTCTGGCGTTCTTCGGGTATGCAGTTGGGGTCGGAGACCGTGCGGTACGGCTGTGCGCGGTGGCCCGGAATGCCCGGCCCGCCGTAGGCGATGGCCGAACGCAAGTGCGACCATCTGTTGCGGAGCTGTTCGCGCCAGACGGTCACGTCGTCGGGCGTGCCCTTGCTCCAGCCGACATCCTGACGCCAGACGATGAGGTCGGTCACGAAGTTGATTTCGCCGTCTTGGTCGCTGCACGCCACCGTCGGACGCGACGGGTCGAGCCGGTGCGCTTCGGCGTGGAGTTCGCGGATATACCGCACCGGATTGTCGCCGCGCATCCACAGCCGCGCGAAGATGCCCCACATCGCCACCGACGGGTGGTTGAGGTTCTGCGCGATGATTTCGCGCAGCTGTTGCAGGCCGTTCTGCTCGAACTGCGGCGTGGGGTAATAGGCCACGTCGCTCAAAAAAGTGCGGTGGAACGGAATATCGACCCAGACCAAGAACCCCTTTTCGTCGCAACGGTCATAGAAATACTGCGCGTGCGGCATTACGGCCGAACGCAGCGCATTGACTCCCAAGTCTTCGGCTTGCCGCAGGTCGGCATCCACGTCCTGCTCGGTGGGCGTTCCGCCCGACAGCGCGCTGTCGTGATAGAGCGATACGCCCCGCACGGCGACCGGTTTGCCATTTATCAAAAATTGATTAGCATTCCACCCTCTTAATAAAAATCCGGTGCGGACGGTCGTGCGGTCGAGTACTTTTCCGCTCGGGGTGGCCAGCGTCACCGTCACCGTGTGGAGCGTCGGACGCGACGGGCTCCACAAGCCGGGCTGCTCCACCGTGAACGGCACGGCGACCGGTTTGCCGTCGACCCGCACGCGCTGGCGGTGCGAGAATACCTGTCGGCCGCTTGCATCGGCGATGTCGAGCGTCAGCTGGCAATTCTCTTCCGTGCGCGAAGTGAGATGGATTTCGACTTCGCCGGCGACCTTTTCGGCCGAAACCGTCTGCGGGTGCACGAGCACGCCGTCGGAGCCGAGATAGAGGGGCGATACGGCGGTCGGCGACGTGAGAATCAGCTCGGCCGGACGGTAGAGCCCGCCGTAGCGGTTGATGTCGGTCGAGGTGGGCAGCACGTCGTTGCGGGTGCTGTTGTTGACCGTGACCAGCAGGTCGTTGTCGGCTCCGAAGCGCACGCGGTCGGTGATCTCGAAGACGAAAGCGGTCGCTCCGCCGTGATGCGAACCGACCAGTTTGCCGTTGACGAGCAGGTCGGCGACGCTCTGTGCGCCGTAGAACTTCACGAAGAGCCGTTTGCCGGCCCACGAAGCGGGCACGTGCAGCGTATTGAGATAACATCCCGTCGTTTCGATGAAGAACTGACCTGCCGAAGGGTCGGTATTCCAGCTGTGGGGCAGGGTCACCGAACGGGCGTTGTCGGAGCTCTTTTCCGATTGGAAATAGAACCGCCATCCCTCGTTGAACGGAATCACCTCGCGGCCGGCGGCCGCAAGTCCGCATCCGAGTGCGAATAAAAGAAGCAGGTATCGTTTCATAGGACAAAGATACGAAATTATGAAGTTAAAAATACAAAGTCGAGCGGCAAAAGTACAAGGGCGGCAGCTCACGAAAAAAGGATGCCCGCCGAAAAGCGGGCATCCTTCGTTGCTATGGAGCACTTCGGCTATTATTGACGATAGGTGAATGTCCATTCGTGTTTATCTGTGCTGCGTTTTATCTCGTAGGTTTTGTCGTTTTCGATAGTATATTTGTATTTAAAAACCGAATTTTCCGGGTAGACCGGTTCGTCACCGACTACAATGTCGTATTCGTGCCGCATTTGAATGCAGACGATTGGCTGTACGATAGACGCGATGGTGCCGTCGTCATTAAAGGTGTATTGCAATGGGTCGGTTTTCTCGTGTTCGTAATAATCGTATGTTTTATGAATAGTAACGTTCGGATTCGGATAACCGGGAACCACAGGTGTCGGATAACTGACTTCGTTGTAATGCGGCAGCCAAAGTGCCAATCGATCGCAGCCTTTGCCGGCCAAACGTAGCATCGGCAACATCCATTGCGGTTCAGCCGGCTCCTTGAACATCAGCCAGTTCGGGTCGATGTTCAGCCGGTCATTCGGGCGGTCGCTGAACGCATAGGCCGAAAAAAAGATTTCCCCGTCTTCACCCTTGCCGAAATCGTATTCGATTTCGGATAATACACCGTTTCCATAGGTCAAAGTTTCATAGCTTTCGGTCGAACTTCCGATGTACTCGTACCAAGACATGCGGGATAACCGGCCCTCGTCGTTGTAGGAGTAGCCATAGGTGATAGGAGCATCATTGTGGCTCGACCTGTCTTTCGTGATTTGGGTGGCACGTCCCCACTCATCGAGCAATACCCGATAAGTGTCCGTGCGGGGTTCGTCGTCGCTGTTCGTGTTGTAGGTAGTGTTTTCGGTCAGCCGGATTTCTCCCTGAACGGTGTAATCGAAACGGGTAGTGCATTTGTAGTCCAGCTCGATTGTTCCGTCGATATTATCGTATTCGGCGAATTGGTATTCGGCGATACGATTTTGGTTATCGTAATGAAATGTGTAGTAATTCGCTTTTTCGTAAGATGCGCCTATCTCCTCGCATCCGATTTGGAATCGCACGTCGATGCGTTCGACCAGCGAGTAGCCAGTCGGTTTGTCGGAGTTTTCGGGTTCAGGTATGGTGCCGTCTTGTTTCGTGCTTTTCTGCTCGACTGTGATTTTGGTGGTCGTACCATCGCATAGGATACGGATTTCAGCCTTGCGGTGTTGGCCGGTGGTGTTCTTTTTCAGCTCCATTGTCAGTGCAACTTCGCCTGCGTCACCTTTGTATGCGCTCAACGTCAGCCAGTCGACCTCACTGCCGCCTTCGACTTTGGTTGCCATTTCTGTTACGGTCGCTGTCCACAATGCCTTTGCTGTGAACTTGATAGGCGCAGGTGCTTGTTCATCATCGGCATAGAGTTGTTGTTCGGGTTTAGTTTCGGGCGATAGCTTTACGGGATTGTCCACTCCGTCGTTGTTGCTTTCGCCGCACGACACGGCGAACAATACCAGCGGCAAAACGAGTGCAGCGTGAAAAATTCTTTTCATCATAAAAGATGTTTGAGGCATCTACGGCTCCGCTCGATGCGGTTATTTTTCAAGAAAAAGTGTGGAGCCGATTTCGTTTACCTGTACAGAGGCTCTGGAATGCCCTTACTTCAAATAAACAATACCCCACACCCGTAACGGGCATGGGGACGAGCACAGAACGAGCCTGAATACATGCCGATACAAGGCGACGAGTGAGTTGCTCTCCTTGAAGTAATGAAATTTTCCAGATTTCTGTACAAGGATAAAAGCGAAAACACTTTCATCAAACAATATGTCTGTCCGCTTGTGGACGGTGTAAAGATACGAAATTTTTTTATTGGTGCGTCATTGTCGCTACCGCTGGTCTTTTTGTAAAAAATTCAATGATAGCCGAAGCCCACAGACTTTCTGCCGCGCTTAAAGCGGTGGGTCGTATTCTCGCGTGCCCCGCAGTCTTCGTCCCGCAAATAACGGTGATAGCGCAGACTACCTCCTGAAACCCGTCGACCGTCTTTCGCACTAATAAAACCCTTTTCTTAAAAGGGTATGGTTTTTGCGAAATCGGACACGGTTATTCGGAAATCGGACGGCCCCGATTCGGGACACGAATTTTGGAGTTTCGGAAAAAAGTGCGTACCTTGTTGCCGTAAAGCGGGTCCGACACCGGCGGCGAAACGCTCCGGCACCGACCCGCAAGCATCGACTCATCACAAAAACGAACTGCCTATCGGGAAAAATTCTACTCTGAACAACCAGTTAAGGAAGAAAGAGTATGAACGTACAAGCATCGAGCGATTCGGCATTGCTCCGCCGGTACCTTTCGGGCGACCGGAGCGCGATCTCCCAACTCATCGAGCGTCACAGCCGCCGTGTACGGAACTACATCCGCATGATGGTGAAAGACCGCGATTTGGCAGAAGATATTTTCCAAGAAACATTCATCAAGGCGGTGCGGGTCATCGACGACGGCAAGTACTGCGACAACGGCAAATTCCTGTCGTGGGTGTTGCGCATTGCGCACAACCAAGTCATCGACCACTTCCGCAACCAGCGGCAGAACAAGGCGGTGACCGAATCGGACAAGGGCTACGACGTGCTGGGAACGCTGAAATTCGCCGACCAGAACATCGAGGACGCGCTCGTGAGCGAACAAATCGAACGGGACATTCGCGGGCTGGTCGAACTGTTGCCCGCCGAACAGCGCGAAGTGGTGCGGCTGCGCTATTTCGCGGGGTTGAGTTTCAAGGAGATAGCCGAACAGACCGACGTGAGCATCAACACTGCGCTGGGGCGCATGCGCTATGCGCTCATCAACCTGCGGCGCATGGTCAAGGAAAAAAATATGGTTTTGTGTTGAGCGGCGCACAATAAATCGCCCGGCATCCCGTTATATCGATACATTAACAATTGGATTTGCCTATGGAGGAATTCGACAAACGGGATTTTACGAACAACGTCGTCTCCGACGAGGAAGACCTGCTGATGAACGAAGTGGTTCAAGACGATGCGGATCTGTACTACCTGCATCACTATCTGACAGAGGTGTTCCGAAAAGGGGAAGTTTGATTAATCCTTTGAAAGAAAGGGGCAGTCGGTTTTTCGGCTGCCCCTTTTTATTAGCGCTACGTGCACTCCGTTCGCTTCGGACGGTCGGAAGCGCACTCACCGTTTACTTCTTGTTGAATTCGTTCATCGTCCGGGCCAGCCCGATGGTCGCGAATGACAGCACGGCGTCGCCGAAAATTTTGAGCCGGTCGGGCAGGGCGCCGCGTTCCTCTTCCGTCCATTCGCCCAGCACGTAGTCCACCTGATGCCCGCGCGGGAAGTCGCCGCCCACGCCGAAGCGCATGCGCGCGAACTCTTCGGTGCCGAGCAGTTCGGCGATGTTTTTCAGTCCGTTGTGGCCGCCCGCACTCCCTTTGGCGCGCAGGCGCAGCGTCCCGAACGGCAGGGCGATGTCGTCCGAGATGACGAGCAGATTTTCGGGGGCGATGCGCTCGGCCTCCATCCAGTAGCGGACGGCCTTGCCCGAAAGATTCATGTACGTCGACGGTTTGAGCAGCAGCAGCGTCCGGCCTTTGTGTTTCAGCTCGGCCACGTCGCCGTAACGGCCCGTCGTAAAAAGCGTGTTGGATGCTCCGGCAAGAGCATCCAACACTTTGAAACCGATGTTGTGACGGGTTTCGGCGTATTCCGCGCCGATGTTGCCCAGCCCCGCAATCAGGTATTTCATGGCGTCCGACGTTATTTTTCGGCAGACTCGGCGGCACCGCGCGAAGCACGGGTGACGCGCACGGCGCAGACGGCGGTCGTAGCCGGAGTGACGAATTTGAGGTTGTCGAATTGCAGGTCGCCGACGAAGATGGTCTTGCCGACGCCGAGCGGCGTCACGTCTACGATGATTTCGTCGGGCAGGTTCTCGACCAGTGCGCTCACGATGAGCTTGCGGGCCGAAAGAACGAGTTTACCGCCGACTTTCACACCTTCGGCGTTACCGGTCAGACGCACCGGAATGGCGATGGCGACGGGCTTGCCGGCTGCGATGCGGAAGAAATCGATGTGCAGAATCTGCTCGCGCACGGGGTGGAACTGCACCTCGCGCAATACGGCGAGTTCTTTCTGGCCGTCGAAGTCGATCTCCACGATGTAGGAGTTGGGGGTGTAGATCAGCGGTTTCACCTCGCGCGGGTCGATCGAGAAATTGACCGATGCGCCGTTGCCGCACAATACGCACGGTACGAGCCCTTCGCGGCGGACGTGTTTGGCCGCCTTTTTGCCGAAATCTTCGCGTTTTACGGCCTTGACTGTAACAGTTTTCATAGTTGAACTTGAAAAATTAATGAATATCCACCGGCGGTTCTCAACGCAATCGCGCACCTTTCCGAACATCGTTTCGGTTTGCGGTCGCATCCCAATTCCGCCTGTTTGCGGGGGCGAAGATACGAAATTTTTTGAAAAAACCGGGCGACGGAACGAAAAATTCGGCGTACCTTTGTCGGCATGGAAAGTGCCGAATCGAACATCTTGCAGGGACTCAATCCCGCCCAGCGCGAGGCTGTGATTCATTACGATGCGCCGTCGCTCATCATCGCCGGTGCGGGGTCGGGCAAAACGCGCGTGCTGACGTCGCGCATCGCCTATATGATCGAGCAGGGGGTCGACCCGCTCTCCGTGCTGGCGCTCACCTTCACCAACAAGGCAGCCGAGCAGATGCGCACCCGCATCGCCGACATGGTGCCCGGCAACCGGAGCCGGTACATCCGCATGGGGACGTTCCACTCGGTCTTCTCGCGCATTCTGCGCGAAAACGCCGAGAGTATCGGCTATTCGCCGACGTTCACTATTTACGAACCAAGCGATACCAAGAACCTGCTGAAAACCATCGTCCGCGAACTCAAACTGGATGAAGACCGGTACAAGCCCAACAAGCTGGCGTCACGCATCTCCTATGCGAAAAACTGTTTAGTGACGCCGGGCGCCTATCTGGCCAAGTCGACCTATGCGACCGAAGACCGGCAGGCGCAGATTCCCGAATTCGGTAACATCTATAACATCTACTGCCAGCGCTGTAAGAGCAACAACGCGATGGATTTCGACGACCTGCTGTTGCAGACCAACATCCTGCTGCGCGACTGCCCCGACGTGCTGGCGCGCTATCAGGAGCAGTTTCAATATATTCTGGTAGACGAGTATCAGGATACGAACTATGCGCAGTACGTCATCATCCGGCGGCTGTCGGCCCTGCATTCGCGCGTCTGCGTCGTCGGCGACGATGCGCAGTCCATCTATTCGTTTCGCGGGGCCAAAATCGAAAATATCCTCTCGTTCCAGAAGGATTTTCCCGACGCGAAGGTCTTCAAGCTCGAACAGAATTACCGGTCGACCCGCACCATCGTCGAGGCGGCCAATTCGGTCATCGCCCGCAACTCGCGCCGCATGGAGAAGCATTGTTTTTCGGAGGGCGACAAAGGCGAACCGATCCGCATCCTGCGGGCCTACACCGACCGCGAGGAGGCCGAAATGGTCGTCCGCGACCTGCGCGACAAGGTGCGCGACGCAGGCGACGAGTGGTCGGAAGCGGTGGTGCTCTACCGCACGAATAAGCAGTCGAATGCCATCGAGGATGCGTTGCGGCATCACGCCGTTCCGTACCGGATTTACAAGGGGTCGTCGTTCTATGACCACAAGGAGATACGCGACATGCTGGGTTACCTGCGGTTGATTGTCAATCCGCGCGACGACGAGGCGTTCCGGCGCGTGGTCAACTATCCGGCGCGCGGCATCGGCGACACGACCGTCGGACGCATCGCCGAACTGGCACAGGAGCGCGGCGTTTCGATGTGGGAGGCGGTCGACGCGCTGGTGGCCGAACCCGTCGCGGATGCCGTGCAGAAAGCCATCGTTCGCAAGGTGACGGAGTTCGTGCAGCTGATTCGCGCGCTGTCGCTGATGCGGACGGAGAAAGGGTTGTACGACTTCGGTCTGGAAGTCGCGTCGCGGTCGGGCATTCTGGCACTGTATCGGGCCGAGAATACGCCCGAAGCCGCTTCGGCGCTGGACAACATCGAGGAGCTGCTCAACTCGATGCAGCTTTTCAAGGAGCAGGTCGAGGCGGCCGTGCGCAACAACGAACGGCCGTCCGGCGACGAAGCGACCCTCGAAGAGTGGTTGCAGAGCATCATGCTGCTGACCGACCTGGACAAGGAAGACCCCGAAGACCGCAATAAAGTGACGCTGATGACCGTTCATTCGGCGAAAGGGTTGGAGTACAAATACGTCTACATCGTCGGCGTCGAGGAAGATCTTTTCCCGTCGCAGCGGGCCAAAGAGACGCCCGACGGCATGGAGGAGGAGCGGCGGCTGTTCTACGTGGCGCTCACGCGGGCCAAAGTCGCGGCGACGCTTTCGTATGCCGAGAGCCGGTTCAAGTGGGGCAATATGGAGTTTTCGCGTCCGAGCCGCTTCCTGCGCGAGATAGACGAGCAGTACGTGCAGGCCGATTTCGACCGCGACGACGAAGCGCGGCAGACGAACGATTTCGTTCGGGAATCGGGCGAATCGGCACTCGACCAGCTGCGCCGGCGGTTCGATTACCGCTTCCAGCAGAAAGGTCCGGGCGAGGGAACCGGCCGCAGCGGCTTCCAGCAACGCAGTCCGGGCGCAGGAAATCCGCGCGGCGATTTCCGGCAGCGACCCGTACAAGGCGGCTATCATCAGCGTCCGGCGCAGGGTGGCGGATTCTCGGCGCAATCGCGTCCGGCGGCTCCCGACCCCGCCTTGGTGCGGACGCCGCCGCGCACCTCGACGGCAGGCATGCGCAGCGTGGGAGTGCGCCGCAAGGAGACGGACGATGCGCCCGTCGGTATGCAGGGCAACGCCCGGCCGGCAGGTATGCCTTCCGGTTCGTCGATGCCCGGAAACTGCGCCTATGCGGTGGGCGACCGCGTGGCGCATCCGACCTTCGGCGAGGGGGTCGTGCGCCGCATCGAAATGTTGGCGACCGACCACAAATTAGTGGTGGACTTCGGCCCGTCGGGCGAAAAGACCCTGCTGGCCCGATTCGCCAAGCTCTCGCGGCTTTGATTAGCGCTACGGGAGGTCATCGGGTTTCCGACGGTGGGAAGCGCATTGACCCTTAAAAGCGGGGCGCGGCCTGCGGAGAGACCGACACGCCAGTGGCGGGCCTTCGCGGGCGAAGGCTTCGGCCCGCGCGGCTCGAAAAGCCGCTTGTTGAATAAAACGAGAAAACAAGAATAAAAAATGACGACGAAACAGCGATACGACGGCATCATCGCATGGTTTTCGGAACATATGCCCGTCGCCGAAAGCGAGTTGCACTATGCGAATCCCTATGAATTGCTGGTGGCGGTCATCCTGTCGGCGCAGTGCACCGACAAGCGGGTCAACATGACCACGCCCGCGCTGTTCGAGGCCTTCCCGACCCCGCAGGCGATGGCCGAAGCGACGGCCGACGAGATTTATCCCTATATCCGCAGCATCTCCTACCCGAACAACAAGGCGAAAAACCTTGCAGCAATGGCTCGCATGTTGTGTTCGGAGTTCGGCGGCGAGGTGCCGTCGGATTTGGAACAGATGCAGCGGCTGCCGGGCGTCGGGCGCAAAACGGCCAACGTGCTGGGCGCCGTGCTGTGGAACAAGGAGGTGATGCCGGTCGACACGCACGTGTTCCGCGTGTCGGAGCGCATGGGGCTGACGACCGGCTCGCGAACGCCGCTCCAAACCGAGCTGACCCTCGAAAAGAACATCCCGTCGCACCTGCTGCCGGTGGCGCATCACTGGCTGATTCTGCACGGACGCTATACCTGCATCGCCCGTGCGCCCAAATGCGACGCCTGCGGACTCACGGCATGGTGCCGGTACTACGCGAAAAATCATAATTCGTAATTATATGAAAAAGAACAGGTTTCTGCTGCTTGCGCTTTCGGTCTCGCTCGGTGCGTCGCTGTGCGCCGGATGCGGGAAAGACACGACCGATTCGCCGACTCCCCCCCCCGACAAAGGGGAGTATAAGCGTGTGAACGAGTGGATGTTCGCCTATATGAAGACGCACTACCTCTGGAACGAGGCCGTGCAGCAAGTGACGCCCGATTACAAGCTCGGTTACGAGGATTTTCTCGACGATGTGCTGGAAAAGGTCGCCGCGCAAAAGGATGAAAACGGCCGTCCGGTCAACTACGACGACGGCTATGCGACGGCGAATAACGAATGGCATTTTTATTCCAACGTGCAGCGGTACAAAAAATCGTCGTCGAAAAGCGTCGTGACGCGCGGCACGCGCGAGCAGGCGGAGGGACTGGGCATCGAGATGCTGTTCTACACGCCTTTGAACGAAGCGGAAACGGAATACGCCTTTTTGGTCGCGGCCGTCGCGCCCGGTTCGCCGGCAGCCGAAAAAGGACTAAAACGCGGCGACCTGATTTCGCGCGTCGACGGCTCGGCCATCACCGGCACCGCCTCCATCAACGCCGGCTGGGAAAAACTGATGTTGACCGAATCGGGCATGGTGCGGATGACTTTGTACGACCCGAATACCGGCGCGGCCGACCGCGAGATTTCGGTTAAGGCTGCTTCCTATGCCGACAATCCGGTTTGGAAATCGAAAACCGTATTCACCGCCAACGGCAAAAAGGTCGGTTATCTGTGCTACGGCAGTTTTAATTACAACTACGATAACGAGCTAATCGAGGCGTTCAAACAATTCCGCGAGGAGAGCATCCAAGAGTTGGTTATCGACTTGCGTTATAACGGCGGCGGGCACGTGGTGTCGAGCGCCGTGCTGGGGACGCTCGTGGCGGGCGAGGCACACAAGGGCGAAGTCTACGCGCGAACCGCTTACAACGCCTCGCGTGCGTCCGAAACTCCCGATATCTACAAGCTGGGCGAAGCGCAGTACAATGCGAAAAGCTCGGGCTACCGGCACGACCCGATCGCGACGGCCGTTTCGGCAGCGGTGGGACTTCCGCATATTTACGTGCTTTGCACGGGCAATACGGCTTCGGCCAGCGAGCTGCTTATCAACGGGTTGCGGGGCGTGGGTGTCGAGGTGCGGCTCATCGGCGAGACGACCAACGGCAAGAACGTCGGCATGGAACCGAAGACGAAGACCTTCGGCGACTACGAATACGAGTTCAGTCCGATCACGTTCTACATCGCCAACGGCAAGGGCGAGAACGACTACGGCGACGGTTTCGTACCCGACGTGGAGGTCGGACAGGAGGATTTCCTCTATAAGAATTCGGACGGGAAAATCGTCGGGACTGATTGGGGCGACGAAGAACACGAAACGCTGTTCCGGCTCGCGCTGCAATGGATCGAATACGGCTCGAAACCGATGCCGGACTACCCGCAGGCCGTTGCGACGCGCGGATGCGAGCCCCTGCGGTTCCGGTCGCTGGCCCCCGTGCGCGTGCAGGAGATGCTGCTGCCCCGCTAAGAGCGGGGTTTTAAGCGCTACGGGCAGCCTTGCGGCTTCAGAAAGTTAGGAAGCGCACCGACCGATAGAAGCGGGCCTTCGCGGGCGAAGGCTGTAGCCTGTGGGGCAGACAGCGGTTTCGGGTTTCGTTTTTCGTGGAAAAATGCCTATCTTTACACAAATTTTGCTTCTATGGACAACGAACAATCCCATAAATTCCGTTATACACCCGAAGTCGGACGCGGCTGCGGATTCTGCAACAGCGAATCCGAGTGTCAGGCCCGCATGTCCGACGGCTGTTTCAAGCTCCACGAAACGGCGTGGCTCGACGCCTATCCGGCCAATCTGCCCGACGATGTGGTCGAGGTGCGGTTCAAGAACACGCGGCGCGGATTCTACCGCAACGAGGGCCGTCTGCCGCTGAAATGCGGCGATATCGTGGCGGTCGAGGCGTCGCCCGGCCACGACATCGGTGTCGTCTCGCTCACGGGCGACTTGGTGGCGCGGCAGATGCGCCGCACGGGATTCAACCCCTACAACGGCGAATTCAAGAAGGTCTACCGCAAGGCCAAGCCCTACGACCTCGAACGCTGGCAGGAAGCCATCGCGCTGGAACACGAGACGATGATTGCGGCGCGTCAGATCGCCGCCGACATGGGGCTGAACATGAAAATCGGCGACGTGGAGTATCAGGCCGATAAAATCAAGGCCATTTTCTACTACATCGCCGACGAACGCGTCGACTTCCGCGAATTGATAAAAGTGTTCGCCGAGCGGTTCCACATCCGCATCGAGATGAAGCAAATCGGGGCGCGGCAGGAGGCCGGACGCATCGGCGGACTGGGTGCCTGCGGACGCGAATTGTGCTGTGCGTCGTGGATCGCCAATTTCACGAGCGTTACGACCGGTGCGGCGCGGGCGCAGGATATTTCGCTCAACCCGCAGAAACTGGCCGGGCAGTGCTCCAAGCTGAAATGCTGCATGATGTACGAATACGACACCTACGTCGATGCCCGCAAGGAGTTCCCGCGCCTGCGCGAGCCGTTGCAGACCATCGACGGGGAGTATTTTCTGGTCAAGAGCGACATACTGGGCGGCACGATGACCTTCTCGTCGTCGAAAGAGGCGATGGCCAATGTGACAACCCTGCCGGTGGCGCGCGTGAAGGAGATTCTGGAACTCAACCGCGCCGGCACCAAAGTCGACCGGCTGTGGGGCGAGGGCGACGAACCCGTCGCGGACAACGAACCGGCCTATACGTCGGGTTCGGAGGAGGACAGCATCACGCGGTTCGATTCGGCGCGCCGCCGCAAGAAAAACCGCAACCGCAACAACCGTCCGCAGAATCAGCAGCGTTCGGCCGAACAGGGGGCGTCCGAAAACGCTTCCGGCCGGTCGGAACGTCCGCAGCGGGAGAACCGCAATGGCAATCGGGAAAACAACGGCCGGAACAACGCCGACCGGCGGAACGACAATCCCCGAAACAACAACAATCGCCGGAACAACGGCGACCGACGCTTCGGCCCGAACAATGCGAACCGTTCGGGAGGCGGCAACAACGGCTTGCGCAACGGGCATGGCGGCCCGTCGAACGGCGGACCCCGCAATGGCGGCAACGGCAACCATCGCAACGGCGGAGGCCATGCCGGCAACGGGAACAACAACGGCAACGGGGGCGGTAACGGAGGCGGTTCGGCTCCCCAATCCGCACACGAATAACCGATGAAACGGGTGTTTCGGAGAGGTCGGGTCGTCGGACAAACTGTCGTGCGGGTCGTAGGGCGGGCAACGATGCAGGTTGTCGGGCGAATTGCCGTGCAGGCGCGTGTAACTGCCCTGCATTGCTTTGCAGCGGGGCTCGTGGCGGCCGTATGGCTGGCGGCGGGCTGTTCGACCCCTTATCGGTCGGTCGCTGCGGATGTCGATGCCGGAGCATGGGACACGCCGGTCGAACTGACCCTGCCGAATACCGATACGCTCAACTGTTACGACTGGCAGTTCTTCGTCCGCTGCGACGAACGGATCGTATCCGACACGTTCACGGTGCGCATCGCGGTCGTGACGCCCGATTCGCTTCGTTTCGAGGAGCCGTTCGCCGTGCAGCTGCCGGCCTGCACGACACCCGCCGCGCGGCTGTGCGAACACTTGCTCGACTACCGTCGCCGCGTGCGGCTCGCGCGTACGGGCGATTACCGGCTGACGGTCAGTCCCGTACGGCCGTTGGGCGGCATCGAGGCTGTCGGCATCCAAACCGTTGAAAGCGACTGATATACGATGGGCAAAGACAAACTCCGCAGATTCCGCGAAAACGAAACGTTCGCCTGCTTCGTGCAGCCGGCGTTCGAGGAGGTGTTCCGCACCGACCACCCGCTGAAAGGGCACTGGGCGCGCGATTTTTTCGGCAACGACCGTCCCATTGTCCTCGAATTGGGGTGCGGCAAGGGCGAATACACCGTCGCGCTGGCCGAACGCGACCCGTCGCGCAACTACATCGGCATCGACATCAAAGGTGCGCGCATGTGGCGAGGCGCGAAAACAGCGACCGAACGCGGCATGACGAATGTCGGGTTTTTGCGCACGCGTATCGAGTTCATCGAAAGTCTGTTCAGCGAGGGCGAGGTCGCGGAGATCTGGATTACGTTCCCCGATCCGCAGCTCAAAACGCGCCGCGCGGCCAAACGGCTCACTTCGCCCGATTTTCTGACCCGCTACGCCCGTCTGCTGGCTCCAGAAGGCCGGATTCATCTGAAAACCGATTCCCAGCATCTGTATGCCTATACGCAGGCGGTCATCGCGCATTGCGGTTTGTCGTGCAGCACGGCCGACCCCGATATCTATCGCAGCGGGCTGGCCGAACGCGAACCGGTCTTGCAGGTCAAGACCGCCTACGAAAGCCGTTTTCTCGGCATGGGGCTGCCCATTACCTATACTTGTTTTTCGCTCGGTGCATCGCGCGACTTTCCGCCGTTCGAGTGGGAACAGGACCAGCTGGCGGAAAAGGATGCCGAACCCGCCCGCTTAAGAAGCGGGTTTTAAGGGCTATGGACTGCCCTGTGGCTTCCAACCGTCGGAAGCGCACTGCCCGCCCCGTTAGGAACGGGGATTTATTAGCGCTACGGGAGGTCGTCGGGTTTCGGACGGGAGGAAGCGCACTGCCCGAAAATAAAAAAAGTAAAACGGCCTGCGGGAAGCAGGCCGTTTTTACGTGTTGTCGCGGGAGTAATCCCCGCATCATCGCCGCAACTATTTGGCGGTGTTTTTCTTATCGTAGCGTTTTGCGTAGCGGCTCATAAACTTATCGACGCGGCCGGCGGTGTCTACCAACTTCATCTTACCGGTGTAGAACGGGTGCGACGTGTTGGAGATTTCCATCTTATACACGGGATAGGTTTCGCCGTTCACTTCGATGG
>JAMPDE010000001.1:1139263-1168758 GCA_023665825.1 Alistipes senegalensis | reverse complement strand
TCGGTATTAAACAGCTCGATGCGGGCACCGGTCAGCGTGGCCAGCGTGCGGCGGAACAGCGGCGAGAGGAAGAGGTTGGCCTTGCCTGCGCGGATGACGTCGGGCTTCAGCCCCATGCCGCGCATGATGTCGATGCCGTAGCGGAACGAGTAGGCGATGCCCTCCTGCGCCGCCCGCAGGATGTGCGCCGTCGTGTGGCGGTTGAGGTCGATGCCTTCGAGGGCAGCTCCCGTCGCGCGGTTTTCGAGCACGCGCTCGGCCCCGTTGCCGAACGGCAGCACCAGCAGTCCTTCCGAACCGGCCGGAGCCTGCTCGGCGAGGTCGTTCATCTGCGCATAGTCGGCCGTTTCTTGTACGATGTTGCGCCGCACCCACGCGTTGAGGATGCCCGTGCCGTTGATGCACAGCAGAATGCCGTAGCGCGGCGCATCGGGCCGGTGATTGACGTGTACGAATGTGTTGACGCGCGACAGCGGGTCGGCGCGGGGCGTATCGACCACGCCGTACACGACGCCGCTCGTGCCGCCCGTCGCGGCGATTTCGCCCGCTTCCATGACGTTGAGCGAAAAGGCGTTGTTGGGCTGGTCGCCCGCGCGGTAGGAGATGGGCGTGCCCTGCGGGATGCCCAGCGCTTCTTCGGTCGCACGGTCGGTGCAGGCCTGAATGCCGATGCTGACGCCCGCTTCGGGGATAATTTCGTGCGGAATGCCGTAGTAGTCGGCCACGAAATCGGCGCGGCGTTCCTCCTTGAAGTCCCACAGAATCTGCTCCGAAAGGCCGCTGACGGAGGTCGAGATTTCGCCCGACAGCCGGTAGGCGATGTAGTCGCCCGGCAGCAGCACGTGGGCGGCCGCCGCGAAAATTTCGGGTTCGTTGCGCTTGACCCACGCGAGTTTCGACGCCGTGAAGTTTCCGGGTGAGTTGAGCGTGTGCGCCAGACAGAAATCGCGTCCGATGCCCTCCAATGCTTCGGCGCCGATTCCGACGGCGCGCGAATCGCACCAGATAATTGCTTTGCGCAGCGGCTTTCCGGCGCGGTCGAGCAGCGTCAGTCCGTGCATCTGGTAGGTGATGCCGATCGAGGCCACCTCGTGCATCGGGTGTTCGGCGGCGAGGGCGCGGATGCCTTCGCAGGCATAGTGCCACCACATTTCGGGGTCTTGCTCCGCCCAGCCCGGACGGGGGGCGTCGATGCGCATTTCGGCGCGGGGATTGGTCGACGATGCGACGCATTCGCCTGTCGCGATGTCGAGCAGCGACACTTTGACGGACGACGAGCCGACGTCGATGCCTAAACTTTTCATGTGCGGGTTGCGTTTTAGGGATACCAAAAATAACGAATTTGTCGCAACCGTGCAAATTTTTCCGGCGGCTATTCCGGTTTCGTCGGATTCTTTCGTCCGAGCAGGACTTGTTGCCGGTACTCCGACGGGGTGATGTTTTTGAGCTGCCGGAACGAACGGGAGATGTTTTTGATGTCGGAGAACCCCAGCTCCATCGCCGCTTCCGAGACGTTCATGCCTTCGCGCAGCAGCTGCGCCATCTTTTCGATGCGGGTGCGGATGATGTAGTCGTAAATCGACGTGCCCATGCACTTCTTGAAGCGGGTTTCGAGCAGCCGCCGCGACAGCGGCACCAGTTTCACGAGGTCGTCGACCGTGATTTTCTGGCTGATGTTTTCGTGCACGTGGCGCAGTACGGCGGCGATGTGCGGGTCGTTGTTCGCGTAGATGTCGGTCGACTGGCGGGTGATGATGTCGGAGGGCATCACCATGATGTCCGCGCACTCCGCTTCGGGGTCGTGAATCAGCTTGTCGATCAGCGCGGCCGTGTCGTATCCGCCCTGTTCGACGTGCTGGCTCAACGACGAGAGGTTCGGTATCGAAAGGCGGCAGATGCTCTCGTCGTTATCGACTCCTAATACTGCTATGTCATTGGGAATGTGAAAATTCCCCCCCCCGATCTGGCGGCATCCTTCGGTGATCTGATAGGCGTGGTTGTCGTCGCAGGCCATGATCGCCACCGGTTTGGGCAGCGATTGCAGCCAGATCGACAACCGGATGGGGTCGTAGAACCACAGCCCCGTGTAGGACGAACTCCGCAGGGCCGAGAAAGTGAAGTCGGGATTGGCCCGCTCGATCGTCTCCCGGAAACCCTGATAGCGTTCGTCGGACCATACGAAGTCGCGCGTGCCGTAGAACGCGAAGTTGCGGAATCCCTTATTCAGAAAGTATTCGGCGGCCATCTGGCCCGCCAGCCGGTGCGGGCCGGTGATGTTCGGAATCGACGCGAACCGTTTTTTGAAATCTTGGGCGATGACGATAATGCCGTTCTCGCGGAACAGCTCGACGTTGTCCGTATTGTGGAATTGCCCGATCACGGCGTCGGCTTTCATCCGCAGGGCCCATTCGACGACGGCTTCGATGCCGAATTTCTCGCGGATCGACAGCGGCAGCCGGCAGAGGCTCCACGCCTGTCCCGTGTCGTGCGCATAGTGCGCGATGCCCTGCAACAACTCGCGGGCGTAGGCCTCCGAGAAATCGCTCAAAAAGATGATGTTCGCCATTGCGGCAATTTTTACCGGTTAAAATTAGCTTTTTTCGGGGAAAAAGAAAAATTCCGGCGGCATTTTGTTCGGCCGTCTGTGGCTGGAAATCGAATTTGCGCGATATGAGGGTGGAAAAGCGCAAATTGCCCCCTCGTGCCGTTTCGGCACCTGCTAAATTTGTTAGCAAAACACTGACCGGACATGATGAGAACCTTTCTGGCGGCCTGCGCGGCGTTCGCTGCGGCCGCATGCGCGCAGGTCGTCGAACCGATCGACTGCGTCGACCCGTTTATCGGTACGGGATTTCACGGACATACCTATCCGGGCGCTTCCGCCCCGTTCGGCATGGTGCAGCTCAGCCCCGACACCCGCGCGGGAAACTGGGACGCCTGCGCCGGCTATCATTACGACGACCGCACCATCGACGGCTTCTCGCACACCCATTTGAGCGGTACCGGTTGCGCCGATCTGGCCGACGTGCTGTTCTATCCCACGTTGTGCGACACGGTCGTCGCCGACGGGACGTTCCGCCCCCATCCCTACGCCTTTTCGCACGACGACGAGCAGGCTTCGTGCGGTTACTATGCTGTCGAGCTGCCCGACGAGGGGTTGGAGGTCGAGCTGACCGCTGCATCCCGCACCGGCGTGCACCGCTATACGTTTTGCGGCAAGGGGACGCCCCGTGTCGTTGTCGACCTGATGCACACCATTACCGACGAACGAATCGATCTCGCCGAACTGACGCAGACCGCATCGGACGAGCTGTGCGGCATGCGGCGCACGCAAGGGTGGGTCGCCGACCATTACGTCTTTTTTTCGGCCCGCTTTTCGGAGCCGTTCGCGGCGGTGGAACTGCTCGGCGACAAGCAGGCCGTGCTGACTTTCGCCCCCGACGTGCGGCAGCTCACGGTGGCCGTAGGGCTTTCGTCGGTCAGCACCGGCAACGCCCGCCTCAACCGGCAAGCCGAAGCCGCCGAACTCGATTTCGACGCCGTGCATGCCCGCACCCGCGAGGCGTGGCGCGAGGCGTTGAGCGACATCACCGTCAGCGGCGGCACGCACGACCAGCGCACCGTATTCTATACGGCGCAGTACCACGCGAAACTCACCCCCAACGCGATGCACGACGTGACGGGCGAATACCGGCGCCACGACGGACGGATCGGCCGCCTGCCCGTCGGCCGCAGCCGCTATTCGACCCTCTCGTTGTGGGACACGTTCCGCGCATGGCATCCGTTGCAGACGCTCGTCGATACGACTTTCGTCAACGACATGATTACCAGTATGCTCGACATGTACGATGCGACGGGCGAGCTACCCATCTGGCCGCTGGCTTCGGGCGAAACCGGCACCATGATCGGCTATCACGCCGTGTCGGTTATCTCCGACGCTTGGATGAAGGGCATTCGCGGCTTCGACGGCCACCGTGCGCTCGACGCCATGATCCGTTCGTCGAACATCAACCGCAAGGGTTCCGACAGCTACGTCGCTGCGGGATACATTCCGGCCGACAGCAAGCGCGAATCGGTGTCGTGCACGCTCGAATACGCCTACGACGATTGGGCCATCGCCCGCATGGCCGAATCGCTGGGCCGCACCGACGAGGCGCGCACCTATTATGCCCGTGCGCTCAACTATCTGAATGTTTTCGACGGTTCGACCCGCTTCTTTCGCGGTCGTCGGGCCGATGGCGGTTGGATCGCTCCGTTCGACGAGTTCGTCGCCGGACGCGACTACACCGAAGCCTCGCCGTGGCAATACCGCTTCTTCGTGCCGCACGACGTCAACGGACTGGTGCAGCTTTTCGGCGGCCGCGAGGCGTTCGTGCAGGAACTCGACCGGCTTTTCACGCTCGAATCGCCCGACGGGGATACGGGCCTTTGCGACATCACGGGGCTGCTGGGCCAGTACGCGCACGGCAACGAACCGAGCCACCACATGGCCTACCTCTACAATTGGGTGGGGCAGCCTTGGAAGACGCAGGAACTGACCCGCCGCTTGCTCGACGAGATGTACGCCCCGACCCCCGACGGAATCATCGGCAACGAGGACTGCGGCCAGATGTCGGCATGGTACATCTGTTCGGCGCTGGGAATCTATCCGGTTTGTCCGGGCTCGTCGGAGTTCGCCCTCACCGCACCGCTCTTCCCCGAAGCCACCGTGCGGCTGGCCAACGGCCGGACGCTCCGCATCACGGCCGATCGTCCGAAACGCAACACCTACATCGCTGCTGTAACGCTCAACGGAACCCCCGTCGAACGCAACTTCGTCACCTACGACCAGTTGATGGAGGGCGGCGAGCTGCATTTCGAGTTGCAGGCGCGGCCGAACACCGCGCGCGGAACCGACGAAGCGGCGCGGCCTTATTCGCTCACGACGGGCGAACGGGTCGCGACGCCCTACACGACCTGCGATCTCAACCTGTTCACGCAGCCGGTCGATGTCGAACTGAATACGAATACCGCCGGTGCCGAAATCCGTTACACGACCGACGGGTCGGAGCCCGGCGCCGCTTCGCCCCTTTATACTGCGCCCTTGCGCATTGACCGGTCGCTGACCCTGCGGGCCCGCGCTTTTAAGGCGGGTGCCGAACCGAGCAGTGTCCTGACCGTTCGGGCCGAGCGGGCTGAATTCTTGCGGCCAGTCGCCGTCGCGGCTCCGAAGCAGGGCGTTTCGTACCGCTATTACGAAGGTGCGTTCTCCCGCACGGCCGACATCGTGCGCGGCCGGCTCGCCGGTCGGGGGACGATGCCCGAACCCTCGATTGCTGCTGCCCCGCAACCCGACCACTTCGGCTATGTGTTCGAGGGGCTGATTCGTATCCCGCAGCGCGGCGTGTGGAGCTTCTGCACCCGCAGCGACGACGGCAGCGTGCTTTATATCGGCGACCGCAAGGTGGTGGACAACGACGGTTCGCATGCGGCCGTGACCGCTACGGGGCGCATTGCGCTCGAAGCGGGGCTGCATCCGTTCTGGCTGCTCTATTTCGAGGATTACGAGGGCGAAGAGTTCTCGTGGGGCTGGAAAGCACCCGACGGCGATTCGTTCGAGCCCGTTCCCGCCGACCGATTGTTCATCCGATAACCGAAATCATCCATGAAACGACTTTTTATTATGCTGTCTGCGCTGGTCGCCTGCGCATCTTGCGGCTCGGGCACGGCACCGGCCGGATTGACCGTCATGACGCTCAATATGCGTTACGACAATCCCGAAGATGGCGCCAACAACTGGCGGTTCCGCCGCGACCGCATCGGTGAACTGATTCGCTCGGAGCAGGTCGATTTGCTGGGTACGCAGGAGCTGCTGTGCAACCAGTTCGATGACCTGCAAGCGCAGTTGCCCGCCTACACCGCCGTCGGCGTGGGTCGCGAAGACGGAGCCCGTGAGGGTGAGTTCAACGCCGTATTCTTCCGTACCGACCGTTTCGCGCTGCTCGATTCGGGGACTTTTTGGTTGAGCGAAACGCCCGAAACCGCCGGCTCGAAAGGGTGGGACGGCGCGTGCGAACGGTTGGCCACGTGGGTCGTCCTGCGCGACAAGGACGGCCGCGAACTCCTCTTTATCAACACCCACCTCGACCACGTCGGCGAAACGGCCCGCCGCGAAGGGGTCGCTTTGCTGCTGCGGCGCATCGCCGACTTGGCGGCCGGCCGCCCCGTGCTGCTCACGGGAGACTTCAACGCCGAACCGCAATCGCCGGTCATCGCCCACGTCCTGCGCGACGGTACGCTGCACAGCGCATGGCATTCGGCCGCCGAACGGCACGGTTCGGAGTGGAGTTTCTCGGACTTCGGGGAGCTGCCCGAAGCCGAACGTCCGCTCATCGACTTCATCTTCTACGGCAAGGGGTTGGCCTGCGACCGCTGCCGCATCCTGCCCGACGTCTGCGACGGCGGCTATCTCTCCGACCATGCGCCCGTCGAGGCGACGTTCCGATTCACCGAATAACCTAATATAACCTATCAATCCATGAAAAATATCCGCAAAACCCTTCTTCTCGCCGCGATGTCTCTCCTCTGCGGCGGCGCATCGGCCCAGCTGCCCGTGCTGATTCATTCGCACAACGACTATACCCGCCGCGTACCTTTCTACGAGGCCTATTCGCAGCAGGCGTCGTCCATCGAGGCCGACGTATTCCTCCACGAAGGCCGGCTGCTGGTGGGGCACGACTTGTCCGACCTGCGGCCGGCCTTCGATTTCGAGTCGCTCTACGTCGAACCGATTGTGACGCTTTTCGGCCGTAACGGCGGGCGGGCGTTCCGCGACAGCGACCAACCCTTGCAACTGATGGTCGAACTCAAATCGGAGACCGAACCCACGCTACTCGCCGTTGTCGAGTTGTTAAGCCGCTGGCCCGAAGTCTTCGACAGCACGCGCAATCCGCAGGCGGTGCAGGTGGTTGTCACGGGTCGCGTGCCCGAGCCGGCCGATTTCGAGCGTTATCCCGCATGGATCGCGTTCGACGGCGAGTGGGAGCGCGAATACACGCCCGCCCAGCTCGAACGCATCGCGCTGTTCAGCGGCAACCTGCGCAACCTGACCCAATGGAACGGCAAGGGGAGCATCATCCCGTCGGAACGCATCGCGATGGAGCGGGTCATCGAGCGTGCCCATGCGCTGGGCAAGCCCGTCCGTTTCTGGAACGCGCCGGAGGGCACCACTGTCTATTATACGCTCTACAACATGGGCGTGGACTACATCAACACCGACTATCCGGCTACGTGCGCCGCTTTCTTCGCCGATTTCGGCAACAAGAACTTCCGCATCGGCGAGCACCGCGATGCCGCTGCCGGCACGACGGGCACCAAACGGCTGGACAAGGCGACGCGCGATTTTCGCGGCTTCCAGAACGACAAGCTCCAACTCTCGCAGGGCATTGAACTTTACCAACCTACTTACCGCAACGACGGCCGCAAGAGCAAAATCAAGAACGTGATTTACCTTATCGGCGACGGCATGGGGTTGCCGCAAATCATGGCCGCATCGTATGCCAACAAGGGGCTCACGATGCTGCAAATGAAGCACATCGGCTTCCAGATCAACCATGCGCTCGATGCCTTCACCACCGACTCGGCGGCCGGCGGCAGTGCGCTGGCGACGGGCGAACGGCACGACAACCGCCACATCGCCATGAGCGCCGATGGAACGCCTTATCCCTCGTTGAGCGACTATTTCCACGACAAAGGCCGTTCGGTGGGTGTGCTGACGCTCGGCAATGCGGTCGATGCCACGCCGACGGCTTTCTACGGCCACTCGGTCGAACGCGACAACTCCGACGAACTGACCCGTTGGCTGCTCGACGGCCGCATCGACCTGCTGTGCGGCAGCGGCATCCGCCAGTTCACCGAACGGGGCGACGGCCTCGATATGGTCGGCGAGCTGAAAAAACACTACAATTTCGTGCGTTCGGTCGACGAAATCAATGCGGAAAAGGGGCCGGTCGTCTGCATCGACGAACGGATGGACGAGGCGGCCGAAGAGAGCAACCTCCGCCTGCTGGCCGACGCCACTCGCGCTTCGATCGAAAAATTACAGGAACGGGGCGACAAGGGCTTCTTCCTGATGGTCGAAGGGGCCAAAATCGACTACGCCGGCCATTCGCGCTGCCTGCCCGGTTCGATTATCGAGACGTTGAGCTTCGATTTGGCGGTCGCCGAAGCACTGAAATTCGCCGACTCGAACGGCGAAACGCTCGTCATCGTCACGGCCGACCACGAAACGGGCGGCCTGACCGTCATCGACGGCGACGAAGCGACGGGCCGCGTCATGGGGCTCTATGTCTCGGACGACCATTCGCCCGCCATGCTGCCCGTCTTCGCCTACGGGCCGGGCTCCGACTGCTTCTGCGGCACGTATCGCAATACGGAAATCGCCCGCCGCATCCGGTCGCTGACCGAATAACCCGCACGAAGATGAAAAAAACGATTCTGCTGTTCGGGCTGCTCGGAATGGTGTGGCCGGCCGCCGCGCAGGGGCTCAAATCGGGCCCTTACGAACTGCCCTACAAGAATACCTACGTCAAAGAGGTCTTCGTGGCCGAAAACGAATTCCGCACGGCCCGTCCCGAGTGCATCGAACCCCGTTCGTTCGACGAGGCGCGCCGCATCCTGCCTGCGCCGGTCTGGGAGGGCCACGCCCGCGAAATCGAGATGTACTGGCACGCATGGCGCATCGCCGTAGGCAACATCCGCCAGCCGCAGGCCGGTTCGGGGTTCGTGTCGCCCTACCTCGACGTCGCCTACAACGGCAACATCTTCATGTGGGACACGTCGTTCATGATGATGTTCGCCCGCTATGGCTACCGGTTTTTCCCGTTCCAGCGTTCGCTGGACAATTTCTACGCGAAACAGCATCCCGACGGCTTCATCTGCCGCGAAATCCGGGCCGACGGCTCCGACTGTTTCGAGCGTTTCGACCCCACTTCGACGGGGCCCAATCTGCTGGCGTGGGTCGAACTGACGTACTACCGTCAGTTCGGCGACCTCGACCGCCTGCACCGGATTTTCCCTGCGCTGTGCGCCTATGCCAAGTGGTGGAAGCTCAACCGCACGTGGCCCAACGGCACCTACTGGTCGAGCGGCTGGGGGACGGGCATGGACAACCTGCCGCGTGTGCCGGAGGGCTACAACCCCATCTTCTCGAACGGCCGCATGGAGTGGCTCGACACCAACCTGCAACAGATGCTGGTCAACGAATCGCTGTTGGGCATCGGTTTCCACATCGAACGGTGGCAGGAAATCGAGGAGGTCGAGGACGAAAACCGGTTCCTGAAACGCCACATCAACGACTGCATGTGGGACGACCGCGAGGGATTCCTTTTCGACCGGTTCGCCGACGGTTCGCTCGGTACGGCCAAAGGGGTGCATGCCTACTGGGCTTTGCAGACCGATGCGCTCGACCGTGACCGGCTCGACCGGCTCGTCGCCCACCTGCGCGACACGGCCGAGTTCGACCGGCCGCACCGCGTGCCGTCGCTTTCGGCCGACCACCGCAAATACAACGATGCGGGCCGCTACTGGCAGGGCGGCGTGTGGCCCGGCACCAACTACATGATTATCGACGGCCTGTGGCGCAAGGGTTACCGCGACTTGGCGCAACAAATCGCCGAAAACCACTACGCGGCGGTCTTCGAGGTGTGGAAAAAAAGCGGCACGTTCTGGGAATACTATGCGCCCGAACGCATCGAACCCGGCTTCATGGCCCGCAAGGATTTCGTGGGGTGGACGGGATTGCCGCCCATCGCCGTCTTCATCGAATACGTGCTCGGCATCCAGTCCGACTATTCGCAGCGGCGCATCGAATGGCACCTCACCCGCACCGAAATGCACGGCATCGAACGCTATCCGTTCGGCCCCGACGGGGTCGTCGCGCTCAAAGTGCGCCGCCGCGCTTCGGCCGACGAGACGCCGCAGGTGAGCGTCGAGACCGACGAGCCGTTCGAACTGACGGTGACGTGGGGCGACGGCCGCAGCCGCACGGTGCGGGTGGAACGGAGCGGAAATGTGAAACTCGACTGAATATGTACGACGTTATGACAATCAAGAAAATCGTTTTGTGCTGCGCGGGACTGTGGGGCATCGTGTCGCTCCATGCGCAGCAGCCCTCCCTGCGTTTCGGCGACGACGGACGGTTCGTCATCGCCCAGTTCACCGACATGCACCTCGACGCCGAAGCGCGTCCGGCCGAAGCGGCGAAGACTTTCGCCCGTCTCGACCGCGTGCTGGCTGCCGAGCATCCCGATTTGCTCGTCTTCACGGGCGATATCGTCACGGGGCGTCCGGCCCGTCCGATATGGTGCAGGCTGATGGATACCCTGCGCCGGCGGCAGGTGCCGTTCTGCGTCGTGCTGGGCAACCACGATGCCGAGCAGGATCTGACGCGTGCCGAAATCGCCCGCATCGTGACGGACAACCCATTTAGCCTCAATACGCTCGATGCGGCCGGTTGTCTGGCCGACCGCGAACTGACGGTCTGCGGCCGCCATTCGGACGCCGCCGCGCTGGTGCTCTACTGCCTCGATTCGCACGACTATTCGACCGTTGAGGGTGTAAACGGTTACGGCTGGTTCACGCCCGAACAGGTGGCGTGGCTGCGGCAGTGCTGCGATGCACGCACGCAGGCCAACGAGGGGAAGCCCGTGCCGTCGCTGGCGTTCTTCCACATCGTCCTGCCCGAATACCTCGCGGCGTGGCGCGACCCGTCGAACAGCCGGATCGGCCGTGCGGCCGAAGAGGAGTGCCCGGGTGAGCTGAACACCGGCATGTTCGCTGCGATGGTCGAGACGGGCAGCGTGATGGGCGTTTTCGTGGGCCACGACCACGACATCGACTACATCGTGGCCGAAAAGGGCATCGCGCTCGGATACGGCCGTTTTTCGGGCGACAACACGACCTACAACAACCTGCGGCCGGGCGTGCGGCTGCTGCGTCTGACGGAGGGCGAACGGGGATTCGAGACGTGGATTCGCGAAGACGACGGCCGCACGGTCGACGGAGCCCGTTTCGCCGAAGGAAAAATCAAGCAAAACAAACGGATACCATGAGAATAGGAGTGGATTTGGGCGGCACCAACGTGCGCGTCGGGCAGGTCGAGGCCGGACGCATCGTGCGCCTGTTGTCCGAACCCTGCAAGTCGGACCGGCCCGCCGACGAGGTGATGGAGCATATCGCGTCGCTCGTCGCGGCACTTATCACGCCCGATACGGAGTGCATCGGCATCGGGGTGCCGTCGGTGGTCGATGCCGAACGGGGCATCGTCTACGATGTGGTCGGCATCCCCTCGTGGCGCGAGGTGCATCTGAAAGAGGCGCTCGAGCGGCGGTTCGGCGTTCCCGTGTCGGTCAATAACGACTGCAACTGCTTTGCGCTGGGCGTATGCCGTTTCGGGGAGGCACGCGGGTTCCGCGATGCGGTCTGCATGGCGCTCGGTACGGGTGTCGGGGCCGGTATCGTCATCGACGGCAAACTCTACTGCGGCCGGAATACGGGCGCGGGCGAAATCGGCGGGATTCCCTACCTCGACCGCGATTACGAATACTATTGCAGCAGCCGCTTCTTCGTGGGGCGCGGCACGACGGGCAAGGAGGCGTACGACCGGGCCGCAGCCGGCGATGCCGACGCTTTGGCTTTGTGGCGCGAGTTCGGCAGCCACGTCGGACGGCTGGTGATGCTGGTGCTCTATGCCTACGACCCCGAAACGATCGTCTTCGGCGGCAGCATCTCGCACGCCTTTCCGTTCTTCCGCGAGGCGATGTACGCCGAATTGAAGCGGTTCCCTTACGCCCGGACGGTCGAAAAAGTGCATATCTGCCGGTCGGAACTGGATCATGCCGGATTATTGGGGGCTTCGGCCTGCGAATGACGATGAAACGATTCTTGATACTGTCGCTTTGCAGCTTGGTGCTGGGAAGCTGCGGCCCGAAAAGCGGTTTGCCGGAGCGAATCGCCGTCGTGCCGCGACCCTCGTCGGTCACGGCGGGCGAGGGCGAATTTTGTTTGGGGCCTCGCACGCCGTTGTATCTCCGTGCGGCCGATTCGCTGCCTTGTGCCGCTGCGGCATTCGACGAACTGGCGAATGCGCTCTTCGGTGCTTCGCTGCCGTCGTCGCAGGGCGATTCGCTTCGTGCAGGGGCGGTCAGCTTGCTGCGGGACGATGCGCTGCGCGAAGATGCCTACCGCCTGACGGTGGAGCCCGACCGCCTGACGATTGCGGCGGGCGGCGATCGAGGCGCATTCTATGCCGTGCAGACCCTGCGGCAGCTGATTCCGGCCGCATATTTTTCCAAACGAGCATCCGGTGCGGCGGTCGGGGTGGCGATTCCGGCGGTGCGCATCGACGATGCGCCGACACTGGCCTATCGCGGGCTGATGCTCGACGTGGCGCGTCACTTCTTCACGGTCGAGGAGGTGAAGCGGACGCTCGACCTGATGGCCTTGCACAAGTTGAACGTTTTCCACTGGCACCTGACCGACGATCAGGGCTGGCGCATTGAAATTCGGAAGTACCCGAAACTTACCGAGATAGGTTCGGTGCGTCGGCGGACGCTCATCGGCCCCGACCCGGGCGGCGAGTACGACGAGACCTGCCGTTACGACGAAACGCCGCACGGGGGATATTATACCCAAGCCGAAATCCGCGAGGTGGTCGATTACGCCGCCCGCCGCTGCATCACGGTGATTCCCGAAGTGGAATTTCCGGGTCATGCCGTCGCCGCGCTGGCCTCTTATCCCTATCTGGGGTGCACGGGCGAGCAGTACGAGGTGCGGCAGACGTGGGACATCGACGACCGTGTCTTCTGCATCGGTCGCGACTCGACGTTCGACTTTATCGAGGGCGTGCTCGACGAGGTGCTCGAACTCTTTCCCTCGCCGTTGATCCACATCGGCGGCGACGAATGCCCCGACAAGATGTGGGCCCGCTGTCCGCACTGTCGGGAGCGGATGCGCCGCGAGGGGCTGACCTCCGAACGGCAATTGCAGGGCTACGCTACGGCGCGCATCGAACGCTATCTGGCGGCGCACGGCCGCCGGTTGATGGGGTGGGACGAAATCCTCGACGGCGGGGTCACGCCGACGGCGGTCGTGATGTCGTGGCGGGGCACGGAGGGCGGCATCCGGGCGGCCCGTCAGGGCAACGCCGTCGTGATGGCTCCCACGACCCATTGCTACCTCGACTATTACCAGACAGCCGACCGGACGCACGAGCCGTTGGCATGGGGTGGTTGTCTGCCGCTCGAAAAAGTCTATGCCCTCGACCCTTACGAGGGGCTGAACGCCCGCGAACGGGCGAATGTGCTGGGCGTGCAGGCCAATCTTTGGACGGAGTACATTCCCGATTTCGCGCAGGCCCAGTACATGCTGCTGCCGCGACTGGCGGCGGTCGCCGAACGGGGGTGGTGCCCCGCCGAAAACGATTATGCCGACTTTCTGCGGAGGCTGCGGCACCTGACCGGTTACTACGATGCGCTGGGCTACCGGCGGTCGCTTCACGGCACGGACGACTGACCCGCTGCCGGACGATACGCACGACCTGAAAACCACATGACGAACCTATGAAAACACGGTTGCTTCTTCTTTGGGGGCTGACGCTCTGCTGCGTTGCGCTTCGGGCTGCGGAAATCGAGCCCGGCAAGGGGTATGAAATCCGCACGGCCGGCGGCTTGGCGCTGGATAACCAAGCCGGAACGGATTTGGAATCGCGCATCTTCATTGCGAAACGCGAAGCCGACAAGGCGTCGCAGGTGTGGCACCTGACCCCGTGCGGCGACGGGTGTTATGCGCTGTTCAGCCCGTCGGCGCTGCTGAACGTCGACAACGGCGGCGACGGGGCTGTCGAGCGGCCGCTGATTCAATGGACGGCCGAAGCGGGCAATCCCAACCAGCAATGGCGGCTCACGCGGCTGCCCAACGGTCGCTATACCTTCACCAGCGTGGCGAGCGGCTACAATATGGGCTACGTGGACGGGGCTGTCGGCGAGCCGGTGCGTCAGCTGGCGCCCGATGCCGCCAGCGAATGCCAGCAGTGGGTCGTCGTGCCGTCGAAGCTGGTCGTCGCGGTCGAACCGCTCAAAATTGCCAGCCGGAACGACTGGGAGAACGAACGGATTTTCGCGGTGAACAAGGAGGACGGACGGGCGACGTTCGTGCCATTCGCCGACGCCGAGCAAATGCGGCGCGACCCCTCGTATCGCCGGGCGTGGGAGCGGAACCGCTCGTCGCGCTATTTGCTGCTCAACGGTTCGTGGCGGTTCCGCTGGGTGCCCAGCCCCGAAGCGCGTCCCGCAGGGTTCGAGAAGCCGGGTTACGACGTCTCGTCGTGGGACGAAATCGAAGTGCCCTCCAACTGGGAGATGCTGGGCTACGGCACACCCATTTACACCAACATCACCTATCCGTTCCGCAACAATCCGCCCTTCATCCAGCCCCAGCGCAATTTCACGGTCGCCGACGAACCCAATGCGGTAGGCTCTTACCGCCGCGAATTCGAGTTGCCCGAAGATTGGCGCGACAAGCGGCTTTTCATCCATTTCGACGGCGTGTACAGTGCCTTCTATCTGTGGGTCAACGGCCGCAAAGTGGGGTATAGTCAAGGGTCGAACAACGATGCGGAATTCGACATCACATGCTACGCCCGGCCGGGCCGTAATACCGTCGCCGTCGAGGTCTACCGCTGGTGCGACGGCAGTTATCTGGAAGACCAAGACATGTTCCGGTTGAGCGGCATTCACCGCGACGTCTATTTGGTGGCCCGTCCGAAACGCTACCTGCGCGATATCCGCCTCACCTCCGATTTCGTGGGCGATGGTGTGCGGCTGTGCGTCGACGCCGAAGTGACCGACTGCGGTTCGGGACTGCCGGCGGGTGCGCTGCGCGTGACGCTCGCCGACCCTGCGGGCCGAACGGTGCGGACGCAGACACTGGACGTGGCACGGATTGCTCGTGGCGAAACTTTGCATGTGGCGGGTGCGTGCGACGTGCCCGATGCGCAGCTGTGGAGTGCCGAAACGCCCCGTCTCTATACCGTCGATCTGGAACTGCTCGATGCGCAGGGCCGGACGCTCGAAGCGACGACCCAACAGTACGGATTTCGCCGCATCGAGGTGCGCGAAAACGGCGTCTACATCAACGGCGCCCGCATTCTTTTCAAGGGCGCGAACCGCCACGACACCCATCCGCGCTACGGCAAGGCTGTGCCGGTGGAGAGCATGGCGGAGGACATCCTGCTTTTCAAACGCCACAACCTGAACACCGTACGGACGAGCCACTACCCGAACGACCCGAAAATGTATGCGCTCTACGACTACTACGGGCTCTACGTCATGGACGAAGCCGACTTGGAGTGTCACGGCAACCATTCGCTGTCGTCGAAGGAGAGCTGGCGCGGGGCGTACCTCGACCGGATTCTGCGCATGGTCGAACGCGACAAGAACCACCCGTCGGTCATCTTCTGGTCGCTGGGCAACGAATCGGGCGGCGGGCCCAACTTCGAGGCGGCCCGCGATGCCGTGCGCCGTACGGACGACCGTCCGATTCACTACGAGGGGATGAACGACGTGGCCGACATCGACTCGCGCATGTATCCGTCGGTCGAACGCATGATGCGCGAAGACCGGCTGCCCCGCCGCAAACCCTATTTCCTCTGCGAATACGCCCATGCGATGGGCAATGCCGTCGGCAACTTGCAGGAGTATTGGGACTACATCGAGTTCCGCTCGCAGCGCATGATCGGCGGGTGCATCTGGGACTGGGTCGATCAGGGGCTGAACCGTCCGGGCGAGGTTTCGGACCGCTACTATTTCGGCGGCAGTTTCGGCGACCGCCCCAACGACAACGATTTCTGTTGCAACGGACTGGTTACGCCCGACCGGCGGGTTACGCCCAAGCTGCTGGAAGTGAAAAAGGTCTACCAATATATTTCGTTCGAGCGTGCGGGCGGCGACACCCTCGCGATTCGCAACCGTTATGCTTTTCTCGACCTGCATGACTTCGACCTGCACTATACCGTCCGGCGCGAGGGGCTGCCCGTCGCCGAAGGGAGCTTCGCGTTGCCCGACTGTCCGGCCGGAAGCGGGTGCCGCGTCGTGATTCCGTTCACCGCCGCCGTTGCGGACGATGCGGATTACCACCTCGATTTGGAAGCCCGGCTACGCTCCGATTGCGTATGGGCCGATGCGGGACATGTCGTGGCGGCGGAACAACTGCTTTTGCGGAAACGGACGCCCGTCGAGTGGACGGTGCCGGCGTCGGACGTGCCTCTGCGGATGCTGGACGAACGGCAATACGTCCGCTTCTTCGCGCCGCATTTCGAGGTCTCGTTCGACCGGACGACCGGACGGATGACCGCCCTGCGCTACGGCGGCCGGAACGTATTGCACGCCCAAGCGGGCCCTGCGTTCAACGGCTACCGCTCGATCAGCAACGACCCGCGCGAGTGGGTGGAGCCGCAAACGAAGTTGCGCGGATTCGATGCCGCACTCTCCGCCGACGGCCGGCAGGCGACGGTCACGGCTCGAATAGCGACGACGGTCGGTGCCACGACGGTAGCCCATACGATCGTCTACCGCATCGGCGGCGACGGCACGGTGGAGGTCGAGGCGGAGTTCAAGACCGATGCGGCGTTCGACCTGCCGCGCTTGTCGCTGCAACTGCTGCTCGCACCGTCGCTCGAACAGGTGGCGTGGTACGGGCGCGGCCCGATGGAAAACTATCCCGACCGCTGCCGTGCGGCTCACGTGGGGTGCTATCGGACGACCGTGAGCGCGATGGTCGAACGCTATGTCCGCGCCCAAAGCATGGGTTTGCGCACCGATACCGAGTGGGTGGAGTTGAGTGACACCGACGGCTGGGGCGTGCGGATTACGGCGAAAGAAAAATTCGCGTCGTTCTCGGCCCAGCACTATACGGACAAAATGCTGTGGCAGGTGAAATACGGACACGACCTCGACGACATCCGCTGCGCCGAAACGGTGCTCGATCTCGACTGCATCCAGCGCGGGCTCGGCAACGGCAGCTGCGGACCGGGCCCCCTGCCGCAATACGAAATCGCACGCGAGGCGGAGCACGGCTACGCCTTCCGAATCGAACCGCTCGCGATGCCGGAACGATGAACCGCACCCGACGGCCCGTTTCTGAAATCGGGCCGTCGGACGATGCGAGCAATTGCGCGAAACGAAGACTTTAATACGCAAAATGCCCCCATTCCTGACGGGGGTAATGGATATTTTTGAAAAAGGAAACATCGGCCCGTTCCGATTTCAAAATGTCGCGAATCGTAACGGCCGGCCAACCGATTTTTTTAATTATTAACCTAAACCTTATGGAAATGATTTTGACTTTTTCAGGAGGGAAAACGAAGCTGATTCGTTTTCTTCTAATGAGTCTGCTTTGTAGCGTACTCATCCTTCCGGCACGGGCGCAAGACCGTGTGACGGTTTCGGGGCGCCTGACCGACACCGGACAGATGCCGCTGGTCGGAGCTTCGGTCGTCGAGCGCGGCACGACCAATGGCGTGATGACCGATACGGACGGCCGTTACAAAATCTCCGTACCCGGCGATGCGACGCTGGAATTCTCTTTCATCGGCTATGCCACGCAGGAACTGGCCGTGATGAACCGTACGCAGATCGACGTGACGTTGGAGGAAGACACCACCGAAATCGGTGCCGTAGTCGCCATCGGTTACGGTTCGCAGCGCAAGGAAGACCTTTCGATGGCGGTGACGAGCGTCAAGGTGGACGAAGCCGCCCGCAGCCGTGCTTCGGATCTGGGGACGCTGCTGCAAGGCCGCATGCCGGGCGTGACGATCATGCAGTCGGGCGGCGACCCGATGCGTTCGGCGTCGTTCTCGATTCGCGGACGCGGCTCGAAGGGTAACGACGACGATCCGACGTCGGGCGACGGCGTGCTGGTCGTAGTCGACGGCGTGCCCAATGCACCTTATATGGTCGAAGACATCGAGACCGTCACGGTGCTTAAAGATGCCGCGTCGGCCGCTATCTACGGCGCATCGGTCGGTTCGAGCGGCGTCGTGCTGATTACGACCCGCAAGGCGCAGTCGGGTCAGCTGCGGGTGGATGCCAACGTCTCGCTGGGCTTCCAGAGAACGATGAATCTCCCGACGATGCTCAATGCGCAGCAATACTGCGACGTTTGGGCCCAAGCCGTTGCGAATTCGGACAACGGCCAGTTGCCGCAGCTGGCCAATCCGACCGCCTATGCCGGTGCCAACATCACCCGCACGAATTGGCTCGACGAAATTTTCCGTACCGGTATGACGCAGCACTACGGCATTTCGTTGAGCGGCGGCACCGAAAAACTTTCGGCGATTCTGTCGGTTACCTACGATAAGAAAGAGGGTTCGATCATCAACACTTGGAGCCAGTCGCTGGGCGCCAAATTCTCGGCCGACTTCAAACCGGTGAAATGGCTGAAAATTTCCGAACGCGTGTCGTTCAGCCAGTCGGACGGACAGGGCAACGTCAACCGTTCGCATACGGGCCCGATTCTGGGTGCCATGTGGTTCCCCGCTTCGGCCGCGATCTACGACCTCGATGCCGACGGCCAAATCATCTACAACGACAACGGCCAGCCCAAATGGGGCGGTATCGCTTCGACGGCGGACATGGCGGCCGGTGTACAGGGCCCCAACATCGTCAATCCGGTGGCCCAGCTCAAAACGATGCACAGCCGTGCGCCCCGCACGCGCTTCTTCTCGACTACGGCGTTGGAGGTGAAACCCGTTACCTCGCTGACGCTCAAATCGGAGCTGACGGCCGACCTCGACATCAACGAGACGGACGCCTATTCGCCGGTCATCGACGTGCCGGGCGGTTCGACCTCGACCTATCGCGAGCAGGAGCAGACGCGGCAATTCCATTATCTGTGGGAGAACACCGCGACGTGGGCCCAAGTATTCGGCAAACACCACATTTCGGCGATGGTCGGCTTTACGACGGATTATCAGAAGTCGCGTCTTTATGATTTCCGCACGCAGAACTATCCCAGCGATACGTGGAACTCGCATCAGGTGCTGTGGCAGAACGGTGCGTTGTACCGCAATCCGACCGAAAACTACGAAGAATTCACGATGGTGTCGTTCTTGGGCCGTATCGGCTATTCGTTCGACGACCGTTACTTCCTGACGGCCAGCATCCGCCGCGATGCCTCGTCGAAACTTCCGTCGGCGAAGAACTACGAGTGGTTCCCCGCCGTGTCGGGTTCGTGGAAACTTTCGTCCGAGAAATTCTTCCGCAATTCGGCGCTCGGCGACGTGTTCGATCTGGTGAAAATCCGTGCCGGTTGGGGTAAGGTCGGCAACGTGACGCTCTATCCGCGCATGTCCACGACCGACATTCCGCTGGAAACCTATCCCGATGGTTCGCTTATCGGCGGAAATACGCACTATGGTACTTATTCGCCCACCATTCCCAATACGGGTGCGACGTGGGAGACGACCGTACAGACCAGTGCCGGTATCGACTTCGCGCTGTTCAAGAACAAACTCGACGTGAGCGTCGACTACTACCACAAGGAGACCCGCGATCTGGTGGACTACGTCCCGACGCCTCCGCAGATGGGTGTCACCGAGTCGCCGATGGGCAACATGGGCCAAGTCACCAACAAAGGCTGGGAGTTCTCGGTATCCTATCACAACTCCGCCGCACAGGGCCGGTTCAACTACAACGTGTGGGGTACGTTCTCGACCAACAAGAGCAACGTCGACGACTACGGCCCGCAGCCGCTCGTCCGTCACGACAATCCCAACATCAACTCCAGTGCGATTCTCTATTCGGGCGTAGGTCATCCGTGGTACTCCTACTACCTCTATCGCACCGACGGCATCTTCCGTTCGCAGGAGGAGATCGACCGCTATGTCAGCAAGGATCCCGAGACGGGTCAGGCGACACTCGTGCAGCCCAATGCCAAAGTCGGCGACCTGAAATTCATCGACGTCAACGGTGACGGCAAAATCACGGATAACGACCGCGTGCTGACGGGCTGCTATACGCCCAAACAGACTTATGCGTTCGGCGGTTCGTTCGATTGGAAAGGATTCGATTTCAGCTTCATGTTCCAAGGCGTGGCCGGCAACTACATCTACAACGGTACGAAGCAGATGGCCATGAACGGCCGTCATGATTACGGCAACCTCGTGACGGATGTTTACAACACGTGGGATTTCAATCCGACGGGCAGCAAGTACCCCCGTCTGGGTCTGGCAGAGGACGATAACGGCAACTATACCCGTTTCTCGGACGCTTTCCTTGAAAAAGGCGATTACCTGCGTCTGAAAAACATCACGCTCGGTTATACGCTGCCCAAACACATCGCCCGCTACGTGGGCTTGAAGAACGGTTCGCTGCGCGTCTACATGAGCATCGACAACGTCGCCACGATTACGGGCTATTCGGGCTGCGACCCCGAAGTCGGCAACTACGGCTTGGATGCCGGCGTCTATCCCACGTCGCGTTTCTTCAACTTCGGTGTAAACTTCAACTTCTAAACTTAACGGACCATGAAAAAGATAATAACGAGCATCTGCTTCGCCGTCTGTGCCATTGCCTTTTCGGGTTGCGCCGATTTTCTGGACAAGGAGGCTTACGGCAAGGATACGGCCCTGAAAACCAAAGACGACGTGATGGGGGCCATCTACGGACTCTACCACTTCGTATCACCCAAATGGAGCGAGGAGATCTGCGGACGCGGCCATATGTGGCTCGAATGCGCAGGTGACAACTTCCTTACTGGACGAGTCCAAACGGAGGCCGATGAAATCCGCGAATTTCGGATGTCGCCGACGAATGGACGGGATGCTAAATATGTTTGGGAGGTGATGTATCAGAACGTCGCCAAGGCCAACAACATCCTCAAACTCGTTCCCGATATGAGCCTCGATCCCACGTTCAAGAATCAGGCGCTCGGTACGGCGCTCTTCTTCCGTGGCTTCTCGATGCTGTGGATGGTGCCCTACTACGGCGACGATACCAACGGCGGTATTCCCATCATTACGGACAAGACTTCGCCGGCCGAAATCGACTCGCCCCGTCCCGACCACGTGCTGCGCAACTACGAGCAGATCATCGCGGACTTCCGCGAAGCAGGCGATAAACTGCCCTATTTCTCGGAGCTCACCGCAGACGAAATCGGTCTGCCGCACAAGGCTGCCGCTTGGGCCTATGCCGCCCGTGCCGCGCTCTACGCTTCGATGTACGACGCGAGCTACTACGACGTGGTCATCGAAATGTGCGACAAGGTGATGTCGATGACCGGTGCCGACAAACGCGCGCTCTATGTCGATACGGCGGACAAAATCAACTCCTATCGCCACCTTTGGACGAAAGATCAGAACCACAGTTGCGAGTATATTTTCTCATTGGAGGGCAGCACGACGAACGGCGCCCGTTATCACGGCATAACGTTCCAGAATGCCGGTTGGTCATATTACAATACGTGGGGTTATTTCACGCCCAGTCTGGAACTCTACAAGGCTTATGAAGAGGGCGACCAGCGTCGAGACGTGACGATTCTCTATCCGGGACAAGAGTTCTCTTTCATGGGGCATGATTTGACTTTCGCCGGATATTCGCCCGATGGTTCTGTTAATTCGATTTCGAGATCTACGAGTGCGCATGTATCGGCCGGTCTGCTGTGCCGCAAGTTCCTGTGGCCGTGGGAAAATTCCAGCCAATCCAACTATGCCGAAGTGACGCCGCTGCGCGACAAACTGTGGAACACGCTCAACGTGTCGCTGATGCGCTATGCCGACGTGATGCTGATGAAGGCCGAAGCCCTGATCTGGACGAAAGGCGAAGGCAATGCGGAAGCAAAGCAGCTCATCAACGAAATCCGCGACCGTGCGGGTCTGCCGCAGGACAGCCAAGCGACCAAAGCGCAGTTGCAGAACGAACGTCGCTGCGAACTGGCGATGGAGTTCCAGCCGAGCCGCTTCGTCGACGTGGTGCGTTGGGGACTGGCGCCGGAGCTGCTCACCAAGCCGTTGCACAGCGTAATCTCGAAAGGTGTTAACGGCCAGATCGTTGCGGAACCGGTTGAGGTTTATCCCGCACGTACGTTCAATCCTACGTATAACAAGGTTTTCCCCATCCCGGAACGTGCATTCACCGGTACGGTCAACCTGACGCAGAACAAAGGGTATTAGTCATCCAAAATCACAGACACAATGAAAATCAGCAAATATATAGTGGCCTTGCTTGCGGGAATCTTCTCTCTCGCAGGGGCCGATGCGCAGGATGTGAAGCTCAAATGTATGGAGTGGAACATGAAAGCGCTGGAATATCGGGCGAACAGCAACGTGGCGAAAGACATCAGCCGGTTCGTGGCCGAAATTCAGAATCAGCAGGCCGACATCGCATGCTTCAACGAATTCGAGACGGAGACCGGAGCGATGTTCATGGTCGAAAAACTGACCGAATTCGCCAAAGAACTCGGCATGTTCCCGTTCTTCATCTACTCTTATGACAAGGATTCGGGTTATTACGGCAACTGCATTCTCTCGAAGTATCCCATCGTCAACTCTTCGTCGGTGCGGTTGGGCATGTACAAAGGTGCCGACCAGCGTTCGGTGGGTTGGGCCGATATCCTCGTGCCGACCGCTGCGAAACCGGCCGGCGTGAAGGTGCGCATCGTCTGCACCCACCTCGATGCTTTCGGCGGCGACGTCACCTGCTTGGGGCAGGCGAAAGAGGTCTTGGAATATGCTGTCGCTCCGGCGGTGGCCGAAAATATCCCCGTGCTGCTCATGGGCGATATGAACTGCGGCCCCTCGTCGTCGGCGATCCGCGAATACGAGAAGACCGGCAAACGTCTGTGCAACAACGACATCACGTGGGACAACATCAGCAAACTCGACTATTTCATCGGGTTCCCGCAAAACGCGTGGAGCTGTTCGGACTACGCGGTGCTCAACTCGCAGACGTTCTACGAACTTTCGGACCACTATGCGATTTCGGGTACGGCCGTGCTGAACAACTAACATCCGTCGAACGGAAAAACAAATTCAAGCGATGAAAACAATGAAAAAACAGCTTTCGATTTTTCTGTCCATAGCGCTGTTGGCTCCGTTCTGCACGGGGTGCGACAACGGGCTGGACGAATATCCTTCGGATGCGCCGATCACGGCTCCGTCGGACAAATTCACGACGCATATCCAATTCGTTTCGCATCTCGATGACCAGACGGTCGGCGCGGCGGACTACACCGCATTCGACGACTATGTGGCCAATACGCTCGACGGTGAGGATGCGTGGCTGACTATCCTCGACCGTGCCGATAACGGCGACCTTTCGGCCATGATGCAGACGGCGCTGAACGCGAAGCGCTGGACGGCATTCGCGTTCAACCGCATGGCTTCGGCGGCTTCGTGGCAGGGTAGCATGCTCTACTTCAACAGCTGCCTGCATTCGGGTGCGCAGGGTCTGCCGTCGGGCGACGGCTGCTACGTGACCGCCATTACGGTGCCGATGCAGGGTGTGCGTACTGATAAGGACGAGGCCGGCGAGATTACGGGTACGGCATCGGTGTCGTTCGATGTCGATTTCCTGACGGCCCGTTTCGATACGGCCGAACAGATTGCGGCATTCGGTGGTCGGCAGGGCCTGCTGCGGCAGTTCTACGATGCCAATGTGTCGCTGTTGATGGTCGGCACGGTTCGCAACGACTTGTTTGCACAGCTGGCGTCGGCAGCACAGTCCGCGTCGGGTAACAATCCGTTGCAAGTGACCGAAGTGGCGAAAGGTGCGAACTATACGATCTTCATGCTTTCCGAAGGACGTTTCTGGGGCTTCAACGGGGTTGAAAAACAACCGTTGGCCAGCGGAATCGAAGCCTACGACATCTGCGTGATGTGGTAGTCGGAGAGAACGGATAACAGTCGCGGCGGCACCTTTCGGGGTGCCGCCGCTTTTTATACCGTTCGCACTTGCGGCAGACAGGCCGATTTTTTCAGCGGACGTTATTTGAGGGGGCGTTCAAATCGCATATAAAAACACCCAACCTTACATTCCGATGTAGGATTGGGTGCTGTTTTGTCCATGGATATTACATGTGGATTATTTCAATCGGTTCAGCAACCATGCGATATTTTGTCCGAGGTTCTTCATGTTGGCGACGCCTTCCTCGTCTTTCATGGCTTCTCCGGGCAGACGTCCATAGGCGATGTTCCAATAGGTGGAACCTGCCACATACATCTCTTTGTTGAGGAAGAAATGGTTGATGGTGTCGATGGTGCTCATGGCTCCGGCACGCCGGGCAACGGCGACCGCTCCGCCTACTTTATGCTGGAACATTCCCGGATTGGTGTCGCTTACTACACTGGCGCGCTCGATAACAGCCTTGAGCGAGGACGAAACATCGGCGGCATTCACGCCGCCGATGCCCAGTCCTATCCCCGCCGCAACAGTACCCATCTTTTGGAGTGCTTCGCGGCGGGTTATACTATTTTTCTCACTCACTTTCGGTTATTTATAAGATTCTGCAAATATTTGTACGATGTCTTTGTCCGACATCTGTACCTGGTCGGCGGTAAACATGATGCCCATTACTTCGCGCGTGTTGCGCATAAATGTCTCGAACTCGTCGGGCGTAATGCCGTAGTCCGACATTTTCAAGTCCGCAACGTCGCAGGCTTCCTGCAAGCGGACGAGTGCCGTGATGAAATCTTCAGGCTGCGTAGCTTCGGGCATACCGAGTAATTGTGCCAGTTCGATAAAACGCTCGTCGCAGCCGTGATTGCGGACGAAATAGCTGAAATAGGCTTTACTAATCATTATCAGTCCTGCACCGTGCGGCAGGTTGGGATGATAGGCGGAAAGGGCATGTTCCAGTCCGTGTTCGCTGGTCAGCAGCGAGAGCGTCATCACAGCTCCCGACAGGGTGTTGGCGAATGCGACGCGTGTACGGGCTTCCAAATCAGCACCATCTTTCACGGCACGCGGTAGGTATTCGGCGATGTTGCGGATTGCCTCGCGTGCGTTCATGTCGCTGGCGAGATTGGCACTGGCGGCGATGAATCCCTCCACGCTGTGGAACAGGGCATCGAACCCCTGAAAGGCGGTAAATCGAGGAGGGACGGAGTGCATTAACTCCGGATCGACGATAGCGAGGACGGGAAAGAGCGACGGGTGCATGATGAATGCCTTTTCGTTCGTCTCCTCTTTGGTAATGACGCCGCAGCCGTCCGTTTCCGAACCCGTGCCGGCAGTAGTCGTAACGGCGACAATGGGTAGCGGACGATTTTGTATCGGTTGTCCCTTGCCGGAGCCGATAGCTACATAATCCCACAAATCGCCCTCGTTGGTCGCAAGCAGAGCGATGGCTTTCGAGCAGTCCATGACGCTGCCGCCGCCCAATGCCACGAGGAAATCCGCCTTGTATTCCCGTGCGGCCGCAGCTCCGGCTACGGAGTTGGCGACCGTCGGATTGGGCATGATTCCGTCGAATACTTCGGTTTCTACACCTGCCCGATGCAGTTGCTCTTCGGTACGGGCGAGATAACCGTTGTCGCGGGTGGACTTGCCGTTGGAAATGACGATCAACGCCCGTTTACCCGGCATGGGCTGTGCATGTAGGTTATTCAACTGTCCTGCCCCGAAAAGAATGCGGGTAGGAATGTACTGGCCGTAACTGAGATTCGTTTTCATTGTCTTATGCTATTTTAATTATCGTACTAATACCAGTCGTGCTTCTCGTTCCGATTGAGGGCGGCAATCTGTGTCATTTCGTCATCAGCCAGCGAGAAGTCGAAAATCGAGATGTTTTCCTTGATATGGTCGGGGTTGCTCGACCCGGGAATGATGACCACACCCCGCTGCAAGTCCCAGCGGAGGATGACCTGTGCTACCGATTTGTTATGTTTGGCTGCAATTTCGGACAGTACAGGGTCACTCAAAAGCTCCTTTTGATGTCCGCGACCACCGAGGGGATACCATGCCTCGACAACGATTCCGAGGTCATGAAGATGTTCCACCACTTCCGTGTCCTGATAATACGGGTGAACCTCGTTCTGGACCAATACCGGTTTGATGTTCACCTGCGGCAGAAATTCATCGATTTCCTTGATATAATAGCACGATACGCCGATCGAGCGGATTTTGCCCGCCGCCACGTATTTCTCCATCGCTTTGTATGCTTTCACGTCGTTCGTGCCGGGATGATGCAGCAGCATGAGGTCGATATACCCGATGTCGAGCTTGCGCAGGCACTCCTCGATGGCCGCTTCGGGGTCGGCGTACTGGTTGGGATAGAGTTTGGTCGCCACAAAAATCTCCTCGCGCGGCACACCAGATTCTCGGATGCCTTGTCCCACTTCCACCTCGTTGCCATAAATGGATGCCGTATCGAATTTGCGAAATCCTGAGGCAAGTGCGGATTTCACGGAATTGATACAGGTTGTCCCGTGCAGGCTATAAGTTCCCAGTCCGACTATCGGCATATCGTAACCGCTACTCAACTTTATTGTTGGGGCATTGCCGTTTGTACCTTTCGAGAGGTCGAATACCCCCGTGTTCGTATTGTTGTTGAAATTCAAGTCCATGCTTTCAATCCATTTTTCGATAGTTTCTTTCGATTCGTTTCCGCTGAACCGTCGTCCCTGTTTCCATTCCGCTCCGGCAGCCAGACGATGCAGGTCGGTGTCGCTCGACCCGATGCTGCTGGAGTGCGAGGTGCAGAACGGAACGACGGTCTTGCCTGCGAGGTCGTGGCTTTCGAGGAAAGTGAAGATGACTTTCGGAGCCTTGCCCCACCAGATGGGATAACCGAGAAAAACTACATCGTAATCGGCGAGGTTCTCGCATTTGCCCTTGATGGCAGGACGTGCCGACGGGTCGTTCTGCTCGCGGTTGGCACGCGACGAAGAATCGTTGTAGTTCAAATCCTCGGACGTGTAAGCCGTTTCGGGCTCGATGCGCCAAGTCGCCAATCCGGTCGGTAATGCCTTTGGTCGTGTTCGTGCAGGAGAACCAGACCACCAAGGCACGGCCGCCCGTAGGCTGCGGGTCAGGTTTTGGCTCGGGATTCGGTTCCGGTTCGGGAACAGGTGCAGGTATTTCCTTTTCGACCGCTCCATCGGCCGGACTGCAAGCCCCTGTCGTGAGAGTCAGCCCCGACATAAGAATAAGCGATGACAATAGCATTTTCATTATGGTTATTCGATGAAATTAATTATACGATTCGCCGGATTGAGCGGCTTTTGGTCGGACAAAACCAGCGACTTGACCATGTGCAGCGTGCCCTGCTTGTACTTCTGAAAATGCTTCGACGCTATGTGTTTCTCGTAAGCCGCTTTGCTCGAATAGGTTTCGAGAATCGTTATGTTGCAGGGATTTTCCTGTTCACCGACCGCATACATGGTCAGCACCCCCGGTTCGGTACGCAGGGAGATTTCGCCCACCTCGGAAGCATATCTCATGTACTCGTCGAGATACTGTGGATAAACCTCGATTTTCGACAGTCTTACGATGCCGTCGGCCGCCATCGGTTCTTTGACACACATTTCCTTGTTTACTTTACAACTCGTTCCTGAAATAAGCATAAATCCAATCATAAATAACGCAGTTAAACACCTATTCATGATTATCGGTTTTTATATTTCTCAATATTTTTGCGGGTACGCCTGCCACGACGGCGTTGTCGGGCACGTCTTTCGTCACGACGGCTCCGGCGGCGACAATGGCGTTCTCGCCGACCGTCACGCCCGGCAGGATCATCGCTCCCGCACCGATCCATGCCTTGCGGCGGATAACGACCGGTGCGGTCTGCAACGTGTGGCGGATTTCGGGCTGTTCGGGATGATGTTCTGTGAGGATTTTGGCTCCCGGTCCGATGAACACGCCGTCCTCGATAGTGATGCCGCCTTGGTCGAGGAAGGTGCAGCCGAAGTTGATGAACACCCCCTTGCTCACACGGGTCGTTTTACCGAAAGCCGTGTAGAACGGCGGGAACATACGCACAGAGGCATCCAACGGTTGTCCCCAGATGCGTTCGAGCAGTGCACGGACTTCATCGGGCGAATGGTAGCCCGTGTTGAGTTCGCCGACGAGCCGTCGGGTATTCTCCACCTCCTCACACAGACGGGGAAAATCGGGATCCGTTTCCGTAATCCGCTCCCCGCGCCGCATTCTTTCGATCGTACTATTCATTGTCTTTACTGTTTTTTTGCATGGTATAAAAATAGGGGCTTCCGCTGAACTGTCCGATACCTTTCTTACGGACGGAAGTACCCCGATTACGGGTTTTGCGGGAACGGACTTTTATTGTCAGGGAAAATGTATTTCCTTTGTATTGGGAATACGGATATAAGAGCATATTATGGAACACATTGCGGATATAGTAAAGGCGGATACCATCGAACAGTACAACCGGTTTTTCGGTTTCGAGACACGCCACCCATTGGTCGGCATCGTGCATTTCGACAGTTCCGTGCCACAACCGACTCACCGGATGACGCTGGGATTTTATGCGTTGTTCCTTAAAAAGACAACGGGGTGCATCATCAACTACGGAAAGACGACCTATGATTTCGACGACGAAACCGTAGTGAGTTTCGCTCCGGGTCAGACGGTCGGCATCCACCGGCTGGAAGACGGTCCTGCACCGGAAGCCATCGGATTGCTGTTCCATCCCGATTTTCTGCATCGTACTCCGTTGGGACAAAAGATGATGCAGTATTCGTTTTTCTCCTACGCTTCCAACGAGGCTTTGCATCTCTCGACCGAAGAACGCATTATCCTACAAGACTATATGGAGAAGATTGTCCGTGAGTTGCAGCATCCCATCGACAAGTTCTCCAAATCGCTGATAGTTTCCAACATCGAGGTGCTGCTCAACTACTGTATGCGTTTTTACGAGCGGCAGTTCATCACGCGCGAGGACATGAATAACGATGCTTTGACGCGTTTCGAACGGTTGCTGGACGATTACCTTTATTCGGATACGGCGGCGAAGGAAGGAATCCCTACCGTGAAATATTTCGCCGACAAGATTTGCCTTTCGCCCAACTATTTCGGGGATTTGGTCAAACAGGAAACGGGGAAGACGGCTCAGGAGTATATTCAGTTGAAGATGATTGCCGTGGCCAAAGAGCGGATGCTCGACCCTGCGGGAACGATCAAGCGGATTGCCGAATCGCTGGGCTTCCAGCATCCGCAGCATTTCGTCCGTTTCTTCAAACGGCAGGAAGGATGTACGCCGAAGGAGTTCAGAAACAGAATGATGGCGTCCTGAAAAAGAAAGATACCGATTGAGTTTGTTGTTCAAGCGGTATCTTTAATTCTGAAAATCTATTCCACATTATTTATTCCTTCCCATCTATATACTTTGATGTACCAATCGGTTTATTAGATGAATACGTCGCGCACTTGTTCGGCCGTTACATAGACTTCATACTTCTCGATTTCCCGATAGTGGTTGCGCAGACTCGTCCGTATCTCGTC
>JAMPDE010000001.1:1111854-1139163 GCA_023665825.1 Alistipes senegalensis | reverse complement strand
CAATACGCAAAAGGCGTTGGCCGCCTTAATCAAGCATCCCAATGCCGGTGCCGTACTGGTGCTGGGGCTCGGATGCGAGAACAACCAAGTTTCGGCTTTGAAAGAGGTCATCGGCGAGTGGGACGACGACCGCGTGAAGTTCCTGATCGCCCAAGAGGTCGAGGACGAAATCCAAACAGGTTTCGAGATTTGCCGCGATTTGGTCGAAAAGACGAAACGAGACAAACGCCAGCCGTTGCCGCTTTCGTATCTGCGTATCGGCTTGAAGTGCGGTGGTTCGGACGGCTTTTCGGGCATTACGGCCAACCCGCTGGCAGGCCTTTTCTCCGACTGGCTGATTGCGCAAGGCGGTACGACGGTGCTGACCGAAGTTCCCGAAATGTTCGGAGCCGAAACGATTCTGATGGATCGTGCTACCGACCGTGCGATTTTCGAGCAGACGGTTTGTCTGATCAACGATTTCAAGGGCTATTTCCGCAAATACGACCAGCCTATCTACGAAAATCCGTCGCCCGGCAACAAAAAGGGCGGCATCACTACGTTGGAGGAGAAATCGTTGGGGTGTGTACAGAAAGGCGGCGCTCAGCAGGTGGTCGACGTCTTGAAATACGCACAGCCCATCGTCAAGCAAGGGTTGAATCTGTTGCAGGCTCCCGGCAACGACCTCGTGGCAGCTTCCGCATTGGCTTTGTCCGGTTGCCAGATGGTATTGTTCACGACGGGACGCGGTACGCCGTTCGGAGCATTCGTGCCGACGATGAAAATTTCGACCAATACCCAGTTGTCGAAATTCAAATCCAACTGGATCGACTTCAACGCCGGTTCGCTCGTCGAGGACGAGGAGCCGCAGGCCGTGCTCAACCGTTTCATCGAAAAAGTCATCGCCACCGCGAACGGCGAACACCTGAAACACGAGCAGACCGGATTCAAGGAAATCGCGATTTTCAAAACGGGCGTAACTCTTTGATTCGAAAATCAAAATGAAACCAATTCGACTGTTTTTGAGCGTGTTTTCGTTGGTCTTCGGCGGAAGCGTATCGGCACAGCAAACAGTCTATGTCGTCGATTGCAACGGCAACGGCGATTTTACGACTGTTCAGGCATGCTTCGATGCGTTGCCCTCGAAACCGACGGAGTGGCGTACGGTCATCATCCGGCCCGGCGTATACCGCGAAAAGGTGACGCTCGATGTCTACAAGAACAAGGTCAACATCATCGGCGACCCGGACAGGACGGGCGAGGGCGGGGTTCGCATCGTCTGGAACGACTATTCGGGCAAAGTCGTAGACGGTTACGAGATGACCACATACGACAGCTATACGATGTCGGTTCAGGCGGACGAGGTCTATTTGGAAGGGCTGACGATCCAGAACGATGCCGGTCGGGTGGGGCAGGCCGTTGCGCTCGAAACGCGCGGCGACCGCATCCATCTGTATCAATGTTCGTTGCTCGGGGATCAGGACACTTTTTTCACCAAAGGCTATGTTTCGCGCGTGCATGTCGAAAACTGCTATATCGAAGGGACGACTGATTTCATTTTCGGCCCTTCGATCGTACTCTTCGAGTGTTGTACGATTCACTGCAAGGCGAATAGCTTTATCACGGCCGCCTCGACGACCGAACGCAACAAGTACGGCTATGTTTTCTCGTGTTGCCGTGTCACGGCCGACGACGAAGTTACGAAAGTATATCTCGGACGGCCTTGGAAATCGACTGCACGCACGGTGTGGTTGGATTGCGATTTTCCAGCTGCTATCCGTCCCGAAGGGTGGCACAATTGGAACGACCCTTCCCGCGAGAAAACCTCGTTCTACGCCGAATGGCGGTGTTCGGGTGCCGGAGCAGATCGAAGCGGACGTGTGGCTTGGTCGCACGAACTGACCGACGAAGAGGCGCTTACGGAATACGATATCGATAAAATTTTCGCAAAAAAGACCGGTTCCGAGCAATTCCACGATGATTGGGACGGTCAATTCAACCACTGAAATCCTATGAAAAAACATCTTTCTCTGCTGCTTTGCAGCCTGCTGACGGTTTGGTTCGCGCAGGCGCAGAGCGTTTGGACGCCCGACTTGGGCAACGGCAAGTACCGGAATCCGGTGATTTTCGCCGACTATTCCGACCCCGACCTTATCCGCACGGGCGACGATTACTGGATGACCGCTTCGTCGTTCAACTGCGTACCCGGATTGCCGATTCTGCACTCGACCGACCTTGTAAACTGGGAGTTGGTGAATTATGCGCTTCCGCGCATGTACGATGCGGCGTTCGACGCCCCGTCGCATGGCAACGGCGTATGGGCACCGGCCATCCGGTTCCACGACGGGTGGTATTACATCTATTGGGGCGACCCCGATCGCGGCATTTACATGGTGCGTACGCAGAACCCGCGCGGAGCATGGTCGGAACCCTTACTCGTGAAAGCGGCGCAAGGCATTATCGATACCTGTCCGCTGTGGGACGAGGACGGCAAGGCTTATCTGGTGCACGGCTGGGCCGGTTCGCGGGCCGGATTCAAAAGCGTGTTGAGCGTATCCGAGATGACGCCCGACGGAACCCGGCTTATCGGAGAGGATGTGCTGATTTTCGACGGCCACGACGAACATCCGACGGTCGAAGGTCCGAAATTCTACAAACGCAACGGTTATTACTATGTTTTCGCTCCGGCAGGCGGCGTAAAACCCGGCTGGCAAATCGTCCTGCGCTCGAAATCGCCGTTCGGCCCCTACGAATGCCGCACGGTATTGCGTCAGGGCAGCTCGTCGGTTCCGGGCCCGCATCAGGGCGGCTGGGTCGATGACGTCGAGGGCAACTCGTGGTTCATGCACTTCGACGACCGTTATGCCTACGGCCGCATTCTACACTTGCAGCCGATGTGGTGGACGGAAGACGACTGGTGTGTCATCGGTATCTACCGGAACGACGACGGTTTCGGCGAACCGGTCGAGGAGTGGCGGAAACCCGCGTCGCATGTGAAAACCACGATAAAAACGCCTGTCGAAAACGATGAATTTTCGGGCAATACGGTCGGTTTGCAGTGGCAGTGGCATGCCAATCCGCAGGTGGGGTGGTACTTCACCAATCCGACCGACGGCGAACTGCGCATGCTGTGTCTGCGCAATCCCGAAGGGTGGAAAAACCTGTGGGATACGCCCAATCTGCTGTTGCAGAAAGTGACGGCACCCGATTGCACGTACACGACAAAAATCGACTTCCGCGAAGCCTACGAAGGCGACCGTGCCGGATTGGTAATGATGGGGCAGGATTATGGATTGCTCGGCGTGGAGTATCGCGACGGCAAATTGTCGCTCGTGCAGGCTGACTGCATCAGAGCGAACAAGCGCAAACCCGAACAAGTCAACGCGACGGTGCCGTTTGCGGGCGGGCCGGTGTGGCTGCGCTGCCGCATCGCTTGGAAAATGGACGAAAAGAACGTGCCGCAGATGCACTGCCGGTTCGCATACAGCCTGAACGGCAAGAAATTTACGGATATCGGCAAGCCGTTCATCGGTCGCGAAGGACAGTGGATCGGTGCGAAAATCGGTTACTTCGCGACGTCCGAAATCAAGAAAAACGACGGCGGCTGGGTCGACATCGACTGGTTCCGGGTCACGAAGTAAATCCGCCACGCATAAATATAAAAAGAGGCTGTCCGAAATTCGGGCGGCCTCTTTTATTGCAGGTCGATTTCTGTGCGGGCTTATTTAGAGATGCGCTTTCCGGTAAATCAGTTGCAGGCGGTCGGAAAAAGCATATTGCAGTACACCGCGCAAGAACATGTAGAGCGTGAAAGCCAACCACAAAGCGTTGTTCCCGATAAACCAATAACAGATGTAATAAAGCGCGAAATAGACGGCCGTGGCCAAAAACATCGAGTTGCGCATGATGCGGGTTTCGGTCGCTCCGACCATGATGCCGTCCATGATAAACGGCATCGAGCAAGCAAGCGGAATCAGAATGATCCAGACGATGTAACGCCCCGCCAGTTCGATGAGCGGGGCAGCATTGGCCGTGTCGCTCACGAAAATTCCGAGCAGATCGCGCCACCAGACAAGATAGAATCCGACAAATACGACCGAAACGCACAATCCCCAAAACAGACAGCCCCGCACGCTTTTCCGCAACGAAATCGCATCGCACGCCCCGATAAAACGCCCCGTGAGGGCTTCTGCGGCATAGGCAAAACCGTCGTTCATGTAGGAAAACAAGGTGAACAATTGCAGCAACAGGGTGTTGACGGCCAGCAACATCGGGTCGCCCATCCGTGCGGAAGCCCCCGTGAAGAAAGTATAGACGGCAACGATGCAGAACGTCCGCAGGATAATATCGCGATTGATTCCGAAAAACCGTTTCAATGGCTGCAAATCGAACACTTCCGACCAAACGACGGAGGTCAACACCCGCCGGAACCTCCAAAACAGCAATCCTGCCGAAAGCACGACGCCCACCCATTGGGCCAGCACCGATGCGTAGGCAATGCCGACGATTCCGAGATCGAATCCGAATGCGAACCACAAACTGCACGCCACGTGAACGACATTCACCGTGACGGCCGTGCACATCGGAATCACGGCGTTTTGCATGCCGGTAAACCAACCGTTCAGCCCGAAGAGCAGAATGCCTGCCGGAACAGCCCAAATGCGGGCATAATAGTAGGATCGGGTCATCTCGTCGCCGTTCATCACCCACAAAGCGGCTTCACCGACAGGATATTGCAACAACAACATTAAGATACCCATAGCCGCAGCGACGGCTACGGCGCGTACCAGCATGTTGGTGCACTCGTGCAAGTCGCCGGCACCGAATGCCTGCGCAGTCAACCCGCTGGTGCCCATTCGGACGAACGAGCAGTTCCAATAAATAAAGTTGAAAATCGACACGCCGATTGCCAAAGCACCGATCGTGGCGGCCGAATCCTCGCCCCAATGACCCGCAATCGCAGTCGACGCGATACCCATCAACGGCACCGTGATGTTCGATACGATATTGGGCAGAGCCAGACGCAGTATTTCGCGATTCATCGACATTCTTGCGGAAATTTTCGGCTGTAAAGATAATAAACTTTTAACAGGGCAACATACGTTCGGCCGATTTGTCCAATAAATAAAACGGATTGCCCTTTACGCGGGCAATCCGTTTTTGCGCTGTCCGACAAGGACTATTTCGGCTGCTTGCCGATGTAGGCCAAAATACCGCCATCGACATAGAGCACGTGGCCATTGACGAAATTCGAGGCATCCGAAGCCAAGAACACGGCGGGGCCCATCAAATCTTCGGGCGTACCCCAACGAGCCGCAGGCGTTTTGGCAACGATGAACGCATCGAACGGATGACGCGAACCGTCGGGCTGTTTCTCGCGCAGCGGTGCGGTCTGCGGGGTAGCGATATAACCCGGCCCGATGCCGTTGCACTGAATATTGTATTCGCCGTACTCCGAAGCGATGTTGCGGGTCAGCATCTTCAGACCGCCTTTCGCTGCGGCATAAGCCGAAACGGTTTCGCGGCCCAACTCGGACATCATCGAGCAGATGTTGATGATTTTGCCGTGACCTTTCTTGATCATCGACGGAATGACCGCCTTTGCGACAATGAACGGAGCGTTCAGGTCGACGTCGATTACCTGACGGAACTCAGCCGCCGTCATCTCGGTCATCGGAATACGCTTGATGATACCGGCATTATTTACCAAGATATCGATAACACCCACCTCTTTTTCGATTTGGGCCACCATTGCGTTCACCTGTTCCTCGTTCGTCACGTCGCACACGTAACCTTTGGCTTCGATGCCTTCGGCCTTGTATGCGGCCAAACCTTTGTCTACCAGTTCCTGTTTGATGTCGTTGAAGACGATTTTCGCACCCTGCCGGGCGAATGCCGTTGCCAGCGCGAAACCGATGCCGTAAGATGCACCCGTCACGAGTGCGACCTTACCTTCCAATGAAAAGTTTACCATCTTTAATTATCAGTTAATTTGGTTGAATTTTTTTCGTCGTTATTTCAGATCCGTAATTTTGGAAAAATCCTGATCGCCGTAGTCGAGATTTTCGCCGCCCATACCCCAGATGAACGTATAGTTGTGCGTGGCAGCCGCACTGTGGATCGACCATTCGGGCGACAGCACCGCTTGCTCGTTTTTCATCCAGATGTGGCGGGTTTCCTCGACTTCGCCCATGAGGTGGCAAACGGCGTCTTCGGCGGGTACCTCGAAATAGAAGTAAGCCTCCATACGGCGCGAATGCACGTGCGCAGGCATCGTATTCCAGACACTGCCCGTAAGCAGTTCGGTCATCCCCATCTGCAACTGACAGGTCGGCAGCACCTGATTGACGATCATCTTGTTGATATTTCGGTCATTCGACCCTTCGAGCGAACCCATGCGTACGACAACGGCCTCGTTTTTGGTTACTTTCTTGTCGGGATAATTGCAGTGTGCCGTCGTCGAGTTGAAATAGAACTTGGCAGGATTCTTCGCATCCTTGCTCTCGAACGTCACTTCACGGTCGCCGGAGCCGAGATAAAGCGCCTCCTTGTAGCCGAGCTCGAACGTCGCATCGCCGGCTTTCACGACACCGGCACCGCCTACGTTGAAAATACCCAGTTCGCGACGGGTGAGGAAGTAAGGAGCTTTCAGCGGGTCGATTGCTTCCAAACGAAGCGTTTCGTTCACGGGCATGGCACCGCCCACGATCATGCGGTCGTACATCGAATAGACCATATTCACCTCGTCGGCTGCAAATACCTTTTCGATCAGGAAGTCGCGGCGCAAACGGGCCGTGTCGTAATGTTTGGCATCTTCGGGATGCGCCGCATAGCGGATTTCGTAATTCGTTTTCATATCGTTTCGGTAGATTTTACATCGGTATGCAAAGGTAAAGAAAATAAGTCAAAAGGCAAAAGTATCGAATCAAAAGTAATGGCCCTCTTCGCCCTTTCTCCGTTTCATTCCAGCACGTTGCGCCGGGCTTCGGTTCCGCAAATCCGAACGATAGTCCATACGCGGAACGGGCCCGATGATGGCATATTCGGAAAAATCGGGCGAGGCCGACGAATTAAGGCATGCAAAGTGAGGGATTTCGGAAAATTGAATTACCTTTGCTGGAATAAAATTCAATAGTACATGAAAGATCCCAAAAACGACTCGACGCCCGCATTGGCACGGTTCGGACGCGACAAGCGCACCCGCACTGTCACAGCTACGTCGGAACGTGTCGAGCGTCGTCCGCGCCAGCCGCGTGAGGCCGCCGACGCGGAACATCCCCGCGAATACAAACGTGCTTCGTACAACCCCAATTTCACGCACGAGAACCGTCCGACGTTCGACGAAAAACCGCGCCGGTCGCAGCGCAATTACGGGGAGCGTCCGAATTACGATGAACAGCGTCCGCGCAGCTATAGCGAACGGTCGTCCTACAAGGAAAAACCGCACGGATACCGCGCCGAAAAATCCGGTCAGGAAGAACGACGCCCCTATGGCAACCGCTCCGAATACCGCGACAAGCCCTACCGTTCATTCGGGTCGAAACCCCGCTATGGCGATAACAAGCCGCAGCACAATTACGGAAACGATTCGGAAAATATGTTCGGCAACGAGCGCCCGCGTCGTCCGTATGGCAGCAAACCGACACGGCCTTCGTTCAATGGCCGAACCGACGAAGATCGTAATTTCAACAGCGACCGCCGTTTCGAGAAGCGGACGGACAATCGCGGCTCTAAAAAATTCGGCAACAAATTCGGAAAACCGACGAAGCCGGGATTCAAAAAACGCGACGAACAGCCGGTATCCTATCCGAAATACAATCCCGAGAAGCAAACGGGCGCGATTCGACTGAATCGTTTCATCGCCCAGTCGGGCATCTGCTCGCGGCGCGAAGCGGACGATTTCATCGTGGCAGGCGTCGTGACGGTCAACGGAAAGGCCGTTACCGAATTGGGCACCAAAGTGATGCCTACGGATGAAATTCGATTCAACGATTCGCGGGTGCAGGGCGAAAAAAACGTTTATCTGGTGCTGAACAAGCCCAAAGGATACGTTACGTCGCTCGACGATCCGCATGCGACGAAAACCGTGATGGATTTGGTCAAGGGTGCTTGCGAGGAACGCATTTATCCGGTCGGGCGGTTGGACAAGAACAGTCTCGGCCTGCTGTTGTTCACCAACGACGGCAACATGACCAAACAGCTGACCCATCCGGCCTATCAGAAGAAGAAAATCTATCAGGTCACACTGGACAAACCGTTGACGAAGGCTGACATGGAACGTATCGCGGAAGGCATCACGCTGGAAGACGGCGAAATCCATGCCGATGAAATCGCCTACGTCAAGGACAAGAAGCAGGAAATCGGCATTGAAATCCACTCGGGCCGCAATCGCATCGTGCGACGGATTTTCGAGCATCTCGGTTACGAGGTGAAGAAGCTCGACCGTGTCTATTACGCGGGGCTGACAAAAAAGAAGCTGAAACGCGGTGCATGGCGATTCCTCACCGACGAAGAAGTCCAACGTCTGAAATCCGGCCAATACGAATAGTAAGAAGGCTCCCTTTCGGGGAGCCTCTTTTATTTTATTCCAGCCCGTACGTGCGCCGGTACCACGACGTTTCCTTATGCTGGTCGGTGAATTGCTTCGACGGTTCGCTGGTCGTTACGCCGGAATAAGTCGTAATCGGATTCAGTCGCCGGTTGTAAGCGGAATAGAATGACGCAGTATGATAGCGACAATCGGTCGGAAAAGCTCGTGCCAACTGTTTCTCGAAAGAATCGTACAACGCCGGATCCGTGCAAATCGTCCGTATATAATCGTCCAAATCGTAAAAAACATGCGAGGTCAAACCTTCGTAATACTGTAATCTTGTAGCATCGTACGGATCGGTCGGCCCGGCATGGATCGCGGAGACTGTTTCGGCCAATGCTTCCAATTCACTCATAACAGCCAAAGAGATACACCCCGATTGGGCATTGTTGGGAACGGTATTCCAGTCCTTCTCGTAAAAATTCCAGAATTCCCGACAAACACGCGGCAAATCGGGCGTTTCGGCTGCGAAAAGATAAGGAATCGTTCGGTCATAAGGAAATCCGGCGGCCATGACTTCGCACGGCGAAGCGACGATATAGTCGAACGACCGGCGCAAATCATAGAGTGTTTCGATATTGGCCATGAAACAATCATCGAAAATCAGATAGCCGAACCGGTAGGAGAGCCCTGCGACCGCATCGGCCAACTGTGCAATGTCTATCTGATGTCCCGTGTCGCCTAAAAAACGGGTGGCGGTACGGGTCATCAACGCTCCGGGAAGCGGACGTTCCATGCTATAAGCATTTCTCTGCAATTCGGAGCCGGCCGGAACCCAGCCGAATCCGTGACAGCCGAGTGCCAATCCGTAGCTTTCAGCCGGAGCTTCATCGTACACGTCGGCAAACATCCGTCGTACGCTCGCCGTGTCTTCGGCCCGAAATTCGTCGTAAGTTTTCAATGGTTCGTGGACGCATTGCTGTTTCTCAGCGTCGTAGAAAATTTCGAGCAGCGTGGCCTTGTCGTATGCTTCCGGTTGATAGCACACCAGAATGCGCCCGTCGCCCGGAATTTCGGAGGTTACCGCCCGTTCGATTCCGGCAATGTTTTTTTCGTAATACGAAAGCAATGAGCGACCGAACATGTACAGCAATAGTGTATGCGATGCGGTAACGGCTCGTTGCGATATTTCGATCGTAGTGAAAACGGAGGACGAACCGTCCAATACGAACTGCACGGTGCCCAAAATCTGCCGTTTCTCCTGCGTATTCCGATTCGAGGTCGCAACCGAAACCTGCGTACGACCGGCATTGCCCCGCATCGGCGTTACCGTAAACGCGTCGCCGTCTACGACGGCAGACCATGCTCCGTCAGTTACGATGTCGATAGTCGCAACCGCTCCCGATTCGTTCGGAAGCAATACGGAAGGTTGAGAAATCTGCAACACAGACGGTCTTTCCTTCTCGCACCCTGCGCACAACAATACGACCGACAGAAAGAAAAGTAGCTGGCGGCTAATCATTTGTATACGCGGGGTTTCAGATTGTTGAATTGCCATGTGCGGTCTCGTTTATAGGTGTAACCTTCGGGTTTGTTCCAATAGATGCGGCTGAAATCGAAATAAAAGCCTTTGCGTTTCTTGCCGTCAACGACATAGGGCGCAGAAAGCGGCACGAATTCGACCGTACGGCTGACGACACGGCTTTTGCCGTAGGCGAGCCCTTCGGCAGCGAGCACGTCGAGCGCATGGTCGAACATCAAGATATGACGCGGCGATGTCTGCGACAATCCGCTGCCTGAGGCGAGAATAGCTCGAATCACGCCATTCATCCGGTCGGAATAGGCTTTTTCCTGCTCCTTGTCACCCGATGCACCGTAGGCGAACGCCATGAGATTGAGCAGCTTCGGGCTGAATGGATCTTTCGCCAGCGCGTCGCGGCCTACCAGCAACAATTCTTCGAGCGTTTCGCGGTCGGGCGCTTCGGGGTTGATGGCAGCGGCCAGCATCAGCACCCGATCCATATACGGATTGACTTCCAGTGGCTTATAGGATTCCTGATACGCATAGCCGTAATACAGATAATGATAATCTTCGTCGGTCAGCGTGGCATCGCCCGCATTGTAACGCAACAGCAACGAGGTATAATAGTAAGGAGAAGCTGTGTCCAGCGTCCGTTTCAGAATATCCTCTTCGTCGGGCACTTTGGCTGCGGCCAGCATCGGCAGCAGGAAGAACAGCGCGAGCAATCGTTTTTTCATCGTCGTTTTTTCTGCGAACGGAAGAATCAATGCAAATCGTATGCGGCGATCAGTTTTTTGAATTTTTCGCGCAGCGCATCCGACCCCGCTACGAGCGGCAGCCGCATCCGGTCGCCGATAATGCCCAATACCGACAACGCACATTTCACACCGACCGGATTCCCTTCGGCGAACAACGCTTTGACCGCCTCGACGAGCGGAGCGAACGCCTCTTCCGCCTGCTCGAAATCGCCGGCTTTGGCAAGGTCGAGCGCTTGCATGAATCGACGAGGAAAAGCGTCCGCCGCTACGGAAATCACGCCGTCGCCGCCGCGCCGCATCAATTCGATGGCGATGCCGTCGTCGCCCGATAACACTAAGAAATCGTCCGGCCGACCGTCGATGATGCGCTGCATCTGTTCGATGTCGCCCGAAGCCTCCTTGATTCCGATGACGTTATCGAAATCGCGCGCAATGCGCAGCGTCGTTTCGGCGGTCATGTTCACACCCGACCGACCCGGTATGTTGTACAGGATAATCGGCAGCGGCGAATGCTCCGACACGGTGCGGAAATGCTGATAAAGTCCCTCTTGCGACGGTTTATTGTAATAGGGTGTAACGCTCAAAATCGCGTCGGCACCGCGCAGGTCGAACTCGCGCAACTGGTCGAGCACTTCGGAGGTCGAATTGCCGCCCACGCCGATGACCAGCGGCACGCGCCGGGCGATATGGTTGGTGATGAACATGGCGATGACGGCCCGTTCGGGCATGTAGAGCGTCGGGGTTTCGGCCGTCGTGCCGAGAGCGACGATATAATCCACACCGCCGTCGATCACGTAGTCGATCATGCGGGCGAGCGCATCGTAGTCGACCCGTCCGTCGGGCGTGAAAGGGGTGATCATGGCGGCCCCTACACCGGAAAGTTTGTGTTGCTGCATATCGGTTTCGTCTACCCGTCGAACGGAACGGCCTTTTCGGCCGGCTGCCGTTTAGAACGGTTCGTTTTCAAAATAAGGTGCCTTGTTCGGGTTTCGTGGCCGACGGTTCGGTTGCGGGTGGTTGCATCGGGCTGGATTCGTCGTGTTTCGCTATGGGGGCTGCCGCCGTTGGCTCGGACGCCGAAACGGCCGGAATATCGTTGCCGTCTAACATCGCCTCGAAATCCGATTCCGAAATGATGCGGATGCCCAGTTTTTCCGCTTTTTTCAGTTTCGCCGGCCCCATGTTCTCGCCGGCGACCAGATAATCCACCGCGCCCGACACACCGGCCAGATTGCGGCCCCCGTGCAGCTCGATAAGCTCTTTCAGTTCATCGCGGCTGTGATTGAGGAAACGACCGGAAATCACGAAACTTTTTCCCGCCAGCGCATCCGAAGCCCGTTCGCGCGCTTCGGCCTCGAATTTCAACCCCGCCAGCCGGAGCCTTTCGATGATGCGCAGGTTTTCGGCATCGGCGAAGTATTCGAGAATGGCATCGGCGATCTTTTCGCCGACCTCGTCCGCTTCGACCAGTTCCTCACGCGAGGCGTGCATCACGGCGTCCATCGTGCGGAAATGGTCGGCGAGGTATTTGGCCGTCGCTTCGCCCACGAACCGGATGCCCAGCCCGAACAGCACCCGACCGAACGGCACTTCGGTCGAACTGCGGATCGAACGGATGATGTTTTCGGCCGATTTCTCGCCCAAACGGGGCAGGCAGGCCAACTGCGGGGCCTGCAAATCGTAGAGGTCGGAAATATCGTGCAATAGCCCGTTTTCGTAGAGCAGTTCTACGGTCTCTTCGCCCAACCCCTCGATATTCATCGCTTTGCGGCGGATGAAGTGGATGATGCGGCCGAGTATCTGCGGGCGGCACCCGCTTTGGTTGGGGCAGTAATGTTTCGCTTCGTCTTCGTAACGCACCAGCGGCGTGCCGCATTCGGGGCACACGGTGATATACTGAAACGGCCGGCTGTTGGCCGGGCGCTGGGACAACTCCACGCCCGTGATTTTCGGAATGATTTCGCCGCCTTTTTCGACATAGACCATATCGCCCGGACGAATATCCAGCAACGCCATCTGTTCGGCATTGTGCAGCGTTGCCCGTTTGACGGTCGTTCCGGCCAGCAGCACCGGTTCGAGGTTGGCGACTGGCGTAATGGCTCCCGTCCGTCCCACTTGGAAATCGACGCTCGTCAAACGGGTCAACGCCTGCTCTGCCTTGAATTTGTAGGCGACGGCCCATTTCGGAGCTTTGGACGTGAAGCCCAAACGACGCCGCACCGCGAAATCGTTGACTTTGATGACGATTCCGTCGGTCGGAAAGGGCAGTTCGCGACGGGCCGTATCCCAATGGGCGATGAATTCGTCGATTTCCTGCGTGTTGTGGCAGATGCGCAGGTGTTCCGAAATTTTGAATCCCCATTGCCGCGCCTTTTCCAGACTTTCTTGATGCGAGGCGAACGGAAGATTTTCGCCTGCGACCTGATAAAGCGTACAATCCAGCCCGCGACGGGCGACTACGGCCGACGACTGCTGTTTGAGCGTTCCGGCCGCCGCATTGCGCGGATTGGCGAACAGTGCATCTCCGGCAGCTTCGCGTTCGGCGTTCAGCCGGTCGAACGAAGCGTAGGGCATCAGAATTTCGCCGCGAATCTCGAAGTAATCGGGCCAGTTGTCGCCCTGCAACCGGAGCGGTACCGACCGCACCGTACGGACATTGGCCGTCACATCGTCGCCCTGCGTGCCGTCGCCGCGCGTCACAGCCTGCAACAACCGGCCATGCTCGTAGGTGAGCGAAATGGCCGTACCGTCGAATTTGAGCTCGCAAACATATTCTGTCTGACCGACTTCGCGTTCGATGCGGTCGATGAACTCGTGCAACTCGTCCAGCGAATAGGTGTTGCCCAACGAGAGCATCGGAAAGCGGTGTTTCACCGTGCGGAACTCGGTCGAAAGGTCGCTTCCCACACGCACCGACGGTGAATTCGGGTCGGCGAACTCGGGATGCGCCGCTTCCAGCTCCTGCAATTCGCGCATCAAGGCGTCGAACTCGAAATCGGTGATTTCGGGGGCGTTATCGACGTAATAACGATGATTATGATATTCCAACTGCCTGCGCAGCGTTTCGATTCGTTCACGTACCATATTCAGGCTATAACGTGCGTAAAGGTACACAATTTGCGGCGAACGACCGACAAAATCAAAAAAAATGCAAAAAAAAATCGCACATACGACGCAATAGGTAAAATTTGCGTATAATTGCAGAAAATTTTCGAGAGACATCATGACTAAAACCGTTATGACAAAGAAACATATCGTTACCAGCTTGCACAATCTGCCCGCCGAAATGCAGGATGCAGTCAAACTGAAATATCCGTACGGATTCACCGAAGCGATGATTCGCGTCGACAAACCCAACGGCGATTTCTTTTATGCCGTGCCGTTCGATACGGACGAAGTGGCTTATCTGGTGAAAATCGACGTCAAGATCGATGACAACGCAGCCGAAGAGGACGAAAAGGACTATTACGACGACGAACTGAAAGGAGCCGACGAGTTGCAGGACGACGGAAGCTCGGCCGCCGAACGGGCCGAAGATACGGACGACGACCTCGACGTCTGATTGCTGCGGAATTGGGGATTTCCCAAAATAATGCTTATCTTTGGGTGCAAAAACGTGCTTTTGCACCCAAATTACTGAATCGGAGAAGATGAAAAAAATCGACGTGATACTCGGCCTGCAATGGGGGGACGAGGGCAAAGGAAAGGTCGTGGACGTACTGACTCCCCGCTACGAGGTCGTCGCTCGTTTTCAGGGAGGTCCCAATGCCGGTCACACGCTGGCGTTCGGCGGAAAGAAATACGTGTTGCGCTCCATTCCTTCGGGTATTTTTCAAGGCGGCAAACCTAACATCATCGGCAACGGCGTAGTGCTCGATGCCATTCTGTTCCGCGCCGAAGCCGAAGAACTGGCCCAAAGCGGCCACGACCTGACCGAACGGCTTTATATCTCCAAGAAAGCCCATCTGATTCTGCCGACGCACCGCATGCTCGATGCCGCCTACGAAGCGGCGAAAGGCAGTGCGAAAATCGGCACCACCGGCAAGGGCATCGGCCCGGCCTATACGGACAAGGTGAGCCGCAACGGCATGCGGGTAGGGGATTTGCTGCGTCCCGACTTCAAGGAGATTTATGCCGGAGCCAAAGCACGCCACGAACGCATTCTCCGCAGCCTGAATTACGAATACGATATCACGAACCTCGAACGGCAATGGTTCGAGGCTGTGGAGTATCTGAAACGTTTCCGCATCATCGACAGCGAATACTTTGTCAACAACTGCCTGAATGAGAACCGGCCGGTTTTGGCAGAAGGGGCACAGGGAACGTTGCTCGATGTCGATTTCGGTTCCTATCCGTTCGTCACCTCCTCGAACACCGTCTGCGCAGGCGTCTGCACCGGTCTGGGTGTCGCTCCGAACCGCATCGGCGAGGTGTACGGTATTTTCAAAGCCTATTGTACGCGCGTAGGCAGCGGCCCGTTCCCGACGGAGTTGTTCGACGAAACGGGAGCCGAGTTGCGCCGCGTGGGACACGAGTTCGGAGCCGTTACGGGCCGCGAGCGTCGCTGCGGCTGGCTCGATTTGGTCGCACTCAAATACTCCATCATGATCAACGGCGTGACGCAGCTCATCATGATGAAATCGGACGTCATGAACGACTTCGATACGATCCGGGTCGCTACGGCCTACGACATCGACGGCGAACGGACGACGGAATTCCCTTACACGGTTACGGAGAATCTGAAACCGGTTTATACCGATTTCGAGGGTTGGAAATGCGACCTGCGCAATTGCCGCAGTTACGACGAGTTTCCGCCCGCATTCAAACGCTACGTGGATTTCATCGAGCAGGAAACCGGCGTACCGGTGAAAATCATCTCGGTGGGGCCCGACCGCGCGGAAACCATCGAACGATAAGAAGAATAAATCAACAACCGAATACAAACACAATGAAAGAAAACCTTAAAATCGTCGTATTGGCCAAGCAGGTGCCCGACACCCGCAACGTGGGCAAGGACGCGATGACCCCCGAAGGGACGGTCAATCGTTCGGCGCTTCCGGCAATTTTCAATCCCGAAGATTTGAACGCCCTCGAAGCCGCCTTATCGTTGAAAGATCGTTTGGCCGGAGCAACCGTACACGTGCTGACTATGGGCCCGCAGCGTGCCGCCGACATCATCCGCGATGCCATGTTTCGCGGTGCGGACGGCGGTTACTTGCTTTCGGGACGAGAATTCGCCGGTTCCGATACGCTGGCAACCTCCTATGCGTTGTCGTGCGCATTGAAAAAAATCAATCCCGACGTCATCGTCGCAGGCCGTCAGGCTATCGACGGCGACACGGCGCAGGTCGGCCCGCAGGTGGCTGAAAAACTGGGGCTTCCGCAGGTTACCTATGCCGAAGAAATCGTAGAAATCAAGGCCGATACGCTGGTCGTGAAACGGCGTTTGGAGCACGGTACCGAAGTGGTCGAATGCCCCGTACCGGTCGTCATCACGGTCAACGCTTCCGCCGCCGAGTGCCGTCCGCGCAATGCGAAACGCGTGATGACCTACAAATGCGCGCTGGCGAAGTCGGAAATCGCAGCCGATCCCGAATCGGCAGCGGCCAAACGGGTTGCAACGAAACCGGCCCTGCAAATCGTCGAATGGGCGGCCGCCGAAGTCGATCCCGATCCCGAACAGTTGGGATTGCAGGGCTCGCCCACGAAGGTGAAAAAAATCGAAAATGTCGTATTCCAAGCGAAAGAGGCCAAGAAACTCACCGCCGCCGACAGCGACATCGAAGCACTGATGGTTGAACTTATCGCGAGCCACACGCTCGGCTAATCCGACGAAAAAATGAACAACATATTCGTATATATCGAACTCGAAGGCAACAAGGTTGCCGACGTGAGCCTCGAACTGCTGACGAAAGGCCGCGAGTTGGCCGACACGCTGAAAGTGAAATTGGAGGCCGTCGTTATCGGTCACAATGTCAAAGGGCTCGGCAAAGAGCTGGCCAAATACGGTGCCGACACCGTATGGACTGCCGACGACGCTATTTTCGAGCCGTTCCGCACGCTGCCCCACACGGCTGTGATGTGCGGACTGATCGAAGCCGAAAAACCGCAAATCGTGCTGTTCGGCGCGACCTGCATCGGACGCGATTTCGCGCCGCGCGTATCTTCGGCCTTGCACAGCGGTCTGACGGCCGACTGCACCCAGCTGGAAATCGGCGACCACAAGGATGCCAAGACTGGCAAGGAGTACACCGACCTGCTTTATCAGATTCGTCCGGCATTCGGCGGCAACATCATCGCCACGATCGTCAATCCCGACCACCGTCCGCAGATGGCGACCGTTCGCGAGGGCGTGATGCGCAAGGAGCTGGCCAAAAATCCGGCAGCAGGCGAGGAAAAAGCCATCGACTGGAAAAAGTACGTGAATGATACCGATTTGGCGGTGAAAATCGTCGAACGGCAAATCGAAGAACGCAAAATCGACATCAAGGGTGCCGGCATCATCGTGGCCGGAGGCTACGGCATGGGCTCGAAAGAGAACTTCAAGCTGGTGCACGAACTGGCCGACGTGCTGGGAGCCGAAGTAGGTGCCAGCCGTGCGGCAGTCGATGCCGGATTCACGGAGCATGCCCGCCAAGTGGGGCAGACCGGTGTAACGGTGCGTCCGAAACTCTACATCGCCTGCGGCATTTCGGGGCAGATTCAGCACACGGCCGGTATGGACCAGTCGGCGATGGTCATCTCGATCAACACCGACCCCGAAGCACCGATCAACAAAATCGCCGACTTCGCCATCACGGGCGACGTGAACGAGGTCATTCCCAAGATGATTAAATACTACAAACAAAACTCGAAGTAATGGCTAATTTCTTTTCAGATAACAAAGATTTGCAGTTCCAGTTGCAGCATCCGCTGATGCGCAAAATCGTGGAGCTGAAAGAGCGTAATTTCGCCGAGAAAGACCTTTACGACCATGCGCCGCAGGATTTCGAGGACGCGATGGATTCCTATCGTCGTGTGCTGGAAATTACCGGCGAGGTGTGCGGCGACGTCATCGCGCCGAATGCCGAAGGGGTCGACCACGAAGGCCCGCGTGTGGTGAACGACCACGTGGAATACGCTTCGGGAACGGTACGCAACCTCAAAGCAATCGTCGATGCCGGACTGGGCGGTCTGACCCTCCCGCGCAAATACGACGGCCTGAACTTCCCGTTGATCTGCTTCGTCATGGCCAACGAAATGGTGGCCCGTGCCGATGCCAGCTTTGAGAATATCTGGGGCTTGCAGGATTGCGCCGAAACGCTGAACGAATTCGCTTCGGAAGAGCTGAAACAAAAGTATCTGCCGCTGGTTTCGGCGGGTGCGACCTGCGCAATGGACTTGACGGAACCCGATGCCGGTTCGGACTTGGGGGCCGTGATGCTCAAAGCCACGTGGTCGGAGGAGAAGCAGACGTGGCTGCTCAACGGCGTGAAACGCTTCATTACGAACGGTGACGGCGACGTTTCGCTGGTGCTGGCCCGTACGGAAGAGGGAACGACCGACGCACGCGGTCTATCAATGCTGGTCTACGACAAGCGCGACGGAGGCGTCAAAGTGCGCCGCATCGAGAACAAACTCGGTATCAAGGGGTCGCCGACGTGCGAACTGGTCTTCACGAATGCGCCTGCACAGCTGGTCGGCGACCGCAAAATGGGTCTTATCAAATATGTGATGTCACTGATGAACGCCGCCCGCTTGGGTATCGGAGCGCAGTCGGTCGGCACGTGCGAAGCGGCCTATCGCGAAGCACTGAAATATGCCCACGAACGCGAGCAGTTCGGCAAACCCATCATTCAGTTCGCCGCCGTGTCGGAGATGCTCTCCAACATGAAAGCCAAGTTGCAGGGCGTCCGTGCGCTGCTCTATGAAACGGCACGCTTCGTCGAAATCTACAAACAATACACGCATATTTCGCACGAACGTTCGCTCGAAGGCGAGGAACGGCAAGAGATGAAGTTCTACAACCGTTTGGCTGACGGCTTCACGCCGCTGGTGAAACTCTTCTCGTCGGAGTATGCCAACCAGCTGGCCTACGATGCCATTCAGATTCATGGCGGTTCTGGCTTCATGAAAGACTATCCCTGCGAACGGCTCTATCGCGATGCCCGCATCATGAACATCTACGAGGGCACCTCGCAGCTGCAGGTCGTAGCGGCCATCAATGCCGTGACGAAAGGCACGTTCATGGAGCAAATCGAAAGCTACACCGCCGGCGAATACGTCGCTGCCATGCAGCCCGTCATCGCGAAATTGAAAGAACTGACGGCCAAATTCACCGAAATGGTGGCCCACGTCGAAGCAGGCGACAAGGAAGTCGGCGGATTCAAGGATTTCCACGCCCGTCGCTTGGTCGAGACGGCCGGACACATCATCATCACCTATCTGTTGGCCCGCGAAGCCGGCGAATGTGAGGATTACGCTGCATCGGCGCGCATCTTCTGCAAGCTGGCCGAAGGCAAAATCGGCGAGGCCTACACCTACGTGATGAACTCCGCGACCGAAGACGTCGCTCTGTTCAAAGGCGTCGAACAAGAGTGTTAAAAAGAGCCCGAAAAGCGACCGACACGACAATCGGTCGCGGGTAGACCGAAGCGGATTGCCTTGCAGGGCGGTCCGCTTTTGTCATGCCGAAATGCACGATTGTTGTCGAAAAAAACTAATTTTGCACAGACAAACGATTGATTGGCCATGCGTTATTTCTTGATTTCCGTCGCAGCGTTATTTTGCGCGGCCTGCACCGGCCGCCAGCAGACACAGCAACAATCCGCCACCGACACGCTCACTTCGCAATCCGCCCCGCAACGAAAAATGACCGTCAAAGAGCAGATCGAGTATTCGCGGTGGCACTATTGGGATAGCTTCGATTTTACGGATACACTGTTTATCAAACAGGCGGATACCCTGCAAATGCTCAATGCCTATGCGAAGTATATCGAACATCTGTTGGTCATCGACCCGACGGACACGGCCCCGCTGGATTCGCTGATGCGCAAAGCCTCCGTTTCGCGTCCGATGCTGGATTATTTCGCTTGGCTCGGCGAGAAAGTAGTGCACGGCGACCCCGATTCGCCATTTCGGAACGATGAATTCTATATTTCTATTTTGCAATCCGTGTTGGCCAGCCCCTATTACGACAAATACGAACGTATCGGACCGAAATACGAACTGAAATTGGCCTCGCAGAACCGCATCGGTCACAAGGCGAACGATTTTCGCTATACGTTGGCATCGGGCGAAACGGGCACGCTTTACGGACTCCAAGCGGAATACGTGCTGCTTTTCATCAACAATCCCGGATGTCCCGGATGCCGCCAGATTCGCGAAACCATCCTTGCATCGCCCATGCTCACGGAGATGATCGAGCGGGGGCGGCTGAAAGTGTTGGCGCTCTATCCCGACGAAGACCTGACCGAGTGGAAAAAGTATCGCATGGAAATTCCGCAGACATGGATCAACGCCTACGATGCAGGGTGCAGAATCCGCCAAAACGACGTTTACGATCTTTCGTCCATTCCGTCGCTCTACCTGCTCGACCGCGACAAGCGGGTGCTGGTGAAAAACCTGAACAACGTGCCCTATATCGAGGAGGTTATCGACCATGCGGAATGACCGATAGGATTCGCTTATGGTATCATAAAAAAATACAATCGTCCGACCGTGCGGACTTCGGCGGAAATTGTTACTTTTGCATTGGAAAACATACACAAACCAATCACTAAACCCAAAACAACTATGGCAAAGAAATGGCGTTGTACCGTATGCGGGTACATTCACGAAGGAGCGGAGGCACCCGATCAGTGCCCGATGTGCAAAGTAGGCAAAGATAAGTTCGTCGAAGTCGTCGAGCAGGACGGCGATCTGGATTTCGTCACCGTGCACAAAATCGGCGACGGCAAGGGTGCCAGCCCCGAATTGTGGGAGGGCTTGCAGAATCACTTCATGGGCGAATGCACCGAAGTGGGCATGTATTTGGCGATGAGCCGTCAGGCCGACCGCGAAGGCTATCCCGAAATCGCCGAAGCATACAAACGTTACGCTTGGGAAGAGGCCGAACATGCGTCGAAATTCGCCGAACTGATCGGCGAGGTCGTATGGGACACCAAAACCAACCTCTACAAACGTATGAACGCCGAGTGCGGCGCGTGCGAAGACAAGATGCGTCTGGCCCGTCTGGCCAAAGAGCAGAACCTCGACGCCGTACACGATACGGTTCACGAGATGGCCAAAGACGAAGCCCGTCACGGCAAAGGCTTCGAGGGGCTCTACAAACGTTACTTCGACAAATAAGCCGGCATCCGATGAAAAAAGGAAAGGCGTGTATACGTCTTTCCTTTTTTATTTTCCCCGAATCAAGAATTCGGAAATATCGCAATCACTTGAATATCCGAATGCGGCTGTCTACAGGCTGGAAGGTCTTTTCGTCGGGGTCGGCAGCCGGCAAGCCGAAAGGCATCTGGGCAATCAACCGCCACGAATCGGGCAGGCTCCATTGTTCCTGTACTTCCTTGTCGATCAACGGATTGTAATGCTGCAACGATGCCCCGAATCCCATATCCTCCAACTTTGTCCAAATCGCCAGCTGGTGCATCGCCGATGTATGTTCCGACCACGTAGGGAAATTTCCGGCATAAAGCGGCGTACGCTTCTGCAACTCACGGATAACAGCCGTGTTTTCGTAAAAAAGTACCGTCCCGTATCCGGCGGCGAAACTGTTCTCGATTTTCGATTTTGAGCGTGGAAAATCTTCGACCGAAACCTGCGCCTGCAATGAACGTTCGACGATCCGCCACAATGCAGCGTGATGTTCGTGCAGCAATAACACCAAGCGGGTCGATTGCGAATTGAATGCCGACGGAATATGTTTCACGGCAAACCGCAGACATTCTTCGATTTGCGCATCGCTTACGGGGGATTCCGCTTGCAGGGCGTAATAGCTGCGTCGACGGAGCAGGGCATCGTTGAAATTGCGTTCCATGTACCGAACGGGATGAATTCGCTCTTTCCCGGCGAAAGTCGTGCCATAAAAAACGCTATCTTTGCGGAGATGGAATACATGATCGAAATTTTCAGCGCGCTGGGCGAACGATTGCGCCGTTTCGGCGACGACGCGACGACCCGTGAGGTCATCGCGGCAGCTTGCCGGGCGAACGATTGGTTCACCCCCGACGAAGTTTGCCGAGCATTGCGGGCTCTCGCTACGGAGTTGCTGCAACCGGAACCGTTGCGGCAGTGGCTGGCTGATTATCCGCGTCGGGTGGGAGAGCCGCGCCGGATTTTGGTCGTCATGGCCGGAAACATTCCGGCGGTCGGATTTTTCGACTTGCTTTGCGTCGTTTGCAGCGGTCATCGCTGTGCCTACAAGCCTTCGGGAAAAGATTCGGTATTAATGGATTATATCGTCGCGGAGCTGCTCGCTTTGGCACCCGATATTCCGGTGGAGCGTTACGACGGAACGTCATCCGTAAATGCTGTGATTGCGACCGGCAACGACAATACGGAGCGTTATTTCAAGGCCCGTTATGTCGGCCTGCCGATGTTGTTGCGCGGAAGCCGCCAATCCGTCGCCGTGCTTTCCGGTCGGGAAACGGCCGGACAACGGGCCGGATTGTCCGACGACATTTGGGCCTATTCGGGATTGGGATGCCGCAACGTGTCGCTGATTTTCGTGCCGGAAAATTATGAACTGACACTTGAAATGAAAACAGTAACAGGCAAATACAAAAACAATTACCGTCAGACAAAATCCCTGCTCCGAATGAACGGCATATCTTATCGCGACTTCGGCGGTGCAGTGGCTGTCGAACAATGGAACTTTCCGAAATCGCTGTGCGAACTGGCCGTTGCTCGATACCGCACACTGGACGAAGTGGCGGCATGGCTTGCCGAGCACGACCGCGAAATCCAATGCGTCGTGACGGATTGCCTGCCGCACGAACGCCGTGCCGACTTCGGCCGTGCGCAATCGCCCGGCCTGACGGACTGGCCCGACGGCCGGAATGTGCTGGCGTGGTTGACGACTCTGGCATAAAAAGTGACTGAACAAAAGACGAAAGTCACGAAAAAAGCGTATCTTTCGGAAACTTAAATTTCACACACCCGCCATGTCGATGATTTTCCGATTCCGCATGTTGAGCGACGAAAACGATAATTTCGTTCGCGATTACGAGGTATCCTACGATACGACGCTGCTCGATTTCCACGAATTTCTGCTGGAAACATTGGAATACGAGCCTTGCATGGCATCATTCTTCACAGCCGACGCCATGTGGGAAAAACAGCGGGAATTCACCTTGATGGAGATGGGGGATGCCGAAACGGGCGAAGCGCCCCAACTGATGGAGGAGGTGACGCTCGGCCAAATTCTCCACCACATCCGCGACCGGTTGATCTACCTCTTCGACGTGTTCGGTGACCGGGCCTATTACCTTGAACTGACGGGCGTTTACAAGGCCGACACCGGAGGCGTCTATCCGCGTGAAATTTTCGCCCGCGACGAGGTACCCGACCAGTACGACCCCTCGAAAAACCGGTCGGAGGAGCATTCCGACGGTTCGATATTCGACCAGATGATGGACGAATTCAACGATTTCGAGGGCGACGAAACCTATGACGACGAGTATTAAGCGGCTGTTGGTCATCGCTGGGCCGACCGGTTGCGGCAAAACGGATTTGAGTATCCGGCTCGCACGGCACTACGGCGCGCCGATTCTTTCGACCGATTCGCGGCAGGTCTATTGCGGCATGCCCATCGGCACGGCACAGCCCGACGAAGAACAACTACAAAAAGCAGAACATCATTTCATTGCATCGCACGACTTGCACGAAGAGTTAAGCTGCGGAACTTACGAAGTGCAGGCATTGGAATGTTTGCGAAAACTCTTTGCGCAACACGATTTGGTAATTGCTGTCGGAGGTTCGGGGCTCTATGTAAAGGCACTCTGCGAGGGAATGGACGATTTGCCGCAAGCCGATGCGTCCCTGCGCAACGAACTGAACGAACGCTTGCAAAAAGAAGGCCTTGCCGTGCTGGTGGAACAACTCCGCACACTCGACCCCGTTTACTACGAATCCGTCGACCGCAGCAATCCGGCGCGGGTATTGCGGGGCTTGGAAGTATGCCTGCAAACCGGCCGCCCCTTTTCGGAACAACGCACGGGAGAACGCCGCAAACGCGATTTTCGGATTATCAAAGTAGGTGTAACCCTTCCCCGCGAAGAACTCTATGCGCGCATCGATCGCCGAGTCGATGCGATGATGGATGCCGGACTGGAAGCCGAAGCGCGGGCGCTCTATCCCTATCGTGCACTCAATTCGTTGCAAACGGTAGGGTACCGCGAACTGTTCGACTATTTCGACGGGCGGATTACCCGAGCGGAAGCGGTCGAGCTAATCAAACGCAACACGCGCCGCTATGCGAAACGACAGCTGACTTGGTTCCGGCGCGATCCCGAAATCCGCTGGTTCGCCCCCGATGAAGACGAAGCCATCATCGCCCACGCGGATTTGGCCGGTTGACGATTTTTTGCTACTTTTGCATGCCTTTCGGCCGAAAGGCGGATGCTCGGATGGTGGAATAGGTAGACACGCCGGACTTAAAATCCTGTGACCCGCAAGGGTCGTGCGGGTTCGATTCCCGCTCCGAGTACATATCGACGGTGCAATGCAAAAGGGTTGCACTTTTTTCTCCAAAAACAAGCCCGATTATTCGACCGGCATCGGAAGCAACGGATTTTGAAATTCAAAATAATGCACTATCTTTGCATCGCATTCCGACGAACCGGACGGCCGTCCGGTTTCTGAACATCACACTGAACAGACAATCATTTCATTTGCATGCAAGAGTTAGAAACGCTCGAAGGAAAGAGCCTGACGGAGTTGCGGGAAATCGCACGGGCGTTGGGCATCAAAAACATCATGGTCAAAAAACAGGATCTGATCGATAAAATCATCGGCGGAACTTCTGCACCGAAACCAGAGGCTAACGAGGAAGAACAACCGGCGCCGCGCAAACGGGGCCGGAAACCGCGCATCGCTGTTTCGCAATCCGTAGCTGAAATTCAGCCGGAGCCACACGCGGAAAACGAAAAGTCGCCGACGCATCAAGCGCCGGAAGAAACTCCGGTCGCCGAAGTTCCACCCCAAAAACGTCGTGGCCGCAAACCGAAAGCACAGGTTCATCAGGAACAAGCCGCCGCAATGGAGCAAGCAGGGCTTTTTTCAGAGCAACCGGAACATCATTCCAACCAATCGGACGAATCGGACCAAATGCCGGATTCCGTTTTCGATGAAGTGATTACGAAAGACGATTTCGCCGGTGAAATCGAAGGCGAAGGCGTGCTGGAAGTCATGCCGGACGGATTCGGATTTCTGCGTTCGGCCGATTACAATTACCTCAATTCACCCGACGACATTTACGTATCCCCGTCGCAAATCAAGCTCTTCGGATTGAAACCCGGCGACACGGTGAACGGTGCCATCCGCCCGCCGCGCGAGGGTGAAAAATACTTCCCGTTAGTGCGGGTGAATGAAATCAACGGACTGGCACCGGAGTACATCCGTGACCGCGTGCAGTTCGAGTACATGACACCGCTTTTCCCGAGCGAAAAATTCTGCCTAACGGGCAACGGCCACAACAATATGTCTACACGCATCGTCGATCTGTTTTCGCCGATCGGCAAAGGACAACGCGCGCTGATCGTCGCCCAGCCTAAAACGGGTAAAACGATGCTGCTGCAAGCCATCGCCAATGCGATAGCCGACAATCATCCCGAAGTTTACATGATCGTACTGCTCATCGACGAACGACCGGAGGAGGTGACGGAAATGGCCCGCAACGTAAAAGCCGAAGTCGTCGCTTCGACGTTCGACGAACAGGCCTCACGCCACGTCAAAGTAGCCGAAATGGTACTCGACAAGGCGAAACGTATGGTCGAATGCGGCCACGATGTCGTGATTTTCCTCGATTCGATTACCCGTCTCGCACGAGCTTACAACTCCGTACAGCCGGCATCGGGAAAGGTGCTTTCGGGCGGTGTGGATGCGAATGCGCTCCATAAACCCAAACGATTCTTCGGTGCAGCGCGCAATACCGAAGAAAAGGGCTCGCTGACTATCATCGCTACGGCCCTTATCGACACGGGCTCGAAGATGGACGAGGTGATTTTCGAGGAATTCAAAGGCACGGGCAACATGGAGTTGCAACTCGACCGCAAACTGGCGAACAAACGCGTTTATCCGGCAGTCGATGTCATTGCTTCGGGTACGCGCCGCGAAGACCTGCTGTTGAATCGCGAAGTGATGAGCCGCACATGGATACTGCGTAAATATCTGGCGGACATGAACCCCGTCGAAGCAATGGAATTTTTACAGAAACAGATGGGGCTCACGGAAACCAACGAAGAGTTCCTCGCTACAATGAATCAATAATCCAGAAACAATAAAACGAAACCCGTCATGAAAATGAAGAAAATCACCCTGTTGACGCTCTCTTTGTTCGCTGTTATCCAAGTCTTCGGCTGGGGACAAAAGGGACACGACGTAACAGCTTATGTAGCCGAGTGCCACCTGACGCCCAAAGCGGCCAAGCAAATCGACCGTGTGCTTGACGGACATTCGATGGTTTACTATGCCAACTGGCTCGACAATGCCAGCCACACGCCGGAATACGCATACACCAAGACGTGGCACTATCTGAATATCAACGAGGGAAAAACATTGGAAACCATGCCGCGCAACGAACATGGCGACGTGCTGACCGCTGTAACCGCGATTTACGAAAAACTGAAAAACGGCGGACTGTCGCACGAAGAAGAACAGTTCAACCTGAAAATGCTGATTCACTTGGTCGGCGACATGCACTGCCCGATGCACACGGGACGTCTTTCGGATCGAGGCGGAAACGACCGTCCGGTGGTATTGTTCGGTCGCCCGAGCAATCTGCATTCGATTTGGGACAGCGGTGTCGTAGAAGCGGCCCACAAATGGGGTTACATCGAATGGCAGCAGCAGATAGACCGTGTATCGAAACAGGATATTAAAGCGATTCAGGCCGGCACGCCGACTGATTGGTTGCTCGAAACGCAACAAATCTGCAACGGAGTATATGCAAAAACGCCCGAAGGAACGAAAATTTCGTACGATTATGTAAATGATGCGGCTCCGATCATCGAACAGCAGTTTTTGCGCGGCGGATTGCGATTGGCTCGATTGCTGAACGAAATTTACCGGTAATTATTGGATATTCGGAAAATTTGTCTACCTTTGCACCCGTGTTCGGAAAGAATGCGGGTGCCTTTTATGAAGGGGCGGTTACAGAGATGTTGTGTTTGCAGTGATTGTATGACCGTCACCGGTATTCCGACCGAATTTAATAAATATGCGGAAATAGCTCAGTTGGTAGAGCACAACCTTGCCAAGGTTGGGGTCGCGAGTTCGAGTCTCGTTTTCCGCTCAGAAACAGGAGGATCGAGCAATTGATC
>JAMPDE010000001.1:1101864-1111754 GCA_023665825.1 Alistipes senegalensis | reverse complement strand
GTGCAGAGGGGCGAAGCTCCTTTGCCTTATTGGGGAATTTTCAGCGTTGCGAAGCGATGCGGCTCGGAAAATTCCCTAATAAGCTATGCCTTTTTTCAAAAAGGCGCGGGCGCACAGCGGCCGAATGATGGACGACGAGTCCTCCATCGTGTCGTCAGACGTCGCGTCAACATCTTATTCTTTTCCCCCTTTCTTCGGGAGGGCGAGGCGGTTTTATCCGTCGGTAGGTGCTTCTTGTTGCAGGGCGGTCGGAGGCAGGTTTTCCCGATAAATACGCTCGTTCGTCGAGGAAGATTTATCGGAAAACGGCTTTGCTGCCCGACCTTGCCGACGACCGAAAGCCCTGCATGACCTTTGCGCCTGCTGACGGATAAGACCGTTCTGCCCCGATCAGTTCGGCGGTATCGTCTCGGCGTTACGGGAGCAGGTCAAAAGAATATGAACCGAGGATCGTTTTTCGTTCGTGCGTAGAATACGAAACAGATGCTCGCGCACTTTATTCGCTCCGAATGAATCGATTCGGAATGCCAGCGCGACGATCATCTCGATGTTATAAACTTCGATTCCGTTTCCATTTCCATTCGTCTTGCATAGATACCGTTTCGCATCATCTTCCCGTATTACGCCGCTTCTATATACGGCTTTGATTGCTGCTCGCACCGTCGGGGCAATCACCCCGAATAATTCCGCGATTTCATATTCGGTCATGGCGATACGAGCCGCATCGGTCGGTACGGTCAATACACCGTTCTCGTCCAATAGCAGTATTTCTCTTTTCATCGTGCGAGGCTGTATTTGACGGAATAGATGTCGGACAAATCGTCGAAACCTTTGGCCAGCATGTCGTCCGTAACTTTGGCGTAAATCTGGGTCGTTTTGATATTCGTGTGTCCCAGCATCCGGCTGACGACCTCGATGCGGATGCCTTGCGCCAGCGCATTGGTCGTGGCGAACGTGTGGCGGGCCATATGATAGGTTATCGTCTTGTCGATGCCGACCTCCGCCGCTATTTTCTTCAATACCCGGTTGCAATAGGCTATGTCGGGCACGGGCAGCACGAGGTTCGTTCCGGCTACCTCGCGCTTGTAACGGGCGATGATGCGCTTGGTGATGCCGCACAATTTGATTTTGAACGGCGCGTGGGTCTTCTGCCGTCGCTTGACGATCCATAGATCGCCATCGAACGAACGCTGGATCATCTCCTGCGTCAAACTCTTCACATCGGCATGGGCCATACCCGTAAAACACGAGAAGATGAACATATCCCGAACTTTGCCGTAGCCGTCGAACGTGAACTTATGGTTCATCAACGCCTGCAATTCGGATTCTATGAGGTAACCGCGCTCTTTGGTCGTCTTCTTCGGGTGGTAGTCGGCGAACGGATTGCGGGCGATGATACCGGCATTGTGGGCTTTCGTAACGATCATCTTCAACGGCTTGGTGTAAATGCAGACGCACGAAGGTGTCAGACCCTTTTCGCTACGTAGGTAAAGATCGTAGCCGGTAATGAAAGCTTCTGTCAGCTCTTTCAGCGGAATATCCTCGCGGTGTAGTTTCTCGGCAAGGAACTCCGCCAGCCGCTTGCGCACGTTGTCGTACTTACGGTAGGTGGATTGCGCCCGATCCACGCCGACGTGCTGCTTGAAGTCGCGGTTGAACTTGTCGAATGCTTCCAACAGCGTTTCGTATTCCTCGCCCATGCCGAGGTAGGCCGACTTTACCCGCTCGGCCGTAATGTAGGCATCGCGGTCGGCGATCCGCTGATAGTGGCGTTCGAGTTGCGCGCGGATGTGCTCCAACTTGCGGTTGGCATCCTGCGCTTCATGGCTTTTTCCGGCAGCTTTGTTGGCTTTGCTTTCAACTATAAGTACGGAACAAATAAACAAGATGCTTTGGAGAATCTTACCAGAGCATTATTTTGTGAACAATTCGGTATGCCTACCGGTATATTTCAACGTATAAACCATGCCGGTAACGAAACGGATACGATTACGAGAAATGGTAATGTAATTGGATTTCAGGCAAAATATTTTGAACACACGATCGACGAGGCACAAATAAAAAAATCTATTGATGCTGCTCGTGCTGCCAATCCTGAACAGACGACACTCTACCTTTATACGAACTTGATGTTCGGTAATCCTAAAAAGGGAAATTCGCTTACCGAAAAAGAAAAACGAATTAATGAATATGCTCAAGGTCGATCCATAAAAATAGAATGGATTGTCGGTTCGATGATATTGGATCAAGCTGCAAGAATAGCATGGATTCGAGAAATGTTCTTCGAGGTTGGCCCCAATATGGAGACTTTGGTAAAAGACGAACAATGTCATGGAAAGAATCTTCTTGCTTCGATAGGCAATCGGATCACATACTGTGATAATGTTATTAGGTTTAGCCGAGATACATATGTAGAAACCATATTCAACACGATAAGAGAACACAAACATCTCGTTATACATGGAGAGGGAGGAGCAGGTAAAACTGCAATTATCAAAGATTTTTATAATCGGTATGGTAGCGAGTTCCCAATTTGTATCCGAAAGGCTCAAGAACTGAATGTCGCCAGCGTATCGGATGTCTTCAAGTACGCCTCTAATTATGATTTAACGCAGTTTATCGAAGCTTATTCGCGGGATGATAAGAAAGTGTTCATAATCGATTCCGCCGAAAGATTGCAGGATATTGAAAATGAAGATCATATCAAACTGCTACTGCGAAAATTAACGGAATCGGGCTGGTCTATTGTATTTACCGTACGTAGTGTGTATGTCGAAGATCTCAGAAGCGATCTTCAATATACGTATCATCTTGAATGCAAATTTGTTTCTTTGGACAATATTAGCGGACAAGAATTAAATGAATGTGCTTTATACCATCATTTTCAGCTTCCTCATAACGACCGATTCAAAGATCGACTCAGAAATCCTTTTTATTTGGATTTATACCTTCAGCTATACAACGCGGATAATCTCGACGAAACATATACGTCGTTTATCAAGAGGGCGTGGACTGAAAAGATCGCCGGTCGTGTTCGTAAGAATGGGTTGAATACGAAACGCGAAAAGTGTTTTTCCGAAATAATTCGGGATCGGGTGAAAAGCGGCCGATTTTATTTGCGTCCCGATGCATATACTGATGAAGCTACTTGTGCCTTAAAGTATGATGAGGTTATAGCTGTCGAAGAAGATAAAGGATTGTTCATCACCCATGATATTTACGAAGAATGGGGATTGTACCATATACTTGAGTTGGAATGGATACACAAAGAGTCCATACCTCGTTTTTTCTCGGCAATCGGCCCTTCGTTATTGGTAAGACGGGCATTTCGTTCTTGGCTGTCAGATAAAATAGATGAAAATGTATCAGGTATAAATACTTTGATCGATTATGTTTTCAATCCAGAACTGGAATCGTTTTGGCAGGATGAAATTCTCGTCTCCATTCTACGTTCCGAATATGCGGAGGTATTTTTCGAGAAATATAAAGATATACTGTTGGCAGATAATGCCAAGCTGCTAAATCGAATTGTATTTCTCCTGCAAATCTCGTGTAAATATGTAGCAGATGTCTTGTTGTATGAAGGGAATGAACATCCGATACTGAAGCCTATTGGGAAAGGTTGGAACGCCGTCATTGATCTTATTTATCAGTGTCAAGGAAAGGATATCTCCATTGCCAGTTCCATACAAGTCATCAGAGATTGGACGGAGTATTGTCATTCAGGGAAGACAACACGGCAAGCGGGTTTAATTGCGTTGTCTGTTTTCAAGAAGCCAGAGGTGTCAGATAATTGTTTAATCTCAAGAGAAATAGAGGGCGATTGTTTGCGCACAATATGCCATGCAGCTCATGAAATAAAATCGGAGCTTAAAAACATTTTTGATAAAGTGTTGAATAAAAGGTGGCATAGACATGGCGAGCCATATTATGCTTTGTGTTCCCATATATTAAAAAATGCGTTTTTTGCTCAATACATATTGGAGGATCACCCGGAAGAAGTTTTAGCTCTTGCCGAACTGTATTGGAGAAAAGTCAGGATCCGAGCCGACGACGACGAGTCTTGGCATATGGGATTGGATGATGAATATGCATTGGATCATCGTGGAGTGCAACTTGACTTTTCGAGTGCGAGTGCATATTGCACACCTCTTTACGGACTGCTTTATATTGATTTCCAAAAAACTTTAGACTTTATCATTCGATTTGTCAATAAATCCATCGATAGTTATCGGAAGTCCAAACATGGAAAAGAAGATGTAACCCCGGTCGAGGTGCATATTTCCGAGACGGAAATAGTAACACAATATGTAAGTCATGCGATTTGGTGCACTTATCGAGGAACTGGTTCTCCGATTGTTCCGTATTTAATATATGGCTCTTGAAAAGTTTTTATTGGAGCAAGTCGGACAGAAGGAAAATCGAAAATTAGAACAAATCTTAATATCTATTTTACAACACACTCGATCCGCCTCTTTATCGTCTGTAGTTTGCAGCATTGTATTGGCTCATCCTGATAAGTTTTGGAAAGTTGCTTTGATTTTATTCAAAACCATTGAGTTCTTCCATCCGGACACAATGCGTAGCGTGCAAGAAGAGCAAGTTAAAAGCTTATGTGGAATATCATTTTATTCGAACCCGCTTTATACGCGGGAGCGATTGGAAACCTGTGGGCAAGAATTCCGAAAAGAGAATTTGGAGGGATTATTCATCCAATACCAATTCGTGAATATCTGTGGATTTACCGAACAAGAAGAGCACAAATTCTTAGATAAAATCTATTCCATAATAGATTACCACAAAAGCAAAGTCTCGTTATTGCGAAAAATTGAAAGACAAAAGCGAGAAATACTATTGGCGCGAATTGATAGACGGAATCTCAATCCCGAAGTCAAGCAAACTCCGAGAGGATTGCAAATTCATCTCAATCCGACTTTAACACCGGAACTTCAAGCCGCGACTCAGCAAGCAGAAAAAATGCAAGAAGAGTTTTATCGATATTCGTCCTTATTTCTTTGGGCGACTTGGAAAGCCGAAGGAGATGCCCAAGCAAGCACTTATCCTCAATATGACCAAAATCCCCACAAAGCATTGGAGGATGCTAAAAGAATGATTGAAGATGTGAATAATGGGCTATCTATTGTTCCCAATGAAATTTGGACTCCCAATATCGTATGTTCTGTCCTTATACGATTTTATGCGAAAGTCTTAAATGACAACGATCAAAAATATTGTAAACAAATTATCGAATCATTTATCGTTGAATCTTTTCAGTATGAATATCATTTCCAAGCGAGTGATGGTTGGGGTAGTTGTATACAAGCGATTCCAACCTTAATACAACTATATCCGCAAGAGTTGAATAGATATATAAAACTGTTGTTGTTTGCATTATATAATCATGAATCGTATGGCGATACGATGTTATATGAGTATGCAGTGGCAGCAATCAATCGAAGTGGATTATGGCAGACGCATCCGCGGGATATGCTTCACCTCGTATGCCTATTTGTTAAGACGAAAAATTTGTATTACCGCTATGAGAGGGAAAATCGTAGAAGCCAGTTTGAAATATTGCAGCAGATAGAGACGGAAATTCCAGAGATGGACTTCGGTATAGATACTCTTGATGTCAATCTCGTTCGTAGTCTGCATTTGCATGATTTGGAAGTGTTGTTGAGTTTAATTTCAGGACACTCCGAGTACCCTGTTTTTAATGCGATTGTCGAAGTGATTATGCAAGTTGCATCTAAATCGTTGATTAATGAGAATGATCTTTTCAACCCAGCGAATCCGTCTATTTACAGGCGATGCGCCGATTATATTCTGCAAAATGAAGAAGCTCCAATAGAAAATCTTCTTCGCCCATTTATTCAGAATCTGACAGATTCCAGAGATGGAGAAATGTTTATTTCCGAATTTGTTGCTGCAGCAACAGAAATTCAGAATCGCTCCCAGTTTTGGAATATTTGGCGCATGCTGTACTCTCCCATATTATCCATCAAAAAAACTGGATATAAGGATAAGATGATTGTGGAATATCTTTTGGCGGGAGAATACTATACTCACATAATCAAGCACTGGTCGGATATTAATGATAATTTGTGGTTATACGAGAATATTATAAACGATTTAGGTGCTAATTCGATCGTACTATACTCAATATCGAGAGTTGCTGAAACAGGAGTGATTCTGATTGATAAGTTGATAGATTTGATGCTTTTAATCATTGAGAATAATCCTATGTTGAATTTAGGACATAGAGAACAATCGACAATTCTTTATATGGAAAGAATATTCCGACGATATATTGGCGATGATAAGATGTCAATTAAACGCAATGTGGAGTTGAAAAAGAAACTGATTTCGATTTTGACATTTATGTTGGAACGAGGCTCTGTACACGGATATTTACTTAGAGAGAGTATTTTATAAATGTTATATCGTCCGACAAATAATTTGCTATTGAATATTGAAAATTTATTGCGATATTTGCACTGTATTGAAAGGCCAAGACAACGGCAAGCAAACCGACGTTGTTTGCGCATGGCCAAAGCGTGGTACAACGGGAAGGTTATTTGTAATGTGATTGATATACAGCGACTTCTAAGTGTGAATGCGGCATCGCTCAGGAGGCCTGGGATAAATCAGGCAACGGAGAGTAAAAAGCCTTATGTATCAGTGATACGTAAGGCTTTTTCGTTTTCTGTGGGTGTAATCCGACGCATCGGGACGCAGGGTTTTCAGGACTTGTTCATGATCTCTTCCGCTCCGTTTTAAATAGGTCATGATTCGTCGGTATCGCGTTGTTCTTCATTGTTTTGCACTGCAATATCCCTATGCTGCATACGTTTAATCTTTAAACTCTCGCAGCCATGTGCAGACGTAATGTTGATAAATAAATAGTCTTGCTACCCAAGTTCAACGTCTTGAAACCTTATGTAATAGCGAAGCTGCTTCTTGGGAATTACTGTTCGATCGAGACCTTTTCGATGGGCTGTGTCTGTGTTGTGTCGAGCGGGCGGGAGTGGTATTTCACTTTTGTGAAGTCGATATCCGCCAACTCGATGCAGCGGATCGTGTTGTTATAGGCCGTCTTGTAGTAGATTCTGTGGTTGGTCAGGTCGATGGCCGAGGTCCATTGTGTAGCACTCGGAATATCGGGCGCCCCGCCTGCCGGATGTTCGATGCCGATCGGAATATCGAAGTTGTTGAGCAAGTGGAAACATTGCAGCACCGTGTCGAAGGCGGTGGCACGTTGCGGTGCCGTAGCCCGGTAGAAAGCGGCCCGCACGAAGCGCGACGGCGGTGTAGCGTCGCCCGGAATACCCAGAAATCCCGAATTGCCGCCTAAAGGCCGCAGCTCCAATCCACTTAGTTTTCGGTCGGGAGCATCGCCCGAATGAAGATTTACGTAGTTGTTCAGGTTGGTCAGCTGCCATTCGAATCCGGGGGCATTGGTCAATACGCCGACCGGGTTTTCGTAGAAGTGCGGCACGCCCCCGACGATCTCCAGCACGACCTGCCGGCCCGACGGTTCGCCGATGCGCCAGTGTACGACGGATGTCCGCTCCAGCCCGACGATGCGCACGGAGCCGATCGCCGCCTTTACTTCGTTGATCGTGGCGCATTGCGCCAGCAGCCACCCTACGACCTGCAGATCGGCTAACGTACGGTCGTTCTGTGCGGGATCGTAACTTTCGTAGCCGCCGTAGCGGGGGAAGAAGAAGAGACCCGCCGAGAGCCCCGCTTCGTTGATGCCTTCGGCGATGAACTCTTTCATCACGACGGCCAGTCCGGCAACTCCGTATTTTGCCGTGAAACGTAGCCCGTTCGCACCCGTCGGCGTGAACGACGTCAGCCGTTCCCCGCGCGGGATGATTACGTATTCGCTTTGCAGCAGGCCCCGTGCCCATTCGATCGTGCGGGCCTGTACGTAGGCGCCATCTGCGGCCGTCAGGGCAAGGCCCGTACAGGCCACGGCCTGAAAAGTTCCGCCGCAGGCTGCGGCTCCCAACAGCAAGTGGGCAATCGCTTTTGTCATGTCGTTTTTTCTGATTCGACAGACCATGAACAAAAGATGAGCCAAGCCCGCCGCCTACCCCGCTTTTCTGGCTTTTGCGCCGATTTTCCGACTTGCCGCCCCGCGCCACTTTCCGTTGACCGCTTCGTCGGATCCGTCCGGCTTGCGACTCTACTACCCTGCTCCTTCTAAACATGATTCCTCCGGCACGGTCGTCCCATGCCGGAGGAATCGATGCGGTTAAACCCCGCAAACTTACGAGCCCGAACCCCGAGGGTCCGCAGGCCCGTGCTTATCCGTAGATCTCGTTCAACAGACGCGCCAGACGAAGTCCGCCGCGCAGGAACTGCTGTTCGATGATCGGGGTGTATTTGGCGACGTAGTCGTAGGAGACTTTCGTGCCTTCGGGCGTGTAGTCGTAGATCTCCTTGCAGATCGCATAGGTCTCCAAGATCCAGTCCCGGGGGTCGCCGGCCTGCACCTCTGCGATCTCCTCCTTGCCGAGGCGGTCGATTTGCTGCTGCCACTCGGTATAGCTCCAGCGGTGCGCCGCTTCGGGTACCGAGGTGTCGAAAATCGAGTGGAGGTTCGTCGGCGTGGCGAACATCACCACGGGACGCAGGTTGCCGCCCAGATCGCTCAGATGTCCCGTGTGCATCGGGCAGTGCATGTCGCCGACCAGATGGATCAGCATCTTGAGGGCCAGCGCCTCCTCTTCGGGCGCGAGGTCGCGGGACTTCAGCTTGGCCACCAGCTCGGTAACGGCCTGCAGCACATCGCCGTTCGGATTCTTGGGCATCGTTTCGAGGGTATGGCCCTCGTCGATGTTCAGGTAGTGCCACGTCTTGGTGTAGGCGTATTCGGGCGTGTGGCTGGCGTTGTCGAGCCAGTTGGCATAGTATACGGGCGAGTGGCCGCCCAGTACCTTGTCGATCTTCTTGGCCGCTTTGGGCGTCAGGTGGCATTCGGCGATGCAGGCCGTTACGTCGTGTCCTTTCTGGCCCCAGGCCAGCACGTTTTGCGCTGCCAGCAGGCAGCAGGCGAACAACAGCAGTTTCTTCATGATCGGTCGGTTTTTTAATGGTTCATGGTTGCGAGGAACTCCTCGTTGTCGTCGGTCTGGCCCATCTGCTTCTGCAGGAACTCCATCGCTTCGACGGGGGTCATGTCCGAGAGGTATTTGCGCAGCACCCACGTGCGGTTCATCACTTCGCGCGGGAGCAGCAGGTCTTCGCGGCGCGTACCCGAGGCGATGACGTCGACGGCCGGGTAGACGCGCTTGTTGGCCAGTTTGCGGTCGAGCTGCAGTTCCATGTTGCCCGTGCCCTTGAACTCCTCGAAGATCACTTCGTCCATCTTCGAACCCGTGTCGATGAGCGCCGTGGCGATGATCGTCAGCGAACCTTTCTCCTCCGTGTTGCGGGCTGCGCCGAAGAAACGCTTGGGTTTGTGCAGGGCGTTGGCGTCGACGCCTCCCGAGAGCACCTTGCCCGAGGCGGGCTGCACGGAGTTGTAGGCCCGGGCCAGACGGGTGATCGAGTCGAGGAAGATCACGACGTCGTGGCCGCATTCGACCATGCGCTTGGCCTTTTCGAGGACCATTTCGGCCACCTTCACGTGGCGCGAAGCCTGCTCATCGAAGGTCGAAGCCACCACCTCGGCCTTGACGTTGCGGGCCATTTCGGTAACCTCCTCGGGGCGTTCGTCGATCAGCAGCACGATCATGTAGACTTCCGGGTGGTTGTCGGCGATGGCGTTGGCGATGGACTGCAGCAGCATGGTCTTACCCGTCTTGGGCTGTGCCACGATCAGCGCGCGCTGGCCCTTGCCGATGGGCGAAAAGAGGTCGACGATGCGCGTCGACATG
>JAMPDE010000001.1:1095719-1101764 GCA_023665825.1 Alistipes senegalensis | reverse complement strand
AACGCGCCCAGCCGCAGCCCGATGCGCTGCCAGCGCGGCGTCAGTCCGTACAAATCGGTTGCCACACCCGCCGGACAGACTGCCGTCACGCGGATGCCGCAGTCGGCGACTTCGCGGGCGAACGCGACGGAAAAGGCTTTCAGATAGGCTTTCGACGCGCTGTAAACCGAGAGACCCGGAAAGGGCATCCACAGCGAATACGACGACATGTTGAGGATATGTCCCCGCACGCCGCGTCGGATCATGTCGTCGGCGAAAAGGCGGCAGAGCTGCGTCGCCGTGAGGTCGTGTAGTAGGATGATGCGTTCGATGCGTTCGGGCGGCGTCCGAAGCACGTCGCAGAACGAGAAGATACCCGCGTTGTTTATCAGTACGTCGACCGCGATGCCTTGCGCGCGTATCCAGTCGAACAGTTCCTGCGCCGCTGTCGTGCGCGCGAGGTCAATGGAGAACATGCGCACCTCGACGCCTCCGGCCGCTTCGATTTCCGACTTCACGGCTTCGAGTCGTTCGATGCGCTCGCCGACCAGCACGACGCGGTAGCCGAGTGCCGCCAGCCGCAGCGCGTAACAACGTCCGATGCCCGAACCGGCACCGGTGACCAACGCCCAAGCGGCGCCCCGCGCGATTTCACCCCGTTTCATCGTCGTCAAGGAAGTTTGGCCAGCTCCTCGCGGATTTTGCGCGGCAGGTCGGGACAATGTTTGCAGCACTTCATGTCGACCGAATACATGCGGGCGATGCAGTAGTTGCGGTGGTCGCACTCGCTGCGGGTCGAGGCGTCGCCCTCGCGCAGCTTGTTGACGAACGCAGGGTCATTGACCAGCGCACGGGCCATCTGCACCATGTCGAAGCCGGCGTCCAGCGCACGGTCGATGCCCTCGCGGCTGACGAGCCCGCCGACGTAGACCAGCGGGCCTTTGAGTTCGGCGCGGAACTTCTTGGCATCCTCCAAGAAATAGCACTCCTCGAACGGGAACTGCTTGATCATGTAGGGGCCGCACCACCGGATGAAGTACCGCAGCCACAGCGGCGAGTAGTAGCTCATGGTGTAGAGCGGAATCAACCCGCGCATGACGGCCATCGGGGCTTTCGACACGAAACCGGCCGACAGCACGATGCCGTCGACCTTGTACGATTCGATGACTTTGGCGATTTCGATGCTTTCGGGCAGCTGGATGCCGCTCTTGAAACCGTCGTACATATTGTGCTTGACCAGCACGGCCACGTTGCGCTGCGCGGCGGCTTCCATGACCTCCTCCAAACACATGCGCATGAACCGCATCCGGTTGTCGAGCGAACCGCCGTACTCGTCGCGGCGGTGGTTGGTGTAGGGCGACAGGAACTGCGAAATCAGATAGCCGTGTCCGGCATGCGTTTCGACCGAATCGAATCCGGCGTCGGCGGCCGTGTGCACGGCGCGGCCGAAATGTTTGGCCACCTGCACGATTTCGCTTTTGCGCATTCCGCGCACGGGCGTATAGGCATAGAGGTTGAAGCCTGTTGACGCGCCGATCGGAATCTGTCCGGCGGTGGTCAGGTGGGTCATGTTGCCGCAGTGGCCGATCTGGATGCCGGCGGCGGCTCCTTCGCGGTGCACGGCGTCGGTCAGGTCGCGCAGCGCAGGCACGATTTCGGGCCGCAGCCACAGCTGTTTGCGGAACGAAAGTCCGCTGCGGCAGACGGCGGCATAGGCGACGGTGGTCATGCCCACGCCGCCGCGTGCGACTGCGACGTGGTAATCTTTAAGTTGTTGCGACGGGCCGAAATTTTCGCCCATCGACTCGAATGCGGCCGACCGGATGACGCGGTTGCGCAGGGTCACGGGGCCCAGCCGGTAGGGCGTGAAGAGTTTGGAGGCCGGTTGTTCGGAGGTTTCTTGCATATATCGGATTAATTTTTCGTCTCTTGCGCAATGCGTTCCAACAGCCGTTCGAGCACGGCGTCCCGACTGTCGAGGTGTTCGGCCGCCACGTACGGAATCGCGATGTCGGGCCGTACGATTCCGTCCGTCGCCCGCGTATGTTCGTCGAAAGCGACCGTCGCGATCGACGGGCAGTAGAGCGGCGTCCACGAGAGCCAGCCCGACGCGCATTCGCCGTAGGCGAGCGCATTGCGGTGCAGCGGTTCGCCGGCCAGCAGCGCGGCGTCGTTGTATTGCAGGATGTTGCAGAATGTCGCGGCGGTGGATTGCGTGTCCTTGTCCATCAGCACGTAGTAGCGCATCGCGCCGAGATATTTTTTCCGGTCGAGCGGCACGGTGCGGTGGACATATTCGTCGGGCATCGCGACGACGCTTTCATCCACGCTGTCTTTCAGAAACTCGTAATCCAGCTGGGTAATCGGCGAAACGCAGATGCGCTGGTCGGCCATGTAGGGAATGCTGTCGCGGTCGATGAAAATCGACAGCAGTTCGTCGAACCGGTCGCCGTTGCCGCCCGGATTGCCGCGCAGGTCGAGGATGAACGACCGGCATCCCGCTTTCTGCGCCGCTATGATGGCCTTGCGCAACCGTTTGATGATCAGGCTGTTATTCGGATAAAACTCGGCGATGGCGAAATAACCGGCTCCGGCTTCCGCAAACGTACGGGTCTGGAATTCGCACTGCCGAATCAAGCGGTGATAGGCCTCGCGCCAGCGCATGCCCTGCGTCGAGAGGGTCATCGGTTCGCCGTTGCGTTCGATGCCGATGCGGTATTCCGATGCAGTGAGTTGCTCGTAGCCATTGTTGTTCAGCAGCGAATAGGCGTAAAGATAACGGTCGTCGTAGCACGCTTCGAGATAGGTTTCGACCGGCGTTCCGTTGATTCGCAACACACGGTCGCCGACGCGGAACTGCGGGTCGGCCGTCCGGTGCACGATCAGCGTGTCGTTCACGTGCAGCAACTGCAAGGCCGGCACCGGTTCGCCGTGCCGGCGTTGTGCTTTGGGTGATACGAACCACCCCTGCGGCTCGACCCGCAAATGGGGGTCTACCCACTGGCACCAACGCAGATAGGGCTGCAACAAACGGACGAGTTCGTATCCGTGCAGCGTGTCCTTGTCGCACTGCCGCACCCGTTCGGCGACGGCTTGCAGCACCGAATCGGGCACCTGCAAATCGTGGGCGGGGTGAACCGCCGGTATCCCCGCTATCAGGCACACCTCGTTTTTGGGCATGATTTTCTCCATTGCCGGAGTGCCCGCTATGGGAACGGTGCGCTGGCGGATAATGGTTTTCATGTTCTCCTGCAATTCGTCCAGTCGGGCGGCCGCAGGCTCGTTCTCATCCGGCAGGGGCTGCTGGGCCGATAGGCTAAACGTCCACAGAATGGCGGACAAAAACAGGAACGATCGTTTCATCTTGCTGTTTCGGATTGGTTTGCCTTGTCCGAACGGAGCGCAGGCGCGATTTATTGCTTCAGTAGATGAACGGAATGATTTTCTTGCGTTTCAGCGCGGTGAACTCCGCGCCGAACTCCTTTTCGTAGCGCCGGTAGAGCGAAGCGGCGCGGGGTGCGAGATTGGCGAACGTCCACCAAGCGAAGACGGCGCCCGCCCACGACCACGAGGCGACGGCGAAGCCCACCCACTCGGCGAACTCGCCGAAATAGTTGGCCGACGACACGTAGCGGAACATCCCGCCGCGCGGAATGTAGTGGCGCGTGTCGCCCGGTTTGCGCAGGTGGCGGATGACGGAATCGGAGTGGAGGTTGACCGCCATACCCGCCATGAATATCGCTCCGCCGATATAAATAAAAGGTTTCGCGAACCAGCCGTCGTAGTAGTCGGCTGGCGAAACGTAGAAAATCCACCCGCCCTGCATCAGCGCGTTGAGCGTGTTGAACAGCATGCCCATGACGACGATGCCGAGCGGCATCTTGGAGCTGCCGCGCATCAGCAGCGGGAAGATGAAGGCCCGTTGGAGGTAGTGGGTCTGGAACAGCACGAACAGCGTCAGCGGAGCGGCCTCCCACATCCGTTCGGAGCATGCCCACAGCGCGCACATGAAGACGAAAACGGGGGCTTCCATGACGACCCATCCGATTTTGTTGGGGACGGGCGGCCCGTAACGGCGGTCGAACAGGTACCCGTAACCGGCCTCGAAAAAGTGCAGCGCGACGAAGACGCCGAGCGCGGCGACGGCCATCCCGATCAAAAACAGGTCGAAGGATTCTTTCATAGCATGCGTAAATACGCAGTAAAGATAGGAAAAAATTTGCCTAATTGTTGTATCTTTGTCCCTAATAAAACACCCAGCATCATGAGCCTCGTAGCCATCGTAGGGCGTCCCAACGTCGGGAAATCGACCCTTTTCAACCGCTTGGTCGGCGAACGCAAGGCGATCGTCGATTCGACCGCCGGAACCACCCGCGACCGCCATTACGGCAAGACCGACTGGAACGGCCGCGAATTTTCGGTCATCGACACGGGCGGCTACACGGTCAATTCGGACGACGTGTTCGAGGACGAAATCCGCCGGCAGGTGCTGCTGGCCATCGACGAGGCCGACGTGATTCTCTTTCTGGTCGAGGTGTCGACCGGCATCACCGACCTCGACGCGCTGATGGCCGACATCCTGCGCCGCACGTCGAAAAAGGTGATTCTGGTCTGCAACAAGGTCGACAATAACGACCAGATCTATTCGTCGCACGAATTCTATGCGCTCGGGCTGGGCGACCCTTTCTGCATCTCGTCGATGTCGGGCAGCGGCACGGGCGACCTGATGGACGCCATTTTGGAAGCCCTCCCTGCCGATGCGCGGGCCGAAGAGGAGGACGACCTGCCGCGCATCACCATCGTGGGCCGTCCGAACGTGGGCAAGTCGTCGATGACCAACGCCCTTTTAGGCGAGGAGCGCAACATCGTGACCCCCGTCGCCGGCACGACGCGCGACTCGATCCACACACGCTATAATAAGTTCGGCATGGACTTCTACTTGGTCGACACGGCGGGTATGCGCAAGAAAGGCAAGACGATGGAGGATTTGGAGTTTTATTCGGTGATGCGCTCGATTCGGGCGATCGAAAACTCCGACGTCTGCATCCTGATGCTCGACGCCCAGCAGGGATTGGAGGCGCAGGACTTGAACATTCACAACCTCATCGTCCGCAACCGCAAGGGGTGCGTCATCGTGGTGAACAAGTGGGACCTGATCGAAAAGGACAGCCGCACGATGAAGGAGTGGACGGAAGCCCTCAAAAAACGCTTGGCGCCGTTCAACGACATCCCGTTGATTTTCACGTCGGTGCTCAACAAACAGCGCATTCTCGACGTCTTGCAGACCGCCATTCGGGTGCACCAGTCGCGCAAACGCCGCATCGCCACGTCGGAGCTGAACGAATTCCTGCTGCCGCTCATCGAGAACTATCCGCCCCCCGCGACGAAAGGCAAGTACATCAAAATCAAGTACGTCACCCAGCTGCCGACCCCGACGCCGCAGTTCGCGTTTTTCGTTAATTTGCCCCAATACATCAAGGAGCCTTACCGCCGTTTTTTAGAAAACAACCTGCGCGAGCAGTGGGATTTCTCGGGGGTGCCTATCCAGATCTATTTCCGGCAGAAATAGCGCGCGCGGCGAGCGATGTTCCGCTTCAAACGATTCACCGTCCGGCAGGAGCGGTGCCCGATGAAGGTCGGCACCGACGGCGTGTTGCTGGGGGCGTGGGCCGATGTGCGGCCGACCGACCGCTGCATCCTCGACATCGGCACCGCTACGGGGCTGATTGCGCTGATGATGGCCCAGCGGGTTCCCGAAGCGCGCATCACGGGCATCGACGTGATCGACGTGGCGGAGGCCCGCGAGAATGCCGATGCGTCGGCGTGGGGCGACCGGCTGCACTTCGAGCAGTGCGCCGTGCAGGAGTTCGCGGCGGCCGAACCGTTCGACTTGATTCTTTCCAATCCGCCCTTTTTCGTCGATTCGCTGACCTGCCCCGATGCCGGCCGCACGACCGCCCGCCATGCCGTGACGCTGCCTTACGCCGATTTGTGCGCCGCTGCGGTGCGGCTGCTGGCACCCGAAGGCCGTTTCGCGCTGATTCTGCCCGCTTCCGAAACGGAACG
>JAMPDE010000001.1:1078767-1095619 GCA_023665825.1 Alistipes senegalensis | reverse complement strand
GGCGGAGACATCGTCGGAGAGGTTTTTGGCACTTTTTGACGGAACAAAAAGTGCTGATTGTTTTGAAATTTGGACGTGTAGCTTCGAGAAAACTGCGTGCCTAAAAATTGTCGATAGAAATAAGAGAGCGAGCCGCATTAGCGGCTCGCTCTCTTCGATTACTGCTTGGATAAGTAAGGATTGAGTTTCGTCCACTCCTCGACCGGCGGAATGACGCCCATCGCGATCACTTCGTCGCGCAGGGTGCAGAGGTGTTTGTAGCTCTCCGTCAGCGTGGCGTGTTCTTCGGGGGTGCCGTGCACCTCCTTGTAGCGGACGCCGTCGGCCGTGATTTCGCTCTCCATCGCCATCAGGATGTCGCGGTATTCGTCGTTGCGGAGGAACACGCCCGCCGGATAGGTGAACGGTTTGCCGCCCATCGCCGCCGCAATCATGCAGATCGACAGATAGGCCGGGCTCTGGAACGACGAACGGCCCCGCAGGTCGATGATGTGCTTGCCGCCTTGAATGACCCGCTGTTGCAGGGCGTGCCAGTCGTCGACCGGCATTTGCGTGCCGATGAGTTCCGACAGCGGTTTGCCTGCTACGAGCGTCGTCGAGGCGAATACGGCCATTTGTTCGCCGTGTCCGCCGTAGGTGCGGCAGTCGGTGATTTCGTCGGCCGGAATCTGGAAGTATTTCGCCAGCTCCGAGCGCAGACGTGTCGAATCCAACGCGGCGAGGGTCGAAAGGCGCGACGGTTCGATACCTGCATGAATCAGCGTCACCAATCCCGTGATGTCGGCCGGATTGAAGACCACGACCACGTGTTTCACGTCGGGGCAGTAGGTGCGGATGTTCTCTCCCAGCTCCTTCGCGATAAGTGTATTGCCCTTTAATAAATCTTCGCGGGTCATGCCTGCCTTGCGGGCCGCTCCGCCCGACGATACGACGTAGGATGCCCCCGTCAGCGCATCGCCGATGTCGGTCGTCCACGTGATGTTTACCCCCTCGAATGCGCAGTGGTACAACTCTTCGGCCACCCCTTCGAGCGCGGGCGCGAACGGGTCGTACAAGCAGATGTTCGGCGTCAGACGCATCATCGCGGCCGTCTGCGCCATGTTCGAGCCGATCATGCCGGCGGCGCCGACGATCGTCAGTTTTTCGTTTGTCAGAAAATTCATGTTTATCTTGTTTAGTGTCATTCTATTTCCCGCCGGTTGCGCAGGGCGTGGGTGATGGTCAGTTCGTCGACGTATTCGAGTTCGTCGCCGAAGCCGATACCCCGCGCGATGGAGGTGATTTTCAGCCCCTCGAATCCGCGCAGGCGGTTCATGATGTAAAAGAGCGTCGTCTCGCCCTCGACCGACGTCGAAATGGCCAGTATCACCTCCTTCACTTCGCCGCGTGCGACGCGTTCGGTCAGCAGGTCGATTTTCAGGTCCGACGGCGAGATGCCCTGCATCGGCGAGATGACCCCGCCCAGCACGTGGTACAATCCCTTGTACTGGTGCGTGTTTTCGATCGACAGCACGTCGGCGACCTGCTCCACCACGCAGATGATCGTGCGGTCGCGTTCGCGGTCGGCGCAGATGGGGCATAGCTCCTCGTCCGACAGGTTGTTGCACTCCTTGCAGTATTTCACCTCCGTGCGGAAACGGTCGATGCTCCGCGTCATTTCGGACACCGAGTCGCGCTCCATGCGCAGAATGTGGATCGCCAGCCGCAACGCCGTGCGCCGGCCCACTCCGGGCAGCTTCGAGAGCTCGCCCACGACATCCTGCAACAACCGTGACATCAGATCGTTTCGATTTTCGAGTTTTCGATCCAGCCTTTCTTGCCGTCGGCGATCGTCACCTCGCTCCACTTGTCGAGCCGTCCGACGATTTGCACCGTCGTGCCTTCGTGCAGGATGAACAGGTCGGTCGCCGATTTGTCGGGTGCGCTCGATACGGCGGCCGACGACGCCATGACGACTGCTTCGGTGCGGTCGAGCTGGTCACGGCGTTCGCTTGCGGCGAAGCAGGTCGTCAGCACGAAAACCGCTGCCGCCGCCAGCGTGCCGTAGAATCCCGCCTTGCGCATCGACAGCCGTTGCGCGAGCAGGTAGAGCAGGAATGCGGCCAGTCCGCAGGCCAATGCCGCGAGCGAGAGCACGCTCCACGCGGTGGAACTCATCGTGCGCCGGATGCTGCGGAACCATTCGGTCAGGAAAAATTCGGGTACCCGTTCGATGCGGTCTTTCGTGCGGGCTTCGGCGACGGCCAGATTGTAGCGGGCGTCGGCATTGCCCGGATCGAGCCGCAGGGCCCGCCGGTAGAAGAGAATGGCGCGGCCGATCCGCTCCTGCTTGAAATAGCTGTTGGCCAGATTGTAGAACAGTTTGGACGAGCCGTAACCCCGTGCGACCAACTGTTCGTAGGATTTCGTCGCTGCGTGGTAGTCGCCGTCGATATAAGCCGTGTTCGCCGCGTCCCACAGTCGGGCGGGCGTCTCCTTGTCCAGTGCGACGGGTTGTCCGTCGGCCGCCGGTTGCGGGTCGGCAAGTTCGTTCTGCATGTCGGTCTGCTCCTGTGCGGCCGGTTCTTCGGCGACGGGGCGGGCGGATTGTGCGGCGACGGCCGACACCCCGAACAACAGCAGACAATATAGCATCGTTCGCTTCATGATTCCTAATGTTTTATCGCCGATTCGATTTGCGAAATGAAATCCACCCCTTCGGCATAGACTTCGTGCATCTGCGACGAGGCGGCGGGCGAGTACTGCGCTTCGTCGCACTGGGTCACGATGGCCGTGAAACGTTGCGACTGTTCGGCTGCGATGCCGCGTTTGTGCAGCTCCTCGCGGACGTTCTCTTTCGTGAGGTTGGCCACCGGAATGTTGAATTTGTCGCTCATGTAGCCCCACAGCGCACGCAGCATTTCGTCGTAGAAAGCGTGGCGGTTCTGTTCCTCCATGTGGCGTTTCGCCGCGCGGAACCGTTGCACGGCTACCTTGTTGGCCCGCTTGCCGCGCACGAGGGCGACGTTCTGCCGCTCGCGGATGCGGCGGCGCAGGGCGGCGTAGGCCGCGCCGAATGCCGCCAGAATGGCCACCAGCCACACCCAATAGGCCGTGCCGAAGTGGAACGGCCTGCCGTCGAGCCGCAACTGCGGATTGCCGAGTTTGATGAACCGGATGTCCTGCCCCAGCAGGCGCACCTCCTCTTTGGACATGCCGAGCCCTTGCACGACGGGCGCGCCGCTACCGCCTCCGGCATCGGGCGTTACGTCGAGGATCAGCGGTTTGGCCCGCAGGGTGGCGTACTGCATCCGTTCGGGGTCGAAGTAGCTGAACTCGACCGGCGCGATTTCGTAGGTGCCTTCGGCCCGCGCGATGAACGGGTACTCGAACTGGCGGTATCCCGTGATGCCGGCGGCCGTCGTGTTGATGGATTCGGTGGTCTTGACGTTGTACTGCTCGAACGAGGTCGGGAGGGTCAGTTTCGGCGCCTGCACGAACGTGAGGTTGCCCGAACCGGCGATTTTCACCGTGTAGGTCGATGCCGAGTTGGCCGCGATGCGTTCGGGCGGCAGCGTGGCGTCGAGCGTGAACCGTCCGACGGCTCCGCTGAAGCTGGCCGGTGCGCCTGCGGGCAGGTTTTTGACCGTGACGGTCACCCGCTGGCTCTGCACCTTGCGCGGGACGTTGTAGACCTCGTGCCCGCCGCCGAAGAAGGGGTCGATGTGGCGGCTCTGCACCACGACCTGTGCGACGGCGGTCAGCTCGGCCGGGTCGATGGTCAGCGTGCCCGACTGCTGCGGGTAGAGCAGGAATTCGCGGGCGACGAGCGTTTCGTAGACCTTGCCGTTGTAGGTTTCGCGCCGGCGCGGTGCGTTGTCGGTGTTGAGCTCCTGCGCCCAAAAGCCGTTGAACGAGGGGAATTTCACCCCGTCGTAGCCCACGACGTTGACCCGTTCGTAGAGTTTGAAGGTCACGCGCAGCGGTTCGCCCTTGAAGACCGACGTGCGCGAAACGATGGCGCGCAGCAGAATGTCGTCGTTTGCGATTTGCCGCTGGGCGTTGGCCGCACCGCTCTGTTCCTCCTGATTTTCGCGGCCGCCCTGCGGCTGGCCTGTGCCGCTCTCCTGCACCACTTCGATGGGCAGCGGCTGCGTGCGGTAGGTCTTGCCGTCGGCTGCAATCTGCGCCGCGCCGACGGTGATGTTGCCCGCCTGCTGCGCCAGCAGGACGTAGGTGATGGTGTAGCTGGATGATTTGGTCATCGAACCGTTGACGATGGAGACCGACGAGCCTTTGGAGACGGAGGGCCCCGCCAGCACGTCGAACCCCTCGAACGAGGGAGCCTCGAACGTATCCTTGTCGGGCTCGGCATTGAGCGTGAACTCCACGCGGAACGCCTCGCCGACGGCCACCGTCAGCGGCGACGAAGCCTCGAACGTCACCTTTTCGGCCGCTTCCGCGTGCAGCACCGACCCCGCGAGCAGCAGCACGGCCGTTGCTCTGAAAAACAACGCTTTGGAAAATTTCGCAACGAAAAATCTCATAACATTCATCTTACACACCTTTTCGGCACCGGCCGGCGAAAATCCGGCACGGCCGGCGAATTCCGACGCAATCGCCGTGCGATGCGCGTTCTCGCCGGAATCCTCACGCGTATAACGTTTTCGCCGCCCGTTTAGTGTTTGAAGTCGGCGAAAAAGTCGTTACCCTTGTCATCGACGATGATGAAGGCGGGGAAATCCTCGACGTAGATCTTGCGCACGGCCTCCATGCCCAGCTCGGGGAAGTCGACCACCTCGACCGACTTGATCGAGTTCTGCGCCAAGATAGCCGCCGGGCCGCCGATCGAACCGAGATAGAACCCGCCGTGCGCCTTGCAGGCATCCGTCACGGCCTGCGAGCGGTTGCCTTTGGCCACCATGACCAGCGAGCCGCCGTGCTGCTGGAACAGGTCGACGTAGGGATCCATGCGTCCGGCCGTCGTCGGGCCGAACGAACCCGAAGCCATGCCTTCGGGCGTCTTGGCCGGGCCTGCATAGTAAATCGGGTGTTTCTGGAAGTATTCGGGCATCGGTTTCCCCTCGTCGAGCATCTGTTTGATGCGGGCGTGGGCGATGTCGCGGGCGACGATCAGCGTGCCGCGCAGGCGCAGACGGGTCTTGATCGGATACTTTGTCAAAATGGCTCTGACCTTATCCATACCTTCATCGAGGTCGATATCCACCGCAGGCGACATGGCCGGAGCCTCTTTCGGAAGGAACCGGGCAGGATTCTTCTCCAACTCCTCCAAGAAAATGCCCTCCGGCGTGATTTTCGCGCGGATGTTGCGGTCGGCCGAGCAGCTCACGCCGATCGCGACGGGGCACGAAGCCGCGTGGCGCGGTGCGCGGATGACCCGCACGTCGTGCACGAACGCCTTGCCGCCGAACTGGGCGCCGATGCCGCTCTCGCGACAGATTTTCAGCACTTTCTCCTCCCATTCGAGGTCACGGAAGCAGCGTCCGCCCTCGTTGCCCGACGTGGGCAGTTCGTCGAGATAACCGGCCGATGCCTTTTTGACGGTCGCGAGGCACATTTCGGCCGACGTGCCGCCGATGCAGATCGCCAAGTGGTAGGGCGGGCAGGCCGACGTGCCGAGATCCTTGATATGTTCGGCGATGAACTTCGTCAGCGATGCTTCGTTCAGCAGGGCTTTGGTCTGCTGGTAGAGGAAGGTCTTGTTGGCCGAGCCGCCGCCTTTGGTGATGAAGAGGAATTCGTACTCCATGCCGGGCTTGCCGCCGTAGATGTCGATCTGGGCGGGCAGGTTGGTCGCTGAATTCTTCTCGTCGGTCATCGTGAACGGTACGACCTGCGAGTAGCGCAGGTTGCGTTCCTTGTAGGTCTCGTAGACGCCGCGTGCGATGTGTTCGGCATCGTCCGCGCCCGTGTAGACGTCCTCGCCCTTGTGCGCGATGCAGATGGCCGTGCCGGTGTCCTGACAGGTCGGCAGTTCGCCTTTGGCCGCCACGCACTGGTTCAGCAGCATGGTGTAGGCCACGAACTTGTCGTTGTCGCTCGTCTCGGCATCGTCGAGGATGTCGCGCAGCTTCTGCAAGTGGCTGGCCCGCAGGTAGAACGATACGTCGTTATAAGCGGCCCGCGAGAGCAGTTCGAGCCCTTCGGGGGCGATTTTCAGCAATTTGCGGCCGTCGCATTCGACGACTTTCACATGGTCTTTCGTCAGCAGACGATAGTTCGTCTTGTCCTCCCCGACGGGGTAGGGTTCCTGATAGATGAATTCCGGCATATTTTTATTCATATTTCGTTTTGCAGCTGTCGTTTGTCCTCGCTGGATTTCCGGCAAAAGTACAAAAAACAATCCGTAAAACGCAACGATTTTCGGCCGACTGTTATTTTTTTCACAAAAAGAAGCGCCAGTCGAGAAAAATTCGTACATTTGCGTCGGTTTTTGCGAACGGATTTTCATTCAAAACATTCAATAATTATGGTATCGTACAAGGAACTGGGTCTGGTGAATACGCGAGAGATTTTCGCCAAGGCCATTAAGGGCGGGTATGCCATTCCGGCCTTCAACTTCAACAACATGGAGCAGATGCAGGCCATCATTCAGGCGTGCGTCGAGTGCTCGTCGCCGGTGATTTTGCAGGTGTCGTCGGGCGCCCGCAAATACGCCAACCAGACGCTGCTGCGCTACATGGCGCAGGGTGCCGTAGAGTACGCCAAAGAGCTGGGCAAGAACATTCCCATCGTGCTGCACCTCGACCACGGCAACTCGTTCGAGCTGTGCAAGAGCTGCATCGACATGGGTTTTTCATCAGTTATGATTGATGGTTCGTCCCTGCCGTATGAGGAAAACGTCGCGCTGACCAAGCAGGTAGTCGACTACGCGCACCAGTTCGACGTGACGGTCGAGGGTGAGCTGGGCGTGCTGGCCGGCGTCGAGGACGAGGTGGTCGCCGAACACTCGAACTACACCGACCCCAAAGACGTCATCGACTTCGTATCGAAGACGGGCGTTGATTCGCTGGCCATTTCGATCGGCACGTCGCACGGCGCCTACAAGTTCCGCCCCGAGCAGTGCACCCGCAACGCCGAAGGCATCCTCGTGCCGCCCGAACTGCGTTTCGACATCTTGGCCGAAATCGAGACCAAACTGCCCGGATTCCCCATCGTGCTGCACGGTTCGTCGTCGGTGCCGCAGGAATATGTGAAGATCATCAACTCGCACGGCGGTGCCTTGAAAGAGGCCGTCGGCATTCCCGAAGAGCAGTTGCGTCAGGCTGCCAAGAGCGCCGTTTGTAAAATCAACATCGACTCCGACGGTCGTCTGGCCATGACCGCCGCTATCCGTACGGTCTTCGCCGAGCAGCCCGCCGAGTTTGACCCGCGCAAATACTTGGGCCCCGCCCGCGACGAGTTGAAGAAGCTCTACAAACACAAGTGCGAAGAGGTGCTCGGTTCGGCCGGCAAGGCTTGATCCGCGTAATTTCGCGCAGACAGACGACGGGCGTCCGATTTCATTTCGGACGCCCGTTTTTTTGCGCGCACGAGGCGGGGATTATCCCCGTTCGTAGATGCTTTCGCCGCGCGGGCGGTCGTGCGAATGTTCGTCGTTCTGGCGGCTGACGCTCAAAATCATGCCCAGCGCGACGGTCGTGAAAAGGGTCGACGACCCGCCGCGCGAAATCAACGGCAGGGTCTGTCCCGTTTCGGGAATCAGATTGACCGTTACCATGATATGCAGCAAGGCCTGACACGTGATAAGCAGGGCCAGCCCCAGCACCAACAGACCCGGAAAGGCCGTGCCGCAGCGACCGAATATCTCGATGGCGCGGAAAAATATCCACAGATAGAGCATCAGCAGCACGGCTGCGAGCAGCAACCCGTACTCCTCGACGAAAAAGGCATAGGCGTAGTCGCTTTCGGGATGGATCATCTCCACGCGCATGACGCTTTGGCCCGCTCCCTCGCCGAAGATGCCCCCGTTGTGGATGGCGATCATCGAGCGTTCGGTGTCGGTCAGTTTTTCGACCGGTTTGGGCGATTCGACGTTGTATTCGTAGGTCCAGAGGTGCCACCACGTGGCCAAACGGCCTTCGGCGGTTTCGCTGCGGCCCCAGCCGAGCGCCATGATAAGTGCGGCGGCCGCAGCCGTCCAGCCTAAAAGTTTCATTAATTCGCCGATGCGGATGCGGCCGATGAGCATCATGATCCACGAGGTCAGGAAGACCAGCACGGCCGCCGACGTGTGGGCCGGGAAAATCACGAGGCAGGCGGAGAGCACCGGCAGCAGAATGGGCCGTGTCCCCTCGCGCCAGATGCGGCGTTGTTCGCGCGACGTGCGCCACGTCCAGAACCGCCACGAGGGGACGATGCGCAGGCGGTCGATGTTCTTCTGACGGCAGGCGAGCTGACGGGCGAGAAAGAGCACCGTGGCGATTTTCAGCGCTTCGGAGGGTTGGAATTGGAGCGGGCCGAGCGGAATCCAGCGGGCGGCTCCGTTGGTCGAATGCCCGATGAAATAGGCCGCGACGGTAGCCAGCAGCGAGAGGATGTAGAACCACTTGGCTCCGCGATTGTAGAACCGGCAGTCGATTTTCTGCACGACGCACATCGTGCCGAGACTCAATACGAGGATGAACAACTGCTGGCGCAGGAAGTGTATGGTTGAGCGGGCCGAATCGGGTGCGTAGGCCATTTTGGCCGTCGACGAGTAGACCACCAGCACCGAAATCACGGCCAGCACCGCGATGATGACCCACAGCACGCGGTCGCCCGAAAAGAACCGGCGGCGTTCGGCGGCGGCCGTCGTGGTCGTTGCAGCTCTCGCGGTCGGCCGGTCGGGGCCTGTGTCGGTCGCGCGGGGCGTGGGGAGGTCGTCGCGGTTCATCGGGTCAGGCGTTTTCGTTCACCCATTTTTTGAAAAGTTCGCCGCGCTGTTCGTAGTTCTTGAACAGGTCGAAACTGGCGCAGGCGGGCGACAGCAGCACCGCATCGCCTGCACGGGCGGCCCGTGCAGCGGCCTGCATCGCGGTGACGAGCGAATCGGTCGGGATGATTTCGGGCACGACGCCCGTGAATTCGCGTACTAACTTGGCGTTGTCCAGCCCCATGCAGACCAGCGTGTGCACTTTCGCGCGGGCGAACGCTTTGAGCGGGGCGTAGTCGTTGCCCTTGTCCGTGCCGCCCGCAATCCATACGACGGGGCGTCGCATGCTTTCGAGCGCGTACCACACCGAATCGACGTTGGTCGCTTTCGAGTCGTTGATCCACAGCACGCCGCCCGCCTCCTTGACCGGTTCGAGCCGGTGCTCGACGGGATTGAAATCGTAGATCGCCTTGCGGATTTTCGCCGGTGCGATGCCTGCCGCCAGTGTCGCCAGTGCCGCCGCCATTGCATTGTAGGCATTGTGCAGGCCGCCGATTTTCATCTTCGCCGTGTCGATTTCGACCGAGCGGCTGCCGACCGTCGCCGTGAACCGGCCGTCGCACAGAAAGGCGTCGCCCGCGCCGCTCGCTACGGCGTTCTTGGCGGCGAACGGCAGCTGTTTCATGCGGAAATCGTATTTCGGCAACTGCTCCCAGATGACCTCGTCGTCGCCCGAATAAATAAAATAGTCGCGCGAGTTCATGTTCTGCGTGATGCGCATCTTCGAGTCGACGTAGTTCTGGAAACAGTGGTCGTAGCGGTCGAGGTGGTCGGGCGTGATGTTCATCAGCACCCCGATGTGGCTGCGGAACTTGTACATGCCGTCCAGCTGGAACGAGCTCAATTCGAGCACGTACCAGTCGTAACGGCCCGTCGCGACCGAATAGGCGAAACTCTCGCCGATGTTGCCGCCCAGCGCGACGTTCGCGCCCGCATCGCGCATGATTTTGTAAATCAGCGAGGTGGTCGTGGTCTTGCCGTTCGAGCCCGTGATGCAGATGCAGCGGGCCCCGTCCAGATAACGCCCCGCGAACTCCATTTCGGAGATGACCGGAATGCCCCGTTCGCGGATTTTCCGCACGATCGGGGCGGTTTCGGGGATGCCGGGCGACTTGATGACCTCGTCCGCCGCCAAGATGCGGTCTTCGGTGTGGCCTCCTTCCTCGTAGGGTACCTGCCACTCGTCGAGGCGGTTTTTGAACCGGTCGGCGATTTTGCCTGCGTCGGAGAGAAAGACGTCGAATTCCTTTTTTCGGGCGAGGATGGCCGAGCCGTAGCCGCTGATGCCGCCGCCCAAGACGACGATTTTCTTATTCATGTTTCTTCATTTTGGATTTCCCGTTTTTTCGGCGCGGGGCCTCCTCCTGCGTGCGGATGCGGATGGCGGCGCGCATGCCCTTGCCTTTCGACGACACGATCTGGAACGTCCCGCCCAGCGAATTGACCCGCGAAGCGATGTTCGACAACCCCATGCCGCAATCCATCATCGCCTGCGGATTGAATCCGCGCCCGTCGTCGGTGTAGTCGAGGGCCAGCTCCGCGCTGTTCTGCGCGAGCGAGAGGTGCACGGCCTTGCAGCCCGAATGTTTCAGCGAGTTGTTGATGAGTTCGCAGATGACGCGGTAGAGAATCACTTCGACCTCCTTGTCGTAACGTTCCGAGCGCAGGTTGGTCGTGAAACGGATCTTGACGTCGTGGATGGCCGCGCTCTTTTCGATGAAGTTCTGCACGCCGCGCGCCAGTCCGAAGTCGTTGAGCACGTGGGGCGAAAGGTTGTTCGAGATTTCGCGCAGCGAGCGGATGGCTTCGTCGATGACATAGGTCGTGTTGTCGATGATTTCGCGCTGTTCGGGGGTGCGTTCGTCGTGCGACAGGGCCGTCAGCGACATCTTGGCCGACGATAACAACGGTCCTAACCCATCGTGCAGCTCTTTTGAAAAGTGCGAGCGGGCTTTTTCTTCGGTGCGCAGGACGGCCGTCAGGATGCGGCGGTTGAGTAGCTGATGCTGGCGGTTGAGGCGGTCGATGTACTTGAACAGTTTGTGGGCGTACATCACGCCGATCGAAAGGCACATCGAGATGACGATGCTCAGATAGATGACCCACGCGCCGGGTTCGTATCCGCCCGTTACGTGGCACAGCTGCACGACGTGCTCGACCGACAGCAGAAAGAATCCGATGATGAAGAGGATCCATACCGAATTGTACTTGGTCGTCCGCACCAGCCGCAGGGCGAAGACCGTCGCGACGGTCTGAATCAGAATGGCGATTACGAGCAGAAAGGTCAACATGGCGTTCGTTTAGTTTTGCATCGAAAATACTCCCCGCAGTGCTTCGAGTTGGCGGTAGTCGGTCATGTCGACCTGCACCGGCACGACGGAGACATAGCCGTGCGACAGGGCCCATTCGTCCGTATCTTCGGCTTCGGGTTCGTTGTTGACGAACGCGCCCGTCAGCCAGAAGTACTCGCGGCCGCGCGGGTCTTCGTGGCGGAAGAACTCCTCGCGCCAGAATCCGCGATTCTGCCGGCAGAGCCGCATGCCGCGTATCTCGTCGGGCCGGCCTACGGGTACGTTGACATTCAGGCAGAGCGGGAGCCGTTCGTTGTGTTCCAGCACCTCGCCGACGATGCGCTTGCCCCACAGCACAGCCGCCTCGAAATCGGCATCGGCACTGTGGTCGTCGAGCGACAGCCCGACGGAGGGACAGCCGTAGAAACTGCCCTCGATGGCCGCGCCCATCGTGCCCGAATAGAGCACGTTCACCGCCGAATTGGAGCCGTGATTGATGCCCGAAATCACGAGGTCGACCTTCTCTTCGCGCAGCAGGTAGTCGAAGCCCATTTTCACGCAGTCGACCGGCGTGCCCGAAAAGGCGTAGACGTCGAGTCCGGGTTCTTGGCGGACGCGGCGCAGAAAGAGCGGCGTGTACATCGTAATGGCTTGGCTCATGCCGCTTTGCATGGTTTCGGGGGCGACCACCACCACGCGCCCGAACGTGCGGGCCACCTCGATAGCGGCCGCTATGCCCTGCGACCCCACGCCGTCGTCGTTGGTGACGAGAATCAACCGGTCGTTATTATTCATTTTTCGTCGTTTTCATTATTTCTACAAAGGTAGTGATAAAATGGGGAAGCATGGCATGCGTCCGGTCGTTTTCGTGCGCGATTCCGAATAAAAAAGCGCGATTTTTTTCATTTCCGATTTTATTGCCTATCTTTGCACTCCCTGCGAAGGGCATATATCGACCTCTTTCATTGGGTGCCGGAGCACAGGCGGGCCGTACATCTTCGGGTGGCGGCCGGCGGGATTGGCGGAACGAAAACACGCCGTCATGGTAGCGGAGCACAGCGGGAATGTCGAGTATGAAACCGAAAAATAGTTGCAATCATGAACAAAGATGCAATCATCAAGGCCGTCAACGAGCAGTTGTGGCCCAAGACGGATGCCGACGTGCCGTCGTTCAAGGCCGGTGACACCATCACCGTGACCTACAAGATCGTCGAGGGCAACAAGGAGCGCCTGCAAAGTTTTCGTGGCGTCGTGATCCAGATCAAGGGATCGGGCAAGACGAAGATGTTCACCATCCGCAAGGTGTCGAACGGCGTGGGCGTGGAGCGTATCTTCCCGCTGTACTCGCCGCACATCGAGAAAATCGAGGTGAACAAGGTCGGTGTCGTGCGCCGTGCACGCATCTACTACCTGCGCGGCCTGACGGGCAAGAAAGCCCGCATCAAGGAGAAGCGCATGGTTCGCACGGAGGAGAAATAATCCTTCGGCGAAGCAGGCGAAAGAGAAGCGGGGCGTCCCATTCGGACGCCCCGCTTTCCGTTTGCATTCCGGCGGCGTTATTCCACCGGAATGTTTTTGTTCACGTTCTTGCAGCCGACCACGCCGTAGTAGAGCAGGTAGCCCAGTGCGACGACGATCAACCAGTACGAGGGCATGTAGCCCACGCGGTTGGCCAGATACTCTTGGATGACCGGCAGCACGCCGCCGCCCACGACCATCATCATGAAGATGCCCGACGCCTGCGCCGTGTACTTGCCGAGCCCTTCGACCGCGAGGTTGAAGATACCGCCCCACATCACCGACGTGCACAGACCGCACAGCACGAGGAACAGTGCGCTCAACGGCACCTGCACCATCTCGAATCCGCTACCGACGCCGTAGCTGGGCATCGTGACCGATACGGTTTTCGGCGTGAAGATGGCGATGAGCACGAAGACGATGGCCGTAACCGATACGGCGATCAGCTGTGCGCGGCTCGAAACCTTGCCGCTGATGGCGCTGCTGACCAGTCGGCCGACCAGCATCAACAACCAGTAGATAGCCGCAATCGCGCCGCCGATAGCCGCGCCGTTGACTGCGATGCCGGCGCCGCGTGCCGAGCTGTCCGAAAGGTAGAAAATCAGCGTGCCCGGGATGCCGACCTCGATACCGACGTAGATGCCGATGCCGATGACGCCCAATACCGTGTGGCGGAAGCTCCAAGGGCTGTATTTCTCTTTGGTCTTGACCGCCCCGTCCGCTCCGAAGCGCGGTTCGGGAATCTCCACGAACAGGATGATGAGGAATGCCAGTGCGAATACGCCCATGCCCATGAACAGCAGCGGCGTTACGTCCGACATCGCCGTACGCTCGGTCACCGTGCCGATCAGCGCGCCCACGAAGAGCGGGGTCAGCGTTCCGGCGAACGAATTGAGCGCACCGCCGGCCTGAATCAGCTGGTTGCCCTTGTTGCCGCCGCCGCCGAGCATGTTGAGCAGCGGGTTGACGACCGTGTTGAGCATGCAGACGCAGAATCCGCAGACGAATGCGCCGAGCAGGTAGATGACGTAGTTGAGCTTGATGGCCGTTTCATGATAGGCGAACAGTTCGGTGTTCACGCCGACGTGGCTCGAAAGGTACTGCGTGAACAGACCGACGACGCCGACGCCCATGGCGATGAGCGTGGTGCGTTTGTAGCCGATGCGCTCGATCAGCTTGCCGGCCGGAATACCCATGAAGAGGTAGGCCAGAAAGTTCATCATGTTGCCCATCATGCCGAGCGACGGGTACTCGTTTTTCCAGATGGTGCCCATCGGCGCGGCCAAGTTCGTGACGAACGAGATCATCGCGAAGAGGAAGAACATCACGATGATCGGCAGGAGATTTTTTTTCGGTTGTGTCATGAGATTTTTATTAAGGTTTTCGTTTCGAGTATCGTTTTACCGGTCGCGTTCCGTCACGAACCGGCACAATTCGATCAGGGCTTGCCGGTAGGGCGAGTCGTCGTAGTCGGCGAGCAGGCCGACGGCTTGGGCGATGTATCGCTGCATTTCCTGTCCGGCCGCTTCCGGTCCGCCCTCGTTCGTCACGAGTTCCCGCAGGTAGTCGACCGACGCTTCGTCTTCGTGGCAGCGGGAGAGCCGTTCGAGCAGTTCGGTGCGGCGGCGGTCGTCGGCCCGTTCGAGCACGGCGAGCAGCGGCAGGGTGATTTTCCCTTCGCGCAGGTCGTTGCAGGCGGGCTTGCCGGTGCGGTTTTGCGTTCCGTAGTCGAGTATGTCGTCCTGAATCTGAAAGGCCATGCCCAGCGCTTCGCCGAAGCGGCGCATTGTCGCCACGCGGTCGCGCGTCGCGCCGACCGCCAGCGCACCGGCCGACGCGCTGATTCCCAGCAGACAGGCCGTTTTTTTGTAGATGATTCCGGTGTAGAGGTCGCGTGTCATCCGATGTCGGTCTACGCAGTCGGCCTGCTCCATTTCGCCTTCGCAGAGCGACGCCATCGCGCCGCAGATGTGCGTCACCAAATCGAACTGGCCGCTTTGCAGCCCGATGGCCATGTTCCGTGCCAAGATATAGTCGCCCAGCAGCACCGCCTTGTGCGACTGCCAGCGGGCATTGACCGACGGACGGTTGCGGCGGGTGTCCGATTCGTCGATTACGTCGTCGTGGATGAGCGAGGCGACGTGGAGCATCTCGACCAGCATGGCCGCCAGACACGTGCGGCGACCCGACGCTGCCGCCGGCGTGGCGGCATGGAGTGCGGCCGAAAGGACGACCAGCAGCGGACGGATGCCCTTGCCGCGCGACGAAAGCGCATAACGCAACATCTCGGAGAGCAGTTCGCCTTCGGCCGTGAATTGCCGTTCGACGAAGGCTTCGTAGGCTTCCAGTTCGGTTGCGACGGTTGCACGTATGGAGTCGAGTGCCGACATGACAGAGCCAAAGTTACGAAAAAACCGATTGAAAAACGGAATATGCGGCGGAAAAAATTATTTCGGCCGTCGGCTTTTTGCCTTTATTTCGTATCTTGGGGCGTTAAAATCCGCAATACATGGAATTTCTGAAATCCCGATACGGACGGCGGGTGCTGTCGTGGGTGCTCGCTTCGGCACTCTTTTTCGTGGTGAGCGCGGCCTATTTCGCGCCGCAGTTTCGGGGCGAGGTGCTGCCCCAGCACGACGTCGTGCAGTTCGAGGGCATGGCCCGCGACATCCGGCAGATGCGGGCCGACACGGGCGAGGATCCGCAGTGGACGGGCGGCATGTTCGGCGGCATGCCCGCCTACCTCATCGACGTCGCCTATCCGGCGCAGTTGGTCAAAAATACGGTCGGACGCGTCGTCCGAATCGTCGATACGCCCGCCGGTTTCCTCTTCTTCGCCATGACCGCCATGTGGGCGATGCTGCTGCTCTGCGGCGTCGACGCGCGGGTGGCCGTCGTCGGGGCGTTGGCTTACGGGTTGTCGACCTACTTCCTGCTGATTATCGCCGCCGGACACATCACCAAGATGTGGGCGCTGGTCTATGCCCCCTTGATGATGGGCGGCGCGTGGGTCACGCTGCGGCGCAACGTGTGGTACGGCGGTGCACTGACCGCCCTCGCCGCGTCGCTCGAAATCGGAGCCAACCATCCGCAGATTACCTACTATTTCCTCATGGCGATGGCCGCGTTCTGGGTGAGCGAGGGCATCGTCGCCGGACGCGAAAAGCGGTTGCGCGATTTCGTGCGCCGCACCGCCGTGCTCGCGGCGGCGGGGCTGCTGGCCGTTGCTTCCAACTTCGCACCATTATGGTATACGGCCCAGCACTCGCCGGATACCATGCGCGGCGGGTCGGAGCTGACGACGACCGCCGAGACTTCGCGCGACGGCCTCGCGCTCGATTACGCTACGGCGTGGAGTTACGGCAAGGCCGAGAGTTTCAACCTGCTGATTCCCGACTTCATGGGGCGCGAATCGGGTTCGACCTTCGCCGCCGACAGCCGGACAGCCGCCGTACTCGCCGACTACGGCCTGCGCGGGGCGGCGCAGCAGCTGCCCACCTACTGGGGCGAGCAGCCCTATACCGGCGGGCCGACCTACTTGGGAGCTGCTGCCGTGTTCCTCGCCGTGTTGGGCGTCATGCTCCTGCGCGGGCGCAACAAGTGGTGGATGCTTGCCGTCGGCGGCGTGATGCTTTTCCTTTCGTGGGGGCGCAACTGGCTGTGGTTCACCGAACTGTTTTTCGATTATCTGCCCGGCTACGACAAGTTCCGCACCGTGTCGATGACGCTTGTCGTCGTGCAGTGGATTGTGCCGGTGCTGGGTGCGCTGGGCTTGATGCGGCTGTGGCGCGACGAGGTGCCGCGCGAACGGCTGCTGCGGGCGTTGGCTTGGGCTGCCGGCGTGACGGGCGGGCTGTGTCTGTTGTTCGCCGTCGCGGGCGGCACGTTGTTCGATTTCGGCGAACAGGCCGACGCCGAGATGATGACCGACCAGTTTTCCCGCATTTTCGAGGCCAACGACCTGCAAAGCTATATAGATAAAGGTGTGGACATCGAGTGGGGCGAAACGACCGCCGCTGCAATGGCTGCCGACCGTGCCGCGATGATGCAGGCCGACGCGTGGCGGTCGTTGCTGATGATCGTGCTGGCCGCCGGAGCCGTCGCGTTGTACGCTTGGCGGCGCATCGGG